>NZ_JBYSWQ010000010.1:0-52436 GCF_058781295.1 Priestia sp. FW507-14D1A
GCAAGGTGGTAAATGGGTTAAGCGCAGACTCCCATCTCTTGTCTAAGGAGATTCTCTATATGCCCGTATGGGCGCACTCCGAACTCATCGAGTAAAAAAATGACTTCTCGATGACACTTGTTTCCTTTCGCTAATGAAGCGTTTTTGGCAAGTATATAATACAACTGACGAACAAAAATGGAGGCAATAACGTGATTACTAGAATCATAATCCGGTGTGACCATGAAAATAGCGATTGGTTTTGTAAAACATGTCACTTCTTTTACATGAATACTTGGATGTTTCTTTTTCACTGTAAACGTCGTAGCTCCTGTTTCCCTTGTAATCCTATTAATCGATATAACGGTTTCAAGCCTTGATGAAGTAACAATTTTATCACTGAACTTTTCCGTTAATATAATTTCATCATTCTGCTTTACTTCACTTGTAAAGTTGACTTCAAACAACCCTTTGGCATCGGTTTTAATGGTTTCTTTTTGACCATCTGGAAAGGTCATTTCTAAGCGAGTAAGAGGTGCTGCTTTTCCTTTGATTGTTTTTCCAAAGCCCACACGCTTCAAATCGACGCTGTTTTTAGAGGTCATCTTGGCGATTTCATCAAACGTAAAAATGGATAATCCATTCATCGTTTGAGTGAAGATTCCTCCTCTTGTCGTACCTTTTGAGAAGTTTGAAGTCGCATACTGCATTTTGGCGACACTCTCTGTTGGCAGCCCATCAAAGTACAAGTCTAACGCATTTTGAGTATCTCCTTTTTTATTAATCACAACCTCTTTCGAGCCTAACTCCGATAACATATTCGCCACCGTGTACATCGTGATTTTATTTTCTTCCTTTTCCTTAATACACTTATCTGTTACAGCTAGAATCATGGCGTTACATAAACTCATGGCACATTGTTGCCAGAATGGATCTTTGGCATTTGGATTGTAATAAAGCGTATACGATAACGTGTTACATAACGCTTGAGCTGTTGAATAATCACCATCTTTATACGTTTCTTTTATCATTTCTAACAGGTTATAGCTCATCGATTCTAATGGATTAAGTAAGTTTAGAACCTCAACATGATAGCCTCTTTCCTCTAACGTGTTTTTAGAAGCAGCAAGCAACTCCCCCTTTGGATCGTTACAGACTAGGGAAGGCTGTTTTTCAGCTCTTGAGTAGATATCAATCGTTGGAAAAACAAAGGTTTCCCCTTTTCCTGATCGTGTAATACCAATGATTAAATTATTAACGGGTGTGTCATCAATCAGCATGTAGCTTTTCTTCGTAAAGAATCGATGTGTGTGGAGAAGCTTCTGTATTCCCTTTAAAGCTTTGTACTCTTTCCATGTTTGAATGAGGTCATAGGTTTGAATACGTGAAACAGGTACACCGCCTCCACCTTGATACGTTGTCGTTTTTTCAGGTACTTTTCGATATTGCTTTTTTAGTTCACGTCTTGTTGTAAAGCGTCCCGACCCTTTCTGATTGTGGTTTAAATCTTTAAAGTTAGATCGAATGTTGTAAGCAAATTTTGCCGTTAATAAGGCAGCTACTAAACACATCGCTCCATATAAAGGCGCGTATTGTTGAAGATGAATCTCTGTCAAAAAAGATGTGTCCAAATGAAAAGGCTGCGGTTCAAATACATCGCTAAACGTTGTTTGAACAAGATTTCGCATCAAGTTAAACAGAAAGTTCAAGATGAGAAGAATAGACACAAAAAAACAAGCACTTAAAGGAATAAGTACTTGTTTTTCAGCGACCACATATTTGATGGATTTATTAGGTTGCATTTCTCATTCCCTCCTGGTCAATTTCTTCAGAAGTAGGAATGACATAATAGGCACTCGATGAAAGAGAAAAGAAGGTTTGATCTCTTGCCTCATACTTATACTGAAGGTAACGAAAAGCCGTGTTAATGTTCCATTGTACCTCTTTCATATCCTCTTCTGTCACCATATAGGCTTCATTATAAACTAAGTCGTCTTTTTCTTGTTGAGTGAGCTTGGAGATATCAAGAGGAGGCATAGTTGGTTTCGTGCATAATCGAAACTTGAACGCATATTTCAGAAAATCATCTGTAAGAGTGATTGAATCGGCATTTTTAAAGATAAGTACAATCTGATTTTCTAAAAGGATGACATTTTGAACACTGTTCGCAATACGTTGGGCATGGAGTTGAGTCGTGTAAAACGAGCCTAATTCGATTTCCAAAAATAAATCTTCTTCATAGTACTCAACCCCTACGACAAAGGCTTGCTTCTGGTTTTTTACTTTTGTTTGTATATACATCCTATCCATCCTTTCTTATAAATTCTTTAAAGCTTCTTCTTGTTTCTTCTGCTGATCCGTTAACGACTTAATTTTGTTTTCATCTTTTTTGTCTTTCTTGTTCTCTTCCTCCACTTGTTTTTTCGTTTCTTCTATATCTTTTTTCGTTTTTTCGTAGGTTTCTATTTTTTGATTCAAGTCTTGGCTTTGAATATGTGCTGCTGCTTCTTTGGCCTCCTTCACTTTATCTAGCTTCAGGTATGCATAAGCCTTCATTTCATATCGTTTATCGGTCATCTCTACTCCTGATTGGCGCATCATATCTTCCCATCGTTGTTCGTGATAGGCAAGATCAAACGCTCCATTTGGAGAAGGAAACGTTTGTTGAAACTCTTTTAACGCCTGTACATCTCCCTTTTTTGAAATCATACTTTCCACTGCTTCTGGATGGTTTCCTTGAAGCTTAACAGCTTCCTCATACTTTTTTTGATCGACGAGAAGGCTCATATAGACGTTTTTCTGTTCTTTTGTAAGGCTTTGTTCATCAATAGAAGAAAGCTGTTTTAAAGCCCCTTGTGAATCCCCTAAGAGCGCCCTTTCATATGTCCCTGTTATTTTTTGTTCGAGTTTGACTTGTTTTTGTAAATCTTGAATGGTTTCAGCTCGATCTTGAGAAGTAGCTACCGTCGAAAAACACGTTGCTGAAAGGATAAGAAGGGATAAAATCCCTCCTCCATAAATCAACCTTCGATTACGAGTAGAAAGTACAGGTGTTTGAGTTGTTTGCATATGATTCTCTGTTTCTTCCTCTAAAGAAAAAGAACCATCTGTTGTTTTCAGATGGTCCGGTACTTCCTCTTCCAATTGTTCAAGAAAACTTCTCTTTCGAGCTTCCTGTATATCGTCCATTTTTAAAGAGCTTAACTTTTTCTTAATATGATCGACTACATGCCGAGCATGCCCCGATCCAATAGACAATGTTCCTGCATATACCTCTTGATCTTCTTCATCGAGGATAAAGAAATCAGCATGAGCCTTTTTTCTAGTACGTCGATACTGTGTTTCTACTGTTTCTGTTATCTCGCATGCTTCTGGAATCGATAACTTTTGAAATGGCTTTAACTCTTTTGTCTCACTTTTTATAAACATGACAGACAGCATGTTTCTCCATTCCTTTCGTCTAAAAATGAGCATAGAAAAAAGCTATACAATCAACTGTATAGCTTTCTTAGCTTCCGAATCGGATATTTGTATTAACACCTTCAGCTAATGCATAAGCACCCATGACAACCACTAACCCAACTGCGCCACCAACAAACCATGCGATACATTTATGACGACCTCGTTCTCCACCTAAAATTAAGTGATAGCCTCCTACACAAAAGGCAAGAGCTGCGGCAACCATTGCAATACGCTGCATCCATTTAATAATGGACTTTCCACTTTCGATGAGGCCATTCATGCCATCAGCCGCCCCAAGGGTTAAATGCGAAGTTAACTGTGTCACATCAACACTATTCAATAAATCTAACATGTATTTCACTCCTCTTTTTCGTTAGTTTTGTGTTACTGGAATGCTTTGTGGTCTTACAGGAACTGATTCAGCTGATTTCGGTTCGTTTTTTTCCTCCTCCTCCTCTTCTTCACCTGTAAAAGCACTTAATGCTTGAAGAATCAAATCTTGATTTTCTTCAATAAACTGTTGGTGCTGCTGATGTAGCCAGTCATTGTATTTGTTTCCATTCACTTTTAGCAACTTTTCCACGAGGTCTTTGGACTTCTTTAATTCCTTTTGGGAGATCGTCAAGATACCACCACCTTTCAAAACAAATCTCTTATTCTTCGAAATACAGTTCTTTTGAGGTTTCAATAAAATGAGAAAGTTCAGTTCCTAGTTGAGATGAGTCATATTCATCTAAATCAATCTGTTGTTTTAACTTCCCTTTCTTATAAACAGCAAGTGTTTCCCCATCCTGACTTAAACCATAGTCCATTTGGTTTTTCGTGTGATCGTATTGAGGATGATTACTATTTAACTCTTTTCCGTCAACTTCATTTTCCTTTAAAGCTTTTTTCACCTCATTCATATTTACTTCTCGTTTGTTTGCATTAAAAGAATATAGAACAAATCCTGTACCATCTTCTTTCATAAATTTCTTCATTTGAAGAGGACTTAATTCTTCTAGTTCACCATTTCCTTTCACTTCACTTGAATTGTAGGAAGAGACAAACGCTGTGCCTATTCCTAGAGCCACAACGATTCCTGCTACAGCAGAAAGTAACCATTTTTTGTTTTTCATAACCATTCTCCTTTGTTCTTAATATTCAGACATAACAAGCGATTCTGAAACCTACCGAGAGTCATATTTTACCATAGGTTTAGCGATCATCTCTGTCTTTTCAAGGTTATGAAAGGAAATATATACCCGTTTCTGGCTGGAAGGGCAAACCCTATATTGGCATGCATAGTTTTCACTAAGCCCAATAATGCACAACGTTTTCGGCATGTACGAAGAACCTCGTGTATCTACTGTTTGGAGTGTTGTCGCTTCTTCGGAGTTACCCTCACGTCATCACTCTTTACAGATCATGGATACACCGTCACTGTTTTGTTGCTAGATCACCGATGAGTTTTAGGACGCACTCATCGAACCTTTTCGTTATCGTATACCTTAACCCCCTTGTGATCCGTTTAGGGGAGGCACGCAATATAAAATTATCAAGGTACCACTTCTCGTGCTCTCGGCACGTTTCAAAATCGCTTGTATGCTGCATCTAAGAACTAGCAGGTCTTTTGTAAAACTTCCTTCAATTCCTCATCTTTCTTTCTGCGCTTAGCGACGATGGTATGAGCCTGATCCATTACTGAGCGTACTTCATAATAAATATCAGCTATACGTTTGACATCGCCCGTTCCTTTTTCTACAGCTACCCCTCCTTTTAACGTATACAACTTTCCATCAAAGGTTTTGGCACTTTTCGCCCGTGCATCTGATATATCATAGAATGCTAGTCGCTTTTGTGCTTCCATGTTCATCGCCCCTTTAAGCTGTTAAGTATTTAAAAACTTAGTTCATATCCTTCTGACCTGGTAAGAAAATATCTTCTAATCTAAGATCCAATGCCTCTGCGATTTTCTTCATATTTTCAAACGTTGGATATTGACGAGTCCCATTTTCAATTTGAGAAATAGTTGGTTGCGGGACTCCTGATAACTGAGATAAATAAGTTTGGCTCCATTTCTTCTCTAACCTCTTTTCTCGTATGGTCTTTATTTCCAGCACCTCCTTGAGCACATTATATTCGATAATATATAATTTGTAAACAGATTAAAGATAATTTTTTTGCAAATATTTTTGGGTTTTTATTATTTACGAATTTTTTCTGATAAGATAAATCTAAATACAAATATTTTATAAGGATGAAGTGCAATGGATATCAAGAAATATATGGGTATGAAAATTAAGGAATATAGAAAGTCAATGAAACTTACCACTATGGAATTAGGTTCTTTATCTGGAACTTCACAAAGTACCATTAGTGAAATAGAACGAGGTACTCGATCTATTCAGGTCGAATCCTTAGCCAAAATTTGCAACGCTCTTGGTGTCACGCTTAACGATGTTTTGCCTATAAGTGCTTCTAAAGAAAAAACAGATGCCTCTTATACTCCTGAAATAAGCCAACTTACAAATTTAATTAGCTCTTTGTCTTCTGACGAAGTTAGGTTACTTACAGATATACTTTTGAAAGTTAATCGATTACCACAGTCCGACAGAGAATCCTTAAAATCTTTACTTAACTCGTTAATGAATAATAAGTTATAAATATATGTTAGAAGATTATAACCGTTTGGAGGAGGGTCAAAAAAATACCCCTCCTCAAACGGTTATAATCGTGGTAAAATTTATAGTTTTCTCTATAGATTATAGTTCTTGAAAACATAACAAAAAAAAGCAAAATGCAATGTGAATATTAGCTACAAACTAACTCCTTACTGCATTTTGCTTTTTATAATTCGTAATTGTCTTTTTATTGTTTCGACAGATTTATATAATTTGTCAGCAATTTGTGATTTATTTAACCCTTGTTCCCTTAAGCTATAAACTTCACGTTCAGTTGGTGTTAATATCTTTATTTTTCTTTCTTTCCTTAACTCTCCAACTAATACATTTGTAACATCAGCATGGAGACTAACTTTCCCTCTGAATGCTTCTCTAATAGCGTTAGGAATATCTCTATAAGACGTTTTTGTTATGTAGTTAACAACACCTGTATCAAAGCATTCAAGTATAATATCCTTTTCATCCCAAGATGTTAACATAATGATTTTCTTTAAACCTTTTTCATATAAGTGCCTAGCGACTTCTAAACCATTCAGGTTTTCTTCATCACCCTCATCTTTTAATAACGTTAAATCCAATAAAACTACATCAATATTATTATAATCAACTTGTAAGGCTTCCTCTTTATTGTAAGCTTGTTTAACAACAGTAATATCGTTCTCTTTTTCTATATAATCACTTATACATTTCATCCAAACAGGATCATCTTCTACAATCATTAATTTTATTTTGTCCATAGGTTATTCTCTCCTATTAGTTTAGAATTAAATTGTTCATTTACCCTAAATTCAATAATTCTCTTAGAAGGCAAAGTTAATGTAAAAGTCGTTCCTTTTTTGACCTTACTTTTCACTAAAATATCGCCACCATGTTTTTTGAGGACATTGTAACAGTAGGTTAAACCAAGTCCAAAATTTGTTTGATTATGTTTAGTTGAATAAAATGGATCTAATACATGAGTAAGCTCATCTTTTTCGATTCCTTTACCCTCATCTATAAAGTCAATATGAATCTTTTTTCGAGTCTTGTAGACTTTTATTAAAATTACACCTTGACCATTCATTGCTTCACTGGCATTTTTGATTATATTTAAATAAGTTTCTTGTAATTGCTCAGTATCACCAAATACTATAGCATCGACTTCATATTGTTTAATGATTGTGATATCAGGATGCATATTTAAATAAGGTTTAAGCAAGTTAATTGCTGAATCTATACTTTCTCTGAGGGAAAATTCAGATTCTTTAAGGTTTATAACGTCTATCTTACTTTGAATACGCCTTGAAAGTTCTAAAACGTGATTTGTTGAATTTAAAACTAACCCTAGATTTTCAGCAGACCTTTCTTCAGGTGGCATTTGTTCTTTAATCTGATTCACTAATAAATCAATTTTAGCTATTTCATTTTTTATTGTATGGTTGAACAACGCTGTACCGGAACGCGCTGCTTTCATTGTGGAATCACGCATTTCCTTTTCAAACCTAATCCGCACTCCAAGAATTCCATATTTAACTCCAAAGTAAACAAAAACAAGAAATTGAATTACTATAATCCAAGGATTATAATGCCATACGCCCACAATCCCCAACGCTTCTAAGATAATATTTGTGGTCAGCGCAAATGTAAACATTGGGACTACAAATACACAAGTCAGTATTTTTCTTCTCTTAATAATTGGACGATCTTCTCGCCATGCGGCGTATATCAATAAAATATTAGCTACTATTACATATGGTACTACCCAAATTGCTAAAATACGGAAATCAACTTTAAACTCTGGATATACTTGAAACATAAGATACATAATAAAAATCGGAATTAGTAAGAGTACCTTTAATATATTTCTCTTTCTTACATTACCAATTGCATCCGAATAAACTATTCCAAAAATCAACATACCATATGGTGTGAAATAGTGTCCTATCGATGTAAATATCCCATCCAAATGTAATACCCATTCTGGCCGATGTATCCCTTTTCCTAGTAAGGCTCCTATACCTCCAAAACCTCCACAAAATCCTATAACACTTGCCCATCTAATTTTCTCATTTTGAGGATTTCTAAAAAAAAGAATTGAACTCATTAACCACAGTAAAGCCACCATTATAAACATAAACATATGTCCATTACCTCTTTAGCTTATTTTGTAGAAACGAAATGGTATCCTTTTCAATTTTTTTTCGTTTAAGTACTATTCCTGCATGCCCACAATTGTAGACATAACGTGTAGGTTTACCCCAAGACTCCCACAACAGATCTGCATCTTGGATATGAACGTACTGATCATGTTTAGCAGAAATTAGTAGTATATTTTCTTTATTAATTTTTGGAAGTGCTTGATTTGGCTCGACTAATTCCCAATACTTTACTAGATCGTTGTAATTAACTCCATGAGACTCTAAGTCCCTTCTTATATACTTACCAGGAATTGTATTCCATATTGAATAACTAAGACGATTAGAATAAAATATAGAAACTAATGCATCAATTTCTGACTCAAGTGTAGCAACTAAATTTGAGATAAAGCCACCGAGACTAACACCAATTATAATTACGGGACCTTGTTTGTTATTTTTCATCCATTGAATTAGAGCCCTTAAATCAACGATTGCTTGCCTAGTAGATTCAACAGTCCTATTAATATTGGCACTAACCATAAATTCTCCACTGTAAAGTGATGCTTCTGGCTGACGTTCTAAATGGTAAGGAAGTGTATAGTAGTACATGTTCCATCCTAAGTTATTCATAATTGAATCATGAAAAATCTTCTTTACCCTATCAAATCCTTTCATTCGCCAACCATGTACAAAAATAACATTAGGCTTATTTCCGACTTCATTTAAGAAAGACTCACCTCTTACGTAATCATTGGGATGATCCCCAGAAGGTCTCAAACTTTCAAATCCAAATCCCCCTATGCTGTAGCCATTTTCTTTAGAAGTTATATTCAAATCAATATCTGCAAGTGATGATGGTACTTCAAAAAAAACATCTCTATCTATATTCGTTGGTGCATGATCAAAATCAATATGATATTGATTCTCTTTACTTCGGTCTTTATGCAAATCATACAGAGCATAATAATCTATCAATTTTGAAAGTAACAAGTTAATATCTCCCCCCCAGCCGATTCTTTATGTTTATGTTATTTTTTACATTATTTCTCATGATATCAAACTATCTACTATATTTACATGAATCAACAATCCCTTTATTTTTAATGTACGAGAATCAATTAATCTCTTTTTGTTGACATTAAGATAAATAAAACTATTTTTTTACCATTTTTTTAATCATATGATAGCCTATAGTCCTAACTTTTATAAAAAAAGATTTTTTGTCACTTTAATCAAATTTAAATGTTCCACTAACTCCGTAGACATTCTGTACATTTTTAATAGAAATCACCTTAATCCCATTCTAAAAATAGATAATGAACTGTTATTAGTTCATTGCAGAACCCCACCTGTTGCTTCAGAACAGAAATTGGTTTCATCTAAAACAACAAGTTCACCTTTAGTTAAACTTAAATCAAACTTAACAACTGCTTTTTAAATAATCAAAGAACAAGTTCAACTAATTACACCACAAGTTCACCATGTATTCATCACAAAATACATCCCATTCATTTAAGTATAACTTAAGTTTAACTTAAGTCATAAAAGCTCATAAAATAAGATATATACACAAACTCCAAACAGGAATTGTTGATTTTTTATCGAAATCATATAAAATTAAATGAATAGATGGCTGTGAATCGAGTGAACACCCATAAACTTAACAGGTAAATAACCGTGAACTGAGTGAACATAATTAAATAAGGTAAATGAATGACTGTGAATCGAGTGAACTTTCACAAAACCCACAAACGAACGACCGTGAACTGAGTGAACGTACATAAAATACTAATAAATGGTGGTGGATTACATGAATAATTCTGAAAGCGTAAACTTCATTGGTGTACCAGAAGCATCTGAATATACCAACATTCCTCCTGAAACATTAAAAAGGTATCTAATTAATCATGAACAGTTTTTAAATTTCAAAAAAGAAGGTAGACGTTATAAAATAAGTATTGAATCGCTAGATCTATTAAAGAAAATCCGTGAACTCTATAGCGAGGGGTTATTAAAAGAAGATGTGAACGATAATTTAGCAAGTGATGGGCTTCCTATAACTATTACAGTCAAAAATCAAGAAGAAAAAGGTTCCATCTCTATAAATGATGAACTAAGTGAAATAAAAAAGATGTTACAACAACAAGAACAACAGATGACACAGCAGATGCAATTTAACCAAAAATTAGTAGAAGAGTTACAAAAAGTTAGCCAAACAAATCAAGAACTGAAGCAAATGATAAACAGAAAAGACGCTGAGTTGATAGGAGAACTCAGGAAGGGATTGTCTGAAAGTAAAAAAATGATTGAAGAAGCTTCTGCTAGTGCAGAGTTAGAAAAGAAAAAAACGTGGTGGGAAAAATTAATAGGTAAATAACAGAAAGCTTCTACTAGGGATAGTAGAAGCTTTCTGTTATTTATATGTTGTAATTTAGTTATAAAAGCACGAATTATAACACACTTTTAATAAATTGAGGAGGGTTATTTTTTTGACCCTCCTTAATTTTTAAAATGAATTGTATAATAAAATAAATTTATTACAAGAAAAACAGTTCAAAAGAATTCTTTTGAGATATATTACTAATTTTTATTGAATTATAAGATTAATTAACGCTATAATAAAACTAACAAAAATGACCGGAATAGAAAAAAGACTTCAACTGTTTAAGTAGTGCGACCAACACACTTAAACCGTTCCCCCTAATTGCGGTAGGGAAAACACTTGTCGAAGTCTCTTGTTAATAGATTTAGTTTTCTATAAAATAAAACTTATGCTTTTATTTTATATGAAATAGCTATCTATTTCAAGGGCTTAGTTCATCAAAATCAAGACATTGTTTTCCTTTTTCCAGGGAAACAGTGTCTTTTTTTGTTCCTTAAAGGAGAAGATGAACAAATGACAAAAATATTAACCTGCTATTTAAGAGATGTAGACACCTTCAACGGACGGTTTAAGTGGTTATGGAAGAACAAATCTACACTTCGGAAAAAGAAAGAAGAGTTTTTAGAAATAATTCGTACTCACTATAAACAGAATCAATCAGCCATACATAAAGAATTTCCTAAAAAAAGAATGGAAATGCTCGATTATGTCATCTATAACCTAGTGGCTACAGGCATACAAGCCATTCGTTCTGAAACGCTCATGAAGAAATTTAAAGTTTCTAAAAGTACGGTTTCTCGTTTTGTACGGTCGTTAAAAGCTACACCTTTTATACTTGTAGCACGTTACATTAAAGAAGATGCAACAGGTACTCATCCTGATAGCTATGTATTTATTCTTAAAAGCCATAAGAACTTTAATCACATTTGCGAAGAAATCTTTTTTGCCCATGATACAACAGGTATACAAACAGTCCAACAAGAAGAAATGACAACTCCTGTGACGCTTCCTGTGATGTATCCAGAAAGTGCCGAAAACGTTGATACACCAAGCCTAAAGGCCGATAAATTACCTGGTGCCTTTATTAACCTTGATTTACCTGTAAATCATATAAATAATCATTTAATGTCTGCTTCACAGTCATTTACCTATATCAAAGGTGTTCCTAAGAAAGTCAATCAAGTCTATGCAGGTAAGTATGGTCATCAACTAAAAGACTTTTATGCTCGCATTCAAAATGCTGCAAAAGCCGTAAAACGAGATACAGAGATTATGATTGAAAAAGAGCAAATACATGGAATTGCATATACATCTATTGTTGGATTAGACAAATATGTACATGAAGCTAATCATAAAGGCCATTCTTTGTCCTTAGATAATATGTGCCAATTACTCTATAAAATTGCGAAAAACCAATTCTATCAGTTAGTTGATCCTAAAAACCAGGATTATTCATCAGTATATCCAACTCATGAGGAAGTTATACATAAAGAAGAATCATCAACAAAATTGTTTATACCAAAACATATTATCCGTAAAGAAATCGTTCCTGATTGGTTAGAGGCTGAGCAGGATCAAGAGAAGGGTACAAAGAAAGTAGAAATATCTTTAGAACAACAGCTTGAAATGATTCAGTTAAAGCAAGACTTAGGGCAAGAACTTACACCAGAAGAGGAATACTTGCTGCAAGAACATTGCTCTACGTACAGTTCATTAGAAATGGCGGAACTGAAACAAGATTTAAGACAAGCATTAACACCTGAGGAGCAAGACTTATTGCATCAATATGCTAAATTAAAGGAACCAGCTTCTTAATTTTTAAAAATAGTTAAAGCATAGCAAGGATTTTCACTATTTCTAACGTATTCAGTGTTTTAAGAGAGACTTGGCAGGATTTGAACCTGCAAGATGCCAAAGTTGTATAGTGTAATACGACTGGCTGCTCTGCCATTGAGCTACAAGTCCACACTACAAGTATGCACATAGTCTTTGTTTATATGTACAACAGAAGAAAATGTAAAAAATGAAGAAATCCCTTAGAAGCTAAATTATTATTAGGATATGTTTATTTAGAACAGTGTTCTAAATAATAAATAAATCTATATCTACGCAGGAGGAGCACATTATGCCACATAAAATTACGTTAACTGGATCAGCCACAGGACCACTACGAGAATACGATAGGTATGTTGCCTTTGATATGCGTGAAAAAGGATCACCATCTGCGCCTAAAGGCTTGAAGAAGAGTACGTTTATTTCGTACACGGTATTTGTTGCAAAGAAGGCTTTTAACAAAACAGGTCTCACGAAAAAAAGTATTATGCAAGAAAAAATCTTAATTCAAGGAGAACCAACTTTAGACATTCCGATTGATGAATGCCCTGGTGAAGTAGGTGTAATCTGCTTCCAAATTACCGTTCTCCCGAACAAGAAAGACAAAGAAGGCAATGAACCAAACGATAAAAAAGAGGCCAAACAAGAGGCTTCTGCAGCGCAACAAGAAGTTGCTGCTACCAAACAGGAAGAAAAACCGGCACCTACTTCTCAACCTGCAGCAAATGAAGAGAAGAAAGCTGAAAAAGTACAGACAGAAGTGAAGGAGACACCTGTTCAAGAGAAAAAGGTGGAGCCACAAAAGAAACAAATAACAAATCAGCCAAAAGGGACACAAGATCTTCTAAGTTTCGACGAAATCATCGTACCTGAAGAGTTCTTAAAGACACGTCCAAACCCTCAAAAAACACAAAAGGTCATTGATTTTGTGAAACGTACAGGGCGTCTCGATGAGCCATTAACGATTGAAAAAGGATCGAATATCTTGAAAGATGGTTACCGTCGTTATATTGTGGCCAAAACCGTTAAAATGGATAAAGTTCCAGTTATGTATGAATATCAGAAGTCATAATGTATTTCCTTGAAGCTAATCCGTTGTATCCGTTGTAAGGAGATTGATAACAATGAGAGTTGTGAAAGAAAGCATTATTTATCCATTACCAGAGGATCAAGACATTGCAAAATTAGAAGCTTCTTTTCGTATCCAATTGCCCAATGCGTATAAAGAATTCTTGAAACAATATAACGGATGTACAGTAATAGATTCTACACCACTAACAATCATCAATAAGAGGTGTCAAATTGAACGTTTTTTGGGCATTATTAAAAACTTCAGTGAGCATCCTTATGGTGTGTATGATATTGGTTGCTGTGAAACTTCTTTAGGAGAACAAGTCCGGAATTTTTATGATGAAGATCTCATTGGATCTGAATTAATTCCAATTGCGAAGCTAGCATGGGGAGATTATTTATGTTTGAACTTTCACTACGATAAGAACAATGCGTCTGTTGATTTCCTAGACTACGAAGAATCATATGAATGTGATCCAGCTACATCAAAGATTGCTGAGACCTTCCAAGAGTTTTTGAGTATGTTATTATCTAAGGATACGAAATAGCAGAAAATGCTATTTCGTAATGAGATCATCTACTCATTTTGATTTTCAATCATAAAAGAGGAAGTGTCGACATGAAAAAGTGGCTTTGGATCATGTTATCCGTTGGAGTTATTACTCTCGTGTTTATGATGAATTACTTTATAGACAAAAGTCAGCAACAACCAAACATTATACGAAGCGTTTCACTTACAACTAGCACATCTCCTAATCAACAAAACATTGTTGAAGTAAAAAAGATGTATAAACAAACCACTGATTATTTTGATTATGAGCAAAAACAAAAGGCTGATTCTCTTAGAATGTACTACGGACAACCTGGAAGTACTCTTAACCAGTATAAGGAGCTCCAAGGAATTCACCCTTCTATGATTCATGATGTTGATGTACATTGGAAAAATGAGCAACATGTCATCATTAACATTATGAAAATGAATCAACAACATAAAAACAAGGTGTACAAGCGATTTAACTATAATCTTGACGAGATGTAGACTTTGGATTTATGGTTTTATATCTCTGCATAGGGAGTCTTATGTATAGTATTACACTAGGAATTGTTATCCTCATCTGAGGAGGTATATAGGTAGATAAAGTGTTAATTTATAAGAAGGGGAGAAATATAAAGTGAATCAAGTAATAAAACCAGCAGGATTTTGGATACGCCTATTAGGAAATCTATTAGATGGCATTATTGTAAGTATTCCTTTGGGGCTTATTGGCTTTCTTTTGATCGTGAAGATCCCATTACATCACTCATAGGGTTTATCTATGCAGTTGCTGTACCTATATTATGGTATGGATATACTATAGGTAAACGAATTGTTGGAGTTAGAATTGTCAAAGTCAATGGAAAGAAACTTGGAGTCGGAGCAATGCTATTAAGAGTTCTTGTAGCCGGCATTGTTTATGGTATTACATTAGGTATTGCGTTAATTGTAAGTGTGTTCATGGTGGTTTTCCGTAAGGATAAAAGAAGTCTTCATGATATGATGGCAGGCACGTATGTTACATATTCAAAACCAGGTGAAATAGACGATAAACAAGCATTGGTAGATTAATACTTAATCAACAATGCCGAATACCTTCTATTTCTAATCTACTATTGGGGACTATTCAAACCTCCTACACATTAAGGTGTAGGAGGTTTTTCTGTGTAGCAACTACCGGTTATGGGTAGGATAGCTACACATCAGAAAGTTTTTTAAAATATGAAGAGGTTAACTATAGATTATTGAACATACTTATTACTTTCTTTTTTCACTATCCATGCAAGTAATTCTTTTTCTTTGTCATTTAAATGTCGATTTAAACATTTCTCAAAATCAGAAACTAATTCTTCAAAACGAGGGCTATTTTCCATCTACATTCCTCCTATGTCACAAGTCTAAAAAGATACATTTAATATATCTCTATTTCTTTATTTTTCGTTACCGAAATCATTTTCATTTTCCAAACGTTTTTAATCATATTTAGAACAAAGACCGCCCATTATGTATCAGTTTATAAGGCGGTCTTAACTGTATTCATGCTATATGTTTATGCCCAAAATATCGACACTATTCTAAAAAGACGTCAGGTAAAAAAGGCAATGGCTAAAATCGCTGCCACACAACCCAAATAGATATTGCCACTCCAATCCCTCTTTTCCCTTTCATTCACCGCATAGCTATTATAAGAACCTTCAATCGGCTCTATTTTAAGTTTTCGTTGTATTTCGGATTCTTTATCTAAAATCAAGTCTAATTCCTCCATTGTTTGATAATTGTAAGGTAGGAATCTCCCTTGTTCGTCTCTCAATCGGTTGCTGACGTCTTGTAATGCGTGCTGTCTTTTCATGGTTAGAGGACTGTTGGCTGAGTTGAATAGTTGCTCCTGACATTGGTTGGCCATCTGTTGATGTTCCAAGTAACGTAAAAGCACTTGTATACGTTCCTTTTCGCTCAAGGTCATCATGGTTGCTTCCTCCCTTCTCTTCGATGTTGGGCTCTTGTTCCATCCATAACTGGTGGGAAGAAGGTTCCCATGAAGAGGAGGGAAGAGGGACGTCACTCATTTTATATTGATTCATCAATGCTAAGAAAACGGGGTTGTGCGCTGCTGTAAAGAGCGCACATCTTATAATTTGATTTCGGTCTAACTCGGTAGCCTGAAAAAGACTATCTACATATGTACGATAAATAGAATGATACCGCACAGTTGGTCGATAGGTGTCTACTTGGTTTTTGGCCTTCTTATTTTTCTTCATACGTGTTTTTCTCTTTCAAAATGACCTCTAACAGCTGTTTGCCTTCTGACGTTAAATAGACGTCTTTTCGACTTAATAACAAGATTGCTAATTCTTTTGTCATTTGATTCGCTCCATTCCTGATGATTATCCTGACGTCTTGAGGTGACGTCTTACTAAATGATATGAGTGATAACTTGTCCACTATTCCGATATTTTCTTCAAAAGTGTATGAAACTTCGAATTTTTGGACAAGACTGATACTAAAAAGGTGATTATATATGTTTGGGTTAGGTAAGCAACGTAGTAAATTAGGAAAATGGTTAGATCAAAGAGGAATTTCGCAACAATGGTTAGCGAGTACTTCAAAGGTTAGTAGATCCACTGTTAGCGAACTTTGTAAGAGAAATGTAGAACATGCACCTACACAGCGAACTATGACCAAAATACTCAAAGCTTTAAGGAAAATAGATCCAAATTTAAAGGCACATGATTTTTTTGATATGTAGATAGAAAATATTATAATTCTCTTGGAAACAATGCATAAATTTATCGGCTTTAACGTAGCAGAAAAGCCTACTTGGTCTTATGCAAGTAGGTTTTTTATGTCCATTGTGAATAAAGTTAGATAGATAATGAGAGAAATTTCTTTCTGTTTAGTTGGTGAGAAAAATACTTAAGGTGGTCAAAATCCTGTTGAGAAATAGTTGATTGTTGATTCAAAGTGTTTTTTACATCTACTAATATACATAGGTCGTGTAACTCATGATCAGTGAAGATACCTTGCAGAAGATTTAATCGGAATAATAAAGGGAGATTATCGGAGAGTTGAGTTCCACCTTCAACGAAAAAAATTTGTCGCCATAAATGTCCATAATGTGTGGTCATTTCTTTTTCTATTATACTAGCAAGTGTTATTTCAATATCAAACAGTAAGACATACGATTCAAATAAGAGCTCTTTCTTCATTCACATGCCTCCCTTTATAAGATTTTAAAAACATTCGAACTACAGCTACCATCGAGCTCAAGCTAAATTAGATTATGGAGTATAGAAACCCCTTTTATAACAAATACTTTGTTGCTTATCTTCTACATCCATCCCTTTTCAGTTGTTTGCCTGTGACATAATATCTGAAAACACCTCTCTTTCAAACAAATTGTCCACATGGAGAACTTAGAATTAACTATATGTAGTAGCTTGATCATAAGATCCACTTCTCCTAAAATGTCAGTCTCACCTAATTCTTAAAATAGCACATTTCGGTACTATTTACCTCCATTTTGTTACTTACCTTTACATATAACATGACTTTTTTCACCTTTATAAGTTAAAATATTCAAATTTATTTGTATTAACAAATGGTTTCATGTAGTAAAATTAATTTTGCTATAAATGAACAATACAAATAAAAATACATTTATTAAAAGGGGATAAAACAATGAAAAGTCGTGTTATCAAGATTGTTTCTTCGCTCGCTATAGGAATAGGGATTGCCGCATCTCCAGCTTCAGCCTACGCAGCAACACCTAAAACCATGAAAGTACACTACATTGATGTAGGTCAAGGGGATAGTATCGGGCGGCAGATGATGTCGTTATAATAATGTGCTAAATATAGCACCCCGAGAAATGGTTAACATTTTCTCCTTGGGACAGTACAGTGTCTGGGACCTAATCCCTCCCCTACAATGAGAATTACCTCTTATTGTACGGGTCAGCTTGGAGGGTAAGAAACGGGGAAGTGAGCCGAAAGGATTGTAGGCAACAGGCAACTCTGTATGGTGAAAAGGAACCTATGGTTAACGGGTCATTCGTGAAGTTGAGATGAGTGAGGAAATTACGCCGCCTATGGACGAAGAATCCTTGACAAGTCCATTTTATCCACTGCTTTTGTGTACACAATGCGGAAGCAGACGTCCGTAGATGCTGGACTAGTGAAATAACGCTGTATACGGGATTTCGCGGATAAACACAGACACAGATTGTGTAATCATTTGAAGGCAGCCTAAAGGTTCCTATTACGTATTATAACGATAACCTGCAAAGGGCTAAGAATTGAGGATGGTTGAATATCCTACGACGTTCTTAGTTCCGAAAGACACATCGGATTAGTCCGCGACTGGTAAAAGGAAACCCAAAAATTTCTTTGAAAGTGTTATCAAAACACGAGGGAATAACCCAGTTACACTTACATTGAAGAATGTAAGACAGTCCCTACGCGGTAACGCGAGTAATCCACTGTTCTTGATGGATTGTAGGGTCTGCTGGCGAAAGATGTGAGGTTAATCCTAAGCAATAACTGACGTTAGATTAGGAGGCGAAGCCCCATGTTTCAAGCTACGGAAAGAATTGCTTATTTATCCAAGGTGGCACAAGAAAAACCTGAATTGAGATTTAAAGATCTTTACAACATCATTAAAAGGCCTGAATTCCTCTTGTACGCCTATCACCGAATTGCGAGAAACAAAGGTTCAAAAACAGCAGGAATTGACAAAATTACTCGTAATGAGTTGGAGGGGAAACTAGAACGTACAATTCAAGGGTTGTCGCAGGAATTACACGACCTGAATTATACCCCATTAGGGGTTAGAAGGGTAGAAATACCTAAAAGCAATGGTGGTAAACGACCTCTAGGAATACCTGCACTCAAAGATAGAATTGTTCAATCGGCTGTCAAACTTTTACTAGAGGCTATCTATGAATCTAAGTTCTCTGACTCATCTCACGGTTTTAGACCGAAAAGAAGCTGTCAAACAGCTATCAATTATATCACCGTAAAGAAATATGACTGGGTTATCGAGGGAGACATAAAAGGATGCTTCGATAATATAAAGCATGGCAAACTACTTGAAATACTCAGGTACCGCATTGCGGACGAAAAACTCATAAACCTAATCAATAAATTTCTTAAAAGTGGATACCAATTGGGTTATGGCATTGATGGAAAGTTACCGGTGTTCGCAACCAAACAGGGAGCCCCACAAGGTGGAATAGTAAGTCCAATTCTTGCAAATATATACCTAAATGAGTTCGACAAGTATATGGAATCCAAGTTGAGGAATTTTCCTGAGGACGAGTATAAACTTAGAAGTAGTGAATATCTTTACTACACAAACAGACTAACCGTAATCAGGAAAGCTATTCAAACCAATAAATTCCCTCTCACAATAAGTGACAGGAATTTAGATGAAGAGTCTAATAATACAGGTTTAACCCTCATTGATAATAGCTTAGAGCTGGAAAATATATTACATAAAGCCCTGGAAGAACGAAAGAAATATTCCTCCAAGGAAAATGAATATAAGGCTCTAAACTCTAGAATCTTCTACCTAAGGAAATACCTGAAAGAGGATAAGTACCCAGTACGAATCTTCGCTAATGGTAGACCCAAAGGCAACAAGATGAAAATCAATAACAGGGAAGAAGCCGTGAAGAAGATCCGAGAATTAAAGAAGGATAGAAAGAAAAGCAATTATTACGACAAAGAGAAATACTTTCAAACAAAAACTTTAGGATATATTAGATATGCCGATGATTTCGTTATTCTTATGGGCAACTACAATAAGAAAGAAGCCGTTAAACTCAAGGCAGAAATCTCAGAGTGGTTTACAGAATCGTTAAACCTTACTTTAAGTGAGGAAAAGACGAAAATCACTCATTCAACAAAGGGTTTCACTTTCTTAGGATATGACATAATTAAACGCCCAAACGAAAAAGATGGAATTGGATACAAAGACACGTTCTCGCGGATATATGTTCCTAACAGTCGAATAAAGAGAGCGAAAGAAAGAATCGACTTTTTGCTCAGAGCACACTTTAACAGCCCACCAAGTGATCTGATAATAAACCTTAACAGATTCACAAGTGGGTGGAGTAACTACTATAAGATAGCCAACAACTGGCATAACATAGCAAGTAAACTCTACAGTTACTTGTACTGGAAAGTGTTGCATTGGTTTGGAAGGAAATATAAATGCAGTATCCCAGAGGTATGTAGGAACCACGTAAAGAGTATCGTTGTCGACAGAAAAAACTGGAAGCGAATCGTGGATTATGTAGAAGATAAACCAATTATTCTAAAACAGTTTAGAGACTACAAATACACAACTCCTTATGAAGTTGCTACAAAGATAATGAATTCCAATTCAGATATATCAGGGTACCAAGGAACAGGCGAAAATTATGATATGTTGACCGCACGCATAATATGGAGTGGAGGATCACCTACACACCGTATACAACTGGAGGAAACCCAAGGTGCTATATGCTACGAATGCGGTGATAAAGAAGGACCATTTGAAGTCCACCACATTAGAAAAGTCAACAGAAACAGGAAGAAAAAAGTCCTGGACATAATCAAAGCAAGTAACGATATCCCTAAGATGTTACTCTGCATTCCTTGTCACAATAAAGTACCTACCACTTGAGAACAATTTGGGTAAAAGAGATTAATCGTGAGCCGTATGCTTCGAAAGTTGCTCGTACGGTTCTAACGGGGGCTTGGGAAAAACACAACTCGGTTGTGCGTTCTCATTCTACCCATTTATATTAAAGCTCCTAATGGTGAGGACATCGTTATTGATGGTGGAAACAAAGGTAAAGGAAATGCAGTTGTAAGTTATTTAAAGAAACAAAAAGTCGATGATATAGAAGTGTTAATTTCTACTCATCCTGATGCTGATCACATTGGTGGGTTAGATGAAGTCATTAATGCATTCAAAGTAGAAAATGTTTATGCGCCTAAAGTAAGTAATACCACTCAAGCGTACAAAGATTTTCTAAATGCAGTTAAGAAGAAAAAGTTAAAGATTCAAACAGCACAAGCAGGTGTAAAGCTACCTGTTAAAGATGTAAACGCTCAAATTGTGGGGCCTACCAAGACTTATGCTAATAGCGATTTAAATGACTGGAGTGCTGTTGTACACATGGCTTATAAGAAGAATACATTTTTATTTACAGGCGATGCTGAAACAAAAGCAGAAGCAGACATGATTAAGGCAAAGAAAACACTACGTGCAGATGTACTTAAAGTTGGCCATCATGGTGCAAAAACGTCTACAAGTAAGAATTTCTTAGATGCCGTAAAACCTAAGTATGCTGTTATTAGCGTTGGCAAAAATAGCTATGGACACCCTACTTCTCAAGTTGTAAACCTACTAAAGAATTCTAAAGCAAGTATTCTGCGAACAGACCAAAGTGGTACGATTATAATTACAGGTGATGGATCATCTTATTCTGTTAAAAAATCGAGGTAATTATGAAAAAAATAAAAGGTATTATTGATCGATTTGAAGAGGGATTTGCTGTTGTTGAAATTGAAGGAGAGACAAAGGACTACCCTAAAGATATTTTCCCTAGGGATACCCAAGTTGGAGACGTCGTTTATATTACGGGCGATAAAGTTGAGGTTGATAAAAGCGAAACAAAAAAATTGGCAAAAGAAATTGAAGATTTAATGAATGAGGTTTGGGAAGATTAAACTCCCTTACTGGTTGTATACAAAGCTATTACCATGCGAGTCAAAAAGCCGAGAGTTACCTTTTCGGCTTTTTTGTTACAATGTATTACGGGACTGTTTATTTACATAAAACGAAGTATGAGAACAAATAACCGGTAGAAGTTTTCATTTTAACAGTTACTTTAAATATTTCAAAAATAAAATTTACTACTTTTGAATATTTGATTTTGAAGGATTTGTATCATTTAACAAAAAGCAACCATTAGAATCTAAAATCAAATGGTTACTTTAAAAAGAACAAAATATAAGGATTCTAGGGACAAAAATTTGATATTAAGAACGAAGTATAAGCCTATATTATTATATTCTTTAATAGTCATATAGGTAACTTGCCTATACGAATAAAATTCCAATTCTCGAGAACACTATCCAAGATGATTCATATTATCATCTCGCCATAATCCATGAAGAAACTCCTGAACAGGAACCAGGAGTTTCTTCTATTTTTTGACTGCATATCACATACAAACCTAATTATTATAGTAGACTTCATTAGCAACAAGCCTTGAAATTCATTTCGTATAGACAACAATTACGACCTTTAATGTACAAAACAAATTCGCTATATAATGGTTGTATTGTATAACCTCTACAACTTTTGAACAAACTGTTGAAGATACCCGAAGTATCATTTTTAATGCAATATCTTGATACTTAGAAGAAAAGCTCCCTACCACATGGGGAGTTTTTTCTTTACTATACTCCATACGCTATTCATTTTTAGTTCACATAATATAAACCAGGAAGCATAAGTTACAAAATACATTCATTATAATATATAAAACAAGATACTGTAATTATTTTCCTAACTATGATTTAAATCAAGGTAAACATTGCCAACGCCACCATCGACGAAAGATCATATATTTTCACTCCTATATATTTATACTTTTAAAATATGTACAAGGAGTAAAAAGGGTCATTTTAAAATTAGAGACTTTCATATATTAATGCACCATATCAAAAAAGCCCTGGACTATTACGAATAAAGGTTTATATGATGAGCAAACTACACAAGACGCCGTGAGGCATCTACTACTACAAAACCATATTTGCTATTCCAAACAGAACAACCTACTGTATAGAAGCAGTAGGTTGTTCTGTTTTTAAGCTGTATATCGTATACAAGCTTAGTTAACATAATGTACCTGTCCGGTACACACGAAAAAAAGAACTCCTTGTGACTCAAGGAGTTTAGAAAAGGTTACTATTATGAATTGTGCAGCTTTTTATACATCCTTGATATGAAAGGCTTTCCTTGAAGGATAAGTTAGGAAAGAATGCATAAAAGTGCACCTTTTATACATATGCCCTTCCATGTAAAAATAGTCTTTTGGAAAATTACGATATGACTTATTGTGAAACAAATTTCATATTAAGTTTCCTTTATAAGCTAGCTGACATGACGACCCAAGTTAGCTTTTTTATTTGGATCTTATAGTGAATATTATAAAACTAGATTTGTATACGGTTTACAACCTAAATAAAGAAAAGCTACTGTGGTGCTGTTCATTATGAATCGATAGTTTTTCTATTTGTTCTTTGTAAGAAATACGTTTTAAAACACACATTTGGACAGCCATTATCTTTGGGCCAATACTACATAAATCCCTCTTCATATTTTAATTAGGTAGAAAGAGTACTAAAATCAATTTAGCTATATAATAACGAATAGTGTATAACAAAGAATTCGTTTTTTATTGTTTTCTTTATCCTAATGTTTATAATTAAAACCTACAAAACAACTTATTATATACGAAAACGTTCTATACGTCCTAGTTTATTAAGATAAAAAGGATTATTAATCTTAAAAACAGGAACGTCTAAGAATGATATAAATTAATAAGGTGAGATGAAGAGGAAAGAATAAATCATAAGTATATATACTAAAAGACATAGTAGTGGGAGATTTTTATGAAATACGCACAAATTTTTATTGATAATCGAATTCGAAATGCCACGTTGATTGTATTGCTTATTTGTATGAGTATAGCTTGGCTTTTTGATAGCGATTATTGGTACAATATAGCTGTTCTTATGGTTTCAGTATCTTTTATCTTACGTGGTATAAATGATTATATCGTAGGAAAGAACAAAGCGCGAGGAATTGTTATTATACTATTGAGTGTTCTTTTCACTCTATATAATTTACTAAGAATCTTTTTTTTATGATGAAAATAAGATTCTTACACTTGCATGGAACGAGGAGTTTGTATGTTTAAGAAAATAGTAAAATGTTATGATTACAAATTTATTGTAGCCCTAACTGTTCTAAGTCTTATCGGCTTAGTCATGGTCTACAGTGCTAGTATGGTAACGGCGGTTAGTCGTTACGGTGTAGAAGGGGATTATTTTTATCAAAAGCAAAAACTTGCTCTGATAGCAGGCTTTTTCTTTTTCTGTGTTGCTGCCTTTATTCCTTATAAAATTTATCGAGAGAAAAAAGTATTAAAAATTTTATTAATAACAGTGATTACACTCCTTGCCCTGGTCCTTATTTTTGGACATACGGCAGGAAATGCACAAAGCTGGCTTATCCTAGGCCCGATTAGAATACAACCATTAGAATTTACGAAACTAACGATCATTGTATATTTATCGGCTGTTTTTGCCAATAAACAAGAGTATATCAATGATCTAAAGCGCTCTGTTATTCCACCTACCCTTGTTGTATTGTTTATTTGTTTCTTAATTGCTTTACAACCCGATTACGGTGGTATTTTACTTATTTTAGGTACAGTCTCAGCCATTGTTTTATGTTCAGGTATCTCGAAGAAATCAATGCTAAAGATTGCCTTACTGGGAGTAGTAGGCATACTTATTATGCTAGTCGTTTTGTTAGTGACGGGACATATAGACACTGTGTTTTCGCCTGTTCGTTTAGCTCGTTTTACTGGCTATCTACATCCTTTTGAGAACCAACAAGGAAATGGGTACCAACTGGTTAATTCCTACTTGGCAATAGGGAGTGGTGGACTATCGGGCATGGGATTAGGACAAAGTGTTCAAAAGGCAGGTTATCTGCCTGAATCCCACACAGATTTTATTATGGCAATTATTGCGGAGGAACTAGGTTTTTGGGGAGTACTTCTTGTATTAGGACTATTATTTTTTATTATCCTTCAAGGGTTAAAAATAGCAAGAAGATCTAATGATCCTTTTGGAGCACTACTAGCTATCGGTATTTCCGTTATGATAGGTATTCAAGCATTTGTTAACCTTGGAGCAGTAACGGGAATTCTTCCTATTACAGGTGTAACGTTACCTTTTGTAAGTTATGGTGGTTCTTCTCTTACCTTGCTTATGTTTGCTGTAGGAGTACTAGCGAATATATCCATGTTTAATAAATTTGAAAAGAAATACAAACACAAAGTAACAGATCCAAGGAAACTGAAAAGTATCTAATGATTTGTATGAGTGACATTTCTATAAAAATTATTGAGGATAAAATAAAAGTACAAACAAAAGACACTGGTTAAGAGCCAGTGTCTTTTGTTTATGGAAGGAGGTTAAGTTTGTAGTATTGCTAAGGGAATTCAAAGGTCTATTAGAACGCCTCTTATGTATCATTTATATACTTTTCTAAAAATTTTTATGTAGGAGATAAAAATTATCCCCTTCGGAAAAAATGCAAGGCGCTATAAACGATCCATAGAAAACAGGCCATCATAACTTGTTTTTCTAGGCAAAGAATAATTGTCCATAGTATCACTAAAGTTAAAATAGGAATAGATAACTTCCTTATTATTCACACCTTTCCTTTCTTCATTATTATCCTATCTATATTCATGAAAACATGGTAGCTTGCCTTTTTTGTGCAAAAAAAAGACGCCTATTAGGGCGCCTATATCCAACGAAATAGTTTGGAAAAGGGAAAAGTGTTTACTTTAAGAATGAACATGATCTTATTTAATCATTACCCTTTTTAAAAAGAACAAAACATACATTATAGGTAACACAAATAAGCTGCTTAAATTCTCTATTCCGTTTATTGATCCTCTGGATTTACCTCGAGACTTTCAACTTCATCATTCTTCTTTACTTCTAATCGCACAACTTTGTTTTTACTATCTCCAGGCAAATTGTCGTCGTCTTGTTCAAAGTCTTTAGATTTTTTATAAGTCTTTTTTCCACTAGACACTTCTACTGTTACATCATTATCGGTTTCATTAATTAATTTTCCAATTATGCTGTAATCTCCATCAGCATCTTTTTCGTATATACCATTTGAATCTGCTTTTGCTTGAGGAGTTAACTCTAGACTTTCTGCATTGTTATTTTTAGCATCAATCTCTACGTTTACTTGTTTTCCACCAATATCCTTAGGTGTATCTTTTTCTTTTTTAAACGACTTGCTCTTAGGTATCTTCACTTTTTTACCATCGATAACAAGTGTCAACTCATCGTTCGTTTCTTTGTCTAGCGTCCCTATTAAATCAAAATCTTCACCTTGCTGTTTACTATCCGGATCTTTGGAGTACTGTTGCAAATTTGATTTATTTTCAGAAGAGCTATTTTTACTTTGTGATGTATTTTGCGATGAATCATTTTGATTAGAGCATCCTACAAGAGACCCTGTAGCTAAAGTGCCGGCTAATGAAATACAAAGCACTACCATTTTTTTATTCATATAGTTTATTTCTCCTTTTTCTCTGTTTTTGTTTATATTACCTATTTTTTTAAAAACCAAACGAAATTACTATTCTAAAATTGGAGAAGTTATATAGCATAGTCACAAGAATAATCGTAATTATTCTTGTGTTAACTACTATCTTTGTATGAAATCTTGATGGCACCAAATTGACATTAATTAGTTAGACATTCTGTTCTCTCCCTTATAATGACCTGTATATAGCATTATAACTATGAGCCAAAACGCACTAATAAGGTATCCACCTAAAATATCGCTTGGATGGTGTACACCTAGATAAATACGACTAAATCCCATTGCTAAGATAAGAATGATTGCTAGTAAGGAAAATAGAACCTTTATTTTATTGCTCTTTAAATGTGTCCTTAACAGAAATAGAAGTATACCGTAAAGAACAAAGGAATTCATAGCATGTTGACTAGGAAAGCTATGTTTATCCACCTCTACTAAATGAGATCCATCTGGTCGTGAACGGCTAAATAAATACTTTAAACCCTCGCTAAGCAGTCTTTCTCCTATCATGGCAACAATGAATAGGACAGAGGCAAAACAACGTTTGGTTACAAAATAAAGGTAAAATAAAATTGCAAGACAGATTCCAATAACAAAGTAAGTTGATCCAATAAAATCAAAAAATTTCATTATAGGCGTTAAGTAAGAAGATCGTTTATGATGGATAAGAGATGATAACCATTTGTCAAATTCACTAAACTTGCCCATTTCAACTAAGATACCAGTACAAACAAAGCTAATTAGCAGTAACAGTCCAAGAACATATAATTTTAACTTTACTAACATCTTCATATTGAAATCCCCAGTTCTATATAAGTAATGTTATTATTTACATGTACTTCACAAATATACAATTTAGCTCCCTCAGAACCCTATTTTTCTTTCACTAAAAATGCGGTAATTATGGAGAGGCTAAAAGTGTTTATGATATTCAAAAGAAGTATTAGCAAAGTTACACAAGTGATTTTGCTAATATTTACACTTTAATAAATATTATATATAGAATTAGTGTTAAAATAATGAAAGTTCCATTCTCTAGGATTACCGTTCATATAGATGGTCATTCTAATGTAAGCAAATTCTTTAACATAATGAACTATACTTTGGAAAGGAGGAAAATAGATGGAGTCCATATGGATCGAATACGCTTGGGCGTTGTTAATTCTAATTGGTTTAGAAGGTTTATTATCGGCTGACAATGCTCTTGTACTAGCAGTCATAGCTAAACATCTACCGGATAATGAGAAGAAAAAAGCAATTAATTATGGAATTCTTATGGCATTTATTTTTCGATTTGGTGCTCTTTTCGCTATTTCATTTATCGCTAATGTATGGTGGATACAGGCAGTCGGAGCAGCTTATCTCCTGTATCTAGGTTTAAAACATGTCCTTAAGGCTCGGTTTGGAAAACATAATGAAAATGTTCATCATGAAGATGAAAAAGAGCCTATTGCAAAAGGATTCTGGCCTACAGTAGGAAAAATTGCATTAGCTGATCTTGCTTTTGCGATTGATTCCATTTTAGCTGCGGTAGCTATAGCCCTTGGCCTTCCAGATTCACAGTTTGGTGAAATTGGTGGTATGGATGGGGGACAATTTGCAGTTGTAGTTTTGGGAGGAATCGCAGGTCTTATATTGATTAAGTTTGCAGCGACCTGGTTTGTAAAACTCCTCGAAAAGCGTCCTGCCTTAGAAACTACAGCATATGCCATTGTTGCTTGGGTGGGTGTCAAACTTGCTGTTATTACACTTGCTCATAAGGATATAGGTGTCTTAGACCCTCATTTTCCCCATAGTACTATTTGGACATTAATCTTCTATGGAGTATTAGTTGGTATTGCTCTATTTGGTTGGTTTGCACCGAGCAATAAGCCTTTACAAAAGCCTTCAGCTTAAAAAAGGGAATTAGACGGCCTTGTAAGATTTACAGGGCTTTCCTTTACATATGAAGAAATTTTAGATAAATTAAGTAGCTTGTAAAATCATACGTTTGTGGTTAACATAAAATAATTTTTTGATACATATGAAAAAACAATGATTTAAGAGACAAAAGATTAGTAAAGGGGTTTTTTCTTATCTATGCATGTTTTTATGCATTCGTGTAGATTTAACGTTCTTTAAGCAAGTGAGAATGGGATTAATGTATACGATAAGCACCTTCTATATCGCTGCTTACAGTGGGAAAGATAGTATTTGTGGTGTTCTACCTTTCATTATAGAGTTGCCTCCAAAAACAACCTTTTTCTTATGACAGATTGAAGTTGCTTTTTGACATGAAAATAAAAACTATTCAGTTGCAGTGACCTTTTCTAATTGGTTTAACAATTGATCAATGAACCGACTGATTGCAAGGGTACCTTTACTAGTAAATCCCTCTTCTAAACCTATTTGAACCATAAGCTCCCTTGCCGCCTCTATATCTACAAGTAAAGCTCTTCTTAAAGCATTGTTGTATCTATATCTTTGCATCACTCAATCACCTGCTTCTCTAAGTTGTTATCTTTTTATTTAACAATAACGAAGATTTCACGACATAACAACATTTTCTTCCTGTAAAATCCAGATAAACTCTTATAATACCCCTTTTAGGGTCTGAATAGTTCATTTTTAATACCTAATACATGTTACAATACGTTTTGTAGATGCGAATGAAAATTCCATTTCTTATTTCATAGTCAAGAGAAGCCCTCATAATTTGAGGGCTTTTCTTGTTTTTAATCTGATGATAGTCAATTTCCAAAGAAGACTGTTAGATTACAACCTAATTTTTCAAGATCATTTATAAAAAATCACCTCCTAACTATTATTTAAGAGGCATATTTTTTGTATCAAGGCTACCATTTTTACCTAAGGCAATTTTTATAGCATAAAGAAACATTTGTTGGGTAAACTGATAACAAATATGATTATAATGAGAGTGTATACGTATGAGTTATTTTTATGGTGCTACCTTTTTATTTTTTGGTTTATTTCTAATAAACCTATTATTTTCGTATCAAAGCAAGCATATTGATCCAGCCTTTTGGACGACTTTAAAGTATCAACTTTTTGCCTTCCCACTGTTTTTAATAGCCAATATGCTCATCGGATACGGCATCAAATTTGGTTTTAAAGCAATTCAGAATCTAACATTTGTTTTAGTTACATCTAAAGGAATAGAAATAATCATTTCAATCTTGATGGGGTATCTATTTTTCAAAGAGGTTCCTACTTGGAAAACAGCATTGGGTTTTTTCATTATGATTGCAGGGATTATTATTTCGAAATTAAAGTAGAAGCTTTAACGGTTTCGAAAATTCTATTGGTAAACTTAAAATAATAAAAAATCTTATGTTTGGAGAATGTTGTAGTAAAGCTTTAGTTAACCTAATTACTCTTTTGGACCATAGAAAAAAACCCTCTTTTTCAGCAGCTCACGCGCAAGAGGGGAAGAGAGATTGCTCTCATGAGGTATGCAGGTTTTTTATAAATGACGAACATACTAATGATTATTTGTTAAAGAACTGCTTAACAACCAAGCTTTATATGCTTATGCTCCGGCAGTAAAACCTACTCTTTATAGCAAGAATATGTTACGCTTTATTTTCAGTTATAGATTTTTTAAAAGGGTACCTCCTTCTCCAATGCCAGTAGAACGAGGTACCCTTTTCTCATTTAACTACTAAAGAAACTTCCACTCTTTCTTTTCCTCTTATAATGATGATGTCCATAACTTCCGTGATGACCACCTCTTTTCCTATGATCATCACTACTGCTATAACTCTTAAAAGGCTTTGATCTTCCTCTTTTATAATCACTGCTACTGTAACGCTTATGCTTATTATTCATTAGTGAATCAAACAGTTTCTTGAACATGATTTAACCACTCCTCATAGTCATTTTAAATCTATAAAAAACAAAAAGCGCTTTTATCCTTTTAGTAGATAAAAGCGCTTGATGTACAAACACAGACTTCACCTAACTAAAAAAGTAGGCAAAGGTCTTGCTAACAATTGAAATTGCCAACAAAGCCGGAAACATTTTGTTTCGTAGTGACGACTTTTGTTGTACAGCTACTCCCCTTTGGAGTATTAAGTTTGTTCAATGGTAACGCAAACCAATTCTATAAGTCAATTAATAACTAATTAATTATGACTTTACTAAAAAGTATTCGTATTGTTTATCTTCATCGTGCTAGATGACTGAATATTGAACGTTTTTCCAAATTAGTTTAGATATAAGATATATGTCCTTTTTAATCTAGCATATAAATTTTATAGTCGTTCTATTATAAGGCGTGTAATATTTAAAACCTTTTTAATAAAATAAATTCTATTTATATAAATAGATATATATTGGTTTTAATCTTTATTATATAAGATAGTATAGTGATTAATTCCACTATAAGTGTTAAATCCCCAAGAGGGCATTAGTCTCAATATCTTTAAATATCAACAGTTCTCAATTCTTATGGCAAGGCTCTTCACTTAAAAACTTGTTAGTTCCTTTGAGTGCAATAATTTTTTGTTTAATCTAGGAGTGTACATGACCAGAAAGACAGACCTTCCAATAGTATAGATAACAAAAGCTAGCCAAAGTCCATGATTATGCCATATAGGAGTGATTATAAGCTGAATGATTACAAATAAAATTGTGGCGTAAATCATAGAGTTTCGAACTGGTGCAATTTCAGTTGCTCCTGTAAAAACGCCATATATGACAAGTCCAAAACAAGCAGCGAACGGATAGACAATAAGCCATGATCCGTATTGTAGTGAAATTTCAATAACATTAGGTAGATTTGTAAAAAGCCTAATAATAGGTTCTTGAAAAATCGTATATAAGCTAGATATAATGAAAGCTGTTATTAGCGACCACTGTCTAGATAAAGTAAGAGTTTTCTTATATAACTCTTTGTCATTGGATCCTATTGATTTACCAACAAGAATACTTGAGGCATTGGCAAAACCATCGAAAAGATAAGCCATTATGTAGTGAATTTGAAATAATACAGCATTCGCAGCTAGAAATTCTGTACCGAACGAAGCACCTTTTGCTGTAAACATATTAATAACAATTAGTAAACAAATAGTCCGAATAAATAAATCTTTGTTAACATTAAACATCTTTTTCATAGAATGTGTATCCAGGAGCGACTGAACTGAGGGCAACTTCCATTCAAACGGAGAAGCTTTCCAAACAATAAATACACCTAATACAAAGGCTGAAAATTCTGCAATTAAGGTAGCCGTAGCAACTCCTTGTACGCCAAAAGAAAAAACATGAACAAAAAGAATAGCTAAAAGCATATTTAAAACATTTGTTAGTATCTGTAAACATAAAGCTTGTTTAATCTTAGCCATCCCCATTAACCAACCAAGAATAACGTAGTTCATCAATGTAAAGGGTGCTCCCCATATTCTAATTCTGAAATATTCTACGGCAAACCTACTTACATCAGCATCGGGAGAGATTAATAGAAGGGCAGCGTGTTCAATTGGCCATTGTAAAGAAATAAAAAGGATCCCTACTGTTACAGCTAATAAAAACGGACGGCATAAAGCAAGGACTCCTTGATCTGGATCGCTTGCTCCATTTGCTTGTGCAGCGAAGGCGGATGTACTAACACGTAAAAAGCCAAATAACCAATATAATGTATTAAAAATAAGCGTTCCTACTGCAACTCCTCCAATGTAAGCTGGAGCTGGAAGTTGTCCAATAACAGCAGTATCTACGGCACCTAGTAAGGGAGTCGTCATAGTTGAGATTGTTAGAGGAATTGCTAAAGTAAGATATGCACGATGATTCATCCAATTACCCTCTTTCTACATGGTAAAAATAAAAACAACAGCCTCGATTATGTTAGTGAAATCGAGGCTTTGCTATACATATATATGTTATTAAATTAAAGCGTACCATTTCTTGTTCCAATTGAACGAAAACGTGGATGCTCTGCAAGCATAGAACTTCTCATTTCCTTTACTATAGGGTTTTCTGAAGTAAAGAAAGCATCTTTTGAATGGAAATGCTCAATTAATTCTCCTTTTTCTAATACACCTAATGTATCGCTAATAGTATAGGCAGCTTTAATATCATGGGTAATAAAAAAATACGATAACCCAAAGTCTTCTTTTAATTCTCTTAATAGTTCTAAAATTAGGGTTTGAGTAACCATATCTAGACTACTTACAGATTCATCTAAAACAATGAGCTTTGGTTTAAGAGCAATGGCCCTTGCAATATTAACCCTCTGCAATTGGCCACCACTAAATTGATGTGGATATTTTTTTAAGTCTTTTTCACAGAGCCCTACTTTCTCTAATAATTCAATTACAGCTCTTTTTTGTTCGCTTAACGTTAGCTTTTCATAGTTTTCTAACGGTTCTGCAATGATACGTTCTGCTGTCATTCTGGGATTGACTGCTGAGTGTGAATCTTGAAAAACAACTTGAAGATCACGCCGAAGTTTCTGACGAGTATGTTTATCCGCATTGTAGATATCATGTCCTTGAAAGAGAATCTGGCCGTATTGTGGTTTTTGCAAACCAAGAAGTACTTTTCCTAAAGTGCTCTTACCGGCTCCACTTGTACCAAGTATCCCAAAACATGTACCTTCTTCAATAGAGAAGGTGATATCAGAAAGTACTTTTCTAGAACGATTTTTCCATTTAAAAAATGTTCTGTTTTCGTAGCTATGAGTGACTTCATTTACTTGTAATAAACTCACTTGTTCACCTCTTATAAAAATGCTTATCATATATCAAATTAAGTTGATAACAGGTTCATCTAAATATAGTGTTGGCCTTGCATTCAGTAATTTCTTCGTATACTCATGCTTAGGATTATCAAATAGTTGAAAAACATCTGCTGTTTCAACTATTTGCCCATGTTGCATGACTGCTACTTCATCAGCCAGTTCAGCAATAACTCCTAAGTCATGAGATATCAACAAAATCGCCGAACCATAATCAGAACGAACTTTGTCCAAATGACGCAGTACTTTCTTCTGATTATTGACGTCTAATGCAGTTGTGGGTTCATCAGCAATAATAATAGCTGGACGGAGGCTTGCTGCAATAGCGATCATTACTCGTTGAAGCATCCCCCCACTCAGTTGAAAAGGATAGTATTTCAAAAGCTTGTTAGGTTCAGGTAAATTCACTTGTTTCATTGACTCAATGGCAAGCTCTGTCGCTTGTTTTTTATTCCAATTCGTATGAGAGCGAATAGTTTCAACAAATTGGTGTCCAATAGTAAAAACGGGCGTAAAAGCATTCATTGGATTTTGCATGATAAAGGCTATATCCTTACCACGAATTTTACGCATTTCCTTTTCAGCTAAACCGTTTAACTCTTGTCCCTTTAGCATTATGCTTCCTTCAATTATTGTTTCTTTACGATTAAGAAGCTGAAGAATAGACATACTCGTAATAGTTTTACCACAACCACTTTCACCAATAAGACCGAGAACCTTTCCAGGCTTTAGTTCAAAATTTATATCTTTAACAAGATCTGTAATACCATTTTTGGTTTTTAATTGAACATGTAAATCTCTAACTTGTAACACTTTTGACTCTTCTGTTCCCAACTTTTTTCATTCCTTTTCAAAATCGACGTTTGACACCGTAACGTTCTGATAGCGCTTCGCCTAATAGATTGAATGTAACAATGATAAGCATAATAGACAAACCCGGATAAAGCATGAGTTCTGGATTTGTTCGAATATACGATTTTCCTTCGTGAATCATTGCTCCCCATTCAGGTGTAGGAGACTGGACGCCTAATCCGAGAAAAGACATAGCCGATATATCCATGATAGCCCATCCCATTTCCAACGTACCCATTACGACAAGTGGAGGTAGCACATTTGGGATAATATGATTTTTGATGACTTTCCATTGCGATGATCCACTGATCTTTGCAGCAGAGATAAAGTTCTGTTCTTTCAAACTAAGAACCATCCCTCGGAACATTCTTGCGTAATAAACCCATTGCACAAGCATCAAAGCTAATATAACTTGCGGCAGTCCAGGTCCAAATATGCCAACTAACCCTAGTACAAGGATTAGGCTTGGGAAAGCCATAACACCGTCGCAAAATCTCATTAAAACATGGTCAACCCAACCACCTTTATAACCTGAAAAAGTACCAATGAGTAAACCAATTGCTAATGATGAAATGAAGATAAGCATAGCAAAACCTAGTGAGATACGTGCTCCATATAAAATACGCGATAGGTTGCATCTTCCTAAATGGTCGGTACCTAATGGATAATTCCAGCTTGGAGACTGCAATTTATAAGTCAAATTGACAGCGATTGGATCGTGTGGCGCAATCCAAGGAGCTACTATAGCAATGATAAAAAGAACACCTAATATTGTTGAACATATAGGAATTACTCTTTGATTTTTAAATCTCATACGTATACTTGTTATCATCAATGCTGTCCTTCTTTCCTTGAAATACGCGGATCTATATACATTTGAATTATATCTACTAGTAAGTTGCTCAAAATAAATAAAATAGCTGCTATTAGTACATAGCATTGAATAACAGGAATATCACGATTAAAGATAGCTTCAATGAAATAACGACCAAATCCAGGCCAAGAAAAAACCGATTCAACGATAATTGTACCTGTAAGTAATTTTCCAAGGTTCATTCCAAGTCCAGTTATCATTGGAGAAATGGCAATTCTAAGAACATGCTTTGTCATAATTGTTTTTTCCTTCAGCCCTCTAGTCCGAGCAAACAGTACATAGGGCTCTTGTAAGTTTTCAAGAACACTTGAACGTAATAGCCTTGTATACATTGCTATTAAAGGTAGGGCTAATGTAATAGAAGGCAGTACGAGATGCTGCCATGTCCCAATTCCCTCAACTGGAAAAAGATTAAGCTTAACAGAAAAGAAAAAAACCAAGATATAGCCCAGCCAAAAAGTTGGAATAGATGCACCAAAAAAGGAGAGTAGTCGACTAAAATGATCGATAGCGCCTCCTTTCTTTACTCCCGCCAAAAAACCAAGAGGCACGCTGATGAGCACGGCTATTAATATACTTGCTAGAGCTAGTTGGATAGTGGCTGGTATTCGATATATGACCTCATCCCATACTGGTTTATTTGAAACGTAAGATATGCCAAAGTCAAGTTGGCATATCTTCAAAATAGAGTTTGCATATTGAACAAGAAATGGTTGATCTAAACCAAACTCATGTCTTTTTTGAGCTAAAATCTCATCAGTCTGTTGGATGTGTGCTGCTGTTAGATAAGCTTCAGCTGGATCCACCGATGAGAGGTGAACCATTCCAGTCGTGAAAAGTGCGGCCAAAAGAAAAACTGGAATAATGGACATAATTCGTTTTAGTATATAATTGCCCATGAAAACCTCCTGCTAGCTACTGTTTGATGCTAATTCCTGTGAATGGATTTTCATCACGATTAGCAGGGAATTTAAAATCTTTTACATTCTTTTGATAAATGGCTGTTTTCTTCATATATGAAATAGGAATAATAGCTCCTTGGTCTTGTATTGACTTTAAAATAGACGAATAGAACTGTTGGCGCTCTTTTTCATCTGTTGTTTGAGGAACCTTCGCCATTTGTTTAATTAACTCATCTTTATTTGGATATGCTGAAATAGCTTCATTAAACCCATACCCTTCTGATGCAACAATATTTAAAAATGTATGAGGATCATAAGGAGCACCAAAATTACTATAGAAATTAATATCAAATTTATTATCTTTAAATCTTTGAACTTGGTCTGGTAGTTCAACTCCCTCAATGTTTAATTTAACCCCAATTGCCGCCCATTCAGATTGAAGAGTTTCGGCCATTGATTTTTGAATTGATTCTGCTGAATCATACATTAGGTCAATTTTAAGTAACTTTCCATCTTTTTCACGAACTGTTTTTCCTTTAGGAAGTTTCCACCCGGCTTTGTCTAATAGAGCCTTTGCTTTTTCTACATTATACTTTACCAACTTCACATCTATATCTTTCGTGTAAGGTAAATTTGTAGGTAAGATATGGTTTGCTTCCTCTTCTAAACCAGAAGTCACTCCTTTAACCAACTCTTCTTTATTAAAGCCATAATGTAGGGCTTGGCGTACACGTTCATCTGAAAGCTGTTCTGTTTTTGTATTCATAACAAGCTGTCTTGTAGCAATTGGTTCAGAAACCCTAGTTTCATATTTTCCAGTGGACTTTAGCTGCTTAAACGTGTCTAGACTGACAACTCCTTCTCCATAAATCATGTCCAAGTCACCTTTTTCAAATGCGAGTACTCTCGTTTCTGCATCTGGAATAACTTTAACTTTGATTTTTTCTACTTTTGGAATTTCTCCCCAATAATTTTCATTTCTTTTATAAATAGCATATTCGTCTGTTTTATAATCTTCTAAAATCCAGGGACCTGTACCTACCGGTTTGACGATACCCTTTGAAGTATCACCATCTTTAGGAAAACCAGCTTTTCCTAAGAAACGAACTGGTCGAACTACAGCTAGTTCCTGAATTGTTGGGTAATATGGTTCAGTCAATGTTAATTTGAAAGTATTTTTATCCACTACTTCTGTTTGAGCTATTTTTGTAATGAAACCCAACCAACTATGTAATTCTTTATTATTCAAAATAGTGTCAAAATTCTTCTTAACAATTTCTGCATTAAAGTCTGTTCCATCAGAGAATTTCACACCTTTACGCAAATGAAAAGTATATACTTTACCGTCCTCAGAGATTTCCCATGACGTAGCTAGGTTTGGTTTTATTTTACCACCATCTTGATAGCTTACTAATGGCTCATATACCATAGATTGAGCAAATAATTGTGAAGGATTGTAGACATGTGGATTCATTTCTCCTACATCTCTCGGCCAAGCAATTGTCAGCATGTTATCATGCTTGCCTTTCGATGTTGATTCCGCATTATTAGCGTTAGAACAACCAACCAATAATGTCGACAAAATTAAAATAGATAAAATAAATAACTTAATATTCAGAATACTGTTCCTCTTCGACATAACGATGTCTCCTCCTCGGTGTTGATAATCATTTTCAATTGTAAGCAGGATCCGTATTCTTGTCAATGTAATATTAAAGTCTTTATTTCATTATTGTACGAACTTGTCAAAATAACGTTTTAATGAAGTTCTATAAATAAAATTCAGAATAAAAATAAAGAAAAATAACCTTTTAAATAGATTTTTTTAAAACATATAATTTACATTAATTTAATTAGTTATACTATTTATTCTAAATATGAACAAGTTCGTATTTGTCGTCAGTTAGTATAAATGGTAAAACCTTAATAATAACTGAAATACTTTAGTATTTACTCAGATGATAGAACAACTTAAATAAGGTTATTTTATAAAAAACGTTCACAATATTTATTTTTAGATTTATGTGTATATGAATCTACAAATCTGGCCAGACTACTAACGTGTTCCCCTTTTCCAATAAATTTGAAAATCCTTTGCCTGATGGGCAAGGGATTATTTTTTAAGTTAATTTACTTTTATTGGTTGTTAACCTGAATAAAAGGGAACTACACATATTAATAGCACACAAAGGAGATATGCATTGGAAACAAATTACGGGTACTATACTGGATCTCTGTTCGTGAGGGAATTAGAACGTTTAAAAGGAGAATATATTCAACTTGATCTCGACGATATGAAAGTAATGATGAGGGAAGACATTTTACTTCTAGAAAAAGCAATGGATATGTTGTGTAAGAATAAAGTGTATTAAATTGAGCAAACTACTCGAGAAGTCTTTTAGGACTCCACTTACAACCTAATATTTATCAGTAGAAAAAGCCATCTTCCCCAAAGATGGCTTTTTCGCCTTTTAGTTAACATAAAACGGATTCCAGGAACCAAAAGCTTTATCGAAGCAATGTGCAAACCATCCAAATATGGTAACATTGTAATTTATAGAAATTATAGAAATTTTAAGGATGGTATTATGGGTACATTTAGTCCAACAGGATTGCTATTATTCTTAATAATTATTGGTTTAATAGGATTCCTGGCTTTTTTTTTTGTTAAAAAACTAAAAAATAAATAACAAAAAGGGCCTACTATACTAAAACAGTAGGTTCTTTTTGTTATTAGTTAAGATCTAAAAACTTAGTTACCATAATATGCGTTCTAGGCACTCTTAACAAAAAAATGAAGCTCACCTAACAAAATTGTAAGCCCATCTTACATTATTGTTAGGTGAGCTTTATTAAATCTCGTATTATAATTAGTTGTAGAAAATATTTACAATTAACTAAAGGGATGAAATATATTGAAGGTAAAAAAAGATAATCAACCTATTATTATGTTTGATGGTATATGTAACGTATGTAATCATTGGGTCCAATTTGTGATAAAAAGAGATCCTAAAGGCATATTTAAATTTTTGTCTCTTCAATCAGATTTAGCACGTTCATTGATAATAAATCACAATCCGAATAATACGCAATTGGATTCCATTATCTTAATTGATAAAGGTCAAATATATACGGAATCTACAGCAATCTTACATATCATGAATAAGCTTACCGGACCTATAAGGTTTTTCATTCTCTTTTGGATAATACCTAAAAAAATCCGAGATAGAGCGTACCGTTTTATTGCAAAGAATCGATATCGATTCTTCGGGAAAAAAGAGAGTTGTCTCGTCCCTAGCAAAGAAATACAAAATAGGTTTATTAAAACGAAAATAGAAAGTGGGAAAATCAATGAATAGAAGTACATTTCTAAAAAAGCTTAGAATGACAATTATCACTACATTTAGATGGTCTTTAGCATTAACTTTCTTGATTTACGGCATTTCCAAAATCTATCCAGGCCAGTTCTCTACTGGCGACTTTATATATGACTCGACAAAGGACTCAGCAATGCAATTGGCTTGGCACTTCTTTGGATATTCGGATACATATAATCTTTTTATTGCTTTTGGAGAAATAACAGCAGCCTTATTATTAGTGATTCCAAAGACAGCAACTTTAGGAAACATTATTTATTTACCTATCACAGTAAATATTACTATTCTTGATTTTTGTTTTGAGATACCAGCTCGTTCTGTTACCACGTTGTTAACCTTTATGAGTATAGCTTTACTTTTCTTTGAATATAAAAAATTAAAAAGAGTCTTTTTTGACTCTCCAGTAACAGCTGAAACGTCTATCCAAACAGAACTAATGAAAAAGAAGGTGAACATACAATGATTGTGCTACCCATTATATTGGTCAGTTTGGGGATTTCTTCTTTTTACTATTTCATTCTTAAAAAAGAAGCTTGAGATGAATACAATATACAAATCCAGTTAACATAATCACCATTCTAGGAACCAATTTATTTCAGGAGAAAGGAAGCATTTTATGGTCCAATATAATAGTAAGTGCATAGAGTTAGTTTATAGATAGAGTAAAATCGTTTGAGTGTCTTAGACTGCGCTTTTTTATATCTCAATTTTTTAAGAATACTTTTGAAATTGAGATATAAAAAATTTAAATTTATATTAAAACCCACAATTTTGCCTGTCTACTCATAGAAATAAAAAGAAACTATACAGCAGCAGGTGATCATTAGATGTTTATAAAATATATGCTCTTCTTTATATGTTGGAACGTGGCTTAGTCGCGTATATTTTTCATCAACTGAATGGGAGATCTAAAGTTGTATCAAAAATTGAAGTAGAACGTAATGAGAATCACTGGCAGCATAACGAATTGTATCTTCTAGGTCCTAAAAAGAAGTAAACAAAGGTAAATAAAAAAGAGAAGATTTTAACCTTCTCTTTTTACCACATATATTCTACAGTTTTAAAGTTAATTATTTAATTAACAACAGCTGTTATCCATTCCTACCAAAACAAATCCTGCACCTTGAGGACCTTCTTGAACATCAAGTGTAAGCCCTTGAGTTGTAGATAGTACTGTATTTTCAATAGCTACTTGAATACCGTTAATTTCTTGGACTGTATCATCCTCAGTAGGTTCGTCTAATGATAAACCGACTTGAGGTCCACAGCATCCAGCACCTTCAGAGTAAAAACGAATGCCTTTAGCTCCTTGTTCAGCGAATACATCTTCTAACATCTTTTTAGCTCCATCTGTGATATTCATCTAATCTCTCCCTATCTTCAATTATATTTATTGGTTAAGCTTCTGGAAATAAACGTTGAAGTGAAGCTTTCATTTCAGGTTTTACATTAATTTTAGCACGAGATGCTTTTGCTTTTTCTTCGGCTTCTGCAATGGAATCAGCTTCTCCAAGTGCTAACAGAGTTCCAATTGCAATCGTACCAGTACGATTACTTCCTCCTGCACAATGGAAGTAAATCTTCTTCCCTTCCTTGTACGATTTTATTACTTCATTAATTGCATTTTCAATAGATTCATCTTGGTTTTCTGCATCATCTACAATTGGCGTATGAACACGTACTTCTGGAGCATCATGTTCTAATGATTCTGCACGTAAGTCATAAATCACATCTACTTTATCATTTTTCATTATTTCTTTTACATCAGCTGCACCACCAATAAAAATACGATTGTCAATTAATGATTGATAATTTTTGTTATTCATGTTGTCCACCTCTATAATTTTAATGTCTGAATCATTATTAAAACAGGTTACTTCCCACTTTGAATTATTGAATATACTCTTTGACTTTTTCGTAACCGATTTTCTCTTCTGGTTGCCAGGGAATAATAGCACAATTAGATGTTAATTCATTCTTTATTTTCTTAATCCATGCTTTTTCAGCTTGTGATCTTCCCTTTAAAATAGCATCCTTTGTATCTGTTGCGTACAGACTTTGGTTGATAACCCACCATTTTGGCGTAATTTCAGCACGTTTCAAGTCTTCCTGAAGACGATTCGCTTCTAATACTGGCGTTGCTTCTGCAAGAGTTACAATAACTACACTCGTTTCTTTTGGATTACGTAAACGTGGCAGTAACGTTTTAACGCTTTCTGGAACCTCTCCTGTAGCTTTTTCCAATTCTTTATGATAAGACTCGCTAGCATCAAGTAAAAGCAACGTATGACCAGTTGGTGCTGTATCAATGACTACAATTTCATCATTTGACTTAGCTACCACATCCGCAAAAGCTCGAAACACAGCAATTTCTTCTGTACATGGTGAATTTAAGTCTTCTTGAATATAAGCAATGCCATCTTCATCAAGTTCCTCACTAGCTTTTGTAAGTACTTCTTTTTTATAAGCATCTACTTCAGCTTTAGGGTCAATTCGACTGATGCTTAGTAATTCCTTTGCTTCACTATTACTAAAAATAAAATCTAAATGGGCTGCAGGATCTGTGGTAGTTAAATGAACACGATGGCCTTTTTCAACTAGTCCTACTGCAATGGCAGATGCTACTGTTGTTTTACCAACACCGCCTTTACCCATTGTGAAAATAACTTTTGTTCCATTTTTAGAGAAGTCTTCTACAACATCTTTAAACTCGGTTAACTTTTCTGGAGAAAGCTCTACATTTTTAATTTCTGTTTCTGGTAATGTCTCTGATTTAAACAAACTACGTAAATGATTAATACCCGTTAAAGGGTAAGATACGTAAGGCACTGAATACATAACCATTTGTTGAAGTTCTTCTGGCACTTTCTTTAATGATTCTTGTTGTCGAGTATAAAAAGCAGTAGATATTTCATCGCCTTGTACATATTGACTTATTAACCCATTCACAATTAAGTTTTGATTTAAAATGCCAATATCTTTTAATTCTTTTGAAGCTCTATTTGCCTCTTCTAGAGAAGAAACATCGGGCCGAGCCACTAACATTAAAGTCGTCTGATCCGGATTTGATAAAGCTTCTACCGTTTTTGCGTATAAACCTCTCTTTTCATCTAGACCTGATAAAGGCCCTAAACAAGAAGCTCCATGTGTACTTTCATCTAAGAAACCAGTCCATGCACTTGGCAATTGTAACAAGCGAAGTGTATGCCCTGTTGGCGCTGTATCAAAAAGAATATAATCAAACTGGTTGACCATTTCTTCATTAGCAAGTAAATTTGTAAACTCATCAAATGCAGCAATCTCTACCGTACAAGCTCCAGATAATTGTTCTTCCATAGTAGAAACAACAGCATCAGGGAGTTTTCCACGATAAGGTCCTACGACTTTCTCACGGTATGTTTTTGCTGCTTCTTCAGGGTCCAGGTTACAAGCATATAAATTTTTCACCATCGGTATCTCAATTGGCTCGTTTCTCAAGTCAATTTCAAATACATCTTGTAAATTTGAAGCAGGATCTGTACTAACAATCAGTACTTTATGACCGTTATCTGCTAACGAAACAGCTACAGCACATGCTATGGATGTTTTGCCAACACCGCCTTTACCTGTAAAAAATAAAAAGGGTGTTTGAACCATTTTTTCGGGTTGAAAAGATTTGAACATTTCTTTTACCTCCCTATTTTGGATTATTAATATTTAATTTGATCGACATGCGTGGTTTTTCGCTCTTTAATTCTTCAGTTTTAACACCAAACCATTCAGCAAATTCTTCATTGGTTGGGTAGCTTCCAGTTTTCTCTACTTCACCATCCACTAATACCACTGGTAAAGCATCTGGACCTTTACTCATAAGAATCTTATTAACTGCTACTTGATCAACGAACTTATTTGGTTCGCTTGTTAAGTTATAACGTGTAATATCGAACCCTTTTTTCTCCAAGGCGAATACAGCTGAAGCCACCCTTGTTAATTCAGGATCAACACTAGGACCACAAACACCTGTTGAACAACACATAGCTGGATCAAAAATCTCTACTTTCTTCATAATTTCATCTCCCTTTATGTAGACTATACCTTTTTAAAAGTAGTTTATAATAATATACTTATATAAAAGATAAAGGATATGCCGAGATAAACTCTCCCGGCTATTTAATTTTAATGATTATTTACCTGTTTCAGCAAAACGGTGAATACGCTCTCCGATTTCATCACGTACACGTTGGAAGAATGCCCATTTCTCTTCATCTGTTCCTTCTGCTTTTGCTGGATCATCAAATCCCCAGTGTTCACGTTTTACATGAGGAGGCGTTACTGGGCAGTGATCTGCTGCGTGACCACATAACGTGACGACTAAATCCGCATTATTTAAAATTTCAGGATCAATAACATCAGATGTTTGATTCGAAATATCAATGCCTGCTTCTTTCATCGCTTTGACAGCATTGGGGTTTAGCCCATGTGCTTCCAGACCTGCACTGCGTACATCCCATTCTTCATTATTTAGATGTTTTTTTGCCCAACCTTCTGCCATTTGGCTACGGCAAGAGTTACCTGTACATAAGAAATAAAGTGTTTTTTTAGACATGTGTCAAATCTCCTTTAGAAATGTTATGAAATAATAAGTAACCAAATATATAAACCAACAAGTGTAATAAACAGTGTTGGAATGGTTAAAATGATACCTGTTTTGAAATAGGTTCCCCATGAGATTTTCACGCCTTTTGTAGAAAGAACATGAAGCCATAAGAGTGTGGCAAGAGAACCGATTGGCGTAATTTTCGGACCTAAATCTGATCCAATAACATTGGCGTAAATAAGTGCTTCTTTAATCGTCCCTGTTGTATGTGTTGCGTCTATCGCAAGGGCATCAATCATAACGGTTGGCATATTGTTCATGATGGATGAAAGAATGGCTGCAATAAATCCCATGCCAATGGTTGCTGCAAACAGGCCTTGATCGGCTGTTGCTTGAATCACATCGGCTAGCACTTCTGTTAGACCAACATTACGTAAACCGTATACCACGACATACATACCGATGGAGAAAAAGACAATGGCCCACGGTGCTCCTTTTAATACTGTTTTTGTTTCCACTGCTGGACTTGTTCTTGCTATTCCTAAGAAGAAAACAGCAATAATTCCTGCAATGAGAGATACCGGAATATCGAAAAATTCACCAACAAAGTAACCAAGGACTAGAATAACGAGTACTATCCCAGATAATCGGAACATCTTTTCATCTTTAATCGCATCGACTGGTTTCTGTAAATCCGCAACATTGTACTTCTTAGGAATACTTTTGCGGAAGTATAGATATAAAACAATAATGCTTGAGAAGAGTGCGAACAAATCTGGCACAATCATACGTGATGCAAACTCAGAAAATCGAATACCAAAAAAATCAGCTGATACGATATTAACTAAGTTACTAACCACAAGTGGTAATGACGTTGTATCTGCAATAAATCCACTTGCAATTATAAATGGAAAGACCATTTTATCTTCAAACTTTAATGCGCGAACCATTGCCAGTACAATCGGCGTTAAAATTAAGGCTGCTCCATCATTCGCAAATAAGGCTGCAACAACGGCTCCAAGTAGCGAAACATATACAAACATACGAACACCATTGCCACCTGCAGCTCTTGCCATATGCAATGCTGCCCATTCAAAGAAACCAATTTCATCTAAAATTAAGGAAATAATAATAACTGCGATAAATGTGAGGGTCGCATTCCATACGATGCTTGTTACATCCAGAACATCTTGAAAATCAACGACTCCTGCCAGCAAAGCCAGGACGGCTCCCCCACAGGCTGACCAACCTATAGATAGGTTTTTAGGTTGCCAAATAACAAAAACTAATGTCACTAAAAAGATCAGTGACGCCAGGACAACTGATGTCAATTTTTAAACCTCCAATTACTCACAACAACTAATACGTAAGCCTTGTTTTTCTAATTCAGTTAAACGTTCATCTTGACTTGGTAATGAAGCAAGCAAACTGATTATAAAATCGTGATTTTCATGTGCTTCGTTAAGAGAATAAAAAATCCATTGTCCTTTTCGTTTTTCCTTCACTAAACCAATATCTTTTAACTTGCGTAAATGCTGACTAATGGATGGCTGACTAGCCTTGTAGATCTCTACTAATTCGCAAACACAGCATTCATTTGTTTGTAAAAGCTTCATCATTGATAGGCGCGTTTTATCACCCAACAATTTTAGAATTTGAGCTGCTTTTTCAATTTCAACTACTGTTTTCACACCCACGTACATACACCTCCTAGTTAACTAGAATTAATATATAATAATTTGCTTATATGTTTATGTGTATTAATATACTTGCTTTTTAAAACATTTACAACCCTTTTGATTAAATAAGTTAGATCAGTCCCATCTTGTTATCATGCACCCATCTAACTGTTCACTTATATATAAAGAAATTTATGTAATAATTAACCCTCACATCAACTTCTACTTATATGTGAAAAATCCCCCAAGATTATTCCTTAGAGGATTTTACGAATTATTTAAGGATTTTCTCCATTGCCATCACATCTACATGCTGATCGTCTAATATTCCTTGTTCATAAAAAACGCCAACTTCTCGAAACCCCAAACTACGGTATAGTTTCTGACCTGCTTCATTAAAAGGAAAAGTCGAGAGAACTAGCTTATGAAAATTATTTTTCTTTGCGATAATTTCTAAGGTGTGCAATAAAGCTTTTCCAATCCCCTTTCCTCGACTCTCACGTTGAATATAGACGGATACATCAGCTACGCCATTATATGCACAACGATGAGAATAGGGATTTAAAGAAGCCCATCCGACTATTTCTCCTTCTCTTTCGGCCACAATAACCTCATACCGATCATTGCGATGATACAACCATTCTTTTATGTAAGGCAAATCCTTTACATCTTCCTCTAAAGTAGCAATTCTGTCTTCAATTCCTTCGTTATAAATACTTAAAACTTGTGGTAAATCCTCTTCTTTCATGATTCGAACATTCATAAAACTCCCCCTATCTTAAGTCTTTAATTATTATATCAATTTTTTTTGATGTATTAATTGATTTCTGTAATTTTTTTGATATGATTAATACATCAAGAAATTTTGATTCATTCAATGTGAGGTTAAAATATGAGAATTAACAATTCAGAAAACCTATCTGTAGAGTATTTTCATGCTTATTTCCGATTAGTCGTCAATACACAAAATATAGACAAAAACGAAGCTAAAACCCTTATATTCAAACGTTTTTTTCATGATGATCCAATGTTACGCAGAAAAACTACGTATACAAATTTTGAAAAAGCATACAATACATGTACCTATTAAATCAAAAAAAGTTGATTAAGGAGAAGAGTAATGGATACAGTAAAAGATATGAAGCAAACATTTGAACAATACGAACAAAAGTTTAAAGCTCTTGCGGATCAAAAAAGACTAGAAATTATGCATGAGCTTTGTCAACGAGGTCAAACATGTGTGTGTGATTTAACTGAATTCTTTGGTATATCCCAGTCAAAACTATCCTATCACTTGAAGATTTTATTGGATGCTAACTTGATTACAAAAGAAAAAAAGGGAACTTGGAATTACTATGATCTAAACAACGAAGAGCTAAATCATTCATTGTCTGAGGAGCTACGTTGTTTATTTAAAAATGAAAAAGGATAATTTTATCCTTATTTTTTACCGGATATATCAATTTTTTTTGATTTAACGTAGTGCTTATATTACTAAGGAGGAATTTTAAATGAAATATGTTCATGTAGGAATTAACGTAACGAATTTAGACCAATCGATTGAGTTCTATCAAAAGGTATTTGGCATAAAACCTGAGAAGATAAAAGAAGACTATGCGAAATTTCTATTAGATGAACCAGGACTTAACTTTACTCTAAACGTACGTGATGAGGTAAACGGGAACCAAGTCAACCACTTTGGATTCCAAGTTAATGATGCAGAAGAAGTAATTGCTCATAAAGAACGATTAGAGAAAGAAGGATTCTTTGCTCGTGAGGAGATGGATACAACTTGTTGTTATGCTGTTCAAGATAAATTTTGGGTAACAGATCCGGACGGAAATGAATGGGAATTCTTTTACACTAAAGCAAATAGTGATGTTCATAAAATCAGCTCCAATGTAGGGCCAAATGAAAAAGCCCCTAAAACTTGTTGTTAAATGAAAAGCCTGCCTCTTCAAGGAGACAGGCTTTTTTTGAATCTCTAACATGTTCTTCTACTTCGGAAATCGTATAAAGATATAATAGCTGTTAAAGGAGTAACTTTAGAATATAGTAGAAGACCATTGCAATAATCCCGGCTCCTGGTAAAGTAACTACCCATGATAGAATAATTTCCTTAATAACTCCGAAATTCATTGCTTTTCGTCCATTCTTTAATCCAGCTCCAATAATAGAAGAAGTACTTACGTGGGTTGTAGAAGCTGGTAATCCAAATTGACTCGATGCCATAACTAATGAGGTGGTAGTGAACACTGCTGATAAGGAGCTATTTTCATCTAATTTGGTCACTTTTTTTGCTAACAATTCTGTGACTGGCAGCCCTTTAATTAAGCTCCCTAGGCTCATTGCTACCGTGACTAAAATGAAGAATGAAAATGGTAAGGTATTGCTTTGTTCTGAGGAACCATTTAACACTGAGACTAGTAAAGCAATGGCTACAATTTTTGGCGTATCATTGACTGATCGAACAAAACAAATTAAGCCACTAGATATCCACGCAATACCTTTTCCTACTTGTGGATTAATTTTAATTTTGTCTATAAATAAATTAAGTAACCAAGCTATACATAAACCTAATACAGGACTAAGAAGTAATGGTAAAACAAATTTACTTCCAAGATTCCCCCATAAAACACTAGATACCCCCTGTGAAATACATGCAACTAGAATGACTGCTCCGATAATGGCATGAGTTGTAGAAACAGGTAACGAGAATTTAGTGGCAAGTGCTACCCAAAGAGTTGCTCCTAAAGCCATAGCTAAAGCCATAATGCCTGTAAGTTGATAGTCTGGATTCATTAAACCTGCAGTAAATAAACCAACTAATTTAGAAGCAAGAAAAAAGGAACATACTCCTCCAATTGCTGTCATGATAACACCATATATAATAGCTGTTAACGCACTCGCATAGCCAGAAGCTACTAACGAGGACACACCTTTAGAAACATCGTTTCCTCCATTTTCTGCAGCTAACCATGCGACAACACATAACCCTATAAACGTTAAAAAGGAACTTGTAGGAACAAGATTCATTAGTACAAAGAAGCTTGTCGTTACAATTGAGATGATTAAGCCTGTTAGAGGGTTCGTTCCAAAATTTAATTTCTTTCTTATCCTTGGTTGAATTACTATATCTTCACTTATCTTTTGATTTTGCATCTCTTTCTTCAATCCCCTTCATTATGATATAGTCTGTTACCTTTGAAGAATTTTATCTCTCTATTTAGAAGCCAATGTTTTATTTATATATAGGTCTTATTATGAATAAGGAGCCAGCAAGCTGGCTCCTTATCGCTTAGTTAATTTCTTTTATCACTAATTCTAGATGAGGTTTAGTTGCAAAGCTTATTAAGTTCCCGTTTACAACTACAGCTGGTGTTACATATTTAAGGATTGTATCCTCACTTATATGCTGAAATCCTCTTTGTTTAATTAATTCGCTGAGTTTTTTCTGAGCCATTACGCGATCCATTGAAATATCATAATTATAAAGATGCACATTTACCGATTTATCAAAGTGCTCTTTTAATTGCTCTTTTAATTCAAGGCTTTCTTCATAAAAGCTTTGACTATCTTCACAGCAATCAGTTTCTACTTCCAAATTAGAATCTGTATCACAACAATCTCCTTGAACATTTGGTACACTTGGGAAAATTTCGATTAAATCGCTTGATTTCATTTATATCTCCTCCTTACATTACTTCGTATAAACGATGAACTGGTTTTGGTGGTAATGGACTAAAGCACTCATTGTATGTTTCAGTCCAATTCGTTCTAAATTCTTGATTTAAAGCTCCAATGGCATCTGCTACAACTAGATTTAAGATGGCTGGAGATGCTTCAATACGGATATTTAAAACAACTCTTAGTTGTTTTGCATTTTTGACATTTTCCTCCGTAAACGTTGGTTCATCGCCTGTATGAACCATACTCGCCTTTACATATCCATTTTCAAGTCCTACATGTACTTTTAAATGTGCAATGGCCATTTTTTCTCTTATAAAGTGGGCATTTAATTTATCTAGGAAGCTTTTAGCCCACTGACGTGGATCTACGTCTTGATCAGAGTTTAAATCACCCAAAATATTCATCCAAGCTAATTGAGCTTCTCCCTCTGCATAGCGTTCGTAATCGATATCAAGTACTTTATCTCCACCTAAATCTGTTGTTAACCAAGTTTCTGTCAGAACATCAAGGTTATCTCCTCTTTCTGCGGAAATTGTTTGAATGACCGTTTGTGGATAACGTTGTTGTAAATAGTTATATAATTTTTCAACTTCCTCAGAAGAATAGCGATCTAATTTGTTTAACGTAATGATATCTGCTTCAGCCAACTGTTTTTCAAAGATATAGCTGACTGATTGTGAAAAAGAAGGTCTTGTTTCATCTGTGGCATTTAACTCATGCATTAATCTAGCTGGATCTACAACAATTGTTAAAGGCGCAGTCTTAAACTGCTCTGAATAATACTGTTTTAAAGGCTGGATTACAGTAGCAGCTAAATCTGTACAACTTCCTACAGCTTCTGCAATGATGACATCTGGTTGTTTTTCCTCTAATAAATCAGTTAAATTCTCATATAAGTCTTCAAATTGACAGCAGAAACAACCGCCTGTTACTTCTTTTGTATCTAAACCATTTTTGCGAGCTAGCTCAGTATCAATTAACTCTTTCCCTTGGTCATTTGTTACAATGGCTACACGATAACCTTGCTCCTCAAGTTTTAAAGCAGAATTAATCATTGTAGTTGTCTTACCAGCTCCTAAAAATCCTCCAAGTAACACTAATTTTGCAGTTTTCATTTTCATTCCCCCTGATTATTTACTCTTCTTCATGAAGTATTTTATAAATGAAGGCAGCGCTAATGGCACCTAATACAGTGGCTATTAGGTAGATCCATAGCGTACTAACTGTACCTGATACGATTGCAGGTCCAAATGATCGAGCAGGATTCATTGAGGCCCCACTAATTGGACCACCAAACATGGCTTCTAAAGCTACAGTTGCTCCTATTGCCATGCCAGCAAATGCTTTGACGGCTTTACCATGTACAGCTGATGTTAAAATCACCATCATGAGTACAAATGTCATAACGAATTCTAAAATAAAGCTTTGGGTCCAAGAACCACTAGGCAGAGTAGCTCCCAAGTTCGCTACGTCCCCAAACATAAGTAATAACGTGAGGCTTGAGGCGGAAGCTGCGATTAATTGAGTGAAAAGGTATAGTGTAGCTTCTCTTTTGTTGATTTCACCAAGAAATAGAAAAGCGAGTGTGACTGCTGGATTGAAGTGAGCTCCTGAGATATGTCCAAATGAATAAATTAAAGCCAATACAACCAAACCAAATGTGAAGGCTACTCCAACATGAGTTAGACTCTTTGTAAGGGAGTCGACGACAATTGCTCCTGTCCCTGCAAAAACAAGAAAATAGGTTCCAATAAACTCTGCTATCAGTTTCTTCTTTGTTTCTGCGTAAGGGTCTATCTTTGGCAAGACATGCGTTTGGCCAACAGGAGCTGCTACCATAGATTTCTCAGCCACTAGTTATTCCTCCTTAACATTTCAAGCAGCATCGCTTAAAGATGCCCTCTTCAGCTGGTGTTAACATTTCAAAATAAAGCTCGTCCAATTGAGGATCTGGATGTTTCCAATCGTAGTGAAATTCATGTTCTTCTAAATCTAAGGCTTTAATAGAGTCTTTATTTAATAATGGGGAACCTTTATACAAATATAGTCTTGTTTCATATTGAATTGGATCTACTATATTTCCTAGTTGATTATCCTCTACAAAAGTTCTGAATGTCGTAAGGTCTTCAAATTTCGTCCACGGATTAAACATGATAAACGTTGGATTCAACTTGATATCAATCTCTCTTAAGTAGGCAATTGCTTCCTCAATATCTGAAACAGTAGTATCCTTAGCAACCGCATCAAGTACTTCTTCAGATGGGAATTCTAATGCTGAGGTAATAAATTTGACTCCTAGGTTCTTCATTTCTAAAAGAGTTTCTTTATTTTCTAAGATGTGATCTACGCGAGTGGTAAAATCATATGTTAAGTCAGGAAATTCTTCGTGAAGTTTACGTAAAATTTTGATTCCATGATATTTTGCATTAAAGAAATCTGCATCAATGAATGTAAGGTGAGTCATTCCCCCTGCAACTAAATTTCGAATATCTGTTAACACTATATCCTCTGGAACTAAAATGACTTTGCCGTCGTATGCTGCAAATACTGAACAGTATAAGCATTTGTGGTGACAGCCTCTTGCAATTTCAGTAGAGCCTACAACTTCTTCCGATCCTAAAATATGATTAATTTGCTTTTGAGGGTATTTATACAATGGTGGTAATAAATCTCGTGAAGGTATGTCTAGGTGATTACGTGCCATGTAAGGATGTATGGGTTCTCCTTTTATCGCTTGCTCTGCACTTAATAAGCCTGGGATATTTTCTTGTACATCGCCAGAAAGATGTTTAGCTAATAGGGTTAATGGGTGCTCCCACTCCCCACAAATACAGGAGTTACTATACTTTCCAGCTAAACGATTAGCGTTAATCGTGGCATGTTGTCCAAAAAAGGTTATGTGGGCTTCTGGGTTAAGATCTGCGGCCCGTTTTGCGATCTCGATTCCAGCATGCACTGCATCAAATAACGGAACGGAAATTGCGATTAAATCTTTATCAGAAAACTTTTCTTCCACTATGCCTTCAACGTAAGTATCTAAAATTGAAACGTTAAAACCTGCTTTAATTAAAGGAGTGGCTGCTGTAGCAATAGTATTTGGTTGAAAGCCACCTTCAAAATTTGAAACTAGTAAAATATTCATTAATTAATCCCCCTAATTTCTTCTTATGGCCAAGCTGGATCTGTCATCATGATAATAGTAGCTGTTGCCATCGTAGCTTTCATAAACCACATTTTACATTTCAATTTCATTTTAATTTTAATTTCCTATTATTAGAGTATTTTTAAGT
>NZ_JBYSWQ010000010.1:52534-73498 GCF_058781295.1 Priestia sp. FW507-14D1A
GTTCCTCTTAACAATTTATTTTACTTACTTATACTCGTGGCCAAACTGGGTCTGCCATCATGATAATAACGGCTGCTGCTATCGTAGCTTTCATAAACCAAGTCTTATACTTCAATTTCATTTCAATTCCTCCATTATTAGAATATTTTTGAGTTCCTCTTAACAATTTATTTTACTTACTTATACTCGTGGCCAAACTGGGTCTGCCATCATGATAATAACGGCTGCTGCCATCGTAGCGTACATAAGCCATATCTTATATTTCAATTTCATCGCTCCCTCACATTTTTGAATATTCAAATTACTTTAATTAAGTTTCCCTAACTGTCATCATAAATACGGAAGTGTTAACCTTACTAACTAGTAATCTTCAAACTTTATCTTTATCTTCCTCCTTTTTCACACTATGTAACATCAGTTAACATTTTTAATAAGTTATAAGTTTTGTTATAAATGTTAATTCATAAGTAAATAGTAATAGATGTGGAATTACTTGTCAACACATTTTGAACATTTAACAAACTGTTTACATTTTGTTCAAAAATGTTAATAATAGAGATAGGTAAATAAAGAAAAGATTGGGGTAGTTTTTATGTTAGGACAGCGCATAAAAGAATTAAGAAAAGAATCAAAGTTAACGCAGCAAGATTTATCAGAGGGCATCATTACTAGAAGCTATCTAAGCCAGATCGAAAAAGGCCTTGTTCAGCCTTCATTTGATGTATTAGAAAAGTTAAGCGAGAAACTAGATTGTACAGTCGATGATTTCTTTAAAACTATAGAAAATAAAGATTTACTTTTATCCCAAGTAAAAAAAGAAATAAAAACTGCAGAAAACCAAGTAAATGCGAATTCATTTGATAAAGTTGAAGCATTTATTCAAAATAAAGAATATTTGTCCCGGAACGATTTAAATGAATATGACAAAGGTATTTTAATGTGGATACATGGAAAGTATTACGAGCATAAAAAAGACTATAACCACGCCATTACTTTCTTTGAAAAGAGTTTTTCAAAGCTTGAAAAAGGTAAACATACGAATGAAATGCTTCGTTCTTTAGATTCTCTTGGCTCTAGCCATAGCCAGGTTAATAATAATGAAAAAGCACTTCATATTCTAAATAAGGCTTATCGTATTATGATTTATGATCAAATTAGTGGAATGATAAGAATATCCATCTTGGTTAATTTAGGGGTTGTTCACGGTAAATTAAAGGAATTTTATTCTGCCATTAATTTTTTAGAAGAAGCAAGGGACTTAAATGACAGTCTAGGCACCTTTTATAAATCAGGAGAAATTTTTATGGCTCTGGGAATTTGTAATATGGAGTTAAAACGTTATAAAGATGCCAAAGGTTCTTATGAACGGGCTCTTAAATACTTTAAACTTAGTGAAAATAAATACCATGAGGCCGGTACCTATACCAACCTAGGAATTTTATTTTCTTACCAAGAAGACTATTATCAAGCTGAACTTGATTTGAGAACAGCTATAAACATTTATAAGAATTTGAATGCAGAAGAAGCGAGAATTATGAACGCGCAGGTAGAGCTTGCAAGAGTGTACTATTTACAAGAAGAATATGTAAAGGCTTCTTCTATATGTGAAGACATTATAGGTATAAATGATGTTAATAAACATAAGGCACAAGCATTTGAACTTTTAGGAGATATTAATTGTAAATTATCTAATACAGAAGAATCATTAAGAAATTATAGTGAAGCAAAAAGAATTTTAGTAGAACAATCTATGCCCTGTGATTATGTCTGTAAAAAGGTGGCTGATGTTTACTTCCAGTTAGGAGACTTCCAAAAAGCTGCAGATTCCTATAAAGAATGCTTTTAATACAAAAAACAGTGAGTTACTCTGACTCACTGTTTTTTATGATTTCTTGGTAGATAGTTGGCGATAAGATACGTTTAACTTCTTTCTCATCTACCTTATAGTAACACCAGGTTCCTCTTTCACAACGTATAAGTATTCCTGCTTCAACTAATAATTTTAAATGATAGGATAACTTAGATTGAGAAATTTGAAATTTATCCTGCAAATCGGATACACATAACTCCTTACAACAGGAAATTTCCTGTAAAAGTGCAAGTCTAGTCTTATCACTAAGCGCTTTAAATTTACTTTCAACACCTGTAAGCATAATTAAATCTCCAATGGGTTCTTAATTGTTATAGATAATTCTTTTTCTACAGAATCGGCTTTACTACATGAAGGACTCTGCTCATCTCCATAGACAATAAAATAACCCAAACGATTAAAATTACTTTCGGTTCGTTGGACTGATTCACCATTGTTAACATACCACTTCTGTTCTTTTATAGAAGCAGATTGGAACTGTTCATCGAAGTACACTTTCCCTTCCTGATTTGCTAACAAGAATCGAATGGAGGCAGAAGAAACAGTAGATGAAGACAAATCTATGGAATCAATTCCTTTGCCTAAGGTAACAAGGAAAGCTAAAGCTTTAAGATCTACTCCAGTGACTGCTTTTACCAGGTGTGGAATCTCATCGCCTCCAGGTCTAGCGTTTACTTCCACTATTCTTGGACCCTTCTCTGTTAATTTGACTTCAGTATGAGTAACAGCAAAATCCACATCTAAAGCAGCTAAGCTTTGTTCTACTAGCCTTTTAATTTCATTCTCTTCATTAGTATTTAAGTTTGCAGGGAAATCATGTCCTACTTCAATAGAAAGAGGATATGGAGTTACAAGTTTCTTTGTAATTCCAATAATAGTAGTTTGGCCATTAACCGTTACAGACTCAATACTAAACTCCGGTCCATCTAAAAACTCTTCAATAAGTATGTCTGAATCAATGGTTTGGCCCACAATATTTTTCTTGCTTTTCACAATATGTTTAATAGCTGTTGTTATTTCTGATTCGTTCTTACATAAGTAAACATTTTTACTTCCTGAATCATTAGAAGGTTTAACAATAAGGGGAAACTCCATGCCTTGAAGTTGGAATTCCAAGTTACTGTCTGAAGTAACAAGACGATATTGGACCTCTCCTACACCAGCTTCATTTAATTTTTGCCTAGCCATTTTTTTATTTCTACATCTTAAACTAGCTTCGTAAGGTAGTTGATACTTTAATTGCAGCATTTCACTTATCTTAGATGCCAAGGGAATTCTATACTCATTCATGGTAAAAACTGAAATGACCTCTAGCTGATTAGTTAGTTGGAGACACTTTTCTAACACAGCTTCTTCGTCATTTAAATCAATTTCAACAGGTATATCCACATCAAAAATTTCATCAAATGAAATCTCTTTTCTTAATAAAATGATTTTATAGCCCTTCTCCTTTACTAATTGAACTTCATTATCCCTAGGACTCACTAAAATAACATATTGATTCTCCATAGATTGACTCCTTATTGGCAGCATGTAGAAGATGGTTTACTTTCTACCCTTACCTCGACTTGATCCCTTAACTTTTGAGCATTCACAGCAATCGCGATACCCGTTATTTGACCGATTTCTTCCTTGGTAAAACCTAATTGTTTAGCTGTTAGAACTGCGTTCTTCAACGTATCCTGATCGTTTAATAAAGTAGCTGAAGTTAAAATAGCTACAACTTTCTCTCTTTCTGGAAGTGTGCCCCCTTCGACTGCTTCCGTAAAGAAAGTATCAAAACAAGAATTTAATTTTTGATTTAAAGCTAACATGTATTTAACACTCCTTTTTAACTTTATTAACATTTTTATATTTTTTATTAAAATGTTTTATTTTGTTAATTAAATAATATAATCTATTTCAATACCCGTCAATAAAAAATTCTGAAAAAAATGTCAATTTAATCATTGACAATTGAAATAGTTGTATTTTACAATTGTTTCAACAAGCAAATAAGGTGTGGTGAAAAGAATATGAACAACGTAGAAGTGGGAAAAGAATCTCATCAATTTCGTCAAATGCTTCAAATCCTAATTAGACGCTTTGGTTTACTCGAAAAAGAAGGTGCGCAATGTTGTGGGGTTTCTTTAGTACAGAGTCATATATTATTTGAAGTGGAGCGCACAAAAACCCCATCTTTAAATGAACTATCTTCTTCTTTAGGGTTGGATAACAGTACATTAAGTCGTCACATTCAAGGATTGGTAGAACGTAACTTAGTAAGTCGTATACAATCCCCTACTGATCGTAGATATGTAACCATTACGCTTACTCCTGAAGGTGAGCAATATGAAGATGAGATTGCTAAACAGATGAATATATATATTCAAGAAATCCTTTCTAACGTACCAGAAAATAAACGTGGTCAAGTTTTAGAAAGTATTGATTTAATTTTAGGGGCTATGAAAAACAGCAGTTGCTGTTAATGCCTCTTTTTCTAAAAGTAATAGTTGTATTTTGCAACTATTGTAAATATACATAGTTTCGAAGTTTAAATGAATTAGGAGGAATGCTTTATGCCAGATTTAGTAACCAAAGTATTATTGGAGTTTCTATCTTTAAGTAAGAACTTATTAGTTTTATTCCTTGGTATTTCTTTTTTCATTAGTTTTATTCAAGCCTATGTTCCTTTTGAAAAAGTAGAGAAATGGATGGGTAGTAAAAACCCTTTCCTAGGAAACTTAGCAGGTGCACTACTTGGTTTTATAACACCGTTCTGTTCATGTTCCACTATTCCCTTACTAGTAACTATGCTCAATCGTAATGTTCCTTTCCAAACAGTAATGACATATTTATTTACTTCACCGTTATTGGATCCTTGGATTTTAGGGTTAATGGCTTATATCTATGGAGTAAAGGTAACAGCTATTTATACCGTTACAACTTTTGTATTCTCTATGATTATTGGATGGTATTTAAATAAGAAAAACTATAAAGAGCAAGTTAAGAAAGTCATGATTAAAGGAAATCTCCCAGAGCAAGATGAACGTCGCAGAAAAGATCTTGTTTTAAACATTAAGGAATCCATTAAGGAAACTATAGATTTAATTCGTTCAGTTCTCGTATATATATTAATTGGTGCATTGGTAGGAGCAATTATTAAAGAGGCAGTGCCAACTAATTTCCTAACATTTATTTCTGATCAGAACCAATGGTGGGTTATCCCATTAGCAGCTATTATTGGAGTTCCATTATACATTCGTCTATCAACGATGTTACCAATTGCTCAAGCTTTACTTGTTAATGGATTCCCTATTGCTCCGACTATGGCACTGCTAATAGGAGGTGCTGGTGCAAGTTTACCTGAAATCATTATGTTGAAGAGTATTTTTCATAAAAAATTAGTAAGTGCATTTATTGTATCAGTGTTTTTGATGGCAACTGTTTCAGGCTATTTATTCTTAGTATTAGAACTTTAATGGAGGCGAAGAAAAATGGGATTAATGTCAATTTTTAAAGGCAATAAGAAAGAAAAAGATTGTTGCAATATTGAGATTGTGGAAGTGAAAGAAGAAAAGAGCACTTGTTGTTCAAGTGAAAACAATAAAGATCAGAAGAAAGAAGCATAACATAATAAAGGAGTGATTGACTATGATGTATGAACTAGAGTTTATACTCATACAAGAGCAACGTGCAATTAATCAGGCATCTCGTCAACAGATACATGATACTAATTCATTAGCTAAAGAGACTTACCTTTCAAAAATAAAAGATATTGTATCTAGAAACTCTAATGTCACAAAGTCTAATTCTCGATGTTGTGTCCAATGTTGCTAAAGTTAAAAATGACAGATTATTTTAAATTATAAGTAAAATAAAAGTGGAATAATGGTATAGTGGGAGATAAAACCGCCTTATGAGTTATAAATGAGGAGGTTTTATCTTCCTTTTTTATCCTGTATTTCTAACAAATAAGGCGAGGAGATTCTGTATGGATAATGTTATTAATTTTTATGAGTACCGTAGACATAGAAAAATCAAAAAGTTTCTTCATTTCGTTGTAGTAATAGGGATCATTACTATATTTTTGCTGTTTTCTTATCTTCTAATTGTAACAGGAATGCAACACCCTACTGAGGTTCCTTCTTACATTGAGCCTAAACCGTAATATTTGAATTATTAGCCTCCTCGCTTAAACTCAAGTATCTATTACTAAACCATATTACATATAAACAAAAAGGCCCCGGGGAATAAAAAAACTGGATGAATCCCTATTCTGTAATACTTTGTCCTTTTTTGTAGTATGTAAGATAAATCTGTTTATTTGTATATAATGCTTCAATCAATGTGAAATTAATTTGTTTCATTTGCTCTTCCGTTAAAAGAGGTTGAAGTACCTTTAATAGACCTTAATATATTTTTTAAAAATTTTTTCTATTTACAGAGAACCTAATAGAAAGTCTCTTATGATGCTTTGAAGAATATTATTTCAATTAAAAATCTTGTTCCTTCCACATCAGTCCAATTTCTTGTTCACGCTGCAAAACCTTCTCCAGATAACGTTCGGTGGTCTTGCGATCACTGTGGCCTAGTTCTTTTTGAATTAAAAAGATGTCTGCTCCCTGCTGCCGACTATAAATCGCATAAAAATGACGAAAGTAGTGAGGTGTAACCCTATCATTCCGTTCTTTTATAAAAGGTAATTCTGTTCGTTCAATGATACGCACAATATAATTACTTAGGTTTTTATATTGATAAAACCCTCCATCTTTAGTTGGAAATAATGGACCTTTATCACTTGAATTTAATGCTGTACTGGTGGCATGACGTCGTTCCCGAAAAGCAAGAATGCGTTCATATAGCGATGGATGAAGTAACTTATCAAACGTCTTTCCACCCTTCCCTACCCCTCTTAGTCGATAATGACCACTTAAACTATCTAGATATACATCTCCCCACGAAGCTTTCGCTATTTCCTGTACACGTAATCCTGTCATAGCCAACATCGTTAACAATCCATGATTAATAGGATGATCTTTGTAATAGTCTAGAAGTTGTTTAACTTCATGGTAATACAAATCTCTGTTTGGAATTTCTTGCTCAGACAGTGATGTGCTTAAAATTTCTTTATGTAATGGATGCAGAATGTACTTCGTTTCATGTAGCCATTTCATAAAACTTTTTAAAATCGTCATTTTAGCGTCTAAAGTTGCGGGTGAATAAGGTTTTCCCCCTTTCCCTAACAATGCGGTGCTTAAATAATCCTGGTAGTTCCGTATATGCCAAGGACGTAGGTTTTTAAAAATAGTTTCTTCTATATAATAGTCAACATCTTGGCGCAAGAACGACTCACTTTTTACCGCATACTGATAAAACTGCAATAAAGTCCGTAAGTATTCGGTTTTTGTATTTTCTTTTCGTTCTCTATCCTTTCGGATATGCTTTCGTTGATGGACATAGTAGTACATCATTTCTTCATCCGTAAAATCACCAAACATATCGTTATTTTTTCGCTGGTGATGCTCATTTCTTTCTTCCAAAGCATCGTAGTATGTAGTGTCCAGCATTAGTGAAACGATTTTATTCAAATCTCCTTTTCTTTCCCTAACTTCTGCTCCTATATGTACTAATGAGAAATCTTGCATAAAACCTCTCCTTTCGTAAAACACGCTATCTTATTTATAGTTTTTCCTTGTGTTAAGATATTTCCTTCTCTATGTGGAGGTTAAGTTTATATTTATATAGACATAAATAGTGAATAACCTTTAAAACATACTAATAATATTAATAACAATATCAAAAATACTAATTTTCTTAAATGAATATCTAATGATTCTATAACTTAATTCTTTTTTACAAGTATTTATTATATTTATTACTTATTAATTGTAACTTATTTAAAAGTAAAAGTATAAACTTACTTTCTGTAAATATAGTTTACTATTTATATAGTTTGTAGAAAAATCCTCTATTTGTCATCACCTAAAGTAAATAGTAAAACATAAAATTATATAAGTTAGTTTTACCATTTACATATTAGGTAAGAAAACTTTCAATATATAACTATATGTAAATATGATATAATTAATTACTAGATAAAAGAAAAAGAATAGGAGTGTATGTCATGATTGATAATCCTACTAAAATTATTACTATTGAAGATGTGATGGATATGTTATCTATTTCATCAAAGAAAACGATTTATACATATATTCAACAAGGAAAATTGAATCCTATTAATAAAGATGACTGGCATATTGAAGGACGTTATGAATTTGATATCCAAGATGTCGTTAGTTTACAAGAAGAGTTAAAGAAGCCTGGGCTTACGACAAAAGAGGTAGCGCAGCAACTGGATATCTCAGTCACAACAGTCAATAAGTATATTAAACAAGAACTGTTGCCAGCGTTCCAAGAAGAATACCGGGGAATCAATTGCTATTTTGTGAATGAAGAAGATTTAGAAGCGTTTAAGCGTACGCATGAAATTGGCCGTAAACCTAGTAAGCGTCATTTTTATCATACCGAACAAAATATTGCACTCTTTCAGCTTTTTGTGAAGAAAGATGAAGTGAAAGAGCAGTTTGCCCGTATTATCTCAGTAGAAGATCCCATTATGGCAGTGACAGAGCAACATGAAGAGATAACGGTAGAAGAATTACTTGATCGCGGCTTTGAAGCAGCCTATGAAATTGAATCGAAAAAAACGATTACGAAAGAAGGCTATGCTACATTTGCATTTAAGCAAACAGCCTACGCGAAATCACAACTTTATAAGCTCATGGATTTATTCTATCAGTACCTAAGCCCGACTAACATGAGAATTACCCCACAAGAAGAGAAAGAGCAATTTATCGTTGAAATCAAACCTGTATTGTTGACAGAATCAGCACAAGAAATCGTTGAATTATTGGAGTCAGTTCTTGTCTCAGGAAAGATTAATAAACGCAGCCGTGGAATTTACATTGATAGCGATTTGGAAGTGGTACGTGTAAAGGTATCAAGTAATCTGAAGGAAGAGTTACAGCAAAAAGCCAAGGAATTAGGCAAAAAGAATGTGGAAGAGTTGTTGTTGTACGCTGTGCAAAAATTATAGGATAGCCTGAAGCCTAAAGACAACAAACTTACTAAATCAATAACAGACTTTCATCCTCTGTTTAATAAAAAAATCCTCTGCAGATATTTGCAAAGGATTTTTTATTGTATTTAAACTGGCGTTTTTGCATCGAGAGGTTCTGCTGCACCGACTTCTGTCTGAACATCGAAGACGGCTGTATTTTTAATTTTGCCGGTCAAAGTTCCGGTTGTACTATTTAAGACATTATCTGCCCCAAGGAACCAAAAATAATGATCTTCTACTTTACGAGGAAAGTTTGCTCCGAACGATCCTTGAACAGACAACGGAGCTTGAAAATTCATGGTTTCTTGTTTCATTGTTCCTACCATGGATATTTTCTTTTTACTTCTTGGAGGTACATTCACCGTTACAGTAGACGATGCTGATCTTGAAATAGAAGTAGAAGAAGATTCTCCTACTGTCGTTGAAACAGAAAACTCTGCACCCGACTCAAACACGCCTTCTAATGTAAATTTAGAGGATATCGTTAGACCAGTTGTCGTTTGTGACGACCATGTTTTCGTTTCTGTCCAGTTACCTTGTACACTTAAAGAAATGGATGCTTCTTCATCACCATGATTAACAGCATAATTGCTACCTAAAATTGCTTCACTAGGTGGTTGTCCATTTCCGATTTGATATGTGAATTCTCCTAATGTCTTATAACAAGGGTGGCCATATTGTTCTGTAATAGCTGGTTTTTCTGCATTATAATACGTTTCACTATTCACAGCGATGCCGTCCGGTAATACCCCAAAGCGCTCTTTAAATTTTTCTCTTACACTATTAGGATTCGAACCAACTGCAGATAATTCTGAAAAAGAAAACTTTTCTTGAATAGGCATCAAAACACTCCTTTAAGTTTTTAAATAGGAAAATCCCTCTATATGATAACATTAAACATACTTTATGTAAATATTTTCATTTATTTATATTAAATTACTATTTAGTTATTTTAATGAAATTATACTTATCTAATTAAACAGTCTGCTGCTTTTTTGACTATTTAACATATCATCAAGTAATACAATGAAGGTTTTATCATTAGTATAAAATTATAATTCTTCTTATTTAGGATTCGATAGATATCATTACTTATATAAAATAAGAGCTTGAATAATTTCATGAAAATACTTTTTCCACTCTTTAAAAAATTTGGTTTGTTTATAATTTTGATTAAACATAGTACCTCCTTGATGTTAAAAATAATTCTTTAGTCTATGCTCTTTATTTTAAATGTTTTTAGGATTTTTTCACATTTCAAATGAAACGATATTTATTCATATTAGTTATTTTTAAAATCAAATCACGCTTATTTTTTTACAATTATCTAATAGATACGGGAATTATTAATTTATTTATAAATCCTGAAATTTATATACTATTCCATATAATTCCTATATAATATATCTAAAACTTACCTAGGAGTGTTCATATAAAAATGAAAATAGATATGGTAGATCAAAAAATTTTACAAGTATTATTAGAAGATTCTAGAGTCTCTATTAGGGAGTTAGCAAAAAGAGTCCATTTATCTGCTCCTTCAGTTGCAGAAAGAGTGAAGCGAATGGAAAGTGAAGGGGTAATACAAAAATATTCAGTGCAAGTTGATTATAAAAAATTAGGGTACGAGATAGAGTGCTTCGTAGAAGTTTCATTGAGAAATGGAGAATACGAAAGGTTTAAAAAATTCATTGAAAGCTATACTTACGCTGAATATTGTCATAGAATCATGGGAAAATCGTGTTACTTAGTTAAGCTACGTATAAAAAAGTTAAGCGAGATTGAAACATTTATTAATTCTATAAGTACTTTTGCAATAACTGCTACGAATATAGTTTTATCAAGTGTTGAAACTAAAGCTGATTTTCTTGAAGTAAATAATATAACAGAAGAAGTAAATGACACTTATTAATACAAAGGAAGATTCTATTCTAATTATAGATTTCAAGCAGAAAAGGTGCCAGAAACAACATTATGTTGTTTCTGGCACCTTCTCTATATCCATAGTTGAAAAGTTAATATTTAATAATTTAATCCTTTTTACTAATTCATCCAGTCTTTCTATGCTAGTTACCATTGAAATTCTAATATAATCTTTAGCATTTGCCCCAAATACTTCACCAGGTGTAACGGCAATATGCGCCTCTTCTAGTAATAGCTCAGTAAAAGTAAACGAATCAAAACCATGAGGAATTTTAGCCCAAACATAAAATGTTCCTTGAGGTTTTTGAATTTCCCAACCTAATTCGCTCTGACAAGCTTGAATAAAATGTTCAGCTCTAGACTCATAGACACTGTTCAAATCTTTAACACAGCTTTGATCACTCTCCAGAGCCGTAGCAGCTGCTTGTTGTACAGCACCAAAAAGGCTAACAAATATATGATCTTGGAAAGCATTAATTGCTTGTATAACTCTCTCATTACCCACAGCAAAAGCTACTCGCCAGCCAGCCATATTATAGGTCTTAGAAAGTGTATAAATTTCTATCCCTACACCTTTAGCACCAGGTGATGACAGAAAGCTAATTGGTTTTTGCTTGTCAAATCCAAACCCTGCGTATGCAAAATCATGTACTACGCATATATTATTTTTCTCTGCGATCTTTACTGTCTCATTGAAGAATTCTCTATTCGCTGTGGCGCCAGTTGGATTATTAGGATAATTTAAGTAAAGTAACTTTGCTTGTTCCAGAACTTCTTGATCAATATCCTTATAAACAGGAAGATAATTATTATTTGGTGTAACTTTAAAGTGATAAGGATGAGCTCTCGCCATCATTATACCGGAAAGGTATTCTGGATAGCCTGGATCAGGAATTAAGGCAACATCTTCTGGATTTAGTAGGGATTGACTTACAGCATATAAAGCAGCTTTACCTCCGTTAAATATAGCTACTTCTTTATCAGGATCAATTTCTACATCATATTCACGTTTATAAAATTTACTAATAGCTTCTTTCAGAAACTTATGACCTCTAAATGGTGAATACTTATGGAATCCCGATTTATTAGCAGCTTCTATTAAAGAGTTAACGATATGAGGAGGAGTTGGTAGGTCAGGATTACCTTGACCTACATTTATTACATCTATCCCTTTATTAGTAAGTTCATTTACTTTATTAATAATCACTGAAAACTCCTGATCTGGCAATGAACTTACTGTTCTTGATGGCGATATTTCAATCATATATTATCTCTCCCAAGTTGTTAAAGCTCAACATTTTTAGATTTTTGAAAGTGAATTTTGTTAACGATATTAGTATGTATAAAAAGACCTAATAAAGTTATTGTTATTAAAATCATAATAGTAAAAGTATTAGCGAAGTTAATTAAAATTGAACCAACAGATATAAACAGCCCAATTAAAGCTTCTGATACCGCAAAAATCCGTCCTTGAATATCATTACTGGAATTTTCTTGAACTTTAACTTTGGATAATACTTCTCCATACTCCATCGCTACAAAAAAACCGATTGCTGCTATAAATGCTAATATAAAATTAGTTGAAAATGTAAATAACGATAAAGATATAACGCTTAATACAACAAAATAAGCTAAGCCCTTGTTAGTATTAAACCCCCATTTGTTTACTAAATGAGCACCTGCAAAACCACCTAAGCCTATGGAAACTGTAAGTATAAAATTCCCGATTTCTCCATCTCCAATATACTTACTTACTAAAGGAAAATAACTGTAAATAACTCCCCATAAAAGAGCCATGGTCATCATTGTAAATACTGCATTAAGTAAAAATGGATTGTGAAGAATTTCTTTAATGCCTATTTTGAAAGAGTTTTTAACATTCTTAAGGCTTTTATTTAACTTTACTGCAGGTTGAACGTTCATTTTACTTATAAATATAGCCGATATAAAATAAGTTATAGCATTAAAAGCAACAGCCATCTTAACAGAACCAAAGAATAAGAAAATGGCTCCAAAAAGCGCACCTACAATAATAAATAATGTAGTAGCTTTAGCAAACAATGTATTAATCTGTTTAATATCATCTCCAAGTGAAGACATTACAGCTAACCTTGCCGGATTAAAAAATACACCACTACCATAAGATAATAGTAAAAGTATTAAGAAAATCCATGCATACTCTCCCTTGGGTAAGAATACAATCCCCAAAAATATGATTCCTCTTATAATATCTGTCCATAGCATTATCTTTACTCGATTAAATCTATCAACTAATACTCCTAAGAAAGGCTGAAATATCATAGGGATACTTCTAACGACAATAACGCCAGAAGTCACCCAATAATCTTCGTAATAGGTAGATAAAATTAAGAGCGCAGGTAAGACACAATAGTCCCCCATAAATGACAAAGCTTGTCCTACTAATAATAACTTGGAGTTTTGACTAAGGTTATTCATGTTGTAACAGGTACCCCTTGTAAATATAATTTAGCGTATTTCTTTATCTCTTGAATAGATTTAACTATATCCTGGGAACTTCTTCCTTGTAATTCTAGATAAGCTAACCCATTAAATGCTTCAAAAAGTGTTAAATCAAGTTGGCTTCCCTTATCAACAGTGTTAAAAGAGTTGATTTTTGTATCTCCTACTAAGATATTGTCAGGAATTTCAATACTTTCAAAAATAATGTTAGACACATTTTCTGATAGTTGCCCATTTGTTTTAAAATCATGAGGATATAAATGGAAGTCCGCCACATAATTACATGGATCAGTTAATAATTCCTTAGGCAGATCTTCTGAATATCCTTCACATAGAATGTCTACTAACACTTTAGCTGGATCTACATTAAAAGATTTTTTTATATTTGGAATCATGTTCCAACCAGCAAATCGTGCTGCGGTTTCAATAATTCCTACTTCTCTATTCTTCATTAGTTTGACTTCAGTGTGAGTAGCACAATGTTCTAAGCCTAATCCTTCATTTGCTTTTTTTACAGCGTCTAGGATCTTATTTTTAGCATCCTCATCTAATATAGTGGATGTTATATGTGCAGTTTCTGTGAAACCTATTTGAGGAGTTTTATCATGAATAGCCAAAGGATAATATTTCCCTCCTGCCATCATTCCCTCTACACTCACGTAATCTGAATAACCAGGTTCTGTATACCAATCTTCGTATTCGCCTTGTAAAAACTCTTCTACTATAAATGGAGCCTCAAAAGTAACAGCTTTGGGTACACCAATGCTATTTAAATATTCTTGAGCATCTAAAAAGATTTTTTCAGCATCTTGCTCATTATAAATAAAGGTAACACCAATTGAACTAGCTAAGTATGTAGGTTTGAGTACTAAAGGTACTCCAACATATTCTAAAGCTTCTTTAAAATCTTTTAACGTATTTACTCTTTTACTTTTAATAGCTTTGACTCCAGAATTATTGAAGGATTCTCTCATTAAATTTTTATCTCTGGCCTTCCGAGCTGCTTCTACTCCAGCTCCCCTTAAGCCTAATTTTTCGCATGCCTTTGCCATAGGGGCAATAAATAATTCATTATTAGTAGTAATTGCTTCAACATTAAACATAGTAGCAACTTTAATAATATCATTTACAACGGCTTCTTCTGGCTTATCGTACTCTTTTTGAGCCCAATAAATGGAATCTGGATGTTCAAAATCGGATATTTGCTTTAAATAATCTACATCTTTTACTACAGCCACTGAGTAATTTTCAATAAAATTCGCATGACTTTTTGTTATAGCAAAAGGTCTAGGAATATAACTCACTATGTTATAACTTTCGGCTACACTCTTGTAAAACGTGTGAGGAGGGCATCCTCCTAAATCTGCAATTACTAATACTGTTTTTCTTTCCATTATAAACACTTCCTTTTCTAAATGGCTGTGTAACCACCATCTACACTTATAGCTGTACCTGTAATATAATCAGACATATTAGAGGCCAAAAATAACATTGTATTTGCTATATCTTCTGGAGTACCTAGTCTCCCTGATGGGCTTAATTTTGCTTTTTCTTCTTTTATGACATCTAATGTTTGTTCATTATTTAAAGTGAATGACTGCTCATTAAGAGGAGTATCAATAATTCCTGGACAAATACAATTAACCCGAATATTGTTTTTAGCATACTCAATTGCCAATGACTTAGTTAATTGTAGTACCCCACCTTTAGTGGCATTATAGGCTGGGATACCTGGCCAAGCTACCAACCCACTTACTGAGCAAGTATTAATAATGTTTCCTTTATTATTTTGAATCATATAATTTAAAACATATTTACTACACAAAAATACGCTAGTTAAGTTAACATTAACAATTTTGTTCCACTCTTCTAACTTCATTTCATGGACTGGTGTACTAATTTCAATTCCTGCATTGTTAATAAAAACATCAACAGTTCCATATTTATCAATAGTTTGTTGAATTAAATTTGAACAGTCTGTCTCATTCGTTACATCAGTAGGTATAAATTTAAAATTATCATTCTTAATTTCTTTTTCGACTGAACATCCTTTGTCAACGTCAATGTCTGCAATTACTACTTTAGAATCTGCTTCCAAAAATGCTTTTGCAGTAGCTAAACCAATCCCAGATGCCCCACCTGTAATTACGACGACTTTATTTTTTAAATCCTTCACAGAAAAACCTCCTTGTTACATGTAGTCAATTATAATTTCTTTTGCTTCTTTCTATTGTATCTAGGAGGAAGAAATAGATTAATAGATCTTGTATTGTGATCTAAATTATTGATAGCACTATGAGTTTCTTTTGCCTCACAGAAGTAAGTCGTACCAAATTCCATAGTTTTGGTATGTTCTTCAATTGTCATTTCATACCCTCCACTAATACAAATCCCTATTTGCTCATTACGATGTCTATGTTCAGGCATTTCTCCCCCATTACCTGGAATATCAGCTAGCATTACTTCAATCCAATCTTCTACGAAGAATGTCACTTCCATGCCTGGCAATAGATCCTTCTTTTTAAATACTTCTAAAAAGTAATCTTCTGGGGCAGTATAGTTTTCCTCACTCTTATATCTTTTTACATCCACAGCAATCACTTCTTTATCTGAAAGATTGGATGCACCGTGTGGAATATTAGACGGAGCTATATAAGCAACATCTAAAGGAGTTAACTTTCTTTCAACATCTCCAACTCGCATCATAAGTTCACCTGAAACCACCATTCCTAATTGTGCTTCCTTGTGTTGATGCATATCAACTACTACTCCTGGAGGAACATATGAAATTAAAACTTCTGTATCATTTCTACGCGTACAATATTGTCTAACTCCATTTTCCCATTCTTTGAGTTCTGCCTTAGGGAAATATAAATCACTTTTATCTTTTAAAACATTGTCAATTTTCATTTTCCTTATCTCCTTCCAAATACGGACCAGCTCATAGGTATATTTTTGAATTGATAAACAAAATCTAAATCATATTTCTGTTTAGCTACCTCATTGGTAATAGCAATGTTGTAAACTGATTCTTTCACTAGGCTAGCTGCTACACTAGTAGAATTTACAGTATGAATTTTTGCCTTTGTATTTAAGAAATACTTTAATAGATTAATAGGTGCAGGATGAGAAACAATTGTTTCGGAATCTAATAGTTCTTTATGATACGAAAATCCTTTTCTTACTGCTAAACCATACATTGGTGTATCACAACGAAATAATTGAATTAAATCAATATTGGATTTCATGTAAAACTCATTAATTCCTCCATATGCATGAGGAACAATAATGTAATCCAGTAATCCTTTTTCTAAGTGTTCCATACTTTCTTCGAAGGTTTGAAAAAGGATTAGTTCACTAAATATTCCTTGATTAAATAGATAATTATCCATAAAGAGGTTAGCTGCAAACTCACTACTTGTACCAGAAGGTCCTAAAGTTCCCACTTTAATGGTCTTCAAAGGAGCCTGTATTCTTTCTTTGGTCAAATCATTTAAAATTATCAATTTTCATCACCATTTTATTTTTTTGGTAAAATAAAAAATTTTCTCAAAATTCACGGCCGTAATATTTGGAATAATTTTCATTACTTAAAAAATAATAAAATATTTTGTTAAACATTGTCAATACAAGTTTTTATAAAATATTGTAAATTGTTTTTATTTTTGTAAAAAATAGAAAATATAGTTGACATACAACTGTACAATCTGTAAAAATATCTCAATATATGAATACATATTTTTTACAGGAGATGATTAAAATGGAAAAAATGCACAATTTAAGATTTGAGGTAGAGCAGTTAGACAATGAAATTTTAGGCCTTCTTAGTAAAAGAGGTGAGTTAGTTAAGAAAATTGGTTTGGTAAAACAAGAGTTAAATATAAATACGTTTGACCCTTCAAGAGAACAAGAATTGCTATCCAAAATAGATACTAACAATCCTGGACCCTACAATATTGAATCACTAAAACGGATATTTAAAGAGATATTCGAAGCTAGTAAGTCTTTGCAAAATAATTCAGAATTAAAAGAAAATAAACCCTTTTTATTTTCTAGAGACTATAAATTTGAAGATACAATTGTAAATGTTAATGGTGAAAACATCGGAGATGGAATTCCTCGCTTTATAATGGGTCCATGTGCTGTAGAAAGTTTTGAACAAGTTCATAAAGTAGCTGATGAAATGTCTAGAAGAGGCGTAAATCTCCTAAGAGGCGGAGCTTTTAAACCTAGAACATCTCCTTATGATTTCCAAGGTTTGGGGCTAGATGGTTTGAAAATTTTATCATCTGTTTCTAAAGAATATAATATGGGAGTTATTACTGAAATAATGAGTACAGATCAGCTGGAAGAAGCTTTAGAGTATATTGATGTAATTCAAGTAGGAGCAAGAAATATGCAAAATTTTTCACTTTTAAAAGCTGTTGGTCAGACAAATACACCTGTACTTCTTAAACGAGGATTGTCTGCAACTATTGAGGAGTTTAAATTTGCTGCTGAATATATTCTTGCAGAGGGAAATCCAAATGTAATCCTTTGTGAAAGAGGTATTCGAACTTATGAAACTGCAACTAGAAATACTCTAGATATTTCAGCAGTCCCTATTTTAAAACAAGAGACTCACCTACCGGTAGTAGTAGATGTAACTCATTCTACAGGTAGAAAAGACTTGTTAATTCCAACAGCTAAAGCAGCATTAGCTATTGGAGCAGATGGAATAATGGCAGAAGTTCACCCTAACCCTGCAATAGCGTTATCAGACTCAAAACAACAAATGAATTTCGATGAATTTAATCATTTCATGGATGCTATAGAAATTTTCACGAACAAAACAGTATTAGAACCAGTAAATTCTTAAAATACAATAGACAGGTGATTGATAATAATGAGATATCTTACAAGTGGAGAATCACATGGCCCTCAGTTAACGACTATTATTGAGGGTGTTCCTGCGGGTTTATACTTAACTGACTTAGATATTAATAAAGACTTAGAAAATAGACAAAAAGGGTATGGCCGAGGTCGAAGAATGCAAATTGAGAAGGATTCTGTAAAAATCTTAAGTGGAGTCCGTCATGGTTACACCTTAGGCTCCCCTATTACTTTAGTAGTTGAAAATAATGATTGGAAACATTGGACAAATGTTATGGGAATAGAACCCATACCATCTGAAGAAATAAAAGATGTTAAAAGAAAAATTACAAGGCCTCGACCTGGACATGCTGACTTAAATGGAGCAATTAAATATGGTCATAGAGATATGCGTAATGTGTTAGAGCGTTCTTCGGCTCGTGAGACCACAGTTCGTGTTGCTGCAGGCTCTATAGCTAAAAAGTTCCTACTGGAATTAGGTATTAATGTGGTTGGCCATGTGGTTGAAATAGGGAATATTTCCACGACTGATGTGAGTTATTCTAGTATTAATGATCTGAAACAAAAAGCTGATGAATCACCAGTTCGGTGCCTTGATAAAGATGCTGAAGTTCAAATGATGAATGCTATTGATACTGCAAAACAAAACGGTGATTCCATTGGGGGAATTGTTGAGGTCATCGTAGAAGGCGTTCCTATTGGACTTGGCAGCTATGTTCAATATGATCGTAAACTGGATGCTAAAATCGCTGCAGCTATCACTAGTATAAATGCTTTTAAAGGTGTGGAATTTGGAATCGGATTTGAGGCGGCTAGGTTAATGGGCAGTCTTGTACATGATGAAATTGAATGGGATATTCTTCAAGGATATACTCGTAAAACAAATAACCTAGGAGGATTTGAAGGCGGAATGACTAATGGAATGCCATTAGTTATTCGTGGCGCTATGAAACCTATCCCTACGTTATATAAACCTTTAAAGAGTGTAGATATTGATACTAAAGAAGCGTTTGATGCTAGCATTGAACGTTCAGATAGTTGTGCTGTACCTGCAGCCAGCGTAGTAGCAGAGGCCGTTGTTGCTTGGGAAGTAGCGACAGCTATAATAGATCAGTTCGGGGTAGACCAGATGGACATTATTAAAGAAAATATGAACAGTTGGAATAAGTATACCAGTGGCTTTTAATACTTTTAGGCTTTGGAGGAATAAAATTGATTAATAAAACAATTGTCAAACGTCTCAATGGGAAAATCACCGTTCCAGGAGATAAGTCTATATCCCATAGAGCTGTTATGTTTGGAGCTTTAGCTGAAGGTAAAACAACTATATATGGTTTTTTGAAAGGCGAAGATTGTCTAAGTACAATTAATTGCTTTAGAGATTTAGGAGTGCAAATAGAAGTTGATCAAGATAAAGTAGAAATCTTAAGCGAAGGTATTTCTTCCTTTAAGCAACCACTATCGCCTCTAAATGTAGGGAATTCTGGAACAACTATTCGCTTGCTAATGGGTATACTATCAAATATCAATTTTTCTACTACTCTCATTGGAGATTCATCTATTTCCAGAAGACCTATGAAGAGGGTAATTCAGCCCTTGAGACAAATGGGAGCAAAAATAGAAGCTAAAGCAAATGACAACTTAACCCCTATTAAGATAACGGGATCACAATTAAAGGGCATTGATTACAAATTATCAGTGTCAAGCGCTCAAGTTAAGTCTTCTCTTTTGTTAGCTGGTCTATTTGCAGATGGGATAACTACTATTACAGAACCTGAAAAATCTAGAGATCATACTGAGCGTATGCTAAGTAATTTTGGAGTAGAAGTAAATTGGCATCCTGACAGCCTGAAGATTTCCTTAAAGGGCAACCAAAAACTTCAAGCAAAAACAATCTCTGTGCCAGGAGATATTTCCTCAGCTTCTTTTTTCATAGTTGCTGCTACAATTGTGCCGCGTAGCGAAATATTAATTAAGAACGTTGGACTCAACCCTACACGTACTGGATTAATAGATGTGCTCAAGACTATGGGAGCATCTATAACAGTTGAAAACATCCAAGGTGAAGGTTATGAACCATACGGAGATATAAGAGTTAAGTCAGCCCAATTAAAGGGCACTGTTATTGGCGGAGAAATCATACCAAGATTAATTGATGAGATACCTATCCTTGCTCTTGCAGCTACACAAGCAACTGGTACCACTATTATAAAAGACGCTCAAGAATTAAAAGTAAAAGAGTCGAATCGAATTGAAACCGTAGTCAATGAATTAAAAAATATGAGCGCCAATATTTCTTCAACTGCTGATGGAATGCTTATAGAAGGATGCAGTAATCTTAAGGGTACAAAAGTCGATAGCCACAACGATCACCGAATTGGAATGATGCTTAAAATAGCCTCACTAGTAGCAGAAGGTCAGACAATTGTTGATAACGAAGACGTTATTGATATTTCTTATCCGCACTTTGATCAAGATTTAAAAAGTTTGTTAGAATAAAATTTTTAAAATGCCACTTTGAATAAAAGTGGCATTTAATTGACTTAAAATTCTCTAATATGGTAAAATTATCAAAGTTTTTTCTTTTTAAAAGCGCTTGGGCTAAATAAACATATATTTAGTTGACGAGGATGAAGGACTATCGAAAATCGGCGGATGCCTTCCAGCTACTCACCTTAGCTGCAAGTTTTTCTTTAAAACATAGGGGTAACCTTCT
>NZ_JBYSWQ010000011.1:0-64619 GCF_058781295.1 Priestia sp. FW507-14D1A
GGAATCTTTCTTGCTTTAGCAGGCTATCTATGCGGTGAAGCGGCAGGAAAAAATTTAGTGAAAGTACATGAGGTGAAGTAAATGAGCATAGTGAGCTTGGCACTTGGCGGGGCAGCTGGAGGAATATGCCGTTATCTTTTGGGTTTAAAAGTTACAAAAACAGTTTCAAACCCTCCTTTTCCAGTATCAATGCTGTTTGTAAACTTGCTCGGTGCGTTTGGACTTGGTCTTTTTTACGGTAGTTATTATGGAAAGGTTCCGAGTCATGCTTATGATGATTCAATATTTTTAATGATTGGCATTGGGTTTTTTGGTGCCTTTACCACTTTTTCAACGTTTAGTGTGGAAACCGTACAGTTAATTCGAGAAAAATTTTATCGAAAAATGTTGGCGTACGTGGGGATTTCAGCATTTGGAACAGTTGGTTTATTTACAGTCGGTTTACTGGCAGGGACGTTTTTATTTAAGTAAAGAGAACGTTTCTAGTAGGGAAAAACAAAAAGACGGAGAAGTAGAGAATGGATAGAAAAGCAGAAGTTTGGAAATACATTTTGTTGATTGTAGCTGTTGCAGGTCAGATCATCGGTTTTTTATTTTTATTTATAAATGTTGTGGCAGCATTTATTTTTTACGGTTTTTATATTCTAACTTTTATTATGTTACTCCTGCTGTTTATATGGGATCGGAAAAAGGAAAAAGACAAAGAAGAATTCGACGACTATACCGATTACTAACCATATAAAAAGCAGAATGATGCGGTGCGCCGAGCCTCTTAGTAAAGAAGCCTAAAAGATACCTCTATAAAAGGAAGAGAGCCGTAAGAGCATAAAGGGATATTGTATTTACATCTAGTTGTGTTATAATTTTAAGTACGAAAACAAAATCAATAAATAGCAATCACTAGGGGAGCTTTTGAAGCTGAGACGAATGTATTTCGGACCCTTTGAACCTGATCTGGTTTGGACCAGCGTAGGGAAGTGGCGATCATGTTTACATAAAGATGCATGCTAACCACTCTACGTTGTAGAGTGGTTTTTTGTATGTAATAAAGCCCTCTACACAAGATGAAGTGATTGAAATTTCTCTTTATTCTGAATGGAAAGGTTTCGATCATGTGGATATTCCTAAATTTCATGTCATTACAACAGATAAGCAGCCAATCGAAGAGCTTCAAAAAATTTTAACAGCTATCGCGCCTTTTGCGGGCGCCGTTCATATTAGAGAAAAAGAAAAAACGGCAAAGCAGATTCAATGTTTACTAGAAAGCCTGCCATTTTGTTGCTCTAAAATTATTGTGAACGATCGAGTTGATGTAGCGCATGCTTTAAAAGCAAAAGGCGTACAGCTTGCCTATCATAGTTTAGACGTTTCGTTTGTTATAGACGCATTTCCTTCTCTCATGGTCGGAAAGTCAGTTCACTCTGTGGAAGAGGCTTTAGAAGCTGAAAAAGATGGTGCTCACTACATTCTATACGGACATATTTATTCAACACATTCAAAAAAAGGATTAAGAAGTCGAGGGATAGCAGCGCTAAAAGAAGTAGTAGATGCTGTGCAGATACCGGTTATTGCCATTGGAGGAATTACACCTGTAAATGCCAAAGAGGTGCTGCAAACAGGAGCACACGGTATAGCTGTGATGTCTGGTGTCATGCTTGCGCAAGATCCCCTTAAAGCGATTAAACAATATTCTCATATATGGACATCTGGAGGTGGAGAAAATGAAGCAGCATTATGATGTACTGTTAATCGGAGGAGGTATAATCAGCTCTTCTATCGCTTATCATTTGTCAAAACAAGGAGCGTCAGTAGCTATTCTTGAACGCAATCAAATTGGTTGTGAAGCTTCAAGTGCAGCCGCTGGTATTTTAGGTGCTCAAGCTGAAATTGATGAAGAAGGTCCTCTTTTAGACCTTGCTATTAAGAGCAGAAGCATGTTTCCCGAACTGGTGAAGGAACTAAAAGAAAAAACGGCCATCGACGTAGAGCTCATTCAAAAAGGCTTATTAAAAGTTGCTGTAACTGAAGAAGATGCACACGTATTAAAGAAAAAAGCCGCTCAGCATCACCGGTGGGATGAACATGTAAGATGGATCGATGTAAAAGAAGCGCGTTTGTTAGAACCCGGGCTTTCTCCAGACATATACGGAGCCATTACAATACCGGGAGACGGCCAGCTAGCTCCGGCTAAGTTAACCCAGGCTCTTGCTCATGGAGCCTTGTATCACGGAGCAGATGTATTCGAATACTGTGACGTTCATTCTCTTATTATGGAAAATGAAACGGTAAAAGGTGTACAGACGTCCAAAGGCTCTTTTTATGGAGAAAAAGTAGTTATTGCAGCAGGCTCATGGGCTAAACGCTTTATTTCTTCTGAACATTTAGGTCAGGTGTTTCCTGTAAAAGGGGAGTGTATTGCTCTGCAAAGTCATAAGCCACTGCTTTCTAAAACGATTTTTTTAGATGAAGGTTTTTACTTAGTGCCAAAGACTGGTGGAAGAATCGTAATAGGGGCAACTAAGCTACAGCATGATTTTACCAAGACGGTTTCTGCACAAGGTATTCAATTTTTGCTGAATAAAGCTTCTGCGCTTCTGCCGGCTATTAAAGATGCTACATTTGAAAAAGCATGGGCAGGTCTTCGTCCACAAACAAATGATGGCTGGCCTTATTTAGGAGAGCATCCTGAAATAGCGAATCTACACATGGCGTTTGGCCACTACCGAAATGGTATTTTATTAAGTGCTGCAACTGGAAAAATTATGGCTGATGCTTTGTTAGGGAAAAAGCCGAATCATTCATTTTTTACATCATTTCAGCTAACTAGAGTAATGGAGGGAGTTCATTGAATCTAATCATTAATGGTAAGACCGTTACTGTTGGAGATGAAATTGAAACGGTTCAGCACTTGTTGCAGGCTCAGAACCTGCATGAACGAGTGGTAATTGTTGAGCTAAACAAGAATATTTTACAAAAAGAAGAACATAGTGATGCAAGTTTGAAAGATGGAGATGCATTAGAAGTCGTTTCATTTGTAGGAGGAGGATGAAGAGTATGTTAAAAATTGGACAATATACATTTAATTCACGTTTATTATTAGGAACAGGGAAATTTCCAGACTTTACGACTCAGCGTCAAGCGGTAGAAGAGTCGGAGACCGAAATTTTAACATTTGCTGTTAGACGAATGGATATTTTTGATCAAAATCAGCCTAATTTATTAGAAGCGCTTGATGTGAAGCGTTTCACTCTTTTGCCTAACACTGCTGGAGCAAAAAATGCAGAAGAGGCCGTACGTATTGCTAAATTAGCAAAGGCTTCTGGACTTTGTGACATGGTGAAAGTAGAAGTAATTGGATGTGATAAAACGCTGCTTCCTGATCCAGTTGAAACATTAAAAGCCAGTGAAGAACTGTTAAAAGAGGGCTTTACCGTTTTACCTTACACATCAGATGATGTTTTACTTGCGCGTCGTTTAGAGGAGTTAGGCGTACATGCCATTATGCCAGGAGCTTCGCCTATCGGTTCAGGTCAAGGTATTATTAATCCGTTGAACATGCGTTTTATCATTGAACAATCAACTGTTCCAGTAATTGTAGATGCAGGTATTGGAACGGCTTCAGACGCAGCTCAAGCTATGGAGCTAGGAGCAGATGGTGTGTTATTAAATACAGCTGTTTCAGGAGCAAAAGATCCTGTGAAAATGGCTCGTGCTATGAAGCTAGCGATTGAAGCAGGACGAGCAGCATTTGAAGCAGGACGTATTGAAAAGAAACAATATGCAACGGCAAGCAGTCCAACAGAAGGGATGAGTATCGGTTGATTAATCGTTATTCCCGCCAAGAACTGTTTCAACCTATTGGAAAAGGCGGACAGCAGCTAATTCAAGAAAAGCATGTTCTGATTGTAGGAGCAGGTGCTCTTGGAACAGGGAACGCCGAGGCTCTTGCGCGAGCGGGGGTAAAGAAAATAACGCTCATTGACCGGGACTATGTAGAGTGGAGCAACCTTCAGCGGCAGCAATTGTATAGTGAAAAAGATGCTGATAAAAGAATTCCAAAAGCAATTGCCGCTAAAAAACGGCTTCACGATATTAATCACGATGTAAAAGTAGAAGCGCACGTAGCAGACGGTACCCCTCAAGTTTTAGAACAGCTTGTTGAGGGGGTAGATGTTATGATTGATGCAACCGATAATTTTGACACACGGCTTGTAATGAATGATTTATCACAAAAATATGATATTCCTTGGATTTACGGAGCATGTGTAGGAAGTTATGGAATTAGTTATACTATCATACCAAGTGAAACACCGTGTTTATCCTGTTTGCTTGAATCTGTACCGCTTGGAGGGTTAACATGTGATACAGTGGGGATTATTAGTCCTGCTGTTCAAATGGTAGTCGCTCATCAAGTAACAGAAGTGTTAAAAATATTAGTCGGAGACTGGAATGCGCTCAGGAGGGAACTTGTTTCGTTTGACGTATGGAAAAATGAGTATACGAGCATCAATGTGAACGTGTTTCGCAAATCTGCTTGCCGCTCATGCGGCAGTGAACAAACGTATCCCTTTTTACAATATGAAAATCAAACGAAAACAGCTGTGCTATGCGGAAGAAACACGGTACAAATCCGTCCGGGCAAATCAGCCAAGCAGCCGCTGCAGTCTTTAGGTGAACGATTAAAAGAAAAAGGATATAAAATTGAACAAAATCCGTATCTGCTTTCTTTTTATGTAGATGATTACCGTTTAGTTATGTTTCAAGATGGGCGCGTCTTTGTCCATGGAACAAACGATATAGTAGAAGCAAAGTCACTTTATCATCGGTATATTGGGTAAGAAAGAGATGGAGGTTTCAAGCATGACAGTACCAAAAGCATTAACCATTGCTGGATCAGACAGCGGTGGAGGAGCAGGCATTCAAGCAGATTTAAAAACATTTCAAGAGCGTGACGTTTTTGGCATGTCTGTTATTACAGCTGTGACCGCACAAAATACAGTTGGCGTTCAAGGAGTTTATCCTTTAGAAGCAGAAGCAGTTGAAACGCAGTTAGATTCAATTGCCACTGACTTATTTCCTAATGCAGTGAAGACAGGTATGTTGTTCAGTGCTGATATTATTTACGCAGTGGCTCGTAAAATCAAACAGTACGGACTGCAAAATGTTGTAGTTGATCCCGTTATGATTGCAAAAGGCGGTCAGTCTCTTCTTCAAAGAGAAGCCGTACAGGCTCTAAAAGAATTATTGCCTCTTTGTGAAGTTATTACGCCGAACATACCGGAGGCGGAAGTCATCACGGGTAAAGAAATTCACACGATCGAAGACCGAAAAGAAGCGGCAAAACAGATTCATGAGCTAGGTGTAAAGCACGTGGTAATTAAAGGCGGACATGATCAATCTCATCAAGATATGATTGATATAGTGTATGATGGTCATACGTACGTTGAAATCACGCATGAAAAGATGAATACAAAGCATACACATGGAACGGGATGCACGTTTGCTGCTTGCGTCACAGCTGAACTAGCGAAAGGCAAAAGCGTGGTTGAAGCAGTTCAAATCGCTTCCGATTTTGTTCACTATGCGATTAAGCATACCCTTGAAATTGGTTCCGGACACGGTCCTACTAATCACTGGGCGTATGGAAAATACTTTCGTTCAAACATATAAAAAAACGTGCCTACAATCTAGGCACGTTTTTTATGAAGAAGGAATATGGGTAGGAATCTCTCCATCGATGCCTAAATAATAATGTCTAAGGGGCTTTAAATTATCATCAAGCTCATAAACAAGCGGCACGCTTGTGGGAATATTCAAGTTCGCAATGCCATCAGGCGAAATGTTATCCAAATACTGCATCAGAGCCCTAATCGTATTACCGTGAGCGGAAATAATAACCTTTTTGCCAGCTTTAATAGAAGGAGCAATGATTTCGTCCCAATATTCTAGAACCCGCTTTTCTGTATCGGCTAAGTTTTCCGTTACAGGAAATTGTCCCTTAGCTAATTCCTTATACTTAGGGTTGGAAGCTTCATAGCGAATATCTGTTGTCTTTAAAGCAGGAGGGCGTTCGTTCATCGACCTTCTCCACAAATGCACTTGCTCTTCTCCAAATTTTTTTGCGGTTTCTTCTTTGTTCAAACCTTGAAGAGCCCCGTAGTGCCGTTCATTCAGCCTCCAAGATTTATATACGGGAATCCACATGAAGTCCATTTGATGTAAGACAATCCACAGAGTGCGAATGGATCGTTTTAAAACAGAAGTATAGGCAATATCAAAAGTATATTCGTTTTTCTTTAGCACTTTTCCAGCTTCTCGCGCTTCTTGCAATCCATTTTTAGAAAGATCTACATCCGTCCAGCCTGTAAATTTATTTTCAAGATTCCACACGCTTTGTCCGTGCCGAATCAACACAAGTTTTATCATCGTGTTCTCCTTTCAACAGTGACTAAGGACTCTATTCTTTTTTATTATGAGAAGGAAAGAGTTTTTTATCCTAAAGCCGGGGAAAGGAGTTTTTATCATTTAGAAAAAGTGATGCCGAAAAGTAAAGCTTTAACTTTTTTACGCATATGATAAAAATAAAAAAGGGAAGGGAAGATAGTGAATGAGTGACCAAGAACGTCAGATTCAAGCGCTGCACGGCCAGATTGAAGATTTAAAAGAAGAAATGTATCAGATGAAGCTTGATATTAGCACATTAGAGAAAGAAAAAGGAAAGCCTGTTTTGACACCGGCTCTCGTTGGTCAAATAGGAGGTTTTGTTCTAGGTGGATTAGCTATAATCGGTATTTTCTGGATGTAGAACTTCTCGTTTTGAAAACGAAAAGTTCTCCTGATTTTTCAATAAGCAATTCCAACGCGGCATTTGGAAAACTTTTGAGCCCATATCTCATGGTAGGTAAAGTGAGCGGTATCTCCCGTTGAAATTTTAACGGCATCAGCTGGTAAAATATCTTTTTCCACTCGATACGTGCCTGTTATTTCACCCTCAGGCAAGTATGTTGGGCATATAACCGTCCAGTTTAGATCACTTTCCTTCAAGTGTAAGTATCCTTTTAAATGATCTTCTGCTGCTCTCGTCGTTTTACGCTTTGATTCATTTGATTGAAAACGATACTTTTCTGGTTCTGTTCGTGATTGTAAGATGCCTGCAGTTCCAATAGTAAGAATACGATGAACGCCGTAATACTTCATGCTGTTTATAATAAGCGGCATACTTTTTGAAATCGTCTCTGCACCATCTGTATTTAACGCGCTGACTACGATATCTTGGTGCTTGAGGGCAAAGTTGATATTTTCTTGATGAAGTACATCGCCTTGTAAGATATGTAGGTTTGGATGACTAACCTGTAGCTTATTGCGGTCTCTAACAAGTACAGTAACGTCGTTTTCATCTTTTAGCATCATTTTTAATAAAGACTGTCCAACTCGCCCTGTAGAGCCTAATAGTAAAATTTTCATTGGCTACACCCCTCTATAAAAGATAGTATCTATTCTTTAGGATATACAATCTGTATACTTATTCATAATAAAAAGCATGCATAGCATAAAGTAATACAAAGTTGATGAATGAAATATTCAACAACAAAAAAATTTGATATGATAAAAAGACAGAAAAATCAAAAAATAGGAGAGTGAATGTCTTTTGGGAGACTTGCCTCTGAATCAAATGATGATATTAGTCGTTTTGCTTATGTTATCAGCTTTCTTTTCATCTGCTGAGACAGCCTTTTCAAGCGTAAATAAAATTCGTTTAAAACATTACGCTGAGAAAAAATATCGGGGAAGTAAAAAAGCGCTGCATATTGCTGAACACTTTGAGCAGACGCTATCGACAATTTTAGTAGGAAATATTGTCGTAAACATTGCTGCGTCCTCTTTGGCAGCCAAAATTGCCCTCGATATGTTTAAAGGAAACCTAGCACTTGTGATTAGTATCATCGTTATGACTATCATCATTTTGATTTTTGGTGAAGTCTTGCCAAAATCGTTAGCTAAAGAGCATGCCGAATCTTTTGCGCTGATGATTTCTTCCTTGTTATTTATTATTATTAAATTGTTAACCCCGATTTCCTTCTTATTTTTACAGGTGAAAAAAGGAACTTCTCACTTGTTAGCGTCTGCTCCTACACCAACGATTACAGAAGATGAAATTAAAGTGATGGTAGATTTAAGCGAAGAAGAAGGAACGATTAATAATATTGAAAAAGAGCTAGTTCATCGTTCACTCAATTTTAATGACATTGTGGTGGGGCAAATTTTAAAACCTAGAATAGATGTCACAGCAGTTGACGTAAATGCCGATATTGATTCGGTTTGTCAAATGTTTCTTGAAGAGAGATATTCAAGAGTCCCTGTATACGAAGATCATATTGATAATATTATTGGCATTTTATCAGAAAGAGAATTTTTAACCTGTTTAGTCCAAAGAAAAGAGATTTCTATTCGTGATTTGTTGAGACAACCTATTTTTGTAGTAGAATCCATGAAAATATCTGTTCTATTGCCAGAGCTCCAAAAAAGTAAGGTTCACATGGCAATTGTAGTTGATGAGTTTGGGGGAACGGCCGGTCTTGTGACCTTAGAGGATATATTAGAAGAAATTGTAGGAGAGATTTGGGATGAACATGATGAAGCTGTTAAGTATGTACACCAGATAGGGGAAAAGGAGTACGAATTTAACGCCGACATCCCTATTGATGAATTTTTAACCTATATAGCGGTTAGTTCTCCTGACAGTACGTGCCATACCTTAGGGGGATGGATATATGAGCAGTTTGATCATATTCCTGCTAAAGGAGACTTTTTCTCATATGAAGAGATATTGTTTACCATTAAGGAAGTAGAAAATCGACGTATTCGCAAAGTTTCCGTAAAATCATTTGCGAATAAGAATGAGGAAGCTGATTAAAAGAAACTAGAAAGCGCTCCAAGAAATCTTGGAGCGCTAAAGCCATAATATGAAATTAGTTAATATTAGTACTTGCCGCCTAGGTTTTGCTCAGCTAATTGTACTAAACGTTTTGTGATTTCGCCACCAACAGATCCGTTCGCACGAGCTGTTGCATCTGGTCCTAAGTTTACACCAAACTCACTAGCGATTTCGAACTTCATTTGATCGATAGCAGCTTGAGCACCAGGCGCTACTAACTTGTTTGATGAATTTCTGTTTGATGCGTTTTGATAATTTGCCATGTGTATTCATCTCCTCGTTAGATAAAATAGATTGTAATGGTTGAGTTAGCTGGAGTTGAACCAGCCGAGCAGATGCATCGATTAGATCTGCTTGCCTACCGCGGCGTAACTCAATGCTTGCGAGCTGTTGTGCTCGGTTGTTACTAGTATTATGGCGAAAGGGAAAAAAACATATACATAGAAATTTGTTGGTAATTTATAGAAATTTTTGTGTGGAGTTTGATAAAGAGTAAGAGAGTTTTATTCCGTGCATATTATAGGTACATATTGATCAGGTAAAGTGAGGTGTGCGGATGTCGATTTGTTCCTTATGTAATGGGTTTAGTGATGTACAAATGACGTGCAAAACATGTGGAGGAGTGCTGGGGGATATGGGCAAAGTCAGCGATTATTTTGATGATTACAGTGCTTACATGGAAATCGATCAGTTAAAAATAGAAAATGGGTATCCTAGTGATTTAGCAAATCACCAATGTATTCATCTCTTTTACTGCTCTACTTGTCACAGTGAAGAATTGAAGCAAATACAGGAATAAAAAAAGACCCCTAGGGGTCTTTTTTTATTCCTGTTCAGCACGGATGCGCTGTTCAGATTCTGCATCAAAGAAATGCGCTTTGTTCATATCTAATGCTAAGTCCAGAGACTGAAGCGGTTTAATATCTGTTCTTGAATCTACGCGTGCTACAAAATCTTGTCCGCCAAGTTTAGAATAAAGCATGGTTTCAGCTCCCATTAACTCGGATACATCGACTTTGATTGTAACTTTTGTGCCAGGTGAAGATTCAATAAATACAGGCTCATCATGGAAATCTTCAGGGCGGATGCCTAAAATAATTTGTTTGTTTAAATATCCTTGCTCGCGAAGTATTTTCATTTTACCTTCCGGAACTGCAAGAAGAGAATCGCCTACTTGAACCTTCCCGTCTTTTAACGTTCCGGTTAAGAAGTTCATAGCAGGAGAACCAATAAACCCGCCTACAAATACATTTTCAGGTTTTTCATATACTTCTTTTGGTGTACCAACCTGCTGGATAATCCCATCTTTCATAACAACCAGACGAGAAGCCATTGTCATTGCTTCGGTTTGGTCATGTGTTACGTAAATTGTCGTTGTACCCAAACGCTGGTGAAGCTTCGCAATTTCAGAACGCATTTGCACACGTAATTTCGCGTCTAAGTTTGATAAAGGTTCGTCCATTAAGAAGACCTTAGCATCACGAACGATTGCACGACCTAGAGCTACACGCTGACGCTGCCCCCCGGATAATGCTTTTGGCTTTCGCTCTAAGTATTGCTCAAGTCCTAAAATACGAGCGGCATCTTTTACGCGGCGTTCGATTTCATCTTTTGGTAATTTACGAAGTTTTAAGCCGAAAGCCATGTTGTCATATACGCTCATATGCGGATACAATGCGTAGTTTTGGAATACCATTGCAATGTCGCGATCTTTTGGAGCAACGTCATTTACACGCTTGCTGTCAATATAAAAATCACCTTTGGAAATTTCCTCTAAACCTGCAACCATACGAAGCGTTGTCGATTTTCCGCAGCCTGAAGGCCCAACAAATACAATAAATTCTTTATCTTGAATGTGAAGGTTAAAATCTTTTACCGCCGTCACATCTTTATCATACATTTTATAAATATGTTCTAAACGTAATTCAGCCATTTCCATTTCCCCCTTGTATGTACTCTGTGAAACCGTTTTCTTAACTCTAGTGTAATTTTTTTTAATGAAACGGTAAATGGCAAACATGCACAAAAAAAGAAAGAGTTTTCGTGCACTATTTACGAAAACCCTTTCATTTTATTCTCCATCTTGCAAATTTTTTAAAGCAAGAATGGCTAAGTAAGCAGACACAGCTCCTGTGAAGTGTTTGATATCAAGGTGTGTGCGATCAATAAATTTCTCAATTCTATACTGCAAGCTGTTGCGATGCATGTACAATTTCTTAGCAGCAAGAGATACGTTTAAATTACATTCTAAATAGACTTTAATCGTTTCTAAAAGATCTCCATCATCTTTTACTAAGTCAAGTAAATGTATCATATGATTTTGGATTGCTTCTGAAGACTCTTGCAGAACCAAATGGGGTAAAACGTCGGCAAAATGGATGACGTGGTTTTGTTCGACTGTATGCTTAATTTGATAAAACCATTTCTTTTCACGCTCAAAAATTAATCGCGGTGAAGACGGAAAAAAGTGAATTTGTCCTTCAAAGAACTGAATCGAAGTTTCAAAATCATGACATAGCACCTCGATAGAATCTGATAAATTTTCAGTTAAGTCATTAGGATCATTAAAGGTTTCGATAACGATACCTGATTGTTTATCCATCCACAACACAGTAATCGAGGTAGAATACAAGGCGTGAAGCGCATTTTCAAACTCTATTTTTTGTTCAAACAAACGTTTAATTAAAAACTGGGTGAAGCGAAAAGAATGGTGCTTATGATGAGAGTGAATGACTTTTTCAGGTGCTTCAAATAGCAGGTTTGACCAATACAATTGCTCTGGCGTTAGTAAAGAAACTTTCTCATCATAAGGGGTTAAAAAAGCAGAAAGTAACGCCTGCTCTTTTTGAGATAAAGCCGTGTGTTCAATTCCAATGAAGCTTTCATCATATGAAAACCATTTGTAACGTTCAAATTGAGAAGGGACTTTAGCCTTAATCATTTTATCCCCAAATAGTGTGTGCAGCTGTTTCATCTGTGCTCGTTCCCTTCGGTGAAAGCTTACTATTCATAAACGTGAAAAAGCATAAGCTCATGAATATAATCAATTAATTGTGTTTCATCTATTTGATTAGAAGGCGCAGTTTTCCATACAATTTGTCCATCTTTTAAATAATCAGCCTCATAATAAACCCGATTCATATAAAACGAGATGTGCCAGCCCGGCATTCGATTATTTTGATACAGCGGTTTAACCTGAAAATGTGAAACCATAAAGAAAATCTCCTTTCTCAATTAGTTATTATAAGCTTACCATGAGAAAAGGAGATGAAAAATCATTTAATCTAAAAATTTTGTTAATTTGTAAAATATGTTGCATATGTGTTTAGCACCTTGCGTTTGAATATCTGTTTCATCAAAAATCATCGGTTTTGCATTCACTTCAAACAGATAATACTGCCCTTGGGCTGACTTTGCCATATCAAGAGAAAATTCTTCAACTAGAGGGAAGGACTTTTGAAGGACTTGCCCGCACGTATTTACAAAGGACGAAAGAAAGGCAGTATCTACTTCATCTTCAAAATCTTGAAAAGGTGAAATGCTGCCGCCGTTTAACGTATGTGTTGTAATGGATTGATAGGGACTATGTCGAATACCGACGCCGCTAATAACATATCCGCTATCTTTGTGATGGGCTAAAATACGTAAGTCATAGCGCCTGTCTTTGAATGGTTGCGTCTCAATCGCTTCTTGAATGAGATAAGCAGACTTGGGAAGGTCAATTGCTTGTAAAGAAGAAAATTCTTCTTTGCGTTTATGATCTTGATAAATAATCGTATGCTTATGGAAAGATAATCGGAAAATTCCAGCACCTTTACTGCTGTTAATAGGCTTAAAGTAAAGGGAAGAGTGTTTTTGCAGAAGCTTAGCAATATCAATTTCTGGTGTTAAACGATAGGTTTTAGGAAGGTGAGAAGATAGCAGTGGATCCTTTGAAAATAATTGATATACTTTCCATTTTGAAAAAAAAGCGGAGTTAAAAAGTGGAATGTGCTTGCCTTTAATTTTTTGATGCAAAGATGTCAACTTCTTGGTTTCTGATTTTCTTCCTGGATAACGATTATATATAACGTTTGGCAGCGGCAAGGTTGTTTTGATCCACTGCTTTTTTTCACCGTCAAAGCAATACCCTTCAAAGAAGTGATGAGACATTGTTTCTTCAGCGAATAAAGCAAGAAGCCCTCCTTTTTCTTGCAGGGTATGATGTAAGAGTTCTAATAAAGGACGCTGTTTTACATTCAGTTTTTCCAAAACAGCCTTGTTCGTTAAAACTCCCACAATAGGACCGACTTTTCCTCCTTTTAAACGAAGAAAAGCTTGAGTAGAAGAAATGTTTTGAGTAAAGGGAAGTTCAATTTCTTGAACTCCCCATGTGTAAGATGCTGAAGGGTTGTGATGAAACCACTGCTGCTTTTCTTTGTGATAGTAAATTGTAATCATATGCTGATGCCTTCAGGTGTATTTAGATAGTATCCAGATAAGTAAATCGCGTATTCTAGAGAAAGTTTTCTAGTTTGTTGATCTGCTTTTCGTAAGGCAGGGTGTGAAAAAATAGAGCGACCGGGCTTAGAGTTAGCTTCAAACAGCCATACGTTTCCTTGATAATCCACTCCAAAATCGAATCCAAGCTCTCCAATTAATCCGTTCAACTCCTGTTCAAGCACATGACTAATTGAGATAGCGGCATCTTTTAGCTTATTTTCAATTTCTTTTTTGTAAGAAGGGTTGGTGAATATTTTAGCTGTAGCTTCAATTTCTCCGCCGTAATCAAGATGCGTAGTGATGCTGTTGGGACCGGCCACTTTAGCAGCTAGAGCAGTAAGCATCCATTGGTTATTCCCGTTTTTATTCGTATGCACGCGAAAGTCTACACAGCGCTTTTCTTTTTTGATTAATGAAATACCCTGCTGAGCAATGTAGGAAGGATTAGTAAGTAAATATTCAAATTCTGATAATAGATCCTCTAAGGTTTCTTTTGCTTGAACATGAAGACCTTTTTCTCCTTTGTAAGTCAGCGTGTACATGGAATCCTTAAAAGATAGGGTATAAATGCCGCGGCCTAAGCTTCCGTTTTTCGGTTTTAAATAAACGGTTTGATGAAGAAGCAGAAGTTTTTTTATTTGCTCACACGAAGGACTTTCAACCGTATAAGGTAACAAATAGGCTGTCTGCTCGTTCAGTTTTAAAAGCTCATGAATTTCCCACTTGTTGAAAAAATCAGGATTAAAAAATGGAATGCCGTAATCAGTCATCATCTTTTCTTTAATGAACTTAAAAGGAGCTAACCCTTCTGTTTTTCGATTTGGCAAACGATTATATACAACGTTAGGAAGCGGGATTTCATGCTGTGTCCAGCCGCTTTCTTCATAAAAATAGCCGTTTATGGTCCCGGTTTCCCAGTTGATATGATGAGTTCCAAAAATAAAAGGCAGGCCCCCTGTTATACTTGCAGTAGAAAGAAGTTTAGCTAAGTGAAGGGAACGCTTTCCAATTGGCCGCAGCAGAGAACCAGTAAAACCAGCGGATAACACACCGATTAAAGGTCCTAAGTGAATGGTCTCATTCACAATAATAGGATGCATCATATGGGCGAAAGGAATTTGAAGTTTTGTCATTAGCTCAGCTGAAATCTGAATTTCTTCACGTTCTGAAGATTGTATAAGGCATGGAGCTGTCATTGTTCCAAAAGCTGCTTGTTTCAAGGAGTCTTTGTAAAGAGATGAAGGAACAGAAAGATCACAGCCTAGCTGCTCTACTACAACAAGGCGAGTAAGAGTTTTTTTCATAGCATTACTCCTTACGATACGATAGTGTGTTAGCTAAATAGACGCAGTAAGACAGGACATTTTTATACATGACTTCTTTTTGTTCAGGTGCTGTTTCCATTACTATTTTTCTTCCCGGTTTCGAATTTAAATCTAAAATCCAGATGCTGAAGTCTCTCGAGATACATAAATCAATACCTAATTCAAAAAGAGAAGGAAAGTGATTTTCCAGCACGGACGGAATCGTTTTACAAATGGTGTTGATTTCATCCATTACATATTGACGATGAACGCGAGGGATGCGAGGCAGCAAGTTTTCAAAAGGTACAATAGATGCTCCTGAACTTACATTTGTTACAATAGAGTCCCGTTCACCTTGTCTAATGCCTCTTCCAATTTCTTTCCAAGCACCATCGTTTCCTTTTTGTAATAGCAGTCTTATATCAAAAGGAGTGCGTTCATAAGGGAAAAATGAAATATGGGGCTGAGCAATATACAGTACATCACGAGTGGTTTTCGTAAACCAGCTCTTAAACTCTTGAAAAGAGGAAAATAGAATGGTGTTTACAATGTCATTTTGTTGATAAGAAGCTTCAATTTCACGTCCGCGTTGTCTTAATTTCACAATCCCTTTACCTTGTGAGCCGTTGGCAGGTTTAATCATTAGGCTATCGTTTGTTCGAAGCAGCTGGACAAGTTGCTCTACACTTTCGATTGGAGTGGTAGGAGGAATATATGAAGATAAATAGCTATCTTTTTTAATTACTTCATAGACATCTAGCTTATTGGGTAATCCATGGCCTAAAAATGTAACATCTTCCCGCTGTTTAAGCCAGTTTACAATAGGGCGAGCCTTTTTAGACAGCGAGTCTTTTCGATAAAAGCAGCGATCGTAAATAAACGAAGGAAGTAAGAAGGAATCTTCTATCCATTTCTCTTGTTGTAAATCGTAGCGGAAGCCTTCAATATTTTCGGTGTTAGGATGAATGTTAAAAGGAGTAAAACGGTATATTTCAATCGAAAACTCAGAAGCATGTTTAGCAATTTCGGTCACGTACTCCACTTCTTGCTGTGGGTGAATCGTTAAAAAGCCTAATGAAATCATCATAAATCCTCCTTGGGAAATTGAAAATTCGTTGCATGCAGACAATAATCAAGCAGTGCTTTTGTTGATGGACGGACAGAGAAAGCGCTTGAATCGGATTGTTTGGAAGGTTTGACATTTACTTCAATAATCCAAGGCTTTCCTTCTTGATCAATCGCTAAATCAATACCGAATTCGGCATAAAGTTCAGACGGATGAGAAAGCTGCGTGCAAATTTCAATCGCAATCTCTTTTAAAAGTGAAAGGATATGGCGCGTAGTTTTTGAATCATAGAGCTGAGTTAACACTTGCTGAGGAGGATGAATATCTCCTCCACGGGCAAGATTTGAGACAAAATTGCCGGGTTTTGATACACGTGTGACAATGGACGTGATTTTCCACGTCAAGTCGTCTTTTTTATGACAGAGAATGCGGAAATCAAAAGGGCACTGTTTGTATGTCTGCAGTGAAATTCCTTCTTGGATGAGGAATCCTTGCCTTTTTAATTGACTATAAAGCGTTTCAAATAAGTCATAAAGAGATTCATATTCTTTTTCATACGGCTGCGTAAATGTTGTATAGTCTAAAATATACTTCTCTTTTTTTGAAATTTTAAAAATGTTTTTTCCTTGGCTACCATGAACAGGCTTCAAAAAAACATCGTCATGAAGTTCCAAAGCGTCAAGAAGATCTTGCCGTGAACGAAGCTGATACGTTTTTGGCAAATATGGAAGCAAGTGTACGACATCTTTAAGCTGTTGAAAAACCGTCCATTTATTTAAGTAGCGTGCGTTAAAGAAAGGAACGTCATGTTCTTTTAAAAATGTTTTAAAGGTTTGAAAATCAGCGGTTTGCTCCGTTTTCCTGGCATGAATCCGGTTGTGTACGATTCCCGGAAAGGGAACGTCTGAATAAACCCATCGATCAGCGCGATAAACATATCCTTTAGGGGATAATGACTTCACGTCGCTTAATTTGCTCACATAGCAAAAACACCCTAACTCCTTGCAAGCTTGAACAAATTCCTTACAAAATACAGAAATGGAGCCAAAAAGTTCTTCATCTTCTCGAACTTCTGTTACGATGCTAACTACGGGTCCTAACCTAAACGAGTTCTCTTCATAAATGCCTCTCAGCTGATGTGTTTCATACGGAAAGCGAAAGTCTGTAAATAGAGCTTCTGACATCATGAAACAGCATTCTTGATGCTGAAACACGGTGGCTTCGACTTCTTTCGTGATGGAACCTACTGTTAACGTAAACTCGTGCTTGCACTTCACACGTGAGAACAGAGCAGAACTAATGTAAATGTCGCTGCTCATATGGTTCTCTAGTGGTTTTAGAGAAATGGTAAAAGTATTCATAAACGAATCCTCTTTTTCTTTCCTTTAGTAGGCGAATGCTGATATATACTATGAGGAATTAGCCCAATCTGTGAAGAGAATTTATCGTTTTCGGAGAAAATAAAGGTCTTAAGCTGAATTTTATATAATAATTTGTTATAGTTAGGGAAGTCAAGAAATTATAGAACTTAATTAGGAGGAACTTAACGTGTCTGTAAACTTACATGATGTAGCAAATGATTTAGAAAAAGCAATTCGTCAAAGCGACGATTACACAAACTTAAAAAACTTATATGCAGCAGTAAATGCTGATCAAGGTTCAAAACAATTATTTGAGCGTTTCCGTACAATGCAAATGGAGCTGCAACAAAAGCAAATGATGGGCCAAGAAATCACTGAAGAAGAAGTTCAGCAAGCTCAACAAACAGTTGCAATCGTTCAACAAGATCAAAATATCGCGAAGCTAATGGAAGCTGAGCAACGTATGAGCATGGTAATTGGTGAATTAAACAAAATTATCATGAAGCCACTTGAAGAACTTTACGGTGCGGCTGAATAAGAGATAGAGGAAAGAGGAAAAGAGAAATCTTTTCCTCTTTTTTTATGCGGAAATTCCTTCTAATTGTGCAGTTCTGCTCATAAGCTTAGTAACAAGGCTACACATGCCGACTATCATGAAAAGGTCATTTATAACCGTATCCTAACGGATTAGACATCTATGAAAGAAGGGGTTCTCATATGGCTTATCGATTGCTAGCGTTGAATATTGATGGAACCATTTTAAATAGCCAAGGGCGCGTTACAAAAGAAACGAAAGACGCAATTCAATTCGTTAAAAATAAAGGGGTTTACGTTACGTTAGTAACAAACAGGCATTTTCCGTCTGCTAAAAAAATTGCTCGGTCACTTAAAGTTCATCCAGCAATGCTCATTACTCATAGCGGTGCCTTTATCGGAACATCGATAGACAAACCGATACTAGATAAGAGAATTAGCGAGGAAAAAACATTTAATCTCATTCAGCTTTTTGAAAATTTTAATTGTCATGTCCGCATTTTACATGAAAGGTTTTCAATTGGAAATCGTGTAAAGCTTCCGAATAATATTGTAGCTAAAAGCGTGTTAAAAACGGGAGAACCGCTCTTTTATCCCGTGCAGTTCGTAGATTCATTAGGAGATACGCTTCGTGATGAACCTGTTTCTACGCCAAAAATAGAAGTGTATTTTGCAGATCGTAGAGAAAAAGAATACGCCGAGCAAACAATTGCTAGTGCGGTCCCGGATATTGAATGGTTTTCGTATCCAAATGAAAATAGATGTTATATTACGCCAAAAGGAGCCACAAAAGCTGCCGGCGTTCGTTATGTAGCAAATCGCTTAGGGATACCAATGGAAGACGTAGTAGCAATTGGAAATTGCTATGATGATTTAGAAACGATTGAACATGCGGGAATGGGTGTGGCCATGGGCAATTCACCAACAGAATTAAAAATGCTTGCGGATTGGGTTACTCGTTCTAATAATGAAAATGGTGTAGCCTATATGGTGAAAGAACTATTTAGAAAGCAGCAGCGCCTTGGTTATCTTCATCAAATTGACAGCTTTCGTTTAAAATAAATAAAGGAAAAAGAGGCTAGAACAAAAGCAGTTTAGCCGAAGAAAGATCCGAACGTGAATCGAGATTCTTGATAGAGAATCCAATTCGTTCGGATTTTTTTATTGGAAGAGCGAACGTAGGTTTTATATATGTAGGTGCTTCTAGCTGTTGATTGGAGGGCAAGGCGAAGACTTCTGCGGGAAAAGCGCAAGCGACGAGAAGGCTCATTGGCCGCCTGCGGAAAGCAAAGCCTTGCGCGGAAATCAACAGAGGTGTAAGGAGTGATTCATATGAGCTCATTTATCCCATTTGTTCATCTTTAGATTGAATGAATGTAGTTATGCCTCAATCTCTTTTTCCGTTTGTTTCCTGTCCGCGCATTCCCTTGAGCTGAGCACCTTGACCGGACATACGTAGGTTTTGTAAACTGGTTACTTAGATAGAATTGATTTGAAAGGTGATTATATTGAACATTTATATAAAAGGTATAGAAGATGAGCGTTTTTTACGTCCGCTTCACCGAATTTCAGATTTGTTTTTTGAAGAAAGCAATGTCTCCTTTGAGGATGATAACGAAGCTCAGCTGAAGGTCGAAGTAGAGCTAAAAGTTCATGAAGAAATTTATGCGAAAGCAGTGCTGCATGACGCTGAAACGGACAAGGTGTTTACAGAAGAGCTTTCTAAATCGTTTATGCCGTATGAAACAGAAAAAGAAGAATTTAAGCAAATAAAAAATGTGGTGCTTCGCGTCTACTTATCTGTACTACAGGAGTATACAAGCATTGTTCAAAAATGGGGTATTTTGACCGGTATACGTCCGACGAAGCTGCTTCATATGAAACTGCAGTCAGGCAAAAGTAAAGAACAAGCGCATCGTGAGCTAAAGGAAGAATATTTAATTACCGATGACAAAATTAATTTAATGCAGCATATTGTAGATCGTCAACTAGCAGCTATTCCCGATTTACATGAGTTAAAGAATGAAGTCAGCATTTATATAGGCATTCCGTTTTGTCCGACGAAGTGTGCATACTGTACATTCCCAGCCTATGCGATTAACGGACGTCAAGGATCCGTTACGTCATTTTTAGGCGGCTTGCATTATGAAATGCGTGAAGTAGGAAAATGGCTAAAAGACAATAACGTCAAGATTACAACCGTCTATTATGGTGGAGGCACACCAACGAGCATTACCGCTGAAGAAATGGACATGCTGTATGAAGAGATGTATGAATCGTTCCCGGATGTACAAAATATCCGTGAAATTACGGTAGAAGCAGGAAGACCCGATACGATTACGGAAGAAAAGCTAGCTGTTTTGAACAAATGGAATATTGACCGGATTAGTGTAAATCCGCAGTCTTATATTCAAGAAACCTTAAAAGCTATTGGACGTCATCATACAGTTGAAGAAACTATTGATAAATTTCATCTTTCTCGAAAAATGGGGATGAATAACATTAACATGGACTTAATTATTGGGCTTCCAAATGAAGGTGTAGAAGAATTTCAGCATACGCTAGACGAATCTAAAAAATTGCTTCCTGAATCTTTAACTGTTCATACGCTATCGTTTAAACGCGCGTCTGAAATGACTCAAAATAAACGGAAATACAAAGTGGCAGATCGCTATGAAATTGGTAAAATGATGGATTTAGCAACTGAGTGGACTCAAGAACAAGGGTATGAACCTTATTATTTATATCGCCAAAAAAATATTTTAGGTAATTTAGAGAACGTTGGATATTCATTCCCTGGTCAAGAGAGCCTGTACAATATTATGATCATGGAAGAAAAGCAGACGATTATTGGTCTTGGATGCGGGGCATCTAGTAAGTTCGTGCATCCAGAAACAGGCATTATTACAAGGTTTGCGAATCCAAAAGACCCAAAATCGTATAACGATGGATTCGAGCACTACACACAAGAGAAACTCAAGATTTTAGATGAATTATTTATGAAATAAAAAGGTCACTTTTTAGTGATCTTTTTTTATTTCCGGCAGGGAAATGTCGGAATCTGTTGAATATATAAAAAAGTTGTAAGCGTTTTCTTATTATGACGATTCGAGGTGCCGCTTAATGATGAATGTACAGTTAACCGTACCATCTATGATGGAAAGAGCTGAAAAGCTGTTTAGTAAAAAAGAAGTGATTTCTAAATCTTCAAAAGGAATTCAGCGTTTAACTTATAATCAGTTAATAAAACGGACTCGGCAGCTCTCTAGTATGCTAGAACAAATTGGAGTGAAGCGAGGAGAAAGAGTCGGGACGTTTGCATGGAATCATCATAGACATCTAGAAGCTTATTTTGCCGTGCCCGGAATAGGCGCTGTTCTTCACACCATCAATATCCGGTTAGATCCTGAGCAAATTGTATACATCATTAACCATGCACGCGATAAAGTCATTTTATTTGATGAATGTTTTTTACCTTTATTTGAAAGCATTCATCAAAAGCTTCCACATGTTGAAGCCTATATCATTATGTCAGATGAAGATGAGCTGCCAGAAACAGACTTCCCAGTTTATCATTACGAAAATTGGATTAAGCAAGGAGATGCATCGCATTCTTTTGTTCAAGATTTAAACGAAGAAGAACCAGCAGGTCTTTGTTATACCTCTGCTACTACAGGAGAGCCAAAGGGCGTTGTATATTCTCATCGCGCTATTTATCTGCACTGTATGGCGCTAGGGCTTGCTGATAGTGCTGGATTATCAGAAGCTGATACCGCTATGCCTATTGTTCCAATGTTTCACGTAAACGCATGGGGAATTCCTTTTGCTGCCGTTTGGTTTGGAACAAAGCTCGTGCTGCCGGGTGCTTTTTGTACTTCAGAGACGATTGCTTCTCTGATTGAACAAGAGAAAGTAACTCTTGCTGCAGCTGTGCCTACCGTTTGGTTAAATTTTTTACAAGAGTTAGAAGAAAAACCTTACGCAGTTGATAGTTTGCGAGCTATTTTATGCGGTGGATCAGCGGCTCCAAAAAGCGTCATTCGAGAATTTCAGGAAAAATATCAAATTGAATTTATGCATGCATACGGAATGACGGAAACAAGCCCTGTGGTGACCGTCTCCCGCTTAAAAAGCTATCAGTACAGTGAAGACTTTGAGTATCAGCTCAACGTAAAAGCAAAGCAAGGTTTCTTAGTTCCTGGGGTTGAAATGAAAGTAATAGGTCAAAATGGAGAAGTTGCTTGGGATGGAGTGGAAATGGGTGAGCTATTACTAAAGGGCCCATGGGTAGCTTCTGAATATTACAAGGATAAAAGAACAGAAGATACGTTTAAAGACGGCTGGCTGTATACCGGAGATATTGTAACGGTTGACGAAGAGGGAACCATCAAAATCGTAGACCGAACAAAAGATTTAATTAAAAGCGGAGGAGAATGGATTTCATCGGTTGATCTAGAAAACGCGCTTATTGCCCATGAAGCTGTTTTTGAAGCCTGTGTCATAGCAGTCCCTCATAAGGTGTGGCAAGAGCGTCCAGTGGCTTGTGTCGTGTTAAAAGATGCATACAAAGGCATCGTTTCATCAGAAGAGCTGCTCGGATTTTTAGCGCCGCAGTTTGCAAAATGGTGGCTTCCAGATGACATTTTATTTATGAATGCAATTCCAAAGACAACGGTAGGAAAATTTTTAAAACGTACGCTTCGTGAACAAGTCCTCAATCATTATCAGAAAGGGTGAGTAAGATGACCGTCGAATTAAAAGTAGTAGAACTAGTTTTGCAAGAGCGTATCGCCACAATTTCGTTTAACAGGCCGGATGCGTTAAATGCATTAAACGAAGAAGTGCTAGAGCAGTTTATTCAATGTTTAAAAGTTGTCGAAGAAAGCGAAGCGGACTTTTTAGTAGTAAAAGGAAACGGAAAAGTATTTTCAGCAGGCGGAGATATTAATATGATGATGTCACCTTCACAATCAGAACGTTTTGAGCAGGTGATGGATTTGATTAATGAAGCCGTTCTGACTTTATACAGCCTTCCTCAAATGACGATAAGTGTACTGCACGGTGCGGCAGCAGGGCTAGGGCTCAGCATTGCGCTTGCTTCTGATTATATTATTGCAGAAAGACACACAAAAATTGCGATGAACTTTATCGGTATTGCTCTGATTCCAGACGGAGGCGGTCACTTTTTACTAGAAAAGCGCATCGGTGCTCATCGTGCAAAACAGCTAATTTGGGCAGGAAAGACATTAAAAGCAGAGGAAGCTCATCAATTTGGCATAATTGATGAAATAAAAGAAGGAGATTTGGCGAAGCATGTAGAAGATTATCTCTCATATTGGCTAAAAAAACCTTCACGTGCTTTGAAGGAAACAAAGCGAATTTATGTGGAGACATCTCTTTCACAATTAAAGCAAGTGCTTGCGCTTGAGAAAAGAAGTCAGTTTGCTATGAGCCGAAGTTCGGATCATAAGGAAGGTGTACGTGCGTTTCTGGAAAAGCGAGCGCCTGTTTTTAATCAAAGTGAAAAAGATATTTCCGAAAATTAAGTGAACTAGTTTAAAAGCCAATATTTTTGTCTATCATATTGATAGAGCATGTTTAAAAGTTGCAAAACAGTGGTAACACAAGATAATGTAGAAACTAATGAGGTGATTGGAAATGAACAAAACAGATTTAGTAAACGCAGTGGCAACAAAATCAGAGTTAACAAAAGCAGATGCATCTAAAGCAGTTGATGCATTACTAGAAACAATTTCATCAACGCTAGGTGAAGGTGAAAAAATTCAGTTAATCGGCTTCGGTACATTTGAAGTACGCGAGCGTGCTGCTCGTACAGGCCGTAACCCTCAAACGGGTGAAGAAATGCAAATTCCAGCATCAAAAGTACCGGCATTTAAAGCTGGTAAAGAACTAAAAGAAGCTGTAAAGTAATATAAAACGCCGGAAAGCTAAAACTTTCCGGCGTTTTGTATTAACGATGAAACAATACAAGTTTTCCGCTAGAGCTAACGCATCGATGCGTTTTTTCTAAATAGGAAAGCTCTTCTAACTTCTTGGTGCCGACAGTCTTTGCTTCTGTATCAGAAGCTGCTTCGAAACTTTCATCTATTAATTTTTCTCCAGTCTTTTCAAAAGCGGTTAATGTGTAAGTACTCATAAAATCTACTCTCCTCTTATAGTATAATTGTAAGCGTATTCAACATATTTCTCGTCCTATTCCCTTAAATCCTGCTAAGGTTTACAGATATCATTTTTTTCCATACAATAAACATAGGTTTATTTACAAAGGAGGAATTAAATGTCTCTTTCTATCCGTGAAGTTTCAAAAAGGTACGGTGAATTTACAGCTGTAAACGAGCTATCCCTGCAAATTCCAAAAGGCGAAGTGTTTGGTTTTTTAGGTGCAAACGGTGCTGGCAAAACGACGACGTTTCGAATGATTTTAGGGCTCATTGAACCAACCTCAGGTCACATCCAGTGGAATGATAAATCTTTAACTTACAGTAGAAGTCATCTAGTTGGCTACCTTCCAGAAGAAAGGGGACTGTATCCAAAATTAAAAGTCAAAGATCAGCTTGTGTACCTTGGACGGCTGCGCGGAATGAAAAAAGCGAACGTGCTGCAAGAAATGGAGCACTGGTTATCTCGATTTAATATTCCTCAATATGCTTCCAAAAAAGTAGAAGAGCTATCCAAAGGAAATCAGCAAAAAATTCAATTTATTGCCTCCGTTATTCATCGGCCCGAGCTGCTTATTTTAGACGAACCTTTTAGCGGCTTGGATCCTGTAAACGTAGAGGTATTAAAAGAAGCGGTGCTTGATTTGAAAAAGCGCGGAACGACGATTGTTTTTTCAAGTCATCGAATGGAACATGTGGAAGAACTTTGTGAATATTTATGTATTATGCATCATGGAACGCCTGTAGTGTATGGAAGGCTCCCGGAGATCAAACGTTCATTTGGAAAGAAAAACGTTATTGTACACGGAAAAGGTCCATTTGAGAGAATTACAGAGCTTGAAGGCGTTGTAAAGGTGAAAAAAACGGTTGAAGGCATGATTGTTCAAATTCAACATGAATCCGTATCACAACTCATTTTTCAAGAACTTAAACACTTTTCATTTGTATCTAAATTTGCAGTGGAAGAGCCTTCATTAAATGATATTTTCATTGAAAAGGTAGGTGCTTCCTATGAATAAATTTTGGGTCATTGTCTTTCATACATATCTTAATAAATTAAAAACGAAGTCTTTTATTATTACGACGATTATTACTGCTCTTATTCTAGTTGCTCTTACAAATATGGAGAAAATTATCGACGTTTTTAATTCAGACGATAATGGAACAAATGTGGGTGTCATCTATGAAGTGGAAAGCGTATATACATTGTTCAAACAAAATGTAAATGTCATGGATAAAGACATTCATTTAAAAGAATTTACGTCTGAGTCTAAGGCAAAACAAGCGGTAAAAAACGGGGAGCTCGATAGCTATTTACTCTTATCTTTAAACGATAAGCAGCTGCCTCAAGCTGTGTACAAAGCTAATTCTTTGGCCGAATCAAATCTTTCTTCTACCTTAGAACAGGCGGTACAGCAAACAAAAGTGGCTATGGCTACAGTAAAAATCGGTTTAGAAGAAAAGCAAATTGATCAGCTTTACAGCCCTGTTTCATTTAAAAAGAAAGCGTTAGTTGAAAATGCCAAAACAGAACAAGAGCTAAATCAAGCAAGAGGTCTTGTATATGTACTGCTGTTTGTTATTTATTTTGCCGTTATCATGTATGGGAGCATGATTGCGATGGAAGTAGCTACTGAAAAATCATCCCGCGTTATGGAGATCCTTGTATCGAGCGTATCACCTATTACACAAATGTTTGCTAAAATCATTGGAATTGCACTGCTCAGCTTAACACAGCTTGCAGTGATACTGAGCGTGGGCTACACATCGTTAAAAGCCAGTGTGGAAACAAATCATAACGGTATCTTTTCTTATCTCGGATTTAATGATGTTCCGCTGACTACATTCGTGTATGCATTTGTCTTCTTCATATTGGGGTACTTCCTTTTTGCTACGCTCGCGGCTTTTTTAGGTTCTCTTGTGAGCCGTATTGAAGATGTACAGCAAATGATTACGCCTATGACCCTTGTGATTGTGGCTGCTTTTTTAATTGCTATGTTTGGACTTGGTGATCCTGAAACCACAATCATTACGGTCACATCTTTTATCCCATTTTTTGCTCCGATGATTATGTTTTTGCGTGTAGGTATGTTAAATGTTCCTGTGTGGGAAGTGAGTGTATCGATAGGGATTTTAGTTGTGACGATTACGGCTTTAGCTATATTTGGTGCCCGTGTGTATAAAGGAGGAGTCCTTATGTATGGGCAATCTACCTCTTTTAAAGATATTAAAAAGGCGCTGCAGCTAACGAAAAAAGAAACATAAAGAAGTGAGAGGCTGAGATAAAAGTAGTTTAGTTGAAGGAAGATCCGAACGAACAACCTAGATTCTTGAGGGAGAATCCAACTCGTTCGGATTTTTTTGTTGCTATAGTGACCATAGTTTTCATATATGTGGCTGCTTCTAGCTGTGAATTGGAGAGCAAGACGAAGACTCCTGAGGGAAAAGCGGAAAATAGGTGAGACCCCCGCAGGAACGGAGGAGACGAGGAGGCTCAGCGCCCTCACGCAGAAAACGAAGTCTTGCACGGAAATCAACAGCGGTGTCTCGAGCAGTTCAGCTCCTTTATCCAATTTGTTCGTCTTTAGATTGCATTGATTTTGTTATGTCGCAATCTCATCTTGTATGAAAAAGCGTCTACCCGTGCATTCGGTGCCAAGCGATGGTAAAATGAAATGTAAAGAGCTGTAAATAAGCGGACGAAGCGATAAGAGCTTCGTTATCAAATACATAGAATGAAGTGGTAAGGAGGAAAAGATCATGACAAAAGGAATTGCTCAATACGAAGTAGGAGAGCAAGTTGATCTTTATTTTTTAATTAAATCCTCAACGAGAGGAATTGCAAGCAATGGAAAGCCATTTTTAACGGTAATCCTGCAAGATAAAACAGGTGATATTGAAGCCAAGCTGTGGGATGCTTCCCCAGATGACGAGGAAAATTATGCTGCTCAAAAGATTGTGCGAGCTGCTGGAGAAGTAATGAATTACCGCGGACGCAACCAGCTGAAAATACGCAACATTCGGCCTGCACAGCCCCAAGACGGAGTGCGCACATCTGACTTTTTAGAAGTGGCGCCTTTATCTCAAGAAGAAATGGTCGAACATATTACAAAGAGTATATTTGAAATGAAAAATTCGAATGTCCAGCGCATCACTCGCCATTTGTTTAAAAAATATCAAACGGAATTTCTAGAATATCCGGCAGCAACTAAAAATCACCATGAGTTTGTATCGGGACTTGCCTATCATGTGGTGTCTATGCTGAAGCTGGCTGAGTCATTTTCAACCCTTTATCCAAGCTTAAACCGCGACTTGCTGTACGCTGGAGTTATTCTTCATGACCTTGGCAAAGTATTTGAACTTTCAGGTCCTGTTTCGACGATATATACAGTCGAAGGGAACCTGCTTGGCCATATTTCGATTATGGTGAATGAAATTGGAAAAGCGGCAGAAGAATTAGCGATTGAAGGAGAAGAGGTTATGCTTCTTCAGCACCTTGTGTTATCGCATCACGGTAAGGAAGAGTGGGGAAGTCCGAAAAAGCCGTTAATTAAAGAGGCTGAGATGCTTCATTTGATTGACAATGTAGACGCTAAAATGAATATGCTGGACCGCGCATTAACAAAAGTGAAGCCCGGTGAGTTTACAGAGCGTATTTTTGCACTTGATAATCGCTCATTTTATAAACCAACGATTGATTAAAAAGGTATAAGTCTTTCTTCCTTCGCATATAGTGGTTGTAAATAACTGTGATGGGGGATCAATATATGGTGACACTACCAATTTGGATTTATTTAGTTGTAGCAGGCATTTTCTTTAGTGGATTTATGGCGATTCGTGCTGCACAACATGATAAGCAAGTGGATGATTCGTTTATTGAAAAAGAGGGACAAGTCTTCATCGAAAGAATGCAAGTGGAAAAAGAAAGACGCAACAGCGATTCCATCTGATTATATAAAAGAGCCTGTCACATGAGTGACAGGCTCTTAGCATTACTGCTGAGGAGTTTCTACGCCAGATTGACTATCTGTCGCACCTTCTTCGAAAATTGGTTTTACATCCTTATCTTTTGGTTTCACTTTTGCTTTATCAAGCTCTTTTTGAATCTTCTTATTGGCTTCTGCTTGATCTACTTTTGAACGTTTGATTTGCTGCTCAAGTTCAGGTTTCTTTTTCTCAAACGATTCTACTTTCTTTTTATCGACTAGTTTAATGATATGGTAGCCGTACTCTGTTTTGATTGGTTTACTTACTTCACCTTTTTTCAGCTTGTAAGCCGCTTCTTCAAATTCTTTAACCATTTGGCCTTCACCGAAGTAGCCTAAATCGCCGCCGTTAGCTGCAGACTGCTGATCCGTTGAATATTCTTTTGCTAGACTAGCAAAGTCCTCGCCTTTTTTGATTTTCGCTTCTACTTCGTTTGCTGTCTTTTCGTCTTTTACTAAAATATGGCTTGCGCGAATTTGAGGTTTTTGAGTTTTATATTCATCATAAGCTTTTTTCAGCTCTTTGTCCGATACCTTAATGCCTGCTGTAGCAGCTTTTTCACGGAGAATATCGACTTTTAGCATATCTTTGACTTCTTTTTCGCCTTTTTGCTTAATAACTGAATCCACCTGATCACCGTATTGTTCTCTTAGAATGTTCAGCTGCTGATCAAGCTCTTTATCCGTTACTTTATATTTTTTACTCAATACTTTTTCTTCGGTAACGCTTCGTACGAGTGTATTAAATTGGTCTTGTCCGATTGTATCTTTCATTTGCTTATACAAATCACCTTGAGTGATATTGCCTGCTTTTGTTTCTACAATTACTTTTGAAGAATCGTTTGCATTTGAAGCATCATTTCCCCCACTGCATGCTGATAAAGCAACGAGGCTGGCTGCCGTTGTTAGTGCAACTAAGCTTTTTTTCATACGTAAACACTCCTACTCATCATTTTTACTTATGTAGCTTGACTCAAGATTTACTATATCACATTTCCTGATGTTAGCAAATGAAGTTAAAACCACGTAAATTTACATTTATTTTCCACTAAGCATGAAGTGATTATACGCTTATGATGGCTTTTTTATAAAGCGTTTTCAAAACGGCAGATAAACTCACAGAGTAATTTCCAAACGAGAAGCAAGAGAAATAAATTATGGAGTTTGGGCTAAAAGCCTAGACGTTTTTTGAGCTGATGCATAAGATGCAGTATTAGTAAACAAAGGGGGTGCTCAAATGAGCGGAGGCGGATATGGAGGCGGTTTTGCACTATTAGTTGTACTGTTTATCTTATTAGTCATTGTTGGTTGTGCATGTTACCACTAGGAAACAGATGAATATAAAAGGAAAGGGGCGATAGATATGGGTTCTTACGGATGCGGATACGGCAGTGGATTTGCGCTATTAGTCGTATTATTCATCTTATTAGTTATCATCGGAGCTAGCTGTTTTTGCTAAGCCTATAAAAAAGCGGTGAGACATCTCACCGTTTTTTATGTAAATGATACTTCAATATAAGATGAAACTAATAAAATGGTAATTAATACATTAATCGTACGAAAAACTTTAGGCTGTTTTTCAGCTGGAATTTCTTTTTGAATACACAATGTATTTGTTAGTGCATTGATGTAGAATAAAATGAATAGTGCAAATACAATAAAGAATATGTACATAAAAATCCCCCTAACAAAATCAGTGTGACGAAGACAAAAAGTCTTATAGTCATTTATATAGTACAGCTTTGTATGAATTTACAAATATCTATATTAACATTACCAAAAAAGCGGTAAAATAGATAGTTATATATACAGTTGAGCAAAGAATTTCAAAAGGTATTTACACAGAAATGCGGTTTTTATTTTATAAAGGGTAGTTAAGAAGTTGAGAAATAGGTTTTAAACGAAATAGCAAAGTGAATGGATAAGAAATGAGTAACAATTACCCATTGTGCAAAAGGATTGTTAAAAAGGACAGAGGGATTTATATTAATATATGCAGTGAGTACATAATCAGTATATGAAAATCTTTATACGGTGCTACTTAAACAGGAAATGTGAATGACGCAGAAAGAATTATTTGGAAGAACATGAATGAATCATGTACAATATGGAGTAGAGGTATATGAACGTTGAAGGAGTAGGGGAAGCGGATGGAAACTTTAGAATCTCGAGTATCACGTTTAGAATATTACATAAAACTGTTATCTGGGACATCTGAACAAGAAGCTAAACCATTTATTGATTTAGTGGTAAGAAATCAGCTTACAAAGAAGGAAGTAGAGGAAATTTTAATTCTGTGTGAAGATACAAAAAACGAATATATTGAGCAAAAAGCGGAAGGTCTAACAGACTTTGTTCCGCTTCTTACACAATTTGTTGGCATGCTGAATTATAAATTAACTCCCAGAGAGACGGTCGAATCGCTTCGTTATCAACCTTCTTATCAAGATGTGATGAATGAATTTTTTGAAATTATTCAATGGATAAGGGACTAACCATTAAGAGTTTGAAATAGTCTCCTGGTGGTTCTCTTTGTCTTTCTTGACGAGCTTGCCATCTTCTTCAGTGAATTCTTCTTCGATATGATGGAAAGATCGCTCGAAGATATCCATAAAATCTTCACCGTAAATTTTGCGGATGACGGTCATCAGTTCCATAAATTCAGGGAATTTGCCGTACAAGTCGCGCAACGGAAGTGCGCCGCTGAACACTGAATTATTAGAAGGTTCGTAATGTTCCATTAAATCTAATAAAATGGCCTCGCCTTTATCTGTCAGCTGAATGTACGTATTTCGCTTGTCGCTTTCTTTTTTAGAAAACTCAAGTAAACCTCGTTCTTCTAGTTTTTTGGAGAAGTTAAATGCAGTAGAAACGTGCATAACTCCAAACTTGGCAATTTCGGAAATGGAAGCCCCGTTTAAATGATATGAAATCCATAAAATATGATGCTCGTTAATATTAAGGTCATAAGGCTTAATCCATTGCTGCCAATCCTTCTCTACGGTTTTCCAAAGGGCTTTACTTAATTGGGCAATGCGTTGGCTAAATAGAAGTGCTTCTTTCAAACTGTAATCTTGATCACTAGTCTTTTTCATCTTCTCCCACCTACTTAGTCTCTTTTTTTATTTATCTTCTATTATGCCAATAAAATAAAAAATTATAAAGATGTAAATTTACAAAATTTTAAAAAATTAAAAAAGAAGGCGTTTCAACCTTCTTTTTTGTCAATTTTTTCATTGGGATTTTTAGTTGTCTGTACATGTTCCTCAAGGTTTGACAAAGAATTTTGGATTTCTTTCAAATGATGCTGAAGGGATTCCTTATGAGGGACAATTTCTTCTTTAAACTGACCAAGGGTAGTAGAAAGGTCACTTGCGATATTTTTCACTATAGTATTTCCTTCTCTGGCGGTCATTTGTACTTGTTGAGAAACAGCTTTTATTTTTGTTGAGAGCTCTTGTTGTGAAGCGTTAACTCGGTCTTTTCGAGAGCTGACACGCTGTTTAAGTTCTCGTCCTGAATATGGAGTAACAAGAAGCGTTGTAATAGCGGCTACGGTGCTTCCGATTGCTGCTCCAGCTGCTAGTTTTTTCATTCTGCTCATTATTTATTTCCTCCTATGTAGTAAAGTAATTGCTAACACTTCCTTCTGACATAATCATAAAAAAATAGCATAGATTTATACAAAAGAAGGAGGTTATCAACATGGGGTAGCTTTATTCATTCTTTTGATAATTAGCCTGAGTTTTTTTCTGGCTGCCTTTAAATGGTTTAGCCTTACGACTAGAACGGCATCATATCCACCTAAACATGTGCTGAAACAAAAGTCTCTTACATGTGCGACAGTGGCTTTTGCGAGTTTTTTATTGGCGCTTATACTTTATTATGTAACCTAGGATGGAGAACTTAAACCTTTATTACATAGTAAGTCTTCATACCTATTGTATGAGCTGCAAATGAAATTTAAGTGAAAAGCATTCTGTACCATTTCTTTTTAAACAAAAAGTTAAGAGTCGAACTGTAGATTGTTTCTAAAAGATCAGCAACATACTATAAATGAACCGTTTTATCTAAAGGTCCGCCACGCTTTGGTGGGCCTTAGCTTTTGGTGTAAAAAAAGAGCCTGATTCTCAATTAAATCAGGCTCTTGACGTTACGATAATTTTGCTTTGATGCTTGTGCGTTTTAGAACGGATTGAACAATTGGGTAAATAACGACCATAACGATTGTATTCACTACTGTTGCAGGTAATACAACCGCAGCAACAAGCGCCATGACGCTGTTTCCGCCCGGTAAGCCGACGATTAGTGCGGCAGCAGACAAAAATACGGTTCCTGATACGAGCGTGCCAACAGCTGTTAAAGCAGCGGCAACTGGTGTTTTAATGCCTGTTGCTTTTTTCACAAGCATAAATAATGCAAAGAAAACAAATGCTGTAATTGGTTTATCAATCAAGTTTGCAATTTGTCCGCCAGGAAAGCTTGTTGTTAAAGCAGAAATAACCGCTGTGGTTAAGCTAACCAATGCAACATTTTTTATGCTAGGAAACAACAGGATTGCTAAAAACATCATTGTTAACATCATATCTGGCTTCATTCCAAATAAAATAGGAGGTACCACCGTGTGGAGAACCGCTCCAATTCCGACTAATAACGCTAAAGAAACTAAAACCTTTGTATTCATTTCTCATCTCTCCTCTTCTAAGCTAAGCTCGAAATATACCAATAGTGCGTCTATGCCCATTGCATATATTTACATACTGATTGTAACATATTTATGTGAAAAAAGGATCAGTTAATTCTGCCAATTATGCGTTTGCCTGTGCAAATTCATCCATAAAGGCGGCAAGAGCTTCACACGCTTCAAGCGGTACAGCATTGTAAATAGAAGCGCGGCATCCGCCGATTGAACGGTGTCCAGCTAATCCTACGAAGCCTTTTTCTTTTGCTTGCTGTAAAAACGCAGCCGTTAACTCATCGGTTGGTAAAGTAAACGTTACGTTCATAATTGATCGGCTTTCCTCTGTAGCGTGAGGGGTATAGAAACCATTTGAACGTTCCATGCTTGTGTAGAGTAACTTAGCTTTTTTATGATTTTGGGCTTCAATTGCTTTAACGCCACCTTGTTCTTTAATCCAATCTAAAACAAGTGAAAGCATGTAAATGCCGAACGTTGGAGGTGTGTTGTAAAGAGAGTTGCTCTTTACGTGTGTCTCATAATTCAGCATTGTTGGTAAACCTTCAGGAATACGTTTAAGCAATTCTTTCTTCAAAATGACAACCGTGACACCAGATGGTCCGAGGTTTTTCTGAGCACCAGCATAAATGAGTGAGAACTTAGATACATCAATTTGACGGCAAAGAATGTCACTTGACATGTCGGCAATTAAGTCTACTCCTTCGATAGAAGGATAGTCAGCCCATTGTGTACCAAAAATGGTATTGTTGGACGTGATATGCAAGTACCCAATTTCTTCTTTTGGAAGCTTTATATCATCTAAAGCTGGAATAGAGCGGTAGTTCTCTTCTTTAGTAGAAGCAACAACTGCTGTTTTTCCAAGTTTCTTTGCTTCTTTTAATGCTTTTTCCGACCATGATCCGGTTAGTACATATGCACCGACTTGATCCGGAGATAAAAAGTTCATTGGAATCATAGAGAATTGCAGGCTTGCTCCGCCCTGCAAGAATAAAATTTCATGTGTATCTGGAATGTTAAGCAATTCCGTGAGTGTTTCTTTAGCATGTGTTAATACATCTTCAAACTCTTTGCTGCGGTGTGATAATTCCATCACAGACATACCTGTATTTTTAAAATTAACTAGCTCCTCTTGAGCAAGTTGTAAGACAGGTAGGGGAAGCGCAGACGGACCTGCATTAAAATTATAAGCTCTGTTTAACGTAATCACATTAATTCCTCCTCAAATTAGTTCGAACACTCATCATACAAAATGGCTAATGACTGATGTCAGAAAGAATATCATTATACTATCATGAAAACCATTGATTGTGGAGGTAACTTTTCAAAAATTTAAATTAATCTGTAAAGAGAAAATAATAGAAAAAAGATAAATAAAAAGTATACGCAAACATGTTTTGGCAAACATGTAAATGAAATGTTTATATGCTATACTGATGGAAGAAATAATGTGGAGGAACAGAATGAGAGTGTTAAAATATGCCATATTAGGGCTCTTAGATCAGAAGGAGCTCAGCGGGTATGACATTACCAGACTTTTTAAAGAAGAGGTCGGTAATTTTTGGAGTGCTAAGCACAGCCAGATTTATCCTGAGTTAAAGCGATTAACAGAAGAGGGATTTATTCGCTATGAAACCGTGATTCAAGGCAAGAAATTAGAAAAAAAGATGTATTCGATAACGGAAGAAGGAAGAGCGGAGTTAAGCAAGTGGCTCACTACGATTGATCCTATTCCTGAAACAACTAAAGATGAATTTATGTTAAAAGCTTATTTTGCTTCATCCATGTCAATAGAAGAGTTAAAGCAGCAAATAGATAATCAGCTATCAAGCAGGAAAGTGAAGCTAACTTTTTTAAAGAAACGAATGGATGACCTTTTGGAACAAGTTAATCATCACATTACCGTTTCGTCTCCTCAATTTGGTCATTATTTGGTGCTATCTCGCGCTCAAGACCGGGAGACAAGCTATATCAATTGGCTTGAACGTACGCTGAATTTAATTGAAAAAGAACAATAAGAAAAGGTGAGCGGATCATGACTTGGTGCATAAAATCATTTCAAGAGCTGACAAACGATGAGCTTTATGAAATTCTACAGGTTCGCACCGCTATTTTTGTTGTCGAACAGAAGTGTGCTTACTTAGAAGTAGATGGAAAAGACAAACTTGCTTATCACTTGTTCAAAAAAGAGAATGAGAAAATTATCGCATACCTTAGAGTTTTACCAAAAGGAATTAGCTATCAGGAAGCTTCTCTGGGGCGCATTATTGTAGAACAAGCACAGCGCGGTACAGGTCTTGGAAGAGAACTAGTAGCAAGAGGAATTGATTTTTTAGAAAATGAGTTGCACGAGAAGACAATTAAAATTCAAGCTCAAAGCAGACTTCAAACATTTTATGAATCGTTTGGTTTTAGACCTGTTTCCGATATTTATTCAGATGAAGGGCTTCCTCACCTAGATATGCTAAAGACACCTTAGAAACTTCACCAATTGTGTGAAGTTTTTCTATTTCTCAAACGGGTAAGGTGAAAGAAAGATGTTAGGCTTTAGTACTGCGCAGATAGAATCGATATGACTACTACTAAATTAGTAATTTATGAATAAGATAGATAATGAATTTGTTTCTTTTTACTTATTCTTTGATTTTAAGTAAGTGATATATTGAAGAAAGTAATAATATTGTATATAATGATTTTTGTAACAAAAATGTAACAATTACGTAATATTATTAATATTTATTGAGGAAGAAATTTGTTGTACATATTGCTTGGAGGCATTTTTATGAGTGCAAAGGAAAAGAAAAATAGGTATATATATAGTTTGGATGGACTTCGAGCTTTCGCTGTTATGTCTGTCATTGCCTATCACTTAGGATTTGGATGGGCATCTGGAGGATTTCTAGGAGTTGACGTTTTCTTTGTATTATCAGGGTATTTAATTACCTCGATTTTACTCGTGCAATCTTGGGAAAATCCTTTGAAAAATTTGAAGCATTTTTGGATCAGCCGAACGAGAAGACTTCTTCCAGCTGTGTATGTGATGGTAGTATTAACTGCAGCTTGGGTTATTTTATTTAACCGGCCATTGTTAACAACGCTACGAGGCGATGCATTATCGTCTATTTTTTATATGAGTAACTGGTGGTTTATTTTTCATAAAGTTTCATATTTTGATAGTTTTGGGTCACCGTCACCATTAAAAAACTTATGGTCACTGGCTATTGAAGAGCAGTTTTATATTGTGTGGCCACTTGTTTTATTGTTGGGTTTAAAATTTATCAAAAAGAGAGGAATTCTTTCTCTATTCATTTTAGCTGGAGTAATGGCCTCAGCTATTCTAATGTCTTTTTTATATGAGCCAGGAGGAGATCCTAGCCGTATTTATTATGGAACTGACACTCGGCTGTTTGCCCTTTTAATCGGCTGTTTACTTGCATTTGCCTGGCCGATGTATCGTTTATCATCAAAAAATCTTCCAGCCGTAGGCAAGCAAGTATTAAACGCGGTAAGTATGGTGAGTTTCTTTGTATTTATTCTCTGCGTATGGAGCGTTGATGAGTATACTCATGCATCTTTTCTTTATCAAGGTGGAATGCTGCTGATTTGTTTAAACGCTGCTGTACTGGTTGCAACGATTAGTCATCCTAGTAGTTTTTTAGGAAAAGCTCTGTCGTTTAAGCCGCTTCGCTGGCTTGGTACTAGATCATACGGCATCTATTTGTGGCATTATCCGGTTATTGTTCTTACAACACCTGTATCCGAGATTGGCCGCCCGGTCTATTGGCATGCGCTGCTACAAGTAGGCCTTACATTTATCATTGCTGAACTTTCTTACCGTTACATCGAAGTGCCTATCCGCACACGCGGCTTTCGCTATTATTTCCGGCACTACCATCCGAGAGAGCTTTTTAAATGGCGTAATCTCTCTCGTTCGAGACAAGCGGTTTTGGGCAGTCTCATTTTCTTTTTGGCGCTGTTTACAGCGGATATGACAAGCTTTGCTATTAGTACGCAGCAAAAGGATGAAACGACAGCGAAAGAGACAGAGGTTAAAATTCAAACGAATCATAAAGAAAATGCTTCAACTTCTGTCAAAGACAAGAACAAAGCGGAGAACGCGGAAAAGAGTTCCGGGGAAGAAAAATCTGATACCAAAGAAAAACAGCAGCCGAATTCTTACAGAGATGTTCTTGCGATTGGAGACTCGGTCATGCTGGATATTGCTCCTAATCTTAAAGAGATGCCGCTTAGTATTACGATCGACGGAAAAGTAGGAAGGCAGCTCAATGAAGCACTGCAGCTAACTCCTAGCTATCAAGCATTTAATAATCCGAACAGCGCAGTGATTATTGAGTTAGGAACAAACGGCTACTTTACAAATGAAGAACTTGAACAACTGGTAAAAGCTTTTTCACACGCGGACGTTTACTTAGTGAATACGCGCGTTCCTCGTTCGTGGGAAAGCACCGTGAACAAGAACTTGAAAGCTGCTTCTGAAAAGTTTGATCACGTCACGCTCGTAGATTGGTACTCAGAGGCTTCTAAGCACCCTGAATACTTTACATCAGATGGTGTCCACTTGGTACCTGAAGGATCAAGAGCATTAACAAAATTGATTGAAGAACGTATGAATTTAGAAGTTAAGGCGGAAAGTCGTTCATAATAAGTGAAAAGCCACACGATGTTTTATATCACAAACTGATTAAACATGTGTTAAATGAATAGATAAAACAAAAAAAGCTTACATGTGTAAGCTTTTTTTGTTTCAAGAAAGGCGAGAAGAAATATTGCCAGCGATTTCTTGAAGTTTTTCAGGCGTGTATTCGCTTGTATGCTCTTTCCATACAGCACCGAATCCATCGCCTTCCCCATAGCGAGGAATAATGTGCATATGATAATGAAACACGGATTGACCAGCTTTTTCACCATTATTATTTAAGATGTTTAAGCCGATTGGGCTGTATGTTTCTTTAATTGCATTTGCGATTTGAGGAACCACTTTAAACAAATTGCGCGCAATTTCCGGCGTTAGTTCGTAAATGTCTTTTTTATGTACTTTTGGAATCACCAGCGTATGCCCTTTTGTTACTTGACTAATGTCTAAAAAAGCTAATACATGTTCATTTTCAAATACTTTTGCACCTGGGATTTCACCGCGAATAATTTTGCAAAAAATACAGTTTTCATCATGTGTGCTCATTATATTCACCTTCCGTTACCAATATAAATGTATGGGTATACATGTACGTTTATTTTACCACAAAGTAGAAATGCAATCAGCAGACAAAAAATAGCTGCTGGCATTTTATACACAAAAACGGGATGCAAACGATTATGCATCCCGTCATGTGAAGAAGGAAAAAATAGCTTTTAATGCAGCATATGATCTTTAAGGAACACCTCATTTACGTAATTGCATTGCCTAATGACACAGTAACTTGAAAAAGTATATTCTCTTTAACAAACACCTCATTTAAGCATTGAGCTAAAAAAATATACAATGTGAACGAAATCGTTCTTGGTCTTTGACAAACACCTCATTTACACAGTAATAAATGAACATTATTGTCTACCCATTATATATATTCTTACTACGTTCATGACTACCATCCCCTTATGAATCAAACATACATCGATTTACAATAAGGTTTTCTGAAATATGCCTGCTGTAGACACCTCATCCCAAATGTAAGAAGCTTTGTAATGATTAGTTGTAATCAATAACTTGTTTTCCTTCTTCCCTATATAGAATGTCCGGATATTTTGATTATATTCTGGAAAAATTAACCGAAAAAAATTGAAAACGATGTGAGGAAGAAAAAGATTTGGTACAATAGAGCAAATAGCGCTTGCGCTTGGAGACAAAAAAGAACAAATAAAAGGAGATCGTGATGGGTTCTTTATTGCAAATTAATAATATTACAGGGGGATATACAAAAACTCCCGTCTTAAAAGATGTATCGTTTGATGTAAATGCAGGTGAATTAGTTGGATTAATTGGCTTAAACGGAGCCGGCAAAAGTACAACGATTAAACATATCATTGGATTAATGGAAGCAAAAAAAGGAAGTGTATCCATTAATAATAAAACCTTTCAACAAGACCCAACAGGTTATCGAAGTCAGTTTACATTTATTCCAGAAACTCCTGTGCTATACGATGAACTAACATTAAAAGAACATTTAGATATGACAGCTATGGCTTATGGACTTGAGCCTCAAACATATGAAGCCCGTCTGCAGCCGCTTTTAAAAGAATTTCGTTTAGACCGGAAGTTAAAATGGTTCCCTGCGCATTTTTCAAAAGGAATGAAGCAGAAGGTTATGATTATGTGCGCTTTTTTGGTTCAGCCATCTCTTTATATTATTGATGAACCTTTTTTAGGGTTAGACCCGCTTGGTATTCAATCTTTACTTGATTTGATGACGGATATGAAAAAGCAAGGTGCAGGCATTTTAATGTCCACACACATTTTGGCGACCGCGGAACGCTACTGCGATAAATTTGTTATTTTACATAACGGAGAAGTAAGAGCGCAAGGAACGCTTAAAGACCTTCAAGAAGAATTTCAAATGCGCAATGCTACTCTTGATGAAATTTATATTGAATTAACAAAGGAAGAAGGCTATGAGTAAGATTGATGCATTATGGAAGCAACGATTTCAGCAGTATTTAGTGGATATAAGAAGATATACAAAATATATCTTAAATGACCACATTAAATTAGTGTTAATTTTTGCGATTGGCGGTTTGGCCTACTATTATCAACAGTGGTTGAGTACATTAACACCGGCGTTTCCTTCGGCTGTAGTGATTGCGATACTTATGGGATTGATTTTAACCATGGGTCAAATTCAAACGTTTTTAAAACGACCTGATTTAGTCTTTTTACTTCCTTTGGAGACGAAGCTGCAGCCTTATTTTAAAAAATCTTTTTGGTTTACCTTTACGATTCAGCTTTATATTTTATTATTTGCAACTGGTGCAGCAGCACCTCTTCAGGTAAAGGTAATGCATGATTCTTACTCAAATGTTTTTGTGTTTTTTCTGCTATTACTCATCTTGAAAGTTGTAAACTTAGGCATGTCTTGGTGGGCCGTATGGTTTGAAGAAAAGTGGGCGAAGTGGACGGATTATATCGTCAGGTTTTTCTTGAATGCAGTTTTTACGTATTTCTTATTTTCGCATGCATACGCATTCTTTACAGGAATCGTAGCGGTAATTATGATTGCGCTAGCCATTTATTATCGGTCGCTTACAAAAAGAAAGCCGATTAAATGGGAAAAGCTAATTGACTTAGAAGAAAAGCGCATGGGCTATTTTTATCGATTAGCTAATTTATTTACGGATGTTCCTCAGGTAAAAGAGCGAATTAAACGCCGTAGATATTTAGATTGGCTAGTAGCACGTATTCCATTTCGTCAAAGTGCCACTTACCATTACTTGTACACCAGAACATTTTTGCGATCAGGAGATTATTTAAGCTTGCTCGTTCGCTTAACTGTCATTGGCGGATTTTTAATTGTAGCTGCGCCGTTTCAATACGGCAATATAGTGGTTGTTTTATTTGTTGTGTACATGACGGGTTTTCAATTGCTCCCGCTTTGGAAGCAGCACAAACAGATTTTATGGCTTTCTCTTTATCCAGTTGAAGCTAAAGAACGGAAAAAGGCATTTCTGGACGTATGGAAAAAAGCGCTGTATGTACAAATTCTTGTGCTCGCCATAGCGGTGGCTTTTTCTAATCTAGTTGCTGCACTGCTTTCCGTGGCAGCAGGTGCTATATTTATTCACTTATTTATAAATGCATATGTAAATAAAAAATTAACGTAAAAAAAAGCTCCGAATGGAGCTTTTTTACGTTTTTAGACTATTTTTGTGACGAAGATAATATCCGAAAGCGATAGACGTTCATCGCTACTTTTGTAAGATGATCAAGAAGCTGATAATTAGCATACGCACCTACAACAGCTCCAATTCCCGGCATCAGCTGAAACATTTTCACAACATCAATGTAGTCGCGGTATTCTTGTTGAAAAGCTTTCCAATCAAGCTCAAGAAGTTCCTCTTTCTTTTCCTCCCAGTTTTCTACTACTTCGAGCAGCTTCGTTCTATGGTCATCGCTGCAAAAAGCAAGATGAAAAATATACAGCATATAAATGCGCTCTTCTTTTTCTTTTACATCAAAACCATACGTAGCGGCAATGTCAAATAAGCACTTCATTTTTATGGAAAGAAGAAGCGGGAAATCTGCTGCACCTAAAAGGAGACCGCCTGCACCAGTACCAGCTCCTTCTACAGCAGCAGTTTTTTTGTACTTAGGTATGAGCTCCAAAATTTTTTTCTCTTTTTCTTCAAACGAAAGACCGCTGACATCTCTTTTTTTAGTAGTGAAATCGGATCCAACAAGCGTGGTTTCAACCATTTTTTTTATGCTTTCAGTCATAATCTTATGGACTTTAGCAGGGATTTTTTCATTTATTTTAAGCTGTAAAGATTTTGCGGTCCGTTGAAATTTAGAAGGTCGTTTCAACATGCTGAATTTCCAATGTTCAGCTTCTTGTAACACTTTTTCTTCATACGTATTCAAAAAAATCACCTCATTTCAGTCGATATAAATACTACGTTTTAAGTGAGGAAAAGGTTCCTGAAATAAAACAACAAGCACTCGTCTGCTTATCCGTACGAATGCTTGCTGAATGATTAATTCGCTTTTATTACGTTTTTAGAAGGAGCTTGTTCTCTTAAATACTCAACAGCAGCCGTACCAAGCGTTTTAGCTGCGATAAGCATTGCTTTTTCGTTAAAATCAAATTTAGGATGATGATGAGGATACGGAGCATCTACACCTTCTGGCTGAGCTCCTGTAAAAAAGAAAGTTCCTTTAATATGCTGCAAATAATAAGAGAAATCTTCCCCAGTCATGTGAGGCTCCGTTTCTTCGACTGTATGAACTTCATCGATTTGAGAAGCAGCAGAAGCAAGAAAGGCCGTTTCTTCCGGGTGGTTGACGACGGAAGGATAGCCGCGCGTATAACTCAGTTCATAAGAAGCGTCAGCTGTTAAGCATGTACCTTGGACAATTCGTTCGATTTCTTTTTCGACGTCATTTCGTACATCTTCATTAAATGTTCTTACCGTTCCAATTAGTCGAGCAGAATCAGCAATAATATTAAATGCATTTTCTGCTACAAAAGAACCTATGCTCACAACCGCTGAATCAATTGGGTTTACACGTCTGCTTACAATTTGCTGTAAATTAACAACAAGCTGAGAGGCGATGACGATTGAATCTTTTGTTTTGTGAGGCTGTGCACCGTGGCCGCCTGCTCCTTTGATCGTAATTTCAAAGCGATCAGCAGCAGCCATAATAGGGCCCGTTCGATATTGAACCACACCAGTCGGAGTTAATGACCACAAATGCGTTCCGAATATCGCGTCTACACCGTCTAAGCATCCGTCTTCAATCATGGACTTAGCGCCTCCGGGAGCGTACTCTTCAGCGTGCTGATGAATGAAGACGATTTTACCGGGGAGAGAATCTTTTATTTCAAAAAGCGCTTTAGCAAGGACTAAAAGAGTAGCCGTATGACCATCGTGACCACACGCATGCAACACACCCGGAACAGTTGATTGATATGGTACATCTTTTTCATCTTGAATAGGAAGGGCATCAAAGTCGGCTCTCAAAGCTACAGTAGGACCAGGTTTTCCTCCTTGAATGCTTGCTACAATGCCGTTTCCTCCTACATTTGCTCGGTAAGAAATACCGATTTTATCATAAAAAGATCGAATGTAGGCAGCGGTTTGAAATTCTTTAAAAGACGGTTCTGGATACTGATGCAGATATCGGCGGACTTGAACCATTTCATCAAATTTTTCTTCAAGTAAAGTATGTAGCTTGGAATTCACGTGACCATATCCTTTCTGTATAGGTTGAATAAAGTTTTGAATTTTTTGACATTTTAATCATTATATCATTATCCATAAAAAAGAAAAGAATGTAAGCGTTGTTATTGAAAAAAGTAATTGAATCATGAAATATTTTATATACATAATAGATACATAAGATGAGGAATAGGGATAAAGAATGAGTTTTTTACCAATTTTCTCATGAGATAATAGGAGGTAACGATATGGTAGATTCACAAACTGTATCTCTGTACAAAAAATTGATGTGGGTGTTTGGGGGGGCAGGTCTCGTTTTTTTAGGCGTGTTGTTTGTTGTGTCGACAGATTCTTTTCAAGGAGACCACTGGCTTGTTTCAGCTATAGATGACAGCACTGTTCTTCAGTCAGCGTCATCTGTTTTTCATGGCTTGTCTTTTTTAGCTTCAAAAGTGATGATTATGGTTCTTTTAGCTGTACTTCTCGTTTTTTTATTTTTTAAAAAGGACTATATCGGTATGATATCGGCATTTTTATTTATTTTAAGCGGTGATATTATTAATAAAGCAGTTAAAGATGCGGTAGAACGAGGGCGTCCTCTTGAAGGCATCGAAGGCTACAGTTTTCCAAGCGGCCATGCGATGATGGGAATTCTTATTTATGGTCTGATTATCTTTTTTCTCACAAAGCATATGAACAGTCAAAAGGTAGCCAAGCGGTATCAGCTTGCAATTACTTTAATTGTTTTATTAATAGGTGTGAGCCGTATTCTATTAAGAGAACATTTTTTAACAGATGTCTTAGCTGGCTACAGCTTAGGGCTTATGTGGCTTATTGTAGGCATTTTCTTCTATACGCTTGTTTATGCGTATGTAAAGCCTTCAGCGGAAAAAGAGTTTCCAAAAGGCATGTAAAAAATATATACATATAGCCCCCTTCATAAAAAGAAGGGGGCTTTTGTTTAAACTAAGAACATCGCGACAATTGTTGTAACGACTAATCCAATCGCTACAGGTTTTAAATTACGTCTGGCGAGTTCAAACGGACTGACTCCGCAAATCGCCGCAGCTGGAATCAATGCCCATGGAATCAACGTGCCTCCTCCAACCCAAATCGCAGCAATTTGCCCTAAAGCAGTTAGGGTGGCAGCGCCCGATCCTAAAGCAGATGCAAATAAATGAGAGACAGAGCCTACAAGTGAAATGCCTGAAAAGCCTGAACCGTCTAATCCGGTAATAGCTCCTAGAGCAGTTATCGTTACAGTGGCGACCTGTGCGGTTAACGGCACAGTGGAAGCAAGCGCAACGCCTAGGTCATTTACAAGTCCATGTGATCCTTTCGGAAGAAAGTCACCGATGATTGTTGTGAATCCAGCATCTCCTAAATAGAAAAAAGCTGCAATGGGAATAACGGGACCGAATACTTTAAAACCAAACTGCAAGCCTTCAATCAAGTAGGAAGTTGTTTGTTCGAGACCTTTTCCTTTGTGAGCAATAAGTGAAACCACCACTAAAATAAATAGAGCTGTGCCACCAACGAGAGCAGTTGCATCTCCTCCCTGTAAATGAAGGGCGAACATTGCCCATACGTCTATAGCAAAGAAAAGGGGAACTATAATGGCTAAAGCCCGGCGTACTGAAGAAGAAAGAGGTGTGGATTGGACAGAAGAACTGCTTGTTAACATTTTCGGTTGAGCGTGAATTCTATTGTGCTTCATATCTTGTTTTAAAAAGTAAAAAGCAGAGAGTGTCGTAACAACTCCCATCACGATGACCAGAGGGACACTTGCTTGAACCACCTCGTGAACTGGAAGACCTGCTGCGTCAGCTGTTATCTTAGGAGCAGCTTGAATAACAAAGTCTCCTGAAAGCGCAACGCCGTGGCCGAATAAATTCATCGCTACAGCTACGCCTATAGCTGGAAGCCCTACGCGGATGGCCACTGGTAAAAGCACGGCTCCAAGTAAAGCAACGGCTGGAGAAGGCCAGAAAAAATAGGAGATGGTCATCATAACTAATCCAATAACCCAATAGGCAAGAGCAGGCGTTTTAATGAGGCGAGCAAAAGGTGAAATCATCGATTCATTTATTCCTGTAGCCATTAAGACTTTACTCATGGATACAATAATTGAAATAATTAAAATGGTAGGAAGCAGTTCTGTAATGGCATAAATGAAGCTGGAAAAAACAGCGCTGACGGAGTGGCTTAACGAAGAGGTAGCCGTTAAGGAAAGCAAAAAAATCCCGAGTATACAAAGGATACTCGTATCTCGCCGCATAATCATAAAACCGATAATGAAGGCGATAAAAAGGACATACATCCAATGAAGAGCTCCAAGCTCTATGCCCATAAAAATTCCTCCCAATAGGTGATATAGTATACAATATGACGTTTGTGCCTATTGTGATACTCGCCTACTAGGAGGATGTTTACTTATTTAACTACGTGGTATGAGGTCACATAAGAAGGGCGAGAGAAAATCGATGGCTGCTGATCCACGCCTTCTGACGTACCGCGTTTTTTGTGTGCTTCATTATAGGCTTTTGAAGACTGCCAATCGCTAAATGAACTTTCATCTTTCCATCCTGTAAAGATAATGTATGTGTCGTTTTGCAGTGGACGAAGCACACGAATAGCTGAGAAGCCTTCTTCATTTTCAATTAAACGAGCTCGTTGGCTAAATCGCTGTTCAAATAAAGGACGGCCTTCATCTGTAACTGAAATATTATTTAGTACAGCAAATCCGCTATCTGCAAGATCTCCAGAAGCATCTAATACCTCATAAGCATGTCCTTCTTTAAAAATTGTATCTCCATCTGTTTCGTGAACTAGTGCAAATTGATCGTCATCTTTGTGAAGCAGTAACAAACGTTCACTCGGATGTTCGTCGATCAACTTCTGAAGGTAAGGGCCTGTTCCGTAAGTAATAAAGATCTTCATGGACTATACTTCCTTTCTAATTGGGAATTGCATACAATTTACAATTGTAAATCATACTAAAATTATAAAATTTTACACACAAAAATTCAAAAATTGTGAACTTCTAATGAAGATGGTAAAGTAAAACATTGATGAAGTTGTTTTCCATATTATCAAAAGTTTAGCGAAAGAAAAGGGGTGGCACGATGTACAAAAAAGGCTTATACGCAATTGCTGCCTTAGTTGGAATTTTTCTATTAGGATTGATTGGATATATTATCATCTTGTTTCTTGGAAACTATGTAATTGATGAGAAAAAGATTGTCATGGACTCGGCTACGAGGTTAGTGGACGAAAATGGAGATGAATTAACAAAGCTCTATGTGAAAAATCGAGACTTGGTTTCAATTGATAAGATTCCAAAGCATGTGCAACAAGCATTTATTTCAATTGAAGACGTTCGTTTTTATGAACACCACGGAATCGATTTTAAATCTATTGGTCGAGCATTATACCGAGATATATTGGCTGGAGGAAGTGTTGAAGGAGGAAGTACTTTAACACAGCAGCTGGCTAAAAATGTGTTTTTATCTAATGATAAAACGCTGCTTAGAAAAACAAAAGAAGTAGTGGTGGCCATTAACTTGGAGCAGCGTTACAGCAAGCAAAAACTGCTTGAAATGTATTTGAACCAAATATACTTTGGACACGGAGCCTATGGAATCCAAGCTGCATCCAAGCTTTACTTCAATAAAGATGTCTCCGAATTAACGGTAGAAGAAGGTGCACTGCTCGCTGCACTGCCAAAAGCACCGAATTCTTATTCTCCTATTTTACATCCAGAAAAAAGTATAGAACGTAGGAATGTTGTGTTAAATGCCATGCAAAGAGCAGGTTATTTATCGGCTGAAAAAAATGTCCGTTTGCAAGGAAGAACGCTGGGGTTGAACGTAAAGGAACAGGCTAAAAACCCAGCGTATTTAACCTATATCGATATGGTCATTCAAGAAGCAGAGAAGAAATACAGCATTTCGAGCAATGAGCTTCTGCGCGGCGGTTATACGGTCAAAGTACCGATGAGTACAAAAGTACAAGAAGCCGCCTACGAGTTAATGAAAGAAAATCGTTATTTTCCAGGTACAGATAACAGTGCCCAAGGTGCTTTTGTATTAGTGGATAACAAAAGCGGAGGAGTTTTATCTGTTATGGGAGGACGAGATTATGTACAAAAATCGCTCAATCGCGTAAATGTCAAAAGACAGCCAGGTTCTACGATGAAACCTATTGCAGTATATGGCCCTGCGTTAGAAGAAGGTCAATTCAAGCCTTATTCTTTGCTGCAAGACAAGCTTAGAAGCTACGGGGGATACACACCTAAAAATGTAGACGGTCAATATGCTAAAAAGGTAACGATGTACGATGCCCTAAAAGATTCTAAAAACGCAGCTGCTGTCTGGACATTGAATCAGCTAGGAGTTGAAACAAGTAAGCAGTATCTCACAAAGCTAGGAGTTCCTTTAGAAGATAAAGGGCTTGCGATTGCTCTTGGAGGATTAAAGGGAGGCATTACACCGCTTCAATTAGCAGGAGCGTACCGGGCATTTGCTGAAAACGGAGAAAACATCCAACCGTACTTTATTCAAGAAATAAAAGATCAAGACGGAAAAGTAATTGCAAAAGCTGTTCCCGACACTCACAAAGCATTTTCAAAACAAACGGCTTGGTATATGACAAAGATGCTTCAAGGAGTTGTTAAAGAAGGAACGGCAAAAAATGGAGAGTTTAAAGGAGAGTTAGCAGGAAAAACAGGGTCTACTTCGTATACGAATGTTAAAGGAGCCACAAGGGATGCTTGGTTCGTTGGATATACGCCAGATGTTGTAGGAAGCGTGTGGATGGGATATGATTCTACAAATGACCAGCATTATTTAACAAAAGGAAGTTCTTATCCGACTCTATTATTTAAAGACATTCTCACAAGAGCTGGTTACGACGAAGCTGCATTTCAAAAGCCAGCAGGCGTTAAAGATTTGCCAAAACCAATACGCTTAGAGCAAGTTAAAGATTTAAAACAAGAATTAACATTCCATCCATTTGGTTTGCTAACGGTAAATTTATCGTGGACACCTTCACCTGATAAAAGAGCTGTTTATTATGTTTATGAGAAAAAAGGAGATAAAGCCGAAGTAATTGGCAAAGTGAAGGGAAAAGGAGCATTTGAAAAAGAGCGTGTGAATCTGCTCGACAGTCCTACTTATTATGTAGTTCCTTACAATTCCCAAACAAAACAAAAAGGAAAAAAATCCAACGAAGTAACACCTGCTCTTTTTCAATAAAAAAAGGAAGAGTAGGGCGAATTTTTGACATTTTTAGCAGGTGGCTATACAAGTCGTAAAGAAATGGGTATAGTGACAAGTAGAGAATATAACGTGAAACTTTAATCAGTAGAGGAACCGGTATGTTCCTTTGCTGATTATTGTCTGTCTAATCGAAGAAAATACGGATGGAAGACAATCGAGAAAGGTGGAAATTATGAGTCAAGGAACGTTTAACGATACTTTTTTAAAAGCCTGTAGAGGGGAAAAAACGGATCATGTTCCGGTTTGGTATATGCGCCAAGCAGGGCGTTCACAGCCGGAATACCGAAAGCTAAAAGAGAAGTACTCTTTATTTGAAATCACTCATCAGCCGGAGCTTGGGGCATACGTAACACGCCTGCCCGTTGAACAGTACGGAGTGGATGCAGCTATTTTATATAAAGATATAATGTCACCGCTTCCTTCAATTGGAGTGGATGTTGAAATCAAGTCAGGAATTGGTCCTGTAATTTCTAATCCAATTCAATCTTTAAGCGATGTAGAAAAACTAGGAGAAATTACGCCGGAAGAAGATGTTCCGTATGTATTAGATACGATTAAGCTGTTAACAACAGAACAGTTAAACGTACCTCTAATTGGCTTTGCGGGTGCTCCTTTTACAGTGGCAAGCTATATGATTGAAGGAGGACCTTCAAAAAATTACAATAAAACAAAAGCATTTATGTATACGGAACCTAAAGCATGGTTTGCACTAATGGATAAGTTAGCAGATATGACGATTACATATGTAAAAGCGCAAATTGACGCTGGGGCAAAAGCCATTCAAATCTTTGATTCATGGGTAGGTGCTTTAAATGTAGCGGATTATCGTTACTTTATAAAACCTGTTATGGAGCGAATTTTCACCTCTTTACGTGAAAAAAATGTACCGCTCATTATGTTTGGAGTAGGGGCAAGTCATTTGGCAAAAGAATGGCATGATCTGCCGCTGGATGTAGTGGGATTAGATTGGCGAACACAGCTGGATGAAGCACGTGCATTAGGCTTAACAAAAACGCTGCAAGGAAACTTAGATCCTGCTATTTTGTTAGCTCCATGGGAAGTTATTGAAGAACGTGTAACAGAAATATTAGATAAAGGGATGGCCAGTCCTGGTTACATCTTTAACTTGGGGCACGGCGTTTTTCCACAGGTTCAGCCGGAAACGTTAAAGCGTTTAACAACCTTTATTCATGAATATTCTGCAAATAGACAATAAATTGTCAAATAATTTGGAGCGCTAAACTTTGAATTTTTCTTTTTATTCATGGCAAAATGAAGACAAGTATTGAATCTAACAAAGAGGTGTCGAACACATGAGTAAAAAAGTAATGGGATTACTTGTAATGGCATATGGAACGCCATATAAAGAAGAAGATATTGAACGTTACTATACACATATCCGCCGCGGACGTAAACCGTCACCGGAAGCCTTAGAAGATTTACAAAACCGCTACGAAGCAATCGGGGGCATTTCACCTCTTGCAAAAATTACGCAACAGCAAATGGAAAGTCTGGAAAAGCGCTTGAATGAAGTACAGGACGAAATTGAATTTAAAGCGTATCTTGGCTTAAAGCATATTGAACCGTTCGTTGAAGATGCAGTAGAAGCGATGCATAAAGACGGGATTAAAGAAGCGGTGAGCATTGTGCTTGCACCTCACTTTTCAACGTTTAGCGTAAAATCCTATAATGGGCGCGCCAAAGAAACGGCTGAAAAATTAGGAGGACCAATCATTCATTCAGTAGAAAGCTGGTACAGTGAGCCAAAGTTCATTCAGTACTGGGCTACACGTGTTAAACAAACGTTTGATTTAATAGACGAAAAGAAACGCCAAAAAGCCGTGTTGATTGTTTCTGCGCATAGCTTGCCGGAAAAAATTATTGCAGCAGGAGATCCATATCCAAATCAGCTTCAAGAAACAGCGGATTTAATTGCACAAGCAGCTGGTATTGAACATTATGAAATTGGCTGGCAAAGTGCCGGAAATACGCCAGAACCATGGATTGGTCCGGACGTACAAGATTTAACAAGAGAATTGCACGAAGAAAAAGGCTATACATCGTTCGTGTATACTCCGGTTGGATTTATCGCAGACCACTTAGAAGTACTTTATGATAACGACTATGAATGCAAAGTGGTGACAGATGAAATTGGGGCTGATTATTACCGCCCCGAAATGCCCAATGCACAGCCTGAATTTATCGATGGGTTGGCTACAGTTGTGTTAAAACAGATTGCCCGTTAAGTCAATATAGATTCTTTGTACGTTGAACAGGGATGAAAAGTAACTTATAATCAATATAGAGAAAAGTAAGAAGCGAGCTATGGATTTCCATAATCGCTTCTCTTTATATTGAATTTTACAGAAAAGGCGATGATAACATGACGGATAGACGAAAAAAGGTTGTCATCATCGGTGGAGGAATAACAGGTCTTTCAGCTGCCTATTATTTGCAAAAAAGAATAAAGGATCATCAGCTGCCAATTGACCTTCAACTAATAGAAGCGACGCATCGGCTTGGTGGAAAAATTCAAACGGTAAAACGAGACGGGTATTTATTTGAAAAAGGTCCGGATTCATTTTTAGCGCGTAAGCTAGCTGCTACAAAACTGGCAAAAGAAGTAGGGCTAGGCAGGGAGCTAGTCGGAAATGAAAAAGGAAAATCCTATATTCTAGTAAAAGATACACCGCATGCGCTGCCTGATGGTGCTGTAATGGGGATACCAACCAAGTTATCTCCTTTTATCACAACAGGGTTATTTTCACCTGTTGGCAAGCTGCGCGCAGCAGCTGATTTTTTTATACCGAAGACAAAAAATCAGGATGACCGTTCGCTAGGCGTGTTTTTTAGAAGACGGTTTGGTGATGAAGTTGTTGAAAATTTAATTGAGCCTCTATTATCAGGAATTTACGCAGGAGACGTTGATCGCTTGAGTTTACGATCAACATTTCCACAGTTTCTGCATGCTGAACATAAGTACAGAAGCTTAATTGTTGGAATGAAAAAGCTAAAAGAAATTCACCCACAGCACGGTGATGATTCGGAGTTCAAAAAAAATAGTGTCTTTTTAACATTAAAAGAAGGTCTTCAATCGCTAGTAGATGGGGTAGAAAAAGCAATAGATCCTGATATTATTACAAAAGGAATAAAAGTAGAGAAAATTTATAAAGAAGATACCGCATATGAATTGTCGTTAAATAGCGGGAAAGTCATAAAAGCAGACAGCGTTATTGTAACTTCTCCTCATGCAGCTGCTCAGTCTATGCTTTCGGAATATAAAATATTCGAACCGTTGAAGCATATGCCTTCCACTTCAGTAGCTACTGTTGTGATAGCCTTTGCACAAGAAGCGCTGCAAGACAATCTAGATGCAATGAACATCGCCGTTTCAAGAAATAGCGATTACACGATTACGGCGTGTACATGGCTAAATAAAAAGTGGCCGCATGCGGTTCCGGAAGGAAAAGTGCTGCTGAGATGTTTGGTTGGACGAACCGGGGATGAAGCTGTAGTGGATCAGCCTGACGATGAAATTTTTAAAATTGTCCTGGAGGATTTGAAGAAGCTCATCACCATTTCTGCTGAGCCCGAATTCTACGCGGTAACGAGATGGAAGCAGTCAATGCCTCAGTATACGGTCGGACATCACGATATGCTAGATACGATGAACGAACAGCTTGAAAAAGAGCTTGCCGGTCTTTATGTAGCGGGAAGCTCATACGAAGGTCTGGGTATACCGGAATGTGTAGAGCAAGGAGAAGATGTGGCTAAAAAAGCGGTTAAATATGTGCAGCAACTGTAGAAGTGGAGCGGTGAATCAATGCTCCGCTTTTTTGTCTACTACCTGTAGAGAAAGGTTATACTAAGAGAAGAGATTGTGGTTGAAAAGCAAAAGAAACTTGTGCTATAGTAAAACCGTACTTGTTGACCGAAATATTCATTCGGTCAGAAAGAAGGGGATAACGTGGCGATAGACCGAAAGCAATCAGTTGTTGATGCAGCGTCAAAATCATTTGCGCTGTTTGGATATAAAGCAACGACTATGGAGCAAGTGGCGAAGCTTGCAAATGTGGGAAAAGGAACGATTTATACTTTTTTTAAAAACAAAGAAGAGTTATTCGATGAAATTGTTACACGAATGATTCGAGAAATGACAGATGCAGCTGAAACTGTCATTGATAGCAACCGTCCTTTTTTTGAAAATGCCCAAGCAGCTATTTTTCGAATCTTAGAATTCCGCACCGAGCATCAGCTCATGCTGAAGCTGGTACAGGAACAGCAGTTAGGCACTACAGCAGTGCAAGAAGTGCTGGTGCGAGTAGAAGAAGAGATTTTGACTTATATAAAAAACAAAATCGAAATTGCGATTTCTAAAAAAGAAATCAAACCGTGCAACCCGGAGCTCACAGCTTTTTTATTATTTAAAATGTACATTGCACTCGTCTATGATTGGGAAAAACGGCATGAGCCGCTTTCAGAAGAAAAAATTGCTGAATTAATTGAACTATACTTTTTACGCGGTCTGTCTCAGTGAGATGGGCTTTTTTCATAGAAAAAACAAAAAAGGTCTCATGACGAGACCTTTTTTATTGTTCATTATCATCTTTTTTTACGCCGTTTAATTCTGTATTTCCTGTTTTTGCATCTTCTTCTTTTTGCTCTACTTCTTTTTCGCCTTGTTTCTTAAGGTCGAAGTAAGCTTTAATAACTTCACCAGTAACTTGTTTGCTTAATGAATTCGAAGTTCCGGCTACATAAGCAGAAGGGATAACAACCGCTACTGCTACTTCCGGGTTATCATAAGGCGCGTATGAAACGAATGTAGAGTTACGTACGCTTACGCCTTTGTTGAAGGTTTCAGCTGTACCTGATTTACCAGCAATGTTGTATTTTGCATATGCTGTTCCGTTTCCTAGAGCTCTACCAGTTCCATTTGTGACTACGCGACGGAAACCTTGTTTAACAATTTCAATTTCTGATTGGCTCATCGTAATACGATTTAACACTTCCGGTTCAACAGAACTTTGAATACTTCCTTTTAGCTCGCTATCAAGCTCAGGCTCGCGGATTTCTTTTACTAAGTGCGGTTTCATGCGATATCCACCGTTAGCAATCGTTGAGATGTACTGAACAAGCTGAAGCGGTGTGTACGTATCATACTGTCCAATACCAAAATCCAGTGCTTTACCTGGTTCGTTTGTTACGGTATTACGAATACCCGTTGATTCGTTTTCTAATTCGATGCCCGTTGAAATTCCAAGACCAAACTGGCTATAGTATGAGCGCAGCTTGTTAAAGATAGACGGTGGAATGTTCAGTTTACCGCCAGGGCGGTACGTTTCACCAGCCATGCTCATAACCGTGCGGTACATGAACACGTTTGATGATTGTTCCAAAGCTTTTTGAATACCTGTTGCTCCAATTGGGTGAGACGATTTTTTAATTGTTCCTCCAGCAAACTTCATCGGCGCATCGTAAAAAACCGTACCGGGCTGAATAGCCCCTGAATCAAGTCCTGCTAGAACGGTCGCTCCTTTAACTGCGGACCCTACTTCATAAGAAGTTGTCATGTTACCAAGAGCAAAGTCTTGTACTTTACGTGCTCCGGTTTGCTTATCAGTAACAAGCTGTTTTCCGCCCATCGCTAAAATGTCTCCCGTGTGAGGGTCCATCATAATAGCAAACGCTCGATCCATTAATCGTGTTCCTCTGTCTCCAGAAGTGACAGCTTTTGTTAAAGCATCTTCGACTTGCTTTTGCAGCTCCATATCAATTGTTAAAATTAAGTCACTGCCTCGCTGACCTTCTGTAACGGTCTCCTGACTAACTAAGTTGCCCGAGCGGTCCGTTACGTTTTGCACGCGAGCTTTTTGACCGCGAAGAACGTCTTCGTACTGTTTTTCTAAATAACTTTTTCCTACTCGGTCATTACGGCTGTAGCCGTGTGACAAGTAGTACTGTAAGTTTTCGCTTGGCAATCCTTCATCAGCTGATGTGATTTTACCAAGCAGCGTGCTAAGTAAGTCGTCGTATGTATACATACGGTCCCAGTAAGTTGTTGTATCAACGCCTGGCAAGTTCCCTAATTGTTCACTAATAACGGCAAGCTCTTTATCGGTTAAGCCGCTTTTAATAATTTGAGCAGTTAACGCGTAGCCGCCTTCCATCTTGCTTTTAATGGCAATCACTTCAAGGTCATCTTTCACCGATAAAAGTTCATTTTTTGTGATGCGCTTTAGCTGAAGAGGATATAAATCATCTTCAGAAAGTTGACCTTCTTTTACTTTTTGCTTATCCGCTGCGGTAATTTTTTGTGCAGCTGCTTTTGGATGAGTTGCAATCCAGTAATCTTTTAAGTCGCGTTCTGTTAGCTTAATCGTATTTTTATCTTTCTTTTTATCCGATTTGCCAAACACATCTGTTGTAACAGGAACATCAATAAGAGTGGCAAGCTTTTTAGCTACTTTTAGCTTGTCTTCTTGAGTGACGCCTTTCAAACGCGTGTACGTGACAGCGTTCAACGGTTTATTATCCACGATAACACGGTCATAGCGGTCTAGCATCTTTCCGCGAGGAACCGGTGAATCTACCGTTTCATCTTCTGTTTTTTCAACTTCTCGTTTATAGTTCTCTCCGTACACGATCTGTACGAAGCCTAATCGTAAAATGAGTGCAGAAAAAAGCAGGAAAACCACAATAAACAGCCAGTTAATTCGAAATGAGACATGTGTTTTTTTGCGCTTTTTAGTTTTCATGTAAACCCCTTCACTTTGTTTATACAAGTTAAAAAAATTCATAAATTTTCTTATGAATCTATCACTCTACATATTAACATAATTTTGTCTATAAATGTTATTAGGTGGAATAAAACAGACAAAAAATTTATAGAAATTTTTGCAGAAGAAGAGAGACCTGTCGAAGGGTGCTGAAGGGGGTGTTCAATATTTTCCACTCGGTTGTTCAATATTGTTACCTGTTCAAATGTCCTAGAATCGGTAAAATAAAGAGAGATAGATATCAAGGGGGGCAAAACGAATGAAAATGAAAAGGCTTTCAATAATGTCTGGCGTGTTAGCAACATCACTTTTATTTGCGACAGCATGTTCAAACTCAGGTACGGATTCAAAAGCAAGTAAATCAACAGGCTCAGGTGATCAAGTTGTTATTGATATGTTCCAGTTCAAAGTGGAAATTGCAGATCAGCTGAAAGAATTAACGGATGAATATACAAAAGAACATCCAAACGTAAAGTTTAACATCCAAACAGTCGGCGGAGGCGCGGACTATGGTGCAGCATTAAAAGCACAGTTTGCCTCTGGAAATGAACCTGATATCTTTAACAATGGAGGGTTCCAAGAAGCGCAAACGTGGAAGGATAAATTGGAAGATTTATCTGATCAGCCGTGGGTAGATAATCTGTATGATATCGCCAAAGAACCGATGACAATGGACGGGAAAATTTATGGTCAGCCGCTAAACTTAGAAGGTTATGGTTTTATTTATAATAAAGATTTATTTGAAAAAGCAGGCGTTAAAGAATTACCTAAAACGCTGTCCGAATTAGAAGCAGCTTCTAAGAAGCTTAAAGCAAAAGGAATTACGCCATTTTCTAATGGATACGGCGAGTGGTGGGTGCTAGGTAACCACTTATTTAATATTCCAATGGCACAGCAAGACGATCCAGATGCGTTTATTAAAGGTCTAAACGAAGGAAAAGCAAAATTTGAAGGCAATGAAACGTTTAAGCAATTTATGAATCTGTTCGACTTAACGTTAAAGTATGGAAATAAAAATCCACTAACGACAGACTACAATACACAAGTTACTCAGTTTGCTTCTGGTGAAACAGCAATGATGCAACAAGGTAACTGGACGGTAAATATGATTACCAAAATTAATCCGGACATGAAAATGGGCTTTATTCCAATGCCAATCAGCAACGATGCAAAGAAAAATGATAAATTAGCAATCGGAGTTCCAAATAACTGGGTAGTGAACAAAAATGCGCCAGATGCAGATAAAAAAGCAGCAAAGGAATTCTTAAATTGGATGGTTTCTTCTAAAGAGGGTCAAAAATTCTTAGTTGAAAAGTTCAAGTTCATTCCAGCGTTCAAAAACATCGATGGAAAAGGAATCGATTCTTTATCTGATGATATCTTAAAATATTCTGAAGAAGGTAAAACATTATCTTGGAACTGGTTTAAGTATCCGGAAGGAACGGTTCAAGAAGTGGGCGCAGCAATGCAGTCTTACGCAGGCAAGCAAATGACGGAAGAAGAGTTTATGAAGAAATTAGATACAATTTGGGCAAAAATGAAAAAATAAACAAAAAGTCCGCGTGGAAAACGCGGACTTTTTGATGTGAAAAAATAGCTGGTTAGATTCATAGCTATGAAAAAATAATAGTCAATTGAAAGCGCTTTTAATGTATAATAATAGTCATAATGTATGACATTAGTCAAAGGAGGTTATTTGTGAAAGGCTGGAGCATACGCAAGAAATTAATTTTGTTTTTCTTATTCGCAACGGTTATTCCATTTTTAATTTCAACGATTTTTACGTATCAGTACACCAAAGAAACGGTTAAGAATCGATTTATTTCTACCAACTATCAAGTTATTAAAAACGGAAGCAATGATTTGAGCGATTACTTAAATGAAATTGCTAATATTACAAAAAGGCTGTACGGCTATCACCCATTTATTAAGGTGTTAGATGAAGGTGTATCAAGTGACTTAGGAGCCAATCAACTGGAAATATCACGAACTCTTCTTTATTTATATAATACTCGTCCAGAGATTGAACAGCTCCATCTTTACATTGAAAACGGGCATGACTCATATACAGCTTACAATTCGAAAGTGAGCAGCAGAGGGAAGTACGATGATATTTACACTCAGCCTTACTATTCTTATTTAAATAAAAATCATAAATTTCTTGTGATTGAGCCTACCCATGAAATTTATAGCTACAATAATTTATCAACGTTAATTGATTCACTGCCGAATCAAGTGATTAGCTTTCATCAGCGGATTGATGAGATTCCATCAGACAAGTTGTTAGCTTATCTATCTTTAGACATTAATATGACACAAATTCAATCTATATCGCAGCGTCTATATAATGAAGAGTCAGAAGATTTTTATTTAATGAACAATAAAGGGAAGGTTTTGTATTCCTCTGATTCAAAGGTTATTGGAAAAAATGAAAACTACGCGTGGGTGAAGGTGCTTACTTCTCAAAAAGACCATAGCATGGAATGGGAAGATAAAAGCTTCTCAGGCGTATTAATGTATGAAAAGCTTAAACAGCCCTTTGAGGACTTGTACATTGTGAAACGAATTCCTTACAGTGTTTTATATGAGGATGCAAGAAAGACAGCACTTATGAATGTATTAATTGGCCTACCATTTTTGTGTATGCTCGTTATCGCTACCCTTTTTATATCAGTACGTTTTACACAGCCGATTAACGTATTGATTCGCAATATGAAAGAAGTGGAAAAAGGATCATTTGAGGTGCGGTTTAAGTCGCTTGGAAACGATGAATTTGGTGTTTTAGGAAGGCATTTTACCTCTATGGTAGAAACAATTAATGACTTGATTGAACGTAAATTTCGATTGGAATTAGAAAATAAATCAACGCAGCTAAAAGTGCTGCAGTCACAAATTAATCCGCATTTTTTATACAACGCATTTCAATCGATTGGAACTCTTGCTCTTAAGCATAAAGCAGTTGAAGTATATTCTTTATTAACCTCACTTTCCCACATTATGCGTTACAGCATGAATATGAAAGAGGATATCGTTAGCTTAAAGCAAGAAGTCGATCACGTAAAAGCTTTCTTAAGTCTGCAAAAGCAGCGGTTTGGTTCAAAGTTTGAGTATGAGTTAAATATCGAAAAAGAGGCAGAGCTTATGCGAATACCGAAAATGATTTTGCAGCCTCTTGTTGAGAATTCTTTTAAGCATGGATTTGAAACCCGCATAGGAAGCGGAAAGCTGTTGATTTCAGCTGAGTTGAGCGGTGAAGAACTGATTCTAACTGTTTCTGATAACGGAAAAGGGATAGGGCAACAAGAGTTGAATCAATTAAAAATGAGACTTCAGCAATCGTATAATCAAACAGATGAGCATATTGGCTTGCAAAACATTTATGAACGACTTCGCATCTACTATGGAGATCATGCTTCAATGCAAATTAGCAGTCAAGAAAATCACGATTTTACCGTTGTCATAAAGCTAACAACAATTGAAGAAAAGAGGGATAGTGATGAAAGTATTAATCGTGGATGATGAAGAGCATGTAAGAGAAGGAATAAAGCTGCTTGGACAGTGGGAAGAGCATGAAATTACAGATGTGATAGAAGCTGATAGCGGTGAGCAAGCGATTGCGCTTATCGAGGATCATGGACCGGAAATCATTTTTACTGATATGAAGATGCCTAATATCGATGGAATTGCTTTGTTGGAGTGGATTAAAGAGAATTCACCTTCTAGCAAAACGATTGTGGTAACAGGGTATGATGACTACCACTATATGCGTAAAGCTATTCATTTTGGAAGTACGGATTACATTCTAAAGCCAGTGGATCCTTCGATTTTAAACGATACGCTTGTACGAGCTGTAACCCAATGGAAGAAAGAAGAAGAGTCCAGAAAAGTCCATAATAGCAGCTATCGTTTAATCAATGAAATGAAGCCGATTTATCGAGATCGAAAACTGACGCAGTTAATGAACAATTATTTGCTAAATCAATCAATCTATGAAGAGTTTGGTTTCCATTTGACTAGAGAATATGAAGTGGGGATTGTACGTGTAGATGAATCTATCATTCGTTCTTTTGGCGGTGACCGGGATTTAGCCTATTTTTCAATTTTAAATGTAATCAATGAAATGCTGATGGAAGAAGAAAATGGGGTAGCCTTCCGTTATTTATCAAATAAGTGGGAAATTATCATTATATTTTGGAATGATTTTGAACGCATAACCTCTTTACTGACGACTTTACATACAGCCATTCGCCGTACGTTAGACGTGAGCTGTCGGATTGCAAGAGGGTGCAAAGTTTCTTCTATTGATCAGCTAATGAAATCCTATGAAGATGCGAAAAATTCGCTTTTATTAAGCAATGTTCTTGATCAAAATAAAGTGAAGGTCTACGGCGAGCAAGACGTTTTAGCAAGTGCTTTATTAATAAATATGATGGACTATAACAGTAAAATTGAAGAAGCGCTGCAAGTCGGGAAGTTTGAAGCCTTTTTGCCGGTATTCAACGAAATTATCACAGCTTTTGAAGCGCAAAATTATCTCTCGTTAAAGCAAATTCTGCATTTTGAGCAGGAATATCAGCTGTTAAGCCAGCATTGGTTAAAAAGATATCACATTCCTTATACGATAAATAACAGTCCTGAATATGTTCTTTCTTTTTTCTATAACCAAGATGGGCAGTTTCAGCTAGCAAAGTATGTAGAGAGAAAGAAGCGTGAAGTAAAGCGTTTTTTAAAAGTAGTAAAAAGGTATAGCAAGCAAAACAATCGGGACGTTATTTATGAAATCGAACAATATTTGCAGCAAAATTTTCATCGAGATGTGAAGCTTCAAGAAATATCGGAACGTTTCTATCTAAGTCGTGAATACATTTCGAGAAAGTTTAAGCAAGAATTTCAAGAAAATATTTCAGATTATATGGTGAAAGTCAGAATGAATAAAGCCAAATCACTTTTACTAAATGAAGAACTAAAAATCTATGAAATTGCGAATATGATTGGATATCATGATGATAAATATTTTCGAAAAGTGTTTAAAAAAGTAGAAGGCATTACGCCAAATGAGTATCGCAGTTTAACCGTATAAAAAAAGCTGAAACTGTTATAAAACAGTTTCAGCTTTTTTTATTTCATAATATCTAGACAGTGATCGCATTTATTTCCGTAGCACTCATGCTGTTCCTCGATGTCGTTTCCACATTCTACGCACTTTTTATTAGGCAATCTTTTGAAAAATTCAGTCATTTTTTCTAACATTTTAAATCCCCTCCGTTGTTTTTGTTACTAACATTGTATTATAACAGATGGTAAAATGTCAATTATGTTTTATAACAATTTAGCCTATTTTGCTATTCTAAGTGGTTATTTGTTATATAACAATGAGTTATTTCGATAAAATGACCGAAACAAGTGCCTTTCAGTTAGTTTTCAAAAAAAAGTAGGGTATACTGAACGTAATAAAAATAGTACGAAAGGGTGATTGAAATGAAAGTAACTGTTATTGGTTTTTGGGGAGGATATCCTGCGGTTTCAGAAGCTACTTCTAGCTATTTATTGGAGCACGATGGTTTTAAGCTGCTTGTTGATTGCGGAAGCGGTGCATTGGCTCAGCTGCAAAAATATGCAAAGCCAGAAGAAATAGATGCTATGATTTTATCTCATTATCATCATTATCATCATGATCACGTGGCTGATGTCGGAGTGTTTCAATATGCACGCCTCATTCAGACTCATCTAGGAAACGCTGTTAAGGAACTTTCTATTTATGGACATACATATGATCAGGAAAGCTTCAACAAACTTACTCATAAAGGAATTACTAAAGGGGTAGAGTATGATCCGAGTCAAAAACTTGAAGTTGGGCCTTTTACCATCGAATTTATGAAAACGAAACATCCAGTCGTTTGTTATGCCATGAGAATAAGCGCCGGAAATCAAACTGTCGTGTACACAGCGGACTCTAGTTATTTAGAAGAGTTTGTTTCCTTCTCAGAAGAAGCAGATCTTCTTATTTGTGAATGTAATTTTTATGCCAATCAGGATGGAAGAGGCACTGGACACATGACAAGTACAGAAGCCGGTACACTTGCTTCAAAAGCAAGTGTCAAACACCTCATGCTTACTCACCTTCCGCACTATGGAGAACATCAACAGCTAGTAGAGGAAGCCGCTGCTCGTTATAGAGGTACGCTTACGTTAGCTGAATCAGGATATGTATGGGAATAACAAGGAGGAAAATGAATGTTATTTATTGATAATCAAAAAAACTATGATCCCCGAATTAACTTAGCAATTGAAGAGTATGCGCTTAAGCATCTAGACATTAATGAGACATATCTGCTGTTTTATATTAATGAACCTTCTATTATTATTGGGAAAAACCAGAACACCATTGAGGAGATTAATACAAAATATGTTGAAGATCAGCAAATTCATGTAGTGAGACGTCTGTCTGGAGGCGGTGCCGTTTATCATGATAAAGGAAATTTAAACTTCAGCTTTATTACGAAAGACGATGGAAATAGCTTTCATAATTTTAAAAAGTTTACCGAGCCGGTCGTGGAAGCGTTAAAGAAATTAGGAGTTAATGCTGAGCTAAGCGGACGAAATGATTTAATGGCTGAAGGACGGAAAATTTCTGGAAATGCTCAGTTTTCAACGAAAGGGAGAATGTTCAGCCATGGAACTCTTCTTTTTGATTCAGAGATTGAAAACGTCGTATCAGCGTTAAGAGTAAAAAAAGATAAAATTGAATCCAAAGGCATTAAGTCTATTCGAAATAGAGTAGCAAATATCAGCGAATTTTTAGAACAGAAAGTAACGGTGGAAGAGTTTAGAGAAATGCTGCTTCGATATATCTTTGACGGAGAAGAAAATATAACAGAATATAAACTAACGGAAAAAGATTGGGAAACGATTCATCAAATTTCTAAAGAGCGCTATCAGTCATGGGATTGGAACTATGGAAAATCACCTAAATTTAACTTACAGCACTCTCACCGCTTTCCTGTGGGACAAATTGACGTTCGTTTAGAAGTGAATAAAGGGAAAATCGATGCTTGCACCATTTACGGAGATTTCTTTGGAGTGGGGGATGTCCAGGAAGTGCAGGGAAAATTAACAGGTGTTCGTTATGAAAAAGCTTCTATTGAACAAGCCTTAGAAGACATCGATATTCCACATTATTTTGGTAATATTACAAAAGAAGAGTTTGTTGAATTAATCTATTAAGAAAAAAGTCTGCTATATCAGGCTTTTTTTCTTTTTAAACAGATGAGTCTTGTCAATAGAACAGCAGTAACATTATAATAGAATAGAAGAAGTAAGAATTTTTACATTATTATGACTTAATAATGAATGGGTATTCATTCATTCGTTATTAAAAGGAGGAAGTTATGAGATGAATTTGTCAGCACAGCTTCATAAAACAGCTGAGCAATTTCCACAAAAATCGGCATATGTTTTTATGGACCAGGAAACATCTTATGCAAATCTTGATGCATCGGTATCTAAGTTTGCTAATGGTCTGAAGCAATTAGGTGTAAAAAAAGGAGATCATATCGCTTTGATTGTCGGCAACTCGCCTCATTTTGTTATTGGATTGTACGGTGCTCTTCGAGTAGGAGCTACTGTTATACCCATTAATCCTATTTACACAGCGGATGAAATTAGCTACATGCTTCAGGATGGGGATGTAAAAGCAGTTATTGCGGTTGATTTACTTCTCCCTATTTTAAAGAAAATCATTGGACACGCTCCATTTTTGGAACACGTTATCTTGTGTGAAACGACAGATACAGTAGAAAACATACCTTCTTATTTTCACACGTTTTCGCAAGTTGTAAACAGAGGGGAAGCTACATATGATTTTCTGGAGTTAAAAGAAGAAGATGTGGCCCTCATTCTGTATACGTCGGGAACAACTGGAAAACCAAAAGGAGCTATGCTTACACATAAAAATATTTATTCAAATGCTCAAGACGTAGCAGATTATTTAAGTATAAATGGGAATGACCGAGTCGTAGCTGCTTTGCCGATGTTTCACGTATTTTGTTTAACTGTTTCATTGAATGCGCCTTTAATGAATGGAGGAACGATATTAATTGAACCAAAATTCAGTCCATCTTCTATATTTGAATTAATTCAAAATCGACAAGCGACTATTTTTGCCGGCGTTCCCACAATGTATAATTTCTTACTTCAGCATGACAAAGGGCAAAAAGAGCACTTTCACACGGTAAGGCTTTGTATATCAGGGGGGGCATCAATGCCGGTGGCACTTCTAACCAGTTTTGAACGTAAGTTTGGGGTAATGGTAGCAGAAGGGTATGGATTATCTGAGGCCTCTCCTGTGACGTGTTTCAATCCGATTGACCGAGAGAGAAAAGCCGGTTCTATAGGCACATCTATTATGAATGTTGAAAATAAAGTGGTAAACGAACTAGGAGAAGAAGTAGAAGTAGGACAAGTCGGCGAACTTATCGTCAAAGGCCCTAACGTGATGAAAGGGTATTACAAGCTTCCTGAAGACACGGAATATGCTCTCCGAGATGGTTGGCTGTATACAGGTGACTTAGCAAGAATGGATAAGGAAGGTTATTTTTATATCGTTGACCGTAAAAAAGATTTAATTATTGTAGGAGGATATAATGTTTATCCTCGCGAAGTAGAAGAAGTGCTATATGCGCATCGGGATATTGTAGAAGTGGCTGTTATCGGAGTCCCTGATCCTTCCTTAGGTGAATGTGTGAAGTGTTACGTGGTTTGCAATAATCAAGAGATAACGGAAGAGAAGCTTATTGCCTACTGCAAAGAGCACCTTGCTAAATATAAAGTGCCAAGTGAAATTGAATTTTTAAAAGAACTTCCTAAAAATACAACGGGAAAAATTTTACGGCGTGCACTAAAGCAACAAGTATCCCAGGAGCGATAAAATGAAAGCGATTCCAAGTTGGAGGTGGTGAAAGGATGTCATCTATTTCTTATGAAATGAAGGGACACGTCGCCCATGTGATACTGAACCGTCCGGAAGCAATGAATGCTTTTAATTACGATATGCTTAAAGAATTGGAAGAAGTAATTGAAGGAATTCGTACTCAAAAAGATATTCGAGTTGTGACGTTTAAAGGGGCAGGTGAAAAGTCTTTTAGTGTAGGGGCCGATTTAAAAGAACGTAAAACCCTTTCTGATCAAGAGGTAAAGCGCAATATTTACAAAATAGGAGAAGTGTTTTCGAAGATAGAGCAGCTTCCTCAGCCAACGATAGCAATCATCAATGGATATGCATTTGGAGGAGGAATGGAGCTGGCTTTAGCATGTGATTTCCGGGTTGCTTCAACCGAAGCGCTTATGGGTTTAACGGAAACAAGCTTAGCGATTATACCAGGCGCAGGAGGAACACAGCGTCTCCCTCGGTTAGTTGGGGAAGCAAAAGCAATGGAACTAATTTTAACAGCTCAGCGTCTCTCAGCATCAGAAGCGAAAGAATGTGGTCTAGTAACGAAGGTGGCTCCCGGATATGAAATAGAAGAAACAATAGATATTTTTATCTCTCTTTTATTGAAAAATGGGCCAATTGCGCTTCAGCAAGCAAAATTTGCTATCAAAGAAGGAATGAAGGCCGATTTGCAGACTGGTTTGCAAATTGAACGAAAAGCATATGAGTTAACTATTCCGACAGAAGATCGTTTAGAGGCGCTTCAAGCATTTGCTGAGAAGAGAAGACCTAGTTTTAAAGGGAAATAAGAAAGGGCTGTCTAATGGACAGCTCTTTTTTAGTTTCTTCTATAAGAATAATAAAAAAGAATATGTAAAAGCGCAGGAACAAAGAAGGCAAAGTTACAGCTGGCTTTTGCCTATAATATTTACTATAATACGGTACAGTAGTCATTGTTCAAGTCTATAAATAATAGTTTTTAATTTTTTCTTTAAAAACCGTTGACTTTAGTTAAAATATATTTTATTATTATAAAGCGTCGTTGAGACATACCGTTAAAAACGAAGCTAAAAAAAGAATTTTAAAAAGTTGTTGACATTACGTTGAAAACTTGATAAGATGATAAAGTCGCTTAAGAGCGGCGGTTGAACTTTGAAAACTGAACAAAGCGACAAACGTCAACGTTAATTTTTATTTTTTA
>NZ_JBYSWQ010000012.1:0-59119 GCF_058781295.1 Priestia sp. FW507-14D1A
CGAACACGGAAGTTAAGCTCTTTAGCGCCAATGGTAGTTGGGACTTTGTCCCTGTGAGAGTAGGACGTTGCCAGGCACCTGAAAAAGGACTAGCTATTTTAGCTAGTCCTTTTTTGTTTACAATTTATTTGTTTTATGAAAAAGTATAGTAAGAACAATAAAATTCACGATTTGCAGGTTTTGAAATAAATTTTAGTGGCAACGATAAAAGTAAAGAATAAACTTTAATAGTACATAGTTGAAAATTTTTTCGTTTCCTTTTATATTTAAATTAAGGTCAAATATAGTCAAAGTCAGAAGGAGGGGGCAGCGTGCCAAATATCTCTGACATTATCGAACAGTATTTAAAACAAGTACTTGAATTAAGTGAAAGAGAAATTGTTGAAATAAGGCGCAGTGAGATTGCTGATAAATTTCAATGCGTTCCGTCGCAAATTAATTACGTTATCAATACCCGTTTTACAGTTGAAAGAGGTTATCTTGTAGAAAGTAAGCGAGGCGGCGGCGGCTTTATTCGTATTGCAAAAGTAAAAATGCATGATGCAGCGGATTTGTTTCAGCAAGTAATTGAGATGATTCAAAATGAAATTTCACAAGTAAGTGCTGAAAACGTCATTATTAGGTTAGTTGAAGAAAAAGTCATCACAGAACGAGAAGCAAAAATCATGTTGAGTGTTATCAATCGTTCAGTTATTAATATTGAACTTCCTTATCGTGATGAGCTAAGGGCCAATCTTTTAAAAGCAATGCTTAATTCATTACGCTACCGATAAGCTCATGATCTATTTTATTTAGAACAGGGAGTGATGACAGGATGATTTGTCAGCAATGTGAAACGAGACCTGCAACTCTTCACTTCACAAAAATCATTAATGGTGAAAAGACGGAGATGCATGTATGTGAACAATGCGCTTCAGAAAATGGAGATGCATTTTCTTTTTCAAATCAGCAAGGTTTTTCAATCAATAACTTACTAGCTGGCCTACTTAACCTAGATCCAGCAGTAACTGAAAATTATAAGCAACAAAGTCAGGAGGTTCTTTCTTGTCCTACTTGTGGCATGATATATCAAAAATTTGCTAAAATCGGCAGGTTTGGATGTGCAGATTGCTACAAAACATTTGAGCGACCTCTTATTCCTTTCTTGAAGAGGTTGCATGGAGGTAATTATCTACATCACGGAAAAATACCAGCAAGAATTGCAAGTAATCTTCATTTAAAAAAGGAATTACAGGCATTAAGATTGAACTTAAAAGAGTATATCGAAAAAGAGGAGTTTGAGAAAGCAGCCGAACTCCGAGATCACATTCGATTACTAGAAAAGAAGATGAACGAATCGAGAGAGGAGGAAGCGTAATTCATGTCCCAGGATTTGTTCTTTTCCCAGCCTGTTAGCTCTTGGATGCGTCAAGAAGCTTCGAATTCAGATATTGTTCTAAGTAGTCGAATCAGGCTGGCTCGAAATTTAACTCATTATCTTTTTCCAACTCTCTTTTCTAAAGAACAAGCAGTTGAAGTGGTTCGAGTATTCGAGCAAGTTTTTCAAAAAAGTGAGAACACCAATCAGTGGAATTTGCATTTACTAAAGATGAACGAATTACAGCCTCTTCAAAAGCAAGTGTTGGTTGAAAAGCATCTTATCAGTCCTAACTTGGCTGAAGGAGATAACAACGGAGCTTGTTTTTTATCAGAAAAAGAAGATTTGAGTATTATGGTTAATGAAGAAGATCATTTACGCATACAATGTTTATTTCCAGGCCTTCAATTATCTGAAGCTTTAAGCACAGCGAATAAAGTAGATAATTGGATTGAGAAATACGTAGATTATGCGTTTGATGAAAATAGAGGGTATTTAACCAGCTGTCCCACAAATGTGGGTACTGGGCTACGTGCATCCGTGATGATGCATCTGCCGGCTTTAGTGATGACCCGTCAAATTCATCGTATTATTCCCGCTATTAACCAGCTTGGCTTAGTGGTGAGAGGAATTTATGGAGAAGGTAGCGAAGCTTTAGGGAATATCTTTCAAATTTCTAATCAGATAACCTTAGGGAAATCTGAAGAAGATATTGTGGCAGATTTAAATAGTGTCGTACAGCAGTTGATTACACAAGAGCACTCTGCACGAGACGCGCTGTTTAAAACATCTCATGTAGAGTTAGAAGATCGAGTGTATCGTTCATATGGAGTATTGGCCAATAGCCGTATTATTGAGTCAAAAGAAGCTTCACAATGTTTATCAGATGTTCGATTAGGAATCGATTTAGGGTATATAAAAGGACTGAGTCAAAATATATTGAATGAACTTATCATTATGACGCAGCCAGGCTTTTTACAAAAGTATTCGGGAGGTCCCCTAAAGCCTCAAGAACGTGACATTAAAAGAGCCACCTTAATTCGAGAACGTCTCACTATAAATAAAAACACAAATTAAACGTGGAGGGTGACGATTATATGATGTTTGGTAGATTTACAGAGCGCGCACAAAAAGTATTAGCTTTAGCACAGGAAGAAGCACTACGCCTAGGTCACAACAACATTGGAACGGAGCATATTTTATTAGGTATCGTTCGCGAAGGTGAAGGAATTGCAGCAAAAGCTCTTTCTGCTCTAGGCCTAAGCACTGAAAAAATTCAAAAAGAAGTGGAAGCATTAATTGGCAGAGGCCAAGAATTAACGCAGACCATTCATTATACACCTCGAGCGAAAAAAGTCATTGAACTTTCAATGGATGAAGCCCGAAAACTTGGTCATTCTTATGTAGGAACAGAACATATCTTACTAGGCTTAATTCGTGAAGGTGAAGGCGTTGCAGCACGCGTTTTAAATAATTTAGGTGTCAGCCTAAATAAAGCTCGTCAGCAAGTGCTTCATTTATTAGGTAGCAATGAAGCTGCTTCAAGTCATCAAGGCGGCGGCTCTTCAAACGCTAATACACCTACGCTAGACAGCTTAGCACGCGATTTAACAGTTGTAGCGCGCGAAGGAAGCTTAGACCCTGTTATCGGACGTGGGAAAGAAATTCAGCGTGTTATTGAAGTGTTAAGCCGACGTACAAAAAACAATCCTGTATTAATTGGGGAGCCAGGTGTCGGTAAAACGGCAATCGCTGAAGGTTTGGCTCAGCAAATTGTCAACAATGAGGTTCCAGAAATTTTACGCGATAAACGCGTTATGACTTTGGATATGGGAACGGTCGTTGCTGGTACAAAATACCGCGGAGAATTTGAAGATCGCCTGAAGAAAGTAATGGATGAAATTCGTCAAGCAGGTAATATCATTCTCTTTATCGATGAGTTACACACATTAATTGGCGCTGGTGGTGCAGAAGGTGCTATCGATGCTTCTAATATTTTAAAACCGTCTCTTGCTCGTGGAGAACTTCAGTGTATCGGTGCTACGACTTTAGATGAATACAGAAAGTACATTGAAAAAGATGCAGCGTTAGAGCGTCGCTTCCAGCCAATTCAAGTGGATGAACCAACGTTGGAAGAGTCTATTCAAATCTTAAAAGGGCTTCGTGACCGTTATGAAGCCCATCACCGAGTATCTATTTCTGATGAGGCAATCGAGCAAGCGGTGAAACTATCAGATCGCTACATTTCAGATCGTTTCTTACCGGATAAAGCAATCGATTTAATTGATGAAGCTGGTTCAAAAGTGCGTTTACGTTCATTTACAACGCCGCCAAATTTAAAGGAATTAGAGCAAAAATTAGAATCAGTACGCAATGAAAAAGATGCGTCTGTTCAAAGTCAAGAATTCGAAAAAGCAGCATCTTTACGCGATACAGAGCAACGCCTACGCGAAGAATTAGAAGACACAAAGAAAATTTGGAAAGAGCAGCAAGGTAAAGAAAACTCAGCTGTAACCGTAGAAGATATTGCGATGGTTGTATCTAGCTGGACGGGTGTACCGGTCTCTAAACTGGCACAGGAAGAGACAGAAAGACTGCTGAACATGGAAGAGATTCTTCACTCTCGTGTAATTGGGCAAGAAGAAGCGGTAAAAGCAGTTGCAAAAGCTGTGCGCCGTGCTAGAGCAGGCTTGAAAGATCCAAAACGTCCAATTGGTTCATTCATTTTCTTAGGACCAACAGGGGTTGGTAAAACAGAGCTTGCACGTGCATTAGCGGAGTCAATCTTCGGTGATGAAGATGCAATGATTCGTATCGATATGTCTGAGTACATGGAGAAACATTCTACTTCCCGATTAGTAGGTTCACCTCCAGGATATGTTGGATACGAAGAAGGCGGCCAGTTAACGGAAAAAGTAAGAAGAAAACCTTACTCAGTTGTTCTTTTAGACGAAATTGAAAAAGCGCATCCGGATGTATTTAACATTTTATTACAAGTGTTAGAAGATGGACGCTTAACAGATTCAAAAGGTCGTACAGTTGATTTCCGTAATACGATTTTAATTATGACATCAAACGTAGGTGCTGATACATTAAAACGAAGCAAGCACTTAGGGTTCACAGTAGAAGCAGAAGGGCAAGACTACAAAGATATGAAAGGAAAAGTAATGGCGGAAATGAAGCGCGCGTTCCGTCCGGAGTTCCTAAACCGTATCGATGAAATTATCGTCTTCCATTCATTAGAGAAACCTCACTTAGCTGAAATCGTTAAATTAATGGCGGATCAGTTAACAAAACGCTTAAAAGAACAAGAAATTGATCTTGAATTAACAAAAGAGGCAATTGATAAGATTGCAGAGGAAGGTTTTGATCCAGAATACGGTGCTCGTCCACTTCGTAGAGCAATTCAAAAACATATTGAAGACCGTTTATCTGAAGAGCTGCTAAAAGGAGTTGTTCAAAAAGGTCAGAAAGTGACGCTAGATGTAGACAAAGGAGAATTTGTTGTTAAATCCTCCGCTCCAAGCAGCATCAGCTAAATTTACTCAAACCAAGACGAGGCATACGAAAAAACACGTATGCCTCCCTTTTTATTTTAGCTTAGGAAATAGTGTACAATAGAGATAGAAATCGATTGAATGAACGGAGAGATTGATAACATAATGGCGAAACGAAAAACAAAATTTGCATGTCAGCATTGCGGATATGAATCAGCAAAATGGATGGGGAAATGTCCCGGATGCGGAAGCTGGAATTCTATGGTAGAAGAAATGGAAGAAACGAAATCATCACGTCGAGGAGCTTTTTCCGGAGCTACTGCTTCTAAAGTTCAAAAACCTCAGTCAATTACAGCGATTGAATCTACAACAGAACCACGAATTTTTACACCTTCTGCAGAGTTAAATCGTGTATTAGGTGGAGGTATTGTCAGAGGCTCACTCGTTTTAATAGGGGGAGATCCGGGTATCGGAAAGTCTACTTTACTTTTGCAAACCTCCGCGCAGTTAGCAATGAAACAAAATAAAGTACTATATATTTCGGGAGAGGAATCAACCAAACAAACGAAGTTAAGAGCGGACAGGCTAGGTGTAAAAGCTGAAGAGCTTTATGTTCATGCAGAAACAAACTTAGAATTAATACTAGAGGCCATCTCAAGCATGCAGCCTGATTTTGTGGTGATTGATTCAATTCAAACCATTTACCATGCTGATGTGACATCAGCGCCAGGAAGCGTCTCACAGGTGCGAGAGTGTACGGCTGAACTAATGCGTGTTGCTAAAACGAATGGAATTGCCATCTTTATTGTGGGTCATGTAACGAAAGAAGGGGCCATTGCAGGACCAAGACTTCTTGAACATATGGTGGATACGGTTCTTTATTTTGAAGGAGAGCGCCATCATACGTATCGTATATTAAGAGCGGTTAAGAACCGATTTGGATCTACAAATGAAATGGGCATTTTTGAAATGAAAGAAAGTGGGCTAGAAGAAGTATTGAATCCATCTGAAATCTTTCTAGAAGAACGGTCCCAGGGAGCAGCAGGATCAGTTGTTGTCGCTTCAATGGAAGGGACAAGACCCGTATTAGTAGAGCTGCAGGCGCTAATCAGTCCAACGAGCTTTGGAAACCCTAGAAGAATGGCTACGGGAGTAGATCATAATCGTGTTTCGCTTATCATGGCTGTCTTAGAAAAGCGTGTAGGAATGCTGCTGCAGAATCAAGATGCGTATTTAAAAGTAGCAGGTGGAGTGAAATTAGATGAACCAGCAATCGATTTAGCTGTAGCCGTTAGCATTGCTTCAAGCTTCAGAGATGCTGCTTCTAGCGCTACAGATGTTATTGTAGGAGAGGTAGGATTAACAGGTGAAGTACGCCGAGTGTCTAGAATTGAACAGCGCGTTCAAGAAGCGGTAAAATTAGGGTTCCAACGAATTATTATCCCCGAGAAGAATTTAGGGGGATGGAAAGTCCCAGATGGTATTGATGTGATTGGGGTATCAACAGTAGCGGAGGCTCTGCAATATACATTAGGAGGATAAGCAGTGGAAGGAGAAAAAACAACAGTTAGTCAAAAACAAATATCAGAAATTCTGCAGTTTGTAGCACCAGGAACCCCTATTCGTGACGGTATCGATAACGTCTTGCGGGCAAAGACGGGCGGCTTAATTGTTATGGGCTACAATGAACAAGTCAAAAAGATGGTGGATGGGGGATTTTCGATTAATTGTGCATTTACACCTGCGCACTTATACGAGTTAGCCAAAATGGATGGAGCGCTTATTTTAAACGACAGCGGAAGCAAGATATTATTTGCTAATGCTCAGCTCATGCCAGATCCCTCTACTCCTTCTTCACAGACAGGAATGCGTCACCGTACAGCAGAACGCGTAGCTAAGCAGTCAGGTGTATTGGTGATAGCTATTTCACAAAGACGAAATGTGATTACGCTTTACAAAGGGTCTCTGCAGTATGTATTGAAAGACATTAGTGTTATTTTAGCAAAAGCGAATCAAGCGCTTGGGACACTTGAAAAGTACAAGGCGGTATTAGACGAATCGATTACAAGTCTCAGTGCATTAGAGTTTGAAGAGCAAGTAACTCATACAGATGTGCTGCAGTCGCTTCATCGTACAGAAATGGTTCTGCGTATTAAAAATGAAATTTTGAGCTATATTAGCGAGTTAGGAACAGAAGGAAGACTAATCCGTCTCCAAATGAATGAATTACTTTCCCACTTAGAGGAAGAAGCAACTTTATTAATCAAAGATTATATGTATGACCTCAGCTTTGACCCTTACCGAGTAATTGAACGCATGCAGCAGCCGTCAAATAATGTTCTTCTCGATGACCAAACGCTCCTTCGCTTAATGGGATATCCCATGTATACAAGCTTTGAAGACAGCGTTATTCCTAGAGGGTATCGAATGCTTCATAAAATTCCAAGACTTCCATCGATTATTATTGAAAATCTCATTGATGAATTAGGGGATTTAAAAACGATAGCAGATGCGTCGGTAGAAGAATTGGATGAGGTAGAAGGCATCGGTGAAATTCGAGCAAGGAAAATCAGAGAAGGACTGAAAAGACTAAAAGAGCAGCATCTTACAAACCGTCAGCTATAGGATATTAATTGACATTAAATGTTTGATTCATTAAGATATTGTGAAAATACAAAAAAAGTGACAGTTTGTTTACAAATTCTGTTTTTTGGTTAAATAACAGGTTTCAATCATTGTAAACTGTTTATAATGATAAAGGGAGGTGAAGGCGTGTTAAAACGTTTTGTACAGTTATTTTTTATTATTACAGGTGGTACATTGGGCGTCTTTTTTATACCTGAACTTATTCAATTATTAAATCTGCAAGATGTAGCATTTCTAGAAAAGCCTTACGTCGATGCAATACTGGGAGCCATTTTGTTTTTCCTTGTCACGTTTTGGATTGTTGATTATATAGTTGAATTAATTCGCCGAGTGGAAGAGGCGTTACTGAAGGCGCCTGTAACGGATGTGCTTTTTGGGAGCTTAGGATTGATTTTAGGGCTTATTGTGGCCTACTTGGTCGGAGCTTTTTTAGGCAGAATTCAACTTCAAGTAGTAAGTACCATTTTACCAATCTTTCTAAGTATTCTTTTAGGTTACTTAGGGTTTCAAGTCGGGTTTAAAAAACGTGATGAGCTTGTAAGCGTGTTTTCGATGCCGGCTCGAATTGGGAAGAAAAAAGGCCAAGAAGAAGAAACAGATAACGAAGAATCATTAAAGTCTCTTAAGATTTTAGATACAAGCGTTATTATTGACGGCCGTATCGCAGATATTTGTCAAACAGGATTTTTAGACGGAACGATTGTTATTCCGCGCTTTGTGCTTGAGGAACTTCAGCATATTGCTGATTCTTCGGATGTTCTAAAACGAAACAGAGGTAGACGAGGTCTAGATATTCTAAACCGTATTCAAAAAGAACTGGCAATGAAGGTAGAAATTTATGAAGGCGATTTCGAAGACATTCAAGAAGTAGACAGCAAGCTGGTTAAATTGGCAAAGCTGACTTCCGGTTTGGTCGTGACAAACGATTTTAATTTAAATAAAGTATGTGAACTTCAAAATGTTGGCGTTTTAAATATCAATGACTTAGCAAATGCCGTCAAGCCAATTGTACTTCCAGGAGAAGAAATGAACGTATTGGTTATAAAAGACGGTAAAGAGCATAATCAAGGTATTGCCTATCTTGATGACGGTACAATGATTGTGGTAGAAGAAGGAAGAAATTATATTGGAAAGCAAATTGATGTACTGGTGACGAGCGTACTCCAAACCTCAGCAGGCCGTATGATTTTTGCGAAACCCAAGTTATTAGAAAAAGCACTGTGACGTAACAGGTAAAGGGAGTATACCTATGAAGTATGAAATTATCGTGTTAGCTGCAGGTCAGGGGAAGCGAATGAAAGCGGGGCGGAACAAACAATTTTTAACTATTCAAAACGTTCCGCTTATCATTCATACGCTGCAAAAATTCGAACAAGATCCTTGGTGCAGTGGAATTGTACTAGTCGTAAACGAAAAAGAAGTGCAGATTTTTGAAGAGTTATTAATCAAATATCCAATTCAAAAGGTTCAATCTTTGACAGTTGGAGGCGATGAACGTCAACATAGCGTTTATAACGGTCTTAAAAGTTTAAAGCAGGCTCAGATGGTATTAATTCATGATGGCGCTCGTCCATTTGTTCAACAAAACACAATCCATGAGTTAGTAGAAAAAGCTGCTAGTGATAAGGCTGCTGTGCTGGCTGTTCCAGTAAAAGACACAATTAAGCGTGTGAAACAGGGTACTGTCATTGAAACAGTTGAGCGCTCTAGCTTGTGGGCTATTCAAACGCCGCAGGCTTTTCTTTTTGATGTAGTAATGGATGCACACGAAAAAGCAAAAATAAATGAATACTTAGGCACCGATGATGCAAGCTTAGTAGAAAAAGCGGGGCAAAAAGTATCGATTGTAGAGGGAAATTACGATAATATAAAACTAACAACACCAGAAGATTTGTTATATGCAGAAGCTATATTAACAAAGCTAAACAGGACTGAAGGAGTGGAAAAATGAACATTCGAGTAGGACAAGGTTTCGACGTACATGAATTTGCAGAAGGAAGACCTTTAATCATCGGCGGTTTAGAAATTCCGTATGAAAAAGGATTATTAGGCCACTCAGATGCAGATGTGCTGCTACATACAATCGCAGATGCCTTATTAGGAGCGGCGGCTAAAGGAGATATCGGAAAGCATTTTCCGGATACAGACCCTGAATTTAAAGATGCTGATTCAGCAAAGCTTCTTCAACACGTATGGAAACTGCTAAAAGATGAAGGTTATGAATTAAGCAATGTAGATTGCACCATTATCGCGCAAAAACCTAAAATGGCTCCTTACATTGAACCAATGAGAGAGCGTATTGCGCAGCTGTTAGAAGCAAGCATTTCTCAAATTAACGTCAAGGCAACAACAACAGAAAAGTTAGGCTTTACGGGACGCGAAGAAGGAATTGCCGCCCAAGCAGCCGTTTTAGTTTATCAAAAATAAAAACAGTTGACTTTGACAGATACCTATTTGGTGATAAAATTAGAACATGTCTAAAACATATAAATACATACTATAAGTAATATTAAATTGGAGGTCATCTTAGTTATGTCAAGCGAAGTAAGAGTTCGTTATGCCCCGAGTCCAACTGGACATCTTCATATAGGGAATGCAAGAACAGCACTATTTAATTATTTATTTGCACGAAATCAAAACGGTAAATTTATTATCCGTATTGAAGATACAGATCAAAAGCGTAATATCGAAGGCGGAGAAGAAAGTCAGCTGCGCTATTTAAAATGGTTAGGTATTGAATGGGATGAGAGTATCGACGTAGGCGGCGAGTACGGTCCTTATCGCCAGTCTGAACGTACGGAAATCTATCAAAAATATACGGAAGAACTTCTTGAAAAAGGATTAGCTTATCACTGTTACTGTACGTCAGAAGAGCTTGAAAAAGAGCGTGAAGAACAGCAGGCGAACAGTCAAATGCCGCGCTATTCAGGTAAGTGCCGTAACTTAACAGCTGAACAGCGTGCTGAACTAGAAGCAGAAGGCCGTGAGCCAAGCATTCGCTTCCGTGTTCCTAGCAACACAGAAATTAAGTGGAATGATATTGTCAAAGATGAAGTATCATTTGAGTCTGAAGGCATTGGTGACTTCGTTATTGTGAAAAAAGATGGTACACCAACATATAACTACGCTGTAGCCATTGATGATTATCTAATGAAGATGACACATGTTCTACGCGGAGATGACCATATTTCTAATACACCGAAGCAAATTCTTGTGTATGAAGCTTTGGGCTGGACGCCTCCTGTATTCGGTCATATGACATTAATCGTAAATGAAAATCGCCGTAAGCTAAGTAAACGTGATGAGTCAATCATTCAGTTTATTGAGCAATATAAAGAATTAGGCTACTTGCCGGAAGCACTGTTTAATTTTATTACAATGCTTGGCTGGTCACCTGTGGGAGAAGAAGAAATCTTCTCTAAAGAACAGTTCATTGAAATCTTTGACCCAGCTCGTTTATCAAAATCTCCAGCACTATTTGATACAAGCAAATTACGTTGGATGAACAACCAATACATGAAACAATTGGATTTAGACGAGGTGGTAGCTTTATCAGTTCCTCACTTGGTGAAAGCCGGAAAAGTTGAAGAAACGCGCGATGCAGAAACAGAACAATGGGTACGTGACTTAGTCGCTCTATACCAAGAACAAATGAGCTTTGGCGCGGAGATTGTTGAACTTACTGAAATGTTCTTTAAGAAAGAAATTGATTACAGTGAAGAAGCAAAAGCAGTGCTTGCTGAAGAGCAAGTACCGGAAGTGTTAAAAGCATTTGCTGAAGAGATTTCTTCCTTAGAAGAATTCAGCGCTGATGAAATTAAGGCAGCAACAAAGGCTGTACAAAAAGCAACAGGTCAAAAAGGTAAAAAACTATTTATGCCAATTCGTGTAGCAACAACAGGCGAAACACACGGTCCTGAGCTTCCAAAAGCTATTTCTCTTTTAGGGAAAGAAACAGTTTTAGCTCGTCTAGAAAGCATTTATAGTTAACAAATTTCTATTTTGCCCATATGATAAAATAATCAAATATGGATATCGTTGAGAAGGAAGAGTAGGCAAGTTCATTGCATATCAGAGAGGGTTATCACCGGCTGAAAGTAACCTATGACAAAACTTGTTGAAGTGCGCCTTTGAGTCTTTTGTTGAATGCTGCTAAAGTAAGTAGGCAAAAGCGGGTACTTTCACGTTATGAGAGAAGAGTTGGGATCGTTTGTTGATCCAAACAGAGTGGAACCGCGTATATACGTCTCTGTGTCATTTGACATAGGGGCGTTTTTTTATACAATCAATGAGTAGATAGAGGAATAGCGGAATTGGGGTGAGATGATGCTAAAGTTGTTAAAGGAAGACATTGAAGCCATATTTGAACAAGATCCTGCAGCAAGAAGTTATATTGAAGTGATATTAACCTATTCGGGGTTGCATGCTATTTGGGCACATAGATTCGCTCACGGGCTTTTTAAAAGAAAGTGGTTTTTTCTGGCACGTGTAATCTCACAAATTAGCCGATTCTTCACAGGGATTGAAATCCATCCGGGTGCGAAAATTGGCCGCCGCTTTTTTATTGACCACGGAATGGGAATTGTGATTGGGGAAACGTGCGAAATTGGAGATAATGTAACAGTATATCAAGGAGTAACACTCGGAGGAACAGGGAAAGAAAAAGGAAAGCGTCACCCGACGATTGAAGACAATGTCTTAATTGCAACAGGTGCTAAAGTGCTAGGGTCGATTACGATTCATGCACACTCCAAAATTGGAGCAGGTTCAGTTGTGTTAAATGACGTCCCAGAAAACTCAACGGTTGTTGGTATCCCTGGCCGAGTCGTCATTCAAAATGGCGTCCGGATTCCAAAAGATTTGAATCATCAAGATTTGCCAGATCCAGATGCAGAGCGTTTCAAACAGCTAGAGAAAGAAATTTTACACCTGCAAAATCAATTAGAGGAATTAAAAGAAGGGAAGATTCACCATGGCAATTAAGCTATATAACACGTTAACACGTCAAAAAGAGACGTTTGTACCGCTGGAAGAAAACAAAGTCAAAATGTACGTGTGCGGACCGACGGTGTATAACTATATTCATATTGGAAACGCGCGTCCTGCGATTGTATTTGATACGGTGCGCCGCTATTTAGAATTTAGAGGCTACGATGTAGAGTATGTCTCAAACTTCACAGATGTAGATGATAAATTAATTAAGGCAGCAAAAGAGTTAGGAGAAGATGTTCCAACGATCGCAAACCGCTTTATCGATGCTTACTTTGAAGATACGTCAGCTCTTGGATGCAAGCATGCCGATGTGCATCCGCGCGTAACTGAAAATATGGATATCATTATTGAGTTCATTGATGAACTTGTGAAAAAAGGTTATGCGTATGAGTCAGAGGGTGATGTATACTATCGTACACGTAAGTTTGAAGGATACGGAAAATTATCACATCAGTCTATTGATGAATTGCAATCCGGTGCTCGTATCGAAGTTGGCGAAAAGAAAGAAGATCCATTAGACTTTACTCTTTGGAAAGCAACCAAAGATGGAGAGATCGCATGGGATAGCCCTTGGGGTCAAGGAAGACCGGGCTGGCATATCGAGTGCTCGGCGATGGCACGCAAGTATTTAGGTGATACAATTGATATCCACGCAGGCGGTCAGGATTTAGCTTTCCCTCATCACGAAAATGAAATTGCCCAATCAGAAGCGCTCACTGGGAAATCGTTTGCGAAATACTGGCTTCATAACGGGTATATCAATATTGATAATGAAAAGATGTCTAAATCACTAGGGAACTTCGTGTTAGTTCATGACATTATTAAAAAGCATGATCCTTCCCTACTTCGATTCTTTATTTTATCTGTTCACTATCGTCACCCAATTAACTATAACGAAGAAATTTTAGAGAATACGCGCAAAGCGCTTGAGCGTCTGCAAACAGCTTACGGCAACTTAACTCACCGTCTAGAGGCAGCAACAAATCTTCAAGAAGATGCTTCAGAATGGTTCGAAAAGCTAAAAGAGCTTCGCGAAACGTTTGTTGAAGAGATGGATGATGATTTTAATACGGCAAATGCTATTTCTGTTCTGTTCGAGCTAGCAAAGCAAGCTAACTTGTATTTGTTAGAACAAACAACGTCTACAGATGTAATTGAAGCCTTTATTAAAGAATTTAAAGAATTAGGTGCTGCAATAGGCATTACGTTTGGAGAAGCTGAACTTCTAGACGAAGAAATTGATCAATTGATCCAAGATCGTATTCAGGCTCGTAAAGATCGTAATTTCCAATTAGCAGATCAAATTCGAGATGAATTAAAGGCTAAAAATATTATTTTAGAAGATACGGCGCAAGGAACAAGATGGAAAAGAGGATAATAGTGTTATGAGCAGCAGTAAATTAGATGTAAAACAGCTAAATAGCTTAGCTCTTGCTTATATGGGTGATGCGGTGTTTGATTTACATGTTCGCCGCCACCTGCTGGTGTTAGGGACAGTGCGCCCTAACCAGCTTCATAATAAAGCTAAAAAATACGTATCAGCAAAAGCACAAGCGCAAATCGTATATTATTTTAAAAATGAAAACTTTTTTACTGAGGAAGAAGAAGGTGTACTGCGCCGAGGACGCAATGCAAAGTCCGGTACAGTCCCTAAAAACACAGATGTGCAAACGTATCGCTACAGTACGGCATTTGAAGCGGTCGTAGGCTATTTGTATCTTTTAGGTGAAGAAGAACGAATGATGGAACTTATTACTAAAGCTATCTCTTTCGTCGATGAAGGAGAGGGAGGAATGAATCATGGAACATGAATTTATCATTGGACGTAATCCGGTCCTAGAAGCCCTAAAGTCTGGGCGCGACATTAACAAACTATGGATTGCCGAAGGATCGCAAGGCGGTTCTATGGGGCAAATCACGCAGTTAGCAAAACGTAATGGTGTATTGGTGCAGTTTGTACCGAAAAAGAAAATTGAGCAAATGGTAGACGGTATTCATCAAGGAGTAGCTGCACAAGTGGCTGCTTATCAGTATGCAGAGTTAGATGATTTATTTAACTTAGCGGAAAAACGTAATGAAAGTCCGTTTTTTCTTCTGCTAGATGAGCTTGAAGATCCCCATAATTTAGGCTCTATTATGCGAACAGCCGATGCCATTGGCGCACACGGTATTATTATCCCAAAGCGCCGTTCAGTTGGATTAACAGCCACTGTAGCTAAGGCCTCTACAGGAGCGATTGAACATGTTCCCGTAGCAAGGGTAACAAACCTATCAAGGACGATTGATGAATTAAAAGATCGAGGCGTATGGATTGTTGGAACAGATGCGAAAGAAAGCGATGATTACCGCAACTTAGATGGAGGTATGCCGCTTACGTTAGTGATTGGAAGCGAAGGAAAAGGCATGAGTCGTTTGATTCGTGAAAAATGCGACTTCCTTGTACAGCTTCCAATGGTTGGGCATGTTACATCGTTAAATGCATCTGTAGCAGCTAGTCTTCTCATGTATGAGGTTTACCGAAAACGCCATCCTCTAGGTGAATAAGAATGGATATTCTACTGGTGGATGGTTATAACATGATAGGTGCGTGGCCCGACCTAAGAAAGCTTAGAGATAATGATTTAGCCGGTGCTCGAGACCTGTTAATCGAAAAGATGGCAGAGTATCAAGCATATATGGGTTATCGTGTCATTATTGTCTTCGATGCTCATATGGTCGAAGGAATTGAAAAGAAGGCAAAAAATCATAAGGTTGACGTTGTATTTACAAGAGAAAATGAAACAGCGGATGAGTACATTGAAAAGCTGGCTCAAGAGCTAAACAACGTAAAGACACAGATTCATGTTGCTACATCTGATTTCACGGAGCAGTGGGCAATCTTTGGACAAGGTGCGCTTAGAATTTCTGCTCGAGAATTGTACAACGAAATTGAGCAGATTGAGAAACATATTAATCTTGATGTGAAGTCTATTCAAAATCAAAAGCCAGCGGCACGCATTCAACTTTCCAATCAAGTAGCCGAAATTTTCGAAAAATGGCGTCGGGGACAGCGGTGAGGTTATTGACGGTACGGAATTAGCTACTGTATAATATTTCTATCTACTGTGCGGTCGGGGGGATCGATATGGGCGATAATTATGGGAGAAAACTGCATGCTCATTTCGAACAACAAGAGGATGAAACAGTTGTCGATCTTGTGCATAAAGGCGATATTGACGCATTAGAGTATTTGATTCATAAATACAAAAACTTTGTGCGAGCAAAGGCGCGGTCATATTTTTTAATTGGGGCAGACCGTGAAGATATTGTACAAGAAGGTATGATAGGGTTATATAAGGCAATTAGAGATTTTAGAGAAGATAAGCTAACTTCGTTTAAAGCTTTTGCTGAACTTTGCATTACCAGGCAAATTATTACCGCTATTAAAACCGCAACAAGGCAAAAACATATTCCATTAAACTCTTATGTATCATTGGACAAGCCAATATATGATGAAGAGTCCGACCGAACCTTAATGGATGTTATTTCGGGGACAAAAGTAGCAAATCCAGAAGAGTTGCTCATTAATCGAGAGAAGTTTGATGATATTGAATTAAAGATGGCTGAACTGTTAAGTGATCTTGAGCGAAAAGTTCTCGTTCTTTATTTAGATGGTCAATCTTATCAAGAGATTTCAGAAGAGTTAAACCGCCACGTCAAATCCATCGATAATGCACTTCAGCGTGTGAAGAGGAAATTAGAGCGCTACCTCGAGATTCGTGAAATCACAATGTAGCCTTCTATCCTCATATTGACATGCTAAGAAAGTCTGTGATACTTTTTTATAGACATTATCACTCTATAGGTGGTTGACATTATGCGTAAAAAAGTTGTACTTGCGTGTGTGCAATGCGCTAGTCGTAACTATACGACTATGAAAAACACACTGCAAAACGAAGAGCGTTTAGAAATGAAGAAGTTTTGCAAAACGTGTAACGCACATACGATTCATCGTGAAACAAAGTAGATCAATAATCTGCACAGACTAATACCCCTTTTAATTTATTGGAGGTTACAAACATGAACCGTGTAGGAAATTTCTTGCGTGATGTTGGGCGTGAGATGAAGAAGGTAAGTTGGCCTAAAAAAAATGAGCTAACTCGTTATACAATTACTGTTATTTCTACAGTTGTATTTATGACACTCTTTTTTGTAGTAGTTGATTACGGAATTTCGTCACTTATTCGTTTAATCCCTTGAATAAATTGACTTAAATCATGGTATAATAAAGCTAAATTATGTTTTTTTCAGAAAAGCCCGGAGACGGGTTTTTTAATTTGCTTTAAGAATGATTGTGCTAGGAGTCAACTATTTTCCTAGTGCGTTGTCTGTGCAATAGATTAGGACATCTTATTTTATAGTGAGCTGGGAGGGAAGGACGTATAGTCCTCAGAAATGGAGAAAAATTGGTATGTAGTCCATACTTATTCTGGATATGAAAATAAAGTAAAAACAAATTTAGAAAAGCGCGTAGAAACAATGGGTATGCAAGATAAAATTTTCCGCGTTGTTGTTCCTGAAGAAGAAGAAAGAGAAATTAAGAACAACAAAGAAAAGATTACAAAGAAAAAAGTATTTCCAGGGTACGTGTTAGTTGAAATCATCATGACGGATGATTCATGGTATGTAGTTCGTAATACACCTGGCGTTACGGGCTTTGTAGGTTCAGCAGGTTCTGGATCAAAGCCAACTGCTCTTCTACCAGAAGAAGTAGAAATGATCTTAAAACAAATGGGCATGGACGAGAAGCATGCTGACTTTGACTTTGAACTAAAAGAAACAGTATTGGTTCAAGAAGGTCCGTTTGCAAACTTTGAAGGTACCATTGAAGAAATCGATACAGATAAACGTAAAGTTAAGGTTCATGTGGATATGTTCGGAAGACAAACGCCAGTAGAGCTAGACTTTACACAAATTGAAAAAATATAATCTGTAAGACCTTGCAATTCATGAAGTTTAATGTTAATATTTCATAAGTCAGTATGTCTCAAAACTAGAGACTAAAACAACTATTTCTTTATTTTATATATAAAGAACATTGAGTGGGAGGGCATCGCCCTATTACCACATCACGGACTTAAGGAGGTGTGTCTCGTGGCTAAAAAAGTAATTAAACTTGTTAAGTTACAAATTCCTGCAGGTAAAGCAAATCCAGCGCCACCAGTTGGTCCTGCATTAGGTCAAGCCGGTGTTAATATCATGGGTTTCTGTAAGGAGTTTAACGCTCGCACAGCTGATCAAGCTGGTCTTATCATTCCTGTTGAAATCACGGTATTTGAAGACCGTTCATTTACATTTATTACGAAAACTCCACCTGCTGCTGTACTACTTAAGAAAGCGGCTGGTATTGAGTCTGGTTCTGGTGAACCAAACCGTAATAAAGTTGCAACAGTCAAGCGTGACAAAGTGCGTGAGATTGCTGAAACTAAAATGCCTGACTTAAACGCTGCTAGCGTTGAATCTGCAATGCGCATGGTAGAAGGTACAGCGCGCAGTATGGGAATCGTAGTTGAAGACTAATTCCATTTGATTGGGTGTTAGAAGGTTGCGAGAAATGGAAGTTTTCCTATGCTCGCAACCTTTATTAGTGGGAGGTTATTCCGTTAAAACCACATAAGGAGGAAACAAAAATGGCTAAAAAAGGTAAAAAGTACGTTGAAGCTGCTAAGCTTGTAGATCGTACACAAACTTATTCAGTACAAGAAGCGATTGAATTAGTAAAGAAAACAAACACAACTAAATTTGATGCAACTGTAGAAGTAGCATTCCGTTTAGGAGTTGACCCTAAGAAAGCTGACCAACAAATTCGTGGTGCAGTAGTACTACCAAACGGTACAGGTAAAACTCAACGTGTATTAGTATTCGCTAAAGGCGAAAAAGCTAAAGAAGCTGAAGCTGCAGGCGCTGACTACGTTGGCGATGCTGACTACATCAACAAAATCCAACAAGGTTGGTTCGAGTTCGATGTAATCGTAGCTACTCCAGACATGATGGGTGAAGTTGGTAAACTTGGTCGTGTATTAGGACCTAAAGGTTTAATGCCAAACCCTAAAACTGGTACAGTAACATTTGATGTTCAAAAAGCAGTTAACGAAATCAAAGCTGGTAAAGTAGAATACCGCGTTGATAAAGCTGGTAACATCCACGTACCAATCGGTAAAGTATCTTTCGAAGAGAGCAAGTTAGTTGAAAACTTCACTACAATCTTCGAAACTATGGTAAAAGCTAAGCCGGCAGCAGCAAAAGGCACATACATGAAGAACGTAGCTGTTACTTCAACAATGGGCCCTGGTATCAAAGTTGATACTGCTTCATTCTCTGCTTAATAAATTTGGAAATAAATCGGTGTTGACTTTTTGAAAGTCCCTGATTATAATAGATAATGTTGTTAAAAAGAATAACATTTGTACCGTAGACAGTAGGTGCTGCAAAGCTTAATTCCCTACCGAGGTGTGTGAGATAAATTAGTGAAACGTTATGGTTCGCTTACTACACCTCCATGTCTTTATTGTCATGGAGGTTTTTTATTGCACCTTGTCTGAGTGTACGGAAGGAAATCTACAGGAGGTGTAAAGATGAGCAACGTAATTGAACAAAAGAAACAAGTCGTAGACGAAATTGCTGAAAAACTTCAAGCGAGTAACTCAATAGTTGTCGTTGACTACCGTGGTTTGAATGTTGCTGAAGTTACTGAACTTCGTAAGCAATTACGTGAAGCAGGCATTGAGTTCAAAGTTTACAAAAACACTTTAACTCGCCGTGCTGTAGAAAAACTTGAACTAACAGATCTTAATGATGCGTTAGTAGGTCCAAATGCAATCGCATTTGGTGGAGAAGATGTTGTTGCTCCAGCTAAAATTCTAAACAACTTCGCGAAAGAACACGAAGCGTTAGAAATCAAAGCTGGTGTAATTGAAGGTAATGTTGCATCTGTTGAAGAAATTAAAGCACTTGCAGAACTACCATCTCGCGAAGGCTTACTTTCTATGTTGCTTAGCGTGCTTCAAGCTCCAATTCGCAACCTTGCTCTTGCTACAAAAGCTGTGGCAGATCAAAAAGAAGAACAAGGTGCATAATCTAGTCTGTTATATATAACACAATCACAAGGAGGAAATTAACAATGACTCAAGAACAAATCATTGAAGCAGTTAAAAATATGACTGTTTTAGAACTTAACGATTTAGTAAAAGCAATCGAAGAAGAATTTGGCGTAACTGCTGCTGCTCCTGTAGCTGTAGCTGGCGGTGCTGCTGGTGAAGCTGCTGCTGAGAAAACTGAATTTGACCTAGTACTTGAAAGTGCTGGCGGACAAAAAATCAAAGTTATCAAAGTAGTACGTGAAATCACTGGTCTTGGCTTAAAAGAAGCTAAAGAAATCGTTGATAACGCTCCAAAAGCTCTTAAAGAAGGTATTTCTAAAGAAGAAGCTGAAGAAGCAAAAGCTAAACTTGAAGAAGTTGGCGCTTCTGTAGAAGTTAAGTAATTATTGCTTAACAACTGATATAAAAAAGCTCGCTTGTACAAGCGAGCTTTTTTGCTTCTGTCATCCTTTTCATTTATAGTAAAGAAGAACATATTGATTAGGAGGTTCTATTTTGACAGAACATTATTTTTCCAATACACCATTGTCTGCAAGTAATGAAGAGCGCTTTTCATTTGAATTGAGAGGAACCTCTTTTTCATTTACGAGTGACCGCGGTGTTTTTTCAAAAAAAGAGATCGATTTTGGATCGCGCCTGTTAATTGAAACGTTTCAAATGCCCGAGAGTCCCGGCCCGCTTCTGGATGTTGGGTGCGGATATGGCCCAATTGGGTTGGCACTTGCAAAAGAGGACAGCCAAAGAAACGTTCATATGGTTGATGTTAATGAACGTGCATTAGCACTAGCTCAAAAAAATGCTGAAGTTAATTCAGTATCCAATGTTTCAATCTATCAAAGCTCTTGCTATGAAAATGTGAAGGAAACGAATTTTGCAGCTATTCTTAGTAATCCGCCGATCCGTGCGGGTAAAAAAGTTGTTCATGAAATTCTAGAAAAATCATTAGATCACCTTGCTGACCAAGGAGAACTTTGGATTGTGATTCAGAAAAAGCAAGGAGCGCCATCTGCTCTTGCGAAATTAGAATCTCTATTTAATGAAGTAGAAGTAGTAGACAAGAAAAAAGGGTATTATATCATATGTGCTAAAAAATGTTGACTAATATTTTTTAGTATGTTAGCATTATAAAATGCCAATATATAAATATTCCATATAAGCTCGGGTTATACATAAAATAAAAGGTATAATTTTGAATTATATGGGAAAAACTAATAAAATCAATAGTACGTTTTTATGAAATTGTGGTTTTCTATTTAAAGAGACCATTTTTCTTTTGTTCAATAATAAACATATGGTTTATTATATATTTTGAATAATAACGCTTGATTTGAGGGGTGAATCAGTTGACAGGTCAACTAGTTCAGTATGGACGCCACCGCCAACGCAGAAGTTATGCTCGTATTAGTGAAGTTTTAGAGTTACCGAACTTAATCGAGATTCAAACGGCTTCATACCAATGGTTTTTAGATGAAGGTTTACGAGAAATGTTCCAAGATATTTCTCCAATTGATGATTTTACAGGTAACTTATCACTAGAATTTATTGATTACAGCTTAGGTGAGCCAAAGTATTCAGTAGGAGAGTCCAAAGAACGTGATGTAACTTATGCAGCACCTCTTCGTGTTAAGGTGCGGTTAATTAATAAAGAAACAGGTGAAGTAAAAGACCAAGATGTGTTCATGGGAGATTTCCCATTGATGACCGAAACAGGTACCTTTGTAATTAATGGTGCTGAGCGTGTTATCGTATCACAGTTGGTTCGTTCACCAAGTGTTTACTATAGTGGAAAGCTTGATAAAAACGGTAAAAAAGGATATACAGCAACTGTTATCCCTAACCGTGGTGCATGGCTAGAATATGAAACTGATGCAAAAGATGTAGTATACGTGCGTATTGATCGTACTCGTAAACTGCCAGTAACAGTGCTGTTACGCGCGCTAGGTTTCGGTTCTGACCAAGAGATTATCGATTTAATCGGTGATAATGAATACATCCGTAATACGCTTGAAAAAGATAATACGGAAACAACGGAAAAAGCGCTATTAGAAATCTATGAGCGTTTACGTCCGGGTGAACCACCGACAGTTGAGAATGCGAAGTCTCTATTAGTATCTCGCTTCTTTGATCCAAAACGATATGACTTAGCGAACGTAGGTCGCTATAAAATTAATAAAAAGCTTCATATCAAACATCGCTTATTTAATCAAAAGCTAGCTGAAACATTAGTTGATCCTGAAACAGGTGAAATTATTGCAGAAAAAGGCGCAATGATTGACCGCCGTCTGCTAGATCGCTTGATTCCGATGCTTGAAGGTGGAGTAAACTTCAAAACTTACAGCCCGGTTGGTGGAGTAGTAGAAGACGATGTTACATTACAATCTATTAAGATTTATGCGCCAAATGATCCAGAAGGTGAAAAAATCATCACTGTATCAGGTAACGCGTATGTAACAGAAGAAGTTAAAAATATCACACCTGCTGATATTTTAGCATCGATCAGTTACTTCTTTAACTTGCTTCATCAAGTAGGAGACACAGATGATATCGACCACTTAGGTAACCGTCGTCTGCGTTCTGTAGGTGAATTGTTACAAAATCAATTCCGTATCGGTTTATCTCGTATGGAACGTGTTGTTCGTGAAAGAATGTCAATTCAAGACACGAATACAATCACACCTCAACAATTAATTAATATTCGCCCAGTTATTGCGGCGATTAAAGAGTTCTTTGGAAGTTCTCAATTATCACAGTTCATGGATCAAACGAATCCATTAGGCGAATTGACGCACAAACGTCGTCTTTCAGCTCTAGGACCTGGTGGTTTAACGCGTGAGCGCGCTGGTTTCGAAGTACGTGACGTTCACTACTCCCACTATGGCCGTATGTGTCCAATTGAAACGCCAGAGGGTCCGAATATCGGGTTAATCAACTCACTATCTTCTTATGCAAAAGTAAACAAATTCGGTTTCATCGAAACACCTTACCGTCGTATCGATCCTGAAACAGGTAAAGTGACAGAGCGAATTGACTACTTAACAGCTGATGAAGAAGATAACTATGTTGTAGCCCAAGCGAACGCTCGTCTAGGTGATGATGGTTCATTCTTAGATGAAAATGTCGTTGCACGTTTCCGTGGAGAAAACACGGTTATCCGTCGCGATCGTTTAGACTATATGGATGTATCACCAAAACAAGTTGTATCTGCCGCTACAGCATGTATCCCATTCTTAGAGAACGATGACTCTAACCGTGCATTAATGGGTGCGAACATGCAACGTCAAGCAGTACCTTTATTAAATCCTGAAGCACCAATCGTAGGTACAGGTATGGAATACGTATCTGGTAAAGACTCTGGTGCAGCCGTGATTTGTAAATATCCTGGCGTTGTAGAGCGCGTAGAAGCCAAACAAATTTTTGTTCGCCGCTATGAAGAAGTAGACGGACAAAAAGTTAAAGGTAACTTAGATCAATACAAACTATTAAAATTTGTTCGTTCTAACCAAGGTACTTGTTACAACCAGCGTCCAATTGTTTCAGTTGGCGACGAAGTAGTAAAAGGTGAGATCTTAGCCGACGGTCCTTCAATGGAAAAAGGTGAGCTTGCTTTAGGACGAAACGTAATGGTTGGTTTCATGACATGGGATGGTTACAACTATGAGGATGCCATCATCATGAGTGAACGCCTTGTGAAAGACGATGTATATACGTCTGTTCATATTGAAGAATATGAATCTGAGTCTCGTGATACGAAGCTTGGACCTGAAGAAATTACGCGTGACATTCCAAACGTAGGTGAAGATGCGCTTCGCAACTTAGATGAGCGTGGAATCATCCGCATTGGTGCAGAAGTAAAAGACGGAGATCTTTTAGTTGGTAAAGTAACGCCAAAAGGTGTAACAGAACTAACAGCTGAAGAACGTCTTCTACACGCTATTTTCGGTGAAAAAGCGCGTGAAGTTCGTGATACTTCTCTTCGTGTACCACACGGCGGCGGTGGAATCATTCTTGATGTTAAAGTCTTCAACCGCGAAGATGGCGACGAATTACCACCAGGTGTAAACCAATTAGTCCGTGTATATATTGTTCAGAAGCGTAAAATTTCTGAAGGTGACAAAATGGCCGGTCGTCACGGTAACAAAGGTGTAATTTCACGTATTTTACCTGAAGAAGATATGCCTTACCTACCAGACGGTACGCCAATTGACATCATGTTAAACCCATTAGGGGTACCATCTCGTATGAACATCGGTCAGGTGCTAGAGCTTCATTTAGGTATGGCTGCTCGTAAGCTTGGCATTCACGTTGCGTCTCCAGTATTTGATGGTGCGCGTGAGGAAGATGTTTGGGCAACAATCGAAGAAGCTGGCATGTCTCGTGATGCTAAAACAGTTCTATATGATGGTCGAACAGGTGAACCATTCGATAACCGTGTATCAGTAGGGATCATGTACATGATCAAACTTGCTCACATGGTAGACGATAAACTTCACGCTCGTTCTACTGGACCATACTCACTTGTTACACAACAACCACTTGGTGGTAAAGCGCAGTTCGGTGGACAGCGTTTTGGTGAGATGGAGGTATGGGCACTTGAAGCATACGGTGCTGCTTACACATTACAAGAGATCTTAACAGTGAAATCAGATGACGTAGTAGGTCGTGTGAAAACATACGAAGCAATTGTTAAAGGTGAAAACATTCCAGAACCTGGCATACCTGAATCGTTCAAAGTATTAATTAAAGAACTACAAAGTTTAGGTATGGATGTGAAGATGCTTTCTGCTGACGAGCAAGAAATTGATATCATGGACTCAGAAGAGGACCATGAGCAACCAACAGAATCAATTATTGCAGATAACGAAGAAAGCCTTTCTGAAGGACAAAAAGATCCTGTCACAAAAGAGTAAGGAATTACTTTCATATAAACGTTAAGGGAAAAAACCTGTAGATTAAAAGGGAGGTAGGCTCCTTGCTAGATGTAAATAACTTTGAGTATATGAAAATCGGTCTAGCTTCGCCAGATAAAATTCGTTCTTGGTCGTACGGTGAGGTAAAAAAACCTGAAACGATCAACTATCGTACGTTAAAACCTGAAAAAGACGGCTTATTCTGTGAGCGTATTTTTGGTCCACAAAAGGACTGGGAATGTCACTGCGGAAAATATAAGCGCGTTCGTTATAAAGGTGTTGTATGTGATCGTTGCGGCGTAGAAGTTACGCGCGCAAAAGTTCGTCGTGAACGCATGGGTCACATCGAGCTAGCTGCACCTGTTTCTCATATTTGGTACTTTAAAGGTATTCCTAGCCGCATGGGACTTGTCTTAGACATGTCCCCTCGTGCGCTAGAGGAAATCATTTATTTTGCTTCTTATGTAGTAACAGATGCTGGTGATACACCACTTGAAAAGAAACAGCTTTTATCAGAGAAAGAATACCGTGCGTATCGTGAGAAGTACGGACAAACTTTCCATGCAGCAATGGGTGCTGAAGCTGTTAAAAAATTATTGCATGACATCGATCTTGATAAAGAAGTAGATGCTTTGAAAGAAGAATTGAAAACTGCTCAAGGTCAACGTCGTACACGTGCTATTAAACGTTTAGAAGTACTAGAGGCTTTCCGTCATTCTGGTAACGAACCTTCTTGGATGATTTTAGACGTTCTACCGGTTATTCCGCCAGAACTTCGTCCAATGGTTCAATTAGATGGTGGACGCTTTGCTACGTCTGACTTAAACGATTTATATCGCCGTGTAATCAACCGTAACAACCGCTTAAAGCGTTTATTAGACCTTGGAGCTCCTAGCATTATCGTTCAAAACGAAAAGCGTATGCTTCAAGAAGCTGTAGATGCATTAATCGATAATGGTCGTCGCGGCCGTCCGGTAACAGGACCAGGTAACCGTCCATTAAAATCTCTTTCTCACATGTTAAAAGGTAAGCAAGGTCGCTTCCGTCAAAACTTATTAGGTAAACGTGTTGACTACTCTGGCCGTTCGGTAATCGTTGTAGGTCCGAACTTAAAGATGTATCAATGTGGTCTTCCAAAAGAAATGGCGTTAGAGCTTTTCAAACCTTTCGTAATGAAAGAGCTTGTTGAGCGCGGTTTAGCTCATAACATCAAGAGTGCAAAACGTAAAATTGAACGCGTGCAACCTGAAGTATGGGACGTATTAGAATCGGTTATTAAAGAGCATCCAGTTCTTTTAAACCGTGCACCAACGCTACACAGACTAGGTATTCAAGCATTTGAACCTACGCTTGTAGAAGGTCGCGCTATCCGTCTTCACCCGCTTGTATGTACAGCATATAACGCTGACTTTGACGGTGACCAAATGGCGGTTCACGTTCCATTATCTGCAGAAGCACAAGCAGAAGCACGTATCTTAATGCTTGCTGCTCAAAATATCTTGAACCCTAAAGATGGTAAACCAGTTGTTACACCTTCACAGGATATGGTATTAGGTAACTACTACTTAACGCTTGAGCGTGAAGAGGCAGTTGGAGAAGGTATGGTGTTCAAGGATACAAATGAAGCACTATTAGCGTACCAAAACGGTTATGTGCATCTTCATACACGTGTAGGTGTGTATGCAGGTTCTTTAAACAACGAAACGTTTACAGAAGCACAAAATCAACAGTTGCTTGTTACAACGGTTGGTAAATTAGTTTTCAACGAAATTTTACCAAAATCGTTCCCATACATTAACGAACCAACAAGAGAAAACTTAGAAGTGAAAACTCCTGAGAAGTACTTTGTTGAAAAAGGTGCAGATGTGAAGGAATTCATCAAGAATCAACCGGCTATCGCACCGTTTAAGAAAAAAATCTTAGGTAATATTATCGCTGAAGTATTTAAACGTTTCAAAATTACTGAGACTTCTAAAATGCTTGACCGTATGAAAGACCTAGGTTTCAAATATTCTACTAAAGCTGGTATTACAGTTGGTGTAGCTGATATCGTGGTTTTAGGAGAAAAAGAAGTTATCTTAACAGAAGCGCAAGCTAAAGTAGATAACGTACTAAAACAATTCCGTCGTGGTTTAATTACTGAAGATGAGCGTTATGAGCGTGTTATCTCTGTATGGAGTAGCGCGAAAGACGTTATCCAAGGTAAATTAATGGCGTCATTAGACAAACGCAACCCAATCTTCATGATGAGTGACTCTGGTGCCCGTGGTAACGCATCTAACTTCACTCAGCTTGCAGGTATGCGTGGACTAATGGCCAACCCGTCTGGTCGTATCATTGAGTTACCAATCAAATCTAGTTTCCGTGAAGGTTTAACGGTATTAGAGTACTTTATCTCTACCCATGGTGCACGTAAAGGTCTTGCCGATACGGCTCTTAAAACAGCTGACTCAGGTTACCTTACTCGTCGTCTGGTTGACGTGGCACAAGACGTTATCGTACGTGATGACGACTGTGGTACAGACCGCGGTATTCTGGCTGTTGCAATCAAAGAAGGAACAGAAGAAATTGAGAAACTTGATGAGCGTCTAATTGGACGTTATGCAAGAAAAACACTACTTCACCCAGGAACAAACGAAGTGTTAGTGAAAGAAAACGAACTGATTACAGAAGACCTAGCTGAAACAATTGTGGATGCTGGTGTTGAAGAAGTATGGATTCGTTCTGCATTCACTTGTAACACTCGCCACGGTGTATGTAAAAAATGTTACGGTCGTAACCTTGCAACTGGTTCAGAAGTTGAAGTGGGTGAAGCAGTTGGTATCATCGCTGCTCAATCTATCGGTGAGCCAGGTACACAGTTAACGATGCGTACATTCCATACAGGTGGGGTTGCTGGAGACGATATCACTCAAGGTTTACCGCGTATCCAAGAGATCTTCGAAGCGCGTAACCCTAAAGGTCAAGCCGTTATTTCTGAAATTGAAGGTACAATTGCCGGCATTTCTGAAGGACGCGATCGTCAACATGAAATTACTGTTCAAGGAGAGATTGAAACTCGTTCTTACACAGCTCCGTACAGTGCACGTCTGAAAGTTATTGAAGGACAGCGCATTGCACGTGGTCAAGAATTAACAGAAGGTTCAATTGATCCTAAAGAATTACTAAAAGTAAAAGACATCACGGCTGTACAAGAGTACTTGCTTCGTGAGGTGCAAAAAGTATACCGTATGCAAGGGGTAGAAATTGGAGATAAACACGTAGAGGTAATGGTTCGCCAAATGCTTCGTAAAGTGCGCGTAATGGATTCAGGAGATACAGATGTATTACCAGGTTCATTACTTGATATTCACCAATTCACTGATGCAAATGAAAAAGTATTACTTGAAGGCAATCGTCCAGCGACGGGTCGTCCTGTATTACTTGGTATTACAAAAGCATCTCTTGAAACTGATTCCTTCTTATCTGCTGCATCATTCCAAGAAACAACGCGTGTTCTTACGGATGCTGCAATCAAAGGAAAACGTGATGAGTTGCTTGGACTTAAAGAGAATGTTATCATTGGTAAGCTAGTTCCGGCTGGTACAGGTATGACGAGATATCGTAATGCTGAACCGATCAAAAACCAAGCTGAAGAAACGGTAACAATCGACTAATTATAAAATCATTACTCTAGAATGGATGTTTTTTTAAAAAACTACAAAACGTTAGTTGACATCCATTCTAGGGAATGATACTATATCAAAGGTGCTCCTATAAACTACCTGTTACTTTGGAGGATATGATAATGTCTTATGAAAAAGTATTACAGGCTGATCATATTATTGTAGGAACAAAGCAGACGGTGAAAGCATTAAAAAAAGGTACAGTAAAGGAAGTCATCATTGCTGAAGACGCTGATTTTTATGTCACATCCATTGTGGCAAAAACGGCACAGCAAGAAAACGTTCCGTATACGTATGTCCCTTCTATGCGAAAGCTTGGTCAAGCTTGTAGGATAGAAGTTAACGCTGCAACTGTTGCAATTATTAGTTAACACGTTTTTGAACTTTTAGTTTCAAAGACTTTGTTTTTTGCTAAAAAATGAACCACCTGGATGTGTGGTCTTACAAAAGGCGAAAGGAGGAAAATTTAAATGCCTACTATTAACCAATTAATCCGTAATGGTCGTGTGAGTAAAGGTAAAAAATCTGACTCACCTGCTTTAAACAGAGGTTACAACAGCTTCAAAAAAGCTCAAACTAACCAATCTTCTCCACAAAAACGTGGTGTATGTACACGTGTGGGTACTATGACACCGAAGAAACCGAACTCGGCTCTTCGTAAATATGCTCGTGTACGTTTAACAAACGGTATCGAGGTAACAGCTTATATCCCAGGTATTGGTCACAACTTACAAGAACACAGCGTGGTACTTATCCGCGGTGGACGTGTAAAAGATTTACCAGGGGTACGTTACCATATCGTACGTGGTGCACTTGATACTGCTGGTGTGGATGGCCGTATGCAAGGTCGTTCTAAATATGGTACTAAGCGACCAAAAGCAGCTAAAAAATAATAGCTTAACAATTAATAGATAAACTTTTAAAAGTGAAAGGAGGAAGTAGAATGCCACGTAAGGGACCTGTTGCAAAAAGAGACGTATTACCAGATCCGATTTACAATTCTAAGCTTGTATCTCGCTTAATCAACAAAATGATGCTTGATGGAAAGCGCGGTAAGTCACAAGCTATTCTTTATAGAGCATTCGATTTAGTACAAGAGCGCAGTGGTAAAGAAGCTATGGAAGTATTCGACCAAGCTCTTAAAAACATCATGCCTGTACTAGAAGTTAGAGCACGCCGTGTAGGGGGTTCTAACTACCAAGTTCCTGTAGAAGTACGTCCAGAGCGTCGTACTACTTTAGGTCTTCGTTGGTTAGTAAACTATGCTCGTCTTCGTGGAGAAAAAACGATGGAAGAGCGTTTAGCTAACGAAATCCTTGATGCAGCTAACAACACTGGTGCTGCAGTTAAGAAACGTGAAGATACTCACAAAATGGCAGAAGCTAACAAAGCATTTGCTCATTACCGTTGGTAATCTTTTAACGAAACTTTTTAAAAAACAAATTATAATATGGAAGGAGAAATACCTAAGATGGCAAGAGAGTTCTCCTTAGAAAACACTCGTAATATTGGGATCATGGCTCACATTGATGCTGGTAAAACAACAACAACTGAGCGTGTTCTTTATTATACTGGCCGTATCCATAAAATTGGTGAAACTCATGAAGGAGCTTCACAAATGGACTGGATGGAGCAAGAGCAAGAACGTGGTATCACTATCACGTCTGCTGCGACAACTGCTTCTTGGAAAGGTCACCGCGTTAACATCATTGATACTCCTGGACACGTAGACTTCACTGTTGAAGTTGAGCGTTCATTACGTGTACTTGATGGCGCTGTGGCAGTTCTTGATGCTCAATCTGGTGTTGAGCCTCAAACAGAAACAGTATGGCGTCAAGCGACTACGTACGGTGTTCCCCGTGTCGTATTCGTTAACAAAATGGACAAAATTGGTGCTGACTTCTTGTACTCTGTAAAAACGATCCACGATCGTTTAGGTGCAAATGCTCACCCAATTCAGTTGCCAATTGGTGCTGAAGATGAGTTCGAAGCAATCATTGACCTAGTGGAAATGAAAGCATACTTCTACGAAGATGACTTAGGTACTCGTTCAGAGTCTCGTGAAATTCCTGAGGAATACAAAGAGCAAGCTGAAGAATACCGTGCAAGCTTAGTAGAAGCTGTTGCAGAACTTGACGAAGAATTAATGATGAAGTACTTAGACGAAGGCGAGCTTACAGTTGAAGAACTAAAAGCTGGTATCCGTAAAGGTACTTGTGACGTTGAATTCTACCCAGTTATCTGTGGTTCAGCATTCAAAAACAAAGGTGTACAATTAATGCTAGATGCAGTAATTGACTACCTACCATCTCCAGTAGATGTACCAGCAATCCAAGGTATCGTACCTGACACAGAAGAAGAAGTTACGCGTGAGTCTAGCGACAACGCTCCTTTCTCAGCATTAGCGTTCAAAGTTATGACGGACCCTTATGTTGGTAAATTAACATTCTTCCGTGTGTACTCTGGTGTACTAAGCTCTGGTTCATACATCAAAAACTCTACAAAAGGTAAGCGTGAGCGTGTAGGTCGTATCCTACAAATGCATGCTAACTCTCGTGAAGAGATTTCTGAAGTATACGCTGGAGATATCGCGGCAGCTGTAGGATTAAAAGATACTTCTACTGGTGATACTCTATGTGACGAAAAGAGTCTTGTAATTCTTGAGTCTATGGAATTCCCAGAGCCAGTTATCTCTTTATCTGTTGAGCCAAAATCAAAAGCTGACCAAGATAAAATGACTACAGCTCTTCAAAAGTTACAAGAAGAAGATCCAACTTTCCGTGCGGAAACTAATACAGAGACTGGTCAAATCATCATCTCTGGTATGGGTGAGCTTCACCTTGATATCATCGTTGACCGTATGCGTCGCGAATTCAAAGTAGAAGCAAACGTTGGTGCTCCTCAAGTAGCTTACCGTGAAACTTTCCGCGCTGGTGCGAAAGTTGAAGGTAAATTCGCTCGTCAATCTGGTGGTCGTGGACAATTCGGTCACGTTTGGATTGAGTTCGAACCTAACGAAGAAGGAAAAGGCTTTGAATTTGAGAACAAAATCGTTGGTGGTGTAGTTCCACGTGAATACATCCCTGCAGTTCAAGCTGGTCTTGAAGATGCATTACAAAACGGTGTTGTTGCTGGTTATCCATTAATCGATATCAAAGCTGCTTTAGTTGATGGATCTTACCATGACGTTGACTCAAGTGAGATGGCGTTTAAAATTGCCGCTTCTATGGCTCTTAAAAACGCAGTATCAAAATGTAGCCCAGCTATCCTTGAACCAATGATGAAGGTTGAAGTTGTTATCCCTGACGAATACTTAGGAGATATCATGGGTGACATTACGTCTCGTCGTGGACGTGTAGAAGGTATGGAAGCACGCGGTAACGCTCAAGTTGTACGTGCATTCGTTCCACTTTCTGAAATGTTTGGTTATGCAACTGCATTACGTTCAAACACTCAAGGTCGCGGAACATATTCTATGCACTTCGATCACTACGAAGAAGTTCCTAAATCAATTTCAGAAGAAATTATTAAAAAAAATAAAGGTGAATAATTGATTTTCACTCTTTATTGAAGTATAACTACTTATGTACGCTGTGAAAGTGGAGCTCATTCCCTTTCACGGCCTCATAAAACATAAACTACATGAATTTTAAGGAGGATTTTCGAATGGCTAAGGAAAAATTCGACCGTTCAAAAACACATGCCAATATCGGTACAATTGGTCACGTTGACCATGGTAAAACAACTTTAACAGCTGCTATCACTACTGTTCTTGCTAAGAAAAGTGGTAAAGGTGCAGCAATGGCTTACGACATGATCGACGCTGCTCCAGAAGAGCGCGAGCGTGGAATCACAATCTCAACTGCACACGTTGAGTACGAAACTGACACTCGTCACTATGCACACGTTGACTGCCCAGGACATGCTGACTATGTTAAAAACATGATCACTGGTGCTGCTCAAATGGATGGCGGTATCTTAGTAGTATCTGCTGCTGATGGTCCAATGCCACAAACTCGTGAGCACATCCTTCTTTCTCGTCAAGTAGGTGTACCTTACCTAGTTGTATTCTTAAACAAATGTGACATGGTAGACGACGAAGAGCTACTTGAATTAGTAGAAATGGAAGTACGTGACCTTCTTTCTGAATACGACTTCCCTGGTGACGATGTACCAGTAATCAAAGGTTCTGCTCTTAAAGCTCTTGAAGGCGAAGCTGATTGGGAAGCTAAAATCATCGAGCTTATGGACGCTGTTGATGAGTACATCCCAACTCCAGAACGTGACACTGAAAAACCATTCATGATGCCAGTTGAGGACGTATTCTCAATCACTGGTCGTGGTACAGTTGCTACAGGTCGTGTAGAGCGTGGACAAGTTAAAGTTGGTGACGTTATCGACATCATCGGTTTAACTGAAGAGCCAAAATCTACTACTGTAACAGGTGTAGAAATGTTCCGTAAGCTTCTTGACTATGCTGAAGCTGGCGACAACATCGGTGCTTTACTTCGTGGTGTAGCACGTGAAGAAATCCAACGTGGACAAGTATTAGCTAAACCAGGCTCAATCACTCCACACACTAAATTTACTGCTGAAGTATACGTTCTTTCTAAAGACGAAGGTGGACGTCACACTCCATTCTTCACAAACTACCGTCCACAGTTCTACTTCCGTACAACTGATGTAACTGGTATTTGTAACTTACCTGAAGGCGTAGAAATGGTAATGCCTGGCGACAACATCGAAATGACTGTTGAACTTATCGCTCCAATCGCGATTGAAGAAGGTACTAAATTCTCAATCCGTGAAGGTGGACGTACAGTAGGCGCTGGCGTTGTAGCTAAAATCAGCGAGTAATTTCTCGTTTCAGTAAAGGGAGTAGGGTAACCTACTCCTTTTTTTATTTGGTGATAAAAGGTAAAGATAGTTTTTACTATTACACTTGCAAAATGATCTCCTTTTATATATAATGAAAAAAGTGTGCGACACATAAAAAAGTTTTTTAACTTTATTGTTGCAATATGAACCCATTTTTAGTATAATAAAAATGTTGGTCTTTGACTGCGATGATGCGGAAGGTTGCCGACACACCCGGCCGCTTTGCCATGGCGAGTGTGGGGAAATTTCCGCGGAGAATGTCTATTGTAAAATAGGCGAAAAAGGAGGGAAAATAATGGCAAAAGAAAAAATTCGCATTCGTTTAAAAGCATATGATCACAGAATTCTTGATCAATCTGCTGAGAAAATCGTAGAAACTGCAAAACGTTCTGGTGCGGCTGTATCTGGTCCGATTCCATTACCGACTGAAAAATCAATTTATACAATTCTACGTGCAGTACACAAATATAAAGATTCTCGTGAGCAGTTCGAAATGCGCACGCATAAACGCTTAATTGATATCGTGAATCCAACACCACAAACTGTTGATTCATTAATGCGTTTAGACTTACCATCTGGTGTAGATATCGAAATTAAACTTTAATTTAAAATAAAGAATGAAAAGATACTTAGGAGGTGTGACTAATGGCCAAAGGAATCTTAGGAAGAAAGATCGGTATGACTCAAGTATTTGCTGAAAATGGTGACTTGATCCCAGTAACAGTAATTGAAGCTTCTGCTAACGTAGTTCTTCAAGTTAAAAACGCTGAGACAGACGGTTACGAAGCAATCCAATTAGGTTTCGAAGATATCCGTGAAAAACTATCTAACAAACCTGCAAAAGGACATGCTACTAAAGCTAATACTGCTCCTAAGCGCTTCATCCGTGAGTTACGCGGTGTGGACGCTTCAGCATATGAAGTTGGTCAAGAAGTCAAGGTTGATATTTTCGCAGAAGGCGATGTAATTGATGTAACAGGAATCTCAAAAGGTAAAGGTTTCCAAGGTGCTATTAAACGCCACGGACAATCTCGCGGACCTATGTCTCATGGTTCTCGCTACCACCGTCGCCCAGGTTCAATGGGTCCTGTAGCTCCAAACCGCGTATTCAAAGGTAAATTATTACCAGGACGCATGGGTGGAGAGCGCATCACTGTGCAAAACTTATCAATCGTTAAAGTTGACGCAGAACGCAATCTTTTATTAGTAAAAGGTAACGTGCCAGGAGCTAGAAAATCTCTAGTTACTGTTAAATCTGCAGTTAAATCTAAATAATAATTCTTCGAGAAAGGAGGAATAACCAATGCCAAAAGTAGCATTGTTTAACCAAAACGGTGAAAACGTTGGAGAAATCGAACTTCAAGATGCCGTTTTCGGTATCGAACCAAACAACAAAGTACTTTTCGACGCGATCGTAATGCAACGCGCATCTCAACGTCAAGGTACTTCTAAAGTTAAAAATCGTTCTGAAGTAAGAGGCGGTGGCCGTAAGCCATGGCGTCAAAAAGGTACTGGTCGTGCTCGTCAAGGATCTATCCGTTCTCCACAATGGCGTGGTGGTGGCGTAGTATTTGGTCCAGTTCCAAGAAGCTATAGCTACAAATTACCTAAAAAAGTTCGTCGTTTAGCAATTAAGTCTGCATTATCAACTAAAGTTCAAGATAACAGCATCGTTGTTCTTGAAGCTCTTTCTTTTGATGCTCCAAAAACAAAAGAAATGGTAGCAGTTCTTAAAAACCTAACAGTAGAACGCAAAGCATTAGTAGTAACTGCTGATCTTAACGAAAACGTTGCACTTTCAGCACGTAATATTCCTGGTGTAACAGTTGTTGCAGCTAATGGTTTAAGCGTATTAGACGTTATGAACCATGATAAGCTTGTAATCACTAAAGACGCAGTTGAAAAAGTAGAGGAGGTGCTTGCATAATGAAAGATCCTCGTGATATTATTAAGCGCCCCGTAATTACAGAACGTTCAACAGACTTAATGGCTGAGAAAAAATATACGTTTGATGTTGATGTAAGAGCTAATAAAACTGAGGTTAAAGATGCTATCGAAAAAATCTTTGACGTAAAAGTTGAAAAAGTAAACATCATGAACTACAAAGGTAAATTCAAGCGTGTAGGTCGCTACAGTGGTCTTACTAACCGTCGTCGTAAAGCGGTAGTAACACTAACTCAAGAGAGCAACGAAATCGAATTCTTCGAAGCTTAAGATTACTAGAGAAGGAGGGAAATTGAGATGGCGATTAAAAAGTATAAACCAACCTCAAATGGTCGTCGTGGCATGTCAGTTTCTGATTTCGCTGAAATTACTACTGACAAACCAGAAAAATCGTTACTTGCACCTGTCAAGAGAAAAGGTGGTCGTAACAACCAAGGTAAATTGACTGTTCGTCACCAAGGTGGTGGGCACAAGCGTCAATACCGTATCATCGATTTTAAACGCGATAAAGATGGAATACCTGGACGCGTTGCTACAATCGAATATGATCCAAACCGTTCAGCTAACATCGCATTAATTCATTATGCTGATGGTGAAAAACGTTACATCCTTGCTCCTAAAAACCTAAAAGTAGGTTTAGAAGTTATGTCAGGTCCTGAAGCTGACATTAAAGTAGGTAACGCGCTTCCTTTAGCTAACATTCCTGTTGGTACAGTAGTACACAACATCGAATTGAAACCTGGTAAAGGTGGACAATTAGTTCGTTCTGCAGGTACATCTGCTCAAGTACTTGGTAAAGAAGGTAAATACGTATTAGTACGTTTAACTTCTGGTGAAGTACGCATGATTCTTGCAACTTGTCGTGCAACTGTAGGTCAAGTTGGTAACGAACAACACGAGTTAATCAACATCGGTAAAGCCGGTCGTTCTCGTTGGTTAGGTATCCGTCCAACTGTACGTGGTTCTGTAATGAACCCTAACGATCACCCACACGGTGGTGGTGAAGGACGTGCTCCAATCGGACGTAAGTCTCCAATGAGTCCATGGGGTAAACCAACACTTGGTTACAAAACTCGTAAGAAGAAAAACAAATCCGATAAATTTATCGTTCGTCGTCGTAAAAAATAACGGGATTGAGCTACGGTTCAAACGAACCGTAGGACAATCACGAAGGGAGGTTCATTTATGGGTCGCAGCTTAAAGAAAGGACCTTTTGTAGATGACCATTTAATCAACAAAATTGAGAAGTTAAACGAAACTGACAGCAAGCAAGTAGTAAAAACTTGGTCTCGTCGTTCAACTATCTTCCCTCAGTTCATTGGTCATACAATTGCTGTATATGACGGTCGTAAACATGTACCAGTTTATGTTACTGAAGACATGGTAGGTCACAAACTTGGTGAATTCGCACCATCTCGTACTTACAAAGGTCACGCAAGTGATGATAAGAAAACAAGACGCTAATATGAGAGGAGGCTTTTAAATGCAAGCTAAAGCTGTCGCGAGAACAGTACGTATTGCTCCTCGTAAAGTTCGTTTAGTTGTAGATTTAATTCGAGGTAAGCAAGTGGGTGAAGCGCTAGCAGTGCTACTTCACACGCCAAAGGCTGCTTCTCCAGTCGTTGAGAAAGTATTAAAATCTGCTATTGCCAATGCAGAACACAATTATGAAATGGACGCTAACAATTTAGTTATTACTGACGCTTTTGTTAACGAAGGTCCAACTTTAAAACGTTTCCGTCCACGCGCTATGGGACGTGCAAGCCAAATTAACAAGCGCACAAGCCACATCACAATCGTGGTATCAGAAAAGAAGGAGGGATAATTCATGGGTCAAAAGGTAAATCCGGTCGGTCTTCGCGTCGGTGTCATCCGTGATTGGGAATCAAGATGGTTCGCTGGCAAAGACTACGCTGACTTATTACATGAAGACTTAAAAGTACGTGAATATATCGCTAAACGTTTAAACGATGCAGCTGTTTCTAAAGTTGAAATCGAACGCGCTGCTAACCGCTTAAACGTAACGATCCACACTGCAAAACCTGGTATGGTAATTGGTAAAGGTGGTACTGAAGTAGAATCACTTCGTAAAGCTCTTAACCAATTAACAGGCAAGCGTGTACACATTAACATCCTTGAAATTAAACGAGCAGATTTAGATGCTAAACTAGTAGCTGAAAACATCGCTCGCCAACTTGAGAACCGTGTATCATTCCGTCGTGCTCAAAAGCAAGCTATCCAACGTAGCATGCGTGCTGGCGCACAAGGTATCAAAACAATGGTATCTGGTCGTTTAGGCGGCGCTGATATTGCTCGTTCTGAATATTACAGTGAAGGTACAGTTCCACTTCATACACTTCGCGCTGATATTGACTATGCTCACGCTGAAGCAGATACTACTTATGGTAAACTTGGTGTGAAAGTATGGATCTATCGTGGAGAGGTTCTTCCTACTAAAAAGAAAACTGAGGAAGGAGGAAAATAATTATGTTATTACCAAAACGCGTTAAATATCGTCGCGAACACCGCGGAAAAATGCGTGGACGCGCTAAAGGTGGTACGGAAGTACATTTCGGTGAATTCGGTTTACAAGCTACTGAAGCTTCTTGGATTACAAACCGTCAAATCGAAGCTGCTCGTATCGCAATGACTCGTTACATGAAACGTGGCGGTAAAGTATGGATTAAAATTTTCCCTTCTAAACCTTATACTGCTAAGCCTCTAGAAGTCCGAATGGGTTCTGGTAAAGGTGCTCCTGAAGGTTGGGTAGCAGTTGTTAAACCTGGAAAAGTAATGTTTGAAATTTCAGGTGTATCTGAAGAGGTTGCACGTGAAGCTTTACGTTTAGCTGCACACAAGCTACCTATAAAATGTAAGTTTGTAAAACGTGAAGAAATTGGTGGTGATTCTAATGAAAGCTAATGAAATTCGTGACCTTACCACTGCTGAAATTGAACAAAAAGTTAAGGCTTTAAAAGAAGAGTTGTTTAACCTTCGTTTCCAATTAGCGACTGGACAATTAGAGAATACTACTCGTATTCGCGAAGTGCGCAAATCGATCGCTCGTATGAAAACTGTAGTTCGTGAAAGAGAGATTGCTGCTAATAAATAATTAAGTCTGAGAGGAGGCTTTCAGAATGAGTGAACGCAACCAACGTAAAGTTTACACTGGCCGCGTAGTTTCTGACAAAATGGATAAGACTGTTACTGTTCTTGTTGAAACTTACAAAAAGCATTCGCTTTATGGCAAGCGTGTAAAATACTCAAAGAAATTCAAAGCTCACGATGAAAACAATACAGCTCAACTAGGCGATATCGTGAAGATCATGGAAACTCGTCCGTTATCAGCTACTAAACGTTTCCGTCTAGTAGAAGTTGTAGAAAAAGCTGTTATCATCTAATAGTTAAGATAGATCGGATAAGAATGATTCATCCGAAGGGAGGTTTCGTACATGATTCAACAAGAATCTCGTTTAAAAGTTGCAGACAACTCTGGTGCACGTGAGGTACTTACTATTAAAGTACTTGGTGGTTCAGGTCGCAAGACAGCAAACATTGGTGATGTTATCGTTTGTACGGTGAAACAAGCAACACCAGGAGGCGTTGTTAAAAAAGGTGACGTTGTTAAAGCTGTTGTTGTACGTACAAAAAGTGGTGTTCGCCGTACTGACGGTTCTTACATCCGTTTCGACGAAAATGCTTGCGTAATCATCCGTGACGACAAAGGACCACGTGGTACTCGTATCTTCGGACCAGTTGCTCGTGAATTACGTGATAATAACTTCATGAAGATCGTATCATTAGCTCCAGAAGTTATCTAATTGATATATAGAACAAATACAAAATGCCTTTTAAGGAGGTGCGAATAGGATGCATGTTAAAAAGGGCGACAAAGTAGTGGTTATCTCTGGTAAAGACAAAGGTAAGCAAGGTGAAGTACTTGCAGCTTTCCCAAAGAAAGACCGTGTACTTGTTGAAGGTGTGAACGTTGTGAAAAAACACTCTAAACCTTCTCAAGTAAATCCACAAGGTGGAATCGTTAGCCAAGAGGCACCTATCCACGTATCAAACGTAATGCCGTTGGATCCTAAATCTGGTGAGCCAACTCGTGTTGGGTACCAAGTTATCGATGGCAAAAAGGTACGTGTAGCAAAAAAATCTGGTGAAACTTTAGATAAATAATTAATGAAATGTGAAGGGAGGTTTAGTTCACATGAACCGTCTTAAAGAGAAATTTACAAAAGAGATTACTCCTGCTCTAGTTAGCAAGTTTAATTATGAATCTGTAATGCAAGTGCCAAAAATCGACAAGATCGTAATCAACATGGGTATCGGTGATGCTGTTTCTAACTCAAAAGCTTTAGATAATGCTGTTGAAGAACTAGCTGAAATCACTGGTCAAAAACCTGTTGTAACTCGTGCGAAAAAATCTATCGCTGGTTTCCGTCTTCGTGAAGGTATGCCAATCGGTGCGAAAGTTACTTTACGCGGCGAGCGTATGTACGAATTCTTCGATAAACTAGTATCAGTATCACTTCCACGTGTGCGTGATTTCCGTGGTGTATCTAAAAAAGCATTTGATGGTCGTGGAAACTACACGTTAGGTGTTAAAGAACAATTGATCTTCCCAGAGATCGATTATGATAAAGTAACTAAAGTTCGTGGTATGGATATCGTTATTGTTACAACAGCAAACACTGATGAAGAAGCTCGTGAGCTTTTAACTCAGTTCGGTATGCCATTCCAGAAGTAATAACTGCCAACGTTAAGCAGAGGAGGCGAAAATGTGGCTAAAAAATCAATGATTGCGAAGCAAAAACGCCAGCAAAAATTCCAAGTACAAGAGTATACACGTTGCGAACGTTGTGGACGTCCACACTCAGTACTACGTAAATTCAAGCTTTGCCGTATTTGTTTCCGTGAGCTTGCTTATAAAGGTCAAATTCCTGGTGTTAAAAAAGCTAGTTGGTAAAACCCAAGTTTGGGAAGGAGGTAAATTAATATGGTAATGACTGATCCTATTGCAGATTTACTAACTCGTATCCGCAATGCGAACATGGTTCGTCATGAGAAAATTGAAGTTCCTGCTTCTAACATTAAGAAGCAAATTGCAGAAATCCTTAAGCGTGAGGGTTTCGTACGTGATGTAGAATACATCGAAGACAACAAACAAGGTATTATCCGTATCTTCTTAAAATACGGTTCAAATAACGAACGTGTAATTACAGGCTTAAAACGTATCAGTAAACCTGGTCTACGTGTTTATGCAAAAAATAACGAAGTACCACGTGTACTTAACGGTTTAGGTATCGCAATCGTTTCTACTTCTCAAGGTGTTTTAACTGACAAAGAAGCTCGTCAAAAGCAAGCTGGTGGAGAAGTATTAGCGTACGTTTGGTAATAAGTTTTAAATGTGAATGGAGGTGTAACTATGTCACGTGTTGGTAAAAAGCCTTTAGAACTTCCAGCAGGTGTTACAGTTACGAACGAGAGCAACACTGTAACTGTAAAAGGACCAAAGGGTGAATTAACTCGTACATTCCACCCTGAAATCGAAATTAAAGTTGAAGACAACGTATTAGTTGTTAATCGTCCTAGTGACAATAAAGAGCACCGCGCTCTTCACGGAACTACTCGTAGCCTTTTAGGTAACATGGTTGAAGGTGTTACTAAAGGATTCGAACGTGGTTTAGAATTAGTCGGTGTAGGTTACCGTGCACAAAAATCTGGTAGCAAATTAGTATTGAGCGTTGGATACTCTCACCCAGTTGAGATTACTCCTGAAACAGGAATCGAAATCGAAGTTCCTTCTCAAACTAAGATCGTTATTAAAGGTATTGATAAAGAACGCGTAGGTGCATTAGCTGCAAATATTCGTGACGTTCGTCCACCAGAGCCTTACAAAGGTAAAGGTATTCGTTACGAAGGCGAATATGTACGTCGTAAAGAAGGTAAAACTGCTAAGAAGTAATGCCGGTTAGGTAAAAGAAAGGAGTGCCCGAAATGATCACGAAGCTTGATAAAAACAAAGTTCGTAAAAAAAGACATGCTCGTGTTCGTGCGAAGTTATCTGGAACTGCAACTCGTCCGCGTTTAAACGTGTTCCGTTCTAATCAACATATTTACGCACAAGTTATCGACGATTTAAATTCAGTAACAATCGCAAGTGCTTCAACGTTAGATAAAGACCTGACTTTAGAAAGCACTGGTAACACTGAAGCTGCTATCAAAGTTGGCGAATTAGTCGCTAAACGCGCAGTAGAAAAAGGTGTAAACGAAGTAGTATTCGACCGTGGCGGTTATTTATATCATGGCCGTGTTAAAGCATTAGCTGACGCTGCTCGTGAAGCTGGATTACAATTCTAATTGTAAAAGGAGGGAAAATCATGCGTCGTATTGATCCAAATAAATTAGAGCTTGAAGAACGTGTTGTTACCGTTAACCGCGTAGCTAAAGTTGTGAAAGGTGGACGTCGTTTCCGCTTCGCTGCATTAGTTGTAGTTGGTGACAAAAACGGTCACGTTGGATTCGGTACTGGTAAAGCACAAGAGGTACCAGATGCAATCCGTAAAGCAATTGAAGATGCGAAGAAAAACTTAATTACTGTACCTATGGTTGGTACAACTATTCCACACGAAATCCTTGGACAATTTGGTGCAGGTCAAATTTTCTTAAAACCTGCTTCTGAAGGTACAGGAGTTATCGCTGGTGGCCCAGTTCGTGCGGTACTAGAATTGGGTGGAGTAAGTGATATTCTATCTAAATCTTTAGGTTCAAACACTCCAATCAACATGGTACGTGCAACTCTTAACGGTTTAGCTAACCTAAAACGTGCTGAAGATGTTGCAAAACTACGTGGCAAGACTGTAGAAGAACTGTTAGGATAAGGGAGGGATATGGAATGGCAAACAAACTAGCAATTACCCTTACTCGTAGCGTAATTGGTCGTCCAGAAGATCAACGTGTAACTGTTCGTACACTTGGCCTACGTAAGTTAAATCAAACTGTCGTTCAAGACGATAATCCTGCAATTCGCGGAATGATTAACAAAGTAGCTCACCTTGTTACAGTAAAAGAGCAATAAGTATAAATTGTCACTCTAAGGAGGTGCTCCGGAATGAAACTTCATGAATTGAAACCAGCTGAAGGTTCACGTAAAGTACGTAACCGTGTAGGTCGTGGTACTGGTTCAGGTAACGGAAAGACTTCAGGTAAAGGTCACAAAGGGCAAAACGCTCGCTCTGGCGGTGGCGTAAGACCTGGCTTCGAAGGTGGTCAAACTCCTTTATTCCGTCGTCTTCCAAAACGTGGGTTCACTAATATCAATCGCAAAGAATACGCGATCGTTAATTTAGAAGCTCTTAACCGTTTTGAAGATGGAACTGAAGTAACACCAGAATTATTAATCGAAACTGGTTTAGTAAGCAAAGCAAAAGCTGGCGTTAAAGTACTAGGAAACGGTACATTAAACTCTAAGCTAACTGTTAAAGCTGCTAAATTCTCTTCAACTGCTAAAGAAGCTATCGAAGCTGCTGGCGGTACAGTTGAGGTGATCTAATGTTTCAAACAATCTCCAATTTAATGCGCGTGCGTGAAATAAGACAAAAAATCTTTTTCACTTTGTTAATGTTAATTGTCTTCCGAATTGGTACATTTATTCCTGTACCTAGTGTTAATACGGATGTACTGAAATTGCAAGATGGGTTAAATGTATTCGGAGTTCTGAATACATTTGGCGGCGGCGCGTTAAAAAACTTCTCCATTCTTGCTATGGGCATTATGCCTTATATTACAGCATCCATCATCGTCCAATTATTGCAGATGGATGTTGTACCTAAGTTTACAGAATGGTCAAAGCAGGGAGATGTTGGGCGCCGTAAATTAGCTCAAGTAACTCGTTATGGAACAATTGTGCTTGGATTTATCCAGGCTTTAGGTATGTCTATAGGATTCAACAATATTTCGGGCGGACAATTGATCGCTAATCCAGGAATTTCTACGTATCTTCTAATTGCTACAGTGTTAACGGCAGGTACTGCCTTCTTAATGTGGTTAGGAGAGCAGATTACTGCAAAAGGCGTAGGTAATGGTATTTCTATCATTATCTTTGCTGGGATTGCAGCTGGTATTCCGACAACATTAAATCAAATTTATGCACAGCAATTTGAAGACGTTGGGGATCAATTATTCATTCGTATCGTAACGGTAGTTTTAATTGCGATTGCAGTTTTAGCTATTATTGTTGGGGTTATTTATTTCCAACAAGCGCTACGAAAAATTCCTATTCAATATGCAAAGGGTTCAGCTGGTCGTAATCCTGTTGGAGGTCAATCCACTCATTTACCGTTAAAAGTAAATGCTGCTGGGGTTATTCCTGTTATCTTTGCAGTTTCATTTATTATCACACCACCAACAATTGCATCATTTTTCGGTCCAAATGATGTAACGACGTGGATTCAGAATACATTTGACTATACTAAGCCAATTGGTATGATAGTGTATGTAGCGTTAATCATTGCTTTTTGTTACTTCTATACATTTGTTCAAGTTAACCCTGAACAAGTAGCAGAGAACTTGAAAAAGCAAGGTGGCTACATCCCAGGCATCCGTCCTGGTAAAAGCACACAAGCTTATTTAACGAAAGTGTTATATCGTCTGACATTAATCGGTTCGATATTCCTTGCGTTAATTGCTGTGTTGCCGGTTCTGTTCATCAAAATTGCAAACTTACCATCATCTGCTCAGATCGGCGGTACTAGTTTGTTAATTGTTGTCGGTGTAGCTCTTGAGACAATGAAACAGCTTGAGAGTCAATTAGTGAAACGCCATTATAAGGGATTTATTAAGTAAAGCTGTTTAGTGGGAAGCAAGCTGCTTTCCCATTAAACGGATAAGATACTGAGGGGGAAGCAAGAAATGAATTTAGTGTTAATGGGCCTTCCTGGTGCTGGGAAAGGTACTCAAGCAGAAAAAATCGTTGAGCATTACGATATCCCTCATATCTCAACAGGAGATATGTTCCGAGCTGCAATTAAAGAAGGAACGCAACTAGGTTTAAAAGCTAAATCATTTATGGACCAAGGTAACCTTGTTCCTGATGAAGTAACAATTGGAATTGTGCGCGAGCGTTTAAACAAACAAGATTGTGAAAACGGCTTTTTACTTGATGGCTTCCCGAGAACAGTAGCCCAAGCAGAAGCTCTTGAAACAATTACAAAAGAACTAAACAAGCAAATTGATTATGTGATTAATATTGATGTAGATCAAAGCATTTTAATGGAGCGTCTTACTGGACGCCGCATTTGTAAAGATTGCGGAGCTACTTACCACTTAGTATTCAATCCTCCTGCGAAAGAAGGAGTTTGTGACAAATGTGGCGGAGAGCTTTATCAACGTGCAGATGACAATGCTGAGACGGTTTCAACTAGACTTTCAGTTAATGTTAAACAATCTCAACCTCTACTTGATTTCTATCAAGAAAAAGGTTATCTACGCAATATTAATGGTAATCAAGATATTAACATTGTGTTTGAGGATGTTCGTCAATTACTTGCTGGGGTTAAGCAATGATCATTTGCAAGACACCAGAGGAAATTGAGGTCATGCGTGAAGCTGGACGAATCGTGGCTTTAACTCATCAAGAGTTAAAAAAGCATATCGCTCCAGGTATTACGACTATAGAATTGGATGCAATTGCTGAAAATTTTATTCGTCAACATGATGCAATTCCGTCTTTTAAAGGGTATAATGGTTTTCGCGGCAGTGTATGTGCTTCTGTGAATGAAGAATTAGTTCATGGTATTCCGGGTGAACGCAAGCTTAATGAAGGGGATATCATCAGTTTAGACATCGGAGCTAAATTCGGTGGCTATCACGGTGATTCAGCTTGGACATATGGAGTAGGAAAGATTTCATTAGAAAATCAAGAGCTGCTTGATGTGACTGAGCAATCTCTCTACAAGGGATTAGCAGAAGCTAAGCCGGGCGAGCGTTTGTCGAATATTTCACATGCTATTCAACAGTACGCAGAATCACGTAACTTTTCGATTGTAAGAGAATATGTTGGCCATGGGGTCGGCAAAGACTTACATGAAGATCCGCAAGTACCTCATTATGGTCCACCGAATAAAGGACCGCGTCTACGTCCAGGCATGGTATTGGCAGTTGAGCCAATGGTGAATGCTGGTATGCGATATGTAAAGACATTACCTGATAACTGGACAGTTGTCACAGTAGATGGTAAAATGTGTGCGCACTTCGAACATACTATTGCAATTACTGAGACGGGATATGAAATTCTGACAGCATTGTAATGTTAAAGGATGTTATCTCTATCCATTCCTCGCTAGATGCACTGGACAGTAAACAGTAATTATCTAAATTCACGATGATCGTTTTTCGTCTGAATTGCTGTTAAAATGGTAAAGATGTATATTAGCGTCAATCATCTTGAATTTAATGATTACGATCTCCGGATGTTCAGAACAGGTTCTTTTTAAGTCGTTTAATGATAGCTTGTTACTGTTTCAAAGAAAGGAGAGCACTTTAATGGCAAAAGACGATGTAATTGAAGTTGAAGGTACAGTTGCTGAGACTTTACCTAACGCTATGTTCAAGGTAGAATTAGAAAATGGTCATACAGTACTTGCTCACGTATCAGGAAAAATTCGCATGCATTTCATTCGAATCTTACCTGGTGATAAAGTAACTGTAGAATTGTCACCATACGATTTAACTCGCGGTAGAATTACGTACCGTTTCAAATAAAACCTATGCACTCCGTACTATCAAGGAGGTATGAAACATGAAAGTCAGACCATCAGTTAAACCAATCTGCGAAAAATGTAAAGTTATCCGTAGAAAAGGTAAAGTAATGGTAATTTGTGAAAACCCTAAGCATAAACAAAAACAAGGTTAATCAATAAGGAGGTGCACTATTCATATGGCACGTATTGCTGGTGTTGATATTCCTCGTGACAAGCGTGTAGTAATTTCATTAACATACATTTTCGGTATTGGTCGTCCAACTGCTGAAAAAGTTCTAGCTGAAGCTGGAGTTTCTGAAGATACTCGCGTTCGTGACTTAACAGAAGAAGAATTAGGTAAAATTCGTGATATTTTAGATAGCTATAAAGTAGAAGGCGATCTTCGTCGTGAAGTTTCTTTAAACATCAAACGTTTAATTGAGATTGGTTCATACCGTGGTATCCGCCACCGTCGTAGTTTACCAGTTCGTGGTCAAAACAGTAAAAACAATGCTCGTACACGTAAAGGCCCACGCCGTACTGTAGCGAACAAGAAGAAATAATTAGTAAGGGAGGTCATTAACAGATGGCACGTAAAACTAATACACGTAAACGTCGCGTGAAAAAGAATATTGAAGCTGGTGTAGCTCATATTCGCTCAACGTTTAACAACACTATTGTAACAATTACAGATGTTCACGGTAATGCGATTGCTTGGTCTAGTGCAGGCGCACTTGGCTTCAGAGGTTCTCGTAAATCTACTCCATTTGCTGCGCAAATGGCTGCTGAAGCTGCTGCAAAAGTTTCTATGGATAACGGAATGAAAACTCTTGAAGTTACAGTTAAAGGCCCTGGTGCTGGTCGTGAAGCAGCTATCCGTGCTCTTCAAGCTGCAGGTTTAGAAGTAACAGCTATTAGAGATGTTACTCCTGTACCTCACAACGGATGCCGCCCACCAAAACGTCGTCGTGTATAATTAATATGTATAGATTCTATTTCGTTGTCTATAATGATGATGGTGTAGAATTTATTCATGCAACGAAATGTTTTCCATTTGTTGTGCACATTCGGGAACTGTCTAATAGGGAATTTCGGTTAGGCATTTGAGAAATCAGCCGTCTAGCCGAGGTTTCGACGTTTTGAAGGAGGGTTTATATTGATAGAGATTGAAAAGCCAAAAATCGAAACGGTAGAAATCAGCGATGATAGAAAGTACGGTAAATTCGTCGTCGAACCACTTGAGCGTGGATATGGTACTACTTTGGGTAACTCCTTACGTCGTATCCTATTATCCTCACTCCCTGGTGCAGCTGTAACATCTATTCAAATTGAAGGTGTATTACATGAATTTTCAACAGTTCCTGGAGTTGTTGAAGATGTAACAAACATCATTTTAAACGTTAAAAAGTTAGCGTTAAAGATTTACTCTGATGAAGAGAAAACACTTGAGATCGATGTTAAAGGTCCTGGTACAGTAACGGCTGCTGACATTCAAGCAGACAGCGATATCGAAGTTCTAAATCCGGATCTTCATATTGCAACACTTGAGTCAGATGCTCATTTCCGTATGAGACTTACTGCTCGCACAGGTCGAGGTTATAATCCTGCCGATGCTAACAAGCGTGAAGACCAACCAATTGGTGTACTTCCAATTGATTCAATCTATACGCCTGTTACTCGCGTATCGTATTATGTAGAGAATACTCGTGTTGGTCAAATGACAAATTACGATAAGTTAACGTTGGATGTTTGGACTGACGGTAGCATCGAGCCAGAAAAAGCTGTTGCTTTAGGTGCAAAGATTCTAACTGAACACTTAAATATCTTCGTTAACTTAACAGATGAAGCTCAAAAAGCAGAGATCATGGTAGAAAAAGAAGAAGACCAGAAAGAAAAAGTTCTAGAGATGACGATCGAGGAACTGGATTTATCTGTTCGTTCTTACAACTGCTTAAAACGAGCAGGCATCAATACTGTACAAGAGCTTGCTAATAAAACAGAAGAAGATATGATGAAAGTTCGTAACTTAGGCCGTAAATCTTTAGAAGAAGTTAAAGCTAAACTTGAAGAATTAGGTTTGGGTCTACGTAAGGACGACTGATTATATCTACCTGTTTAACTACTTAACAAAGGAGGGGACCTCACATGTCTTACCGTAAATTAGGTCGTACAAGCGCACAACGCAAGGCGCTTCTTCGTGATTTAACAACTGATTTAATCATCAGTGAACGCATTGAGACAACTGAAGCTCGTGCAAAAGAATTACGTTCAACTGTTGAAAAAATGATTACTTTAGGTAAACGTGGAGATCTACACGCTCGTCGTCAAGCTGCATCTTACATCCGTAATGAAGTAGCTAACGAAGAAGCTGGTCAAAGCGCTTTACAAAAACTATTCAGCGATATCGCTACTCGCTACGAAGATCGCCAAGGCGGTTACACTCGTATCTTAAAAGTTGGACCTCGCCGTGGTGACGGTGCTCCAATGGTTATCATTGAATTAGTTTAATATTTTTAATACAGATAGAAAAGGGCGAGACAGTGTGTAACTAGTCGTTGCCCTTTTTTTATACCTAAAACCGGGTAAATAGCGTAAAAAATCAATGTAGGCAATGCTGCAATAGAAAAAGCTGAGAGGAAGATAGCGTTGAAAGAAATGTCTTTAGAGGTAAAAGATTTATGCTTTCGATACGATCCTGAAGCAGACCTAACATTAGATCACCTTTCTCTCTCTGCTTATAAAGGTGAATGGTTAGCGATAGCTGGACATAATGGATCTGGTAAGTCGACGCTGGCACGAATTCTAAACGGCCTTTTGCTACCTGAAAAAGGAACGGTTCGAGTGGGCGATACGCTTTTATCTGAAGAAACAATATGGGATGTGCGCAAGCAGATTGGAATGGTGTTTCAAAATCCAGATAATCAATTTGTTGGCTCAACCGTTCAAGACGATATTGCGTTTGGGCTTGAAAACAACGGGATTCCATTTGAGATTATGGAAAAACGTATACCTGAAGCAATCGACATGGTCAATATGAGTGCTTTTCTGGATCAAGAGCCTCATCAGCTATCAGGTGGACAAAAACAGCGTGTGGCCATTGCGGGTATAATTGCCGTACAGCCATCTGTCATCATTCTAGATGAAGCAACATCTATGTTAGATCCTATTGGGCGAACTGAAGTGCTTGAAACTGTTAGAAAATTAAAAGAAGAAAAACAACTGACGGTTATTTCAATTACTCACGATTTAGATGAAGTAGCAATGGCTGACAGAGTCGTTGTGATGAACAAAGGGAAGATCTATGCAACAGGTACTCCACGCGAAGTATTTGCATTAGGTTCCAAGTTAACGGATATTGGACTAGACTTGCCGTTTTCCGTTAAACTAAGCCATCGTTTTGCTTCCGTAGGAATTCCTTTATCAAAAATTCATTTAACAGATGAGGACTTGGTGGACGAACTATGGACATTATATTCAAAGAAGTAGAGCATCGTTATCAAGTTAATACACCATTTGAACGAATTGCTCTACATGACTTAAATTTAAACATTCAATCAGGTACATTTTTGGCTGTTATTGGCCATACTGGTTCTGGGAAATCAACAATCATACAGCATCTGAACGCCTTATTGAAGCCAACTGCTGGTGAAATTCAAATCGGTGAGCGCACCATTAAAGCCAATCGAAAAGAAAAGAATTTAAAAGCTATTCGTCAGCAAGTAGGCGTGGTGTTTCAATTTCCAGAACATCAGCTTTTTGAAGAAACGGTGGAAAAAGATATAGCTTTTGGGCCAATGAATTATGGCGTTTCGGAAGAAGAAGCAAAGCAAAAAGCAAGAGAGCTTATCAAGTTAGTAGGGTTGCCAGAAGACATTCTCACCAGATCTCCTTTTGATTTGAGTGGTGGACAAATGCGTCGTGTAGCGATAGCAGGTATTCTAGCGATGAATCCTAGTGTGCTAATTTTAGATGAACCAACTGCTGGATTGGACCCTAGAGGGCGTCAAGAAATTATGAATATGATTTATCATCTTCATAAAGAAAAAGGCTTGACGACGATTCTCGTGACTCACAGCATGGAAGATGCAGCTATGTACGCGGATGAGCTAATTGTGATGAATAAGGGAACGATTGCGATGAAAGGGTCACCTAGAGAAGTATTTGGTCAGCATACGCAGCTAAAAGAATATGGATTGGATGTTCCAGAATCACTTCGCTTTATGCTGAAGCTGCAAGAGAAATTTCAGCTTGAAGCATCGGATACGGTTATTACCTTTTCTGAAGTGGTAGAGAAAGTGCAGCACCTTATGCAGCAAGGTGAACGATTATGATGAACTCAATCATTATTGGTAAGTATGTGCCGGGTCATTCTGTTGTCCATCGAATGGATCCCCGAGCCAAGCTGCTTCTTGTATTTGCGTATGTATTAATTGTGTTTTTAGCAAATAACCCTATCGGCTATGCTTTTTTAGGTGTGTATACCCTTATGATAGTGGCCATGAGTAAAGTGCCCGTTTCGTTTATTTTAAGAGGGTTAAAGCCCGTTATGTTTATTATTATCATCACGTTTCTTTTGCACATTTTTATGACAAAGGAAGGTCCTCTTTTGTTTGAATGGGGATGGTTTTCTGTCTATAAAGGCGGCCTTATTCAAGGTGTTTTAATTTCCTTGCGCTTCTTGTTCTTAATTTTAATTACGACGATGCTAACTTTAACGACTACGCCTATTGAAGTAACAGATGGAATGGAAAGCTTGCTGAATCCATTTAAAAAGCTCAAACTTCCTGTACACGAATTAGCTTTAATGATGTCCATTTCTCTTCGCTTTATTCCTACATTGATGGAAGAGACAGATAAAATTATTAAAGCGCAGACAGCACGAGGAGTGGACTTTAGCAGCGGCCCCATTGCGGATCGTTTGAAAGCTGTGGTTCCTTTGCTTGTTCCTCTATTTATAGGTTCATTTAAGCGTGCTGAAGAGCTGGCTATTGCCATGGAGGCAAGGGGTTATAAAGGCGGAGAAGGGCGTACAAAGTATCGTCAATTGAAATGGGGAAGCATAGATACAATTATGCTTTTACTTCTGCTGGCAGTAGCAGTTGTTTTAGTGTTGATTAGAACGTAAAGATTGTTTGGTGAAAAGATGAAACGTTTAAAATGTATAGTTGCATACGACGGCACAAACTTTTCAGGTTATCAAGTTCAGCCCAATAAGCGAACTGTTCAACTGGAGATTGAAGCCGTTTTAGAGAAAATGCATAACAAAAAAGTGCCGATTTACGCCTCTGGACGAACGGACACAAATGTTCATGCACAGGGGCAAGTCATTCATTTTGATACAAACCTAAATATTCCATGTGATAAGTGGAAAAAAGCATTGAATTCAATGCTACCAGATGATATTGTAATGAAGAATGTATGTGAAGTTGATGCACATTTTCATGCCCGGTATGACGTTACTTCAAAAGAGTACCGCTATCATATTTTGCGCGGCGAAGATCGAAATCCTTTCACTCGTTCTTATGCATACCATTACCCTTATCCATTAGACTACTCAAAAATGAAAAAAGCCATCACATATTTACTCGGTACACACGACTTCACAAGCTTTTGTTCAGCGAGGACAGAAGTGGAAGATAAGATTCGTACGATTTACAAGATTGATATGTATGAAGAGAATAGTCAGCTTATGTTTAGATTCGTTGGAAGTGGCTTTCTGTATAATATGGTTCGTATTCTTGTTGGAACGCTTTTAGAAGTAGGACAAGGCCGTATTGAACCAGATGCTATAAAAGATATTCTAGAAAGCAAATCACGTCCTCGTGCAGGGAAAACTGCGCCTTCGCAAGGGCTATATTTATGGCGCGTTTTCTATGACAACTAAACCTGGTGTAACATTTTCTTGACATTAGTAGCTTAAAGATATAATATATCATATGGTATGTATTTTAACCCCACGGTTAGCCCCGGAAATTAATCGTGTTGAAATAGAAGGTTGAAATAATTTTATAATTGATGATGAAAATTAGGAGGGAAACTCATGCGTACAACTTTCATGGCGAAAGCAAACGAAGTAGAGCGTAAATGGTATGTTGTCGATGCTGAAGGTAAAACTTTAGGTCGTTTAGCAAGTGAAGTAGCATCAATCTTACGCGGTAAACATAAACCAACTTTTACACCACATGTTGATACTGGTGATCACGTGATCCTTATCAATGCGTCAAAAATCGAACTAACAGGTAAAAAATTAACTGATAAAATTTATTACCGTCACAGCATGCACCCAGGTGGTTTGAAACAACGTACAGCATTAGAAATGCGTACTAACTACTCTGAGAAAATGCTTGAATTAGGAATCAAAGGCATGCTTCCAAAAGGTAGCCTAGGCCGTCAAATGTTCAAAAAATTACATGTGTATGCTGGTGAAACACATCCACATGAAGCACAAAAACCAGAAGTTTACGAACTTCGCGGATAATTAATAAGAGGAGGTTATTATCTTGGCACAGGTACAATATTACGGAACTGGTCGTCGTAAAAGCTCTGTTGCTCGTGTACGTTTAGTACCAGGTAACGGTCGCGTAACAATCAACGGTCGTGAAATCGAAGAATACATTCCATTTGCTGCACTACGTGAAGTAGTAAAACAACCACTTGCTTTAACTGAAACTGTAGGTAACTATGACGTATTTGTAAACGTTAATGGTGGAGGTTATGCAGGTCAAGCTGGCGCTATTCGTCACGGAATCTCTCGTGCTTTATTAGAAGCAGACCCTGAATACCGTGGAACATTAAAACGTGCTGGTCTATTAACTCGTGACGCTCGTGCGAAAGAACGTAAAAAATACGGTCTTAAAGGCGCTCGTCGTGCACCACAATTCTCAAAACGTTAATTTTATATTACGTTTCAAGCCTTGGTCTTTGGACCAGGGCTTTTTTTATTTGTTGTTTGCGTATGAGACGAAGGCTTGTGCAGACAATATGTAAAAAAGGGAGGCGTTATCGTGAACGAGGTTACATATTTAAAAGAAAAACGTTATGAAAAAGAAATGAAATATGAACGCAAAGTCCTAAGGGAGCTGTCCTTTGATTTGCTTCAAGAGAGGCTGCGCCGTTATTTTCATCCAATGTTTAAGTGGAATATGCTAGGAGACGAACATGTGGAGGAGTACTGTCTTGATATTGCCATCGAATCATTTTTATTAGGTGCCCGGGTGAGTAAACGTGGTAAAGGCTACGAAGATTTTCAGAAGCACGGTAAGCAAGAAGAGTCTCTTTTAATTGATACATTGTACGGAGCCGTCAGCATGTCTGTAACAGATCTTTATCAAGACGGTCTGTATTATTTGTGTCAAGGATATGTGCAAGACTGGTGGAAAGAAGGTTATCGAACCGCAGAAAAAAGACGTCGGTTACGTTTGCATTAAAAAGTACTCATAATTCCCGTTCTTGTCCCATATAGAAATAAATAGGTGAGGCAAGAAGGGAAGGGATAAAATGTCTAAAGTAAAAATAATGAGCACAATTATAGCGCTTCTCGTTCTTTATGTCATTGTACAATATCAGATAGATCATAGAACATCATCCGGTTCGCTTTCACTTCCTCTTAGCGGGAAAGTTATTGTACTAGATCCTGGACATGGCGGTGTTGATGGAGGAGCCGTAGGAGAGGATGAAGTGCTTGAAAAAGAAATAACTCTTAAAATTTCGTTAATGCTTCGGGACTATCTGCAAGAGCAAGGGGCACTTGTTATAATGACGAGAGAAAAAGACGAAGACCTAGCGGCCAAAGACACAAGAGGATACAGTCGCAGAAAAGTAGAAGACTTAAAAAATCGCTTAACGATGATTAATAAATCCAATGCTGATTTGTACTTAAGTATTCACTTGAATGCTATTCCATCCTCTGCATGGAGAGGGGCTCAAACTTTCTATTACGGGTCCCTAAAAGAAAACGAGCAAGTGGCTAAACTCATTCAACAAGAGCTAAGAAATAATCTGGATAATACGACCCGTGAAGCAAAAGCTATTCAAACTCTTTACCTTCTTAAGCATTCTAAGCCACCAGGTGCTTTGGTTGAAGTAGGATTCTTATCAAATCCTACAGAACGTAAAATGCTTCAATCGAAACGCTATCAAAAAAAGTTAGCTGAATCCATTTATGAAGGAGTCAGCCGGTATTTTACTGGAGAAAAGCCCAAATAAAAAGCATAGCATCCTTCTATTCAGAAAAATCTAATATGTATGATATACTTGATAGTATAAATAAATAGATTTTAACATGGTGGTGGGAGTATGCTAACGGAAAAGCAAGTAAAAGAAGTAGTAGGGGAAATTACAGATCCATTTTTAAATAAAAAACTATCAGAAACAGATGCGATTAAAGAAATAACAATTAAAGCTGAAAAACAGCATATAAGCCTGAAGATTGCTGTTGCAAAAACAGGTACTAGTGAACAGCTGAGCCTTCAAGGCACGATTGTAGAAGAATTAAAAAAAGCAGGTGTGCAGTCGGTTGGACTGCGATTTGTTGAGTTTACGCCTGAAGAACTTCAGCAGTACCGCGCTGAGCAACCGAATACTGGCAACTTACTAACTAGTCCCAATGCACCTGAATTTATTGCTATTGCCAGCGGTAAAGGAGGCGTTGGTAAATCAACAGTCTCTGTTAATTTGGCCGTTTCTCTAGCTCGTTTAGGAAAGAAAGTTGGTTTAATTGATGCTGACATTTATGGATTCAGCGTCCCAGATATGATGGGAATCACACAGCGTCCTGTAGTAGAAGGTGAAAAGATTATTCCAGTTGACCGTTTCGGAGTAAAAGTTATTTCCATGGGCTTCTTTGTAGAAGATAATTCACCCGTTATCTGGCGAGGACCTATGCTTGGAAAAATGTTGACGAGCTTTTTTACAGAAGTTGAATGGGGAGAATTAGATTATCTTTTACTAGACTTACCTCCCGGAACAGGTGATGTCGCATTAGACGTTCACTCTATGCTTCCTGCTTGTAAAGAAGTAATTATTACAACACCACATCCTACAGCGGCATTTGTTGCAGCTAGAGCGGGTGCTATGGCCTTGAAAACCGATCATGAGGTAATCGGAGTTGTAGAAAATATGGCCTACTTTGAAAGCCAGCTAACAGGGGAAAAAGAGTATGTATTTGGTAAAGGCGGAGGTCCAAAACTCGCTGAGGAACTTCAGACAGAGCTGTTAGGACAGCTTCCGTTAAGTCAGCCTGACTGGAATGAAGAAGATTTTGCACCTTCCATTTACGATGAATCGCATCGTTTAGGTAAAATATATGGAGAGATTGCAAGCAAGATTGCATTTATTTGCGAAAATGAAAAAGCAGCAACAGGAAAATAACAAAAAGCACGCGCTCGAACAGCGCGTGCTTTTTGTTATTATACAGAGAGTTCAATTTGCGCTTTTTTTAAATCAAATGCAAGGTTTTGTTTTAAGAGAGCTAAAAATGTTTTTCCGGCTGTACTTACGGTGTGAGACTGGTGCTTTAAAATGCCGATTGCAGGCCCCTCATGCAAGTCATGAATCGTTTTAACCACCACTTGATCTGGCGGAAGAGTTGCGCTTATTTGTGGAACAACGGCTACTCCTAAGTTTTCTTTTACAAAATGCTGAAGTGTGCTAATAGTGCCTAACTGGACTTTAGCAGGCAGTTGGCCCGTTCGTTCAAAGATTAGCTGCTCAATTTTCTTTTGAACGGAAGATTGCCCAGCTGTAATCAGCGTTTCGTGTATTAAATCTTTTGCAAAGATTGTTTTTCTTTTTGTTAGAGCATGATTGAATGGTAGTAGCAGCACAAGTTTTTCCGTTAGTAATGCCTCAAATTCTATATCTCTGAACGATTCTGAGACAGTGCCAATCGCGAAATCAATTTCTTGATTGCGTATATGTTGATGAAGATGCTTTTCGTCTGCAACGAGTAAGCTAATTTCTGTGTTGGGATATCTTTTTTTAAATAATGAGAGAATGGAAGGCAGTCGACTGCTTGCTGTAGGCTCTGCAGCACCTATACGGATAGTGCCAGCTTCGCCTGTTGAATAATCCTTTAAGGTGTTATTTAGATATTCATATTCCTTTAGTAAAATATTTGCCCGCTCGTAAAAGATTTTACCTGCTTCAGTAAGTTTTATGCTTTTTCCTCGTTCTAAAAGCTTAAATCCTAGTTCGGATTCTAACTTTTGAATGTGCAGTGTAATGGTAGGCTGAGAGTACTTTAAATATTCAGCGGCTAATTGAAAGCTTCCTAAACGAACAATGGTTTGAAACGTTTTAATAACGCGAAATTCCATCGAATTCCCTCCTTTTGCTATAAAACGATTGTGTTAATTTCTAATATTTTACCATAAAGCTAAGAATTAAAGTTTACAATTCCAATAAAAATACTAAGTATTAAAAAATATAAAGAAGTTATTTAGGTTTTTTAATAAAAATAAATGACATAATTAAATACGCACCTCATATGAGATGCGTATTTAATCACTGCTGTTGCTGTTCTCCGCCTGAATCAGATCCAGAGGAAGAAGAACCACCATCGTCGCTGCTTTGTTTTTGTCCACCTTGTGTTTCTTCAGCGGCTTTCAAAAGAATGTCTTGAATTTTAGATTGATAAAGAGGGCTATCAAACGTTTCGGTCATAATCTTTTGTAAATAAGTGCGATATTCTTTACTCTTTAAAACAGTCAGTACTTCTTTTTCCATAGCCGGATCCTTTAAAACATCTTGAAGCATTCCTTGATATTCAGGATCTTTCATCAGTTGTTTGATGACCGTCTTATTTTCTTTTTCCAAACTTTTAGCAAAACTTTCAGCAAACTTCGGATCATCCATGGCTTTTTTCCAAAATTCCACGCCTTTATCTGAGACTAGGGTTTGAGAAATTGTATCTTTTATCGCGTTTTGATCCATTAAAATATCTTGTCTAACAGAAGGGTCTTTCATAATTGCCTCGACTGCTTTTTTTCCTTCATCTGTTTTTAAAATATCAACAACCATTTTCTTTGTTTGATCATAATCCATACCATTGTTCTCTTCATCTTGCGGTGCACAGGCTGTAGCTAAAAGCATACACATTCCTATATAAATGAGGAGCATGAGTCGCTTTTTCATAGTAATGAGCTCCTTTCCTAATATGCTTACGCTTAATATGAGATAATCAAGGTTTTTTATTCATAAAAGAGCTCTAGATTTTTCAAAACGTGATTGGTACAATTTATGAAAAGGTACAATTTTGTAACTTATGGGGGAGATGGAAGTGAATAGTCGAAATTGGGTTCGTCTATTTCTAACCACGTTAGCTGTCGGGGGGATAAGTACAGCTTTTGTTGGGTTTGCGGTGCGCTGGGGGGAATACAGTCACTTATTTCAACAAGGAAAGATAGGAGAAATTGTTGCTGTTTTAACATGGCTCGTAGGCGTAGGGTTTATTTTTAGTTTAATTAGTCAGATGGGTTTTTTTGCATATTTAACTATTCACCGATTTGGGTTGGGAATTTTTAAATCTGCATCACTTTGGAAATCGGTTCAAATTGTATTTGTTTTATTTGTATTATTTGACGTTGCTTATTTTCGATATAAGTTCTTTCAACAACCGGGAGAGGGCATAGGCAAGTATATTTTGTTAAGCGTTTTCTTGTTAGCGGTAGGGTTGTTAGTGGCGTATGCAAAGAAAAAGCAGACGAATAAAGAAGCTTTTGTACCAGCGCTGTTTTTTATGATTGTTGTAACGACAATTGAATGGTTCCCTGCGCTGCGAACGAACGAAGAAAGCTGGCTTTACCTTATGGTGTTTCCACTTCTAATTTGTAATATGTATCAACTTCTTATTTTGCCGAAACTTCTTACGCACGAAAGAATAGCAAAAGCAGACAAATAGCATATTTGTCTGCTTTTGCTTTCCATATACAGTGGGAATAGATCTTAGCGGATATCTTTTACTTGGGTTTTTGAATTTGAAATTAATGTTGAAACACTTACGTTTGAGACTTTTTTATTTTGTAATGAATTCTTGATATATGGAATAGCCTTTGCTGTTTGTTGAGCGGAGTCAGACGCATGCAGCAAGATAATATCTCCCCCATCTAAGGGTTTTGTGACATTCGATACAATCTTTTCAACTCCTGGATTTGTCCAGTCTTTAGAGTCGATGCTCCAGTGCACGGTTGTATATCCTATATCCGCTGTTAATTTTAAGATGTCTTTATTAAATTGCCCGTTAGGAGGCCGAAGAAGGTGAACATCTTTAAGTCCTAGGGAATCAAAGACTTTCTTTGATTTTGCAAGATCTTGTCTAATTTCATTAGATTTTAGGCTTGTATAGGAAGTATAGTCATAGCCCATTGTGCCAATTTCGTGGCCTTCTTTTTTTATGCGCTCTACAACATCTGGATGACGTTCAGCCCATGAAGCAGATAAAAAGAAAGTAGCATGTTCAATATGCTGTTTTTTCAGTTCATTTAGAATAGGAATAGCTCTTTCGTCTCCCCAGCTGATGTTAAATGTAAGAGCGACTTCGGGATTTTTATCATCCGCCTTATAAACAGCTCGTGGACCATTATCTGTTGAAAACACAGGAAAGTGAAACGTCTGTTGAGCATAAAGAAAAAAGCTTGTAAAAAAAGCAGCAACTACGATAAGCATTGTTTGTTTGATTCTTTTGGCTCGAATAGTATAAAACATATTCATTTTGTCACCTCATTTAATAAGTAGTACTTGTCTAATTTGTATGCGTTTTGTCTACAATTAATAACAGGTAAGGAAAAGAACGACTGATTTTATTTTGATGTTTTGAGAATCAATGTCGCAAAAAGCAGGTGAATCAATGAAAATTTGTTTATTTAATCAAGTGGAGTGTTTAGAGTTAGAAGCACTACTTAGAGAAGAAATGAAAAGAACAAACGTTGCTTTGCAACAAAGTTTGAATCATGTAGTTCTTGAACGAAACATTCAAGAGAAGTATCAAATCCTTTCAAAGATCTTGCTAAGGTTCAGTGAAAACAGGGAAGTAAATAAGGTTTTTTAGTAAAACGAAAAAAACTTTTCGAAAAGTGTTGACTTTATATAGTACAGATGTTAAATTTTTAAATGTCGCTGATGAGTGATTGGAAAACAATCGCAATTCATCAGAAATAAAATATTAAAAAGTTGTTGACAAATGAAAGGCAACTTGTTAATATAAAAAAGTCGCTCAAGAGCGACGGTTGAACTTTGAAAACTGAACAAAGCGACAAACGTCAACGTTAATTTTTATTTTTAAATTGAGCAAGTCAAACATTTCTTCGGAGAGTTTGATCCTGGCTCAGGATGAACGCTGGCGGCGTGCCTAA
>NZ_JBYSWQ010000013.1:0-70 GCF_058781295.1 Priestia sp. FW507-14D1A
TTTATAATCCCTTAACTTATAGAGTTTCTGAACTATTTATAATCCCTTAACTTATAGAGTCTCTGAATTA
>NZ_JBYSWQ010000013.1:169-51795 GCF_058781295.1 Priestia sp. FW507-14D1A
ATTTATAATCCCTTAACTTATAGAGTCTCTGAATTATTTATAATCCCTTAACTTATAGAGTTTCTGAATTATTTATAATTCTTTAACTTATAGAGTTTCTGAATTATTTATAACTCTCTAACTCATAGAGTTTCTGAATTATTTATAATCCCTTAACTTATAGAGTCTCTGAATTATTTATAATCCCTTAACTTATAGAGTTTCTGAATTATTTATAACTCTCTAACTCATAGAGTTTCTGAATTACTTTTGTTATCATTCCTAAGTTATAAATGGAGGATTATAAAACTCTTTTGTGACTCGTAAAAACTCTTCCTCAAATAATATCCTTTAAAATTCTTCCCTTTCCTAACCGACCTTAAAGAATTAAACAGATCCTTATAAATTATCTGTTTAAATGTTATCTTCCCTCCTCCTCATTTTCATCTTGGTTCTGCATTAAGCGATAAGCTACAAGCACTGTAACCGAAGCAGCAACACTTAATAACAGAGTTGTAGTTGTCAACGCAGATTGAGAAGTTTTAAATGCTAGGATAGACATTAAGAGTGTCAGCGCCCAAACAATTAGTAGTTTATTCCAATTGTGCATATTTTTTTGTGAACGTGTTATAATATCTAGTAAGTAACATTCTAGTGAAGGTAGTTACAGCTACCCTCACCAGCATTACATGTTACTTATTTCGATTAAAATTCTCTAATTTCAGTTCTTAAGTTGCCTTAGTACTGGACGTTACAGCGTCTTGTGCTGGGGCATCTTCTTTAGGTTCGGCTAATTGTTTTTCAAAATTTTGATTATCTAGACGCTTTTTTTCATTGTCTAGACTTTTATTCTTGATGTCTTCTGCCAAACTTTTATTAGATAAGTGCCTCTTCTCAATGTTTGTATATCCTAAAGCAGCAGTGTAGAGAAGTGCCATCCCAACCACAATGGCAGTAATAACTCCCATGTACGGTTTAAGGAAACCTATTCCCTGAAGTAGAGAAAGAAGTTCCGACACGCTCACATCTTCTCCTCCCTTCCTCTCAGGTAGAGTAATTATACTCTATTTTTCAATATTTTGCTAGTAAAAGTAGTTAATAATGGATATTTTATTAAAATTATAGAAAATAAATAATTACATATATTGTAAGAAACACCCTGTTATCTATTTATTTAATAGAATGTATCCCTTTTTACAAATATTCACCGATATAATACATTTCGTTTTTTTGACCCATTAACAAGTGATAACAATACGCAAACTCCGGTTTTCGGATGAACATGATTTGCGATTTGATATCCTGATTATGATCGATTACTCTATTTTCCATCTGGATATGCTGACTATCAAAATACTCCTGTATGTGCATATATTCTTGAAAGTCTGAGTCATTGGTATAGACGCGTAAAACAGTATACATTTCATATGAGGTATCTTGCTGCCTCTGTTTTGTAAGTTTTTTCAAGGAGAATACTAAACTCTCACTCTTAAATTTCAAGGCAAACATCACAACAATCCATCCCGAAACGAACATAAGAGGATAAAAGAATCCACTATGGGTTAAATTAAACAGCTGACACGATACAATCAACACAACGAACGCCGTAATAGGTAGCCAATAATCGCTCAAAACGCCTTTGACATTCCTAATTACAATGTCTTTTATGCCCTCAACTTGTTCTTTTTCCATGAACTCACCCTCTTTTCATTAAGCTACACGCCGCACATTTCCATTAAATCGATCTTTCCAGTACTCCGTATTTAAATCCCCCACTGACACTCCTTGTGAACTACTGTCATTAAGAAACTTCCCATCACCTAAGTAGATGGCAACGTGCCCATTAATCTTATACGTATCAAAGAAAATAACGTCACCACGCTTCATTTCACTTGCTTTAATGACTTTCCCGCGTTTGATTAACGTATCTGTTGTCGTAGCACTTACCGGCCCTAAATCTACCCCTGCTGAACTATAGGCCCATCTAACATACGAACTACAATCAAATTTACGTGCGTTAATATCTCCTTGGTTTCGTCCACCGCCCCATACATAAGGGCTTTTTCCAACAATAGATGATCCCACTTTAATCGCTTTTTCGATAGCCTCTGAACCTTTTGCAGAACCACCTTTAATGGAAACAGCTTCAACAGAACCACTTGTGTACTCGTTCATAAATCCCATGACTCGCGAAACATACCATGAGGCATGGTTGTAAGAAAAAACAGCTTTTTGATAATTCCCAGAAGCGCCACCATTTGCGGCTAGATAATTGGCTGTTGAATACATCGCATCTGTTACATTCCAGGGGTCAGCTTTTCCATCTCCGTCTCCATCGACTCCAAATCCCCCGTACTTTTTAATAGCTGCAGGGCTCTCTAAAATGTCCTTTGGAATGCTGGCATTTCCTAACCTCGTACCTCCAGGATATCCCCACCCTACCCATGTTTTCGACATGAACTGACCATGTCCAAGTGCGCCCACGCTTGACACATTTAAATCTTGACCAAAGTTCGTTTCCACGCGGTGAATCGCAGCAATGAGTGTCCAAGGGATATTGTATTTCTCACCTGCTGCTTTATAAATAGGAATATACTCTTTGGGTATCTGTCCTTCCCCAACCTTGGATATTTGAATATCTCCAAAGTCTACAGCTGCACCGTCTAATTCTGCTACGTCTTCCTGATCTGGTAAAAGGATACCAAACACACTCACCATAGCCATCGCACTTATGACGACGCCTAATGCTAGTAAAGCTGCCACAATGGCTAGTAAAATTTTAGACCTTCGTTTGGCAGAATGATTTAATTTATGGATGGGCTTAATTCGGTACGTTGACACGAACACCCACCACCTTATATTCGGCCTCTTGCTTTTCAAGTGTGACTAAATACCAATCTTCCTCTTGTTCAGCATTTCCATTTACGTCGTACACGTCTCCTTGCATAATGACATTCCATTGAATAACATCGGTATTATTGTTTGAAACCTCTGTCGTTTCAAGGTTTTTCGGGACAACCTTATCATAAGTAAGCGTACCTCGTTCTTTTTGTTCTTTATAATTTTCATACATGTCCTCTGACATATAAGGCTTAGCTTTTTCAACATGTTCTGAAGGGTTCTTAGCATTAAAACTAGCAAAGACTTTGACAAACTCTTTTGCGATTTCTTTCGTACTCTGTAAGTCTTCTTTTGTATTTCGTTGTGTTTGATCATAGGGGTTTTTATTGCCTTCTGTAGCTTCTTCTTTCTCTTGTTGAACAGATTCAGAAGAAGGAGCTTGCTTCTCCTCTTGCGAAGAAGCAGGCTTTTCTTTTGGAAGAAAAGAACTAATCATAATGCCCAAAAAGACAACGACACTTAGAAATACAAGCATTTTCTTTTGTTGAACACTCACGAATAGCCCTCCCTTTTAATCTTGTTGAGACTGTCGCCTCATTTGTTCGATTTCTTTAGAACGGTCTATATGATCGTTATTAGATTCATGAGAAGCAGAAGCTTCTTCTTTTCCTTGCTGAATTTCTTGCTGCGCCTGTTGTTGCCTCATTTGCTTATGAATGTGCTGATTTGTTTTGTCTGTTGGTGGTGGTTTAGGTTGTGCTTTTAACGGTGCTTGCTCTTGGTTGAATTGTTTCGTTGAGACGTCTCCACTAGCTGGGACCAAACGGCGAGAAGGTTGAATCGGTGCTTGCTGATTTTCTGAACGCACCTCTTGTTTTCTCACTTGCTCTACAATTTTACTTGATTGAGAAGAACTTGATGTTTGCTGCGGCTGTGCTTTCAATGGTGCGTTTTCTTGTGTTTCTTGTTGTCTTATTTTTTTCATGACTTGTTCATTTTGTTTCCCAGAAGTAGGTGCATGTTCTTTTACACCCTCTTGTTGAGGTCCTTTAGGCTGTGCCTTCAAAGGTGCATGCTCTTGTTTTTTCTGTTGCCGATCAATCTGAGTAGACACAGCTTGATTATGATTTGATGCCTGACCCTTTTTGTGAGGGTTTGGAATCACCCCATTTTCAGACGATAAATTATTTTTCCGTTCTTTATCTGGTCGTTTTTTAAACGGCATTACATTTCGTTTTGGTGTATCTTCAATCACGTTCCCATTGCTATCGATAGGTTTATTTCTTCGTAAAGTAGGTTTATTACTTTGTCGTTCCATTGCTTTTTCCATCTGTTCTCTAGCTCTAACGTCTGTTGTTCCCCTTTGGCCGGACCTCGAACGTGAATGTACGTTATCCCCTGTATAAAATGGCTCTACGTGTGCATATTGACGTTGGGCATCTCGAAATTTAATGGCATCGACTTTTTGTCTCCAAGCTTGTTGGATTTGTTGCTTCTTTTCTGAATAAATCTTATACCCAAAAAGCTGTTTTTGAAGAGCAAATATGGCTGCAACCACAATCAGAACGGCTACAATGGTTTGAGCATATGCCCAATTATTCTCACTCGCGACTTTGTAGGTGATGTTAACAAAACTAAATAATAAAATGAGTAAAACCGTAAGTCCAATACACATGGCCAAGAAGCCTACTAACTTGCCTACAAATTGCTTGGCGAACCGTTGAAACGTTGGAAAAATGCTAAGAAATAAAACAAATACCCCTGTAATGGCTGTAAGTAAGAAACCTACTCCATATATCTGAATGAATGTGGCTAAATAGCCTACCATCGCTAATATGACAAGTGCCGGAACCCAAATTAACAGGGATAAAACAATCCGTTTATTTGTATGTTCTGGAGCAAAAAGAGAGTTTTCAGCATTCTTCTTAACTATTTTTTTTCGCTCGTCACTTCCTGGCTTTTTATTTAATAATTTTTTGACTGCTTCTTTCCCCTCTTTTATTTGTGCTGGTGAAGCATTGTCACCTTTTCCCCCACCAATAACACCATAATTTGTTGTACCAAACTCTAGTAACAAGTACGGTTTTACAATCAATAAATCGTGCATTAAGTTTCGTATTCTTGATACACCATACCGTACGGATGATGTGTCCTTATAGCTTTGTGTAGCTTGATCTCGTTGTCTATCTTCAATCATCTCTTCTCTTATGGCTTCCTCATTTCCATCACCTAATGAGTAAGTAGAAGAAGTTAAAACAGCACCTGATATATAGTTACGAGCTTGATTTAACTGACCTAGTAGCTGATCACTATTTTGTACATAAACAGTGAAAACCGCAGATAAGAGCGCTGCCATAAAGAGCCCTGAAACGGTAGCGCGATATTTCTTTTGAGCAAAAGAATAGACCAGCCATCCAGCCACCATAATCATCATAAAGCCCATAAATTGACCGATTCCATACGTTCCACCCGTTTCTGAAATAAACCCAGTAATATATGAAAGCATGTTATCAATGATGTCAAAAGTAAAAGCTTGCTCCATTAAGAAAATCCCAAAATTGACAACTACTAAATATCCGTACCAAATGCCACTTAAGATTTGTTGTTGAAAGGCTGCGATGTTGTTATAAACTTTTTCATCTACTTTAAAAATATTAATTGAATCAAACCAACCTTTATCGTCATCATCTTTTACATACACATCAATATCGTAGTTTTCTAGAGGTACTTCATTGTATCGAAGTAAAGGTGCATTTGTTTGTGGTAAATCACTTTTGGGCATTAACTCATCCATGACATTCGGTGCAGCTGCTGAGACTGATGAGAAAGGACATAAAAAACATAATATAAACAGTGCCATCATTATTTTTATATGAAGACTGTTTTTCACTGCTTGTTCCTCCTTTTTTCTCAATATTGCTCAATTAAGTTTGGAGTAAAGTCTTCTTTCATTTGCTTATCTATGCCTATTGAATAGTATCTTTTATGTTTTGCTATCTCCCCATTTACTGTTACATCTTGTTTAGTTGCTCCACTGTAGTATTCATTTGCAAAATACTGATTTTGTTTTTTAGTAATACCTACTGTTATGTTTTTTGTTTTTTGAGTACGGAAATCTTTATATTTAAATTTATAGATATATTTTTCATCTGGATTAAGAACATACTCCACTACTCCATAATGCTTAATTTTTTGATTTTGATATTGTTTATAATCGTCATTAATATCTGCTTTAGCTTCTTCCAAACTGTCATAACTTTTGTGCTCTCCTGTTTGGTCTTCCATTTCATAAACTTTATCTTCTGCGCCTTGCTCTACGTATGTGGCATACTGTAAAGCTGTTTTACAAGGCTCAATTTGTTCGCATGTTTTTGGTTTTGGCTCTGTAGTAGCTTCATCATTCCCACAACTTGCAAGCATACCCACAACGGCGGTAATCGAAATAAAGGCAAGTATCTTTTTCATATTTAGTCTCCCTTTCTCTAACCCTCTTAAAAAGCGATCCCCTCGTTTTGTATGTAAACGAAGGGTTAGCCTTCTACACTTGGTTTGCAAGCTCTCTTACGTCTACTGAGGTGTCAAAGGCATCAAATAGATGCTCCTGTAAAATACGAACCTGCATGACGCCTGTCCGTTGATGCAAGTCACGATACAGGCAATAACCCGACTGCATTTTAGGCATCATATCTTCCAACCCCGCACTATCTTCTAGTTTCATAAACTCTTGAATGGTCTCAATTTCTTCTGGTATATCGGTACGGAAGCAATAGGCCGTACCAATTTGACCACGCATACTACTTGGAATATCCATTAGATTTTGGGTCATTAGATAAATAGGTGAAAATAAGGACCGCCCTTCACGGAATAAACGATCAATTAAACGTTCTCCTGCTGGGTTTTGGAAGAAGTTCCATGCTTCATCAATCGCCACAACGGTTAATTCATTCTGGAACATTCGTAAAAACTTCATCATGTAGGCTGTTAGACTAAACAAAATGGCGACTGATACAATGTTTGCTTCTGTATATTCTTCTGCAGATGTGCTCTTTTTGGGTAGCTGTAAATTATCAACTTGCAGCACATTAAATTGATTGGCATAATTCAAGACGTTTTCATCATTCATACGTTTGCCAAAAATCAAACGAGCAAGTGATACATCTTCAAATTCTTCTAAAATGGAAGCTAACTCTAATGCCATTGGACGATGATCTTTTGGTAAAGTATCATGCTCGTTTACTAAATTTCGCAACTCATCTTTTACAAATCGAATAGATGGATCGGCCAATTGCCCCACACGTTTAACGGCTTTGGTGACAATGGAGCTTTTGACACTATCATTTCGAATATTGATATTTAACAAGTAATAAATAATTTCTCTTGAAACTTCCACGGCTTCGGCTCGATTATCAAACAAAAGAAACGGATCTAACTTTCCAACATCTTCATCTTTGGTAGAGAAGGAAATAAAGTTGAGCTCGCTTCCCAATTCCGTTAATTTTTCATCCCATTTACAGATGTCCTTACGTTCCGATTTTGGATCCAGCAGCAATACCTTTCCCCCACTCAATGCCGTTTCGTAAATATCTCGATTGGCAGCCATAGATTTACCAGAACCTGTTTTCCCTGTATACACCGTGACAAGCGACTGTGTAAGGGCTGCGCCTGATGCAGCAAGACCAGGTAAGACATAAACGGCCGTGCCACTCAACGTTCTTCCTGCGTAATAGCCGTATTCATCACCTAATTCTTGTCGATTTCCAAAGAAGCTAGCCGTCACAGCATTAATGTCTACGTCTTGGATAAACTCCGTTACATAGCGTCTTGAACCTGGTAAGCATTCAAGCAAACTACGTAATTGAAGGCCATACGTGTTTTGTAAAGTAATGCCCATTCCAGCGTATTCATCAATAAGGTCATTCACTCGCTGCATCAATTCATCTTTATCAGAGGAACTAACTGAGAAAATAGCACTCATTAAGTAGCCACCCTCTCGTTCTTTTTCTACATTGGAGATAATACTTTCAGCATGTGAAATCCCTTGGTACACGTTTGATCCGGCATCTTCTCCAAACGTATTTAAATGGTTGGCTTGATCTTCTAAATTGGATTTCTTGCGACGTAACTTGCGCAACCGTTGGTCCGCATCTTGATAGCTCATCTTCAAATTAACGCCTACTGCAAAGGGCAGAGAGCGTAAGGCTTCTAACCATCGTGTTTCTGGAAAGTGAATCTCTTCAGGCATACCAACCATATGCAAGAAAGCTACATGTGTCTGATGGTTGTAGCCTTTCGCATCAGTTTGATGGAGCGTTAAATATCGACGTGACCGAGGATTCTCAATCCCCGTTAATTGAAGGTTCAACACATCTTCTTCTGTCTGAATACGAGCAATAAGTTCACCTTTCTTATTAAAGATAGGAGTAAAACGATCTTCCCAGTTCTGCCAATTGGGTGGGAAGCGTAAGCCTATATTAAAGATCCATGGAATTAATTTTGTCATCCCTTCTGGTGTAACAGGCGTAAATGTAAAGGGTAATCCTTCAAGCAACCGTGTGACCTCTCGATTAGCACGATAAATTCTTCGTAAGCGATCTTCGGTTAAATGAACATGACTATCTCCACGGATTTTGGCAAATTTGGAAGATACCCAATCTTTTAAGGCTTGATACATTTCTTTGTACGTCATATCCTCTGCCTCGTCATCCAGTGTGCTCTTACCTAGTTCAACACCGATATAAAAGTCGTAACGACGCTCTTCTGCGCCTAATTCATCACTGGTTTTAAGGTAATTAAAAACCGATTGGATATGAGAGCTTGCTACAACTCGCAAGTTGCCACGAATCATCGATGCATATTTTTCTTGAACATCATCAATGGATTGACGTGTTGGCACAACGATACACTGAATTTCTCGCTTAATTTCTTTAAATAATCGCTTCAACTCGGAGAAGTGAGCCATCAACTGGGCTTCTGAATCAAAGCTCGTATGGAATCCACTAAATTTAAACCAGCCTTGATCTCGTGCATCCCTTGTTATGACTGTGTTTTGCCAAACAGCTATAATGTCGTTTTGGATATCCATTTCCATCACCACTCCTTACATCATTTTCGGTAAATAGGAATCTTACGCTTATATGTGATTTTTTTTGCCTGCTCCACTTCTTCAAACCGAAAGAGCTCCTTTGGCTCCATGAACGTTTTGAACTTCACTTGCCAATAACGAATAATGTTCATATTTTCTTTTGTCTGAGAGCCAACGAGATAACCAAAGAACATGGGCGCCGCCATACACACAACAATGACTCTTGCAATTTTATTAGGGATCAGAGGGGTTAAAGGAACAACGAGAAGAAGACTAAGAAGAAAAAATATGAATATCACAATGATTTGAGTAACTGTAACAGAAAAGGGAAGCGAAATGCTTTCCCTTCCCCCAGCTAGTCCTCTCACGATATTTGGAATGGCAAAAATTTTGTTTGTACAATATCCAGTAACACGTCTCATGCCTAGACCTCCTTAGGTTGAAAGACCAAAGAATTTTAAAAGGGAATCACCTAACGACACGATGTTACTTGGACCATAGATGAAAACACCAATCACCCCGCCGAAAACAACAACCATCAGAGCACCACGATATTTTTTCATAACCAACGAGCCGATGATAGCAAAGAGCACCACCCAGATGAAAACCGTTTGTAAAACGCCCATTACGTTTGTGTCTCCTTGACTACTAACCCCTTGCAAATTAATATCACCGAGCATAAATATGTGTAAGAAGCTTGTAAGCATATTGAATCCCTCCATTTTCACTTATTGAATGTCGTACGAAACAGGTTTCATGTGTAAAATTTCAAACTTATCTTGACCATCGGTTTGAACATCAAACTCATAGCTATGGTTGCTTTGAATGCCTGTATCTGGCTGTTCAAACTTGACTGAGCATCTGACAATATACCTTCCTTTAGAAGACGGATCTTCATAAACCGATACGTTATTCAGAGATTTATAGTTCATTAATCCATTCAGCGACTGCGCTTTTTTCGAATCTTTAAAGAAGAACTTGGTTTCATCGCTTCGATCTTTTGCTGTATAGGTTTTGAAGAACGATTCTAGAAAGCTTTGAACCTCATGATTGACAACTGAATCTGTGTTTTTGTTTTGTTCGTCCTCCGAAACCCTGACACGTTGATTTTCTTTTGGCATGTATGGTTGTGGCAGATCAATGACGCTATAACCGTTTTTACCTTCGTAGACTCTGACTAGATAATAGATAGTGGCTGGCTTCTCTTCTTTTGTTTTCTCCACTTTCTCTTTTCCATCTTTGTCTTTCGATTTCTTTTCCACTTCTTTCGTTGCTGTGACCTGAACTCTTACGGATACATCTGAAATGTGGTCACCTTTTTGTTTAATGGAAACGACGTCACTACGGTCATAACGCTGACTACCAGGGAGATTGGCATAATCGATTCCGGCATCTTTATCTAGACCGGTCGCTAAAAAGCTCTGCAAAGCCTCTTCCCTAGCTCTCTGTTTATCCTCTCCTGGCTCAATAGTTGTGTACTGACGTATAAATTGCGTCGTAAAGTACTCGACAGCTTTAATATTTTGATTATTTTGACTTTTATTTTCACTCGTACCTTGCTGTTGAGCTGACACTTTGTCTTCTAGATCACTAATGGCCAAGTTGTGGCGAAAAGCACTAAAGACACCTAAAGCTATAATCACTAGACTTAGAATCATCACAGCTCTTCCTATAATGGCTGCTGTGGAGCGTTTCATCGTTGCTCGCTTAATCATCCGTTGTTCGTGTTGCTTATCTTTTTCATCCCTCTTTAGTAAGTTCGGCATATACTTCTTGGATGAACCGGCTTTTTCTTTTCCTTTATCTTTTGGCACCTGTGAAGGGTCAGTAGAAGCAGGCTTCTTTTTTTTCTGCCATTTCTTCATCGTCATTCCTCCTTACTTTTTACCAAAGAACAAGAAGGCTACAATCGCTATGATGATGAGTGTACCTGTCACGCCATAACTTGCTACACTTTGGTTATAGAAAACCGAAAACTGTTCTTTCCCTGTCTCCCAAAGTACGTTCGCTTCTGGGAATGTCCGTAGGATGAAGCTTCCTACGAGACAAATTCCAGCGATGTATAGAAGGGTTTTAAATAAACTACGAACCACTAGACGTCCCCCCCTTACAACCCTCTTTTTACCTCGATTGATTCACTGAATATATAGTGATAAATATCTCCAAAGGCATCTTTTTGTACGTCTTCAATGTTTGCTGTCAAAACGGGAATCTTGATATGTGACCGTTCTTGACTTGGAATACTTAAAATATCACGCATGGTCTTTTTCGTATTTGTTTGATTTCCAGCGACAAACAAGACTCGCCAATCTAAAACAGGTTCTTCAAAGCCAACATAAAGGTCGTACTTTTGGAGCGTTTCTTTTCCACGTTTCAAAAAGTCGTTATACCTTTGAATCTTTTGAATGGTATTTTGTCTCTTGGCTACGCTACGTTCTAGTTCAATAAACAAACCAATATTTTGTTCGCTATCTGCTTCTCCCACGACCAATACGCCATCTGGCTTGATTACTTCTGACTTGCTCTTTCCATATTGGAAGGTCCCTCTTGCTTCTGGAATCCATTCCTTAACAGCTAGCCCTACCTCTTCTGCCTGTTTCCTGTAGGATAAAACTAAACGATTTAACATCAATTGATGTTGGTACCAAGCAGGTACATCCGTTGACCATTTTTTCTGCCATTTCGAGAACCCTTGCAATTCTTGTACGTTCTCTACGCCAAACGTATCGAGTGTATATAGATTTCCTGGCTTTTCATAGCCTGGCATGGGAACGGTAAAGCTCTTAAGGTACTTGGATTCTTCCAGCAACCGCAAGCGCTGCATCACGTATTTTCGATCTGCGTAATTCGTTAAAATATGATCCACAATAAAGTTTGAATCAATGTAGATGAAGTCATGTAACTTAATAAGTAAATCCGTGTCTTGTTCATTCAGTGTGATATATTTTTTCATGTTGTTTCCCCTCTCCTTTGTCAATAAGAGAAACGTTACGTTCGTGAGTAGTCAAATCATCTTTCTATCTCTCTTTATAATAAATCTCTTATTCGCCCCTTTTCCTTCCACCTCTATTCATTTTTTTCTGAAGGTTTTTTCTTTCTTAGTGACACAATGGGCTGTGGTTCTATTGGTAACTCTTCTGTCTTTGAAACTGCCACAGCAGGTTCCAACGATGTAGGATCCATTTCTGAAACTTGTTCTTTTTCCTGTGAGACAGGCTCGACAGCTACAGCCGTTTCGTTCATTCCTTGTGCTTCTTCTTTATGAATAGCACTCTTCCATGAAAGAGTAAGCATTGGCTTGAAAGGCGAATGGGCTACTGGTTGTTCCTGTTCTGGCTGCTTTTTCTGTTTTTTTGAAAGAGTAATCGTCGTAAAAGAATCCTTTTCATGTTCAGTCTCTTGCTTTATATCTTCTTTTTGACTTAATTTAACTTCAGCAACCGATTCTGCAGTAATGTCCTTCGATGGCTCAATAGTTGAATCCGTTTTCTTTTCTAAGGAAACAGGCGCCTCTGGCTGTGCTTGTAACGGGGCCTTTGGTTTCTTAGGCTGTAATTTCTTTACTTGTTTTGGTTCATAGGTTTCACCTTGTAAATAAGCCCGAATCATAACATCAACTTCAGATTGATGATGGCCATTCTTAGATGACAACTCTTTTACTTTGGCTTTGGTCCAAGCATCAGCCTTTGCTTCTTCGGCTGCATGTTTGTACCGTGCTTTTTTTCCATTCGGCATATACCGATCTAACGGAGGTAGCTTGGCCACACATTGTACAATTTCATCCACACCATTTACATTATCCTGTGTACGAATAACCGTTACTAAGTCAGGCAAATTTCGAAAATACGATTCTGAAAAAAGAGGTTGATCTTTTTTGGTGCCTTGAACACTGAACATTTTACTCGCTGCGGCTGCACCTTCAGCACCTTGTCGACAAACAAAGAAATTTCCTTGAACTTCTGTTAGGGCGTTTTTGAGTTCTTGATCCAATTGATGCATAGACTGTGTACCAATTCCCAGCGACAATCCTTTTTGACGTTGTTCTGCAATGATACGAGGTAGAATTGTCATTTTCTCCAGTCTGGCAGCTTCATCAAATACAAACTGATGCATTAAAGGATTAGGCGTTCTGGTATCCGCCACTCGATAATACAAGTAGGTGAGAAACCCACCAATTAACCCTGTTTCTTCTTCGCTTAATCCACTAAAGTCATAAAAAATAATATGACCAGAATCCATCCATTCACGGATAGGAAGAGTAAATTCTTTTTGGCCAAACATCCGACGTAATAATGGATTAGCTGAGAAGGTATCTAAACGATTAAATAATGCAATACGACTAGCATCAATTAGATCTTCTGCTTCATTCTCCCAAAAATCTAACACGTCATACGCTTCAACATTATCCTCTAGACGGTTCAAAATTCGTTTTCTGAACGTAAAATCATTCACTAATGGTTTTACTCCCAGAATCGTATGTTGACCTTCTACGTCCAATACGAGCGTTTTAATACAGTTCACCAAAAGACGTTCCGTTTGTTTTGCTACTTGGAAGTTTTCACCGATAATCCGCATGACGATTTGTGTGACTCGTTCAGGTGATTCACCTGGAAAACGATGAAGCAAGTTTAAAGCTGGTGGATATTCCGTATCTTTAAAAGAGATCCAATGGACTTTATCCCAGTTGATGGTCGCCCCATCATATTCAGCCTTCAACATTTGATTTAATAAAATCATGGCCGTATTTCTGGCAGGGTCACCAAACGAGAAGCCAGGTGATGTTTTGTTTTCCATTCCTTGCTTAATGAATTGATGAACATAACTCATCAACACATTGTTGAGTAGAGTTGATTTCCCCGAACCCGTTACGCCAAGCAAGGACCAATGCTTCTGAAGAACACTCATTAAAATTCTGATCGTCCGATCTTTCACAAACGGATGATATTGTACACCGAAATCGACAGACCCTTCTTCATGGCTTAAAAGATGATCTGGAAGAAGTTCTTCACCACGTTTCGAATGTGGGACCTCTTTTGCAAGCTTCTGCATAATCGTTCGTTCATCAAAGTGTGGCAAATGAAGAAGGTTCGCAAGCTCTCCACCCGTCCATGTCATACGATACGGACTCATAGTCGGATACCATTGAACCGCCTTTTTCCACTTCTTGTACTTCAATTCATTCACATAATGCAAAACAGAGTTAATGGCGTTGGCCATACTTTTTACAACAGGTACACCAGGGTAGTACTCAGAAGCCATGGACACTGTACAGTCAAAAGCTACTTCATTGCCTGAATAACGATGTTTCAAGCCCACTAATTCTTCTTTATCAAATGCAGACTGATCTCTGAAAGGTCGATCTCCTTTTAAGTCCTTTTCAAGCTTCTGGATGGCCTTTCGGAGCTTCCAGCCATCATTAGGGGTAAAACCTACTTGTAACCATGTACCAGGCTTCATATGCGAAATAATACCGGGTAGTTGATCTGACTTATACCGTGAAAGAGGAAGCGACTTTTTCAAATTATTGCTTTTTAATTTCAGGCGTCCACCCACGGCCTTCTTTTCTGGGAATTCTAAGTCATCCGCCGGAAAGAACGTTAAATTCGGATAGACACTCTGAAAATTGGACTTAATGGCTTCTAACTGATTCTTTTCGGCTCCCATATAAAAACGGTATTGAATACCTGCAGATTCATCTACTACGTGATGGATAAGAAACGAAAAGCGTTCCTTTCCAAGAAAGAGCCTTTCAATCCACCTACGCTTTGTTCCGTGGATGCGTCTCATTAATTGTCCTAACATTTCTTTCGATACGCCATCATCTGCATGTGGCAGCAATTGAACATACTCAAACTGTCGTTGAATGCGAAAGACAGCACATATCCACCGAATCACGAGAAATAACAACAGTAACGCCAGTAGTAATTGAACGCCATGAATAAAGAGCGTGAGCCAATGCTGAATGATTTCTGGACGATATGGTAAAAGAGACAAAAGCCATTCTTTCTTCCAAATGCCAACGCCAGCCAAACCAAGAACAGCAATCGCTCCCCCCTGCCGTGGATGTTCAAGTAGTTGATCCAGGATATCGTCAAAGATGGTCGAGTGTTTTTTAGATGGTTTTTGTTTCATTTGGTTTCCCCTCCTTGCGAAGAGAGGAAGGAAAAGAGCTATGAAGTTTTCGAGGAACGAGGTTCATAGGGTGTTCGTTTCCGGGTTGTAGTGAAGTACGTTTCTAGGGTGAAGTGTATATGTTCGTATGGTTGCCAGCATGTGTAAGGCCATGTTGGGTTGACGCTAGGTGCGCCCGCCGCCGATACGAATGACTGATACAAATAAAAATAGGAGTACTAGTAGGACTTCTCCCATCGGTACATGATTACTAACGTAATCAATGTTACCTCAGGGAAAGTATCTTGAAAAAAGTAGGATGTTTATTGCTTACTTCCATGATATTCCTTCCCTACACGTGCTTCAAGGGATTTCCAGAGAAAACAACCTAATACCTAGTAGAAGTTTTACTACATAGCCCTTTAAGGTCACATTTTTTAACAAAACTGTAATAAAACCTCCTATTTTCATTACTTTCATCCTAATGCATATTTGTTATAAAACATGCGTACATTTAGTCGATTATGTACGGGCTATCCTATTGAGTGATGTACCACTTCAAACTTTAATCAGGCATCGCCAAAATTGAGGTTGCAATTGCCTTTTGTTCATCATTTTTATACAATGACAGTGATTATTCTGTAAGGAGAATAGTTACGTTTGTGAGTCGCATCAAGAAAGGATTTTGGATCTTTTCTTGATGCTTTTTTTATGAACATTAATCATCTGTTTTCATGAAAAGTTTGAACTGATTCAAGCTCGAAGTAAGATCAAAAGCAGCATGATTCGAATAATGCTTTCGTCTTTGGCGAGCCGATGCCTCATGTTCCAACTCTCTTAATTTAGCAATCTGCAGCTCTCGATCCACTACAGGATTTTTCTTCAATGTCTCTTCTAACTCCATGCCTACATGAGATAACATGACGTCACTTAAACGCTCAATCTCTTCCACAAATTGAGTCAATTGAGCAGATCGATGCTTCTTGAACAGCCCTTTCATCACCCCATAAAGGTACTTAAAGAAAACATCTGCTCCTTGGAAATCTCCTGCAATCACAGAACCCTTTTTATGAACCGTTAAGCCAACAGCCTCCACGGATAAGCGTACATAATGCGGAGTAGACGAAATAAAACGATAAGGAATATCAAACTCTTTAAAGGCTAACTGAACTTTCCCCCAAGCCCGGAAAATAAAACGACCATCTGTAAACCCCCGGTTAAACAACGCACTCGTAAAGGAGGAAGGAACATTCCCAGGAATAAGCGCGGGCTGTAGACTAGTAGAATACGTAGGGGGTAAATTTAATATACTATGTTCAGAAGAACGAGCAAACTCTATATCCGGAGAGAGCGATAGAGCCGTCCCCCCCACCACCGTATCTTTAATTGTATTTGAATTGAGCCCATTATTTTTAGGAGCAGTGTCTTGCTCTTTTTTCGAGGCTTCAGATTGCGCTCTATGAGCTTTTATCTCGTCAATGATACATAACTCTGTTGAAGCTCCTCTTCCCTTGCCAGAGACCTTTTTCGAAAGGATTTCTTGCTCTTCCAATCTAGCAATCACTTTTTTAAACGTGGCATAAGGGATTTTCTTCTCAGCATTCACACTTGACGTGATTTGCTCAGCAAGATCACGTTGTGATCCTGATACACGTCCTCCCTGAGCGCGAATAAATGCTAACACGTCCCCTTCCCACTCTTGGATATGGCTATATGTACGTTCTTCACGTGGTTTCGCTTCTTGCCAAATGACATAGCTAAATAGCATGCCTGATAACTCACGAATTTTTTTCGCAGATGGGGCATGGAAACGGCCACGATAGGCACTCTTAACCTTCCTTTTAACCTCAATTTGACGCATTTGAGGTGTGTTCTTTTGATTCCAGTTATGTAAGTATGCTTCTGCTGTTTTTTCATCGTATCCAGCTGCCTTGTAAGCAAGCGCAAGTGTGTAGCAAGCCGTATCACGTTGGCCTTCGTGTACACCTTCTAGGACTTTTTGAACAGCAGGATGTTGTAAAAGAGTTTCATAGCCTTTGCAGAACCCTTTTTTGTATGTATGTACGTCTTGTTGATCTTGTTCTTGAACCAGTTGGAACCATTCGCATAGGTCATCAAACGATACGCGCTCTTGTGAATGAAAGATCGTATTCTCCTCCGTCGGTAAACGGAATAATCGCTCTGGACCAATCGCATTTACGTCCCCTTTTAACATCTCAGCAATATATGTTTGAATCCGGCTATAATGAGCATTCAACTTGTCCGAAGCCCGTTTTGACTGTTCTAAAAACCAATGAACATGAAACCCTTTAGAAGGTGTTTGAACGATTAACGAAGGCATTGGAAGACCTGCTGCTGTAATTAATTCTTGTACATCTGGAAGAGTCATTCCCTCATTTTCACCGTTCTTTGTATCAATATCAATCGACATGGCATTGATCCAACGTAGCGTACTTAAACGCCGTAGGTCATTCCGATAAAACGTATTAGGCGTAAAGTATGTATAGTCTTTGCTGACATTAAATAACGAACCATATGTACGAACTGCTTTTGTTGTTTCTTTCGTAAAATCTTTTGATACGAATACCCAGCCTAAACGGCTACTGTAACCGTTTTTTTGCTTTTGTGTTTGTTTTTTCGAATATTCCGTCAACTGCTTTCCGTAGATTTGTTGCGCAAGGTTTCTCATTACATGTGTCCCTCCATTTATTCGGAAACACAAAAAGCGTCGTTTACCGTTAAGTGGTAAACGACGCTTTTACATAGAGAGAAACCCTATAAATTTAGCGTTACCTGTTCAAATTAATCACTCATAATATCTTGATTATATTTTCTACTTGTAGTAAAATTCCAAGTAGGAAAATACATTATGTACGTTGAATACGTACATTGAGTGAAAAGCTTGAGCAGCAGTTTACCGTAGTGTCGTTACGGTGAACGATTAGATAGGACGGCAATCCGATTCTAATCGCTTGAGCTTTTTGCTTTCTTTCCGTTCATTTAGTTGTACTTCTATGATACTGCTAAACTTAACCACTTTACAAGTATAAAATAAAAAAACATAACCATTTTATTCTAAATTATCAGATAACTAAGCACACAAACTATTATCTCTTACGCTGATTTTTAATACCTCTTCCCCTTAAAATATGTTATAATACTAGCGTATTATTAATCGAGTATTATGTTATAGAAATACACCTTTAATGCTGTAGTTTATGTTCAAAGCGCGTAGAATCTTTTAAGATTCTACGCGCTTTGTCGTTTTTAAAGTACGATACTTTTTTATTAAGTATATTGAATTTTATTACACCTTAAAGAATTAGGTTATAATTAAAACAAGGTTATTTTAGTCGGACTAAAGTTCAACTAAAGATCAATCAATTCCTATGTATATAGGTTTATACCTTTTAAGTTGAACTAACAAACCTCTCTAATAACATACATAAAACAACAATCACCTTTCAAGTTCAACTAGTTAACTTAATTGCAAAAAAATATTAAAATCTAAACCTCAAGTTAAACTAAAGTTGAACTATTTTGTTTTTTTACTTATTCAACACTATTTCGCAAGTATATTATAGGCACTTTAAACCTTTCAACATATGTATTAATATTTAAAGTAACTACCTTTACAAAGAAACAAATAAAAAAATTTTGAATTTAAAAAGAGGATATATTATGCTGGTTACATAATAGTTCTCTATAAGTTTTAAATTAGGTTCTAACTATTATAGTACTGATAATTAAGTTTACATAAGTTTGATATTTATATTGATAGGAAGAGAGGTAAAAACATGAGTAATGGCGATAATCAAGTTGAAAAACGAGCTGTTGAAGGGAAAACAGACGAACGTGAATACATTATAAAAGATATAGCAGAGATTTTAGATGAAGAACCACATACCATACGTAACTGGTTAAAAGAACTTGAAGGCTATATTCCTTTCACAAAAAAGAAAAATGGATATCGTATTTTTAAAAAAGATGGTTTAGAAAGATTTCAATTAATTAAACATCTAAACCGAGATCAAGAGTATACACTTAAAGAGATAGCTTTATACCTTGATACTGGAGGAGAGGCATTCAAACCAGTTCCAGAAATAAAGGCTGATTCCATATTAGCTGATGAAATGAGAAGGATGAGAGAACGTCTTGATCAGTTAGAAGAACGTGATAAACAACGGGACGAAGTACTTATGAATTTAGCAGAACAGCTAACTAAGCAAAATGCTTATATAGAACATACCTTACAAGAAAGAAATGAAAACCTTACTGCTGCTATGCGCGAGATGCTAGAAGGTAAAAAGCTCACCGCAGTAAGTCAGTCTGAAGAACAACCTACTAAGAAAGGTTGGTTACAACGATTATTAGGTAAGTGAAATTGTAGAAATGGGTATTCAAACACATACAATTGCTTTTCAGTAACCTTTACTTTTAAAGTAATAAAGTAATTTTTATAATGAGTGAAAAGCAACGAAATGGAATGATTTTATCTCATTGTGTGCAACAAAAAAGCCTTGTTCTTCTAAGGACAAGGCTTTTTTCCATAAAAATATGAATACCTTGAACAAAGACCGCCCATTACCCCTAGTGTATAAGGCGGTCTTAACTATATTCATGCTATATGTTTATGGCCAAAATATCGACATTATTCTAAAAAGACGTCAGAAAAAAAAAGCAACAGCCAAAATTGTTGCTAAACAAGCTAAAAAGATATTCCCTCCCCAATCTCTTTTTCCCTTTTCATCCACCAAATAGCTATTATAAGAACCTTGAATTGGTTCTATTTTAAGCTTACGTTGCTGCTGAACCTCTTCATCTAAGATCAAGTCGTATTCCTCCATTGTTTGATAATTGTACGGCAGGAAACGTCCTTGTTCGTCTCTCAATCGGTTGCTGACGTCTCTTAGACTCTGTTTGTTCTTCATTGATAAAAAGCTGCTGTTTGGGTTGAATAATTGTTTCTGATATTGTTCTACTATTTGTTGATGTTCCAAATAGTGTAGGAGCATTTGAAGACGCTCCTTTTCGCTCACTGTTATCACATTCACTTCCTCCTTTCTCTTCAATAATAGGCTCTTGCTCCATCCATAACTGGTGGGAAGAAGGTTTCCACGGAGAGGAGGGAAGAGGGACGTCACTCATTTTATACTTTTTCATTAGTGCTAAGAAAATAGGGTTGTGCGCTGCTGTAAAAAGCGCACACCTCATAATTTGATTTCGGTCTAACTCAGTAGCCTTAAAAAGATGATCTACATATGTACGATAAATAGAATGATACCGTACCGTTGGTCGATAAGTGTCTACTTGATTTTTCGACTTCTTACTTTTCTTCATACGCGTTTTTCTCTTTCAATATTACCTCTAACATCTGTTTCCCCTCTAGCGTTAAATAGACGTCTTTTCGACTTAATAACGAGATTGCTAATTCTTTTGTCATTTAATTCGCTCCATTCATGTTAGTTTACAGTGACGTCTTGCTCTGACGTCTTATTAAATGTTATGAGCCAACGCTTGTCCACTATGCCTACTTAAATAATCATTTATGTATATTTTTGTAGGCAGTTTGGAAATACTGCTAATACATGAAATCCAAAATGAAGGAGCTAGTTGATTACTAATGAATTTTTTCGGTTTAGGAAAACCCTATAAAACCAAATTAGGAAAGTACCTTGAATCTAAAGGGATTAGTGTTACATGGTTAGCAAAAAAGACTGGTTTAAATAGAAACACCATAAATAAGTTAGTTAACGAAAGTAAAGATTATTCACCGAAGTTAGTTACAATAAAGAAAGTTATGAAGGTAATAAACAATGAGATTGATAAGAATAAGAAAATACATGATTTTTTTGATATTTGACATATAAATACTAAGAATATGTGCTATCGTTGATATTAAAGCTCTCCAGTTAACGTTTCATCAAAGTTTCGTTTATGCTACAATAAATTTTTAAAAAGTACATAAATAGAGCCTTAAACTTTTATATAGCCTCTTAAAAACTTAATAAATATATTCATTTACATACCATTCAAAACATTTATTAACATATAATATAAAAACTACATGATTTTTTGTAAAAACAGCTGTATAGTCGACTTCTAATAGATGAATTTCAACGTACAAAAAACACCTAATTCTAAAATTAGGTGTTTTTTTTAAAACTTTTAATTCTGACTTTTTGTTTCAACTCATCAAATATACACATCAAATGGAGCTCCATTTTCTTTTTGTCGTATTTCAATGGCTAACACCCATTTATATATATGAGCAAGTGTAAAACCTTTTTTCTCCAGATCCTTTGGGAAACAGGCTGGATGATCACGAAGCCAATAAAGACGTTCAAGGGCCTCCGGCATGGACCCGAAGCTGTATAGAGATTTACTTCTAACTTTTTTTTCTTCACGATAGGTTTTTTTTATGAATAAATAAGTTTTTCCTTTTGATTTTTGTTTTGCAAGATATCCAGGCTCTGTTGTTTTTACTTTCATAAAACCAGCTCCTTCTTGGGTTTTACTACACATTTAGAATTTAAAAATGTAGTAAAACTCACAACTTTTCTCATTCTTCTTCGCAAACATCATTCATAGTGTTCGATATTTCGTTAAGATACTTTGGAAAATATAGTAAAAAAAGCGATAATAACTTGCTTTTATCTTCATTTTTGAGCCTCCTTAGAAATAATTGGTTATTATAATCCATTATACGATAGTGGATTAAGAATTGTAAATAGGTTTAACAAAATTTATTCACTACTGTATAATGAATTGAAATCAAGTTGGAGGAATGAACATGGTAACTATAAAGCCTAGATTGCGAGTGCTACTAAAAGAAAGAGGTCTTACACAGGGACAATTGTCAGAAATGACGGGCATCCCACAAGCAAGCATTTCTCGTTTTGACAAAAACGAACAACATTTAGATTGGCATTTATTTAGTATTGCTAAAGCTCTGGAAATATCAGTAGAAGATTTATTTGAGATTGAAGAATAATTTTTCATCACTTCACTTTCCATGTGCGTTACCTCGTGAAAATATACAAAAGATAAATATAATGTTAGAATCAACCTGTATTGTTGTTCAACTTTCTAAAAAGCAGTCAAAATATATTATTTTGGCTGTTTTTTTAGTTTGTGCTTATAAATTTGTTTAAACCTAAGATCAATTAATTCTGTTAGTGGCATTTCATTCCTTAACAACTCAAACACATTATCAATTTGGCTTTTATTTTTCATGAAATGGAGGAGCGATCCAAAGATGTCCCAAGGACTAAAGTTGAACGTAATAATAAAAAAGGAAATGACAATTGAATGTCAGTTCCTTTGTATGGTATAAATATAGTCATTCTTCATCTTCATAAATAAATAAGCCATTTACGAGGGTTTCGAAATCAGGAGCTAATTCCAAAATAAGTGTGTCTGATCCCCATTCTAGATCCATATAAATTATAGGGGGGTTATCTGTTGTATTCCTATAATCGAATGCACCCCACCAATGTCCCTCTCCACATAGTAGAACAATATCTTTTGGTAACTCCCATTCTTCTATATAATAGTTACTAGATAAAATGCCTTCTTTCCCTATTCCATAAATTTCAGGGAGATTTACATGATAGTCTGCCCAATTTGTTGGAACGGAGGTAGGGTAGTCACAATACTTTAAATAGCCTCCATTCTGCACTTTACATAACTCAATATAGGATTTTTGCAACTTCACACCCAACTTTTTTTCTGCATCGCTAACCATTTCTTCTGTTAATTTTTTTGATTGACTGTATCCATCATCCCAAATATCTCTCATTTCCCCAAACCTTTCAATCAATACCAACTAAATGCTTTTCTTCATGCCACATTCCCTGCATTCGCGCAGAAAAACTCCATTTTTTACGGAACTTTTGAAGTAAGATGAGTTGCAGTGATCGCATCTTCCACTAACTTTATCCGGAAATTCATCGTATTCATATACTTTATCAAGATCTATTTCTGGCTCTTTTATTTCTTCCAGGTTGATCACTCCTTTTATTTGGCTTTACTTAGGCTAACAAACTTACATCCATTTAAAAGTGTTACGTTAAAATCACTCTAGTTTTTCCACCAGGTGCATCTGAAGAATTTGCGTTTCTTGAATACCGGCTCTTTAAAGTTCCTCTTTAAAGGATTCTCCTTCTTTTAGTTTAATAATTCTCTTGGAACCGTTACGTAACGTGTATACTCTAAAATTGTACATGAATGCACTTTCCCCAAAATAAATGCTTCCTGTACACAATTTCTTTAGGAACAAAGCTAAGCAAACATTAATGAGTTTGCTTAACCTCATTTTGTTCTTTAACTCAAATACTTTATTAATAAAACAAACAAATTCCTTAGGGCATCAATGAATCGGATGCACCCTTTTTCTGTTATACATTGTCCCAGTTTAGAATGTGTAGAATACCTGGGTTGAGGCATAGACATCCTCTTTCTATCAAAATTTATAATCGTATAAACAATACAATAGAAATTTATGCAATCTTAATTATATAATATTTTTATAAAATGATAATTATATAGATTGGGGAAACAAGGTATGACCGAAACCGGTAATAAATTATTGATTGCATTAGATGCTAATTCTTTATTAAATGCATTCAGATATAGTATTGTAAGCAGTAAAGTATTTTTAGATTATCTTAAGGAAAATGAAGATAACATTTGGATTCCATTTCAGGTAGCACAAGAATATAGAAAACATAAGTTAAATGAATTTAAACCTGATTTATATAAAAAACTAAATAAAACTATGTTAACAAAAGTTAACAACCAAAAAGAAAAGCTATTTAATCAACTAATTGAATTTGAGAATAGAAATTTTAATGGTCTTTTAGATCTAAAGTCTGGCATAGATGAAAAGTTTTCAGAAATAAACGATTTAGTCAATAAATTTAATTCTGATATTGAAGAAGAAGTGAAAGCTTACAATCACTTTATAATAGAAGTCCGGGACTATTTGGAGAAGCTAATTAATAAAAAAACGGGCTCTAAATTTAATATTGTAGAATTAATTGATATCTTTAAAGAAGGAGAAATTCGATATAAATACAATGTTGCTCCAGGGTTTAAAGACGCTGGAAAGTTAGAGGACATTAAAAAGAAAAATGAAGAAGAAAAGCTAATGATACGAGCAGACGTATTTGGTGATTTAATTATTTGGAAAGAGATTATAAGGAAAGCCAATGATATTTCAGCAGGAGGAAAAGTAATTTATATTAGTAATGATAAATCCAAAGGCGATTTATTTGAAAAAGATAAGAATGGGCGATATCAGGCAAGACAAGAGTTATTGGAAGAATTTAAGTATTATTGCAAAGATATTGAATTAGAAATTATTACGTTTGATGATCTTATAGAGAAATTATCAGCAAATACGAATGACAAATTTGCTTTATTAGATATAAGAAAAGAGCAATTTATAAGAAAATTAAGTTTAGACAGAATAGGATACTATATTGAGGATTTCATTTTACAGAAAGATAGTTCGGAACTATTTTATACGGTGAATAATTTTGAAGATCACAGAGACTTAATAGAAAATATTGTTATGGGTCAAGAGCTCAGTATTGGATTAGATATTTTTGATATGTCAGAGGTTAAATATGATAATATTACTTTACTGACAAATGGAGAAGATGTGATCTATAGGTTTATCCTAGAAATTCCTTTTATGATATCAGTAATTTCAGAATTTGAGCATGATAATATTCAATCGCAAGGTACTATTGAAGGGTGTTTAAGAGCACAATTAGAAATAGAGCTGAATTTTGATTCAACAGAAGAAGAAAAGATACAATTAATCAATGAGCATAATCACGAAATAGATGTTAAAAGTTTAGATTTTAATCGATCTGAATACGGATGGGGAAATGATTTTGAAATAAATTTTGATGAAGATGAATTCGACGGAGAGTATACAGATTGCCCAGATTGCGGAACTAGAATAGGTCATCATAATGAGGGTCTAAATGGATTCTGTTCCGATTGTAGTTCCAAGCATTAATCTACTTCAGGTCAGTTATAGGGAATCATATCGCAAATAACGATAAAGGTAAAAATCCACATTAATCTTTATATAAGAGCCTAGCGAGTTAAGGGGAATTTACGGTTATAAATTTAAAAGGTTAACATAAAAAAATAATTAATAAAACCATCAACATCTCCATACGTAAATATTTGTTGCTGCTGGTTTTTATTAATTTCACTTGATACAACTGCTCTCATATTTCAGAAACATCTTGTGAACATTGGAAGAAATATCTTGATAGAAATCTGATGACGGATGAGGAAAGTAGCTTCTTCAAAAGTCATTTAAACGTATGTTAAAGCGAAAAGGTACAAAGCATAAAGCTTTGTACCTCTTGTATTTCTTACAAACTCATCTATGGATTCTATTACTCAAATAATTGAAGTTGCTGTAAACGAAGCCTTTTGCTACTGATAATATCCATATTTTTTATAGTCCATTCAGCTATTGGTTGAGCGATTGTTCTCGCGAGCTCAACTGGTACAGCATTTCCAATCTGCTTATATACCTTGTTAATTCTTCCATTTTTACTAATGGAGGAATTATTACCATCAGAAAATATAAACCAGTCAGGAAATGTTTGAATACGGGCAATCTCTTTAACTGAAAGTCGTCTATTAGCAGCTTCCCCTCCAGGTAATTCCCAACTGTCTTTTCCAATATGTTTCATTCGCTCTCCACCTGGATGTAACGGTGCTTGTCGACCGGAAGCCTGAATAGTAAAGCTTTGTTCTTCCCAGTCTTTCTTTCGATTACGAGAAAGGTAAATGGGTGAGAATCCACCTTCATACCATTCGCCTGGATCCGATTCTAAGTCTCCAATAGCTTCTTTAAGAGTTACATATGGTGTTTGCTTTTGATCAGGACCATGAGTTGGCGTAGGAAATTCGTATTCAAAATCAATATCTTTTCTAACCCCTACAATAAATACACGTTCCCTCAATTGTGGAACACCATAATCTCTTGAATTTACTAATTTATATTTCACTTTATATCCAGCCGATTCAAAGTCTTGGATAATCTGTTTAATAACTTCCCCTTTTCCTAAAGTAAGCATTCCTTTTACATTCTCTGCAATAAAAAATGCAGGTTTTGTTTGCATTAGACAGCGAATGAAATGGATATATAAGAAGTTACGTTCATCGTCAATAAGTCTTGGACCAGCTTCACTAAAGCCTGGGCATGGAAATCCACCTAAAACAATATCACACCTAGGAAAATCTTTAATCTTTCTAATATCCTTCTCATCTTGGATAACTGTTTCAGGAAAGTTTAATTTATATGTTTGATTTGCTTCTTTAAACATATCAACAGAGTAAATGGTATGGAATATGCTTTTTCCTCTATTTTCTAAAAATTGCTCTCGAGATGAAAGTACATAGTCTGTAAATTCCTTCTCTTCTACAGCGTCTAAACCAGCAAGCTCAACGCCCAAATCTAAACCACCGCATCCAGAGAATAAACTTACCATGTTAAGCTTGTCAGTATTATAATTAACTTCTTCAAGCTTTTCCTCGTCAGATAACAATTGTGCATTTTCTTGCTCCTGATGAATTTTCTCTATAAGTAAATCTTTTACTTCGTTGATATCATAATTTTGTAATGGGCGATATTTTGCTCTGCCCCTTTCTTCTATTTTCATACGATCACCTCCGATGACTATTATTTATTTTAACATTTAAACTCTAAAAAGGCCAGCTTACAGATTATTATGTAATATTTACAAGGATTGAGATAAAATGTTCTATGACTAGGAGTTGAGTGATACATATGAACATATCTCGAAAAACAGGTGATGAGCATGTTAAAAACGTTTATCAAGCATTAAAAGATTATCTTATAGGAAATCCAATTCAAGATATTCTTGATACTACCCGAGCAACAGTTGAATATATTATTCAGCTGTACCCTACTATTAAGGAAGTACAAAGCAAGTTTGAAACTGAGAAACCTGATCTTAACCCTGACCTCCGTTTAATATTAGAAAGTAACAAAGAAGTAAAAATAAACCTTTTTTACACCAAAGGAAAAAAAGCTATTCAGCCTAAAAACCCAGGTGCTAAGAGCTTCTTTAAAAGATATTTTCTTTCTGAAAAAATGCAAATGCTTTTTAATGATTATTTTGCTCAAGAATATGCTTTTTATCTACAATCTATTATTAAAACAAAAGAATGTGAAGATGGTTACGATTCAACAACTGACTTAAAGAAAAAAGTTAAACATTATTATCCTGAATTCACATCAGAAATTGAACCTTTTCGCCGACATTTTCTCTTTCGCTTGCGAGAATACTGTTTTGACTTATTAAAGAAAGAATATAATGAAGTCAATGGTGGTATAGAATATGCATTTAAGGAATTTCTTATGCTTGATAGTACTATTATTATAACTCGTCAATACGACGGGAACAAGAGTTCCTATGCAGAAGAAGTAAGATTTAACGTTGATATAGCGAATGGAGTAAACATTTATAAAGTTGGTAACGATAAAATCGGCATTCGATGTGGGGAAGAAGCCTTTACTATTAGATTTAAGTTCGAAAGTATCCCTACTTCATCCATAAAATTAGCAACAGGTTACAAGAAGTTCCCAAGCGAGAAGAGCATAATTGGGAAGAATAAACGTACTATTTCTAAATTTGAAAGTATTATTAACAATCACGAACTGATAAAGGCCGAGAATATTAGTAATGCCATTGGAAAATGTAATGAAGCGATGATTTATTATCAACTTTTGAAAAATAATTTGGAAATAAACCAAGTTGATTCGAACGAATATTGTACAATGTTGGGTAAGTATTCACCTATTGTGCCATTTGTGGATTTATTGGCGCTACAAGAAGCTTCAAAAATTACAATTCATAAAATCAGTGAATACTTAAAGAATAAGTACGGTGTTTATAAAATTGATAGTATTCAACTGGTTCCCGATAGTTACTTGAAAAATCGGTTAAATACTGCAGATCTGCAGCTAATTTTGTTTATTGATAACAAATATATCGAAGAAGCTTTTTCACTTAAAGCATTATCTAATAAGAGTACTACCCTTAATGTCAAAAATCCTGGAATAGGTCAAATCTTAGGACCTCAATACTTTAACATTGGTGATCTTTCAGACATAGTATCGGAGACAAAAAATCTGTTTTTACAAGGAATGATAGATCATCAAAATAGCTTAAAGAGGATCTCTCAAGAATTAGGTCAACAACTGGTTTTAGCATCTCAAGCAAATTTGCGTAAAGGAGTTCAGTCTATTCTTGGAAACTCAATAGTAGTTCTTACTTTTTATAAACACAATGATAGTAAAGTTTTAGAATATAATGATGTAGAAAGTGAGATTTTCATTTCAAAGCAACACCCTAGACCTACACATACAACTTTGTATTGGAATGACAAGCAAGAGCAACTTTCATTACGTGTTAAGTTTAGTGGTGGACAAAGTAAAGGTTGGTCTTCTTTGAAATTAGCTTGTGGGTTCAAAATTTCGATTAAGAATTAGGTCTTGATAATATGTAATAAGTATTAATGATCCTATTTATTTAGTAGAAAGTAGACAACTATTTATTTGAAAGGTAATGTAAACGAATGAAAATTCCTTTTGTCGTTAACCATGAGTATTCAAGAAATGACATTTATAAGATTTTAAGTGTGCCACTAACAAGCCAAAAAGGGCATTGGAACACAGGTTATACTACGTACAAGGGTAATGGTTTTATTTTTGCGGGAATTAACACCACAGGAAGAACTGGACATGATTATAACAACAAATTCATAGGAAATGATCTATTATGGTATGGCAACAATACCTCTAAATTACACCAGCCTTCAATTCAACGACTCATTTCTTCCACTGGAGATGTATATATCTTTACACGAGAAAACAATAATAACACCAAGTTTGTTTATCGTGGAAATGCTACAGCAAAAAAAGTTTATGATATGACACCAGTTAAGATATTATGGGGATTTGAAGACTATAGAGAGAATCATCCTGAAATACTTCCTGAAGAGGTAACAGGAAATAATCGTTACGAAGAAGGCTCTACTAAGAAAATTAAAGTAAATATTTATGAGCGTAGCTCTGATGCAAGACAGAAGTGTTTAAATTATTATGGCTATAAGTGCTCAGTATGCTCATTTGATTTTAAAAAAACGTATGGGGATATTGGAAGAGAATTTATTCATGTACACCATTTAGTGGCACTTCATGAAATTGGCGAAGAGTATATTGTTAATCCAATTAATGATTTGCGTCCAGTCTGCCCAAACTGTCATGCGATGCTTCACAGAAGAAAACCTGCATATACTATTAAAGAATTGAAAGATATAATAAGTGTTTGTAATAAAATTTAATCTTATACAAAAATTTTCTATGTTTACCTTATGATTTAACCTTAAAATACAATTCACTTGAATTGTTAAAAATCGTTTGCTAACAGTAGCAAACGATTTTTTAACAATTTTTCTATGTTTTTAAAGTACTTAGTAACTTTGAGATTACTTGTTTCCTTTAAATAAAGATTATATTCATTTTTCTTTGAATAATAGGCATAATAGGTTCATTTATGGTAACAGAATAATTTTTCATCTAATTCAAAAGTACACCGCAAAACTAATTTTATAATGCCTTACTAAGGAACTGAGATAGTAATTATAAAAACTGTTTGTAATTTAATCTTCTAGTTCCTGAAGTATCCTATCTTTTCATCAATAAGTAAGCTTCTATCTAAATATAAATTCCAAAATTCACAAGAAGTCTCTGGAATATGTGAACAGTTATAACAAGCTGCACCATTTAAATTGTTTACACCTTGTCCTTGTTTTTTCCCAATTTCGGTACAAACTGGATCAGAACTGCACCATTCTGCGCTATTTTTAGCTTTATCTAAAACATGAAAAAATTTATCCTGTAACCCTAAACGTACAAGCCCACCTAAAGTACCTTCCGAATCACCTGCAGAAATATAGATTAAAACACCAGCCTGCCCCTTATCCAAGTAAAGCCTTTCTCTAATCGATGCTCGATTATAACCACAGACATTTGCAAGTTCATCAATCAAAAAGTGAGATAGTGTGTGTAACATGATGTTTCTGGGTTTGAGAATGGTATCATCTCGATGCTCAATATGATCTACTCGTTGAAGATAATGTTCAAAATATTGCTGGACATCTTGAGAGGATTCCCATTCTTCAAGTTTTTTTAGGTTTAACTGTAAAAAGATGCCCTCACCATATACTTCATTTACAGGAAGCCACTTTTCATAAGCATTATCATAATCTTTATAAAGAGAAGGATAATAACTACCGTAATCATTAGTGTTTTTATAATCTTTTCGATCGAAACCATATAAAGCAGTTGTTTCCTTTAATTTCAATACTCTAGATAAGCGTTCTAAGTATGGTTTGTAATAATTATCTTCGATCTCTGTACTAGTCTGATAAACCCATTCAGGTTCAACTTTTAACTCTTTTGAATCTACTTTAGACGTAAGCTTTTCAAATTCTTTTTGTTTAATTATTAAGCCTGGTTTTTCTAATTCTTCCTCCGTGTATTGATATTCTTCTCCAGCCGCCATATACATCAAAGCTTCTCGAATATCTTCGTCAGTTACTGCTTCCTTTAATTCGAATCTAAGGTTTTCCCTTATAAATTGAATCTTCTTCTCTATATCATCTACAAGATCAAGACTTTTTCGTATTATAAACTTAGCAGGAGATTGGAGTTTAGATACAACCAGATCTACATTTTCCCTATAATCACCTGGGATGGCTAAAGCACTAAGCTTTTTCGCCATATACACACTAATAGAATTTCTTAAAATCGCAACTGGTGCTGCGGCACATTCTTCTTTTTCTTCCCCACACCATGGGCGCTCACCTTCACAAGTATATTTTTGCGAGCCTATTTTATTTAAGGTATCTCCTAAAACGCTTGTTTTCTTTTCACCATCACTTGAAGATGTAACTCTTTGTAACCCGCGGCTATCCTTGCATTTTTCACATTCAATTCTCCAGGAATCAAGTGTTGTTCCCCCACTCATGCGTATTCTTAAATTACCTTCACAATTAGTATTTTCATCACTGTGAACCCACTTACGCCAAGGGAAATCAGATAAATGACCGTGCTCACAAATTACTACAAAGGGAACTTGTTTATAATATTTTTTTGCTTGACATTTTGGACACTCTAAATATACTGAGGTTTGATCAAGTTCTAATTCTCTTAATGATTTACACGAACTGCAATAATGCCATCTAGGAAACCGCATTAAAGGCATGACCAGTCCACTATTTGGGATCACTTCCATAGCGTTTTTTGAATGCTTTCTAAATTCTGGAGGAGTATAAAATTTATCTACTTTTAAAATTGATTTTAAACGTGGCTCATTTACTGAAAACTCCTCAATATTTCTTGCTTTATCTCCTTTAGAATCTCTAAACCAGAGGTCTAGAGCACCTACAACAGCCGTTTCACCTTCTGGACTAATTACTAATGAACCTGGTCCTTCTGTTCCGACCAATTTAGAACGTCTCATTGGCAAATATCGCATTTAATCATCATCCCCCCATACGAATTCTTCTTCCTCTTTATCTATCAAAACAATGGAGCCCCTACTTTCAGCATCTACACTTCGCAATGTATTGATTACAGGGATACTACCAGTATATTTTTCACCATCACTTAAATTTCCAGCTTGATACATTAACCCACGTTCTGTATCAGAAACTCGCCAAGTTTCATAGCGTCCTTTTAATACTCCATTCATAAAGGTTTTAAAGATATCTTTCCATGTATCCAACTGATCTGGATCTATTAATTCCACACGTTCTTTAAAACGAGAGCTAAAGTTAGTGAAAATATCATCTTTCATAACACGACTTAATTCCTTGCTCGTAGGATAATTTGCTATTTGCATACTCATACGTTGGCGTAAAAATCCAATTAGTACGGCTGTTAATCCACGTTCTAATGAGGCTGTGGAAAAAGGCGTTAGACTTGTTGTTTCTACTTGTGCATAGAGCCTTTGATGATATTCATTAAAATGCTCAAAATGTGATTTATCGCGTGAGTTTTGATTAGAATATACTGTTACAATTAATCCTGGTCTCTCGTTAGGTCTGCGCCCTACCCGCCCACTCACTTGAATGTATTGTGCTGTCATTTTAGGCTGTCCGACAATGCCCATTAATGATAAACGATCAATATCTACACCTACTTCAATAATATTCGAAGCTAAACATGATGTAAGTGCCCTCGTGCGACCTTTACTATCTTTTATATTATATGGAACATTCAAATCATCTATAGTTTTAGAGATTTCATTACTCTGTTTACGAGATGTTAATTCTAAAGGTGCACCTAAAAACCTTCTGTTATTGAAGCCTTCCCTCTTAATCAGCGCGTCAATATACGTTGGAATATCGCTATTAAATAAATTTAATCCAGCTCCTAAATCTCTTAAGCTATTGTAAAATGAAAGTAGTGTCCAAAATGGATCCCGTTCATCTTCTGGTAAGCTCTCTACTTTCTGTAAAATAGCTGAATACGTCATTACTTGTGCCATTAAAATACGTACTCTTGATGTGAAAATTCCTATATACTTTCGACCAGGCATTGGCTTCCCACTATCATCAACGGCCACTTTAGAGAAGAAAGAATCATCAATATCTATACCTGGACTTGGAAATAACCTTGCACTATTTCGTCCAAACAGGCATTTAGCTTGTTCTTCAAATTCTTTAATAGTTGCCGTTGCTGAAATGATTTTAGGCTTAATCGGTACTCCACCACGATCATCAATGCATAATTCCTCAATTAATACTTCATATAGACCTGCAAGTGTTCCCAATGGTCCAGAAATCAAATGGAGCTCGTCTTGAACTATAATTTGTGGTGGCGATACAATGCGCTTTCCACTTTCGTTTAAACCAAATAACTTTCTAGCTTCAGGTTTCCAAGTTAATTGAACAAACTTATCAATAGTTCCGATTAAAAAAGTTGGTTGCTTTTCATAAATTGTTTCATCTACGAAATAAACAGGAATCTCATCATGGAAATTACATTGATCATCTGGACATGTCACTACTAATCTGTTATTTTTATTCTTAAAACCAATTACCTTGCTCTCATTACGCTTGACACCTTTTCCCTTTACTTCAACCTTTCCAATTTGACATCCACACCAAGGACATCTTGTTACTACTAAATTCTCAGGACCTTTTGACTTACTCATTGAACTTACTTGTCTCAATGCTTCTCTATTGTCATTGGGTGAAGTTTTTGACCCTACCCAGATTCCAATGGAATAAGGTATGCTACCCAAAGCATTTTTATTTTCTCTACGTACATATTCCATCGCACAAATCAGTCTAGAAGCGCGCTGGAATTGGTCAGCTGTTAGTAAACGTAAAGTATAGCGCATTATAATATCTACACCTGCATCATTAGGGTCTAACAGGCGTCTATAGAACATCTGAAATGCCGCAACACCTAAATATGCCTCTGTTTTTCCTCCACCAGTAGGAAACCAGATTAAATCGACTGTTTCACGATCTAAGGAATCCTTTTCAACTAAAGACTGAATTGATAACAAGAAAAAAGCAATCTGGAAAGCACGCCAGCTGTTATCACATGAATCCAAATTATTCATTTTTTTTGTTGATTCAGAAAATTTCTTTTCAAATACTAACTCTAATCCAGTATCTAGCTTTTCATAGTAAGCTTTACGTGGTATCTTTCCATTAATTTGTTGCAACAATATCGCTTTGTTAGCCATTTTGAATGCTTGAAGCACCTTAGGCTTTTTCAACAATTCTAGCCCTTTTTTTATCCTGGTCAAGCTTTCCTTACACAATTTCAAATTAGCTTCAGCAGCTTTTTTTAGTTCTTTTTGTAAGCCAGATAGCTCTTTCTCGCGTTTAGTAATCCAGTCATCATAGCCTGTTACTAAAGGCAGCAAGATCTTAATTAACTCATCATAACTTTTTGCATTCATTAAGGTCTGCATTTCAATCTTTAACTTTATTTCTTTACCATCAATATTTTCCAACGTAACATCTGGAGTCATGCTCTCTGTCTCATACCTTGGAATAAATGTAGAGTTAATTTCCGATATGGTTTTAGAATGCTGATTCCATGTAGTTGAACACCCATGACCGATTGCATAATTAGCTTTGTTCCGAAATAGTAACTCGTTATTCCACTCGTCTTCAGTTAAATCTAAATTGCGCTGAAAGATCTTAGGATAATTTAAAAAGCTTCCTAGAGCAGCTGAAATATTTAAATGAGATTGAAATACTATATATTCGTTTATATTATGTCTTGCAGGAGGCTCAGTCACATTTAAAACTGTCACTGTCAACAATGTATATTCTTTTTTTACACGATATTGAATATGTAATTTTAAACTAATTTTTTCAATTCTTTTTTGTGTATTGTCATAAACATCTAGAGAAAATTTCTTTACACTAATCTCTTTGTTAGGGTCAAATTCTGATAAATTGATCTCTTTTTCAGCGAAAATAGATGTGCGTAACCACCAGTATTCATCAAATTTGTAATGTTTTTGTTTGCCATTATCCTCATCTTTATGAGTAATATCTGCATAGATTTTATGTTTTTCATATATTCCACCTTTAAACTTAACTGTAAATGATTTCGCATCCTTAGATATGCAAAAAGTCATCCCCATGCTTGAAGGTTTTGAATCTTCCTGTTGGATTTTAGCTACGGCATCGTCTAGACCTGATTCCTCATCTATTTCTTCTGTATTTAAGTTAGCTAATTCATCATAAAACTCTGTTTTTTGCTCATCATTAACTATATTAATTACAAGTTCATTTTCTTTTGAATCTTCGTTTTCAATGTTCATAGGATATAACATTCCTGCAGCATACCTTCGAGAAGGGGTATCTCTTTGGATTACTTCCTCCTTTAATGCTGCCTTATTCCAATAATAATTGGTATTCAAGTCATCAAAATTATTAAATGATGTATTGCCAATTACATTTAAAGGTTTTATAGTATTTTGAATGTCGCTGGGACCTACAATTTCTTGTTCTATGGCATTAATAATAAATTCTCGATTATATAAGGATCTTTCTAACTTTTTATCCACTGTTCTACACCTCAACCTTTAATAATTTTTAATGTTTCATTTTCTGGAATAAAATAGGTTTCATCAGAAATTTTTTCTATTTCAGCAATATTAAAAAAGGATTCTTCGAATTTTTTTGATTCAAACCTATAAAACCCGTTTTCGTTTATAATATTTTCCAGATCTTTATCTAACTCATTCATCAAGGTGCGAGATATGTGATGACCGGCTGAGATATGTGCACTTCGAATTTCAGTAGCTGCATTTAATATTTCTTTTATCTCCTGAGGATCAAACCTTAATGCTTTTAACAATTCACTTAGACATGAAGGCTTAATAGACTGATTGCTCATCCAATTTTTAATGTTATTCTCTTTAGCAACTGAAAGTTTATAACGGTCTATTAATATCTTAGATACTGCCTTAATTCCCTTTTTTCTTACATGATAGCGTAGCCGTTTCTTCCATTTTTCTAAGCTCTCTCGATATTCATTTGCGTTTGCACCCATAATGTTATCTGCTTCTTCACGGACTAAATTAGATGCGTTCTGTTCCCTGAATATTAATAAATCCTCAATAACTACATCCTCAACTTCTTTTTGGAATACTCTTAGAGAATCTCTATCAACTACATTTACTTTTTGCCTAATTGGCAAGAAAATGTAATCATTATGAGAAATAGTAGCTAATTTTACCTCTATATTGCCTTCAGGAGAAAAATTCTCAAAATAACTAATTAAAGTTTTTTCTGACTTTTTTATTGTTTCTTTCGTAAAAGTTTCTTTAAAATCCAGCCCTGAAAATCCCTTTTCAAACGTAACATCTTCATAAATGGTATTTATTAGATGGTCATCATTAATTAAGTTCAAAAAGGATTTGCTTTTTACTAATCGGTTTTCGAAGCAAGAATATCCTATAAATATAATTTTATTTCCATGAAATATTGTAGAGAATTTTTTAGAAAAATAGTTAGGGGTACCTAAAAATATAACTACATCTGCAAATATTCCTAAACTAACAAATTCTTTATCTCTCATTACTTTATAATTGGTATGATTAATTTCAATATATTCATTTGGGGAATTTTTCTTAGTTAAGATATATGTATTATTCGGAGAAATTTGTTTCTCTATAAGTAATTGCGATAAAGCATCAGCATAGGAGTTATTTTCCTGCTTACGTAGTATTTTTATTATATTTATAATAGGTTCTATGCTCTTTTTGAATAAATCAGCATACACTTGCTTTTTTGTTAAGGTAAAGTACTTGACGATTAAGTCATTATTCTCCTTAAAGTAAGCGCTATAGTTACATAGAGTACCAACTACTTTACGACATACTCTGACGAATGTCTCGGTTTCGTCTAACAGAACTTGATCATGTTCATAATAAGCTTTGACTTCATTCTGTAGCTCTTTCAAAGCGTATATTAAACTTCCTATATGACTTTCTTCAATCTTCACAAACTCTATATTTATAGGTGAAGAATATAATTTATTTGCTAGATCCAGATTAGATCTTCGATGACCATGCAAAGATCTCCACTCCTTTTGGGATTCTAATTTGGTTTTTATTCATATATTCCAAAATGTCTTTATTTAGAGATTGTCCTCTCTCCATTAAAAAGTCTTGCTCAATTTTCAATTGAAGCTCTTCAATCTTCTCATCCCTCTCATGCAGATCTATAATAAAGACACACTTTTGTTCCTTAAATTGATCCATCTTACTGAGTGATCTACTACTTCCGGCAAATACTACCGTAGATTCATCTGGAAGGATTGATGAGTGATTTTGCTGGATAAATGAAAAATTCTTAAACGTACCTTCTGTGCCATCAAACAATATTTCCGCGAATTTTATAGGTTCTCCGTTAACTTTAAGCTCAATAACGGAGAGATTATCTATCCATTCCTTTTTATTAGCGTATAGATAAGTCTTTGGCGTGTTTTGCATCATTAACAAATTGAGATTGTCCTTTGAGTATAAACTTTTCAATTTGAGATTATCGGTTATGTTCTCCACATTGTTTACTCTTCTGGTATTTCTAACTCTTGTTATTTCATTGTCATGTATTCTTATATACTCAAACCATCTTGTTTCTGGTATATAGTTAATGCAGTTTGAGCGATCTTTTACCACTATGGCATTAATATCTGTATTAGGAATTTTGCTCACTTCTATAACTGAGTGGGCTACCCATTCTTCTCCTATTTTATAGAGAATCCTTTGCCCTTTTTTCAAGTTGAGATATTCTTCCAATAATGATTCTTTAGAAGGATTCCTAAAATCATAATCAATAGCTCCAACTACAAAAAAATAAGAAAACATTAGATTAGATGGTACAGATATATATAATTTCATTAGATGGCTTGCTTGCTTTACATAATTTGCTAATGTAATACTGAATTTCATCCAGTCTTCCAGATATACAATATCACCTTTAAAGTTTGTATATTGCCATTTATTTAAGGGCATTACTATTTCATCTCCAAAATAAATTATCATAATATTTCTTTTTCACCCGTGTATTTTGCACTCATCTATTTTCTTCTATAAAAAAGTGATATTTTTCCTGTGTATATTATACTACTAAACTATACTATTAAAAAGATCATTGCTTATATGGGAAAACAGACTTTGTTGCTACCATCTATAACTACATTTCTAACTACTCTTTTTAATTCATTCCCTTTTGAAAAAGTTAATAACGGTTATATGAAGAAATTATCTTAAGTAAATGTACTGAAAGGGATTAACAAATTTAAATGTAGATTAGGAGTAATGAATAATGGGAGTGGTAAAGCAAGATGTTTAATAGCTTGTTTTAATATTTTGAAAATAATACCTTTTTATATTTTTGCTGCATTAATTGTAGATGATAATCTTTATTTTGATATCAACTGATCGCACCTATGTATCAAAATCTCAAATTTTCTATTTGCATACTCATTTTGTACTTTCTGTTCTGATTAATCCATTAAAAATGTTCGTAAAAGTGCCTGTACTTTAGAATACGTTCGTAATTTATTTTGAAACTTAAACGAACGATTAAAATGATAGATTTCTTATAAAAAACAATAGTCCGTAAATGTATACCTTTGCGGACTTATAGAAAACCTATCCTTTTATTAAATTGGTATAAAATAACATTATATAACCAATGGAACTGAATAACTATTTAACATATGTTATGATGGATAATTAAGGAATAAACATATAGGTAGCGAGGGAATTTCAAATGAGAAAGTTGAAAGGATCTTACTCTTGGGTTGTAGCAGGGCTACTAGTGTCTAGTGCCTTTGTCAATTTTGTTTGGAAAGGACAAACTTGACCAGGATACTATACCTTATGTACATTATTGATATTAATCATCATAAAGATAATGCTATATAACTATGAAAAGAGTGAGAATAAAAAAAAGTAATGCATCACACTTTAGGTTTGCTGCATTACTTTTTATGTGCCCATAATTTGCTAACACCTCACATTGTGAATTAGGTAGTTACATATAGAGGAATGAAAAAAGGAGGCTAAGTGTGGGATTATTTTTTAGAAAGATCGACCCTGCTAAAGATAGTAAATATAGACAATGGTTAAATTCCATGTTGGTAGTCGCGATACTAATAAACTTAATAAATAGTTTGTTTTTAAATTGGCGGTGGCTTTATTTTACAATGACCATTGTAATTGGCATACTGGCTATTTTAATATTTAAGGAATATAAAGGTGAGAAGTAAAGGGTGTATGAAATTGTGTATGAAAAAGAAGATTAGTTTAAAATTATTTTGGATTCTTAGTATTATGGCAACTATAATTTTTGCTTTTATTCCAAACGTTGGTATTAGGATTGAAGGACCATATCATTATTTCGGTTTTCCTGCTCAATGGTTGGGATATTATAAAGGTCCAAGGCTAACTTTTAATATATTAGGTATCTTGTTTAATATTGCTTTCTTTTATTTTGTTTTCTTTATTTCAAACAAAATATTAAAGAAGATTTTAAGAAGCACTGCAAGTTAATTGCTTTTAGATAAGAAAATTATAGATAGTAAATAGATATACTTTTTGAAAAAAGCCTAATATAAAAAGAAGAACCTACTATTATTGTATAGCAGGTTCTTCTTTTTACTTATTTCTATAACGTACAATATGTTAACTAATGCTGAATATAGTGTGCAAAATTCTTTAGCTTAAGAAATCCTTTTTATATCGAACAGCAAGATATATACCTGCAGCAAGGAATGCCAGGGAGTATTTAAATAAGAAGAAAATTTGCCACATATACTCTTTTGGAAAAATGAGGTCGCATAAAATAATTCCACACAACATAATAAGGGCACTTTTTAAATTTATTTGATTGGTTCTTTCGTCAGACACACTCATTCCTAATTTTTTTTGAAATACGTATACTAAGATTATTGCGATTATAAGCGATAAAAGTCCAATACCAATCAGCATATTCCAGTTATTATTTGATTGTTCTGTCCAGGTTTTTAAAGGGATAAAAATAGCATCTTCTATTTTGTCAGTTATCATCTCAGTCACGTCCTCCCACATAATTAAAAATATCGTTAACGTCTACGTCGAAGAAATTAGCTATTCGAAAAGCTAAAACGAGGGAAGGAGAATAATTATTTTTCTCCATCACATATATGGTTTGTTTGGATACTCCTACAGCGTCTGCCAATTCTTTTTGAGACATTCTTTTTAAAACTCGGTACTCATACACTTTATTTTCAACGTAGTCACCATTTTTTTCTTTCAATGTAATCACCTTCCTTTTTTGACTACAAACAAATAATACAACAAACTTATATAAAGGTAAAGTAAACTTATACAAAAGATAAATATTATTATACGATTTATGATAATAAAAAGGGTTAGACTCTTAGTGAGGAATCTAACCCTTTTCCATTTTTAATCGAAAATATAAATTCTTTCTCACTGTCTATAAAGCACATTATGTTAACTAAGTTTGTATGCTATATGTGAAAAAAATAGATGTTTTGTAAAAGATATTTGACAAAAAGAAAATATTACCATAAAATATAAATGTAAAAAGTTTTTTACATTTAAGGGGTAGGTTGATAAGTATGAATAATCGTATCAAAGAACTTAGGAAATTTAATAAGTTGTCTCAAGAGGATTTAGCTAAAGCTTGTGAAGTATCCAGGCAAACAATCAATGCTATCGAGAATAACAAATATGACCCAAGTTTAGCTTTAGCATTTCAACTAGCAGAAAACTTAGAAGTAAGTGTGAACGAATTATTTTTATATCATAATGGGAGGAATTCGTAATGAAGAATGTACAAAGAAATTATATTTTGGGTATTGTTGTTTTGCTAAGCTTCGCTTTTTTTCTAATCACTATGTATATTACAGATTTTAAGAATGGATATAGTATAGGAGTAACTGGTGTTATAGGAATAGTCGTAGTTTTAACTAGCATATTTCAATTTGCTACTTGGGGATTCGATAGAAAAGTTCAAAAAGATGAAATGGGCAAGAAGGTTGCTACTATAAGTGCTAAAACAAGTTATCATATCTTAACAATATCTCTCTTTGTTTTATGGGTAGCAGATCGTATTATTTTTGTCAGAAGAAATGATTTCGGTAATATCTCTTTGTTTGCAGCTATTTGCCTGTCCTTAGTTATTTTTCCGATTGTTCAATTCTTCTCAGCAAGACAATATAAATAAAAACTTAAAAATAATGGAGCGTTAACAAAATAAAAGAACAACCTCTGCAGTGGACGAGAGGTTGCTCTTTTGCTACGTTGAAATTTGTAAAAATAGTCTGACCTGTAGTGTGGCATATTATGGTATCAAATGCTATTTTTGGGTCTGAAGCATATGAATAAAAGGTGCGCTTTTTATTCATCGATTTAGTTGGTCCTCCTAATGAAAAGCCTAATAAATCAAGGATGTATAAAAAGCTGCATAACTCATAATTGAGACCTCTTTCGAACCCTTACTCTCATAAGGGTTCTTTTTTGTGATGTGTTCCGGAAAGAGTGATTATGTTGACTAGAAATTACTGTTCTCTGTATATAAAATGTACGTAACTAAGTATATTCAAAGGAGATGTCTCGTTTTGTTAGATTATATATGGATCGATGGAGATGTACCTATTTTGTCTCAATTACCTAATAACTTTAATTCTGCGGCTATTCTATTCCACCCTTTTATTCAAATGCCCTTTGGTTGGGATAAATCAAAGAGAGAAAATCCTTATCAGCATATATATCCTAGTGATGAGGAAATGCTTAAACTTGGAGAACCAATACTATGGAAAGAAGTAATGGCCAAATGTAATTTAAAATCCTACAAGGAACTATTCAAAGCGTTGCAACACCTTACTGGTGTGCCTAGTGATGAATATAAAAAATTAGCTCCTTATGTTAAGTCTAATCCAGATTTTTATTACCCAGAAGAAGATCGTACATCGTTGTTTATACTAAATAGTTTAGTAGAGATCCTCTGTTCAAAAGGGGCAAATACTTTATATTTTTCTGAACCTATTCACGACACAAACGGTTCATTTAAAGTCAATGATGTGTCATCTTTAGAAATAGCTAACTTATCTCCTAACGAGTCAATTATCACAGATGAAAATATGGACTTTGCATTTATGGGGATCTATGATTCGTTTATAACATTGCTTTTAGCTAAAGATACAAATATTGAGGATACAATTAAGTCTCTAAACCTTGAAGCTTTAATATGTGATAAAGAAACACAGCTTAAATCGTTTATTTAATAGGTACCAATAAGATACATTATGGTAACTATAAATGTACGACCCATACATGAGATAATAAGCACAAAAAACGTTAAAGGAGAAACGACTTTGAAAATAGAGAATCGGAGATTCGCAGAGAAAGCGTTAAGGCATTTACTTGTTGATAGTCAAATGGATGGAATAAAGTTTGCGTCTGAGGTTTCCGCCATTTCATTAATCTTTACTCAGTATGATCGAAAAGAAGATGATGCATTCATTTTAACGATTGAAACAGCGTGGACGGTATATGAAGAGGTCCCACTTGTCTATCCATCTTCGGAGAGAGAAGTCCCCACACATACTGAAGAACAGCACTTTAAACATATTTGGGATGTTAAGAGACAAAAAATAGTGGATGTACATTTAGGTCATCGGTCGCCCCATCTAATCATTTCATTTGAATCAGGTAGCATTTTGTTTGTAAATGGTCATGATACGAACTATGAATGTTGGCAACTAGGTGATCATTGGGGAGGAAGCGACAATGAGTGGCTTTTAGTTGCCGTTCCAGGCGATGATATAGCTGTTTGGTCTCCTGAACACTTTGAATAAGCTCCTAGAAGCCGTATTATGTAAACTGAATTTGTATAATTTATACACTGAGTATCAAAGTGAAACTGATATAATAAATAGAACTTATAACATACATGGGAGAATTAAATATGGATTCTAAACAGTTATTTTTAAGAGAACTACATAGCATCATTAAGAAATATGCAGAAGTAGGGGAACAATTGAAACAGCCAGATAAACAATTATCCTGGGAGGAATTCGATTTAACTGAAGAAGAAATAAGTGCTTTAAATGCTCAAAAGTTTACTGACGAAAGTATTAGTGCAATTGAAAAAATCGTAAGAGATAATATTATGGGTGCTTTTCATAGTGCTTTTTGTTTACTAGATGGGGTAAGTGATCCTGTATCAGAGAACGAAGAAGATATATGGGTTGGTTTAAAGTTAGAAGAAAAACAAGACGACGATGAAGATGAAGAATTTTTACATGATGAACTGTATAGTTCATATTGGGATTGGCACGACTTAAATAATAAAGACAAATAGAGCAATAATAAAATTCTTTAAGAAGTACTATAAGGTAATGAGAAAAGGAGACTCTTAAAGTGTTAAATATTAAGAACTTTCACTTGTTAAATAATCTTTCACCAGAATTTTCGTTATTAGATATGAAATACATCACAGAAATAAGGTATTTTATAGAATATAGCAACAATTTTTTGTTTGGTGAAGAAAACAAAACTAATTTACATGTAATTTTTCTTTTACAACCTAAAGGGAATCATAACTTTTATGAAGTCAGTATGAATTTTTATGGAGTAGAAAATTTCAAACTATTTGCCAATGGCGGAGCTATACAGCTATCTATACTACAAATAATAGATATTAGTGATAGAAGTTGGGAAAACATTAGGTTTCAAGTAAGAGACGTAGAAAATGAAGATATCGACTTTTATTGTAACAGTATTGAAATTTTAAATGTTAAGGAATCACAGATTATTGATGGCTAATACATATATATTTAGATAGCCTTTCTACCGATAGAATGTTTTATGGAAACTAGGTATTTATAGAAACATTTAAGTTCCATTTTAAAGGCATGTTACAATTTGATTGTAAGGAAAAGGGGTGGTCATCACGGAAGTTATGGACATCATCATTATAAGAGGAAAAGAAAGAGTGGGAGTTTCTTTAGTAGTTAAATGAGAAAAGGGTACCTCGTTCTAATGGCATTGGAGAAGGAAGTACCTTTTTAAAAAAACTTGAATTCTATATGACAAACAAAAGCGTAATCAGTGCTAAAATAGCCGGAAGTCCCTGTTTTATAATAATTGACTTGGTAGATGTAAAACCACCGTAAATAGCTGCTACCACCACACAAATGATAAAAAACAACTGAATCATATAACCAATTGAATTAAATCCAAGTATGAGCCCCCAAACGAGTCCTGCGGCTAAAAATCCATTGTATAATCCTTGATTTGCAAACATAATAGCTACATTCCGATCTCCTTCCAAGTGCTTAGGTAACTGGAATGCTCGTTTTGCTACCTTCGAACGAATAAAAAACATTTCAAGAATCATAATGAATAAATGTTCTAATGCTACAATTCCAACTAAAATAGCTGAAAGTATCTCCATGCGCCATTCTCCTATTCTTTTTTCTGATTTTTCCATCCATAACAACTCATGAATTAACTTAATGTATTTTTCTCGAGTAAAATCAATAACGCCTAAATTAGCTTATTTAGGTGCGTTTATTAGTTAAGTTTATAGAATAGATACCTTGCATCTTAAGTCCTTTTTAGATAATCTGCTTGTTCTTATTAGGTTAACTTATTGTTTAGTTAGAAATCCTCATTATTTAAAAAAAGTAACGAATCAATTGTCCCTTTTATTTTATATTCAAATGTTTACAAGTCAATACTGTTATCAATAAACCTTTTCATCAATAGTAAAGCCAATTTTGGTTTTACTATTGATGGGAAATAGAAAACTTTGCTGTTCACTCCCAGCAGCAATGTCCTCGAAACACTCTCGGTCATATAAGTGACAAGCATTCATGTATTGATGTGGAAATACAAGAGTTTTTCAAAACAAACAAAAGAAGTAAGGTCAAGACCGTCAGCATCTTCTAGTGGCATTAAGATCAATCTAACATAAGGAAATTACATATGGAAAACAAGAAAAGCCCTTAATTAGTTAAGGACTGAAAGGGCTCTTCTTGGCTACGAATAAGTAATGGCTTTATAGATGGAACCATCTAGTCCATTTTATCATGTATTCACCGTAAAAAAGTAATTTTTATCCTTTAAATAGAAAATCTTTAAAATGAATAAGACTAGTTAGAATCAACATTTAGGCTATGACGGCTAAACAGAAGAGATATAAAAAAACAAAGGGAACTAGTCGTTTCCTTACCGATAAAAAAGCGCTTCGTATAATTACGTAAGCGCTTTTATTTTTATTCTACATCTGTTAGGGGCCGATATTGTTCAGAGGTAATTAAATCACCTTCCATAAGAACATAAGGGTGTGTTTCCATCAAAATAGTTTGGAGATACTCCGGCATCCTCTCTGCTTTGTATGCACAAATTAACGGAAAGGAGAGTTTATTTACTGCATCATCCACGATTCTTTCAAAATCTTCAATGAGATGTAAGGGATCTTCCATCGTACTCCATTCTACATGTGCCCATGATCTAAAAGAAAGTTTATTTTCTAGATAGAGCTGTACACTCTTCTCAAAGTAAGCAAGAATAGCAGGAGGATGATAACTACCACTTGAATAATAGAAATCAAAGTTGTTTATACGATGGATTTTTTTCATTTGATCTGTTGTTAAGAGTGCTTTTAAATGGTTATGAATAAAAGGATAAAAACGGTCATTTTCAATAAGAAGAATGCAATCTCCAGCAAGAATCCCCTCTTGAATATAACTTACAGCTTGTTGTATATACGTTTCTTGCTGGTCATAAGAATACAGTATATGAACACTCTTTTGTTCTGCAAACAACTGATTCATTTTACTTTTTAACATACAATCCCTTCTTTCTTCTCGCTTTCTCATTATACGTGAATTATGTATCTAGAATACAGTGGTATTTTATTGAATTTTCAAAAAATAATAAAAGTGCAGAAAGTTCACTTTTTAAATACTTCTCTAAATTCCGTCCCTAAGGGAAACCTTGTTAAATTAAGGTTGTATAAAAAGCTGTATGTTCCGTAAATATAGAACTCAACAAACCCCACGTGGCACAAGTGGTTCTATTTATTCTGTGTACAGGAAGAGTGATTATGTTAACTAAGGATATATATCTTAAGCTTAAAACCACAAAAGATTCCTTACAATTCCTGTTATATCAAGTAAATAAATTATGTGGTTTAATAAATTAAAAAAACTTTTAAAAGAAGTACATTATGGGGGTTACAGCAAAGAATTTATTGTTATTTATTTTATGGGGAGGTGTAAGTGCCCTTATTTTTCAATTAGTCTCTCCTTCAAGCCTTTTAGTTCAATGTATACTTATATTTTTTATTGGATCTATTGGAGAATATTTAGGAAATTATCTAAGAAGCACACGTGAAAAATGGATAAGATAAAATACTCTTATTTAAAAAGGTTTGACTACTGATAATACGTTTTATGGTAACTAAAGAAATATACATTATTACAGTTAAAAAGCAAAAACCCCCTTCTCTCTAAGGCGGTTTTAGCTCTTACGTGACTTTATCCAATGACACCTTTTGGCATCTTGGTTAGTATGCTCCAATTACGATTCTTTCATTCACATAAAATTAAAAGAGACCTGTAGACCAGGCCCTCTTGTTACCTTTTTTCCTTTTCAATATAAAAATCTGGGTGTTGATAGTTCTTCTCTAAAAAGGTTTTCTGTTCTTTTTCAGCAAGCTTATTATTTTCAACGGTATTGATATAAGCATCATAAGTGGCGAAGCCATAAAGGGAAGGGAAAAACAGTAACCATTCTGCATTTAATACGTTAGTAGCCTTTCGGATTTCGCCTAAAAAGAGAAGAGAAATAGCTTCAAGAAGATGAGAATAGTAAAAGAAAACAACCGTCCAAGTAACGATAAAAAAAGCAACGATTATTCGATGAATATAAAGCTGACCTAAACCTGGCATAAATAAAGACCATACGATAGACATAAGAGGATTTCTTTTATCCAAGTAGTTAATCTCCATAGATCCTATACTAAAGGAATTAAAGGTGTGATTTTCTCTTTCAGCTAGGACATATATTTTATTTAAATCAACTGTCGTTCGATAACTATCCCATATGGCAAAGATATAAACCGGAATATAAATGAGAAGCCATCTAGTGTTTAGTGACTCTTTGGCCATGTCTATGTCTCCTTGAAAGGAATGAATCATAGCCACGTTTATATTAGACTGAAGGTTAATAACAACCTCCCAAATAAATAAAACAAAGCCTCTAAGATATTTGGATAAAAGTAAATGTCCAAAACCGGGAAAAGCTGCTGACCACCAAGCTATGATGTAAGGATTTCTTAAGTGAATTTGAGTGGTTCCAAATATACTAACGTGGGCTATATAGCGTCTTGCCGTATTATCATTTTTATAATTGTCCATATATGTTCTCCTATGGAATTGTTATAGGATTGGGAAAATGTATTTTACATCTTTAATCCATAATTAACATACTGTAATATATTTATTCCGTTTTCCACATTTAAAATAGCTAAAAAACCTTCATGAAACAAAAAGGTTTCTTAGCTATTTATAAAATCTTTTCATAATTTCTCTAGAACACTTAATTAATCATAATATTCCGTCTTTTAACTACAATTTGTAAACGCTATCATATATACTATATTTAGGTTGTATAGCACGCGTGGCTATCAACGTATGTGGCGTAGGCGGAGCCAGTACAGAATAGAAAGTGCTTATCATATAAACATCAGTTGTTAATTTATATGTATAAAAGATTGCTAGTTAGGCAATAATTAAGAATAAGAGCATGAACAAAGGGGGTAAAACGATTGAGCAAACAACAGGGTTTCTCTACATTTATTAAAGAAGAACGTTTTGACTTACATTCGTACCTTACCTATTTATTTATCAATGAGTGCCAGGAGAATGCAGTAAATGAGTTAGAAAAGGAACATGTAAGTCAATAAATTTTAAATGTTGAAAGGATTACGAATTATGGAAGAAAAAAAGTGTAGGTGACTTGATCTTTCTCAATGGAAGGAACAAGTCGCCTATTTGTGTTTCGTCTAGACATTCATTGTGTTAAAAAGCGAATATCTCTACTTCGTATAACTCTCTATTATATCTTCTTACCTTTAAGTATGTTATTGAAAATACAATAATTAAATATAAATTCCATAATAATTTATATTTAGTATTATTTAAACAAATTAATCATCAATCTAATTAATTATAAATTTTATATCATTTAAAGAAGTAAACATATAAAGTTTGTTATTAAAATTAAAGTTGTACTATTTACTTAATATGACGACAAATAAGAAGTTTTTCTACAAGGTATGTAACATTTAACGTTATTTTTAATAAAACACGTTAACTATTACTTATGTAAATAAAATAATGTTAATTTTACACAAAAGTATTCATATACATTTAATGTTTATATCGTTTATCGTACAAATAACATAATCTATATATTGTAATTAGAAAAACTCCTTTCCTTAAAATGAAACTAACGCCCACGTTAGTTTCATTTTAAGGAATAAATTAATTTCTCATATCACTCATTAATTTAGCCGAATTTTCAAAATTTTCGTAAGCAAATTATTAAAGTTACTATACTTTTAAAAGCTTATTCAAGTGGTCTATCTAATATTAAATCTAATTCATCTATATGAGCTGGAGTATTAACTATAGCTCGATTTGGATATTCTCCCATAGATTGAGGCTCTAAATACCACTCTACGGTTTCTTCAAACTCATCTTCTAACTTTTCGTATACACCCTGAAGTATTACATTTTGTACATCAGGATTATTTTCATCTATAAATTCTGTTATTTCAACTAAATCAAATGCCGTATCTGTTAACTTTTCTTCTATATTTGATTTTATTCTACTTAATTCTCTTTCATATTCTAATTTTTTTGTACTTTTATTTTCATAGTAGAATTCTAAGTCATCTACGTCCTCATACTCTAAAAAATCATTCAAATCAAACTCATTAATAAAACTCTCTAAAATATCTATAAATTGATTTTCCCATTCTTCATAGTAAACTTCATTTAATTCTTGTTGTTTCAGTATACATAATAGATTAGCAGCTTCATCAGCTTTAAGGTTTAATAAAACACTTTCTCTAAATTTAGATTCTGAGAATCTTTCTTTTATTTTATAAAAAGTATTGTATTTAGATGTATATAGCAAAATAGAAACAATATTTGCCTTACTTAAATTGTCACCAAATATTTTTATTTCTCTAGGCATTTTAAGTATTCCTTCAACTATTAAATGCTCATATTGGTTATTTAATTCGCCGAACTTCCAAATATTATACAAGCAATATAATGGAATTTTATTATCAATACTCTTTCTACTAAGAAACTCTCCCGTCTGCAATTCACTTAAAAGTCTCTCCTGCGAAGCTTCTCCTAAAATTCTTTCTAATTGCTCAACATAGAGACTATTATCTAATATATGTTCTTTTTCGATTCTATTAACATTTAGAGAGTTTTGCATATAATCATTTAAAGAAGGATTTATTACACCAATAAGGAGCTTCCCCTCATTTTCCACCATTCTAATCATTGAGGACGTTAAACGCTTTTTAGACTCTTCAAAGATATTTCTAGTAGGATCTATCATACCTTCACTTTGAATCCTCTTAAAAAAACATTCTTCTAAAACACTCACTTCCACAAAAGTATCTGTTAAAGAAAATAATGTATGCATAAAAATCCGATCTTCCATCGCTAATCCGTGTCTAAACTCTTCGCTCCAAACCTCTTGTGGATTACTCAAAGTAGCTATTATAAAATCGTGATATTCAGAAGGATTTATCTTTTCATATCGCTTTTTATGTGTGACATACTCTATTATTCGAGGATTATAATTCTTATGTTTAATAATAGAAAGATAATTTTTATTTGCTCGAATCATGTCATAGTAATCATTTGGCAATTCATTTCGTATCAAATGATTAAAGAATATATAAGCTTTTTCTTTCTCACTAATATCATTCATATTAATAGTTTTTATTTTCACTTTTTCATCTTCTAAGTATCTACGTAAAACTCCTGAACTATTCTGTGCTTCATTTAAAACTGTAACCCTACTATTTAGTATTAATACTTTATTTTCACTTATACTTATGTAATTTAACAAACTAATTAATTCTTGATCTTGCCACTCTCTCAATTTCAAATAATATTGACCTAAACAATCATCTAATAAGATTACTTCTTTTAAATCTTTATTGTCTTGTATACTTTTTTTCAAATCACTTATTAAGCCATTAGTAGTATATCGAATTTGATATCCTTTTTTTACGAAATAAAAGGTTAGCATCTTAGATGTTATAGATTTCCCTACCCCGGGATCACCACAAACTAAAATTTTTCTATTTTTCTCCAATATATCTAAACATTGGTTAAAAAGACTTGTTTGAACAAAATACTTAAAATCTACTTCTAAGTTATTTAATAGCACTTCTCCGTCTATAAATATGTCTCGATTAATTAATTGGGTTAAAATTTGATCGGCTACTAACCAAAGCTTAAAATTCTTTTTAAGAATATCTTGATTACAATCTTTGTTTAAAAGTTTATCTATTTCATTTTTAGTAAGAATATTCTTATCGCTTTCCATATAATTTTTAAAAATATTATATATCTCTTTAATATTTTCAGCAGTAAGCTCTTTAGATGTGCAGACATAATATTTTTGAGGTTTAGGATTCATCTCTTGTAACTTAATCAATTCTTTTTCTAATGAGGATTTTAAACTGCTATATGTACTTTTAAGATAGTGTTTAACTTGAACTACAACATTTTTATTAGTAGGACTTTCAGTTAAATCTACTCCACCGTCTCTACCTGGACTAAAATGTCTCAATTCTATACCTAATTCTCTACTCAAAATATCTGAACAAAGAATTTCAAATTCGTTTGGACTTAAATTATTATAATCAAACATGGTACACCCCTCTTTCAACACATTTAAAATATTTATACTTATGAAAATTTCTTAACTATACATCTTTTCAAGTTTTTATTTTATACTTACCACTAGTTCTTTCTTTTGAATAATTTTATACGTCTGAGTTCTTATTTCACTTATAACTTTATTGGAATTTATATTTAAAATCCTTAATTATTCTAAAAAATTATGTATTGTTGAATATATGAAATTCTAATTTTATGATTAATTGGTAGGTAATTCACAAACCTCTCAAAACTAACAGGATTCACTATTATTCTCTCTTCTTCCAAATCATTTACATCTTAACTTCACAGTTAGCCCCCAAAATAGTTTATATTTTTCATTTAACAATAACTAGATTTTTACCGTATAACAATAAAAATTCGGAAAAAGTATTTAAGTTGTGAAGATTTGTAATTAGAACATAGATAAATAATAAAAGACAAGAAAGGTTCATTTTAGAAATGAACCTTTCTTATTTAGTAAAAGAATAATATTTATTGGTCTTTTGCTTTTGTATAATTTATCTTTATTTGAATAACTTATTTCTCATACTTAATAAAAAGAACGTAACTGAATGAACAGTTACGTTCTAAGTTTGAATAGAACATTTTGTTGAAAGAATAAAGTTTAGTATTTAAGTGAGAGTTTTTATTATTATATAGCAAGTGTTCCGAGACTCCAATTTGTAGTAATCATATTTTGAAAGTTTTAGTAATAGTAGTTTTAACCAACATAATCTCTTAACTTATAGAGTTTCCGAATTATTTATAATCCCTTAACTTATAGAGTCTCTGAATTATTTATAATCCCTTAACTTATAGAGTTTCTGAACTATTTATAATCCCTTAACTTATAGAGTCTCTGAATTATTTATAAACCCTTAACTTATAGAGTCTCTGAATTATTTATAATCCCTTAACTTATAGAGTTTCCGAATTATTTATAATCCCTTAACTTATAGAGTCTCTGAATTATTTATAATCCCTTAACTT
>NZ_JBYSWQ010000013.1:51894-52015 GCF_058781295.1 Priestia sp. FW507-14D1A
TATAGAGTTTCTGAACTATTTATAATCCCTTAACTTATAGAGTCTCTGAATTATTTATAATCCCTTAACTTATAGAGTCTCTGAATTATTTATAATCCCTTAACTTATAGAGTTTCTGAAT
>NZ_JBYSWQ010000014.1:0-47225 GCF_058781295.1 Priestia sp. FW507-14D1A
TTAGGCACGCCGCCAGCGTTCATCCTGAGCCAGGATCAAACTCTCCGAAGAAATGTTTGACTTGCTCATTTAAAAAAATAAAATTTAACGTTGACGTTTGTCGCTTTGTTCAGTTTTCAAAGTTCAATGTTCAAATCATAAGTTGTCGCTTCAACGACGCTTAATAATAATAAAACATATCAAATGAAACGTCAATAGTTTTTCTAATAAAAAACATTGTTTTTTATTTCCGTTTTATTTTACACATCACCGTAACAACTATTCATCAAACATTTATTGTTGTACTTTAATATCCATACTCCACCTTTTTACTCTTATTTTCAAATATGAGATCGATGCTAGTAAAATATGAACGGAATAAAAGATATAAAGTATTTATGCACTGTTTATAAGGTATACTTATAGACAGAGGAGTAGTGATGAGTATGTATTATAGTAAAAGAAATCAAGAACCTCCGGTTCAAGAAGAAACAGAAATTTGGGAATGTACAGTAGAAGAGTGTAAAGGCTGGATGAGGAAAGACTTCTCTTACGATAGTCACCAGAGATGTCCTTTGTGTAAAAGCCATATGAAAGCTGAAAAACGCCTTATTGATAAAATCCCCCGTAATCCCCATAGAAGATAATATACACCTATGATTTTAGAAATATTTAACAATACCTATACATAAAAAAGTCTTTGTTCATATTTGCTTTCTATTTCTATTGTATGTTATAACTAATTAACCTTGTATCGATCGTCTTGTCTAAAACCCAGGCTTTTTTAAAGCCTGGGTTTTCTATTGAACCAATAGTATGCTAATTATGAGACCATAAAAAAAGACCCCTTCATAGGAGTCTTTTTTGTTATCACTTTTGATTATGCTTTGTGAACGTTAGCAGCTTGTGCTCCACGTTGACCTTCTTCGATATCAAAAGTAACTTTTTGACCTTCTTCTAATGATTTGAAGCCTTCACCTTGAATAGCACTGAAATGAACGAATACATCGTCTCCGCCTTCGATTTCAATGAAACCGAAACCTTTGTCTGCATTAAACCATTTTACTGTACCTTGTGTCATAATGTTGCCTCCTGCTGTGGAATACTCCACAAATGTATTACCGATCTTGCCCAAACATACTATTTCAAGATAAAAACTTCTAATTAGGTTTTTTCTTTTCTCAATATACCGAACAAAAATAAGTTATCTATAGTGTAACATATAGTAGGGTTGATAGCAAATAAGGAAAACAAGTTATTGATTACAACTAATCATTACAAAGCTTCTTACATTTGGGATGAGGTGTCTACAGCAGGCATATTTCAGAAAACCTTATTGTAAATCGATGTATGTTTGATTCATAAGGGGATGGTAGTCATGAACGTAGTAAGAATATATATAATGGGTAGACAATAATATTCATTTATCACTATATAAATGAGGTGTTTGTCCCAGAGCAAGAACGATTTCGTTCACATTGTATATTTTTTAGCTCAATGCTTAAATGAGGTGTTTGTTAAAGAGAATATACTTTTTCAAGTGACTGTTTCATTAGGCAATGGAATTACGTAAATGAGGTGTTCCTTAAAGATCATATGCTGCATTAAAAGCTGATTTTTCCTTCTTCACATGACGGGATGCATAATCGTTTGCATCTCGTTTTTGTTACACAAAAAAAGAATGTTTATTCTCTTTTCATGGGTTAAAGAAAGGCCTGTATCTGTTTAGATACAGGCCTTTCTTTCGAGTTCAGTTACCACAAACTTCTTTATTTAACTTTTGTTTCATCGGAAAATAATATAAGATTGCAGGAACTATTATTCCAATTAGCCAGGCAATATCTGCGCCACCAAATGCCTTTGCTATAGGACCAATATAGAATGATGTGTTAATAAAAGGAATCTCTGCAACAATTGATACAGCGAATGCCATACAAGTGATTCCATTTATTTTTCCATATTGACCATTTACATCAAAGATATCTTTCACATTATATTGACCACGACGTAATAAGTAATAGTCCACAAGATTGATAGACGTCCAAGGAATCAAGAAATAGCTAATGAAAAAGATAAAATTCAAGAAAAATGAGAGAAAATTACTTTGACCTAATAAACATAGGATAGTCCCTGCCAATGTAACACAAAACATCATCCCTACTCTAACTTTTTGTGTTACTTTCAGCTTCCAAAAGGGCTCTATAGTTGTAATGGTTGACATGAAAGCACCATATAAATTAAAAACATTAATAGCTAGTTGACCAAAAATAATGATCAAATACATAAAGATAGCAAAACTTCCGAATAAGTGAGCTAAATTCCCACCAGAATGATCAAGGAAATTAGGAATAGTAGTTGTTAAAGTTGCTCCTAAAATCATCATCCATACAGTCCCTACAAATGTACCCAGGTAACTATACCAAAAGGTTTGTGCAGTTGATGTATTAACGGGCAGATAGCGTGAATAGTCTGCTACGTATGGTGCATATGCTAATTGCCATGTTGCTACAATACTGATAGCGAGTAAAAATACAGGTAAATCCAAACCACTTAATGAAAAACTTCCTGTCGGAAGTGGTAACTGAAATATAATAATTGTTGCTGCTAGATACACAACAAATGAAGACCATGATAATACTTTCTGCATTTTATGAATTAAATCATGGCCAAAAATTGCAACAATAAAACAAAGAATATTTAAGATTATTATGGCCCAGCTTTGATTAATGGGTATTAAACTGTTTAATGTTTGTGCTGCAAGCACACTACTACTTGCGAAAAAACCTAAATACACGAACATTACCAGAAATAACGGGAAAATAGCTCCGATTACTCCAAACTGTGCTCGACTTTGAATCATTTGAGGAATTCCAAGTTTAGGCCCCTGAGCAGAATGTGAAGCCATAAAAATAGCACCCAATAAGGTTCCAAGTATAATAGCTGCGAAACTCCAAAATAAATTAAGGCCTAAACTAATTGGTAATGCACCTGTTACAAGAGTTGTAATGTGCATGTTTGCTCCAAACCAAATGGGGAACAAATCTTTTGCTTTTCCATGACGTTCGTCTACTGGAACAAATTCAACGCTACGTGTTTCAACTTTCAATAGATATACCACCTTGTAAGATAATTACCGATATTTATACACATGAATGCCTGTAATTAGATGATACTAACTGACTAAATAAACATCCATTTGCTGCTTGCACTCTAAGTCAAACTATATAATTCAACGTTTTATATACTTACTTATAGTAGGTGATGAATCATTCGTATAATTAACATGTATTCCCCTGAATTATTTGATGTAACAGCTATATAAGACTTCGCTACGTTTAATTAAGTAACAATTTTATCTTTGCTCCTTTTATAAATTGCTGTTCATAAAAAAGGTGGTTCAATGGAGGGATAAACTTTCTTAATAAGAGGAACTGCAAGATCTTAGCACCTAACTGCTTAGGTATCTTCTTATTTAAATTGATAATTTTTTATACGGTCTCTTAGAGCATTAGTATACATAATAACATAGATGCATCTTCTATCAACAATTTCTTTAGGACTGTCCAATACTACTTGAGGCATTGAAGTTGCTTTTCCTGCGCCAGCTCCTCCAATCTAACTTATTTATTCCAATATCAAACTTCCTTTTATTTAATCAAAAACGTTCATAAAAGTGTAGAAACTTATGAAGACGTTCGTAATTTGTTTTCAAACTAAAACGAACGATAAAAGTGATAGATTCCTTATATAAAAGAAAAGTCCGTAAAGATATACTTTTGCGAACTCTATTATTTTCCCCTAATTTATCAATTAAAATATGTATTAAGCATAAAAACTTAACTATTCAAACCCTAAAACCGGCTTTTTACGCTCTTAATTGGATTTTACAAGAACAAGTATTGTTAGATGTTAAAAATCCAGTTATTGTTAAATGAAGACTTAACAACTTAGAGAGATAGGTGAGTATATAATTGCAGAGATACAGATACGACAGTATGTTAAGGAAGGCTCTGCTCGTAGATATAGAAGCAGCGAGGGAACTTATGATTGAAATAGGGTTAGAAGAAGGATTTACTAGCGATAATACGATTTTGATTAGTCAATTTGTAGACCAGTTATTAAATAAATTAGAAGAAACTAATATAAATGATTAATTGTCTATTTTTAATATATGCAAAATAAAAAGCCACCCAGTATTTGCAGGACAGGTGGCTTTTTACTCTAAAATGCATGTGCAAACACATTATAATATATATTTTCCATAAATACTACATTTTAGAGGGTTAGCATATGTATAAAAGGCGTACTTCTTATACATTGTTTTCATTGATTTGCTCAATAGAATGCCTATTCTATCAACGATGTATAAAAAGCTGCATAAAAGAGAAAAAGAGAACTTCTTCGAACCCTTGTGGCGTAAGGGTTCTCTTTTTTGATGTCTTACGGAAAGAGACATTATGTTAACTAAAGATGTATATCATATACAGATTAATAACAGAAAAAGCCACTGGTCCTCATCAGTGGCTTTTTCTGTTACTTGGATGTTATGCAATTGGGTTCTATGAGAGGATGCTTCGCAGCATCTTGGGTAGTTTGCTCACTATATAAGAAAATATTCATGTTGGGCAAGTTATATAATACTAGTCCATACTATTTTCTTACGTTTTGGACAATCCTGTTAAAAGGTAATCTTAGTGAGAGGAGAAGAGAGAAAATATTAGTAAATATTATTATGGGATTTATTGTACCTTGGGTTTTTGGTTTCATATTATACAAGAAAGAACCTATAATCGTTCTTTTAATTGCACCAATAGGAATGACAGTAGCTTTTATACTAAATGATTGGGGAAGTAATTACTTTTGGCAATTCAAACCGACTTTTAGAGATCTAAGTTTATCAGCACTCCCTTTAAATATTGGTTTCTATCCTGTCTTATCTTCTTTTTTAATTTATTTTAAGATAAAAAAGAAGATTAATACGATTATCCTTTTACTTTGTTTTACTCTCTTTACTACAGGTTTTGAAGGCATCGGTTTAGTCTTAGGAAAAGTAGAATATTTTAATGGATGGAATATTATAGGAACCTTTATCAGTTATTTAATAGCGTATTTTATTATTTATGGCTATTATCGAAGTTTAGTAAAGCATCATATTCTAAAGAATTAAGCTTTTCTTTATAAATATAAAGGTTTCATACTTATTTGAAGCCTTTTTCCGTTTTATTTCCGAGAATCTGGATTATGGTAACTAGATTTGTATAGTTAGCACAGTTATATTTTATTATTGAAATCTCTTTTGTCTTTATTCTTTTGGTAATCTACAAAAAAAGATACTGGGATTGCGCCAATAAATATACCAATTGAAATAAACAAGGAATTACTTATTTCAAGATTCTTATCTCCAAATATTTCGCTGTAAATTATAAAGCATAAAAAGCTTAAAAACCCTGTGGCTAAAGGTATTAAAACATGTTTGTAAAATTTCATAACACTATTCTCTCCCCCTTCATGTTTTTTTCGAGTACTTTTATATCCTTCTACCCTTAATTAGTAATTTTTAACATTTTGAAGAAACTGGTACAAACGATGATATTTATGTTTCCGATAAGAGACATTATGTGAACAAAATGCAAAGTATAAGAAAAAAGCTTATCTTTTTAGATAAGCTTGCGAAAGGGGATATCTATGGAAAATGCTTTACAGCATGATTAGCAATTAATTTATCATTTAATGGTGAAAAAAAGATGAAAATTAACCATATTAAAAGGACATATCATAAGATATGTCCTTCTAAGTTATTTTACTCTGTATATACTTAAAATGCATAATAATGGGTTGGCTTGCACCAGAACCAATAAAACTAGCTTTACAAGTAAGATTTCCTGCCATTATGACCTTTCACTTGAAAATTAAATATTTAACCCTCTTTTTATCCATATTACTTTTGTTTGTTGCTTTAAAAGAGGAATTTTATTTCTAAATTTTCTTTTAAGTACTTCTACACTTGAACTATACAATATTTTATCTTTTAAATGATTATTTTCATCTCGCTTTTTTAGCGTATATGCTGGAGCAAACGATAGTGTCATCTTATAAAGCATCTTATCCTGTTTCTCTATAATTGCTTGATAGGTCCCTAAATAATGACCCAAATGATTATAATCTCTAATTTTCCCCATCCATATATCCAATTTAATCACCAATTAACTAATAAGTTAGAAATTCAAATTTTATTTAGAGTACTGTTACTAAAATTTAGTGAAATATCCTTATATCTTTAATTCCCAATTTTTTTAATGATTTTTGCGGGATTCCCACCCACCACTACATTGTTAGGTACGTCTTTAGTCACTACTGAGCCAGATGCAATAACCACATTGTCTCCTATCGATACTCCTGGATTTATCACTGAACTCCCACCAATCCATACGTTATCTCCAACAATAATTGGTTTTGCATATTCCTTTCCTGAGTTCCGTTCATCTGGGTCAATTGGATGAGTTGCTGTATAGATATGTACACCAGGACCAAGTAAACAATTATCTCCAAACCTCACTTCACAAATATCTAGGATGACACAATCAAAGTTTGCAAAAAAGTTTTCGCCAACAAATATGTTATAGCCATAGTCAACTCTAATATTTGGTTCAACATATACGTTTTCCCCAGTAGAACCGAATAAACCTTTTAGTAATTTAATACGCTTATTATCTTCACTCTCTAAAGTTTCATTATATATTCTAAACTGCCTTCTAGCATGTTCTCGATCCTTTCTTAATTGTGCGTCTGCAGGATTATACATTTCTCCATCTAACATCTTTTCTTTTTCAGTCCTCATTATTTAAATCCTTTCTTTTAACCCTTGCTTATATCGTGAATTTCATACTAATTCCTAACTATAAATACATATTTTCTTATGCTCTTTGAGTAGCAATAAAATTCATTATATGTTGTTTTCCAGGTGCTGCGTGAATCGCTCCTTTTACTGAGGCAGTAAGTGCCCCACTTGCATTAGCAAAGGTAAGCAACTGCTGATGGTGTTCACTCACTTTTTGACATAGATTTTCGCTCGATATATCAATTGAAAGCAATTCAGATAAAAAACCACCTATAAATGCATCACCTGCTCCGGTTGTATCTGAGACAGTCACTTTAAATCCTTTATCCTCGAATTGTTCTCCATTTTTCAAATAAATAATGGCTCCATCTTTTCCTTTGGTATAAACTACTACTTTTACATTGCCAACAAAAAGAGAGTTAATAGCTTCCCTTTCTCCCTTAATATTGGTTATAAAAAATAATTCTTCATCCGATACTTTCACGATATCTGCTAAAGGTAAAAAGTCTAGAATTGTTCGACGACAGCTTTCTTTGTCAGGCCATAAGGGAAGACGAACATTGGGATCAAAACTGACAATCCCCCCTATTTTTTGAAAACTATCTATTACTTTGATATGAGTGTGTTTCATTGGACTTTCGACTAAATCTACAGAACAAAAATGAAGAAGGTCTCCCTTATCAAACCACTCTACTTTCACCTCGTTTGGTAAAAGTAATAAGTCAGCTGAATTCTTTCTATAAAAACTGAAGTCTCTATCTCCCAATTTATCTACAGATACGAATGCCAAACCGGTCTCTCCTTCGTTGCATCGAATAATATATGAAGTATCTACCCCATTTTCTTCAAGCACATCTACTAAATAATCGCCAAAGCTATCATTAGCTATTTTCGTTAGCATAACAGAGTTTCCCCCGTATTTTGCAATCGCAATTGCAACGTTCATAGGAGCTCCCCCAGCCACACGTTCAAAACTAGTAACTTCTTTTAAAGACTTTTCTTTTTGAACAGGAATAAAATCAATTAATGTTTCGCCAATACAAAAAACTTTTTTCAACATCTTCACCCCAAAACAATGAACAAGTGCTTGTACACTTGTTCATTCATAGTTTATTTCCAGATATCTTTTAACTTCCAGTATGTTAATTCCTTAACCTTTACATCTTCAATATCTGTAAATACTTCAATGCCTAATCTATCTTCAGTTGGATAAATACGGCTTGTCATAGTTGCTTGTCCTTCATTTGCAAATACTTCAATAGAGGATCGATCAAGGAATATGCGTAAGGAAAGCTCTTGATTTGCCCTAAGAATGGTATTTCTTACACCATCTTTAACTTTACCAGACTTAGAACAATCGAGTTTTAGTGTTTGTTTGTCCAAGTGATACGTTAATACAGTCTCTTCCTCGTTAATTCCACGAATTCTTATTCCAACCGACTGAGCGTTACAATTGGTTAGGTCAAACACAGCTTTTATTTCAAGTAAATCTTCGTTTGTTTCTATTAAATAGCTATTAGAAGTTACATTGGTAAGTGTATTATGTTCAATCTCACGCAATAAGTTTAATTCTTCCACAGGATTCATTAAAACTTTATCATTCTCTCCTAAAGTAACTTCACGTGGTAATGTAAGTGCTCCACACCATCCATCTTCTTTTGTTGGCATATCTGACTCCCACATATCCATCCAACCAATCGCAATTCGACGTCCTTTTTCATCTAATAACGTTTGAACTGCATAAAAATCATGTCCATTATCTAACTCATTAAATGAGCCGTGTGTAAACTCGTTTGTTTCGTAATTGTAATCTCCAATTAAATATCCCGTTTGGAATAAGTTGTTGTATAAATCTCCATCTTTTTTAATCCCTTGTGGAGAAATCATGAGAACGTGTTTTCCATCTAATTCAAAGAAATCTGGACATTCCCACATGAACCCAAGGTTTTCGTTCCCTTGTGCCAATACACCAATATATGACCACGTACGTAAATCTGGAGAACGATATAAAATTACTCTGCCAACATTCTCCTTAGTCGAATTTCCTAGTACCATATACCAACTATCTTTGTATTTCCATACTTTAGGGTCACGGAAATGATGACTACTATCCTTAGGTGGCTCAGGAATTACTGGATTTTCTGCAATCTTATGAAATGTGACACCATCGGTACTAACAGCAATATTCTGATTTTGATAAAAAATATCTTTTTCCTTATCAGTATAATTGTGTCCGGTATAGATTAATGTTAATTCCCCCTTATTATCTACAGCGCTTCCTGAGAAACACCCGTCACTATCACAATCATCACCGGGAGCTAAAGCGATAGGCAAGTGTTCCCAATGAACAAGATCTTTACTTTTTACATGTCCCCAGTGCATCGGACCCCAGTTTTCATCGTAAGGGTGATGCTGATAAAATACGTGGTATTCTCCTTTGTACTGTACTAAACCATTTGGATCATTGATCCAGTTCGCTGGTGCCATAATATGATAACCTAGTCGATAACGGTTATTCATTTTTTCTTTTGTATTCCTAAGTGCCTCTTCTGCTTGCTGAATTCTATTTACTGTTAACATCCTAATATCCTCCTAGATAACTTTTTGTATCTTTTCTGCCTTGACTTGCGATTCTATGCCCTTTTTCGAATTTAATAACGTGAAAATTGAAATAATTGTAAAGCATAAAACCATGATTCCCATGATGATATAGGTATGACGAAAACCTACACTATCGTATAATCCACCTGCGATTGGTGAAAGAATAGATGCACCTACTTGAGAGGCAAATTGAAAACCCACTAAATATAATACAGAAGATAGTCTTGTATCAAAATTAGCTGCCAAGTACTTGAAAATAGCAATCAACATAATTGGTAATTCAAGTGCGTGAATTAATTTCATGGATGAAATTCCAATTGGTCCAATTACAAGTCCAGAACCAATGATTCGAAAGGCCATTAGAAGTCCTGCTAAAATTAAACTATTCTTTGCACCAAGTTTATTTACTACAAATGGGGCAAGAAACAACATCCCAGCCTCTAAAAATACTTGGAAGGAATTTAAATATCCAAATACTTGATTGCCTAGAGCTTCAGTTGGAAATAAAGATGCATAATAAATTGGGAATTGTTGATCATAAACGCTATAAACACATGTCACTCCGATAACATACATCATTAAAAACCAAAAATCTTTTAATAGAAAAAGTCGTCCAATGTCTTTTAATGTAACAGAATCGGCTTTCTCCATTTCGTGATCTGACATTTCTATTCTTACGGACATAATTATTGTCACCAATATGATGGCTGAAACAGATGCTACCCAAAAATTAATATGAGGGTTGATATTAAATATCTGTCCTGCAAAAAATGTAGCTGCTGCCCATCCTAACGAGCCCCACATTCTTGATTTTCCGTACTCAAACTTATACTTACGACTAACCTTTTCAACGTAAGATTCGATAGCTCCGATACCAGCCAAAAAAGCTACTCCTAAATATAGTCCCCCAACAACTGCACCTAAAAAGACATTGTATTGTAATAAAGGTCCATAGATAAAGATATAGAATGGCCCTACAAATACAAGTAATAAACTGATGAAAAATAAGATATTTTTCTTTAAACCTATTTTGTCAGAAATGTAACCATACAAAGGCTGTATACATAGGGAAAAGATAGCGTTTACAGAAAAAATCAAACCTGTTTCTGAACCATTTAATTTTATTTCTTGTCCTAACCAAATAGAAAATAAAGAATAACTAGCAGACCAAGTAAAAAAGAAAAAGAAGAAATATGCACTTAACTTCCAATATAGACTTTTTGAACCTTTCACGTTAATTGCCCCTTTAGCTAGTGATGTAGAATAGTAATTTTTAAATCTGAAAGCACTTTCAATATTATTTTATGTCAACCGGTTTCATATGTCAACCGGTTTCATTGTTGAATATTCAAATAATTACGTCACTTTGGCTCATTAAATAAATAGATTATAATTAAAATATGAATATTCTAGACTTTTTAGGGCTTATTAAATTTGTAATTTCTCAAAAAGATTATTAATTCACAAAGTCTTATGTTCTAATATGAATGGATGTAACCGGCTTTACGTTTAACATGATTAAGCAAAACTATTTAAGTAGAAGTTCTTTCATTTCAATGCATTTTACTGTTACAACATATCTAAGTATAATACGAATAAATGGTTCTTAAGAAATTAGGAGGAAATAGGATGAAAGCCAAAATTAGCGATGTGGCAAAAATAGCAGGTGTTTCGCCAACAACTGTTTCTCGCGTATTAAACAATCGCGGCTATATAAGTGATGAAACAAAGAAAAATGTCTTCAAAGCAATGAAAGAGGTCAATTACTTTCCCAATGATATTGCTCGTTCTCTATTCAATAAACGAACAAATCTCATAGGAGTCATCGTACCACAGACAAGTAATCCATTTTTTGGTGAGCTAGTTTTACATATTGAAAGTATCTGTGCTTCGCTCAATTATAAGGTGTTGCTTTGTAACAGTTTAAATCGTATAGATAAAGAAGAGAAATATTGGGAAATGTTAATAAGAAATCAGGTAGACGGTGTAATAGCTGTGACATATAACCGAGGTATACTAGATCATCATAACCAAACTCTCCCCATTGTAGCGATTGATCATTATTTATCGAAAAAGATACCTACAGTTTCTTCTGATAATTATTCTGGAGGAATCCAAGCAACAGAATTATTAATCTCTAAAGGTTGTAAGCATATTATCCATATTAACGGACCAATTCAACTAGAAACACCAGCAAATTTAAGAAGAAAAGCATATGAATATGTTATGAATGAACAGGGGAAGACACCGATTACGTATGAAATTTCAAATACATTTGATCGTAAAATTCAGCAAGAGGTAATTTGTAAACTTTTCGATGAGCATCCAGAGGTAGACGGTATCTTTGCAAGTGATGACTTAATTGCTGCTTCTGTTATAGTTGAGGCACAAAAAAGGGGAAAAGACATTCCAAACGAACTAAAAGTAATAGGATATGATGGAACAGAAACCAGTCAAGCTTTCCTACCTGGATTAACAACTATACGTCAACCAATCGAGTCAATTGCTAAGAAAGCCATTGAGATTTTAACAAAAGAAGTTGAAGGTGAATTTAACGATTTACCACTTGAAACAAACCTTCCTGTTGAGCTTTTAGAAGGAACAACCACTTGAAGGTAGTATGTTTACATTTTATTTTTGCACTTAGATGTCAACCGATTAGCATAAATTAATTTTTAAAAAGCTTAATAATAGCCATCTTACATAAAAATGAGTACGCTCTACGTTTAGGTTTTACACTCATAAAATAGTTTCTCGTGTATTATATAATAAAAAAGACAAACTTCACTAATTAGTGGAGTTTGTCTAAAATGACATAATATTTATAAAGAAAACATTTGAAGCCGTTTATATTTTAGGATTAAATAGATTTATCTTTATTCTAGTTCCCTACTACACTTACAGGCAACTCCGTAATAACTCTTCCATTTTTGTCAGAGATTTTAATAGTTGTGTTACCTATCTTTAATCCTCCCAATGTTCCTTCGGAACCTCTAGCTTGGGTAGATACTTTCACAATTGACCTGTCAGTTACTTCCCATTTTAACTCACCTTTGTAATCTAACCAATCCGGCTTTGCTACTGCTTGAACATCCTTTTTTTCACCTATTTTAAGAACGACTGCTTGTTCACTTAATGCAATTCTTTCTAACTTGTCCTTTTTGAGTTTATCACGCCAAATAGAGTTTAAATGATGAAATTGCAGGGAGTCTACACGTACTTTACCTCCTTTTGAATATAATTCAATGCCACGATTAGCTGGATTAGTATAAATTAAATTTGTAAAAGTTTGTTCCCCATCATTAATAAATACTTCTACCGATGATTCATCCACAAAGCCATGAATTTTGATCTTTTTGCGATTCTTTGGATAATCAGTTTCATGACGTGAACCAAATGCAAATGGTTTTCCATTTCGATCGATCAATTCTTTCAACCCAGCATTTGTTCGATCAACAAAAACTTTGTGGTTTTTCACATCAAGCCCTATATCTGTGTGTTCTTTTCCTGAACCCCCTTGTCGCACACGAATCCCTAGCTCACCTATTTCCTTCCATGTCATTTCTGCTTCAAATTCAAATGTACTTCCTTTAAAATTAGTAATCTTTTTATTTCCTTCGAACGTAAAAGGTTTAAATTTTGTAGTGGTTGCTCTTAATCGTTTTAATTCATCCACTGGCTCTTGTACTAATTTAATTTCACCATTTTGCATTGTCCTTAATTTCAATTCACGAGGGATAGACATATTACCCATCCACGGAGAAGTTGGTGATTGGTATGGATAACGCCAATTAGACATCCAGCCAATCCAGATACGCCTTCCATCTTTTTCGGGAATATCAGAGAATGTCTGCCCTGCGTAGAAATCCTGTCCTACATCTGTTGTCAGAACTGTCTCTGGCCCATTGTCATTTTTGAATTCTTTTCCATCAAATTCGCCAATAAAATATTGAGCAGTTGATCCATTTGTTTCATCATTATCGCCAACACTTACATGAAGAACCCATTTCTTCTTTCCACTATCATCAACAGGTAGCTGGAACAAATCTGGACATTCCCAGACTGCTGCATGTGAGCCTTCCTGGTCACCAAATCGGCTCATTCTTGTCCACTTTTTCAGGTTTTTCGATCCGTAAAAGGTAACACTTTGATTAGTGGATACAACCATTACCCATTGTTTTGTTTCTTCATGCCAGAAAACTTTTGGATCCCGGAAATCCTTCCCTTCATTGTTTGGAAGAACTGGATTACCTTTATACTTTATCCAAGTTCTACCATTATCTTTACTGTAAGCGAGACTTTGCTGTTCTAAGCCATCCAATGTGTTAGTAAAAATCGCAACAAGACCAGATTTTCCATCAAAGAAGCCACTTGTGTCATTCCAATCCACTACAGCACTCCCTGAAATAGCCTGGCCCAATTTATCATGCCCGAAGGCAACAGGCATATGTTTCCAATGAGTAAGATCTTTACTAATTGCGTGAGCCCAAGTTCCATTCTGTTGATGGAACAAATGATATTCTCCTTTATAAAAAATTAAACCATTTGGGTCAGCTAAATTACCTTTGGGTTGTGAAAAATGGTATTGTGGACGATATAATTCGTTGTAGGAAGTTACTTCCGAGATATTCTTTTTATAATCTGTACCCTTTGCTTCATCCTTACTCACAAAACAACTAAATGACGCTAATCCAATTAATGCTACTACTGGAATCATTAGCTTTCTCCTAAACATAGACATCCAACCCCTCGACTCTTGATTATTAATTTACCAATTATATACTATTATCTATTTGATACCTGTCCCTGAACCCCCAATTCCCTCCAAAATATATCGTTGGGCTACGATATAAATAAGGATTAATGGAATGGTAGATATGGTAAGTACAGCCATAACTTGATTTGTGTAAACCGGCTCCGTACTATTGATAGCTGTAATGGCTACTTGAATTGGAAATTTTGATTTGTCTGTTAAAACCATTAAAGGCCAAATATAATCATTCCAACTTCCGATAAAGGCTAAAGTTCCAACTGTAGCAACAGCCGGTTTAGACATCGGTAGCATAATTTTCAGGAATATTTGCCATGTATTTGCTCCATCCAATTTGGCTGACTCAATAATTTCTGCTGGAATAGCCATGAAAAAGTTTCGGAATAGATAGATATTGAATGCCCCCGCCAAAGCAGGCAGGATTACAGCAAGACGAGTGTCTACTAATCCTAGTTTGTGAACTATAGTAAATTGTGAGATTAAGATTGTTTCCAATGGTATGATTAAAAGAGCCAATAAAAGACCAAACAGAACTCTTTTTCCATTAAAATTCAATTTAGCGAACGCATAACCTGCCATCCCATTGATAATGACAGCACCTGCAGCTACACATAAACCGTAAAACAAGCTGTTTATTATATAACCAAGTAAATGAAAACGTGACAGAACTTGTTTATAGGATATAAACCAATCTGACGGGTGAAAGGAAGGTAGGAAAGCCTTGATACTATTCATATTATTATAAACTTCTGCTTCGGGTTTCATTGAGGATGCAATCATCCAAAACAACGGGAATATAAATAATACCGCCAGCAAAACTAAACAAATGTATTCTAGGATTGTTAAAGGACCGAATTTTCGTCCCATTAGTCATCTTCCTCCTTTACTAATTTCCGTTGCGCTAGCGTAACTAGCCCAATAATTGTTCCAAATAGAAGAGCAATGGAACTAGCATATCCAACCATTCGATCCGTAAAGCCAGTTTGATAAATGTAATATACAACCGTCATCGTCGAGTTTACTGGCCCCCCTTGTGTCATAACCATTGGTTGGACTAATAGCTTAAACGCACCAATTAATGTCGTAATAAATATAAAAATAGAGGTTGGCTTTAATAATGGTAACGTAATATAAATAAATCGTTGCCATTTATTCATTCCATCTAATTGTGCAGCTTCGTAGACGTCTCCAGGTATATTTTGCAAACCTGCTAGAAAAATTAACATTTGAAAGCCAGCTCCCTGCCATGCTGAAACAAAAACAATTGTAAACATAGCCTGTTTAGGGCTTGTTAAGAACGGTTGAGCTGAAATACCAAAATAAGTAAGTACATTGTTGATAATTCCTTCATTTGGATTTAACAAATAAAGCCAAAGAACTGAGATAACAACGAGTGACATTACCACAGGACTAAAGTAAGCTACTTTAAAAAATATGTTAGCTTTACGTTGTTTGTTTAACAGGAGGGCCAGCCCAAGAGCTGCCCCTATCTGTAAAGGAATTACCCAAACGACAAATTCCAGTGTATTCACCAGGCTTTTCAAGAAAATAGGATCCTTAAATAAATTGATAAAGTTATCTAATCCTACGAATTTGCGCGTATCGGGTGTTAAAAGATAATAATCCGTAAATGCATAGTAGACAGACATAATAGCTGGGATAATTAGAAACAGCAACAAAAGTAATAATGCTGGTCCTAAAAATGTATAAGCTACTACATTTTCTTTCCATTTAATTTTATTTTTGGTCTTTTTTTCAGTTCTCGGGAATGTGTAAACAGTCTTATTTCCTTTTAATCCGGTTTTAATCATAATGCCTCCTTCTAGCTGCTTTTATCGATTAGCCTTATCGATAGCTGCTTGCATTTCTGTAGCACGTGTATCTAAGACTTTTTTTATGTTTTTATTTTGATCATAGAAACTAATATCATCAATTGTTTGTTGGAAAGCACGTGTTACTTGTGGATATGCTGGTGTTACTGGTCGTGCGTGTCCTGATTCCTTTAATTGCTTCATAAACACATTCATTTGATCAGAAAATTCTTTTGTAAGTACTTTTTCAGACGAGTAACGAACTGGTAGTGCTGCAATTGTACGACTTAATTCTAAATTCGAATCTTTATTTGTCATCCAATCTACTAATTTGGCAGACCATTCTTTATTTTCAGATTTCTGAGTCATTGCAAACTGCCAACTTCCTGAAGGTGAAACTAGTTTCTTTGTCTTTGGTGATACAGGATAAGGCATCACACCATAATCAACTTTTTGAAAGTTTGTTTTCATATCCGTTACTGTCCATACACCACTAAGCTTCATTGGGTACTTTTCTGTTTCAAAAGCTTGTTTGACCGGAGTACGTGTTGTATAGCCTTCTTTTAACATCGTTTGAATAAAACTCATTGCTTCAACAGTAGGCTTCTTATTAAACACACCTTCTGCTTTCATACCATCTTTTGAGAGAACTTCTCCACCTGCAGACCATACAAATGGTGTTAGTGCATACGTTAACATTTCATCTTTTGATTGTAATTGCATATCAATAGCCGGTTTATTATATTTTTCTTTTAACGTTTTACAAAGGGCAATAAATTGATCCCATGTCCAAGGATTATCAACTGTTGGTAACGTATTTAAATCAATGCCTGCCTCTTGTAACATTTTTTTATTGTAGTAAATTCCCACGGATGATTCACTCGCACCAATTGCATATAATTTGTCTTTATATGTACCTTGTTGCTTGATGCTCGGTAGTAAATCATCTTGATCTTTCACGTAATCATCTAGTGGAGCAATGATGCCAGATTTTGCATAAGCAGCTGTATTTGGACCATCCAACGTAATTACATCGGGTAATGTATCCGTTGTCAATGCTGCGTTTACTTTATCTTCGTATCCTCCGCCGTTCCCACTACGTGGAATAAATTCAATTTTAGCTTTAACATTTTTTGATGCATATTTCTTGTTAAAAGCATCTACTCTTTTTTTATAAACCTTACCTTCTTCACTATCGTCTGATACGTGTACCCACATTGTAACCATTTGTTTGCCATCACTACTTACGCTTTTACCCTTACCACAACCTGCTACAGCAAGAATTAATAGTAAAGATATACCTACTAAAAACCATTTCTTCATACGTTCCAGTCCCCCTTATTTCTCCTTATTCACAACAAACATATATAAAAGCGCTTTCAAGAAGTATTTTATGTCAACCGTTTACATATGTCAATCGGTTGACATGTTTTTTTTGAAATATCAAACTTTTCGTTCCTATCCATAAAATGGGGGTATAATATATTAGAGTATATGTATTGACAATATCTCGTTCATAATAAAAGTTAATGTTGTCCGATATAAGCTAACAGTGAATAGTTACTAATTATTAAACGTGTTGGATGTATTTTCACGATAGGCTCGTAATAAATAAACGTTAACTAATTAAAGTTCTTCCCACAATAAACTATTCCACGATATGGAGTTTTTATTAATCAGGAAGTTGTAAGGCTATCAAAGGAGGAATGAATTTTAATTGTTATAAAGCATTTATTTGCTGGTTAGTAGGCTATTTTTCTAATCTAAACAAAAAGATATTTTGTGACTAAAAAATATAAAATCTTATTTAAATAACAAAGAGAAGGAATCCTAATATAATATTTAAAAATGGTATTTTTATATCGTTTAATTGCAAGAATCTTATCAGTAAATGCTGCAATTCTGGTTCTTATAACATGTTTTATGTTAACTGGCAGACAAATAAATGGTATAATTAACCAATATATTTAGTTCTTGGAGGACCAACTTGAAAAAACGTTTTAGTCAATACTCATTGTGGTTATCGTTGCTTGGAATTGTTATTGGGGTAGGACAATATTTTACACCAATAAATAGCTCAAATATTCTTTATATAGGAATTGTCATTTACCTTGTGGGCTTTTTATGTGGAGTAATAGCTTTTGGAAAACATGAAAAAGGGCTAATGAAATATTTTAGTTTGACCTCTTTTGTTGTAATTCCACTACTTATTATGTTAGGTATGCTATTTTTTGCAATGAATTTTGGTGAAAATTAAAAGGTAATTATCCCCTCTTATAATGTATATTATAGTGAATGTGCAGTGCTCAAATAGGAGGAAATTAGATGGAGAAATTCGTTAAAAACGCTTTAAAGGTATCAATAGCCTCTTTAGTCACTTCAATAATTTTATATGTAGTTATAATTGGGTTCTTTCTTTTATCAGTTGTTACAGCAAGCGCCTTTGGTACTGTAATTAAGATTACTGTTCCTATCTTAACTCTGGTTACAATTTTAGGATTTATATATTCTTTCTTTATCAAAGGTAAACAGAAAATTCCTTTTTTAACATTGCATTTTGTTTCTTTATGTGCTATTTCATTGGGTATATATCTTGCTGTTAGTTTTCAAGGGTTTGCACCTTAAAAAAATATTTACATGTACAAAAAAGATCCTTTGCCTATCGGCAAAGGATTCTTTTTTATTTTTTATGAAATCAATTTAAGTGTTAAAAAATTCTTTTTTCTCTTAAAATTTTAGTTAGATCTCCTTTTGCTCCTTAATATCCTTAAGGTGTCTCGCCGCATACATTAATATAAGTGCGACAATTAGCAATGAGGAAAGACTGTACATCTCTCTGTAACCAGTTAGACTAGCAACTCCGCCTAGAACCGGAGCACCAAGAGCCATACCTAAATCCATAGAACTGAGGGACATAGCATTAGCCGTTCCTTTTTTATCAGCCGTTACTCTGCTTACTGCCCATGCTTGAAATGAAGGTTGCATGACACTGTAAGCAATACCGTAAAGTACAGCTGCAATGAAAAATGTCGTAAGGCCATGTGCAAATGCTATTAAAATCAAACCAATGATACTGCAGATACTTGCCGGATAAATTAAGTACGTATGCCCCTTTTGATCGTAAATTTTACCTGAAAAGGGTCTAACTATTACGATGACAACCGCAATAATTAAAAAGAAGAGAGAAACTTTACTACCTAAATGCTCTGCTTCCCCTAGACCATTAATAAAATTCACAATGCCTGAATAAGTGCAATAAAAAAGCATGACTAAAAAGCATGGAAGCATAGCCCGTTTATCAAAAATATAATCTACTAGTGATTCTTTTTGGGTCGGTGATTCATCGAATGAAGATGATTGTTTGATTTTGATAAACAATGAAAAACCCAATGAGACTACTATTAGAAACATCGTTATAAAAAGAAGAAATTTAAAAGAGAATGAATGTAGAATTGACAGAGCAATCATCGGACCAAGGGTTGTTCCTAGACTTGTCGCCATTCCAAAATAGCCAATTCCTTCACCCATTCGTTCTTCGGGAATCAAATTTGTTGCAAGAGTAGCTAATAGAGTTGTTGTAACTCCAAAGCCTATACCTTCTAAAATCCGTATTGATATTAATAAAGGAATAACTTGTTGACCGTAACTAATCATAATACAAACAAGCACAAAAAGGATCATAACGCATAGTACCTTTTTGATATTTATTTTATGCATTAAAATTCCTGTTAATGGACGAGTTATAATTGCGGACAGCATAAAGGCCGTCGTCATAACGCCTCCTAAAGTTGGGTTATGACTAAACTCTGTAACAAAAATTGAAAATCCCCCTGTAAGCATTTGTAGACATAGGTAGAACGAGATAGTTATTAAAATAATAAGGGAAAACTGCCACGTCCACAATTTCGATGCTGATGAATACAACCTAAAAACCTTCTTTCTGCGTGATTAAAACTTATTAATTCTTTATTAGTGACCCTAAATAATGTAACTGTGGAATGAAGAATTCTTCGTTTCTACTTTACAAGACGCCAATAAATATGTCTAATATATATATTATAATTAATTAATACATTTAAAGTATTAATGAATGAAAAGAGAGGGATTACAGTGGAATTACGTCATTTGAAATATTTCAAAACGGTAGCTGAAGAACTACATTTTGGCAAGGCTGCAGCTCGTTTAAATATCGCACAACCACCATTAAGTCTTCAGATCCGCAATTTAGAAGAGGAATTGGGAGTATCCCTTTTCCATCGGACGAAAAGGCATGTGGAGTTAACCAAAGAAGGGGAAGTGTTTCTAGAAAAAGTTTATCAACTTTTCAAAAATTTAGACGAATCAATCGAGGCAGTTAGAATGGTGAGTCGAGGAGAGATTGGAGAAATCGTTATTGGTTTCTTAGCTTCAGCAGCTTATGACGTTCTTCCAGCCATCATAAAACATTACAGAAAACAATACCCTTCTATTCATGTGAATTTAAAACAACTTACGTCTACAGAACAACTAAAAGCTTTACAAGAGGGAACTATTCATATTGGGATAATTAGTGAACCAATTGAAACTGAATCACTTAACCTTGAAATAATTAGACGAGAACCTATGGTTGTAGCCTTACCAAAAGAACACCCTTTAGCTTCCAAAACATCCTCAATCGATCTTATTGAGTTAGCCAACGATCCTTTTATTTTAACTGGAAGAAAGTCAAATCAATGTCATTATGATGGGGTAATTAATAGTTGTTGTGATGCAGGATTTAGCCCAAACATCATACAAGAAACAAAAGAAATGTCTACTGTTATATCTTTAGTTTCTGCAGGAATTGGTATAGCTATAGTCCCTGCTTCAATACAAATATTATTACAAAATGAAGTGGTATATCGTGATATTCGAGATAACAAATTTAATACTGTCACAGCTCTTGTATGGAAAAATAAAAATCAATCGCCAATAGTAAACGCTTTTGTTGAATTAGTAAAAGAATCTGTCATTCCAATTTTTAATAAGTATGATTATTTTTGATATTATCTGAGTTCAAGAACAGTTTCTAATGAATTTATACTTGTATTTAAACTCATCGTTAGTTTAAGTAAAAGTATATAAAATGAAAATGATATATTCTATGTATACATACTGCCTCCATCTAGGTCTTGAGAAAATGTAGTCATATCAAGGATGTATGAAAAGCTGCATAAAACATAAAAGGACGCCTAGATCAATCCCTTGCCTCCCAAGGGATTGGTTTTTTGCTTGATTTCACAAAGAGACATTATGGTAACTAAAAATGTATACCTTTTTGAACTATCTACACTGGCCAGCCTTCAACATAGGTTAACTTTATATAGTTATTAATAAAAAAAACCTTTGCTACTTATAGCAATGTCAACAACGTTTTAAATTTACCCAATATCAGCGAAAACAAATTCCCCGTTATAAACGGTTAAGTAGTCAACTTGGCAGGATAAATTCCTGCCTTTTTCTTTTCGCGTAGACGATATGAATCTCCCTTTATATTAAATGTAATCGCATGATGAAGAAGCCGATCTAATACAGCTGTTGCCAACACTTCATCTCCAAAGACGTTTCCCCAATCAAGATAGGATTTATTTGATGTTAAAACCATTGCTCCTTTCTCATACCGTTTAGATACAACTTGAAAGAAAACATTTGCTGTGAGTTCGTCAAATGGAAAATATCCTACTTCATCTATAATTAAAATATCTGGCCGGCTCCATCGATTGACAAGCCGATGGAGGGTACCTTTCTCATTTGCCTTTCGGCATTGTTCTACTAAGTCATCTGAGGTTAAGAAGAGAGCTGTATATCCTTTGGTAATGGCCTCTACCGCGAAAGAAATAGCTAAATGCGTTTTCCCTACACCAGGTGGACCAAGTAAAATTCGATTTTCTCCATTCGAGATAAATCGGCACGTAAGTGTCTCTTTTACTTGTTTCTCACTAAGACTTGGTTGAAATGTAAAATCAAAGTCGTGAATCGTTTTGTTATAAGGGAGTTTTGCCTGTTTCATTCGTTTTTCCAATTGTCCCGACTCTTGCTTCTCTATTTCCTGTAAAACGATGGTGTGAAGAAATTCAGAATATGATACATTATCTTTAGATACGTCTTCTAATACACTATCTAGTTGGTTAGCTGTATGGTGCCAACCAAGCTTCCTTAGCCGGTCAATTAAGAGCTCGTTCATCATACATGTTCACCTTCTTCTAATGCTGCGTAAGCAGCGAGAGGACGTTTCTCTACTTTAGGGGATGGGTCTTGTGATTGAGAAACATCGGTCGCCAAACCTTCAATGTGTTTCTCTTTCTGACCCATCTCTGTCTTCTGTAAACCTTGATAATGTTCCATCCGGATATGTGTCGTTGCGTTTCCAGTAAGAATAGGATGTTTTGCTATACATTCATGTTCATCGTATATTTCTATATGATGATTTAATGTTTCCTTTACTTTAACGGTCTGTCCAACATAACGATAAGGAACGGAGTATTGTTTTCCCCCGTATGATATAAAACAATCTCGACTAACCTCTCTATGCTCCCAATGGGAAGTAGGAAATAAAGGTTTTTCCCCCCAGCCCTTCAGGAACTTCTGTTCCTGCTCAAACCTCTTAAAGGGTGCTTCATTTGTTGTCTGATTTTCCTTTTTATTAGCCACCTGATTTAACCATTCTTTTATATCCTCGTTTAACGCATTCAGTGTTGGTTCATGTTTTCTTTGAAAAAAGTTATCTTTTAAATACTTTACCGTTCTTTCTACTTTCCCTTTTGTTTGAGGCCTCCTTGGACGGCAGGCCTTTGGCACAATTCCATAGTAAGCCAAGAAATCTTCGAATTTCCGATTAAAACGAACTTCCACTGGGCTGTGCTTGATCACCACTGTTTTCATGTTATCGTAAAGGATTTGGTCTGGTATCCCATTAAAATAAGAGAAAGCATTCATATGGCATTTCATTAAAGTTTCTAGGTTCATATTCGTTGTGAATTCTACATATTTCATCCGGGAATAACCCCAAATCATGATAAATCCATATACATCTTGCAGCACATCATTTACTAAGTACTTCCCGACATACGCCCAGTCCATTTGAGCTTGCTTTCCAGGTGGCGTTTCAAACCGTAAGGTTGCCTGTTTCTTTGGTTGTTGGCGAAGAGGACGAACAAAATCTCTTAAGATTGTGAGCTGACCTTCATAACCCATTGCTTGTATTTCTTCTAATAAGACTACGCAATTAGTGGTACCCTCTTTAAGCCGTCCAAGTATATACGGTTTGTAAGGGGTTAATTTGCTTTCTTTTTTCTGTTTACTTCCTTTACGCTTAGGTAACTGGTTATCTTTTAGGTATTTACTGACTGTTTTGCGATCGAAACCCGTTGCTTCTGCAATAGCTGTTTTCGTCCAACCTTTTTGAAACAATTCTCTAATCATAAAAAACTCCCCAATCTTCAGCACCGTTTCTCCACTCCATCCATGATGTTGTCTTGAAACGATTATCTGTTATTATTGGGGAATTTGGAATCGCTGTTATTGAGTATTTTACAGTCGCTGATTACAAGCAAAGGATTTTTTTATTATGATAATCTAAATTAAGGGCATTTTCTTTAACAAATCTCGAAATTCTGCCAACAGCTGTTTATATTTAAAGCGTTTTAATCCATGACCATGAATACTGTTGCGGCAATTCTAAATCATAATTCAAACGATTGGCTGCATAATATGTCCAGTGAGGATTCACTAATAATTCACGTCCTATAAAAACTAAATCGGCACGTCCATTTGAAATAATTTCTTCAGCTTGTTCTGGCTGAATGACTTTTCCTACTGCCCCTGTAGCAATCTCTGCTTCCTTGCGAATAGACTCTGCATATAAAACTTGATAGCCAGGAAATGTTTTTGCTTTTGCAGGCGTAAGTAATCCATTACTTACATCAATTAAATCTACTCCAAGCTCTTTTAACCATTTAGCATATACAATGCTATCTTCAATTGTGTTGCCTCTCTCTGCTTGATCAGTTGCAGAAATCCTTACAAATAAAGGCCCCATCCACTCAGACTGTACTTTTTCAATGACTTCCTTCAGAATACGAAATCTGTCTTCTGGAGAGCCTCCATACTCATCAGTTCGATAGTTAGTAACTGGTGAAAGAAACTCATGAAGTAAGTAACCATGCGCAGCATGGATTTCTACCACATCAAATCCAGCTTCTGTACAACGTCTTGCACTTTGACCAAATGCCTCTACTACTTGATTAATTTGAGTCTTAGTAAGCTCTTCAGGAACTTTTCCACCTTCTGAGAAGGCTATAGCAGATGGAGCCACAATAGGACCATCGATTTTAGCTTTACGCCCTGCATGATTTAATTGCATTCCTACCGCCGCACTTTGACCTTTAATTAAATTGACTAGGTCCCTTAAACCTTCTACTTGTCCATCTTCCCAAATACCAAGGTCGGTTGGTCCCATTCTTCCTTGTTTAGTAACTGCTGTTGATTCAATTATGATAAGTCCCACTCCGCCAATAGCTCTTGCAGGATAATGGATACGATGCCAATCTTGTACAAGACCAGAACCGTCTTTACAAGCATACATACTCATGGGAGACATGACAATTCTATTTTTTAATTCTAAGTTTTTAATTTTATATGGACTAAATAAATTGGACATTTTATGCACACTCCTGCGAAATGATTGAGGAATGGCTCTTTTCTATAGATCGACTTGAATCTTTTCTTTGAACCGTTTAATATTTTCCTCATTTCTTCGATAATAAGTCCATTGGCTAATATGTTTCGATTCCACTAAGCCTACCTTTTGCAGCTGAACTAAATGATCGGAAATGACTGATTGGGACATTCCAGTTTTCTTTTTAATAGAACTTACACAGACCCCTTTAAAGTCGGAGTTTTTCGGTAAATTAATTTGAGGTTCAAAGTTTTCATCCGGATCTTTTAGCCATTCTAAAATGTTATATCGGGTTTCATTAGACAATGCTTTTAACACAGGTAAAGTTAAAGTATCCATATGCTATCTACCTTTCTAAAAATAAAATCGAATAAACGAATATATAATATATTTTTGTCACCGTTTAAACATAGTATTTATAGTTTATCATATTTAACATTTAACCTTCCTGTAGAAAAAGCCCGGAGATATATCCGGGCTTTTTTTCCTCTTTTTTTATTTAGTTTGTTTTGAAAAGATTTCGTTCATGAAATCTCCAGCACTTAGAATAGCTTCCTTTCCTTCTTCTAGGAAAGAATGAAATGCTGGCCAGTTATGAACCATACCAGGGAAGGATCTAAATCTAATGTCGATTCCTGCTAATGCAGCATTGTTAACAAATGTTAAAGCCTCACTTAACATTACTTCAACCTCTCCCACCATTACATAGATTGGTGGTAACCCTCTTAAATCACCATAAATTGGTGATGCTAAAGGAGCCTCTGGTGAAGTACCATTTAAATATGTTTCTGCTAGATATTTAACACCTGCAGTTGAATTCATTGGGTCAATTCCTTCTTTTGTTATATAAGTTTCACCAGTTTGAGCCAAATCAATCCAAGGTGAAATCATTACACCACCAGCTGGAAGAGGTAACTTTGTATCACGAATACTCATTAATAATCCAGCAGTCATGCTTCCTCCTGCTGATTCACCAGCAATAATAATATTTTTAGCGTCATAACCTTGATCTAATAACCATGTATAAGCTTTTAGTGCATCTTCAATTGGTGCAGGAAATGAATGCTCAGGAGCTAATCGGTAGTTAATTGCAAGTGTACGTGCTTTAGCTGCTCTTCCTAATTCACTCGTTTCTCCGCGATGAGATGCAATACTTCCAAATAAGAAACCTCCGCCGTGTAGGTAAAGAAGTACACGATCATCCTTAGATTGAGGAACGATTTGCCACTCGCCTTCCATTCCGTTAATATCTACTTTTTCTGTTGCTACATCATCAGCAACTGGTAATTTCCCATACATTTTCTCAGCTTGTACACGTAATTCTTCAACCGGAATAGTGAAGTCAGGTATATTATCTTTGAAGAAATTATTTGCTTTTTGAATATCTTTATAGTTACTCATATATAACACTCCTTAAAATTATGAAGATTAACTTCATTTATTCAGTTAAAACTACACCTATTTATTACAAACATTAACTACTCAAATATAAAACCTTTCAAGCACAATACAGAGTATTAATCGGTTTTTACCGATATTAACATTTAAAAATTTTTATATGGTTTATTCCTATATATTTTTTAATTCTATTCTATATCACTAAAATTAAAAGGTACCTCTATCCTTTCAAGCTTTAAATAAAACACATTTATTAATCGGTAAAAACCGATTAACTGGTGTAAAAAAATATATTTTGGATATTTCAATTGTATCCACGTGAATATAATTAACATTATTGTAAATGAAAGTTAGTTAATCTCTTTTTCCCGATATTGTAATGCAAAAGAGATTTATATTGCGCTTGAAAGGTGTAAGGCAAATTTAACACACTTAAAATATATCGTCAACTAAAAAACGATAACCAATATATTACAGTTTATATCTTTATCATAATACAAAGTTAGTTTATATATACAATTATACTTAGTTTTGTCTATTATTTATTTGAAATTATGTTACTTATCCCTCCTTATATAGATATAAAGTTTTTACTTCTTATCATATACCACTCTCTCTTCTAATTTCCTTTGGAGAAATCTTTGTATTCGCGATAAATAAACATAAAATTTACAATTATTTAATGTTGATGTGTTTTTAATAAGGAAAATTCAATCAAAAATAAAAATAATACTTACTTTATATAAAACAGTAAATGAATAAACTATTTTCTAAAAATCATTGTTTTATCATTTACTCTACCTGACGACAAATATGGGCTTTTTCTACAACATGAGTAAATGATAAAGGTATTTTAAATAAAGTACTTTAAAGGTTACTTAAAGGAATAAAAGAAATTGATGAATTTACTTAAATAAAAAAACCTTAGTTCTGCTAAGGTTTTTTTGCTTGTAGTTATATTTTTTTAAAATTAATTCCCCATAAAAATAGTAGACGAGATAAGAACGAAAATTACAGCTGCAACTATGATAAACGGCATCACATATTTAAGCACATTTAATTGTTCCTGTTTCTTTTCTGCTTCATTGAATAAAGTCCATTCTTTTTTCATCTGCTTTCCATTGAAAACCCATATTCCTAGATAGCCAATAACAGGTATCAAAGCGAGCGCAGCCCCAATTACTATAACTAAAATTAAAAAGTTTTGAACAACGTCAGTCATACCACTTAAAAAGACGCTTCCAATCATTCACTCATCTCCTTTAAGGATTAATCCTTACTATTAGGTTCTCCAAACCACTTTATCATGGCTTCTCTGCTGATGATCCATTCTTTTCGTTCTCTTTCTGGATGGAGAAAAAATTTAATCAATCCTTCTTCAATCATTTGATTTAACTCTTCTTCTTTTTCTTTGTTTAGTTTTGAAGGGCTAAACTTATTTTTTAAGCTATCTCGTCTAATCCCCCAGATATAAGCTGCCTCAATTGGTGTCATGTATTTTTCTATTTCTTTCACTGTCATGTTCTCCTTTTTATGTTATTCTAAAAAAGAAGAGCAAAAGGGAATGGTCTAGATTCCCTCTTGCGATATTGTCATTTCGTATTGCCCTTTGCTAATGTCCTAAGTTAGCGAAGGGTATTTATTTTGTTCTGACTCTCTAAGAACGCAAGTCTAATCAACTTTTCACGAATTTCTACACTTAATGTTAACCATTCTTTATTAGATATCTTCATATTAACATCTCCTCCATATTTAGATTCAAGGGTGATTCACTTCGTACACTTTACTATGTTCCCTGTCTCGTAGACGTAAATCCATTCAAAGCGCCTATTCTCAATTTCAAAGTCCCAAACGTAATGCTTATCATTTTGCCTGTCGATGTAAAATGCTGCTTGATCCTGATTTTCTTGAGGTAGCTTTTCGAACTCTTTCTTTAATTTTCTTATAGCCTTTTTTTCAAGCTTATTCATGTTATCACCTCCAACCCTTATAAGGATATTATACACTTTTTAACTAACCCTTACAAGGGTATGATAGAAAGAAATAAACATTTTATAAATAAAAAAAGCAGCATTCCGTGATAAAAAAACACGGAATGCTGCTTCATTATATTAGATTAAGTAAAGTGGCCACCTTTATTTAAATAGGTATATCCCTTCTGAACAATATTTTTCTTAAATTTCGTAATATAAACTGCCTGTAATTTGTGTGCCTAAATTCTTCGACGTTATTTCATAATCCATACTAAAGCTTTCTTCTGCATTCACTAGCAAGAAGGATGGAAACGCCATGTTTTTACTCGAATTTAACTTTATAAAGTTAAACTGTAATACCGTAAACTCTGTGTCTTCATACACTTTAAAATCAAACAAAACTTTTAGTTGGTCAGCAAATTCTTCTTTATGATTTGTCTGATTTAAATGAGCAAATTGTGCAATATATTTAGTGGAACTGAATGTTGAAGTGTAATATTTTTCAATATTATAACTTCTTCCATGCTTAAGTAAGTTCAACAAACCATCATCTTCGGTAAATTGACTGATAGCAAAATCATTAGGAATGTCTAAAGTTTCTGCTGTAGCAACATTTACGTTTTTAGGAATTTTAATATTCACTTCAATTTCTTCATCTGAAGCAGCACCAGTATTTCGAAGAACCAGCGGAACAACTTTGAAGCTATCAAGGTAGTTTAAATACTCTACAATTCCTTCATATTCGTATAATTTAACAAAAAAAGCATCGATTAATTCGCTTTTTTCTTTTTCTTTTTCGGTTCCCTTTAACGTAGTAGAATTAGGGTTAATTCTCGTTGCTAAATTAAGTCGGTTAGATTCAGATTCCAATTGTCCTACGTAAAAAAAGCTTTTATCGATATCTACATCTAACAGAGATTTTGTTTTGGCTATCAGTTTTTCTTTCAATTCATCTGAGTATTCTTCACTTTTAGCAGTAATTCCTAATCCACTAAAGTCAAACATTCCCTTTTTTTCAAAAGTTGTTACCCCAGGAAGTTCCGATATATAAGAAGGTAGATCTATTTCTTGGATTGGTTCAATTAACGCCATTAATGAGCCTCTATAAGCATTGATAATTCCAGTTGAATTACCTTTTAGTGCTTTCATCGAAGTGCTAAATTCCACTTGATCTTTCAAGTAGAATTCTACACTTAATACTTTCTTAACTAATCCGGCTCCTCGTACTTGAGGATAGTTAAATTGAACCCACTCTTCAAATTTACTTATATATTGATCTCTCGATATTTTTGTACCTTCAGTTGAAAACTTGGTGAATTGGTTTATCATTCCACCGGCTATTAGATCTATCACTGTAGGACTCACTACATGCCCCATATCTGATAGTAATTTAGATAAATTCCAGTTAACTTTTGTTTCTAATGAGTCAAGAGTAAAGTTTTCTACTTGTACTTTGATTTTCGATAAAGACGCTTCAAATTTTTTCAAATCGTCAAAATCAGGATCTTTTTTTCCGTCTACTTCTTTCGGTAATTCTTTAATTCGATTTAACTTACTTATAAAGCTAGAAGTAGTATCACTTGTATTGCCGATAAGGAATAATTCATATTCATCGGCTGTTGGTGCATCCTCAATTAATTCTTCTAACCAATGTAAAATACTACTCTTGCTTATATTGTTTTGGGATGATTTAACTTGAACAACTTTCTTTTTATTTTCTTCGTACTCCCATTGAATATCAATCTTATCAAGTTCAGATTCAACTTCAACTTCTACGTATTTCCACTCTTTATCAAACAAAGAGCTAAGTAAAGTTGCGATAGATTGATATAAATATCCTCTTCCGCCTTCACGTCCACCCATTAGTATCTCCTCCGTTAAAACTATTCAAATAATTTATATTTTTTGAAAGATTATAGGTTCTACCTTCATATTGTATTTTACCATCTACCTAAAGTAATAAGATGAAATAACACCTATTTTACCTTTTTAAGTATAAATAAGGAAAGTATTTACCCCTCTATTGAAAATTCATTTAAAAGGTTAAACCAAGAAAAAATACGCATTTTCTCCAAATAAAAAAGCAGCATTCCGTGATAAAAAACACGGAATGCTGCTCAGGTATTAGTTATTTTTCATTTTATAGCCTTTGAATTTATAGCCATAAACTTTAGTTAGATCAACAAAGCTCTTATAGGAATACGTAATGGCAACCGGTGTGCCTACTTGGACTTTCTCATAAAGCTTTTCGATGTCTGCATTATGCATTCTTACACAACCTTGACTCACATATTTTCCAATGCTGCTTTCATTGTTATTGCCGTGGATGCCGTATGTATCACCATACGTATCGTTTGCATTTATCCCTAACCAACGTTTTCCTAACGGATTGCGAGGATCGCCCCCAGGAATATGTCCTGTATAGTAAGGACGATTTTTAATTTTGTTCACGACTTTAAAAAATCCAACAGGTGTTTTATCCCACGTTTTACCCGTTGCTACTGGATCAACGATTTCAATATAGCCATTGTGAAAATACGCAAGCTTGTTATAGTACTTGTTAATGATAATCAAATCTTGATTCGCTGGCTTACTTGCTGCTTCTGTTTTCCCCTGATTTACTCCACATAATGCGACCATTAATAATGTAAGAACAGTCATTGATTTCATAAAAATGTTCTTCATAAAAACTCTCCTCTTTTTTATATTTTTATAAGAAACGAAAACAGCACCTTCTAATTAGAAAGTGCTGTTTCGTCACAATTATTTATAAATAAAAACCTAGTTAATCGACGATATTGACATGCAGAGAAACGCTCTCTGACGAAATTAACTTTTGTTTTTCGTAGTATTGCTCATTCGATGCAAATTTCATCACCTAGAAAAAGAGTCATTTCTTTGCTGCTACAGATACTTTAATATTAGGCAGCTTAAGAAGTTTTGCTTCTTCTGATTTTAAGGATTGGCAAGGAACCTTTTTGACCCAAGCCTTTTTCATTCCATAACCATTCCACATAAAGCCATTTTCTTTTAAGTAGGATTTGTGATCGTAACAATTGGACACACATAAATAATAATAAGACTCGATTTTGATCGTATTGGCCTGCTCAATTTTAATATTCTTTTCTTCAATCCATTGAGATACAACCTGTTTTTCTTCTTCAGCTTCAGAAACACTCATTTCCTTCACCCAAGCTTGATCTAAGGAGCTATATTTATAGCCCCTATTTTTCAGTTTCTCTTTAATAGAAAAGGACTGATACACTTTGATAAAGTAGGAATCTTGCTTATAATCTAAAGTTGAAATATCCCACTCCTCGATGTCACCAAAATACTTTTCTAGCCATTTCTTATCTGTATTATCACGTGCTGTTAAGATATCCTGTTTTGATATAACCCCCATTCCAATAGCTGTTACAAGTAACTGATGAAAAATCTCATAAAAAGGCTTTGAGTGGTCACTTTTTTTGCGAATGCAGCAATCAATATGATGAGCGACTTCATGTAGAGTCGTCGCAATAATGTGTCCATTAGGTCTTGAAAGGTTAAAGATTTCAATTTTTCGGTTACCTGGATAATATCGTCCATGAATGGACTTCATTTCTTTTACTTTGATATCGATAAAGAACTTTTTAAATTTATTATCAGGATAACTTTCTAAAGGGTAAGCTTGATCGACTACATCACATAACGTTTTATAAATGGTATATGAACTCATAACATCAGCTCCTTTTTAGAGCAAGAAAAAACAGACCTTACTATAATGAAGGTCTGCTCTTACTTACTTCCTTATTAATTTTTTCCGTATGACGACAAGAAGGGAAAGAGGAACAGCCAAAAAAGCGAGTGCCATTCCCATCTCGTACGACTAGATCTTGCCCACATTTTGGACATTTACGAGGTTCTGGTGTAATATTTTCAAAGATTTCCCGTGCCTTAAAAACGGGATTGACTTCATTAATAAACTTTTGAAGGTCCGCCCGATCCAATAAAGTCACATCACATGCAGCTGCCAGCTCTTTTGCTTGTTTTGTGAAATAACTATTGGTCACAACCCACGCCTGATTCGCTTTATAATACGCTTTTGCCCCATACACTTCTTGTACAGATGAAATACTGACCCGATTTTTAATTCCATATCGTTTAGCTTGAATGACAATTTTTTCTTTGCCTTTCATCACTAAATCAGCCCCAAAGTCACCAGACTTTTTGGTTACTTGAGGTTTATATCCTAACTGTTGGAAAAGGGCCTGCAAATAAATTTCAAACTGATAACCATCCATTTTATCAATATAGGGCATACCCGATTGGGCTAACTCTTTCATATACCTCCGTTCACGAAGGACACGGTAAGCAAATTGAGAAAGTTTCACTAAAATCATGATAAGAAAGAGGTAAAATACACCTTGAAACACTTTATCCATTCATTGAAAGCTCCTGTTCAGTTTGTTTATTCCGGAGACGTGATGCCACAGGTTGAATGCTTTTCCCATTCTTCTTTAACTCTTCGTTCCAATCTTTCGCTCCCTTTGGAATATCTGCTCTTATTAAATCAGCATTAACGATTTGGTTCATTTTGTCAATAAATTCTTTTCCTCCTTGGTCATTGTCGACAGCTAACACCATTTCTTTAATACCTAAGCCTTCTCTTCGAGCTTCAATATAAGACTGTGCAACGGTTTTAGGCTTTAAACCATTCATACTAATAAGGCGTGTATTCTGCAATTGGTTTTCTTGTATACTCCAATAAGAAAACAAATCAATTGGACTTTCGAAAAAATGAATCTTATTGGGGCGACCAACATCAACTGAAAAGCCTGTATGTGGGTTATCGTTCGGTAAGACTTGTTTAAAGGAACCACGCTTATTGCTTATAGAAGCTGTACCTTGCCGATCCGCCCCAATTACCTTTCCTTTACCTCCATGTTCACGCCATTTAAACACGACATTGTTCCGTTTGTCCTGGGCGATTAAATCTTTTTGAAGAAGCCAGTCAACTAACCGAGAATCTATTTTACGTTCTTTTATGAGATAGTCTTTTATTTTGCTTTGATCCTTTACTTCTAACTCTTTTGGATAGCGAAAAGGCTCTTTTGATGGTGAAACCGACGGTTGCCTATGCGACTGAGAAAGCTCTTTATAATCGCCTTTATTGATATCTAATACAGCTTGTGGAAAAGACATCCCATAATACATTTGAGCGAAACTGATCGCTCCGTATCCTTTTTCATTCCGGCTATTCCAAGCGTACATATTTCCTTTGATGAGTAAGCTATCATGTTCCGTATGACGATAATACTTTCCTTCTTTTACAAAGGTTTCGCCTTTGGCTTCCAGATACGACAACAAATCAATATCTCTCGCCTTCATAACCTCCTCCTCCTTGACATGTTTTCGTTCTCCCATCTAATCCCTCCTTCACTCCACGATATGAAAAAGGAGAGCTTTTCAGCCCTCCCATTCCGTCTAAACTTTTGCTTTTTTTAACGTTCTATTTCTTGTGTCTCTTTCTGTTTTTTTGAAGAATTTGCTCCATTATTCCGTGCAAAAAACTTTGTAAATCCATTTTGTGATTTCTCTTCTTTTTTCTGCTTGTCATGATCCTTTTGCTCTGTGTCCAAAGCCTTTTCAAGTTTGGTTAATTTCTCACGTTGAGAATCAGTCAAATTCAGCTCTTTTAATTCCCGCAACACTTCTTTTTTTAATTTGTACACCTTATCAAAAGAGTGCTTTTGTTCAAATTCCTTCATTTTGGCCAAACGCTGTTCTTTCTCTTGAGGTGTTTCTTGTTTGAGCTGCTTTTCGACAGGAGCCTTTTCTAATTCAGCTTCCTTTTTCACTTCTTTAGAAGACTCTTTTTCATCTGATATGCCTAATTGGGCCAGCAAGCTTTGTTTAAATAGCTGCTTATACTGTGTTTCTTCACTAGGCTGCTGCATAACTTCTAGCACTTCTTGTTTGTAATCGTCTTGATATTGCTCCTTTTCTTGTGCTTGTTTTCGTGCTTGAAACTGATGAGAAAGTTCATTTTCCATTCCTTTCAATTGGTCAGGGGTGAACTGTTTTTCCTTTAAAGCACTTGATTTCAACATCACATAATCGTTTTCTGCGTTCACACGGGCTAACATACTATCAATATCTTGAGGCTTTTCTTTTTCATGAGCTTGTAAAAATGTAAGATAGCTTGTTTTGAGCTGCGTTTCTCGATCTTTCTCTAAAACAGGATTCACATCATGACTTCTCAAAAAATCAACTGTTGTTTCACTTTTATAGGCTTGTTTTTGCCCTTTTTCATCCGTAGAAACAAGTAAAACCTGCGGTTTTTCCTCTCCTAGAGCTGATTGTGTTAAGTAAACAGCACCAGAAGGGATGTCATGCAGCTGTTTCTCACTGATGTTTGCCCAATCTGCCTCAATTTTTTCATTTTGTGGGTGCTTCATAAACTTCTTTAATTCTCGTTTATCGGAAACAAGCGTTTTAAATTGGTCATTTGAAAGAGACGTAATTTTTTTCATCATAAATTCCTCCATTAAAGTAGTATTTGGACAATAAAAAAGAGAGCTTTTTATGCTCCCTTACCTTTCGAGTTCCTGTTCTTCTTTTTTCTTTTTGACGGTGCCTGTACGTTTTTGGAATTGCATTTGACTGCCCACTTCCATACGGTCTTGAAAAGTAAGAGATTGTTCCTGAATTTGACCATTCATGACCCCCTTTTCGTTTTTAGTCATGGTTGAATCAATCTGATGTTCAAGTTTCACGACTTCCTCCTTTGTCATCCATCCATTTTTGATCGCTTGGGTTTTGGTTGAATAATATTTCTCTTCAGCTGTGACACGATCTAAAATACTATCTACATTTTGTGCCGATTCCTGTTGCTGCTTTTGTTTATAATCTTCATATCCTTCTTTCATTTTCTCTTGTACATTTTCAGAAGAAAGAGGATCTGATTGCTGCTGTTTTTCATCGCTTTTTTCTGGTGATTGATTTTTTTCTCGTTCTTTTACCAACGTTTCTTCGATTGTTTCAATAAAGCCAACAGACGTTTCATGTACTTCTTTTAAAAGCTTCGTTTTATCTTCAAAGCTCTTTCCTTTCGTCCAATGTGACAAGTAATCCAACGAATAAGAACTGGTGTTAATTCCAAAATAAGAGGAAACCGTATAGGCTGTCATTTCTGCCTGAAACTCTTTTTCGGCAGCTGTATAGTTTAGATGTGTCTCTTTGGTATGAAGTTTCGCATGAGCTAACTCATGCACCAAAGTTTTTACATTTTGACGCTCAGAGTTACGAGGATTTAACGCAACTTCTTTTGTTAATGTATATGAAACTCCTTTTGCAGCGCCAAGCTCCTCTTTTGGTTGAATAATAGAAATACCATTCTTTTCGGCAATGGCTTCCATCCCTTTATAAAGTGCCTTGTAGTCCTCCACGTTGCCTTCTAACCAACGATTCGGGAAAATCTTAGGTAAATCACTTGCTTTTGCATTTGTTTGTGAAATCTCAAAAACATGGCCGACTGAAAAGTACAGTCGGCCTTGAGTAACTTCTTTTTTCCCCTCTTGAATGAGCTTTTTTTCTTGAGGAGTAGCTTTATTAATAGACTTTAACTTCCCATTTTCATCTTTAAATTTGGGAACCGTTTTATTTGGAACTAGAATTTTAATACCCTTTTCCCCTTTATTGGCAGAGAACCCTTTATCCTTCCAAAACTTAAATGATCCAACAGCTTGAGCACCAAAGAACTGTTCTTGAATAAGAGCTGTGTTCGACATGGAGTATTGATAAAACTTACCCATAAAAGATAAGTAGTCTTTTAATTCTTCGGCAGAATGAAAATGTTGCTCCACCTTTTTCTCCATCCCTTTAGTTAGCTCCTCCACCTCTTTACGCTTATCTTCGGCTGATTTCTTTGTATAGGCTTTACTCATCTTCTCCCTCCTCTTCTCGATAGGAGATCCCCTTGAGCTCTTCTAATTCTTGTTCATACCAAGGCTCCTCTAAATCCACAAAAAGCTTCTGTGTTTTAATATTCATTGGCACCAACATATTTTCCTGATGCACCACATATTGATGAAACTCCTTCGCTTCTTCTGGACTTAAATTCACCTCTACTTCTTTGTCTTGATACTGTACAATAGCATGATCCTCTCCTACAGCTTTAATCGAAGCTAACACTAAATCTTTGTTAAAAAACATATTTGATTCCTCCTCTACATGTTTAAAACTACCTTTATATAAATCCATCATTAAGATGGTTGTTTCCCTTTGGACTCTTCCCAATCAATCCGTTTTTGACGTTGATTTGCAATACGCTTCTCAACAGCTTCCTTCGCAACCTTTGTGCTATCTAACTCTTGTAAATCGGTTGTCATTAATCCATCAAAACCGTGATGGAAGAAAAGACCGTTCATATATTCAATTAAAATTTGTGTGTTTTTATCAGCACTATTTGCCCCAAGACGAATTCTTGTTAATTCATCTTTTAAAACCTGATGTAAGTTATTGCTGACCACTTCCGAAATATATTGTAATGACCATTCCTTTTCCTTGGTTTCTTGATACTTTTGGCAAATATCCATAATGGCTTCCCCAGGAAAACGAAAGTGATGTTCTTCCATATAGGCTTGAATATATTCATCTGTTTTCGTATCTAATGAAATGGTACGTCGATGTTTCTCCATCATTCATAACCCCTTTCAGCTTCTCCATTATGTTCAATATCTTTTTGCAATTGCTCATAATGTTTTTGGTTCTTCCAACTGTCATATTCTGATTTAAACGCTCTTTCCATCTTTTTTAACGCAAAGTGCATGGAGACATGTTGATTGAAATTTGCAGGACGTTTTGATTGTTTTCGGCTTTCTATCATTCTTTTAATCTGTTGCTGCTGCTTATCGTAATCCTTCATTTCTTTTAAAAAAGCATTTCCCATTCGCTTATAGAGATCATCTATTTTTGTTTGCTTGTAGTTCTTGTATCGTTTCTCATCAACCTTTCCTTCTCCATATGCTTTCTTTAATTCCTCTACTTCTTTATCTAATTTTCCAAGTAATTGTTGATACTCATTGCGATGATACTTTTCAATATATTTTTGACTCAACACATCAATAAATGGCTTCATTGGTTTTAATGTTCGGTAACTATATTGCCACTGCCTTTTATCTTCTGGAAGATGATTATAGATTTGTAGAAACAATGGTTGAATGTCACGATTCTTCCACCTTAATGAAGAATCCTGTTTCTTTTTCCCGACCATATCCTTTCGAATTAACTCATTTATTTTTTGGTGCTGCTCACCTCGATTTAAAATTTGATTCACGACTGTTGATTTCATCGCATCCAATGTTTTAGGCTTTCTTTTGCCTCGTTCACGAGTAGGTTGTGGTTCTACTGTCGCAATATGAATATGAATGTTTCCTGTATTGTAGTGAATGGCAGCTGACCAAACAGCCGACTCATTTAGCCTTTCCCTTTTAAGCATTTCCTTCATAGACTCACGGGTAATATCCATTAATTTTTTCTCATCCACTGTATGAGTATCAGCATCATATAAACCATTTTCTTGGAGCCACGGGTTATGAAATGTAATGACATCTTGCCACATAATACTGTTATTTTTCTGTGCTTTTTCAAACACCTTTTTTAATTGTTTTTTCTCCTCGTCATTCAATTGATTTGACTGTTCGGTAAACAACGAAGATGTCTTATCAGGGTTATCCATATAATCTTGATAAAGAGTAAACAGTTTCTCATGTGTATGCTGTTCTTTTTTCGCATCATCACGATCTACATAATCGACATAATCTTGAAAAGCTTTCTTATCAGATGTAACAAATTTTGTTTTCAACACTACGCCTGGAATAACAGGAGATGTACTCATTCCTCACCTTCTCCCATCATATCTTCAATAAATCCATTGATTGTTTCAATTGCAACTGCACACCTTTCCATCATCTTTATATTCCGATCAATGAGACGTTCTAGCTCTGCTTCACGATCTTTTTGTTCTTGAAAAACTGCCAGTGTTTCAATCTGACCTTTTAAAAATTCTTGCCGAGAAATCTTTTTTTCTTTTGCGATTTTATCAATTTTTTTAAGTGCAACTGGATCAACATATCGAATTTTAATTTCCATTTTATCCGACCTCTCTTTTGTAGTAGTGCTCTTCCCCTTAAAAAGAGAGAAGAGCATAAGGGTTTTTTGCCCCCACCATAGGTGTGGGGCTAGGCAGAGCCTAGCGAAACCGTGGGTACAAGAAAACCTGTTGAATGTGAACCTACTGTTGACCTAAACCCTGCCAAGTGAACCTACTGTTAACATAAAAAATCAGTGATGTGAACCTACTGTGAACCTCAAAAAAACACATGTTGACCTACTGTTAACATGTGTTTTTTCACTTCATGGCTAAATCTTGTTGCTTTTCACTCAATTTTTGAAGCTTTTCTTGTAAACTTTTTTGTTCATCTTTATAGAGCTGAATGCTTGCATCACTCGATTGAATGGCATCCTTTTTTATCGCAATTTTTGATTCTGTATCGGCTTTTTCCTCCTGTACTTGGTACTTCATATCACGTTGTAACTCGTTCATTTCTTGTTGCGTTTGACGTTTATGTTTGGCTTCTACTGTGATGGCTTTTTCATAGTTTTTCATTTTCTTTTTGACAAGCTGTTTCTCTAAATCATTGACCAAAAGCGCATATTCTTGTTTAGTTTTTGTTCCTTTTCCTGCTTCACTTTTTGTTTTTCGTTGGTCAGAATAGAGTGTCGTAATTAACGCATGAGCGTCTATTTCCTCTGTTGAATCTGTTTCTGAATCACTCGTTACATCATCCACATTTACCGTTTCTTTTTCTTCATTTTCTTGATACAGATCAAAGGCAAGTGCTTCCCAATTTGGAGATAGATCACTGATTCTCACCACATAATAGCCATCATCTTCATACAATAAATGAACAGGTAATTTGATGTTTGGATTCGCTTTTTCTTGTGCAACAAAGCTTACTTCCTCTTCATCTGTTTGATCCATTTTGATCACCATATCCAGTGAGCCATTAGCCGGATGATACACACGATTTTCAATCGTGACGGTTCCTGTTATGTTAGAAGAAACTGCCTCATAGGTTTTGGTATGATACAAAGGATCTTCCGTTTTTAAATAGAATTTTGATGTCAGTAAGGATAAAAAACCGATAAAGAAAAAGATCAACACGGCTGTATACTTCCATGACCGATTGCGATTTAAATTAAATCGATAATCTTCAAATTGCTTCTTCAATGCCATCTGCTCCACCTCATTTCATGATTTCTGTTTTCAATTCTTCGATACTATAAACCACCCATTTATTCTCTTCTTTCCGTAGAGAAACTTTAATAATGTCATGCGTTTGATCGTCGACATTCTCATCTTTTATGACAAGATGATTCGTAAATTCAGCAATGACTTCGACCTCTTCTTGCCCTCCATCATATTGTTGTACATAAAGCTGTACATCGTTTGGAACTGAAGTGTAACTATCTCCATATACGAACTTTTCAGAAGGATAAAATTGCTCATAAAGCTCTTTGTCCATGATGGATTTTGCAACCTTCTTTCGTTCCTCAAATCCTTCTTTTTCACGATGATAAGACACATCGATGAATTGATGAACCGTATTCAAGTAATCTCGTTTTTGTTGTTCTTGGGCAGAAGGGCGAACTTCACGTAGTTGTTTTTTTAACTCTTTATTTTCTTCTTGTAAGCTTTCATTCGTGACTTGAATTTGTTTCGAAGCTGTTGTGTTGGAGATATTGTGGTTCAGGTAAATGTTGAAAATGGTTACGCCTGCCACCACAACGGCAAGCGCTCCAAATAGTAGTGCTGCTTTATTTTTCATCGCCTTTTCTCCTTTTAAAATCGTTTTACTCTTCCATTGAATCGTTCACCAAAATACGTTCCTTTTGCCATACTTGCGATGGCTACACCTGTTTTTCCTTGGCAGCCTAAAAACTGATTATTGCCAACGTAGTAAGGTAAGAACCCAGCGCCTTTTCATATTACTATGATAGGTTTCCAAGAACTTCCCTCCGAACCGTACGTACACCTCTCGGTGTATACGGCTCTCCACTTAACCTTAGTCTAGCTTTCCATTGTGCAGGTCTCGATGACACTTTAGACACAGTGCTACAGTTTTTCTTTGTCTTCCAATCATCCACTTTTCCCACTTTGCTTTCCCTTTTAAATCTTTGATTTTTCTAACATGATGCATTTCAAGGGGAGAATTTGTTTTACCACACCACTCGCATGTTGTCGCTTTAAGCCTATCTATTAGACTTGTTTCACCTTTATTCTTCTGCTCGTTCACTAATAAATCGGTGGTCGAATTGTCTTTTACAGATGGATTGCAGGTGAAGCCGTCTGAGTATAGAGTACATTTCTGTAGACCTTTTTTTGTGGAATAGGTCACTGTAAATACTCCATTTTCACAGTATTTCCTAGTGATTTTCTTTATGGTTGTTTTATATTTGTTAGCGAACGTTTTATACATGCTATATTTCATATGGTAGTAAAACTTATTAAGCACACTTACATTCTTAGCTAACCTGTAGTAATTGTACATTCCTCTAATTTGGGCGTTATAGATTCGGAGAATCTCTAAATCGTCTAGATCTATGAGACTGGTTCTGTGAACTGGTTTCCAAGTGCCATCTGGCGTTATTTTTAAGACCCTTAAATCTTTTAACTTATCAACCCATTTTTTATGTGGTACGTATAGTGTGCATGTGTAAGATTTAGACCTTCTCATCCGTCCGTCCTTACACATTTTCCGATCTTGATTTCGCGATACCATCACGTCATATCCTAAGAATTGAGCTGGTTTACTCGAGTGCGTAATTAGTGTCTTTTCTTGTGAGAGATTTAATTGAAGTTCTTCCTTAAGAAATTTAGTTAGTTTTTGTTTTACTTGTTGTGCCTCTTGCTTACTCCCAATCATTCCTATCAAGAAGTCATCTGCATACCTTGTGTAGTACATTCTTTTAAAGTCTTCGTCATTGGGTTTTACAACAGGTATCTTACTCCGTTCCTCTCTCAGCTCTTTAATCATCAGAATGATATCCCTTTGTTTATCTGTACTAAGTTCGTCATTTCGCAAAATGTTTCTTATTCTACCTATTTTGTTACAGATTCTTTTGTATTCAGAACTCGGCTTTCTTTTAGTACCCTTGTTAAATTTCAGTACGAGTTGTTCTACATATTTATCAAACTCATTAAGATAAACATTTGCTAGGATAGGACTAATAATTCCACCTTGCGGTGTGCCACTATACGTTTTATGATATTCCCAATTTTCCAAGTATCCTGCTCGAAGAAATTTCCAAATTAAATTGATAAATTTTTCGTCATGAATTCTTTTCCTGAGTATCTGTATAAGCTTATGATGGTTGATATTATCAAAAAAACTTTCAATGTCACCTTCTACAAACCATCTTGCACCATCGAAATGTGTTTTGATTTGCATCAACGCTGTATGACAGCTTTTTTGAGGTCTGAAGCCATGCGAAAATTTAGAGAATGTGCCTTCATATATAGACTCAAGTATCATTCTAATTATTTCTTGTATTAATTTGTCTTCTATTGAAGGGATACCTAGTGGTCTACGATTCCCGTTCTTCTTCGGGATATATACTCTTCTAACTGGTTTGGGTTGATAAGATTCAGTCTTTAACGCTTCAATGAGATTGTCTATGCGTTTGATACTCATTCCATCTATAGTTTTTCCATCTGTCCCTTGAGTCATATTTCCTTCTTTTGCATACATCTTTTGATATGCAATATAGTAAAACTCGGGGTTATATAAGTTCCTATAGAGACGCTTAAACTTATAGGTGGAATCATTAGATTTGGAAGCTAGACTGTTTAATACGTTATTTGGACTTCTCAAGAAGCCTCACGCTCCCTCCATATGTTGTATTAAACGATTAAGCTGTTTCCCTTCGCCTCGTAATAGGCTTTCCCCATCTCTGACTACTATGGAAACTCCGTTACCTTATTGAATTTTCATGAGCCACATACCTCGCTTTTTACCACTTGGTATCATCCTCAATAGCCTTTTTCATTGGGCATTTCAACTTAGGTAATCCCCTTTTAGCACTCTAAGGATAGCTTGTTATAATGTCGGATGTGACGTTCGTCCTTTTCCCTTCATTAGGGCTGCGTAACTCTTAAAACACTCGCAAAGACTCGGCATATATTAGTCTTTCCTTAGAGTTATACGACGTCTTCTAGTTACCTTTCGTCGTAAGCCACGTTATACTCGCTCGGGCTGTCATTCAAGCAGTTTAGCTTTCATCCTTATTTACAACATTTCGTCTTGCTATTCAGTCTTACCATGGCAACTTGGTAACTTATAGCTTTCCTAACATGCTACACTCCCCATTGGTTTCCCATCCGGATAAGTTAGGTGACGATAGACTATTTGTGTTCTTTGCCTACTACCTTGCTAGGGTAGAATCCTTTCGAGCCCTTAAGGGCGCACTATCCCAACGTGACCGTCTATCTTATAGGTATCAAAAAACACCACATCCCCAGGCTTCATGTCTTTTGGATTAATTGCTTGCCCTTGTGTTTTGAGTGTATCGGTTGTTACGCCCGACATTGGACCAACATTCATTCCTACCTGTTCGAATGCCCATCTGACAAAACTTGAACAATCAAAACGTCCTGCGTTAATATCAGATTGAGAGCGTCCACCCCCAAAGACATAGCGTGTTTTACCAATCAACGTTTTGCCTGCATCAATCACTTTCACACCCGATTTACCGCCACTTCCACCACTTGCAGGAGCTGCTGGTTTTCCATCAGCTGTAATCGTTCCGGTGTAATATTTCAGCACGGCATCAACATACTTGGCATCGCCATAGCAAGCTTGATAGGGTACCATTTCGGGACGGACACAGTGATAAATACCAGTATGTTTTACTTTTTGATATTGCGATTGTGAAAAAGAAATCGCTAACTCTGGTGTATATTTCCCTCCATTTTTCATGACATAATTGATAAATCCACCGCCAAAATTGTAGGACTGAAGGCAAAGCTTCAAATCATAATGCGCTTTTTCTAGGACACTTTTAAAATGTAAAACTCCTTTATCGATCGATAATTCAGGACTAGAAATACATCCAACCGAGCCACAAAATGACTCACTGCTTTGCATGGGATCATTGCCTCGTCCTCCACTTTCTTGCATCATAAGTGCCATCATAATCGGCACATACGAGGCATCTAACCCATGTTTTTGTGCGTATTTTTCAAGCAAGGGTTGATACTTCATGACTTCTGGTGACACATTAGCCGTTCCTACGCCAATGCCTCCGCCTTCAATCTCTGTTACCTCACTTTGTTGACTGTCTTTTTCAAATTCACCAGTAATGGCTACAATCGTACTCATGATTAAGAGGCCCGATAATCCTAACAGGATCAACGTGCCTCCAATCAAATATTTTTTGGGAATGAGCTGTAAAACGATATGCAAGACTTATGCACCTCCACCGTACAGCACTTTTTCTTCCTCATCGATTTCAATATGAAACAAAATGTTTTTTACGGACTTAATACAAAGCAGCACATCCCCAATTGGTAGCTTCGGAATTTCAGTCAATTCGCTGTCCGTAATCCCTGTTTTAAACACTCGTTGAATCGTATCTAAGTTGTTATCATCTTGCTGCATGATGAATTTATATTGCGTTAAATCAAAAAGCTTTTTAATTTTTTCAATCGCTGTTTGTTCCGATCCATCTGGCACAAAGTCACTGATTAAATGACTCGCATAAATCAAGCCTGCAAAGTATTTACGTGCTTCTCGACTAAACTCTGTTAGGAAATCTAAGGCATGTTCATTGCCCTTTTTCGTGTTCACAATGTGGTGCGCCTCGTCGATGACAATCAAATAACGAATGGCATCTTCAAAGGATAATGTCCCTTTTGTATAGGCTGCCAATTGTGGTTCACCATTCTGCAGCATACCATCCCATAATAAACTCATGACGTTGAAAAGCTGTGCTTGTGCAATTTCATCTTTTAATTTCGATAAATGACGGATGGAGAAAAATACGACTTGCTCGTCGTTAAAATCTTCAATGGTTGAAATCCCATCAAACAAATGAGCGTATGTTTCAACCAAGTTTTCAATATTCAGCTCGATGAGCTCAAGTCTACGTTTTCGATACTCTCCTAAGTTCGGATGGTGTTCTCTTGTTTTCTCATCGGTATATAACTCTTTTCGAATGAGGTGTAGAAACTCACTAAACGTTGGATAGGCTTCTGGTGAAAGCCCTGTAATGTGATTACTTGCGCCTTTTTCATCGTTCCATAACTGCTTTTGAATATAGAGTTTACGAAGGAGCTTTTCATACTCTTTTAATTCATCATCTTTTGCTTCTGGTGCAATAAAGCGATAAAAAACGGTTAGTTTAGATAAATGCTGCGTAAAGCTATTAATCTCATGCTCATGTGTTTTAAATACCTGTAAAGGATTAATTTGCCCTTCCGATCCATCTAGGGCAATCTGTTTTCCTCCTAATTCTCTGACGAGACTTTCAAACTCTCCTACAATATCGAACCCTCGAATTTTATAGCCTTTAATGGCATTATCTGTGGTGACTTTTTTTAAAAACGTGGACTTACCTGCGCCCATTAAACCCATCAACACCGCATTATAACTTTTTCGTTGTTGATCTTTATGAAACAAATCAAAAATGACGCTGCCACCTGTACGAGTTGTCCCTTGATACGTGCCGTATGGATCATCTAGGTGTGTAAAATGAAAAGGAAACCCTCCAGCTAGTGCTAATGCGGGGATTTCCTTTCCTTTTCGCTTATTAGGGTATTTCTTCTGTATGTCAAAATGCGTCACTAACGATTCCCACTCATACTCTTGTTCATTTAAGAAAATGGATCCTCTGAAGTTATGCGTTTCCAGATGATGAATGACTTCTTTTAATCGCTTTTCTAAGTCAGGAATCGTTTTTTCTGCAATATAAATGCGAAGGTGTATTCGTTTAATCACTTCACCATTTGTGACTTGACGGTATAGCTCTTTCATATCTAAATACTGTTCTTGGGCATCCATACGATCAATGTTTTCTTTGGCATTTACATGCCGTGCATTTTGTTCCGACATATTTTTATTGATGGCTTCTACGACTTGTTTTCGCTCATCGCTTACCACATCTAAGGTAGTAATGGCATTGGGCATATTCATGATCGGTTCCAGCCAAAAATCATTCACGTTCGTTGGGTACTCATAAATATGAATGCAAGTCGAATATCCATCTCCGTTTCGAACGAGGTTTTCTTTAAAGCTCACGCCCCCTTGTGGTTGAATCTGTGCCACAAAATGAGGATTGTATCCTTTTTTCTGCTTGATCTCTTGAGGTGTTTTCTCTTTTTTACCAAAAGGTAAAGTTATCATGGTTTTATCATCCTTTCTTATTGTTTATTACCAAGCTTGGCGTTTTGATTGTAGAGTTTGTAAAGAAGGTTAATCTGTTTTTCATCCGAAACAGGTAACAGAGGGATAGCCAGTTGAATATCTCGCATAAATTGGTCTTTTCGTTCTTTTACAGCCAGTTCAGTCGGTCCATATAGGAAAAGAAAGTATTCTCGATTGGTTCGCCCCCATTCTAAATATTGAAGTTCTTTTAACTTTTTTCGTAAGAATCGAAGCGATAACGCATTGTTAGCCTCTCGAATTTTTTTCTCAAGATACTGTTGTTGCTTTTGTGTGGAAACAGGCAAGTTTAATGAGATAATTTTAAACGGATCTTTGTCGCCCTGATATGTTTTCGCCAATGTATAGATGTTGCGCCCTGCCTCTTGGTCATGCATGGCATTGATATCTGTACTCTGAAGTTGCCAGATCCCAAAAAAGCCTCCCTCATCCTTTAGTTGAAATAACCCACTATCCGTTTGATCGATGATAGGAATAATATCAGCTACACTTTTCTTTACCTCCGGTAGCTTCTCTTTCTTTTTTTCCTTTTCAGCCTTTGGAAGTTGTAACAGAGAAAAAGGATTCTTTTTCTTTGTACGAGCAATCTGTTTATCCAGTTCCTTTTCATCAAAGAGAAGGGAGGTACTTGCCTTTTTTTCTTTTAAAATAGGTTTCTCTTTTTCTAGGATTCTTTCATTAAATAATGCCATCAATCATACCCTCCTTTATTCTTGATCCCGATCTATGGCACAATACGTGCTCTTCTTTCGTACCAATGTAAGCAATAACGCCTTATACATCCGTTTTTTAGGGTTCGTACTTGGTCTAACAATCATCAATAGACCAAATACGCCCATGAAGATATAAAAGGGAATTTGAAGCGTTGGATGAATAAAAAAACGTAACATCATCGTGACCATCAGTAAGCCAATAATAAACAGCAAATCAAAGAGATAAAGAGATTTATTAATCTTTAATTCCGTAGAGATTTCTTTCGGAATGTTATAGTTTGCCATGACTCTTCTCCTTTCCATAAAAAAGAGAAGTAACGCTTGTTACTTCTCTTCTGGTTTATTTCGCTTCTTTGATCCAAGGTTTCGTAAATCTCGTCCTGTATTTCGTCCAATCTGATAAGAACGTTTTGTTTTATGAATCGTCTGTGAGTTATCAATACGTTCTCTTACCTTTCCTACGCTCTCTTTGACATTATCCCGTACCACTTGTGCAATATTACGTGTTTCTGTTCGATGTTGATGTGGCATTGGAATGTCTTCTGTTGAAGCAGGAACTGTGTCTTGTTCAATTGGTTGTTTTACTTGACGAGGTTCCTGTGTAGCTGCCACTTGTGCTTGTGCTTGATCCATCCCTGTCGGCATGGAAGTAGAAGGTTCTCTTGTTGGTGTAGGATAGCTTACGTTTTCTACAGAAGAGCCACCTTCACTTGTACTTTCGCCGTAACCGGAAGCTTGAATTTCCTCATGAACAGGTGTACTCATACTTCCTACAGAAGATCCGCCTTCGCTTGTACTTCCACCGTAACCGGAAGTTTGAATTTCTTCATGAAGAGGAGCACTTGCCTTTCCTACAGAAGATCCGCCTTCACTTGTACTTCCGCCGTAACCGGAAGTTTGAATTTCTTCATGAAGAGGAGCACTTGCCTTTCCTACAGAAGATCCGCCTTCACTTGTACT
>NZ_JBYSWQ010000014.1:47325-47463 GCF_058781295.1 Priestia sp. FW507-14D1A
TCCGCCGTAACCGGAAGTTTGGATTTCTTCATGAAGAGGAGCACTTGCCTTTCCTACAGAAGAGCTGCCTCCATTTGTGCTTCCACTCTGACCAGAGGCTTGCATTTCACCATGAAGAGGAGCACTTGCTTTCCCTAC
>NZ_JBYSWQ010000014.1:47563-50399 GCF_058781295.1 Priestia sp. FW507-14D1A
TTCCACCTTCTACAGAAGATCCGGTACCTTCAGCGTAACCAGAAGCTTGCATTTCATCATGTAGAGATGTATTTCCACCTTCTACAGAGGAAGTTGACCCCTGACTATCATTGGAAACACCTGCTGCTTGCATCTCATCTTGTAAAGAGCTGCCTTGACCTGCTCCTTTTCCTTCTGAAGCATTCCCTTCACCATTTTTACCTCCTTCTTGTTTTTCAGTAGAAGATAACCCTTGTTGTCGGTCCTTTTGCTCATTACCTGCATTTTGACCTTTAGAAGCAGCGTTTCCTTTTTCACCTGGCATTCCTGCCTTTTTCATTTCTTCATGCAGAGCTGGCTGTTTTTCTTTATTTCCTTGTGTAGCTAACCCTTTTCCAAGACCTCCAACTCCTGCTGCTGTCTGAAGAGCACCACTACCAAGACCTTTTCCTACACCACCAATCCCTTTGGCAAGGTTGGCTCCTCCTTTTGCTGTTCTTCCCATCATATTGATGCCACTTTCAAGTCCTTTTGCCATCGCAAAACCTCCTGCCAGAGCGCCCCAACCACTTTTCAAGCCTGCGTCAATGCCAAAAAGACGTTCACACATGATCGGGCCATCTACAACGGCAATACTAAAGGCAATCAATGCGATAAGATATGGAATACCTTCTAGCTTATCGCTAATAAAGACCGTTCCCATTAAATAGACCTTCATGGATATAAAGATCATAATTGTCACTAGAAATGTATTCAGGATATTTTTTAGAACAGCTTTTAACTTCTGTCCATCTGCTACATCAGCAGGCGCAACTAATTGGGCTAAAATTGCATTGAATCCTAGCTCGTAACATAGTTTTGCTAACTTAATAGACGTAAATAACAACGTCATCCCTATCACAAAAAGGGAAATGGCAATCGTCCAGAAGTTCCATGACCATCGGTAATAGAGTTCCGGAAAGAAATCAAACCATCCATTATCTAATTCAACTAACCCCTCTTTTCCATCTGGTGTAAGAGCTGCTTTATTTGTAAGTATTTTTTGGCCCTCATCCGATAAAGTATCTTTTTTATTTACCTTAAACTTATCATCAATTTTTTCGGTAATATCAATCATCATAATATTTTTTTGTGGTACTTTATTTGGTTCTTTCAATTCTGGACTCTTCCACTTGGTAAGGTCAAATTGTGCGACATCCGTTAAATTACTTTTAATAATCTTTTCACTTACCGTACCTTTTTCATTTAAATCCACGGCTTCAATGGCTTGATCGGTGAACTTATCAGCTTTTAACATACTTGTATTTAATAAAAGTAAGACTGCCATTGAGATAAATATGTTAATCATAATTTGTTCACGATTGACTTTCTTCTGAATAATCAACATGTAGCCGATATACAGAAAGGAAAAAGCCAGTAACACATATAAAAAGGGTTGAATCTTCGTAATAAAGTCTTGAATATCAGGAGAATTAAAAAACGATTTAATCCCTAATACACTGTCTGTAATCCCTTCTAGTCCATCCACTAGAAATGAAAGAACTTGAATACATCCCCACCCCAATTTCCGTAATAAATAAGTGAGGATATTTCCAACATCTAAGTACTCTGAGAACTCATGTAGCTTTTCAAGAATTTCTTCATCCTTCATCTGCTCATCTCCTTATGCACGTATTACATGCCTTGAAATAACGTATCAACCGTTATTTCTAATCGTTCATCCAGAGGAGAAACACGAATTTGTACAGGTGCTTCTCCTTCCTGTCCTTTTTCCAAGTGTATAGTGCCATCTAGTAAGCCAATTAACACTTGATGTCCTTCTTTCACAATCGGTATATAGTCCTCTAAAATACGCTCTAATTCCTTTGAAATACTTGTCATTCTTTCTCCCCCTTTTGGTATTAAGCTTCTTGTTCTTCCATCTCATGTTTCAAATTTCTAATAATGGTATTTATTTTTGTTTGAAGAAGTTGGTGGACATTTTTACTTAGTTGGTCACTAACTCCTAGCATATTTAATTCCTCTTCAAACTCACTCATGGACTGTTTTTCAATCTCTTCCACCGTTTTATTCATTGCTTTTGGTAAGTGTACTTTTAGAGCAGTAGAAACGTTCTTATCTCCACCGAAGAACTCTTTGACTGTCTTAGTTTTGTAGTTCTCATACGTTAGAGAAGTAAATGGATCGTCGGTTAGTTCCTCTTCAATTTCCACTGATGGAGCTTGTGATTGAAACGGAAAGAAATTATGAATGACTAAGGATCTTGGATTGACTTGTTCATGTAAAGACGAAATATCAATATCTAGAATCGAACGATCCGTATTAAAGTCCTCTCCGAGGTATTCCCAACGGTATTTCAACGCTGTTTTTCCAGTGTTATAAATTGGATGTGCTTTAATTCTCTGACGTGCTTTATCTTGACGTTTTACCACACGCACAACCACACTTTCTCCTTCTTTAAGTTCCATTAATTCATTGGGTGTTAATAAAGGCTTTCCATCTACTCCCTCTGTTTTACTTTTATCCGTTGATAGCCCTTTCCCACTTCGAGAGGTAGAATTGATCGTACCGTCCCCTAATTTTTGTGAAATGGTCTTTGCTGTTTCATAGTTATTGCTTAAAATATAAATCGTATTCCCACAGTTTCCTTCAATCGTTTCAGCATCATTTCCATATTTATTTTTTAGTTGTGCATAGGCTTGAATCACTAAGTTAAAACGTATGTTTCGTCCTAAACAAACCGTGATAATGTTGGACATTCCCTCGATTGCCGGCATATTGTAGGGTAAGAACCCGGCGCCTTAAGACCTCTCGGTCTTAGGTTTCCGAGAACTCCCCCCCGAACCGTACGTACCCC
>NZ_JBYSWQ010000015.1:0-11409 GCF_058781295.1 Priestia sp. FW507-14D1A
GCCATTAGCTCAGTTGGTAGAGCATCTGACTTTTAATCAGAGGGTCGAAGGTTCGAGTCCTTCATGGCTCATTTTAATAAGCGGAAGTAGTTCAGTGGTAGAACACCACCTTGCCAAGGTGGGGGTCGCGAGTTCGAACCTCGTCTTCCGCTCCATTTCTATATAAAAAAGATTTTGGGGCCTTAGCTCAGCTGGGAGAGCGCCTGCCTTGCACGCAGGAGGTCAGCGGTTCGATCCCGCTAGGCTCCACCATACATATAAACGTACAACCTTTAAGCAATTTGCTTAAAGGTTTTTTTGTGCAGTTTCTACAAATTAGAATTGTATATATATTCAAAAAAGTGTCGAGTTGAGCCATCGCTCATTTAGCCGTTACAATAAGAGAGTAGCAACATTTGTGATGGGGGGACATATGATGAATAAGCTTTCAATTATTGGAGTACCAATGGATTTAGGTCAAACTCGCCGTGGGGTCGATATGGGGCCAAGTGCGATACGATATGCAGGTGTTATTGAACGCATCGAGAATATTGGCTATAGTGTAGAAGATAAAGGGAATATTGAAATTGCCTTAGCTGAACGAGTACATAGTGATGAAAATACAAACTTAAAGAATTTAAAAGCTGTAGCAGATGCTAGCGAGAGGCTTGCTCAGACCGTAAGTGATGTTATTACAAATAAAAGGTTTCCTTTAGTGCTAGGGGGAGATCACAGCATCGCTATCGGAACACTAGCAGGAGTAAGTCGTCATTATCAAAACTTGGGCGTGATTTGGTATGATGCACACGGAGATTTGAATACAGCAGATACGTCTCCTTCAGGAAATATTCACGGTATGCCATTGGCGGCAAGTATAGGTATAGGAGACGACGCATTGACTCGAATTGGCGGTTATACACCTAAAGTCAAGCCAGAAAATATTGTGATTATCGGAGCACGTTCTTTAGATGAAGGAGAAAAAGAGCTAATAAAGGAAAAAGGAATTAAAGTGTATACGATGCATGAGATAGATCGAATGGGTATGACAAAAGTAATGGAAGAAACAATTTTATATTTGCGTGATAAAACAGATGGGGTTCATCTATCACTCGATTTAGATGGACTGGATCCACATGATGCACCTGGAGTAGGAACGCCAGTTATCGGTGGAATAAGCTACAGAGAAAGTCATTTAGCTATGGAGATGTTGGCAGAATCTCAGCTAATCACTTCTGCGGAGTTTGTGGAAGTGAATCCTATTTTAGATGAACGGAATAAAACAGCTACCGTAGCTGTTGCATTAATGGGCTCACTTTTAGGAGAAAAATTAGTATAAAACATTAGTACCTACCAAAAGGTACATCAAACATATATGAAGGTAAAAAAAAGAAGCTCTTAGTTCGGATTCGAGAGCTTCTTTATATAGAGAAAAACTTTTCATATTCATTTAATAAACCATCTAACTCTGAACTTACTCTTACCACTGTTAGTGATGATAAAGGGTTTTCTGCTGCAAGGGTGACCATGTTATTTCTGCATTCTTCAATTTGATTCAAAAGGTTCTCTTTTGTATGAGTCAAGCTTTCCACTCCTCTTCTTTTCATCTATACTAATTACATAACCTACGTACGATCTTTTTAAACATATTTGACAAATTTTTGTTAAAATAATTAAGCATAAGTGAAACTTTATGATAAAGTACACGTATATATACTATCCCGCAATGGGCGGAGGTAACCGTTACATGGATTTATTATTAAAAAGGAAAATAAAAAAAGTAAAAAAAGGTGACCAGGATGCGTTTGCTGACATAGTAGAATATCACAAGGATAAACTTTTTCATCTATGTTATCGAATGTTAGGAAACCGGGAAGAAGCGCAAGACGCTGCACAAGAGGCGTTTATTCGAGCCTATGTAAATATTCATAGCTATGACACGAGTAAAAAATTTTCCACCTGGTTATATCGAATTGCTACAAATCTTTGTATTGATCGAATTCGTAAAAAAAAGCCAGACTATTATTTAGATGCAGAAGTAGCCGGGACCGACGGGTTAAATATGTACTCTCAAATAGCTGCCGATCAGGCTTTACCAGAGGAAGAACTAGAGCAAGTAGAATTGCAAGAATTCATTCAGTCGGAAATATTAAAGCTACCTGAGAAATATCGAACTGTCATTGTCCTAAAATATATAGATGAGCTGTCGTTAAAAGAAATCAGCGATATTTTAGACCTGCCGCTTGGTACGGTAAAGACTAGAATTCACAGAGGACGTGAAGCTTTAAGAAATCGACTTCGCCACTTGTAAGGAGTGAACTAAGAATGAAATGTCCAAAAATGTATGTAAATCTCATTCATGAACATTTGGATGGAGATATTACAAAAGAAAATGAACTATTATTAAAAGAGCATTTGCATCAATGCAAAGGTTGTCAGCAGCATATGCATCAGTTAAAAAGAACCATTGCATTTGTGCAAAGCACTTCTCATATAGAATTACCTATGAACTTTACAGCAGGTGTTATGGCTGGGTTACCGCGTGAGAAGAATCGAATTCGAATGAATAGATGGTTTACAAACCACCCGATTCTTAGTGCAGCTGCTGTATTTGTGCTGTTAATGTCCGGCACCGTGTTTTCAGCTTGGGAAACGGATGAAGACTTTTCTGTTTCAAAGCAGCCGAACTTGGTCATTCACGATAAAACAGTCGTTGTACCAAAAGGTGAGACCGTCAAAGGTGATATTACTGTGAGAAATGGCGATATTAAAATTGAAGGAAAAGTAGATGGAAATGTTACTGTTATACATGGTGATAAGTACCTAGCTTCTGCAGGAGAAGTGACAGGCAATATTGAAGAGTTAGACAAGATTTTTGACTGGGTGTGGTATAACGTCAAAACTCATGCCAAACAAGCTGTTGACTTTTAATAGTTGAAACATACAACCGTCCGCTTATCTTGTTAGAGAGGAATAGTGGACGGTTTTATTTATATAAAAAGAAGGCTACATTATATAGGAACAAGGATTTAAAAATAAGATGTAATTTACAGTGTAATTTTGTTTTATGGTATAATAAAACGGTTATGTTATCTTTATTACATATATAGAGGAAGTGAGAAGATGCCTATTGGAGACCTGCCAATCCTCTCATATTTAGGAAAAATTGTTGATGTTCTCCTGGTATGGTTCGTCATATATAAATTAATTATGGTCATAAGAGGTACAAAAGCAGTACAGCTTTTAAAAGGAATCACGGTGATTTTAGTTGTCCGCTTTATAAGTAACTTCCTTGGACTAAATACGCTGCAATGGTTAATGGACCAAGCGTTAACGTATGGGTTTTTAGCTATCATTATTATCTTCCAGCCGGAGCTGCGCCGAGCGCTTGAACAGCTTGGGAGAGGACGTTTGTTTTCACGCAGTAATTTGCCTGAAGAGGATGAACGTACCGTTACGATTGAGGCGATTATAAAAGCAACGCATTATATGGCTAAAAGACGCATAGGTGCATTGATCTCAATCGAAAGAGAGACGGGTATGGGTGACTATATCGAAACAGGTATACCGCTCAACTCTAATATTTCTTCTGAATTATTAATCAACTTATTTATACCGAATACACCACTTCATGATGGAGCGGTTATTTTACAGCGGGATCAAGTAGCCGCTGCAGCATGTTACTTACCTTTATCTGAAAGTCCTTTTATTTCAAAAGAATTAGGTACTCGCCATCGTGCTGCTGTAGGAATAAGTGAAGTAACAGATAGTGTGACTGTTATTGTATCTGAAGAAACTGGAGGCATTTCCGTTACCAAAAATGGTGAATTGTATCGTGAATTGACAATTGATACATTGAGAGAAATGCTCGAAAAAGAATTAGTCACAACTTCTAAAGCAACTTCTTCCACTCGTTGGCAATGGAGGTTGAAGAAGAATGGATAAATTGATGAATCGATCGTGGGTTATGAAAATTATCGCGTTGCTGTTAGCCTTCATGTTATATTTATCTGTTAATTTAGATGATGGTGCCAGTTCATCAAATAAGTTTCTGAACCGAAGCAGTTCTGCCAACACCGGAGTAGAAACATTAACAGATGTTCCGGTTCAAGTATCCTACAATGAGAAGAACAGAATTGTAAGAGGTGTTCCGGATACGGTTATTATGACACTGGAAGGTCCTAAAAATATTTTGGCTCAAACAAAGCTACAAAAAGATTATCAAGCTTATATTGACCTTGATAATTTAAGCTTAGGACAGCATAGAGTCAAGGTTCAGTATCGAAATATCTCTGATAATTTAAACGTAGTGGTTAAGCCTGATATTGTAAACGTAACAATTGAAGAACGCGATTCAAAGCAGTTTTCAGTAGAGGCAAGCTACGATAAAAACAAGGTGAAGAATGGATATGAAGCAGGGGAAGCAACCGTTAGTCCAAGAGCCGTCACGGTAACGGGCGCATCAAGTCAATTAGACCAAGTTGCTTATGTGAAAGCTATTATTGATTTAGATAATGCTTCAAAAACAGTCACGAAACAAGCAACTGTTGTCGCACTAGACAAGAATTTAAATAAATTGAATGTAACAGTTCAACCAGAAACGGTCAATGTAACAATCCCAGTGAGAAATATTAGTAAAAAAGTGCCGATCGATGTGATTCAAGAAGGCACGCCAGGCGACGGTGTCAATATTACGAAGCTAGAGCCTAAAACAGATACAGTAAAAATTATCGGTCCATCTGATTCTTTAGAAAAAATCGATAGAATTGATAATATTCCAGTCGATGTTACCGGTATTACGAAATCTAAAGATATTAAGGTGAACGTCCCTGTTCCAGACGGAATAGATAGTGTAAGTCCTAAACAAATTACCGTTCATGTGGAAGTAGACAAACAAGGTGATGAGCAAGACGCAGAAGAAACGGATGCAAGTGCAGCTGAGACTAAGTCATTTAAGAATTTACCGGTTTCTTTAACTGGTCAATCCTCAAAGTACACTTATGAACTGCTTTCTCCTACTTCAGTAGATGCGGATGTAAAAGGACCAAAATCTGATTTAGATAAGTTAACGAAAAGCGGCATTACCTTGTCAGCGAATGTAGGGAATTTATCTGCCGGGGAGCACACGGTTCCTATTATAATAAATAGTCCCGACTCTGTTACATCGACTCTATCGACTAAACAGGCAAAAGTTCGTGTAACAGCGAAAAAACAATCAGGGACAAATGATGAGCAAACAGATAAAGAAACAAGTGGAAGCACGAGCGATAGCGATAAAGAAACAAAGCCAGACACGGGAACTGGATCAGGATCGGGAACAAATCCTGGGACGGGAAATTCAGGTGATTCAACTGATAAACCAAGCGAAGAGACTGATACACCTGAAGATAATACAGATACACCAACAGATAGTACAGAAACTGGTGACGACAGTAGTAATCAAAGTGATGAAAATTCTACACCCGTAGATGGACAGACAGATAATACATCAGGAAACTAAATGTTTTGACATGAAGGAGAGAAAATTAATGGGTAAGTATTTTGGAACAGACGGAGTACGAGGAGTTGCCAATAGTGAATTAACTCCTGAGCTTGCTTTTAAAATTGGACGCTTAGGTGGTTACGTTCTAACAAAAGATTCAGAGCGACCAAAAGTATTAATCGGACGCGATACACGCGTTTCTGGTCATATGTTAGAAGGAGCGCTTGTTGCAGGATTGCTTTCAATTGGAGCAGAAGTTATGCGACTAGGTGTTATTTCAACTCCAGGGGTAGCGTATTTAACAAAAGCACTTGGCGCACAAGCAGGAGTCATGATCTCTGCTTCGCATAACCCAGTTCAAGATAACGGAATTAAATTCTTTGGTCCAGATGGATTTAAACTTTCAGATTCCCAAGAGAATGAAATTGAAGCGTTAATGGATAGTGAAACAGATCAATTACCAAGACCTGTTGGGGGAGACTTAGGTCAGGTAAATGACTACTTCGAAGGTGGACAAAAATATCTTCAATACTTAAAACAAACGGTTGATGAAGACTTCTCAGGTATTCATGTGGCATTAGACTGTGCGCACGGGGCAACGTCATCGTTAGCAGCACATTTATTTGCGGATTTAGATGCAGATATCTCTACAATGGGGGCATCTCCAAACGGATTAAACATCAATGACGGTGTAGGATCTACACATCCAGAAGCATTAAGTACCTTCTTAAAAGAAAAAGGAGCGGATGTTGGATTAGCATTTGATGGAGACGGAGATCGTTTAATTGCAATCGATGAAAAAGGTGAGATTGTAGACGGTGATCAAATTATGTTCATTTGTGCAAAATACTTATATGAACAAGGACGTTTAAAGAAAAACACGCTTGTTTCTACCGTTATGAGTAACTTAGGCTTCTATAAAGCACTAGAAGCTAGCGGGATTGAAAGTGCACAAACTGGTGTAGGAGACCGTTATGTAGTAGAAGAAATGAAAGCTAATCAATATAACCTAGGTGGAGAACAGTCAGGTCATATTATTTTCTTAGATTACAACACAACAGGTGACGGTATGCTTTCAGCTATTCAGCTTGTAAACATTATGCAAGCAACGAAAAAGCCTTTATCAGAATTAGCAGCTGAAATGAAAAAATATCCTCAGCTTCTTGTAAATGTAAAAGTAACAGATAAGCATCATGTTACAGATAACGAGAAGGTAAAAGTGGTTATTGAAGAAGTGGAAAAAGAAATGAACGGTAATGGCCGAGTACTTGTACGCCCTTCAGGAACAGAGCCGTTAGTACGTGTTATGGTTGAAGCACAAACACAAGAAGAATGTGAAACTTATGTAACGCGTATCGTAGAAGTAGTAAAAGAAGAAATGGGCTTAGAGTAATTCATTAATTATATGCATAAGCGGTGACGTTTCAAGCTGCTTATGCATATTTTTATATTGTTGAGAAAAATTCTTGGAAATTATCTAATGCTAAAGGCTGTTTTTACAGATAGTAAAGAAGATAATTGACGTTTTCTCACTTCTTATTGTAATATTAAATCTGTTCGTCTCTTAATTTATGTAAAGGAGTGAACAATCTATTTTAAAAGTGAATACAAAGCGCCTGAACTAAGTAAAGGGACGGAAACGACTTAGTTGACGAGGAGGAGGTTTATCGAAGTATCGGCGGATGCCTCCCGGTTGTTGATTATCACGGCCGAAAACTTGATGTGAAAAACAATGAGGTGACTTATTGGACAAAAGCATTGAGATGATAATCATTGATGATGAAAAGAGACTCTCTTTTCATACATGAAGGAGGATTTTATCTATGTGCGGAATTGTAGGATATATTGGAACAGAAGATTCGAAAGAAATTTTATTACGTGGTCTTGAAAAGTTAGAATATCGTGGCTATGACTCAGCGGGTATTGCAGTTGTTAACAATGAAGGCGTACACGTATTCAAAGAAAAAGGCCGTATTGCAGAATTGCGTCAGGCAGTAGATCACAGTGTTGTAGCACCAGCAGGTATCGGTCATACGCGTTGGGCAACTCATGGTGTACCAAGCCAAGAAAATGCTCACCCGCATCAAAGTACATCTGGACGCTTCACACTTGTGCATAACGGTGTAATTGAAAACTATGCTATTTTGAAACGTGAATATTTACAAGATGTAACGTTCAAAAGCGAAACGGATACAGAAGTAATCGTTCAGTTAATTGAAAAAATCGCAGCAGAAGGCTTAGATGTAGAAGAAGCGTTCCGTAAGACAGTAAGCTTGCTTCACGGTTCTTATGCACTAGCTCTTGTTGATAACGAAGATAAAAACACAATCTACGTAGCTAAAAACAAAAGCCCGCTTCTTGTAGGTGTTGGCGAAGGATTTAACGTTGTAGCGAGTGATGCTATGGCAATGCTTCAAGTAACAGATCAGTACGTAGAATTAATGGATAAAGAAACAGTAATTGTGACAAAAGAAGGCGTAACAATTAAAACGCTTGATGGTGAAGTGGTAGAAAGAGCACCTTATACAGCAGAGCTTGATGCAAGTGATATTGAAAAAGGTACGTACCCTCACTATATGTTAAAAGAAATTGATGAGCAGCCTTTAGTTGTTCGTAAAATCATTCAAGAGTACCAAAATGAGAACAATGAACTGCACATTGATGCAGACATTTTAGGAGCGATGGATGAAGCAGACCGCATCTATATCGTAGCGTGTGGAACAAGCTATCATGCAGGCCTAGTAGGTAAACAATTCATTGAAACGTGGGCGAAGGTTCCAGTAGAAGTGCACGTAGCAAGTGAATTCTCTTATAACATGCCGCTTTTATCTGAAAAGCCATTGTTTATCTTTATCTCTCAAAGTGGAGAAACAGCTGACAGCCGTGCAGTATTAGTTCAAATTAAAGAACTAGGTTACAAAGCGTTAACAATCACAAACGTTCCGGGATCAACATTATCTCGTGAATCTGATTATACGTTATTACTTCATGCAGGTCCGGAAATTGCTGTAGCATCAACAAAAGCTTATACAGCTCAATTAGCAGTGCTGTCAATTCTAGCGGCTGTAACAGCAAAAACACGCGGCATTGAATTAGAATTTGATTTAGTTCAAGAGTTAGCAATCGTAGCAAACACAATGGAAGTACTTTGCGACGACAAAGAAGAAATGGAAAGCATTGCTCTTCAATTCTTAGCAACAACTCGCAACGCATTCTTTATTGGACGTTCTGTTGATTATTATGTAGGTTTAGAAGGTGCGTTAAAACTAAAAGAAATCTCTTACATCCAAGCAGAAGGATTTGCTGGAGGAGAGCTTAAGCACGGAACAATCGCTTTAATTGAAAACAATACGCCAATTATTGCATTAGCAACACAAGAACATGTAAACTTAAGCATCCGTGGTAACGTAAAAGAAGTAGTAGCACGTGGAGCTAATCCTTGTATCATTTCAATGAAAGGATTAGAAACAGAAGAAGATCGCTACGTGATTCCGAAAGTTCATGAAACACTTTCACCACTAGCAGCGGTTATTCCTTTACAATTAATCTCTTACTACGCTGCATTGCACCGCGATTGCGATGTAGATAAACCACGTAACTTAGCAAAATCAGTTACTGTAGAATAATAAGGTTCTAGACACCCTTCTATTTATAGAAGGGTGTTTTTGTATATAATTCTCATTGAACTAAAAAATATATTTGCTTGCTCAATTTATTTTATATAATAGAGTAGGTAAATGAACGAAACTCACTTATAAAAAAGGAAGTGAAAAGTATTAGTGGAGTAGCTCAAAGTATAAAGTACGTGTTGCGAGGCATCTTTTTTGTCTTGTATTTTCCCTTTTATTTTGTATTTCAAATTTTGTGTAAGCTATGGATATATTTTATCGCTAAGCCCCTCATATGGATAGGAACAAGAATTATTCAACCTGTCATTGATTTCATTTGGAGATACATTATACGTTTCTTGTTCGTTTATCCTATTTCTTGGCTATGGAGTGTCCTCATCTATCCTTTTATTCTCTTCGTTTGGAAACGATGTTTTTTGCCTATAACTAGATTTATATGGAAGTACGTTTTATACCCTGTGTTGTATCTAGTTTGTTACCCTTGTTATCTTTTCTGGAAATATGTTGTGCTGCCATTTTACAATGAAATTGTTATTCCTGTGGTTTCATTTTGTCAGCGTATATTCCTCTGTTTCTGGAAAGGAGTTAAGTGGATCGTAATTCATATGATCTACTATCCTTTACGGTGGATTTGGATGAGATGTATATACAAACCGCTTAAAAATGTATATACAAAAATCATTCAGCCGGTTATCAAATGGTTTTCTCATTTATTTAGTTAATGAAATATACCAAAAGATTGCTTTTCTTTTTTAAGTATTAAACTCGAAAGGTAAGAGGGAATTGATGTATAATAAAGACGGATATATCATTGCCTATTTATTTTATTAGATTCAATTTTGAAAGAGAGTGAAACAATATGGGCCGTAAGTGGAACAATATTAAAGAAAAGAAAGCGTCAAAAGATGCTAATACAAGTCGTATATATGCCAAGTTTGGCCGTGAGATTTATGTGGCTGCGAAACAAGGCGAGCCAGATCCAGAATCAAACCAAGCGTTAAAAGTTGTATTGGAACGCGCGAAAACATACAATGTGCCAAAAGCAATTATTGACCGTGCGATTGAAAAAGCAAAAGGCGGATCAGAAGAAAATTACGATAATCTTCGTTACGAAGGTTTTGGACCAAATGGCTCAATGGTTATCGTAGATGCTCTTACGAATAACGTAAACAGAACAGCTTCAGACGTGCGTGCTGCTTTTGGTAAAAACGGCGGTAATATGGGAGTAAGCGGATCAGTAGCGTACATGTTTGATCCAACAGCTGTTATTGGTGTAGAAGGTAAGGATGAAGAAGAGACGCTAGAACTGTTAATGGAAGCAGATGTAGACGTGCGTGACATTTTAGAGGAAGAAGATTCTGTAATTGTTTATGCTGATCCGGATCAATTCCATGCGGTACAAAAAGCGTTCAACGATGCTGGTATTACGGAATTTACAGTAGCTGAGCAAACGATGCTTGCTCAAAATGATGTCACTCTTCCTGAAGATGCACAAGCTCAGTTTGAAAAAATGATTGATGCATTAGAAGACTTAGAAGATGTGCAGCAAGTATATCACAACGTTGATTTAGGATAATAGTGAAAGAGACAGACCTATCAAGGAGGTCTGTCTTTTTTTATAGGCCGTGTGAAAAGCATCTATTGACCCTTTCCCTTCGTTTGGAATATGGTAAGATAATGAATTAAGAATAGAAAATAGTAGAATTTTATAAGAGATAAATGGAGGGAAAGCAGTTGAAAAAATTAATGGTGGGGATGGCGTTAACAGCTACACTTGCAACGGCTGTAACGCCTGACTTTGGCTCAATCGGGGGAAATCAAGAAAAGGCATATGCAGCAGCGACGGTTACATATAAAGTAACGGCAAGCAAGCTAAATGTGAGAAGCGGAGCGGGAACGACTTACGGGATTATCGGCAGCGTAGTGAAAGGCCAAACGCTATCTGTTATGAGCAAAAGTGGAAGCTGGTACAAAATTAACTATAACGGCCGCACGGGCTATGTAAGCAGCGATTATGTACAAGCATCAGGAACAGCAACTCCACCAGCAGAAAGCACAACTTATACAGTAACGGCAAGCACGCTGAATGTAAGAAGCGGAGCAGGTACCAATTATGCATCCATAGGAAGTGTGAAAAAAGGTCAGAAGCTGTCTGTGGTGAGCAAAAGCGGAAGCTGGTACAAAATTAACTATAACGGCCGCACGGGCTACGTAAGCAGCGATTATGTACAAGCATCAGGAACAACAACGCCACCAGCAGAAAGCACAACGTACACAGTAACGGCAAGCACGCTGAATGTAAGAAGCGGAGCAGGTACCAAT
>NZ_JBYSWQ010000015.1:11508-50154 GCF_058781295.1 Priestia sp. FW507-14D1A
CAACGTACACAGTAACGGCAAGCACGCTGAATGTAAGAAGCGGAGCAGGTACCAATTATGCATCCATAGGAAGTGTGACAAAAGGTCAGAAGCTGTCTGTGGTGAGCAAAAGCGGAAGCTGGTACAAAATTAACTATAACGGCCGCACAGGCTACGTAAGCAGTGACTATGTACAGGCTTCAGCTACAACATCGCCAAAGCTCGTAGTGGATTCTTTTAAAACGTTAGGTAACGCTCAGCAAGTCATCTTGGTTACAGCAGATAACTACGATACGAAGTCTGCTAAAATTCAAACGTTTGAAAAAGTTGATGGAAAATGGAAGCAAGTTTTAACCGCGAACGGTGTACTTGGACAAAAAGGATTCGCTTTATCGAAAAAGGAAGGAGATATGGAATCTCCGACAGGGAAATATACAATTGGCACAGCATTCGGACGCTATGCAAATCCTGGAACTAAGCTTCCATATCGAAAGATTACAGCAAATGATGTGTGGGTAGACGATTCAAAAAGCTCTCTATATAATACGTGGCAGCAAAAGCCGGCGAATGGCCGCTGGACGAGCGCTGAGAACATGGACATCCCCGCTTACGATTATGGGTTTGTCATTAATTATAATGAATCTAGAACGCCAGGAAAGGGAAGTGCAATCTTCTTCCATGTAGGAACAAATTATACCGCAGGATGTACGGCTACTTCTAAAGAACAAGTTGTCTCTATTTTAAAATGGTTAAATCCAGAGAAAAATCCGGTTATTATTCAATCTCCTGTAAGTGAATTAGATAAATATTAAGTTAGAAAGCAGCTGAACTTTTACAGTTCAGCTGCTTTTTTATGTAATTAAAAGCTTTGTCTGTCTGTGGTACGACAAAGTTAGTTTTCCTATTCATTGAATGAAAGCGTTTAATCTCTTACGATTAAAGTATCATCACGTAGAGAAAGGAAGAGAGCAAATGGCTCAATCTAATATAAAAGTAGCTGTACAAAAGTTTGGGAACTTTCTAAGTTCAATGGTTATGCCAAATATCGGAGCATTTATTGCATGGGGACTTATTACTGCTTTATTTGTTCCAACAGGCTTTTTTCCAAATGAAAGCCTTGCCAAACTAGTGGATCCAATGGTCAAGTATTTGCTTCCGCTGCTAATCGGCTACACAGGAGGAAAGCTTGTACACGATCAGCGTGGAGGCGTTGTAGGTGCTATCGCGACCATGGGCGTCATCGTTGGATCTGATATTCCGATGTTTCTAGGCGCTATGATTATGGGACCGCTTGGCGGTTACATCATCAAGAAGTTTGATCAGTTTATTGAAGGTAAAGTCAAAACAGGATTCGAGATGTTAATTAATAACTTCTCAGCAGGTATTCTTGGAGGAATTCTAGCAATTCTAGCCTTTTTAGGCGTTAGTCCAGCCGTGGACGGATTTACAGGCGCGCTTGTAGTGGGTGTAGATTGGATGGTTGCACATGGCCTTCTTCCTCTTACAAGTATTCTAATTGAGCCTGCTAAAATTTTATTCTTAAACAATGCTATTAATCACGGTATCTTATCTCCAATCGGAGCAGAACAAATTCGAACAAATGGACAGTCCATTCTATTGTTATTAGAAACAAATCCTGGTCCGGGATTAGGAATTTTGTTAGCGTATTGCTTCTTTGGAAAAGGAACAGCAAAACAGTCAGCGCCGGGAGCGGCCATCATTCATTTTATTGGCGGAATTCACGAAATTTACTTCCCTTACGTTTTAATGCGTCCGCTTCTAATCATTGCGGCTATTTTAGGCGGAATGAGCGGCGTATTTACATTTGTTCTTTTAGGCGGAGGCTTGCAAGCGGTTGCTTCACCAGGAAGTATTTTGGCTATTTTAGCTGCTACACCAGGTAATGCAGGCAGCTATGTTGCAAATATCTCCGGTGTTCTCGTTGCAGCCGTCGTATCGTTTATTGTAGGTTCGTTAATTTTAAAAACGGGCAAGCAAACAGAAGATTTGGATGAAGCAGCTCGCAAAATGCAAGAGATGAAAGGCAAGAAGAGTTCTGTAGCAGGAAGCTTTACAAAACAACAAGGAGAAGTACCAGCAAGCGTTCAGAAAATTGTTTTTGCCTGTGACGCAGGTATGGGATCGAGTGCGATGGGCGCCTCTCTTCTTCGCAAGAAAGTTAAACAAGCAGATTTAAATATTTCGGTAACGAATACAGCGATCAGTAATATTCCAAGTGATGCTCAAATCGTTATTACACAGGAAGAGCTAACGCCAAGAGCTCAAAACAAAGTTCCAGATGCGTATCATATCTCGGTTGATAATTTTCTATCTAGTCCGGAATATGACAAACTAATTGACCAACTAAAAAATGATCATACTACTTCTAAAGCGGAAAAAGAAAAAAGAGTATCTGCAGAAAATAATACAGATAGTAATGATGGTTTATTAAAAGAAGAAAACGTTTTCTTGGATCAGCACTTTTCTTCTAAGGAAGAAGCAATTCGATTTGCAGGGAGCGTGTTAGTAAAAGGCGGATATGTAGAAGAAAACTACGTTGAAGCCATGATTGATCGCGACAATATGACTTCTACTTATATGGGAAATGACGTAGCGATTCCGCACGGGACAGAAGAAGCGAAAAAGAACGTTTTAAGATCCGGTTTTACAGTGATTCAAGTGCCAGAAGGCGTTGATTTTGATGGTGAGAAAGTTCGTTTGATTTTTGGAATTGCCGGAAAAGACGGCACCCATTTAGAAATTTTATCTGGTATCGCGATTACGTGTTCTGATATGGACAATATTGAAAAGATGGTTCATGCCAAATCAGCTAAAGAATTAATGGCTATTATTCAAAGTAACTAACGGGATAGAAAGGCATGGAGATGCCTTTTTATCCTTTGTTTATAAATAAGAAAAGAGTTGATGTTCTTGTTTATTACTTCAAGAGAAAAATCAATCATTGAGTTAATTATTAAAACGGCAGGAAAACATACAGCCCTTACACTTGCTACTTTTTTGAATGTAAGTGTAAGAACCGTTCACAGAGATTTGAAGGCAATTGAATCGATACTTGAAAAATTTGATTTGAAGCTGATTCGTACACAAGATGAAGGACTAATGATTGAAGGTAAAAATGAACAAATTTTTCGTCTTATTCAAGAGCTGATGAAGATTAAAACGACGGATCAGTCTCCACAGGAAAGAAAATTAATTCTTTTAATTCTTCTTCTAGAAGAAGGGGATTCATTTAAATTACAAACGCTGGCTAAAGACTTAGAAGTAAGTATCACTACACTAACTGCTTATTTAGATGAATTAACAGAGTGGTTAACCACATTTGACGTTCTCCTTCATCGAAAAAGAGGGGTGGGAGTAGAGGTTCAAGCTACTGAAGCCAATAAACGGAAAGCATTAGCTAATTATTTTCTTGTTCACTTTAGTGAGGAGTTAATTGAGTGCTTGTTTTTAGCAGAAAATCAGCAGCATACGGATGAAACAATTTTGCATTATTTTTATCCAGATTATTTGGCAGAAGTAGACGGAATTGTACATCGAGCGATTAATCAGCATCATTCTAAGCTGGCTGACAGCGATTATATAGGGCTCATTGTTCATATTTGCATTATGATACAGCGAACGAAAAAGCAAATGTATCTAGAAGACGACGGCGCCCAAACGGAAGAGCTGGCAAGTGAAGTGTTCTTAATGAAGGATATTTGCCGGGAAATTGAACGGGTATTTTCTCTTTCTTTTACAGAAAAAGATATTCATTTCTTGGCAGTGCGGCTACGTGCAGCAAAATTCCAAACTACTAGGGACGTATATTACGACAGCGTAGTGGTTGGGCAGATTATTAAGAATATGATTGCTCACGTTTCTGTTCAGCTTAACACCGACTTAACCGGTGATTTTTCCCTTTACCAGGGGCTGCTTGCTCATATGGAGCCGGCAATTTTTCGTCTTAAGCAAAAAATGGAGCTTTTTAATCCATTAACAGAAGAGATTAAGAAAAAATACCCGGTTTTATTTATGGCTGTGAGAAACAGTATCGATCAAGAGCTGCCGGATTTAGTTTTTCCAGATGATGAAGTAGCATATCTTGTTTTGCATTTTGGTTCAACGCTAGTGCTAAAAGAAGAAGTCATGGAAATTCAGGCACTGATCGTCTGTCCAACTGGAATTGGCACCTCGAAAATGTTAGCTAGCCGTATTCGTAAAGAGATTCCGGAGATTAATTCAGTTGTCATTAAATCTGTAAAAGAAATCAAAGAAGCCGCGCTTGAAGGGTACGACTTAGTGATTTCAACAGTAAGACTGCCTTTTTTAAATGTCGATTACATTTTAGTCAATCCACTCTTAACCGAAGAGGATATTCAATCCGTCCAGAATTTTTTACAGAAAAACATTCAAAAGTTAACCAAAGATAAGGACTATCGCTCGTTCCAATATAAAAATAAGACCGTTTGTAAAGAAAAACCGTCTTTTGAGGAAACGATGAAACAAATTAAAGATGTGCATGGAAGTATCGAATCAATTCTTCAAAACCTTAGAATGTATCGATTTTCGGATGCAGTGAGTCACGATCAAGTGATTTCGCACGTAGTAAAAGCTGCTGAAAAAGAACGTTTAATAACCAATGCTAACTGCGTTATTCATCAGCTTAAGGAACGAGAAAACAAAGGCGGTTTAGGCATTCCGCAAACGAGCATGGCACTGTTCCATTGCCGTGAACATCACGTGAACGAGCTGATATTTCAGGTTTCACATTTAGAACAACCTTGCACAGTTAAAGGCATGGACGGAACAAATATGCAGGCGCGTAACCTTCTATTAATGCTCGCACCTGAAGAGTTAAGTGAAGCACAACAAGAAATTTTAAGTTTAATTAGTACCAGTTTAATTGAAGACCATGAAGCAATGATGATTTTTTCGTCCTCGAATGAAGAGATAATTCGCAAAAAGCTAGAGGATACGTTTCATGAGTACCTTCGAAATAATTTGATAAAGGAATGATTTTTGTGAAACAAGCAGTTCATTTTGGAGCAGGCAATATCGGTCGAGGATTCATTGGGGCATTGTTTTCTCAAAGCAACTATCACGTCACATTCGTAGATATTGCTGAAAAGATTATTAATCAGTTAAACACAGATGGAGGGTATAACGTAATAACAGCCGCAGAGCACCCCGAGACATTAGCTGTTCAAAACGTATCTGGTTTAAATAATCTGACACAAGAACAAGCAGTCATTAAAGCGATTAAAGAAGCAACGTACATTACGACGGCCATCGGACCGAACGTTCTGCCTCGCATTGCTCCTTTAATTGCTAAAGGTTTGGCTGAACGTGTAAAAGCAAGCGACGAAAATGTATATATTATTGCATGTGAAAATCAAATCTCTGCGACAGATTTATTAAAAGGCTATATTTTTGACGCGCTGGATGAAGAGACAAAAGCTCATATGATAAATAAGGTCTTTTTCTTCAATTCAGCTGTAGATCGTATCGTGCCTATTCAACATGACCAAGGTTCGCTTGATGTTTTAGTAGAATCCTATTATGAATGGGTAGTAGAGGCACCTGAAGATATTCCTTTTGTAGAAGGAATGACGATTGTGCCTGACCTTGCTCCTTTTATTGAAAGAAAGTTATTTACAGTGAATACGGGACACGCGGTGATTGCATATTTTGGTTATTTAAAAGGAAAAGAAACAATTGATCAAACGTTAAGAGATTCAGATATTTATGAACAAGTACAGCAAACACTACAAGAAACAGGAAACTATCTAATTGAAAGATATGACTTAGATAAAGAGGAGCACAAAGCTTATATTACTAAAATCATTGAACGCTTTAAAAATCCTCATTTAAATGATTCAGTTAAAAGGGTAGGAAGAGCGCCAATTCGCAAGCTTGGACCTCAGGATCGTTTGATTCGTCCAGCGCTAGAAGCAAAAAAAGCGGGCCTTTCTTATACCTATTTAGCAAAGGCTATTGCCGCTGCGCTTTTATTTGACCCGCAAGAAGATAAAGAGGCTATGAAGCTTCAAGCGAATATTCAGGAGTATGGTATTGAGTATGTATTAAAAGAGATTAGTGAGTTAGAGGCAAGTAATGATTTAACAAAAGAAATCATTGCTCAATATAATGCTTTAAAATCGTGAATGAATTTAGTACGTGTAAACAGTCCATTTTAAATGGGCTGTTTTTCTTTTAGCAGAAAGGGAATGTTTGTGTATAGGAGGGTGATAAAATGGTAGCTATTACGCACGTTGGATTAGCTGTACCTGATGTAGAAAAAGCCGTGCAGTGGTATGGGGAAGTTTTAGGTTTTAAGCTGATTGCCGGTCCTTATAAGTTTAATGCGAAGGAAGAAAAAGCTGAAAATATGACTCAAGATTTACTGGGGTCTCATATCAAAAAAATGAAAAATGCTCACATGACAGCTGACAACCAGGTAGGCATTGAACTGTTTGAATTTAATAAGCCGCAAATGCCTCTTGTATTAAAAGACAGCGATGAGCAGTATCAAAGTTATTTTCACATGTGTTTAATAGCCGACGACGTGGAAAAGTTGGCGGATAAAATCGAACAATCAGGTGGTAAAAAGCGAAGCCAAGTATGGAATACAAGACCTGGAAAACCTTATTACTTGGTTTATTGTGAAGATCCGTTTGGGAATATTATTGAGCTATATTCACACAGTACGGAGCTCATGTATGGGAATAGAGAGGAATAAAAGCTTATCCAGATTTTTTGGATAAGCTTTTATCTTTTCATAGCTGTCCGTAGCCGTATACTTTTGCCAGCTCTTCAAAGGTTTTTGATGAATACGTAATAGTTACCGATGTTCCTACTGCCACTTTATTGAATAATTCTTCGACATCCGCATTATGCATTCGTACGCAGCCGTGGCTTACATATTTGCCGATGCTATCTTCTGAGTTATTCCCATGAATAGCGTATGTGTCGCCGGTTGTTCCGTTTGCATTAAGCCCTAGCCAACGAGAGCCAAGAGGGTTATTAGGAGCGCCTCCTGCAATATGCCCTGTATAGTAAGGACGATTTTTAATTTTGTTGACAATCTTGAAAAAACCTACCGGCGTATCGCTCCATGTTTTTCCAGTAGCTACTGAATACGTCTTTTCTAACTTCCCATTATGAAAATAAGCAAGCTGATTTGTTTTTTTATTAATAATAATTAAATCTTTACTTGCTGTGTTTTCACTTGCATTCGCCGCACTTGCTGTATAAGAAATACTGATAATAGCTGCGAGACACAACGCCGCTGCTCGCAGTAGAATTTTTCTCACGTTCTAGTCATCTCCTCTATTGTTCGTTTACATATTTGATGAATTACATGCTATTAGTGTATAAAAGGAAAATGTACTGAATATGAACCTTTCCTGAATGAAAACTGAAAGTGCATCTTATTTATAAACGAATATAAAGTAAAAATCTGGGCAGAAATACAACTAAAGGTCTGGTACATATCTCATGAAAAAGAGAAAAACGAAAATGCACCTTGTCTGTTTAATTTAGGATGTATTATCATGAAGGTTTGAAATGAAGGGCAGGAGGTGGAACAAACAGATGCTTAAAGAATTTAAAGAGTTTGCTTTGCGTGGAAACGTATTAGATTTAGCTGTCGGGGTTATTATTGGAGCGGCATTTGGAAAAATTGTCACGTCCCTTGTAAATGATATTATTATGCCGCTGATTGGTTTGTTGTTAGCAGGGATAGACTTTAAAGATTTATCCTTCACGGTTGGAGATGCTACGGTATTATATGGATCTTTTATTCAAACAATTGTTGATTTCTTAATTGTCGCATTCTCGATTTTCTTATTTATTCGTTTCTTTAATCGTTTTAAGAGAAAAGAAGAAGAGAAAGTAGAGGAAGAAGTGGCTGTTCTCTCAAAAGAAGAAGAGATTTTAACAGAAATTCGTGATTTGCTAAAAGCACAAGCAGTGAAAGAGCGTTCATAACAGCAATTTTTACATACGTATAAAACGGCTAAGAGGCCCGTCTTTTCATAAGAAAAGCGGGCTTTTTTCGTGTGAAATTTCTCGGGAAATGTTAGTGGTATGATTATGGGAAAATTAGGCGTGAAAGCGAGAGAGATAGGAATGTTAAAATCATATTAAAAGTGTTAAGATATTGTAAATAGGAGGCTTAAGGTTATGTTTAAACATTTGTATCGTTCTTTGCCAATGCTGGCAGCGTATGGCCTGCTTAGCGTTTTTTTATACAGTGTTGTTATGTTTAATGTGTCAAATGACACAAAAATGTTGTTTGATTGGGCCCAAATCCATACAGCTGGGTTCGTAGTATTAATAGGAGGATGCTCACTTGTTTTATGGGCGCTCACTTTCTATTTGCTGCTTCGATTTAATCACATAGAGAGAATACAAGATTCGCAGTGGTATGCCATTTTTACGGCAATTGTGTTTTCAATTGCTGTAGCAGCCGTTTCTGCTATGGTTTTTGTTATCTATCATATTGATATACATAATCCAGGCAAAACAATAGAGTGGATGCAAGCATATCCCGAACGCTATCTTTTTACGGTATTTTTACTTTCGCTGTTAACACTAGCGATCATTATGCTAGTAGGGGAAGCTTATTTAGGAGCTGGAATTACCTTTGTTCTGTATTTTATTTTAGCTCTTGTAAACTATTACAAAAAAATCTTTCGAAATGAACCGTTGTTCCCGAACGATTTTATTCAGGCGAGCCAGTTAAAAGAAGTTATTCCGATGATTAAAGATTCGATTTCAATTCCTATTGTAATAGGAGTTATTGGATCTATTGTCGTACTGCTCGCTCTTTGGTTTTTCTTGCCGAAAATTAAAATTCGATGGTTTCTTCGAATTATTATGATTCTGCCGCTCATCTTTTTAATGAAATCATTTTTATTCTTTGAACACTCGTTTGCTCAAAAATATTATGATCAATATGCTGCGCTGATGCCTTGGAATCAGCAAAATAATTATTACTATAATGGACCTGTTATTGGCATGATTTCAAATGTTAAAACAGATGTGCTGCAAGAGCCGGATGACTACTCAGAAGAAGCTATGGCAAAAGTGGCAAAGCGCATTCAGTCAAAGGAAGAGAAAACACAAGAAAGCAAGACTGAAGTCAAACCAAACGTTGTGTTTGTGATGAACGAAACATTTTGGGACCCAACAAAGCTTAACGTGACGTTCTCTGAAGATCCAATGAAAAATACAAGAGAACTTCAAAAGAAATATCCTTCCGGATGGTCTTTAAGTCCTTCGTTTGGCGGGGAAACAGCTAATGTGGAGTTCGAAGCGCTGACGAGCTACTCTTTGTCTTTCTTTAACCCTGGAGGCCTTCCTTATCAGCATGTATTGAGTAAAAAAGAATATCCGTCTTTTGTTTCTTATTTAGAAAAGCAAGGCTATGCTACAACGGCTATGCATCCAAACAGCGGCATGCTTTATATGAGACAAAATGTATATCCAAACTTGGGATTTGATCAAGTGAAGTTTATTGATGAAATGAAGCATACACAAAAAGATAACAATGAGTTTGTTTCTGATGAAGCAGTAGTTGATGAAGTACTCGATACGCTTCGCCAGTCGAAAAAGCCTGCATTTGTGCATGCTGTAACGATTGCAAATCATCTTCCTTATTCAGCGGATAAATATAATGGTCAGGAAACCATTAAGGTAACCGGTAAAGGGTTATCACCGGAAATGCAAAAGGAAATTGAAATTTATGCTGAAGGAATTAAACGTTCAGATGCTGCTTTAAAACGATTGAACGATGAAATTCAAAAGCTGGACGAGCCGACCATTGTAGTATTTTGGGGAGATCATTTGCCGGCGCTTGGCCAAAACCTTCAAGCTTACAAAGAAACGGGTTTTGGAAACGAGAAAACGCAGCAAACATCTCAAAAATTTTATGAAACGCCGCTCTTATTTTTATCTAATTACGATACGAAAATAGATAAAAATCTCGGTACGATGAGTCCTATTTATATTGCTCCGACGCTTGCTCAATCTCTTGGTTACAAAAGTAATCTGTTCTACGATCAGTTGAATCAAATGAAAACAGAAGTGCCGGCTTTTCGTTCAAATATGTATATAGATTCGAAAGGAAAGCTAGTCGATGATCCGGCGGCGCTCTCTAAAAAAGCTGCAAAAGACCTTCAAGATTACCATGAAGTTGAGTTTGATACATTATCCGGGAAACAGTACGAAACGCATAAGTTGTATAAATAAAAATAAAAACTCCTTTTAATATAAAAGGAGTTTTTATTTTTTAAGTGTTTAAGGTTGTACTAAAAAATAATTCATGTATAATATTTTAAGGTTAAAAGTAAACTTTAAGTTAAGTAAAACAAAACTTGAGTTTGGAACAGCATGAACAATCATTCATGCTGTTTGCTAATTTTAAATACAGTTGAGGATCGAGAGTATGGAAATAGGAAAGAAAATTAAAAATTTACGATTAAAAAAAGGTTTAACACAAGAAGAGCTAGGAGAACGTACTGATTTAAGTAAAGGCTATATTTCGCAGCTAGAGCGCGATTTAAGTTCACCGTCTTTAGAAACATTTTTTAGTATTTTGGAAGTGCTAGGGTGCGAACCGAAAGAATTCTTCGAAATTGATACGCATGTTCAAAAGGTTGTATACAGAGAGGAAGACTACACGAGTTATTGCGAAGATGAAAAAGGTTACCATATTCAGTGGCTTGTGCATGAATCAAATGAAAAAGAAATGGAGCCCATTCGTCTTATTCTTCATGAAAAAGGCGCATTTAAGAGATTTGAGCCTTCCCTTTCAGAAACGTTTGGCTACATTTTGCGCGGGTGTGTGAAGGTAAAGCTTGGAGGCAGAATATATGAAGCCAAACAAGGAGAAACCATCTATTTTCAAGCTTCTGAAGAACATCAGATTTTAAATGCTCATGACGGAATAACAGAGTTAATTATCGTGGCGACAGAGTCTTATTTATAGAACAAAAGAGGTGAAGTGAAATGACATCTACGAATACAATTATTCAATTTGAAAATGTGACCAAGCAATATGATAATGATTCAGTTGTATTGGATCATGTAAGCTTTGAAATTGAAAAAGGGAAATTTTATACCCTCTTAGGTCCATCGGGATGTGGAAAGACAACGATTTTACGATTAATTGCAGGCTTTACGGAAGCCTCAAGCGGAACGATTTATTTTAATGGGAAAAGAATTAATGATGTCCCGGCTAACAAACGACAGGTTAATACGGTTTTTCAAGACTACGCGCTTTTCCCCCATCTGAATGTATTTGAAAATGTAGCATTCGGTCTTCGAATCAAGAAGATGAAAAATGCTGATATTGCAATAAAAGTTAAAGAAGCCCTTCGTTTTGTTAACTTAGAAGGATATGAAAACAGAGAAATAAAGGAAATGTCGGGCGGCCAAAGACAGCGTGTAGCAATTGCACGAGCAATTGTAAACCAGCCCGAAGTCATTTTGCTGGACGAGCCGCTTTCAGCTCTTGATCTAAAATTGCGTACAGAAATGCAATACGAGTTAAGAGAATTACAGCGTCGTCTAGGTATTACGTTCATTTTTGTTACGCACGATCAAGAAGAAGCGCTTGCGATGTCCGATGAAATCTTTGTTTTGAATAAAGGAAGAATTCAGCAGAGCGGGGAACCTACAGATATTTATGATGAGCCAATTAATCGTTTTGTTGCCGATTTTATTGGTGAATCAAATATTGTACCAGGTAAAATGATTGCTGACTTTTTAGTGGAGTTTGGCGGCCAGCAATTTGAATGTGTCGATCAAGGATTAAACCAAAATGAGCAGGTTGAAATTGTGATTCGCCCTGAAGATTTAGCCATTACAAGCTCCGATCAAGGAAAGCTGCAGGTTCGTGTAGATTCACAGCTGTTCAGAGGAGTCCATTATGAAATTTTAGGCTATGACCATGCAGGGAATGAGTGGCTCGTTCACTCTACGAAAAAGGCAACGGTTGGGGAAGAAATTGGTTTATATTTTGAACCTGAGGCTATTCATGTTATGCGATTTAACGAAACGGAAGAAGAATTCGATAAGCGACTCGAAGGTTATGAAGAGGATTACGATGCAAACTAAATCAAGAAATATTTACTTAGTCCCGTATGTGTTATGGATTTTGCTTTTTGTAGTTGCTCCCATTGTATTAGTTGTCTATTATTCTTTTTTCAACATCGATAATGAGCTGACGCTTGAAAACTATAAGAAATTTTTTACTCCGGTTTATTTACAGATGACGCTGAGTTCATTTTGGTATGCCTTTTTAATTACGTTATTTTCCTTGGTTTTTTCTTATCCTACAGCTTATTTACTAACGAAGCTTAAGCACAAGCAGCTTTGGCTTCTACTGATTATTTTACCGACGTGGATTAACTTATTATTAAAAGCTTATGCTTTTTTAGGTATATTTGGCACGTATGGTACGGTTAATAAGTTTACTGAATTTCTAGGACTTGGTACTCATCAAATTTTATTTACTGACTTTAGTTTTGTATTTGTATCGGTGTATATTTTTATCCCCTTTATGATTTTGCCCATCTTTAACTCTTTGGAAGAACTTAATCCCTCGCTTATCTACGCTTCGCGAGACTTGGGGGCATCTTCATGGGTGACATTTAAACGCGTGGTATTTCCGCTAACGCTAGAAGGGGTTAAATCAGGTTGTCAGGCTGTTTTTATCCCAGCACTATCCCTCTTTATGATTACGCGTTTAATTGCTGGAAACCGCGTCATTACACTGGGAACAGCGATTGAACAACATTTTTTAGTGACGCAGGATTGGGGCATGGGCGCCACCATAGCCGTCTTTTTAATTATTGCGATGGCCGTTATGATGCTCATAACAGGCACTGGAAAGAGAGGTGTGTAAAATGAAGAGAAAGTGGAAGTTCAGCCACCTTTATTTATTTCTTGTATTTTTCATTTTATACGCGCCCATTTTTTATTTAATGTATTACTCTTTTAACAGCGGAGGAAACATGCGTGAATTTGAAGGGTTTACGTTAGATTGGTACAAAGAAGTGTTTCAAGACACGCGTTTGCTTATTATTGTTTTGAATACTCTTATTATTGCTCTACTGTCTTCGGGTATTTCAACTATTATTGGCGTGATAGGGGCACTTGCTATCGTATACGTGAAGCGCAGACGTGTTCAAAATACGCTGTTAACATTTAATAATGTGTTAATTGTGAGTCCAGATGTTATTATTGGCGCATCTTTTTTAATTCTATTTACCATTATCGGTGTAAAGCTCGGATTTATATCGGTATTATTAGCGCATATTGCATTCAGTGTACCGATCGTGGTCATCATGGTTCTGCCTAAGCTGCAGGAAATGAGTCCGACACTGCTTGATGCAGCCCGTGATTTGGGCGCAAGCCGCTTTGAAGTACTTTCAAAAGTGGTATTGCCATTTATTCGTCCGGGTATCTTTGCAGGCTTTTTTATGGCTTTAACTTACTCTTTGGATGATTTTGCGGTTACGTTCTTTGTGACCGGGAACGGTTTTTCTACGCTTTCAGTAGAAATTTATTCGTTAGCAAGAAGAGGGGTCTCGTTGAAAATCAATGCTCTTTCTACTCTTATTTTCATGTTTACCGTGCTGATTGTAATTGGTTATTACTTTATCAGTCAGCGATATAGCAATAAAGTGAAAGGGGTGGCGACTGGAAAATGAAGCAATTAGCAAAGCCGTTTATCTTCATCGTCATCCTTTCTTTCGTTCTTATGTATGTGGTTCATCATTTGAACAATGCCGAAGGATACTCTGGAGGAGATACGCTGACCGTCTATAATTGGGGAGATTATATTGATCCTGATTTAGTGAATCAGTTTGAAAAAGAAACCGGAATTAAAGTCATTTATCAGACCTTTGATTCGAATGAAGCAATGATGACAAAAATTGAACAAGGCGGTACGACATTTGATATTGCTGTGCCTTCTGAGTACGCGATTAGCAAGATGCGTGAAGAAAATTTGCTATTGCCAATTGATCATTCGAAGCTGCCTAATTTAAAATACATTAATCCACGTTTTTTAGACTTATCCTTTGATCCTGGCAATCAGTACTCTATTCCTTATTTTTGGGGAACTGTGGGTATTGTGTATAACTCTGATATGATTCATGGCAAGAAGATAAAAAGCTGGAATGATTTATGGGATCCTAAGCTGAAAAATCAAATTTTACTTGCAGATGGCGCTAGAGAAGTGATGGGAATGGGGCTAAACAGCTTAAATTATTCATTAAATGATACGAATAAAGCCCATCTTCAAGAAGCAAAAAGAAAGCTTGATACATTAACACCAAATGTAAAAGCTATTGTAGGAGACGAGATTAAGATGCTCCTAGCAAATGAAGAAGCGGCAATTGGCGTTGTTTGGTCAGGCGATGCTTCTGAGATTATGAGTGAAAACGATAAGCTGAATTACGTTGTTCCAGAAGAAGGTTCGAATTTATGGTTTGATAACATGGTTATTCCAAAAACGGCTAAAAACGTAGAAGGCGCACATAAATTCATGAATTTTATGCTGGATCCTAAACACGCTGCTCAAAATGCGGAATATGTAGGATATTCTACGCCTAATAAAAAAGCGTTAGAATATTTGCCGAAAGAAGTAGCGGAAGATGAACGTTTTTACCCAGAGGAAGAACTAACAAAAAAGCTTGAGGTATATAATAACTTAGGCAAACGAATGCTTGCTTATTACAATGAATTATTTTTGGAATTTAAAATGCACCGTAAATAAAAGGAACTTAATTAGGTCTTTGTACTCAAGTTCTTTATTGTTTTTGTAAATTCAGTTGCGTGATAGCAAGAGGAAAGATAAAATACAAACGAGTAAAGCTAATAACATTTATTTTATGTTATTAGCTTTTTTATTTGTAAAACGGGAAAGATAAGAAAAAATTGAATGTTCTATTATTCATCCAGAATTTATATTTCACATTATATAGGAGAGAAAAAGTGAAGCAAAAACAAAAGCAGCATATTCAATCCATTTATTTTCTACGGTTATTCGCTATGATGATGGTTGTGCTCGTACATGTAACAGCAGCATATGCAACGGTACTGCCATTTGCAAGCGAAGCTTATCAGAAATATCATTTTCTTAACCGAATTGTTCGAATTGAAGCAGGGATCTTTATTGTGATTACAGGTTTGGTTTTCTTTTATAGTTATATTAACAAGCCTTTAACAAAGACTTTATGGAAAACGTATTATGCTCGAAGAGTGACATATATTTTGGTTCCCTATATTGTTTGGGCACTTATTTATGAATTTTATTCGTACTATGTAGGAGCAACAGAATTAAATGCAGCTGATATTGTGAAACGTATTTTACGCGGAGAGTCCTACTATCAGCTTCATTTTATCTTTTTAATTGTACAAGTTTATCTCGTGCTGCCGGTTTTTGTATGGCTAGCACAAAAAGTAACCATTTTCAAAAAATACATGTGGCTGTTTGGCATTATCATTCAGCTTGGTTATTTAATGCTTAACAATACGTATCATATCACTTCATTTAATTTGTTTTTAAATACAATGGCTACGTTTTTACTTGGCGGTTGGATTGGCATTTATTATCGCGAACAAGTGGATAAAAAGTACAGTCGTTCGAATATTGTATTATTTCTGGTGACGCTCGGAGCGGGAATAGCTATTTCACTGTTAAATTATCACTTGTACACAATGAAGACAATCCAAATTTCAGGCTTTACGTATGAGGCTGTTAATACGCTTTATTTGGTCGCTGGAAGTTATTTCTTCTTCCGAATTGCAGAGATATTAGCTGAAAAGCTTTCTGTGAAGTCCGTGACGATTGTTAAAAATATTGCCATGTACTCGTTTGGATTTTACTTGATTCACCCGATGGTTTTAAACTTTGTGGCAAAAGCAGTACCAATACAAGGAAACTACATGTTTCACATTGAAATTTTGGCACGCTATATTCTAACATTAGCAGGCTGTTACCTCATCATTTGGGGATGTCATCGTCTTTTACCGTTTGCTAGCTTTTTGTTTGGTAAACTGCCAAAAGAAGCGGTGTTCATTTACCGACGTCCTGATCATAAATAGCGTTTAGTTAAAAGTTATGTCTGCTTGCAGGCATAACTTTTTTTATAAAGTATAAGAGATGATAACACGCTAGTTTTAAAATATTTTTAAAAGTGACATGCTAAGATAATGCTTACTTAGGTACTCACAAAAGGGGGAATTTGATATGCGTGTACTTGTGGTAGAAGACGATGCTTCATTATTACACGGTATCGTAGAAGGCTTAAAAGAAGAAGGATATGAAGTTGATTGTGCGTCTGAAGGAGATGAAGGTTTGTTTTTAGCAGAGCAGAATATTTATGATGCTTTGATTTTAGATATTATGCTGCCGGGTATGACAGGACTTGACATACTAAAAAAGCTAAGAAAACAAAAGGTGCTGACGAAAGTTATTTTTCTCACTGCAAAGGATAGTGTAGAAGATCGAGTGAAAGGACTCGATTATGGAGCTGATGATTATTTGGTTAAGCCTTTTGCCATGGCTGAACTTTTTGCGAGGTTAAGGGTGATGCTCAGAGACTTGCAGGCAGAAGAAGGCATGATTTCATATGGTCCCATTTCTATACGAGAAGACAATCATGAAGTTATGATAAATGGGAGTGCCCTAACGTTAACGATTAAAGAATTTCAGCTTTTGGAATACTTTATTCGAAATAAAGAACAAATCCTTATTCGAGATCAAATTTTTAATCGCGTATGGGGATTTACATCTGACGTAGGAGTGGGTGTAGTAGACGTCTATGTTCACCATTTAAGAAAGAAGCTTCAGCCTTTTAATTGTGACGATTATGTACGTACAGTGAGAGGCGTAGGCTTTATGTTAAAAGGGGAAGAGCATGTTTAAAAAGACGAGAATCAGGCTTGTGTTATTTAACACAATCGTGCTGATGGTTATTTTGAGCATTTTTAGTTTAGTTTTATATTTTTATATGCAGCATGTTATTTTTTCAAATCCAGACAATCGGTTAAGTGAGATGAGCGAGCAAGTAAAAAAAAGAAATTTACATGAGATTCAGGAAAATAATGAGAGAGAAACAGAAAGACGGGTTGCGTTTTTACTTTGGAGCGGTGATAAAAAACTAATCAAAATCACACCTAAAAAAGGGTTATATACAAACGATATTGACGACTTTAAGCCTGCGCTCTCAGAAGGAAAAGCCCAAACGTCGCAAGAGGTAAACGGTCATGCTTATCGAGTGATGAATGTGAAAAACGAAGGGTATATAAAAGATCAAGACGTTTCAACGATTCAACTTGTCTTAAACGTAGATCCAGAAACTCAAACCTTAGAGCACCTTGCTTTTCTTCTTATCATTTCAGCGTTTATCGGACTGCTTCTTTCGCTTGTGGCTGGCTTGTTTTTAGCTAATCGAGCGCTTGTACCTATACAAAAGTCGTGGAACAAACAGGTCGAATTTATTGCAGATGCTTCCCATGAGTTAAGAACGCCTCTTTCCGTGATGCAAACGCATCTCGAGCTATTGTTTAGACGACCAAATCATACGATCGAGCAAGAAAGCGAAAATATTTATCAAAGCTTAAACGAAGTGAAGCGGATGACGAAGCTGGTGGGTAACTTACTAACACTGGCTAGATCTGATTCAAGTGCGCAGCTGCTAAACAAAACGGTCTTTAATATGGGCGAGCTGGTTGATAAAGTAGCTAATCAATTTGAGCCCATATTTGAACTAAAGGAGCTGCACTTCACAAGGGAAATTGAATCGTTAATGTGCGGAGGAGATCAAGAACGACTTCATCAGCTATGTATGATTTTATTAGATAACGCTTTTAAATACACGCCCTCTGGAGAAAGCATTCACATCAGTCTAAAGAAATATCATCACTCTATGACGTTAATCGTTAGAGACACAGGCGTTGGCATTGAAGCGAAAGACCTTCGATATGTGTTTGATCGCTTTTATCGAAGTGATAAGAGCCGAGCACGTGCCGAAGGAGGGTCAGGTTTAGGTCTCGCGATTGCTAAATGGATTGTACAAGCTCATGACGGAGAAATTAAGGTTTTTAGCCAAAAAAACGTGGGTACGGAATTTCATGTGAAAATTCCGCTATGAAAAAAAGCTGCCTATCATCAGGCAGCTTTTTTCGTCACTTTTTTGGTGGCGGTCTTCCACGCTTTCCATGCATTAGCAAGTAACAGGCCAATTAATAAATAGGCAAGGCCGCCAAAAACTAAGTAATCTATAGCGCTAATCGCCCCCGCAAGCAGCCCAAATTTTATTTGGTCTTTATACTTGGCAGGAGAAGTTGGCGGATCCGTCACCATGAAGAAGGCTAAAAATAAAGCGGAATTAACAAAAGGAGCTCGTAAAGCATCTGCTACATCGCCTACTCCTATTAATGACATAATCGTGAAAATAGCAAAATACACGCCCAAAAACGCAAATACTTGAGGGAATTTATTTACCTTGCTCGTCACAAGGTACCCCGTCACAAACACGAATACAATGAGCCATACGGGTAGTAAAGATAAGCTCCCCCACCAGCTTTGGCCGCTTGAAAAGACAATAAGTGAAAAGAGAAGACCAAAAGCAGCAGGGTTAAAAATAGGCTTCTTTTTTACTTTTACGAAGTGCTTCGATAAAATCGCAACAGCTACAGTGCAAAATGTGACCCAAGCAGGTGTAGAGGTGCTGAGTACTAAGGCAATAATTAATCCAGTAATAATTCCGCCGTCAGGAAGCTGAATTTTCTTTTTATAAGCAAAAGAAAATCCTAAATCTAAGGCGGCCGCCGAGCATACGGCAAGCAGTAGGTGTCCTAATCCTTGAAAGGCAGAAGGGTTGAATTCACCTAATAAAGTTAAAAGCAGAAGCATAGCGATTACATATCTTTTAGGGGTTTTAACTAGCTGCGCCCAAAGACTTATTTCTTTTGGTTTGTTTTCATCTACAATAATATAACCTTTTGGTGTACTGATATATTTAACACCGCTTCTTCGTTCAGAACGTGTGGTCATAATTTATTAATTCCTCCATATCTGATGTAAAAAAAGGAGTGAAACTAGAGTCGAAGAGCACGCCGCGTATGTCGGCATCATTCAATAAATTTACTCCTTTTTCCGCTCCTAAAATAAAAGCTGACGTAGATAATGCATCGGCCAGCATGGCAGAAGGAGCAATAGCTGTGCAACTCAACAGACTGCTTCGAGTGGATGGAGATAAGGGATTAACCAAATGATGCGTTGATGGATGTGTCTTATTTTTTCTAGCATAATTTCCTGATGTGCAGACAGCCGTATCTGTTACACGTAAAGTCAGTAGTGACTGCGTTTGAATCACAGGGTGCTGAATCCCGACTTTCCACAACTCTCCGTGTTGATTGCGTCCTTTAACTAGGATGTCTCCTCCTGCATTAATCATAAAATGCTGATAAGGAAGGGAGCGGGCAGCCAAATCAATCGCCAACCCTTTGGCGACCGCTCCAAGATCTATAATCATCGGTTTTTGTAAACAAACCGTTTTTTTATGTGTATCCAATACGATGTCTTTATAACTTCCAGAGTCGACTGCTTCGTTCACTTGTACGGGTTTTCCATATAAGTAATGTTCATTAAAACCGCGGTTTTCTAATTGCTTTCCTACCGTTGGGTCAAAGATTCCATGCGTTTCATTTGCTACTAAGATAGCAAAATGAAGGGCTTCAAATAATAGAGGACTAACAGAAACAGGCTCTTTGACATGTCTAATTAGTTTCATAACTTCGCTTGTGGCATCAAATCGACTGCATGTCGTTTCAACGGTTTTAAAAATAGTAAATGCCTTTGAAATATGGTGAAGGACATTTGCTTCCTCTGATTGCGGAGCAATTACTTGAAGTGACACGGTCGTTCCCATACATAAGACAGAGCGGCTATACGTTTTTATGGACATCGTTCGTTTCTCCTTTATGCATTCATTGCTTGCTGAAGTGCGTCATCCACGGCATTTTGAAAATCTTCTGTACTAAGCGTTGCTCCGCTCACGACGTCGACGTCTGAGCTTTGTCTTTGTACGACTTGAGCCGGAAGGTCCTCAATGTAACTTTGAGAATAGTGAGTATCCGCTTCTGTAATTTCAACTGTATCAATTCGGTCGTTTTTAATGGTCACAGATACGTAGACGGTTCCGATACGGTTGCTTCCTTGGCCAGAATACGTTCCATCTTTGTATTTTGTTTTAGGAGCAGAACTTTCGGCACTCGCTGATGACTGTTTCTTATTAGAGGAAGCAACATCTTCTCCCCAGCTGTCATTGACAATCGTTTGATTGTCTGTTTGATCCGTCGTTTTCTTCTGATGATGAGCCGGGGTGACTTGAACAGCTTGTGCATCAGATAGAGTGTTTATATAACCAGTTGCATAAATACTTCCAATGGCTACGCTGCATGCAGCAATCATCGTTTTTCCCATTTTACTCATGTTTGTTGAACCTCCTGATTTATACCAGAACTATAGTTTCGATTATTGATGGTGATCTTTAGCATAAATAAACTTTACAAATAAACTTTTAAAAAAGATTTAAAATCAAAAAAGTTTTTTTAAAAATAAATAATCCAAGTGAAAAGGTCATTTTAAATAATGAAAGGAGAAGCTGGAATTTCTTTCACAAGCCTAGCTATTTTGACATACGTAATAATAGTTAATATTTCTGTTTACTATCTAAACGTGCATGATAAAATAGAAAAGATGAATATGTGTTAGGAGGAACATCAGTGAAAATTAAGCTTGGCCTTTTATACGGAGGAAAATCCGCTGAACATAAAGTATCTTTACAAACAGCTCTAGCAGTTTCAAAAGCAATTAATCACGATAAATATGAAGTGCATCCAATTTACATTACAGAAACAGGAAAGTGGATTCGCGGCACACAGCTGACTGGTCCGCTTGAAACAGTTGCTCAATTAGAAATTCAAGATAACGGAACAGCTATTTCACCAGTTTCATTGAATACAGAAATGTTTGCATTAACAGATTCAAAAACAGATGATCAGCTAGATGTTATTTTCCCACTTCTTCATGGTCCAAATGGAGAAGATGGTACGGTACAAGGATTATTAGAATTATTAAATATTCCTTATGTTGGAAACGGTGTATTAGCTTCAGCAGCTGGTATGGATAAAGTTGTAATGAAGCAGCTGTTTGCACAGGCAGGTCTGCCTCAAGTAGAGTACGTATCATTTATCCGCCGCGAGTGGGAAGCAGATCGAACGGCTGCTTATGAAAAAGTAGAAGCACTTGGATACCCTTGCTTTGTTAAACCGGCAAACTTAGGTTCAAGCGTTGGGATTAGCAAATGTGATAACCGCGAAGAGCTAGAAGCGGCATTTGTTGAAGCTTTCTTATTCGATCGGAAAATCATTGTAGAAGCAGCAGCAGTTGGCCGTGAAGTTGAAATTGGTGTGTTAGGGAATGATGAAGCAGCTTGTTCAGTAGTTGGAGAAATTTTACCTAAAAAAGCGTTTTACGATTACAAAGCCAAATATGAAGACGGCGATACAGGTCTTATTATTCCAGCTGAAATTACAGAAGAACAGCATCAAGAAATGTCAGCACTAGCAATCAAAGCATTTAAAGCAATTGATGGATCTGGTCTTGTACGTGCAGATTTCTTCTTAACATCAGAAGGTAAATTCATTATTAATGAAGTGAATACGATGCCTGGTTTTACACCTTTCAGTATGTTCCCGTTATTGTGGAAACACGCAGGTGTTGAATATCCAGATTTAATTGAAAAACTTGTATCACTAGCAATTGAACGTCATACCGAAAAGCAGCAAATTAAACACACAATGTAACTCACACAACACTATTCATCATGAATAGTGTTTCTGTGTTTAGTTTCAATTAATGTTATCCATAGTTTACTTTATATCGAGAGGAGCAAACCAACAATGATTAAACGTACGCTTACACAGCTAGCTGCAATGATTCCAGGAAGTGTATTCCATAGCGGGAACAAAGCAGCTGTAATTGAGGGAGTCTCAATTGATACGAGAACCATTCAGCAAGGTAATTTATATATCCCAATTAAAGGGGAACGTTTTAACGGGCATACATTTGTTCATAAAGCAATTGAAAACGGAGCGGTCGCTACACTGTGGAACAAAGATGAAGAAAATCCACCGACAGACATTAGTGTTATTTTAGTCGATGATACGCTAGAAGCTCTTCAGCAATTAGCGAAATCCTATCGTCATGAGTTGGATATTAAAGTAGTGGGCATTACAGGAAGTAACGGAAAAACAACGGCAAAAGACATGGTGAAAGCTGTGCTTGATACAACTTACCGTGTTCTGAAAACAGATGGAAACTTTAATAATCATATTGGCATGCCGCTTACTATTTTGCTTTTAGATGAAACTCATGATATTGCAGTTTTAGAAATGGGCATGAGCAGCCGAGGGGAAATTGAGTTTCTTTCTAATTTAGCGGAGCCTGATGTGGCCATTATTACAAATATCGGAGAATCGCACCTTCAAGACTTAGGAAGCCGCGATGGAATTGCGGAGGCGAAATTAGAAATTACAAGCGGTTTAGCGCCAACAGGTCAGCTTGTCTATAATGGTGATGAGCCACTTTTAACATCACGCGTAGTTAATCCAGTATTTGAAACGGTGACATTTGGCAGCTCAGAACAAAACGATTTATATCCAAGTGCTATTTCAGCTGAAGAGTTAGGCACCACATTCACTGTTTCACGTGAAACAACATATTCGTTCTTTATCCCGGTATTAGGTAAACATAATGTTCACAATGCGCTTTCTGCTATTGCGGTAGGTCATTATTTTGGACTAGACAATGAAACAATCGCTAAGGGATTAAAAGAATTAAAGCTAACCAATATGCGTATGGAGCTCGTGAAACGAACAGATGGCCTGACCTTCATTAATGACGCATATAATGCAAGCCCAACGTCCGTTAAAGCTGCTATCACGCTGATGCATGATGTAGAAGGCTATAAGCAAAAAATTCTTGTTCTCGGGGATATGCTTGAATTAGGCGATCAGGAAAAAGAGTTCCACAAAGAAGTGGGAGAGTTTATTCAAGCAGAAAAAATTGATTATGTTCTAACATACGGCCCCTTATCTGTTGAAATTGAGCAAGGAGCAAAAAATAATTTTGCAGAAGATAAGGTAATGCACTTTGAGGAGAAAGATGAGCTTGTTAAAAAATTAACAGCGATTACAACAAGAGAAGATGTGGTTTTAGTGAAAGCATCTCGAGGGATGAAGCTTGAGGAAGTTATCTCAAAAATGATGCATAAATTACCGTGATATTAAAAAGAGTATAAGTAAGCTCTATTGCAAACGGAAAGCCATAGTGTTATGATGTAGTCTGAGTGTCTTGAGGCGCTTATACTCTAAACGTTGAATTTATTGAAGTAGTCGTTTAGAGCATTTTCCGTTTCCTCGGAGAATGCTTTTTTTTGTAAAATATAGATAGTCTAAATATAAAAGGAGTTTGAAAAACTTGGCATTATTTCAAGATTTAGGATTAAGTCAACAGCTTAATAAAGCTGTGAGTAAAATGGGTTTTGAAGAAGCAACACCAATTCAATCAGAAACTATCCCATTAGCACTAGAAGGTCACGATTTGATCGGACAAGCACAAACAGGAACAGGGAAAACAGCGGCATTTGGTATTCCTCTTATTGAAAAAGTTGATGTAAACGTAGATGCAATTCAAGGGTTAATTATTGCTCCTACTCGTGAACTTGCTGTACAGGTATCTGAAGAACTTTACAAAATTGGTCAAACAAAGCGCGTACGCGTGCTATCAATTTACGGTGGTCAAGATATCAGTCGTCAAATTCGTGCATTGAAAAAGCACCCTCATATCATCGTAGGGACACCAGGGCGTATGCTAGATCATATTAATCGTCGTACACTTCGTCTACAAGATGTTCATACAGTTATTTTAGATGAAGCAGATGAAATGTTAAACATGGGATTCATCGAAGACATTGAAAAAATCTTATCAAACGTACCTGAGAACCACCAAACACTTTTATTCTCAGCAACAATGCCTACTCCAATCCGTCGCATTGCTGAAAAATTCATGAACGAACCAAAAGTGGTAAAAGTACAAGCAAAAGAAGTAACGATGCCAAACATTACGCAGTATTATTTAGAAGTACAAGAAAAGCGTAAATTTGATATCCTTACTCGTCTTTTAGATATGCAATCACCTGAATTAGCTATCATCTTTGGTCGTACAAAGCGCCGTGTTGATGAGTTATCAGAAGCATTAAATATGCGTGGTTATTCTGCACAAGGTATCCATGGTGACTTGACGCAGTCGAAACGTCTATCTGTACTACGTCAATTTAAAGAAGGTTCTATTGATGTATTAGTTGCAACGGACGTAGCTGCACGCGGACTTGATATTTCTGGTGTTACTCATGTATACAACTTTGATATCCCTCAAGATCCAGAGAGCTATGTACACCGTATCGGACGTACAGGACGTGCTGGTAAAATGGGTGCTGCTATGACATTTGTAACGCCAAGAGAAACTGGACAGTTACACAATATTGAGCGTACAACAAAACGTAAAATGGAGCGTCTTACTCCTCCAACGCTTGATGAAGCAATGGAAGGTCAACAGCGTATTGCAGCTGACAAATTAACAGAATCTGTGACACAAGGCAACTTATCTTACTACAAACAGTTGGCGGAAGAGTTACTTGAAGAGCACGATTCAGTTTCATTAGTGGCAGCAGCAATCAAATTATTTACAAAAGAACCAAACGAATCACCAATTCAATTAACTGCTGAACCACCGGTAATTGCAAAAGGTGATAAAAACAAACGTGGAAATGGCGGAGGTCGTTCACGTTCTAACTCTAAAAACTACTCACAGCAAAATCGTCGTGGAAACTCAAAGCGTTTTGGTGACAAGCGTCGCGGTGGAAGCAACGGCAGTGATAATAGAAATCGCAATAGCAGCAGTAATCGTAAAGATTCTCGCAGCAAAGCGTAAAATAAAAACGAGCCTTAACAGGCTCGTTTTTTTTATGTGTTAATTGCTATTTTATTGGTGCACACTATGAGTAAAATAAAATGGGGTGTTCACTGATGTCGACCATTGTTCGGTTAGGTTATGTGGCGATGAGCGTTCATTTGGAAAATAGTTCTCCTTCTCAAACAATGACTTTTGCACAATTTCAGCGTGTGAAAGACCATGAAGCGGCCATTCGCAAGCTCGAACGTATTGCAATATCCAACTTAGAAAACTGCTTACGGTTATTAAAACACAATGCGTGGAGTGAAATTGAGTTTTTTCGATTCAGTTCTAAGTTAATTCCATTAGCTAACCATGAGGCGCTAAAAGAGTGGAACTACATAGCTCCTTTAAAAGATGCTCTTCAGCGTATTTCTGTATTTTTGAAGGAACATCCAATGCGAGTAGATTTTCACCCGGATCATTTTGTTGTTTTAAACTCAACGGATAAAGAGGTTTTTAAGCATTCTATCCAAACTCTTCGCATGCATCAAAAATTGCTGAAAGGAATGGATATTCCGCTTCAAAATCGCTGTGTTTTACATGTTGGAGGAGCTTATAATGATAAAGAAAAAGCACTGGAGCAGTTTATTCATAATTGGGGGCTTGTACCTCAATCCCTTCAGCAAATGATTATGTTAGAAAACGACGATACAACCTTTCATATAAAGGACGTCTTGTATTTATGTGAAAAACTAAATGTCCCAATCATTTTTGATCTTCATCATCATCAGGCAAACAACGATGAAACTTCATGGCAAGAGCATTGGGACCGTATCATTAGAACGTGGGAACAGGAAACGCTTCCTCTAAAAATGCATATATCTAGTCCTAAAAGTGATAAAGAATTTAGAGCCCATGCAGATTATATCGATGTTAATGGGTTTTACAGCTTTTTAAAAGAAGTAAATGGAACGATACCGCAAATTGATTGCATGATTGAAGCTAAGAAAAAAGATGAAGCGCTCTTTCAGTTAGTAAGAGACTTGAAGTCTTATGAAGATGTGGAATTTATTAACTCATCCACTTTTTATATTAAATCTTAAAGCAGGCCTCATATCTGTGGCTTGTTTTTCTGTTTGAACGCGAGAAAAGAGAGAAGAAATCCAGCAATACCTCCAACGAAATGAGCTGTGTTGTTGGTTCCTGGCGTTAGCAGACCTGAAAGTAATCCAATAATTAAAAAGACGACAATGATTTGCTGGTTACTTTTAGAAAGCATGTGCTTTTGTTTTATTACAAGGTAGAGGTAAAACCCAAGCAGCCCGAAAATGGCACCGGATGCACCCACATGGCTGTAGAAAGAAGATTGGATTAGAAATGTAACGATATTTCCAAGCAATCCACACGTAAGGTAGAATAGAAGAAACTTATAAGAAGAAAGAATACGCTCAGCACCTGGCCCTAACAAGAACAATGAAAATGAGTTAAATAGAAGGTGTGAAAAGCTTAGGTGCAAAAAGATAGGTGTGAAAAGTCGCCAGTAGTCTCCTTGAGAAATTAAGCTATTCACACCAATAAGCTGATGTATAAAAGATTCTGCAAGGTGTGAGGGGAGAGCGGCAAGTAACCATAGCGCAATGTGGATGCAGATAAGCGTGAAGGTAACAGGATAAAAACGTTTAAATTCAGCTGCATTTTCTGTGCGTACGAACATATTTGTCACTCCTTTTTATAAAGGCATTTTTATATACTATTCTGTAAGAGAGGATTAAATGAAAATGATTATAGGAACTGGAATTGATATTACAGAGTTAGAGCGGATTGAAAAAATGGTGCAGCGTCAAAGTGCTTTTGTTACTCGGATTTTAACAAAAAATGAAAAAGAACGCTATGAAAAGCTATCAAGCCGACGTAAGGTCGAATTTTTAGCAGGAAGATTTGCTGTGAAGGAAGCATATTCGAAAGCTCTTGGAACAGGAATAGGAAAAGATTTCAGCTTCCAAGATATCGAAATTGTGAATGATGAAAGAGGAAAACCCCACATTGTTACAAAACAACCGCTGGACGCGTCTGTACACGTATCTATTTCCCACAGTGCGCACTATGCGATTGCTCAAGTAATTATTGAACGCTTGTCAAGCTAGTCTGCATATTCACTATTTCTTGTTCATATATTCATAGTGTGGATAGGGGAGACAAGATATGTTCTTGCTTCTCCGTTTAGCTGTGAATATACGAAATAAAGGAGTTGGGGAAATGCATAAAAAATGGATTGGCTTATTTGTTTGCGCCTTTTTTCTCTTAGCCTTATCAGCATGCGGTGAAAAAAGTCAGCAGGATGTAACAGATGCATTGGATGCCAAGGTACAAGAAATGGCGGGTTATAAATCAGATGCTAAGATGACATTAAATACAGGGAAAGATGCTCAAGTATACGATGTAGAGATTTGGCATAGTAAGCCTATGTATTATCGAGTGAATTTGAAAAATACAAAGAAAGATCAAAGCCAAATGATTTTGCGTAATGATGAAGGGGTTTTTGTTTTAACGCCCGCCTTAAATAAAAGCTTTCGTTTTCAAAGTGACTGGCCGCAAAATAGCAGTCAAGCTTATTTGTATGAATCCCTCGTCCAAGATATTGTGAAGGATGAAAAGGCAAGTTTTAAATCAACGGATAAGCATTATATTTTTGAAACAAAAACCAACTATCAAAATAGCACGATGCTTCCTAAACAAGAAATTACGCTGAACAAAAGTGACTTAGCGCCTGTTTCGGTTAAAATTATGGATACGGATAATAAAGTATTAATAAAAGTTGATTTCTCTAAGGTCAAATTCGATTCTAAGTTTGATAAAGGGGCTTTTGATACAAAAAGAAATATGACAAGTGCAAAGATTGATGTTCCGACATTAGCTCAGCAAAAATCATTTAGCGTCCTTTATCCTAAGGATGTTCCAAAAGGTACAAAGCTGTCCAAGGAGAAGAAAATTGAGACAGAAAATGGCGAAAGAGTCGTTTTAATGTACAAAGGAGAAAAGCCGTTTACGCTTGTACAAGAAAAAGCGCAAGTAGCTAAAACAGCGACATCTACAGTTACTGCCGGAGAGCCGTTTGATTTAGGTTTTACTGTGGGAGCTTTAACGGATAAAAGTCTATCTTGGACATATAATGGAGTAGACTTTATGCTGGCTTCTGATCAGCTAACACCAGATGAATTGAGTACAGTTGCTAGATCTGTGCAAAGTCAGATGGGAAAATAAGAGAAGCTTACAAGCCTGCATATATGTAGGCTTGTTCTTGCTTAATTTGAATAAAGATCGAGATGAAGTTTGGCTATAGATGTATTATACTAACAGAGGAAAGTACGTTTAGAATGGTTCTGAAAAAAGGAAGTGTCGTAGTAATGGATGCATTTTATAGAGAAACATGGGCAGAAATTGATGTAGAAGCCATTTTTCAAAATGTGAATCATGTAAGAGAACTGATACCGGGGCATAAAACGTTAATGGCCGTAGTGAAGGCGAATGCGTACGGGCATGGAGATAAAGAAGTAGCAGAGATTGCGCTTCAAGCTGGTGCTGATATGCTAGCTGTAGCTTTTTTGGATGAAGCTATTGCTCTTCGGAAAAAAGGAATAAAGGAATCCATTTTAGTATTAGGCGCTGTGCCTACCCTACACATTCAAACTGCATTGGAGTGGGATATAACAGTCACTGCTTATAGCAAAGCTTGGATTGAAGAAGCGGCGTCCATTCTAGGTGAAAACAGTCAGCTGCATATGCATTTAAAAATAGATACAGGCATGGGTCGCTTGGGAGTTAGAACAAAAGAAGAATTACACGAAACGATGAAAATCATCGCTTCTCATTCGGGATTCGTGCTGGATGGAGTGTTTACACACTTTGCAACAGCAGACGAGCTAAACTCATCTTATTTTGAAGAACAATACACATTCTTTGAAGAAATGGTTCGAATTGTGAAAGAATATAATTTTACACCTCCGATGATTCACTGTGCAAATAGCGCAGCCTTGCTTCGTCGTCCGAAAGATATCTTTAATGGCGTACGCTTAGGTATCTCTATGTATGGCTTGAGTCCTTCTGAGGAATTAAAAGAAGTCTTGCCAATTCCGTTAAAACAGGCTTTTTCACTGCACAGCCGTATCGTGCATGTTAAAAAAGTCAAAAAAGGGAGTCATATCAGTTACGGAGCTACTTATGAAGCGAAAGAAGATGAATGGATTGCTACTATCCCAGTAGGATACGCAGACGGCTGGATTCGTAAATTAAGTAATTTTGAAGTATTAGTAGATGGATTTAAAGTGCCAATTGTTGGTAGAATCTGCATGGACCAATTGATGATTAAATTACCTAAAATGTATAAAATGGGTACAAGAGTAACATTTATTGGAAAACAAAAAGATGCTGAAATTACAATTGATGAAGTAGCGAAGCATCTTGAAACAATTAATTATGAAATCCCTTGCATGATTGCAGCAAGGGTTCCGAGGGTTTATACAAGAGATTTGCAGCATATTGATGTTAATAATTATATCTTGCGCTGAATATACATCTTCCTGAGTCAACATAAAAAGTCTGCGAACAAAAGACAATAAAATAATAACTTCCATGCATAAAAGAGGGTATCAATTGACGATAATAGTGTAGAAATTGACAGAATTAACTTTCCATTAAAGCTAATCAATGTTATGATAAGGAAAGATGAGACTATTGGTGTGTGTATTGATGTTGGAGGTGTATGTTTGTGTCTGAAGCGAGCGCAACTACAGAAATCCTAGTAAGATTACCGAAAAATTTAGTATCGGAGCTCGATCTTATGGTTAAACAAGAAAATGGCAACCGAAGTGATTTTATTCACCAAGCAACAAAATTGTACCTTCGTGAGCGAAAAAAACGCCATATTCGCGAATCAATGAGACGTGGATATATGGAGATGGCAAAGATAAACTTAAATATTGCTTCCGAGGCTTTTCTAGCAGAGTATGAAGCTGATCATACTGTGGATCGTTTAGTAAGCGGGGGGTAATGACTTGGTAGTCAAACGTGGCGACGTTTATTTTGCTGACCTATCTCCTGTTGTTGGCTCAGAACAAGGAGGCGTTCGCCCTGTACTTGTCATTCAAAATGATATAGGCAATCGTTTTAGCCCAACTGTTATTGTAGCTGCGATCACTGCTCAAATTCAAAAGGCAAAGTTACCTACGCATGTTGAAATTGATGCAAAGCGCTATGGATTTGAGCGAGATTCAGTTATTTTACTAGAACAAATTCGTACTATTGATAAACAGAGGCTAACAGACAAGATTACCCATTTAGATGATGAAATGATGGACAGAGTGGATGAAGCCTTGCAAATCAGTGTAGGACTTATCGACTTTTAGAATTATACTTCCATTTATGCTAAGTTGCTCCTTTATGAGCAACTTTTTTAATTTGACTAGGAATAATCAGTAAACGTATATTGTAATAAGAAACCTTTTAAAAATGATAATATATATATAGATATAAATGAGTGTATTGACTCACAAGGAGGACCTCATGAATCAAGATTTATTCAATTATATACAAAATCATAAATCAGAAATTTTTGATCGATGGCTAGTGTTAATGAATGATGTGGAAACAGAGCGCATTAAAAACATTGTATCCGAGCAAGTGTACGTAAATGTAAGCTCTGATTTTGTAAATTTACTTTTGGCAAAAGCATTCCGTGATCAGGAAAATTTTGCAGAGGAACTAGAGGAAGTAGTAGGACGAGTTGTGAGTTTAGGATGGCCTCTTGCTTATTTAACACAGGGTGTACGTAACTTGGGTCACGTAGTGGTCGAAGGGTATGTAAACAGTGAACATGTAAAGGCTGACCAAACTCATTCTGAATTATTCTATCGGTTTGACAAATGGTTAAGCCCTATTTATAACAAAATAGTAGAACAATACTCCAACTCGTGGGAAAATACAGTTATGTTGCAAAAAGTTGCACTTCAAGAATTGTCTGCTCCATTAATACCGGTATTTGATAAAATTACAGTAATGCCGCTTGTAGGAACAATTGACACTGATCGCGCAAAGAAAATTATGGAAAATTTATTGCAAGGTGTCGTAAAGCACCGATCAGAGGTCGTATTAATAGATATTACCGGAGTACCAGTAGTGGATACGATGGTTGCCCATCATATTATTCAAGCTGCTGAAGCCGTACGTTTGGTTGGAGCCAAGTGTTTGTTAGTAGGAATTCGTCCGGAAATTGCTCAGACTATTGTGAACTTAGGTATTAACTTAAACGAAATTATTACGAAAAATTCATTAAAAAAGGGCGTAGAGTTTGCGTTAGAAATGACTGAGCGGAAAATAGTTGATATAGAATCGGAGGAATAAACGTGAGAATACCCATTTTGAAATTGTACGACTATTTATTGGTATCCATTCAATGGGAGCTGGATGATCAAACGGCTATTCAATTCCAAGAAGATTTGCTAAGTAAAATTCATCAAACTGGAGCAAAAGGAGTGGTAATCGATTTAACTTCAATTGATATGATCGATTCATTCATCGCAAAAGTTTTAGGTGACGTGGTTAGCATGTCTAATTTGATGGGGGCTAGAGTAGTATTAACAGGTATCCAGCCTGCAGTAGCTATTACACTTGTTGAGTTAGGGATTGGCCTAAATGATGTTCTTACTGCACTCGATTTAGAAAAAGGTCTTGAGAAACTCCAATCGGAATTGGGGGATTAGTATATGGAATTCCAATCCAGCGTAAAAATCGTAACAGAATGGGACATCGTAGCGGCACGCCAATTAGGTAGAAATGTGTCGAAAGAGCTAGGGTTTGGAACAGTTGACCAAGCTCGTATTACAACCGCCATTTCTGAATTAGCTCGTAATATTTACCTATATGCGGGTAAGGGTCAAATCTATATTGAGAAATTAAATCGTGGAGGAAAAAACGGTCTTCTTGTCGTAGCAACAGATGAAGGGCCAGGTATCCCCGACGTTCGCAAAGTAATGGAAGATGGATACTCAACGTCGGGTGGACTAGGAGCTGGGCTTCCTGGGGTAAAACGATTGATGGATGAGTTTGACATCGAAACAAATGTCGGAGAAGGTACTGAGATTAAAGCAGTTAAGTGGCTCCGGTAGGAGGAAATAGATAATGTCTTTTGATAAAGAGATGAGAGATTTATACAAAGATATTTTGGGGAACTATATCCAAACACAAAATGAACAAATTTTGTATCAAGGACAAAAACTAAGTAGAAAATCTTTAGAGAATGAAATATCGCCAGAAGATATTGTGAGCATTCATAAAGAAGTGATTGAAGAAATTTATTCTGATATTCCAGAAAAAGTGCTGCATTCTCTGGACTTTTTACTTGAGGTAATGATTAGCTACGGTCTTGCTCTTCGTGAGCATCAAACATTAAAAAATAAGCAGCGGGAACTTCGTTCTGAAATTGAAGTTGCCGCTAACGTCCAGCAGACGCTGTTGGGGACAAAGGTTCCGGCTAGTTCAACTTTAGAAATTGGCGCGATTAGCGTACCGGCTAAACAGATGAACGGAGATTATTTTCACTTTGTAGAAGAAGAGCACGGCGGGTTAAGTATTGCCATTGCCGATGTGATCGGAAAAGGAATTCCAGCTGCAATGTGTATGTCTATGATCAAGTATGCAATGGACAGCTTACCGGACTCAAGAAAAAATCCAAGTTATGTATTAGAGAACTTGAACAATATTGTAGAGCGAAACGTAGATCCAAGTATGTTTATTACGATGTTCTACGGAAGCTATAATCCCGAGACAAACTTATTTGATTATGCATCTGCAGGGCATGAACCAGGTTTTTATTATGATGCCAAAGCTGATTCATTTGAAGATTTGGAAGCAAAAGGACTCGTGCTAGGAGTCGATCGCCATGTGAAATATCTTCAGTACGAGCAGCAGCTTTCAAAAGGCGATATGATTGTTCTGTTAACAGATGGTGTAACAGAATGCAGAACCGAAGAAGGATTTATTGAAAGATTGGACATCATAAAATTAATTCGAAAATACATGCATTTGTCTCCTCAAGAAATTGTAGAATCTGTATATAAAGAGCTGGAAAAATTACAGCATTTTCAATTGAGGGATGACTTTACATTGATTATTTTGAAGAGTTTAGTTTAAGTATTCTAAATAAGGGTACAGAAAAGATAGCACAAAATTAGAGGGGGTCTACTAATACGATGAATTTAAAAATAGATATACAAAAGGACGGTCAAGCATATCGTATTAAGCTGGCTGGAGAGATTGACGCATATACAGCACCTAAGCTAAAAGAAAAGTTCATGGAAATTACTGAACATACCGAACCAGAAATTATAGTCGATTTAACCGATGTATCATACATGGATAGTACAGGACTAGGTGTATTTATTGCATTGTTAAAAGCCAATAAGAAAAATAACGGCTCTTTGAAATTTGTTGGTGTATCAGAGCGCATCAAGCGCTTATTTGATATTACGGGCCTCACAGACATTTTAAACGTGAATTCACAAGTAGAAGGTGGCGTAAAATGAAACAGCCTTATGACTTTGTTGAGATGAAGATTCCTGCTAAGCCAGACTACGTAGCGATTATTCGACTGACGCTGTCTGGTGTAGCGAACCGGATGGGTTTTTCTTATGATGAAATTGAAGATATGAAAATTGCTGTGAGTGAGGCATGTACAAATGCCGTGCAGCATGCTTACAAGAGTGAAGAAAATGGTGAAGTGAGAGTAGGTTTTGGTTTATTTGATGACCGTTTAGAAATCATGGTGGTCGACAAAGGTGAAAGCTTCAATTTTGAAGAGCTTAAGGAACATATAGGACCTTATGAAACATCAAAGGAAGTTGAATTTCTTCCTGAAGGTGGACTTGGTTTATATTTAATTGAAACACTAATGGATGAAGTGAAAATGGTCAATTCAAAAGGTGTAACGCTAATGATGACTAAGTATGTGCAAAGAGAGCAGGTGGAGAGTGATGAAAACACAGTCTCAACCTATGAAATTAACTAAAGAACAGGTTCAGGAACGAATTGAGCGCTTTCAAAAAACGCAGGATGAAGAAGCACAAAGTGATCTAGTAGTACATTACAAGAACCTTGTTGAATCTATTGCACGTCGTTATTCAAAAGGCAGAAGCTTACATGAAGATATTGTGCAGGTAGGGATGCTAGGACTGTTAGGAGCTATTAGAAGGTATGATGCTTCATTTGGAAGAAGCTTTGAATCGTTTGCTGTTCCTACAATCATTGGAGAGATTAAGCGATTTTTACGCGATAAAACGTGGAGTGTTCACGTGCCGCGCCGCATCAAAGAATTAGGTCCTAAAATTAAAGCAGCTGTCGAAGAGCTAACAACCCGTTTACAGCGATCTCCTCAAGTGAAAGAAATTGCTGATCATATCGGAGTGACAGAGGAAGAAATTTTAGAAACGATGGAGATGGGGCAAAGTTATCAAGCGTTGTCTGTTGATCATTCCATTGAAGCAGACTCTGATGGAAGCACTGTGACAATCCTTGATTTAGTAGGTGAACAAGAGTCGGGTTATGAGAAAACTGATCAGCGGTTAGTGTTAGAAAAAATTCTTCATGTATTAAGCGATAGAGAAAAAGAAGTGATTCGCTATACCTTTATTGAAAATCTGAGTCAAAAAGATGCCGGTGAGAAGTTAGGGATTTCTCAAATGCATGTATCTCGACTGCAAAGAAGAGCGCTTGATAAGCTAAGGACTGCAGCTCGCTCAGATTCTAACGATTCGGAGTATATGTCGTGATGACAGTAGACCCTAATACAAAGTCGATTCAAACTCATATATACCAAGAACCAAAGCAAGGGAACATATGTTGTGGAGATAGTTACTATGTCAAAGAAACGGATGACTATTTTCTATGTGCAGTGGCAGATGGATTAGGAAGCGGTGAACAAGCCAGAGCCGCTTCTGTAGCTGTTACGGATGTAGCGAAAGCTCATCATCATCTAGATGTGGATGAGATCATTTCTAAGTGCAACAAAGCTACTCGACATACAAGAGGCGCAGCAGTAGCTATTTTGAAAATTGATAAAAAACATAACGAATTTCATTATACAAATGTAGGTAATATCCGCTTTTATCTGTATTCTCCGGAGGGGAAATTAACGTACCCTCTGCCAATTCAAGGTTTTTTATCAGGGAAAATTCAAAAGTTCCGCACACAAACCTTCCCATATGACTCCGGTTCTAAATTTTTGATTCATACAGATGGCTTAGAATTAAAAGAGATTAAATCTGTTTTTGCTAACTCGATGAATGTAGATCAATTGTCGACACGGCTACAGGCAGCTATTCGATCTCATAATGACGATATTACGTATATCGCTGGTCATCTTCCAACCGCATAGCCTTTCTTTTTAGCTCACATGTGTTATTGCATGTGAGTTTTGTTACAATAGAGACAAAGTTTCATTTAGGTAGGAGGATAAGCTGTGTCTGTTGCAACGAAATTAGATAATCAAATTGTTCAGCGTGTAAGTAAAGAGGTGGAGATTTCACAAAAGCAAGTACAAAACGTAATTGCTTTAGTAGAAGACGGTAATACAGTTCCCTTTATTGCTCGATATAGAAAAGAACAAACTGGTGCTTTGGATGAAGTCCAAATCCGGAATATTTTAGATTCCTGGAACTATTTAATGAATTTAGAGGAGCGTAAAGAGGAAGTTCTTCGATTAATTAAAGAGCAAGGAAAATTAACTGAGGAACTGGCTGCTCAAATTCACCAAGCGAAGAAATTGCAGCAAGTAGAAGATTTATACCGCCCTTTTAAGCAAAAACGACGTACAAAAGCAACTGTAGCAAAAGAAAAAGGTCTTGAACCATTAGCGCAGTGGCTACTAAGTTTTCCACGTTCCGACGTGAAGAACGAAGCGAAAACATACATAAACGAAGAAGCGGGAGTTCAATCTTCTGAAGAAGCCATTCAGGGAGCCCTAGACATTGTAGCGGAACAAATTTCTGACGAAGCATCTTATCGTCAATGGATTCGTACGACCACTGTAAAGGATGGCATAATTGTTACTTCAGTCAAAGATCCTGAAAAAGATGAAAAAAATATCTATGAAATGTACTATGAATATACAGAAGCGGTAAAGCGAATCGTTCCTCATCGTATCTTAGCTATGAATAGAGGAGAAAAAGACGGCATTTTAAAAGTGAGTATTGATGCGCCTACAGATCGTATTCTTACATATTTACATAAACAAGTAATCAAAAAAAGGGATTCTTCAGCCGAAAGTTATATTATCTCAGCTATAGAAGATGCTTATAAACGCTTAATAGAACCATCTATTGAACGCGAAATCCGTAAAGAGCTATCAGAAAAAGCGGAAGAAAGAGCCATTCACATCTTTTCTGAAAACTTACGAAAACTGCTTCTCCAACCTCCATTGAAAGGGAAAGTGGTATTAGGAGTAGATCCAGCTTTTCGAACCGGCTGCAAATTAGCTGTAGTAGATGAAACAGGCAAGGTATTAAAAATTGATGTTATTTATCCACATCCTCCTGTGAGAAAAGCAGCTGAAGCGCAAAATAAATTAAAGAAAATGTTCGCTGAATACCCTATTGAAGTAGTAGCCATTGGAAACGGAACGGCATCTCGCGAAACGGAGCAATTTGTAGCGGATGTTCTTAAAGAAATTGAAAACCCAGTTTATTATTTGATTGTGAATGAAGCAGGAGCAAGCGTATATTCGGCTTCTGATGTTGCTAGAGAGGAATTTCCTGATTTTCAAGTAGAAGAGCGAAGCGCTGTATCGATTGCCAGAAGGCTGCAAGATCCGCTGGCTGAACTTGTGAAAATCGATCCTAAGTCGGTAGGAGTAGGGCAGTATCAGCATGATGTGTCTCAAAAGCAATTAAATGATTCACTGACTTTTATTGTAGAGACAGTAGTAAATCAGGTAGGAGTAAATGCAAACACGGCTTCTGCTTCGCTTCTACAATACGTTGCTGGTCTAAATAAGACAGTTGCTCAAAACATTGTAAAATATCGGGATGAAAACGGAAAATTCTCTAACCGAAAACAGCTGAAGAAAATTCCGCGTCTAGGTGCTAAAACGTATGAGCAGTGTATTGGGTTTTTACGTATTATAGAAGGTGAAGAACCTTTAGACAGAACGGGTATCCATCCTGAAACATATGGAGACGTTAAAAAGCTTTTAAAGACAGCTGAAGTGAAAGAGACTGAGCTTGGAACGGAGAAAGTAAAAGAAGCATTAAAACATATTTCTTTACCCAAAATATCAGAAGAACTAAGTATAGGGGAGCTTACTTTAAAAGACATTATAGAAGCGCTCGTAAGACCGGAAAGAGATCCTCGTGATGAACTGCCAAAACCTTTGCTCCGTCAGGATATTTTGAAGCTAGAGGATCTTGCCAAAGGTATTCAGCTTGAAGGTACGGTGCGAAACGTCGTAGACTTCGGAGCGTTCATCGATATAGGAGTTAAGCAAGACGGTCTAGTCCATATTTCTAAATTAACGAATCGGTACGTTAAGCACCCCCTCGATGTCGTTTCAGTAGGAGATTTGGTGAATGTGTGGGTAGAAGACGTAGATATGAAAAAAGGAAGAGTCGCATTGACGATGATTCCGCCCCATCAATAATAAAATTGCCTTTTCAGATTTTCTGAAAAGGCAATTTTATTTTTAAAAAGAAGTGATTAAGAAGCGGAGTTATTTTTTTGATAAAAAAACCAACATTGATTGAGCAATTTTATTTGTGCACGGTCTTTTTCAGAATAAGCGCGCCTCATTTGTTTTTGTAGCCACATTGGCATAAGGACAATCACTCCTTTTCATTTATGATAAGGTAAATAGTGAGTATGTAATGAAGTGTATGCCCAAAGAGCTAGTCAGGTGATTTCATACAGTAGAGGAGTATATAAGATGAATGATAAGGATTTACAAATACTTGTAGAAGAAATTTCATTGAAGTTGTTTCACAAACCATTTCGTCATGAAGCCACTTTTAATCCTCGTTTACGTACGACAGGTGGAAGGTATTTATTACGTACATCTAATATAGAAGTAAACTACAAATACTTTGAACAATATGGCACACAAGAAATAGTAGCAATCATTAAACATGAGCTCTGTCACTATCATTTACATATTGAGGGGAAAGGGTATAAGCATGGAGATCAAGACTTTAAAAGCCTAATGAAAGAAGTAGGGGCCCCCCGATTTTGTCAGGCATTGAAAAAAGAAAGTGATGGAAAGAAAAAAGAGCACATATATGTATGTATGCAGTGCGATCAAAAATATGTTCGAAAAAGAAAAGTGAACACGGTCAAATATGTTTGTGGAAAGTGTAAAGGTAAATTAAAAAAAATGTAGAAGATGCTTGACTAAAATAGATTGATTATGATAAATTAATAAAGCCGTCTCAAATAAACGGCAAATAAATCACAAAAACTTATTGACATTACATATAATGTCGATTACAATGTAAGAAGTCTGATAAATATTATTCCACAGTAGCTCAGTGGTAGAGCTATCGGCTGTTAACCGATCGGTCGTAGGTTCGAGTCCTACCTGTGGAGCC
>NZ_JBYSWQ010000016.1:0-47356 GCF_058781295.1 Priestia sp. FW507-14D1A
ATTTTTTATACGGTCTCTTAGAGCATTAGTATACATAATAACATAGATGCATCTTCTATCAACAATTTCTTTAGGACCGTCCAATACTACTTGAGGTATTGAAATTGCTTTCCCTGCGCCAGCTTTTCCAATCTAACTTATTTATTCAAATATCAAACTCCTTTTATTTCATCAAAAACGTTCATAAAAGTGCATAAACATATGAAGACGCTCGTAATTTGCTTTAAAACTAAAACGAACGATCAAAGTGATAGATTCCTTATATAAAAGAAAAGTCCGTAAAGGTATACTTTTGCGAACGATATATTCAATTCTATTACAAGACGTTAAAGTAATTATCATAGTAAATAAAATAAAATACATGTACGGACACATAAAAACGCATTAACCCCAACTCTACATGTAGAGTTGGGGTTAATCCACCCATTTCTGTGCTTCGATCAGCGTATCCGTTTCTCACATCAAAAACGGCTACCTTTTTGGTGATTGATGCCGAATTCATAACCGAGATGATTGATTTTTAATCTGTCCGATTCATACTTTATCTTCCGTAATAAATTCTTCGACTCGATCTCTTTTGGTGTACATGTCATACCAAATGTCGGCGATTTTGTCTTGAACTCCCGAATTCGGCTGCATCCAGATTCCGATTGAAATGTGCCCTGCATAAATACCTTTGTCCTTTAATTCACTATTTAAATTGAAGATATAATTACGAAGACCGGAAACTGCAATTCCGACATTGCCCATCATTGGTACTGGATTGACTGCGGCTCCACCTGTCGTAAATAACAGAGCTCCACTTTGTTTATCCAACATATCCGGAAGCACTTCTCGAATACTCGATATCGCACCTAAAACGTTGAATTGAAATTGGTATAGCGCATTTTCTTCTGTTACATCTAATGCGTTTGTTACTGTATCGATACTTGGAGTTGGACTGTATTCAACCACATCAATAAATCCGTATTTCTCTTTGATCGTTGTGAAAGCTAAACTAATTTGATCTTTATTTAATATATCAGCTTGAAATGATGCTGCTTCAATGCCTAATTGTTCTAGTTCAATAACCAGTTGGTTCAACTTTTCTTCATTACGGGCTATAAGCGCTACACGAAATCCGTTTTTTCCGAACTTCTTCGCAATAGACATTCCTAATCCTGGTCCTGCCCCAACAATTACAATATTTTTCATAATATAATTCCCTCCATAACTTCTTAGCTAATTCTTTTTTCTAAGAGAGTTCATTTGTTACAATAGGTACTACTTTATTTATTAAGAACCAATCGTATTTTCAATCTTTTGGGTATGATTCTGAATGGTCACAACAATTTACTTGATCAAAAACCCTTCCACAAAAACATGTGTTATTTAAGCAACGCGCGTTGTATAGTTGATGATAAGATGAAAAAGAACTATTAACAACCACCAAAATGGCTAATATGTTGTTTACACAACACTTCTATTGAATTGTCGTTTTTAAACACCATTGTGTAGCCTAAAAAGGAGAAGAAAAAATTGATTATGCCAAAAAAAGATCCGAGAATACTTCGTACAAGACAATTGATTGTAGACTCTTTTATCTCGTTAGCTAGTGAAAAAGATTTCAACAATATAACGGTACGTGATATCACTGAAAAGGCTACTATTAACCGCGCTACATTTTATGCGCACTTTGACGATAAATTTGATTTATTACATTCCACCATCACCAATACTTTTACAGACAAATTGAAAAAAGGACTAAATGGTCACGAGGAATTCAATGAAGAAGTCATTGCAAATATTTTTCTAGCCATGTGTGATCACCATAAAGAGTTAAGTGACTTATGTCCTAAAGGTTACAATTCTTTAGGAACTATTATAGAAAGTAAAATTAAAGAAGAGTTACAAAAGCTAATAGCTGATCTTGTGCTAAAAGGCACTAAAAATACCATTGTATTAGAGGACAAACAATTGGTAACGACCCTATCTACTATACTGAGTTGGAGTATATACGGAGCTACATACTCATGGAATAAAGATGGAAGACCTATTTCACCAGAAGAGCTAGTGACTAAGACCCTACCTATATTTAAAAATGGCATGAGTAAGTATTTCTTTTAATGAAACTTATATTAAATATCAATTCTTTTTGGGGTTCAGTCTCCATATAGACTATATTTTACCGTACAGGCATATGAATAAAAGGTGCACTTTTTATTCATCCACCTCCCACTTAGGTATCGAGTAAATGTCGTCATATCAAGGATGTATAAAAAGCTGAATACTCCGGAAAAAGAACCCTTGGCAGAACCATTCTGCGATAAGGGTTCTTTTTTTGTATGTCTTCCGGAAAGAGTGTTTATGTTAACTAAAATCATATACAGTTTAAAATTAGAAAAAACTCCCTCCAATAAATAGGGAGTTTTTCTACAGGTTAATGAGATTTAGATCGAAGATAATTCTCAGCAACTTGAGTAGTTTGTTCATAATAAAAAGAGATATTCGTGGTTTAGGCTACTTGTGCCTAAATCATGAATATGTTGACCAAATTATATATTTAAAATAAATTTTTAACCAATAAGAATCTTTTCTTCTGCATACCTAATTTTAGATTGTTTGTTTGAACGAATCGCAAGTACAAAGCCAATGGTAAGAGGTCCCACTCTGCCAATAAACATCATAATTGTAATCAGAATTCGGCCTATAGGACTTAAATCTCCTGTAAAGTTAGCACTTAATCCAACTGTTCCAGAAGCAGAGAACGTTTCAAACAAAAGGGTAGACATATCTATACCTTTTTCTGTGATTGTGAGTAGAAAGAAAATAATAGAAACAAAAATAATGCCAGAAGTAGCAATAGAAAAAGCTCTATACACAAGCGATTTAGGAATTCGGCGTCGAAAAACATTAATCTCTTCTTTATTTGTCAATACTGACCATAAAGCAAACAATATTAAGACAAACGTAGTTATTTTAATTCCACCGCCTGTTGAACCTGGAGCCGCTCCAATAAACATAAGACCCATCATATACACTTTTGAAGGCAATGTGAGCGCCCCTATATCCAAGGTATTAAAACCAGCAGTACGAGGAACTACACCCTGAAAGTAAGCTGCCCACCATTTATCCCCCATGCTTAATTGACCTAAAGTATGAGAGTTATGATATTCTAGAGTAAAAATAATGAGTGTACTCACGGCATTTAGTAGGATAGTTGAAACTAATACAATTTTAGTGTGAAGAGAAAACTTTCTTATGTTTCGTTTCTGAAAAATGTCTGCAATGACAAAAAATCCAGTCCCTCCTATTATGAAAAGTAACGTAATCATAATATTTACGGTTGGATCTCCTACCCATTTGCTTAAATTATCTGGTTCCAAACCAAATCCTGCATTATTAAAAGCAGAGATAGAATGGAATATGCCATAATAAATAGCCTTTCCCCAGCTCATTTCTCGGGACCAACGAATAGCTAGGATAAGCGCTCCTATACCTTCCACAGCCAATGTAATTAGCACAACACGTTGGACTAATGCAATAACGCCTTGTAGCGAAAAAGCATTTAGAGATTCCTTAAGTATTAATCTTTGTTGTAATCCTATTTTTTTACCCAGTACAATAAACATGAGTATACCAATAGTCATGAATCCCCAGCCACCAACTTGAATGAGCACAAGCAAAATGAGCTGTCCAAATAAAGTAAATGTTGTCCCCGTATCTACCACGGCTAGGCCTGTTACACATACAGCAGAAGTGGCTTCAAAAAGAGCATCAATAAAGCTTAGATGATGTCTATCGCTTGTAGCAGCAGGAATCATTAATAAGCCGGTGCCGAGCAATATTAATCCTAAAAACCCCACGAACAAGATACTTGCAGGTTCCAGATGCTTCACTTTATGTTTTTTACGCGGCTTAGAAATTATCATATTCTATTTCCCTTCAAAATGTTTTGATTAAAGATTTATTATATATCATACCCATTTATTTCAAAAGATGGTCATTACTTTTATTACCTTCCTATCTTCCCAGAAAGTACGTTACATTAAGTAAATAATAAAGTATCTAATGTTAATATACTTTAAATAAGATAAAATTTATTAAAAACAAAAAGATCACATCTTCTATGTAAAGGAGTAAAATAACAAACTAAATTATAAAAAGAATAGTTTTATAAGGCTCTGTTAAACTTTATTGTTGATTTTTTGAATAAAGAAAAACACTATATGGAATAAAACATAGTGTCCTTGTTTCTTATTGTTGATTATCAGCTTGGCGATTCTAACAATTCATCTATTATCTTTAATTGCCTTACCCTTTCCTTTGTTGAGGAATCTAAGGAGTTATGTGTTAAAAGATTTGTTACCTTTATTGCGTAGTCACTGCTAACCATTGCCTGTCTTCTCATATGTCCTGTTGCTATGGCTTGGGCAAATGAACGTGCAGAATATTTACTAACGTCAGATTTGGAGTCTTTAGCCAATTCATTTACAATAAATCCAACTTTTCGTAAATCAAAAGCTCTAATACTTTCTTCTATTCGTTTTTGCAAAGTTTCTATTCTCAAATTTATACATAGTTCATCTTTTAAATGGTCATTGAGAAAATCTAACCCTTTTTATTGTCCTAAATCATCCATGCTATCAGGTAAATAAAGTCACGCTATAACAAACCTAACCTTTTTAATGTAGCAACCAACGGGGGGTATTTTCTATTTGTAGAAAATACCTTTTATTTTTATAATCCTGTTGATACACGTGCATATCCAATAAACACCTATTATCACTTTTCTTATTTTTGTCTTATCCGATTGTAGTATAAAATAGACTAAGAAAGGTTATTGAACACAGAATACTGTACAGAGTTTTATTACAAACAAAATACTAAAAATCGACTTTTCCCACTTAGAATGTAGCGTGTTCAGAAACGGATAAAAAACCAATTATTTTTCATAAAGCTCTAACAAGCGTTTGTGTATCCAAATAGCGGCTTGTAAACCTTCTCCCATCGCTACCGTAACTTGTTCAGAATGAGCCACAATGTCTCCTGCTGCCCACACGTTTGAAACATTTGTTTCTTTTGTACGCGGATTTACGATAGTGTGCTGATTTTCTAGGAGTTCTACTCCGAGCCCATGCGCTAATTCTGTTCGAACTTTATTTCCTCCGAACGCTAAAAAACCTCTTTCTCCATAGATAAATTCATTGTCTTCGAGGATGACTCCTTTTAACCTTTCTGCTTCAGTTATGACTTTTTTTATGGCCCCTTCTTTATAGGTAATTCCTTTTTGCATCAAGGTATCTGCTAAAGGTCCAATTTCTTTTTTGTCGTGATTAATGTATGTAATGTCATTTGTCCAATATGTTAACGTAAGAGATAAACTGGCTCCTGCTTTTCCTGACCCTAGTACTAATACCCTTCTATTATTTACTTCATACCCATCACAGTCGGGACATACATATACGGTTGTTCCCATGCACGGATATAGCTCTTGCTGAAGTTCAGGCGGAATCCGATCTACTACTCCCGTCGCAAGCAGTAAAGTAGCTGCTTCGTAGTTCGCAGAGTTTGTAATGACGTTAAACTCTTCTATTTCTTTTTCACACTGAAGGACCCGCTCTTCTGCAAATTGAATGCCGTAGCTTTTTGCTTGCTGCCTTCCCGTTTCTCTTAAAGTTTGACCGCTTATTCCCTCTGGCCACCCCAATATATTTTGATAATTTTTGCAAAGATTGGAACGTCCATCGTTTGAATCAATAACCAATACACTACGCTTATATCTTCCAAGCTGAATAGCAGCTTGAAGTCCTGCAATTCCTCCACCTATAATGACACAGTCATACTTGTCTGCCACAGCACATCACCCCAGCTTTTACTATTTTTAAACGAAAGCTTCAGTTTTTCATTATCTGTTCTTCTATTATTTTTATACGCTTTACTGTCTTTATTTTTTGAAGTCATTCTATATACAAAAAAACCGCCTCGGCAGCTGACCTGCTTAGAGACGGTTTTTTATAAAATGAAAAGAGACGATATTACTCATTTTTCTTTCCTGCTTCTTTTTCATTAATTTTAATAATCAGCTCTTCTTTATATACTTCACTATCTTTCCCGTAGCGTAGACGGCTATGACAGTTGGGACATAGTGCCGCAGCGTCCTTTGGCTTAGCGAGCCCGCCCTCTGACAGCTTTGAAAGATAATACATTTGCAAAAAGGAGCTTCCATCTTTTGCGATAAACGGCGCGCTTTCTCCGCAGGCTTCACAAATACCAGCTGCGCGTTTGTAAACATATTGTTTAAGAGCTGCGGTTTGCTCATAAATATTTGTCTTTTTGTCTTCCCCTAGCGCTATGTGACAAAGTTGTTCAGTTGAGTAAGCTGAAACATCCAGCTTTGCTGCTTTTTCCTCCATCACAGGATTTCGTTCAAGTTCAAAAATAATGGCTTCACGAAGCTCTCCGTCTGAGTCCCACATAATTTCTAATTGATGATTAATATACGTCACTTCATCAATAAACTCGACTACTCCCGGCTCCACGTAGTGAAACAAGTAAACGGCTTTTCCTGATAAAAAATGTTCACGAAGCGCTTTATTGCCTTTAATGAGCTGCATTGATCCTCTTTGACCTTCTCCGGTATAGAAAAAAGAGGTCTTATCTCTATTCCATCCGTGTCCTGTTCCGTATTCACTTCCGCTTTCTTTTGTGAAAATAAAAATATATGGATGCGCTTTCGGCGTTGATATTTCACTTTGTTCCTGTCCTTTATAAAGCTTATGAATTTGTTTTCTGCGATAACGATGTCCTTTTTGAAAGAAATCTCCGCGCTGTAAATCCGTAATCAATGAATTGCCTCCTACTGCGGTCCTGCTTTTATAGTACTTATAGCTCTACTATACACTAATTTTTGTTTTCTTTGCAGATCGTTTCTTCTATCTATTGGATTTATATCATACAAAAAAAGCAGCTGTATGGGCAGCTGCTTTTTTGCTATAGTCAATTTTGCACGGTATAGTCTTCTCCTAGCCATTTTGTGCTGAGTTTTTTTAATGTACCGTCTTTTTTCAGCTTTTTAATCGCCTGATCGACTTCCGACTTTAACTTTTCGTCTTTTTTGTTAAACATAAAATATACTTTTGAATTAATCACGATGTCTCCAACCTTTTTTTGCTGAAATTTCAGCGCTTGATTGCTAAAGTCGATGGAAAATGGTGTTGCAAGCGTAGCATCTGCCCGGCCTGTTTTTAATTGAGTAGTAGCATCATCCGCACCTTGACCGGCATAAACTACATCGATTTTATTGCCGTGTTTTTGATTGTATTTGTCTAGATAAACTGCCGCATTGCTTGTAGCTCCTACAATCATTTTTTTACCTTCTAAATCTTTTAATGAATGAATATCATTTCGATTTTTAGGAACTGTTACATAAAGCGGAGAATAATTATATGTTTCATCATTAAATAAAAACTTTTTCTTTCGCTCAGCGTTCTGAGCCATGTTATGAGCAATCATATCAATTTTATTACTTTCTAAGCTGAGAAGCAGATTTGAAAATTCCATCGTTTTAAATTCAAATTTATAATCCTTTAGCTCTTTGTCGATTGCTCTTACTACTTCTACATCATAGCCGGTCAGTTTGCCTTTATCATCGATAAAGCAAATATTAGGAAACTGAGTGCCTGTTCCAACCACAATCGTTTGAACATCTTTTTCTTTCTTTTCTCCTGCACTTGAAGATGCGTTTGTTCCGCATCCTGCCACGCTCACAGCTACTACAATTGAAAGTAAAAACAGCCAATATTTTTTCATACGTTCCTCCCCTAAATCCCTATATTATGTAATAAAAAGAGGCTCTTGAGGAAGCAGCTGCTTCCTCAAGAGCCTCTGGTTAACCAGTGGGCTTACTTCGTGTAAGATTATTCACATCATAATACTAGTTAACCGATAAATCAAGTAGGTTTTTAGAAAAAGATTATCTTGACAGCTTGGTATCTACCGCTTAAGATACAACTAATAAAACATTGAAACTACATATCTACCAGTCAACTGGAGGCAAATGGACACGATAATGCGTGTACGTTTGCTTTTTTTATTTTCGTCCACCATTTTATCTTTTGGAGGTAAAACGTATGAAATTTGCTTTATTTAGTCTTATTCAAAACATCCCGAACCCGGTTACTGGAGAAACATTCACTGCTCAAGAAAAGTTTCAGCATGTGTTAAATCAAGCAGTGCTGGCAGAAAAGTTAGGTTTTGATGCTTACGGAGTCGGCGAAAGACACGGAACTCCTTTTTTGTCTTCTTCTCCTCCTGTTGTTTTAAGTGCAATTGCGGCTAAAACGTCACACATCCGTCTCCTTACGACCGTTACCGTTCTAAGCATTTTAGACCCTGTACGAGTAGCTGAAGATTATGCAACGCTTGATCACCTATCGGGTGGACGCCTTGAACTGATTATCGGAAAAGGCAATGACCCGCGTCATTATCCGCTTTTTGGTATTACAGAAGAAGAACAATGGGAATCTCTTGCTGAAAGATACGCTCTTTTAAAACAGCTTTGGACAGAAGAAAATGTCACGTGGAGCGGCCGTTATCGTTCGCCTTTGACAAACGTTACGACTCAGCCTCGTCCGTTTCAAACTTCTATTCCCGTTTGGCATGGAAGCGCGTCAAGCCCGCTGTCTACAGAACTGGCGGCTAAATACGGAGAGCCTCTATTTTCATCTAATTCCTTCCATCCTCAGGCTAAATATAAAGCGCTGATTGACCACTACCGCGAACGTTTGGCTTATTATGGCCATGACCCACGCAAGGCCATCGTCGGTTCGGGGGCGAGTAGCCTCTATATTTCTAATACAGGGGAAGAAGCGATTCGCCGCTATCGCCCGTATTATAACGCCTTTAGCAATACAGAAGCAGCCAAACATAATCAATCGCCGTTCACGTCACTAGAAGATATCGTTCAACATGGTCCTGCTTTAGTAGGAAGCCCTGAGCAAATCATTGAAAAAATAATAGACTATCACCATGCTTATGGAAACGAAGTGCTGAGCATCAGCGTAGACGGTCTAAGCGAAGCAGAGCAGCTCGAACAGCTAGAGCGTTTTGCAGATGATATTGCACCTGTTCTTCGAAAAGAACTTCCCAGCAGCGTGTGGGAAAATAAAAAAAAGAAAACTCCTTTTTAACAGGAGTTTTCTTTTTAGCTAAAAATAATTTGGCTATTAGTTTATCAACTTTTAAACTAATAAACTACTCTGGTTAAGATGCCTGCGTGTCTGTATTGTAAATATTGGCTGTTACTTCGCTTCTTTGGCAAAGTAAGATGAGCAGCCAAATACCTCCGATAACTGGAACAAAGTTAATTAAATACCACCAGCCGCTTCTTCCTGTATCATGCAGCCGGCGAATAGTAACGGCAAGTGAAGGCAAAATCATTGCTGCTGCGTATAACCATATTAAAATAGGTGCAAAGACTGTAAGTGAATCAATGAAAATAAATATAAATGGAACAAGCGCAAAGATATAACTAAACAATGTAAACATCCAATACTCCGTACGCGTTGCTCTTCCTCGAAACGTTGCATAATTTTTTAACGCTTTTATATACCAGTGCATTTTTAAACCCTCTCTTTATTTATTAAATTAAATTATCTAATCGTTTAAGTCCTACGCAACTTTATTAGGTACATCAAAACGATTTAGCTGCGACTCACTTCCTAGACAAAGAAGAATTAACAACCAGATACTTCCGATAACTGGAATGATACTAATGAGCTGCCACCAACCGCTTCTTCCAGTGTCTTGCAATCGGCGTGCTGTCACAGCCAGTGATGGAATGAAGACTGCCACAACGTAAATGGTAAGCAAAAACGTAGGCTTCTCTGTCATAAATTCAATAGCTGAAAGCACACACGAAATAATAAAATTAAATAAGACAAACATCCAATACTCTTTACGCGTTGCTCTTCCTTGAAACGTTGCATAGTTTTTTAGTGCATGTAAATACCACTTCATATAAAAACCTCCTTTTTAAACCGAATTTTGTAAGACAAGCTTACTAGCAGTAATTACCTTAGAATACAAAAATTAATTTCATATCCTATTTTTAAAAAAATCCCAAATGGTAATATAGATATAGGAGAGAGATGGATAATAGTTAGTAATAAACACCCAAAGTTTTCAGATCAAAAAAACCATTTTATACCTAAAATTACTTTTAATTAATAAAATGTTCTTTTATAGAAAAAACTGTCATGTTGATAAACACGGCAGGCTCTATCTTTACTTACGTGCGGTAAAAGTAAGGTCCACATGAGCTTTCATGGGTAATCACGTAAGTCCACGTGAAGTTTTTATCAACCACATATAAATCTTCTAAATACATGTTTGTATTTTCACTTAAATCAGCGCTTGTTAGATGCTTACATTTAGATAGCTGCAGCACTCGTTCATCATGCTCAAATAACAAATAACAGTCGTTCTTAACTTGGTGCTCAAACGCTTGAACCGCTTGTTCTCCTTGTAAACAAGGTAGCTTTTCATAGCTAAACGCATGCCATAAAAATTGGTCCATATAAATTTTCTTTTTTTGCGATGCGCTTAAAGCATTTGCAAATTCATTTTCCCATCTCTTTCGAAAGAGTTCACCTTGATTCGATAACTTTTTAACAAACATTCCTTTTTTCTTTAACGCATCTTTCATTTTCACTGTGCTTTTCCATCCTTTATCCTGTATTCATTTCTTTTTATCGGCTTCTTAGCTTATTTGTCCACTAGTACCCTTGCGTTAGATTCTTTGCTTTTTGACCAAATTCACTTTATAAAACGTAGGCTTTAACGTGCACAAAAACAATACAATTGTACTTAAAAGCATAATCAGGCTTCCACCAATTACAGCTCCTTGAATCGAAAAGATGTGCGCAGCCATGCCGCATAAAAAAGTCATGATAATGATCAGAAATGACTCAAGCAGTCCATAGATACTTCCTACTCGACCCATCATGTCAACGGGAATGCTATTTTGATAAAAGGTTTGAAAACCAGCACTTGCAAAAGCTAACGCAAAGGATAAGCTGAAAAATCCTGCTCCGATAGTTTGAAAAGAAGACGAACACGCATACAGCAAATAGCCAAGCGATACTCCTACACTGCCGGCGCCTATGAGAAAGTTCGTTGACAGCTTCTTAGCAAACAGTGTATTCACAACTGCGCCAATCATAATGCCTGCACCTGCTATGCTCACTAAAAACCCGTACTCGCTTTCGGACAAATGAATGAATTTTGTTGCAAATGAAACTTCAAGAGAATCAATTGCCGTGGCCATGACCATCAAGAAACTGAATAATACATAAATGGTTATAATGTATCTGTTGGCTCTACTGAAACGAAACACCGCTTTCCAGTCTTCTCTAATGGTGTTTACAGACAGCTTATTTTCTTTAACTTCTGTTTTTGTATCCAGGTTTGGCATAAACAAAGTAACTCCCCCTGACAATAGCAGCGCTGCAGCATTGGCATAGATAGCAAACGCAGGCGTTCCAATCATAAATAGCGCACCTGCTGCGGCTGGTCCAATAAGAAAACCGCCTGAGTCAATCAAACTGCGCAGCGAATTAAATCTTTGTCGTTTTTCACGTGGAATAAGCTTTGTGATATAAACCATCGATGCCGGCCGAAACATTGAACTTGCCATACTGATGATAAATACCAGCACATAAATGATCAGTATGGATGAGAAAAACGGAAGGCAAGCAATAATTCCAGCGCGCGTCCAATCTAAAACCATCATAAGCTTCCGTTTGTTCATGCGGTCAATTAAGCTTCCAGACCATATATTTGTACATAGCGCAGCAAGCGGCTTTATCATGTATAGCCCTGAAACCGCAAGCGGCGAATTCGTCATATCAAGCATCATTACATTTAAAGCAATTAAATAAATCCAGTCGCCGATATTGCTAGTACCAATTCCAAACAGCAATAAACACGGGTATTTCCAAGACAACAGCTTACTTTTCATAAAAGAAAGGCCTCCGCTTCACTATTGATTTCGGTCAATAAAAAAATCCCACCCCCAAGACATGTGTCTTAGGGGCGAGATTATGAATCGCGGTGCCACCCTAGTTTGTTCATATGTCGCCATATAAACCTTATCGAGTACGGCTTTCGCTTATACTCTAGCTTTGTAACGGAAGCAGCCGTCGCACTATCACGTTAGATCCAATGCGCTGCTCAGAGGCTTGTTTCAACAGCGTTTCTCTTGCTCCTTTTCAGCTTCCGGAGCTCTCTGCTAAGAATACGCGCTGGCTACTTTTCTCTTCACGGCATTTAATTTCTAACATCTTACCATTATTATCTATTTTTTGTAAATACTTTATTTCAAAATCATTTTTTGCGGCTGAGAAAAGAATAGTCGATACCCTAGATATACGAAATAAATGATGGACGCCACCAGCACGATTCCCCACATATTGTACATATCCTTATTTCCCCATACGCCTGTTAGTGAAAACAGCGCTGGAATCGTCAACGTCACCCACGACTGGACAATCGCCACTTTCCCAACATATGCAGATACATCTTTTTTGCTCGTATTAAGCACATAAAATAAAAACCATAAAAACGACCAAAGAATCCATGTGATGGCGTTCACTACGTCATGATAATGAACAAGAGAAACGGTCACGTACACTAAAGCGATAATCGATACCCAAAGCGAGTAATAGCCAAGTCCTGTTCCCTGCATTCCTTTTAATACCGTCACGCCTACATATAAATACGTAAGACCAAATAAAAAAATCGCCGTTCTTTCGTACAAAATCCAGTTGCTTTGATCTGACGTAATAATTAAATAAAACGGAACAATAACTTGAAAAGCTCCAACAAACAAGTTAAATACGCCTACGTTTTTTTCATCTGCTTTCCCAAGCAGCATAAGGCCATTTAAAAATAACGCTGCACCTGACAGCAACAGTCCAATTTGATCCATTTTTCAGTAAGAAAAGCCCCCAGCTTTTCTTGTCCTCCTCTGCGTCTATGTTTTTTTTTAGGATGTACGGAGTTGTGGTTTACATGTAAAAAAGAAAAAGCAATTCCTTTTAAAAAGGAAACTGCTTTTCTTTCTGTTTCTATTACACTTATAAAATAAAGCTGACAACAATTGCTGACAGTACGCTTACAAGCGTAGCTCCGTACAGTAAACGAAGACCAAAGCGCGCTACTGTATTTCCTTGCTTTTCGCTTAAGCCTTTAACAGCTCCTGACACGATTCCAATTGATGAGAAGTTAGCAAATGATACTAAGAATACAGATACAATTCCAAGCGTTTTAGCACTGAATGTTGAAGCCATATCCGACAGACTCATCATTGCCACAAATTCATTTGTTACAAGTTTTGTTGCCATAATTCCACCCGCTGCCACAACTTCTGAAGCAGGAACACCCATGATGAATGCAAACGGTGCAAACACATAGCCAAGCAAATGCTGGAACGATAGACCAAATAACATTTCAAACACGTTATCAATCGCAGCCATCAGCGCAACGAAACCAATTAGCATCGCACCTACGATAATCGCTACTTTAAATCCATCCATAATGTATTCGCCAAGCATTTCGAAGAACGTTTGTTTATGACCAGTTTGTACTTCTAAAATATCTTCTTGATCCGTTACTGTGTAAGGGTTAATAATAGAAGAAATAATAAATCCGCCAAATAAGTTAATAACGATCGCTGTTACTACATATTTTGGTTCAATCATTGTCATATAAGCACCGACAATAGACATTGAAACCGTCGACATAGCTGATGCACAAAGCGTATATAAACGATTTGGCGGCAGTTTGTCTAGTTGCTTTTTAACGGTAATAAATACTTCTGACTGACCTACAATCGCAGAAGCTACTGCGTTATAAGACTCTAATTTTCCCATTCCGTTAATCTTGCTGAGAACTAAGCCAATCCATTTCATAATGAACGGAAGGATTTTAAAGTGCTGTAAAATCCCAATCAAGACAGAGATAAAAACGATAGGAAGCAGCACGTTTAAGAAAAACGGCATTGATCCTTTGTTCGCGATTCCGCCAAATACGAACTCTACGCCTTCATTTGCGTATGAAAGCAGCTTTCCAAAAACGCTGGCAATCGCATTGATAATAATCAAGCCAAACTTTGTATTCAGAAGTAAAGCTGATAAAAGAACTTGAATGACAACCATAATAACGATTGGTTTATATTTGATTTCTTTACGGTTATTACTTGCAAGATACGCTAATCCAAAGACAACGAGTAACCCTAAGATGCCAATTAAATATTTCATAGTATCCTCCACTGCTTACTTATTTTTGTAAGTCTTTTGATGAAAAATAGCCTGGTAAGATTTCGTTGATGTTGGTAATCACAAAATCTCCTTTTAGGTTTGCTAAGATAATTTGTGTGTGATCATCACAGAACTCAGCTAATACTTGTCTGCATGCGCCGCAAGGAGAAATTGGGCCGTCCGTATCTCCTACAACTGCAATAGCTGAAAACTGCTTGTCCCCTTCTGAAACAGCTTTAAAAATAGCCGTTCGCTCAGCGCAGTTCGTCAATCCATAGGAAGCGTTTTCAATATTGCATCCACGATAAATCTTCCCATCGGTTGTTAAAAGAGCTGCACCAACATGGAATTGAGAATATGGTACATGTGCTTGTTTGCTTGCTGCGATTGCTTCATCTATTAATTGTTTTGGCTCCACCGTCATCATCCTTTGCTTAGTTTACAGCAGGTTAGCTAGTACTAACCTGCTGTCATTTATTAATAATTAGAGTTGCTTAATTGACCTTTTGCAATTGATACGCCAGAGCTTGCACCAATACGTGTTGCACCAGCTTCAATCATTGCTTTTGCATCTTCTAAGCCTCGAACGCCGCCAGAAGCTTTTACACCTACATCTGGTCCAACCGTTTTTCTCATAAGCGCTACGTCTTCTACCGTTGCGCCTCCTGTAGAGAAGCCCGTTGAAGTTTTAACAAAATCAGCTCCAGCTTTTACAGCTAGCTCAGAAACTTTTGCTTTTTCTTCGTCTGTTAAAAGAGCTGTTTCAATAATTACTTTTACTAGCGCTTTGCCTTTTGCAGCATCTACTACTGCTTGAATGTCGCTTTGCACTAAGTCATAGTTTTTATCTTTTAACGCGCCGATGTTGATTACCATATCTACTTCATCTGCACCGTTTTCGATTGCATTTGTTGTTTCGAATGCTTTTACTGCTGAAGTAGTAGCTCCAAGAGGGAAGCCGATTACCGTACATACTTTCACTTCTGGAGCATCTTTTAATAACTCAGCTGCTTTTTTTACCCACGTTGGATTTACACAAACTGAAGCGAATGAATATTCTTTTGCTTCTTGTGCTAAAACCGTAATTTGCTCTTCTGTTGCATCTGCTTTTAATAATGTATGATCAATAATACCCGTAATGTTTTGACTCATTTTGTTCTTCCTCTCTGTCTCTTAATGAATTTCTTTATAAATTAACGTTGGAGCTTCCACTTTTTCAGCGACCGTGCTGTAAGAATCATAAACGATATCCATTACTTCCTGTACATCTTCACTGTTGCTGTGAATTGTAACAAGAGAGTCGCCTTTTTTCACTGAATCGCCAACTTTTTTATTAAGCATGATACCAACTGCTAAGTCGATTTCAGATTCTTTTGTTGCACGTCCTGCACCTAGCTTCATTGCTGCTACGCCGATTTTTTCTGCAACGATTTCTGAAATGTAGCCATCTTCTTTTGCTGGCACTTCAATTTTGTGCGCTGCATCAGGTAATTTAGACGGATCGTCTGCAACAGAAGCGTCTCCGCCTTGTGCGCTTAAGAACGTTTTGAATGATTCTAATGCTTTTCCGTTTTTAATTACTTCTTGAAGCATTACACGCGCTTCATCTAAGCTGCTTGCTTTTTCAGCAAGTACAACCATGTGACTTCCTAATGTTAAGCAAAGCTCTGTTAAATCTTCAGGTCCTTCGCCTTTTAACGTGTCAATCGCTTCTTTCACTTCAAGCGCATTACCCACCGCAAAACCTAGAGGCTGGCTCATATCGGAAATGATTGCTTTTGTGTTTCGTCCTACGCCTTTTCCGATTTCAACCATTGCTTTTGCTAATTCTTCAGCGTCTTCAAGCTTTTTCATAAATGCGCCGTTCCCCGTTTTTACATCGAGGCAAATGGCATCTGCTCCAGCTGCAATTTTCTTACTCATAATTGAGCTTGCAATTAACGGAATCGAATCAACCGTTGCTGTTACATCACGAAGTGCATAAAGTTTTTTATCCGCCGGCGTTAAGTCTCCGCTTTGACCGATAACGGCAATTTTATTTGTATTTACTAAACGAATGAATTCTTCATTTGTAATTTCAACGTGGAAGCCAGGCACTGCTTCAAGTTTATCAATCGTACCGCCAGTGTGTCCTAAGCCACGGCCAGACATTTTGGCAACTGGTACATCAACCGCAGCTACTAAAGGTCCTAATACAAGTGTTGTTGTATCACCTACGCCGCCTGTGCTGTGTTTGTCTACTTTAATACCTTCAATTTTTGATAAGTCGATTTGATCGCCTGATTCAACCATTGCTTGCGTTAAATTTACGCGTTCTTCCTGCGTCATTCCTTGAAAGTAAATCGCCATCGCAAATGCCGATAGCTGATAATCAGGTAAATCCCCTTTTGTATAACCTTCGATAATAAAATCGATTTCAGCTTTATTTAATTCATGTCCATTACGTTTTTTTTCAATTAAGTCAACCATTCTCATGACGTTTTCCCCCTAAAAGTATCTGCATATTGTGCATCCACTAAAACGTTTTCAACAACTTACACCCTTACTATATAATAGCTTTGAACAATTGTAAACAGATATATTTACATTTGTTCAAAAATATTTATAGCCGCTGTTTTAGTGAATAAAAAAAGACTTCCGCACTCGGAAGTCTTCCCTTATTTTTCAGCTTTTATCACAAATGACAACATGATTCGGTACTTATTCTTTACCTTTTTATAAGGAATTAATACGTATGGCTGATCAGGCGGCGTAAATCGTTCAATTCCTTTTTGATTAGCATCCGGAGAGAAATACATTCTTCCCCACCGTTTAATAATATAGCCTGTGGTTCCTTTAGCAATTACCCCGTCTTTTGAGACGTCTGTTTGAAAAGGATACCGGTTTCGCTGCGCCTGCAGAGATGACGCCGAATAAGATACAATATCTTCTACTATTTCGATTCGATGAAGCTTTTGCTCTTGAAAAAACAGCGTTTTCATCTCCCTTACTCTTGTTTATCTAACAAAAAGCGCGCCGTGAACTGATCTGTAACGAGCACATTTGCAAAATTCCCTTGCAGTGCTCCGTAAATGCTGTCAATTTTCTGATCCCCGCCCGCTACTAAAATGGCGTACTCTTTCTTCTTTAGTTCTTCCAGATCAAGTCCAAGCGTCCGTTCATCCAGGCTTTCATTGCAAATTTGTCCATCTTTATCAAAAAAACGTGAACAAATGTCTCCTACTGCTCGCGAGGAAATCATCTCTACATCTTGTTCGGAAAAGTAGCCAAGCTGAAAAAGCAGCGAATCGGTTTTAATGGGTCCCGTAGTAAAGACGGCAATATTGGCTTGTTTGCCTAAATCTAAAATGCGCTTAATATGACGATCCGTTTCCATTGCTTTTTTGACTACCACGTGATCGACAATTACAGGCAAAGGAAGATGCATAGGAGGCGTATTGTATGCCTTTCCAAATAAGTACATAATTTCAGAAGCATACGTGCTCGTTTCCGAATGGCTTACTCCGCCTTTTAACTGCACAACCTGCACGTCATTCACATACTTTTGTTTTAAATCGATGGCCACTTGATAAAGAGTTGTTCCCCACGTCACCCCAATAATATCTCCGTCTTTTACGATGTCATAGAGATAGTCAGCTGCTGCCACGCCTAGATGACTTTTAATAATGTGATTTTCATATTGAGGCACCGGTGTGACGATTGCTTTTTTTAAATTGAATTTTTGTTCAAGTTGAGAAGACAATTTTTCACTATTGATAGATGAATCCACAATTTTAATTTGAACAATGCCTTCTTCTTTTGCTGTTTGCAGCAATCGAGAAACCGTAGGCCTTGATACACCAAGCTTTTTTGCAATTTCACTTTGATTATAATCAAGAATATAATACATCCTTGCCGCTTCAATCACTTTATTAAATTTCTCTTGATCCATCTCCATCGACTTGTTCTCCCCTACCTCATGAATTTCTTATCCCAATTTTACCAAACTTATGTCTTTAGTTTACTTGTTTGGTGAACAAAATTTCAAGAGGGGATTTTGTAACTGGGTTGAAAAGAGAAATACTAAGGAAGGACGGTGACCAATTTAAGATAACAAAACACGGGTCTACACTTCTTCTGTTTCCACTAAATAAATCCGATCATCAAACTTCCCGCGCTCCCTGGCCTTCTCCTCACGCACTTTCTCAAGTTGTTCTGGCGTGGCCCCGTGCACAGCTGCTAGCGCCTGCATAACTTCTAGTAAATCCGCGAGCTCTTCAATTGCCTCCTGATGCGTTTGGGCTTCTACGTACTCTTGAAGTTCTTCTTTTGCCTTTTTCGTCAGCTCATGTTGATATTCCTCTCGCTGGAGCACACGTGATTTGAAGGTTTTTCCGCTTTGTTCAATAACCGTAGGAATTTTATCTCGCACTAGCTTGTTATAAGTAGGCATTATTTTTCCCTCCATCTCTTACCTTTCTAGTAAACTAGTATTTTTCAAATTCTGCTTGATTTCCGTTAAACACATTTAAATCAATAAACGTTTCTTTACCTTTATAGCCGCTTAACCGCCCTTTGTCCGTATACTGCCAAAACGCCCATTTCTTCTGTTCTTCAAGAGTAGGCTTTTTCACAACATCGCGAATCCAAATATCACACTCAGGATATCTGTTTTTAATATACAAGTTATACGCTTTAGGCGTCGTATAAAGAATGACGCGCTTGTCATAATGAGATTCAAGATATTTAATCATGCTAGAAAGCTCCTTGTATACATGTTTCTGAGACGGCAGGCTTTGTTTTTTATCTCCGTAAAATTCTACATCAATCACTGGAGGCAAATCGTTATTTTTAAGAGAGACCGCTTTGATAAAATTAGCCGCTTGTGTGGAACCTTTGCTATCGTAGCTAAAAAAGTGATAAGCTCCGATCCGCATGTTTTTCCGATTTGCTTGTTCCCAGTTTTGTTTAAATAAAGGATCTTGAAATGAACTTCCTTCCGTTGCTTTGATAAAAGCAAACTGAATATCTTGTTTACTCAGCACACTCCAATCAATCTCCCCTTGATAAGAAGATACGTCTACGCCTTTTACATCATAGCGGTTGGCACTTATCGCATTAGGAATTACCCATCCTTTACTCCATAGTAAAAATATAAAGCTTACAAGAGCGACTAATATGAGTCCTACTGTAAAAAGTCTTTTGTTTTTTCGATTGGCTTTGCCTATTATGTTTACCCCCTTTTTTAGAAAATACTTCTAATATCCTAACATAAAAAGGATTTTCCAAAACAATATAGCCTCCAAGTCTGTGGTGTTAAATACAAAAAACCACCTAAAAATCAGGCGGCTTTTCTTTTATGCTGCGTCTTCAGATGGCTCGTTATCTTTGGCTGCTTCTATAAGTAAGAAAATAGCCGTTAAAATATGCATAATCATGCCGACAATTGGAATCCACGCAATAGCAGAACAGACAATTCCCATGATATGCCCTGTCCGAACTTTGTTTGTTTTAATCGAAAATACTAAACCTACGATGTGCAATGCGAGCATTAGAATAAGCGGCGTGTAGGCTAGGCTTATAACCAAGGTGCCGCCTAAGAGGGGAATCCCCCAAAGAGCCTCTAATCCCCCGCTGACCCATTTCAATATACGACTTGTTTTTCCCAATGTATCCTCCCCCTTTGTCTTCAATGTATGCACAGAGGTTTTATTTCTGAACGTTAGCATATGAAAAAAATGGCAAAAATACGTGTACTAAAAATGAATCGATAGTCCCTTATAAAGATACGTTTTTATACGGGACTAGTGTAATAGTGGAAAATGAATGAGAGGAAAAGGCGTGGTTTTACATGTAATAACGAGGAGCTCTTCGTAAAGAGAACGAATGAGATATAAACAAAAAAGCCGAACTCAAAATGTCAGCTCGGCTTTTTCTTATATGATAAATAGAATTATTGTAAAATGTTTTTTGTATTAGTGTTCTCGACTCTTCTCAAATTTTTCAACAGCTTCAAAATCAAGCTCGGCTGATATCCAATCGCCTTTTTCCGGGAATTCTAGATTGCGCACGACTATTTTATTCGGCACCTTTTTTTCCAAAATTTTCGCCTGGCAGTTTTTGTACATAACTACTTCTCGTTCTTTGATATCTGTCCACAACAAGTGCAGAACCCCTTTCAACTTTAAGAAGTTAATATTTCGAAACACTGTTTTACATTCTATTATATTTTTTTTGATTTGTTAATTTATTTGTCTTATTTTTTATAAAAAAATATTAAAAGACATTCCTTCTAATACAATATACCCAAAATATCTTTTAATCCTTAAACATTTATGTTATATTTTAAAAATTGTATTACAAGTTTTTTATTTTTGCAGAAAAAATCAGAACGGCTGATGCGCAAAAAACTTCGCTGGTGTTGTAGCAAGTTTTTTATTTTTGCCTTTCCGCCTACTCTCTTTTCTTTTTTACATATTTATAATGGACATATGGATTCGTCCTAATACGTAGGAAGGCTTGAAAATTCAAAAACATCTCAGCATAAAGTCATGAAGCTATTCCGCTAAAAATACAGTTGAATTTACAAATACTCTACCGAAACAGCCAGCACCCTCTATCCATATAAAAGCTGCCTTCCACTATTTAAGAAACCACAATTTACTCGCTGGGAAGCAATACATACTGATAGAAGTGTTCAGAAACAAAATAAACTTTACTCTTGATATCTTGCTATAAATTGAATAATAACAACACAATTTGAGGTGCCAACAATGAACGTATTAACAAACGCTATAATTATCTTATTAGCTTATTTAATTGGGTCCATTCCTTTTGCTTTAGTGATTGGAAAAGGCTTTTACAAAACCGATGTTCGCAAGCACGGAAGCGGTAACTTAGGAGCCACTAATACCTTTCGCACTTTAGGAAAGAAAGCAGGTATTATAGTATTGATCGGCGATATAGCAAAAGGTTCGCTAGCTGTCTGTTTACCGCTTATGATGAATAGCCACTTGCATATGCTTGTCCCTGGATTTATCGCTATTCTTGGACATAGCTATCCTGTTTTTGCAAAGTTTAAAGGAGGAAAATCTGTAGCGACTGCGGCTGGTGTATTCCTTGCATTTTCACCATTAGCTTTCATTCTAGGAATTCTTGCTTTTTTAATTTCTCTCAAAATTTCTAAATACGTATCCTTATCTTCACCTATTGGCGCATTGGTTGCGTTTTTAGCATCAATTTATGTAGGGGATGTAGTATTAATGGTATTTGCAGCCGTTATTTTTGTTTTCATTACATGGAAGCATATTAAAAACTTCAAACGTATTAAATTAGGTACAGAACCAAAGGTTAATTTTTAAGCGTAATAAAGTTATTTACTATTAATCTTTAAATATTTTTGCCAACAAGGTGTTCATGATTTGAACACCTTGTTTTATTATTTTAATACGTCTCGTCCGAAGATAGACGTAAATTATAAAATTTTTTAGATGAAGCTCTTTTAATTATAGAGTAAATCATCCATTCCGCTACTTCGTGTATCTCATTTTGTAATTTGATATTTCCTATTTAATAACTTAGCATAATAACCTTTTTAATAACTTTGAATAAATAATTGAAACCTTTTCTCTCTTCCAACCGTATACCTATCATGCACGTATTAGTTAAAGGAGGAAGACTTGTGCTAAAACGAATTTCACTGTTTATTTTCGTTAATATTTTAGTATTAATTACAATCACAACGATTACATCTTTATTAGGTGTTCAAAGCTATATGGGAAGCAGCGGTTACGGCGGCCTGCTGGCATTTAGCGTAATTGCCGGCTTCAGCGGCGCGATTATTTCTCTTATGATGTCACGCGTGATGGCAAAGTGGATGATGGGTGTTCAAGTTATTGATGAACGTTCTCCTCAAGGTGAATATGAGCGATTTGTTTTAGAAGAAACGCACCGACTTGCATCTGTTGCAGGATTAAGAAAAATGCCTCAGGTCGGAATTTATCATTCAGCGGAAGTTAACGCTTTTGCAACAGGACCAAGTAAAAGACGCTCGCTTGTTGCCGTTTCAAGCGGAATGCTTGAACGAATGGACCGCGATGCGATCAGCGGCGTTATCGCTCACGAAATAGCGCATATTAAAAGCGGTGATATGGTCACAACTACGCTTCTGCAAGGAGTATTAAATACATTTGTTATTTTCTTCTCTCGTTTAGTAGCCAAAGCGGTGTCAAACTTTGTGCGAGAAGAGTTTGCGATGGTTGTCTATTTCCTTACATCGATTGTATTTGAGATTCTCTTTAGTATCTTAAGCAGCCCAATTATCTTCTGGCATTCAAGAAGACGTGAATTCAAAGCCGATGAGCTTGCAGCTAAACTCGGTGGTAAAGAAAAAATGATTTATGCGTTAGAATCGCTTCGTCATACTACTTCATTAGTAGATGACCGCCAAAAATCAATTGCCGCTTTTAAAATTAGCGGCAAAGAAAAATTCTCACGCTTATTCTCTACTCACCCGCCGCTTGAAAAACGCATTGAGCGCTTGCATTCACTGTAAGCAGACAAAACCAGCTTCTTTAAAGAAGCTGGTTTTTTTATGTTATGACTGAGGAGCAAGCACACGTGCAGCTTCCCACAGCAAGACGCCTTCTTCACTTTTTGTTAATTCAACGTATCCTTCTTTCTCTAAATACGTAAGCTGGCCGTACACTTCTGAGAAAATAAAGTCCGGTGCTTTTTGATACATATCCGGGAAAAAAGCTGCGCTGACTTCAAGCGTTGTTTTCTTTCCTTCCCCCATTGCTTGTAACACGCGCAGCGCCCATTTATGCTGCTTTTGAATACGTTCCATAATTAAAGAATGAATATCACTAAGCGGTTCACCATGTCCGCTATAAATCAAATCAATGTCGTAGTTCAACGTTTTTTCAAGAGACGCCAAGTAGTCCAATAGCGGCTTTGGCTTAGGATTTTGAATGGTCGGCTCTAAATATGGATTTGACGGTACTTTTGGCAAAATATGATCTCCGCCAAACGCGACTTTTTCTTTTCGATTGTAAAACATCAGCTGACTCAAGGAATGTCCCGGCGTTTCAATCACTTCCCACTCACTCGCATACGGAAGTGTATCTCCTTCCTGTAAATACCCGGTTAGCTTCTGCCCTTTAGGTGAATACACTTGAATCGCAGCCGTTGCTTTACGAAGCCATGTATCCATTACATCATCACTAACTCCAAACTCCATAAGAAAATTACGGTATAGCTCATTATGCTGCTGAACAAACTCTTCATCTTGATAAATCCAAGGCTCCACCAGCTTATGACCGTAAACCGGTATATCACTCGGCAGCCATTCTAAAAATCCAGTGTGATCCGGATGCTGATGAGTAAGAATCACTTGTTCAATATCTGTTACTTTATATCCTTCTTTACGAAGCGCCTCATCAAAAACATTCCACGCTTCTTCGGTTTTCATCCCTGCATCAATTAACGTTAACTTGTCTGCTTTTAATAAAAACACATTCACTGGTCCAATTGGAAATGGCGTAGGCAGCTCAATGCGTATTACTTTATGATCTAAACTCATTTTACCAAACCCCTATATCTGCATTCTTTTATATAGTCCATTTACTGCTAACTTCTACCTTTTGTAAAAGTACCCTGAGCATCAATAATTGAATGACTCTTTGTACTCTCACAAACATTCTACATAAACTCATACTATTAATAGTTTAGCAGGTTTGAAGACAAATTGATAAAGGAATGCTTTCCAGTGTACTTATTTAAAGCAAACGAATGATTCATCAATCTAAGAAAGTAAGATAGAATAAAGAGATGGAATGATGATATAAGGAGTATAGTTTATGATTAAAGCAATTTTTCTTTTTAGTTTAGCAGGTCTTGCTGAAATTGGCGGAGGCTATCTGATTTGGCAGTGGCTGCGCGAAGGAGCATCAAGCTGGTTAGGACTTCTGGGCGGTATTGCTTTGGTGCTGTACGGCGTCATTGCTACGTGGCAGTCGTTCCCGGACTTTGGACGTGTATATGCAGCTTACGGCGGTATTTTTATTGTTTTAAGCCTGTTTTGGGCGTGGTGGGTTGATAAAAAAATGCCCGATACATATGATTGGATTGGCGGACTTGTGTGTCTGATTGGCGTAGCCGTTATGCTTTGGCCAAGAAGTTAAGTAATCACACAGAAAGGAGCGCGCTTTCTCCCTTTTTGTAAGAGAAACCAAAATAAAAAGTAGCCTATATATAGGCTACTTTTTATTTATCACTTGTTGAATCTGCCGAAAAAGCCTTTTCTTTTTTCCTTAAACGTATTAGGTCTATGTAAGTTAAATAAGTGTTCGATGCCATTTTCCATCATCTTTTCTAGCAACGCTTCTTGTCCATGCTGGAAATAGTACTCCATTTCTTCTTCATACAAAGGGAGAAGCGTGTGGAAATAGACTGGCCACTCTCCGTCAATTTCTTTTCCATTTTCAAGATACGACATCGTAAATGCCTCTTGGCACTGCGGCAGAGGCGGCACGACCATAACACCACAAAAGCCGCTTTCTGGTGAATACGGTTTAACGTGTAAAGGAAACTTCACCTTTTCACCTGCTAACGTTCGTTCATAAGTATCCACGTAGCGATCCAGCTCTTGATTTGGAAACACCATCCACTGACCAATCCAATTCATATGGTTTATCGCAAAGTTTCCTACTTGATGCATGACTTGTGGAATCCAGCTGTACTTTTCATCTTCAAACGGATCTTGATCTGCATGCATCACCAGTTCAACGTACGCGCTGTCTAATCCAGGGGGTGTCGGCAGGCGAAGCGTACTATAACCATGTGTTGCGACCGTATAAAACGGCACTGATTCTGTAGGAGCCATTTCATAAAAACCTGCCTCTGTCACCTCAGCTGATTCTGCTTCGACACGGCGGATAATGGGCCCATAATATGCTTGTAAGTGAGCTTCCATATCCTCATCGAGTGATTCCCGAACAAATGGATTTACCTCTTCAACTGATGCTTCTTCTTCTTGTGATGACCATACTTCATAGAAAGTAAAACCGGTTAGCCCGTTCTCAAACACTACCTCTCGAAATGCATCAGAAACATAAATTTCTGGAGAGATAATAGGAAAATCTCCTAGACTATGTTCGGTATACTTTATTCGAAAAATTGGCTGTCTCTTTACCTTATCCTCTATAAAGGATAGCTTTTCAAACCCTCCAAAATCATCAGATATTGATTCTGAATAGTTCACACATTCGTTTATCACATTAACAATATTAACAGCGTAGCACTTGTATTCAGGGTGAGTAAGAGGAACAAATTCTACAAACTCAGAAATTAGTTTTTCTAAGCTCTGAACAGCATATCCATCGATAATTGGAGGAGTTGCAAAACCTTTATAAGTTAAAAGGTTATTTAACCCTCCTTTTTCATATGTTTCAACTGGAAGATTTGTTTTACTATGTAGATACTCTCCTTGCTGCAGCAAATTTCTAAATAGTATTTCGTCATCTTCCTTGTTAGCAGCGGCTATTTGCTCACTTTCTAAACTTGTACTTAATTTCCATATTTTCATAAACAACACCTCTAGTTTCTATATAGGAAGTGTATCCATTATAAAATTTCCACTGTTCTATCCGAATAGGAATATATAACCTTTTACTCACAATTAATTCTACCATAAGGATAGAAACCTAAAAGTATTAGGCTTTTGATTGCAAAAAAAGACAACCCAAAGGTTGTCTTTTTCATTACTTCAATTCAGCCCATCTTTTATCTAATGATTTTAATAGCTCCTCTTCAGACGTTTGGCCGCCGATGTATTCTTGTACATCCGCTCCAAATTTTTGCGTTACGCCTTCAGGGAATTTTGTCCATTCCCAAGGAAGCGTTTTTTGCTCCTTAGAATATTTAAGAAGTTCTTCACCTAAAGGTCCGATGTCTTTTGCTTCGATTGACTTAAAGGCTGGAATGTACTTAAAGTCTTCTACTAGTGCTTTTTGGCCTTCTTTAGATGTGACCATCCAGTTTAAGAAGTCTTTTGCTGCTTTTTTATCTGCCGCTGGTGCTTGTTTGTGAATAACCCAGTTGCTTGGAACGTCGATTGCAAGTTTGTCAGCTACAGCTGCATCATCGCTTAACGGCATAGGCAGAATGCCTACATCCATGTTCGGCGTAATTTTATCAAGCATTGGCTGAATCCAGTTTCCTTGCTGAATCATCGCTGCTTCACCGTTCGCAAACTTCGTTACTTGCGTGTTGTAGTCCGTCGTTAACGGATTTTTATTTCCGTATTTTACCGTTAAATCAAGCAGCTTTACATACTGTTTGAATTGCTCGTTTCCTGCGATTTTCGTACTGCCGTCATTTAATCCTTTAATAAATGCATCCGGATCTTTTTGACTAGCAAATGGAATATTTAAGCCGTGGTTTCCAAGCACCCACCACTCGCCGTAGCCGATAGAAAATGGCGTAATACCGGCAGCTTTCAGCTTTTTAGCCGCTGCTTCTAATTCTGAATATGTTTTTGGAAGTTCTTTGATGCCTGCTTTTTTGAACAGTTTTTTGTTATATGTAAATCCGTAGCCTTCAAGACTGATTGGCTGTCCATATACTTTACCGTCCATCGTCATTGGTGTAAGTGTGTTTTCGTACGCGTCATCAATCCAAGGCTGATCGGATAAATCTTCTAATTTATTTTTCCACGTTTTTGCCTCTTGATATCCGCCGTTTGTGAAAAGGTCAGGTGCATTCCCCGACGCAAACTGCGCTTTTAAAGCTGCTGCACCGTCAGCTCCTCCACCAACCGTTTGGATATTGAACTTCACATTTGGATGTTCTTTTGTGTATTGATCAGTTAGAGCTTTTAGCTGATCAGCGATTTCTACTTTTCCTTGAAATACATCTACTACTACTTGATCTCCGCCGCTTTTTTTATTACCCGATGCGCTTTCGTTTGAACACGCGGTTGAAAATAAAAGCGTAGCCGATAAAACACCTGCTGCTAAAGGCCATTTTTTCATTTTAAATGCCATTTTCCGTTCCTCCCTATTTGCTGCTGGTTTTGACGCCACAGCCTCAAAACCAGCCCTGTTGCCGATACTATTATTTAATTGAACCGCTTGTAATTCCTTTAACAATGTGTTTTTGCATTGCAAAGAAGAAGATTAATAGCGGGATAATACTGATTACAAGTGCTGCTAGTGCTAAATCCCACTGCTTTGTATACTGACCAAAGAAGAAGAATGTCGCAAGCGGAATCGTTCTTAGCTCAGGATCTTGAAGAACAAGAGACGGAAGTAAGAAGTCATTCCAAATCCATAGGCTGTTTAAGATAACTACGGTTACTGTAATTGGTTTTAATAACGGGAACACAATTCTCCAGAATACGCCTAGACGTGAGCATCCGTCGATGATTGCCGCTTCTTCTAGCTCAACTGGAATTCCTTTAATAAATCCGTGGTACAAGAAAATCGTCATACCTGAACCAAAGCCTAAATACATGATCACAATACCCCAGATGCTGTTTAACAGATTTAAGTTTCCTGCTACTTTTACAAGCGGAATCATGATAGATTGAAACGGAATAACCATTGCCGCTACGAATGCCATAAAAATAATACTGCTGATTTTTTTCTTTGTTCGAACCAGCATGTAAGCGGCCATTGAGCAGAAGATGACTAGAACTGCGTTACTGATGACTGTAATGATCAGCGAGTTGCTAAGCACTTTTAAGTAATTCATTTGGTTGAATGCATTAACAAAGTTTTGAAACTGAATCGTTGTCGGCAGCGCCGATGTGTTTGATAAAATTTCTGCAAATGACTTCAGTGAGTTTGAAAGCACGTAATAAAATGGAACCAAGAACACCAGTCCAAGCAGGACTGCTAAAATTTCAACAATAAAGGTTTTGCTCGTATATTTGTTTCCCATCACGATTCAACCTCCTTCTTCTTGGTGTATGTTACTTGAATAATTGTAATTGCTGCTACGACGATGAAGAAAATTAAGGCTTTTGCTTCACCTAGACCGTATCTGTTATTAACAAATGCTTCTGTATAAATGTTAAGCGCTAACATTTCTGTTGATTTAAATGGACCACCGTTTGTTAATGATAAGTTGACATCAAATACTTTGAATGACCATGAAATCGTTAAGAATAAACAAACCGTTACTGCCGGTGCTACCATTGGAATTGTAATGTGACGAAGAATTTGCCATCTGCTTGCTCCGTCAATTTTTGCTGCTTCAATTAGCTCTTGCGGTACGTTTTGCAGTGCTGCTGTGTAAATAAGCATGATATAACCCGCTCCTTGCCATACACTTACAATCACGATGCCCCAAAATGCTGTTTTTGCGTCTCCCAGCCAAGGAAGCTCAAAAAGCGAAATTCCCGTGATTTGTCCGATAGATGCAAATCCTTTTACAAAAATGAACTGCCATACAAATCCTAGTAAAAGTCCGCCAATTAAATTCGGCATAAAGAAAACCGTACGTAAAATGTTTCGTGTTTTTAACATTTGAGTAACAAGGATTGCTAACACGAACCCAACCACATTCGTTAAGATAATTGCAACGACCGTATATTTCGTTGTGATCCAAAACGATTGCTGAAACTGTTTATCTTCAGTGAATAAGTACTTAAAGTTATCAAGTCCCACCCAGTTAATCGTACCGTTTACTCCGTTCCAGTCTGTAAATGAGTAATAAATCCCTGTAAAAAATGGTATAAGTACAATCACACAAAATGCTAATAGTGCGGGTCCTACAAATAGTGCAAATAAACCTACATTTTTCAAATTTTTACGTCTTTTCGTATTAATGGATGGTTCTCTTTTAAGTTCTTGCTCTAAAGGAACATATTCTGTCTCCTGTAATTTACTTTGGCTATTCATCTTACTAGCACCTCCCTATGTCTTATTTTAGCGAAATCAGTTATTTATGAAACCGCTTTAATTGACGAGTAGGGTGTAAAATATTGACCTTTGTGCAACATTTTCTCCCCTGTGCACACTTTACGCATTTTTTTAAAGTATGTATGAAAGAAAAGCTAGAAGTGGACGGCGTATCTTCTTATCTTATACACTAGAAAAAAGATGTAGTTGGGAGGAACATACGCATGACAGTCAAACGAGCGTTAATTACGGGTGCCAATTCTGGAATGGGGCTGGCCACAACGATTGAACTAGCTAAAAAAGGATTCGAAGTCATTATGGTATGCCGAAATGAAGAAAGAGGAAATACGGCTTTAGAAGAAGCGAAGCGTCAAAGCGGATCGGATTCCATATCTCTTATGACCTGCGACTTAGCTTCTCTCGCTAGTATCCGGGCTTTCAGTGATGATTTTATGTCTCGCTACAGCGTGCTTGACGTGCTGATTAATAACGCTGGCGTGGTGACAGTTAAGCGGGAAACAACACAAGACGGATTCGAAATGATGCTTGGTGTTAATCATTTAGGTCACTTTTTATTAACTAATTTACTTTTAGAGCTGCTGAAAAAATCTCAGCAAGGACGCATTATAAACGTTGGGTCCGGTGCTCATAAATCTGGAAAAATAGACTTCAACAACCCTCACTTAACAACAGGATTCGGAATATGGCGAGGATACTCTCAGTCTAAATTAGCAAATAACTTATTTACGGTCAACTTAAGTAAAAAGCTAAAAGATACTTCTGTAACCGTAAATTGCCTACACCCCGGTGCAGTCTCTACCGCTATCGGCGTTAACCGTCAAACGGGTTTTGGAAAAAGCGTTCACGCCGTGCTTCGCCCTTTCTTTTTAACACCTCTTCAAGGTGCCGAAACAGCTATTTATTTAGCAGACAGCCCGGAAGTGACGCATATTAGCGGCGCTTACTTTTATAAAAAACGCGTGACTCCCACTTCTTCAAGAGCAAAAAATGAACGTCTTGCAGAAGAATTCTGGAACTGGAGTGCACGCGAAGTTGGCTTATAATGTAGAATAAAAAAAGGTCAGCTTTTCAGCTGACCTTTTCGTATTAGAAAAACGTTAGTCCTATAGCAAAAATAAAGCCTGATACAATTAAGGTCGTCACGCAGTAGCCCATTATATCGCGTGCTCCGAGCCCTGCGATAGCTAGTGCAGGCAGTGCCCAAAACGGCTGCGCCATATTCATCCATGCTTCTCCGTAAGCAATGGCCATCGCAGCGACTCCCGGATCTACGCCGAGCTGTTCAGCTGCCGGCATAATAAAAGGTCCTTGTACAACCCAGTGTCCTCCTCCAGACGGAACAAAAAAGTTCACAACGCCAGAACTTAAAAACGCAAGAAACGGAAATGTCGTTTCATTTGAAATCGAGATAAATGCGTTTGTTAGCTTCCCGCCTAAACCTGATAGCTCCATCATGCCTTGTATACCTGCATAAAACGGAAACTGAATCACAATCCCAGCGGTTCCTTTCGCCGCATTAGAAACGGCATTCATATAGGATAAAGGCGTGCGGTGAAGCAAAATACCCGTTGTAAAAAACAATAAATTCACTGTGTTAATATCCATTTTAAAACCGTTTGTAGCAAAATAATAAATTAAATATGAATACCCAAGAAGCGCAATCGTCAGACTTAAAAACCTGCTGTTCTCCATGCGTACAGCAAATGTTGGCTTAGAAGAAGTTGTCTCAACAACTGTAGCCGGAGCCATTTCATCTTCTGCCAACAGTCTTGGATCAATTTCTACCACTTCTTTTCCCGTCGGCATCATCAGTCTTGTCATAATAGGAAGGACAATTAATAATCCGAGGGTAATAAATAAGTTGTAGCCTGTAAAAATCGTGTCTGACAGCGGAATAAGTCCAGCTGTTTTTTCCATTGGGTTTCCAGGTGTAGCAGCGACAAGAGGAATCGAACCCGACAAGCCTCCGTGCCATGTTAAAAACCCTATGTAAGCACAGGCAATTAAAAACCGATAATCAGATCCCGGCACGCGTTTCGCTACTTCTTTCGCAAACAGCGCACCTACAATTAAGCCAAACCCCCAGTTAATCATACAGGCCATAGCTGCGCCGAGCGTGACCAGAATTACCCCTTGTGCCGGAGTTTTGGCTAATAGTGCTATGTTCACAAGCCACTTCTTTACAAGCGGCGAGCTGGCAAGCGCATGTCCCGTGACAAGGACTAAGCTCATTTGCATCGCAAATGCCAAAAGGTTCCAAAAGCCACTTCCCCAAAACTGAACCATTTCAATCGGCCCGTGAGGAGTAAAAACAATACCTGAGACAAATAAAATCAGCGTCAGGATTAAAGCAAATACAAACGGATCAGGTAAAAAACGCTGCACAAGCGTCGTAAAAAAATTAGATAACGCTTTCATTTTACTCCTCCTTTACAGGAATACTCCTGTGAATAAATGTCGACAAGCATCTTTAATTATACATAATTTGTTGAAAATTGTTAATATTTAGTTTAAATAAAAAACCCTTCTGTTTTTCAGAAGGGTTTTACACACTAAATGTTTGAATAAGAGTTGGCTCTCCGTCAAGTTCAATTTTCTTTTCTTGAAAGGAAATATGTAAGCTTTTATAAATATGTTTCCAAAATGAAATAGCCCGCTTATTGCCTGCAAGCTCAATAATCATATATGTTCCTTTTCGATGAGAGAAAATGTCTTTTACCGTTTTGGAAGCGATGCCCTGTCCTCGGTATTTGTTTAAGATAAAAAAATCATTGATGCAGTAATCTGCTTCTTGCTGAAGTGCGGGCTGTTCAAGAAGTAAAAAAAAGCCCGTCAGCTTATCATCTACTTTAATAAAGTATGGCGAGAGACCTTCTACTTTCCAAAACAGCGGCAGCTCTTCAAAGTGAAAAGCTCCATCTTCGCGAATATCTAAAGAAGGTGTATACGCAGATAAATCGTGGAGATAAAGAGAATACAAATTTTGCAAAACGCCCGCTTGGTTTTTAGGTACTTTTTCAATCGTAAGCATTCTTAGTTCATCCCCTTCTTTTCCTATCATAAGGGTTTTTTGTGAAAGTTTACAGTAAAAATGTTTGGGCAAAGTGAAGATGGATAGTCAAAAAGCTCTTTTTTCATTTTGTAGATGTATGAAACGCAATAAAAAAACGATCATCTCCGGTACTGTACGCTCCGTCTGATAATCGTTTTTTATGTTTTGTTTGCTGATGCTGAAGTTTTTCCTTCTTTGTTTTGGTTTTGCGGGTTTCCATGTCTGCAAATACAAACAGACTGCGGTTTAATTCTGGATTTCGCTTTCCTTCACGCGTCATTTTATCACGCATTTTTTTTGCTTTTGACTTTGCCATGTAACTTCCTCCCTATATAAATGATGTATACATATCTTACTGCTTTTTTATAAAATGTCAAGTGCAGAAGCACTGATGTATTGACAGTGCTTCTGTATAGTCAAGACTCTTTATTTTTCAGCATATCATCTAACTTTTGCTCCATACGCTGAAGCCTTTTTTCATTTGTCCCCTGCTTTTGAATCAACCTTTTTAAGCCTATAATAAATGCAATTATTACTCCTGCTATTCCTATCAGGATAAGCATCATAAGAATTTGAAAAATTATATCACCTGTATTAACCATAACTCCACCTTTAATCTATTTTTTTACATTATATCATTTTTTTGGTTGTTTTTGTTTTATTTTATAAAAAAAAGCTCTCAATGCTGAGAGCTTCATTTACTATCTTCATCGTAAACTGTCCACTTTTCCTGTTTGATTTGATTGGAAACATCAATTAGTTTATTTTTCACTCGGTCCTTTTCCGGTCCTGTTAAAGGCGTAGGTCGGTAGTCGTTTCGTGCTGTTGTGGAAGAAATACGGAATGGAATGACGTTGATGTCTTTATTCGTCGTTAGCTTTCCATCTTTAATCGTAAATGTCTGCTGAAATACAAATGTATCTTTATCACTTGGATTTTTGTTTCCGCCAAACATAAAGTTTCCTAAGCTATAGACAATAAATTTATTTTTGTACTCTTCAATTCCTTGAACAACATGAGGATGATGACCTAAAATTAAATCTGCTCCGTTATCAATTGTATATTTTGCCAATGCTTGCTGCGCTGTATCAGGAACATAGTGTCGTTCAGATCCCCAGTGGAAATGCACAATGATAATTTTAGCTCCTTTTTCTTTTAAAGACTTAATTCCGTCTTTAATCTGGCTTCTTATTTCTTTGGTGTCATCCCAGCCCGGATATCCAAGCAACCCTACTTTGACTCCTTTTACCGTTGTGACGTATGTATCTTCATAGCCAAAATAGCCTATTCCGCTTTTCTTCAAGTTCTCTCTTGTATCATCATATCCTTGCTGTAAATAATCACGTGTATGATTATTAGCTAAGTTAACGGTTTCAATACTTCCTTGTTTTAAAATATTCACAAAAGAAGGATCACCTTTAAAACGAAATGTTTTACTTGCTTTTTCGGTTGCAGTTGTCAGCGTCGTTTCTAAATTAACCGTTGTTAAATCATCTTGTTCAAAAATCGACTTTACATTTTGCGTAAAATACGGCAGGCCATTTCTTGCCGCTACGTCATTAAAAGTAGAATCATAGCTGAAGCTTTCATCATTTCCTAAAGTAAAATCTCCCGCTGCGCTAATTTTAATGGCTGTATTAATGCCCTCTTTTTTCTCTTTTTTTGTCGCTTCTTCTTTAGATTTTACAGCTTCTTCTTTTTTCTGCGGTTCAGAAGATGTTTGTTCTCCTGCTCCTCCGCACGCTCCCAGTAAAAAACACAAACTTCCATAAATAACAGCTTTTTTTAAATACTTGTTCATGTAACGTTAAAACCCCTTTTTACGTTTTAATAACTGTGTTTGGACATGGTGTTTAATGTACATTTCGCCAAATACATACAATCTTCCTGTTATATCGGCAAAATAAGTGAAATTTTTATAAAAAAAGGAAATTCCTATCTTCTTTTTGGGTTAGAACAAGAGGTTTTTGTAATACAAGCGTTATGAAGAAAACTGATGATCTTTGATAAACGTCAAGGAATTTACAAAAATATAGAGATTTTCAAACATCATCTAAAATAAAAAACCTCCTTTGCCCATGCAAAGAAGGTTTTATCTAAACTTAACAAATCGAATCATTAGATTTAGGGTTTTTGAGTCCAAATATCGGTCGGATAAATAGTGCTAAGCCTGTGCCAAGCATTGCCATAACCATCCATACCCATCCGTGGAGACTAAATGAAGCAATGCCGCCAAAGTAAGCGCCGATGTTACAGCCAAAAGCAAGACGCGCACCATACCCCATTAAAAGGCCGCCAACAACAGCTGCACCTGCAACTCCGGGCTTAATCTTTCCTGGTTTGAACGTCCCTTGCGCCGTCGCTGAAATGAAGGCACCTAATATAATCCCAAAGTTTAACACGCTGGTAGAATCTGCTAGCACACTTTGCGTTAGCGCTTCTCCATTTGCACCTTGGAAAAATCCCCAGCTTGATACATCTATTCCAGCTGCCATCATCGCTTTTCCGCCCCATAATGCAAAAGCAGAAGTGATTCCCCAAGGGTTTCCTCTTACAGCAAGCGTCAATGCATTTAATACGGCCAGCACAATCGCTGCTGTGAATAGAGGCCAAGAGCCGCGAATAATCTTTTTCCACCCTTTTGTAGTAGGAAGCTGTTTCATCATAGGCGGATTTTTCTTTTTAGCAATTTGAATCGTAATCCAGTAAATCGCTGCGAACGCGATAAGCTGTATAATCCAAGCTCCAAAATAACCAAGACCTGTCGATTCAGCTAATGAGATAGGGGGAAGCGAAGGTTGCTTTTGCCAAAATGGCAAATGATACGCCCCAAACATAGAACCTACAATAAAAGCTAAAAGCGTTAAAATCATAGAAGAAGAGCCGCCACCTAACGAATAAAGCGTCCCTGAGGCACATCCATTTCCTAACTGCATGCCAATTCCAAACATAAACGAACCAACGATCACGCTTACTCCTACAGGTGAAACATATCCTTTTGGCGTTACCCCTGTAAAGCTAAAGCCTGTACTTAAAATAATAGCAAACAGCGTTGACGCAATTGCAAGCATAAGCATATGCGCTTGCAAGCCTTGAACATTGCCGACAGATACAAGGCGGCGAAATGCTGATGTAAAGCCAAAACGTGCGTATAGAAGCGTCATCCCTAACGCTAGGCCGATAATAAATAAAACACCTTGCGTCCAATTAGTCGTGAGCACAATCGCAAGAAATAAAATAACTGCTGCTATAACCCCTCCTGCAAATAATGGCTTTTGCATAGGACTTAATTCTGTTACAACAGTAGTAGGCTTTGATTTATATGATGAGTGCAACGTTTGCGACACACCATCCACTCCTTTTCTGATAGAAATACTAAGAATTAATATTTATCATCTTATAGCACTTCCCTTCTCCTGTAAACTGTTTAGCAAAATGAAAGTGAATTGTTTATTTTTTAAATATTCTTACCTTTAGTCATACAAAAAGCAGAAGTTTCTGTTCTTCTGCTTTTTGCTGCTAAGCGTAAATAGAATGAATCTCTTTTAAAGGTTTAGGATTAGGCTTTGCAAAATAATACCCTTGAAACAAATCATAACCCATCTCTATCAGGCATTTTAAATCTTCTTCTGTCTCTACTCCTTCCGCAAGAGCCTTCGCCCCCATTTTATGGGTGATAGCTAACATCTCTTGGGCCACTTTTTTCTGTTTCTCATTTTTACTGACTCCGTTTGTGAATTCAAATGCTAACTTCACCACGTCAGGCTCCACTTCTAAAAGCCTCTTCAGCGTGTTATAACCAACCCCTACGTCATCTAAAGCATATTTAAATCCGTGGGAACGATAATAATTCAAAATGTTTTTTAAATGCTCAATATCTTGAACATCCTCGGTTTCAATCACTTCAAACACTATTTGTTCGGGTTTTATATTCAATTCTTGAATTAACGCAAATGTAGATGCCAAGCAATGCTCGGGATTATATATTGCTGTAGGAATAAAGTTAATAAAAATCAGCTGACGATCAATAATACTAGCATTTTTTACAGCTTCTAAGCGGCAGGCTCGGTCAAGAGCGAAGGTTTTATTTCTTATTTGAGCAGCTTCAAACATTTTAAAAGGCGGTATAATACTTCCATCTTCTTCTAATCCTCTTGATAAAATTTCGTGGCCAACGATATGCACGCGTTCGTGATCAATCGATACAATGGGCTGATAATATGAGCAAATTCGCTTGTCTTCAATCAGCTCATCAATCCACAAGGCATCTTTCATTTTTTGAAAAACGGTGATTGGCTCCATACCCCGCAGGTTTTCAAATGGGCTCCGCTGCTGGGCTTCTACAGCCCACACATGCCGAGGGTCTAGATGCTGATGAACATAATCCATAAAACTCCAAAAGATATCTTCCCTCATCCAGACCATATCTTCTCCAAGAGTCTTCCATTGGCTTTGAGAAATATCTTTAAAGTATTTTTCCAATTTCTTCACATCGCTTGATTTCTGAAAAGAAACCGTATATCCTGTCCTAATTGGCAGACACGCGTCGCACCCCATAGCTCATCTTCTCCCTCATTTATCATCAGTTTTTTGTATGTATACATGGATAGTTCTTAGGAACTATACCACTTTTAAGAAACTTACAAACCCTATTTTCCCGTTAAAATAGAATGTACCAAAAAGTTTTGGTAAAATGATAGACGTATTTTATTGTCTACATCATAAGACGCACTTGATAAAAGGAAGTGAACGATACATGAGCAAAAACCGTTTTACGAAGTGGTTTTTATTTTCTTTAATACTCTTTGCCTTAAGTACCGGAGCAATGTATTATATGCTGTATCTATCATACTGGGCGTATTCTATTAAACTGTTTTTAATCGCGGTGCCGCTCTTCACCTTATTATCGGTTGCTTTTGGTTCGTTGGTAATCGTACATGAGCGCAAAAGAAAACGTGTATTTCATCTGCAAAACGATGGAAGCAGTCCTAAAAGTACGTTTATTCAAGGTTTTTCCGAAATAACGGTAGGAGCAGGATTCATTGTGCTGTGCTTTTTTCTTTTTCTTTATTTTCTAATGGATTATTGAGTACATATAAAAAAGACGAGCAGGCAGCTCGTCTTTTTTTATTTGGATCTTTCTAGAATATCTCGAACGCTTGCATAGTCAAGCTCTTTATAAGTGCCAACACCTGGTTTTACAAAGGTCTTTTCAACAATCGCATCAAATTCACGATCATCAATATCATAGTCACGCAAGCAGTTCGGGGCTCCTAAGTCATTCCAGAAAGTGCGCAGCGCTTTTGCTCCTTCCATTGCTGTTTCTTCATCGCTTTTTCCTGCTGGATCAATGTCAAATACGTTTACAGCCAATTGCTTTACACGGGAAGGGTCTTCTTTTAAGACGTGCTCCAGCCAGTTAGGGAACAAGATAGCAAGACCGCCTCCGTGGGGAATATCATATACGGCCGACAGAGCATGTTCGATACGGTGAGTAGCCCAGTCTCCTCCGTCCGTTCCGTTTGCTAAGCTTCCGTTAAATGCCGTCGTGCTGATATACATCATCGTTTCACGATACTTATAAGAAGTCAGGTCTTTAAGAAGCTTAGGACCTTCTTTTACAGCCGTTCTTAGTAAAGATTCAATAAAGCCGTCGATCATCGGCGTGTTTTCCGTGCGATGAAAATAGTGTTCAAGCGCATGCGACATACTGTCAACAATTCCATAGACTGTTTGGTCGCGCGGCACTGAAAACGTGTACGCCGGATCTAAGATAGAAAAGACGGGAAATACGTGAGAAGACGTCCAACCTAGCTTTTCTTTTGTTTCCCAATTTGTAATAACAGAAGTTGAATTCATTTCAGACCCAGTTGCTGCAAGTGTTAAGACCGTTCCAAAAGGAAGAGCACCTGTAATCTCTTTTTTACGTGTAATTAAATCCCATGTATTTCCTTCATACACGGCTCCAGCTGCAATAGCTTTTGTACAATCGATCACACTTCCTCCCCCAACGGCTAAGAGAAAATCAATGTTTTCTTTTTTACATATGTCAACGCCTTTAGCAACCGTAGTCAAACGAGGGTTCGGTTCTACACCAGACAGCTCGTGAACAACTGCGTTAATAGACTGAAGTTCAGCTTTCACTTCGTCGTATACGCCATTTCGTTTGATGCTTCCTCCTCCGTATACTAACAGAACGTTTACTTGTTTATGATAAGAAGCAAGCTCTTGCGATAGCTTCGTAATTTGATTTTTTCCAAAGTATAATTTTGTAGGATTGTGCTGCAAAAATATATTCATGTTCTACACCTCTAGTTTCATGTCTTATAAAAAGTGTAGCACGAAAACAACTTCATCATTATTGAAGATTCTCTATATCTATTATCAATATTTTTGATAACCTTCTTGAACAAGTGAAATAAATTGTTGAATAGGTGCCGTCAGCCATTTTTTCTTTTTGAATATGAGCTGTGAATAAAGATAAAATTCTTCGTGGTCAAACGGAACTTTAATCAGCTTTCCACTTTCCATCTCTTGTTTTACCGCTATTTCCGGTACAAGAGCAATACCTAAATTATCCGCTACGCACTGTTTAATCGCTTCAAGACTGCTAAATGATATGACCGATTGCATATGAATACCGCTGCTGCGCATCATCTCTTCTAAAAGCGTGCGATAAGGGCAGCCGCTCTCAGTTAAAATGATGGTCTCTCCCTCAAACTCTTCCATTAGAACGCTGTTTCTTTTACTAAAAGAATGGGAAGGCGAAGCAATCATAACCATTTTTTCTTTTCGAATAGGAATCACTTCTAAGCTTGAAGATGTTTGAAGGCGATCAAGTAAAACGGCTACATCATACTTTCCGTCAATAATTCCTTGTGTTAAATTTGGACATAAACCCGCTTCTAGCATAATCTTTAGAGAAGGGTGCTGCTTTTTTAATTCACGAATATACGGTGTAATAAAATAAGCGGCCAGCGACTCCACGGTTCCTATTGAAACGGTTCCTCTAGCATCTTCGTTCGTAGTAAGGCGCTCTTTTGCTTCATTTAATAACTCGATTACTTGATTCACATAATAAAGCAATTCTTCACCAGGCTGAGTCAGCTTCATTTTTTGTCCTGTTCGTTCAAATAGTTTTTGACCGTAATGATCCTCTAATTTTTTTATATGAGTGGTAACGCTTGACTGAGCATACCCTAACTCCTCGCCCGTTCGTGTATAGCTCCCCCACTTCGCTACTTCTTTGAATGTATATAAATAGTTAATATCCATATGCTGCTCCTTATGTACTGCTGTTTGGTTTCGTTGTCTATATGCTAAAGCTGTTCTAGTAATTAGAACTTATACGTAACTAGAATCACAGTACAGTATAAGCGAACTCGTTTTGCCAAGCAATTTTATCAACCTTAAAAATTCTTTTTATATTAGGCAATTACGCCGTTTTTTGTTCATAGAATGAAAAACAAACCTATGAAAAGAAAGGGTGTATCTCATGACAGCCTACAAAGAAGTATTATATAAAGGAAAACGCTTTGTACTGATTCACGTATATGATTCAGGATACTGTGAAATCCGACCGATTGATCATGCTTTTAAAGTCGAACTTGTGCGATTAGACGAGATAGAACAATGTGGATAACAGTCATGAACGCAGCTAATGCAGCTGCTTTTTTGTTTGTATTAAAAACAAGTGGATGAGATAAAAATAGCTGAATTGGCTGGCCTTTTACATAATTTCTTCCTGTATACTTTGTAACTAAGGATATTCGCACTTATTTAGTTTCTATACTTACTCGAGGTGATTACATGAAAAAAGGCTGGCTGGAATGGGTATTATTATCCGTGGCGTTAATTTGGGGAGCTAATTATACAATCGGAAAATTTGGAGTTGCTCATATGTCTTCCATTCAATTTAGCGCACTGCGTTTTATAATGGTTGCTCCTATTCTTTTACTTATCACAGGAATAATAGAGCGAGGCATTCGTATTGAAAAAAAAGACTGGGGACGCTTAATAGCGGTCAGTATAGTAGGCGTTACGCTCTACCAAACGCTGTTTATGGTATCTGTTAAGTATACGACAGCTACCAATGCTTCTTTACTTATTTCGATGTCTCCTATTTTCACAGGAATCCTAGCTATATTATATAAGCATGAAGCTTTTTCATTAAAAACACAGCTAGGCTCTGTGCTTGCTTTTTTCGGGGCTGCGTTTGTACTGTTATTTGGTCACTCTAGTCATGCACTGTCGCAGCTTGCATGGTTCGGAAACATCATGGGGATTGTGGCAGCCATTGCTTGGGGCTGGTACCCGATTTTAGCAAAACCTTTAGTCGTAAAATATTCTGCTTTGCGCGTGACTGCGTGGTCTGCTTTAATCGGCGCTATTCCGCTTACTGTCTACTGTCTTTTCACCTATCAAACGCTTATCTGGCCCACAGATATAGTCAGCTGGAGCTCTCTGGCATACTCTGTTCTATTTGTGACGGTGTACGGACTCGTGATGTGGTATGTAGGAATTGGAAAAATCGGCTCGACAAAAGTAATGGTTTACATGTATGTTATTCCTTTGTTCGCCGTTGTTTTTGCTGCTGTAACTATTGGAGAGACCATCAATGCTATGCAGCTGCTTGGAGGACTTATTATTTTTAGCGGTTTGTATATTGTCAAAAAAAGCCCTGCTCCTAAAACAGCTCTTAAACTTAAAAAAGCAAACTAACAAGAGTAACGGGTTCGGTTGATTTATGCTAATAACGCTCAGATTTTTTCTGGGCGTTATTCGTATATTATTTTAATGTCCTACTTGAATTAAACGCTCGTTAGTTTGACTAATGAACATTTTTTAGTTTATATTCATGAGTGATTTTATGCTGATTGTATACGCGTTTAAAACCGTTTCGTTCATAAAATAGTTTCGCTTTGTCCGTGTCTGTATAGAGAACGAGACTGTCGTAATAATTCTCTGCATAGTGAATAATTTCTTTTAAAAGTTGTTTGCCTATACCCTTTCTGCGAAACTGAGCTGAAACATAAAACCTCCTTACTCTCCCAGCGTTAGCATACTGGCTGTAAGGATTTTGATTAAGGCCGGCTACGCCAATTAATTTGTTTTTTTTACCGTAAACTCCCCACAATCTTTCGCCTGTTTTGTTAAATACGTTTTGCCCGTTTTTATACTCCGCTACTAGCTTGGTAAGAAAGAAAAAGCCTGCCTCCTGGCTTTCTATTAACAGCTCTTTTATATCATGCTCCACAAGATACGTTAGCCTAATGATTCTCATATACCTCCTCTCCGTTCAGCAGGTGTCTTGTTTATTTCGATAGAATGCTTGTTATACATTAATCCTGCCATGCCTATTAGAGCCGTTAAAAGTAGCATGAAGCTTGAAAATAGATATACAAACCTTACCCCAAACAGATCGGCTACTGTCCCTACAAATGCGATGGAAAGTATAAACACAGCCTGTACAAGAGTTGATTTTGCCGCTATTACTTTAGGAAACATCCCGTTGCTGCAGGTATTTTGATAAATGGTTTCCTGAGCTACATCTCGAAGCTGATAGGCAGGACCCATCATGATCAAAAGTACTAAAGCTAGATACGGGTTCGTTACTAGACCGTAAAAACCGGTTAAAACAGCATAACCAATTGAGCCTAAGAACATAAAAAGCAAAAGCCTTCCTTTTACCATAGAAGACATGCGGTACACAATAATTCCTCCAACTATGCTTCCAAAATAATACGCACCGTTTATATATCCCCACCACGCTTCTCCTTTTTCAAGCACTTCTTTCACAAAAGAAAGAGTAATAGCTCCAATCCAAATGGTTCCAAAAAGCGACTCGATGATGTCCATTATAACGAGGGCTCTGATGCGTTTATGTATCCATAAAAAGCGCCATCCTTCCATTAGTTTTGCCGCTCTTCGCTTTTGTGTTTGTTTATATGTGTGGGCTTCTTTTATAAACAGTAAGCAAACAAATGAGATCGATAGAAGACCTGCCGTTATAAATAGAGACTGAGTGGATCCCGTTAAGGACAAAACGAAACCACCAAGCGACCACCCTGCAAACAGAAAAGTTTGATCAATTGTTGAAAGCAAGCTATTCGCCTGCATTCTTTGACTATCATTTACTAAGCTGCGTACAACTGACGTTTTAAAAATGGAAAAAAAGCCGTTAAAAAAAGAAATGATTCCAACAATGATAAAACCCATCGTTAGTACTGTGACTGTAAATTCTTGTGTAAGCAGCACATACAATCCAACAAGCATCCCTATCTGTATCACTTGAACAAACCGCATAATGTGAATGGATTTATACATATCGTCTAGTAAAGGTACGCTAAGGCCGCTAAGGAGCCGTGCAAGTAAGCTCGTCATCGTAATCATCGACGCAAGAGCTGTTGAACCGGTGTTTTCCTTTATATAGGAAGTGACAGCCAATGTATAAAGAACAAAACCTACATTTGCGGTTACTTGACTTGCTGCTAAAAGATAAAAACGCTGAGTCAATTCTTTTCTCCTTTCTGTTAGACGTAACATGCAAAAAGATAATTCGTTTTTTGTTAATTTTTCCCTTTTAAACTATAACACTATTTGACGAAATCCAAAACTATCTATAATTTAGTAGATGGAGGTTTTTATGTTTAAATATAGTTTTCTTATTGTTCTTATCGCTTTTTTACTTATTAACTTTAACGGCCAGGAAAATCAAATTGTAGGAGGCAAAATAAAAAAGGAGCGAAGTGAGGTTTTCTTTGGCGAATACGACAGCTTTACGGGCCGCTACTCCCGGAGCATTAAACTCAAAAAAGGTGTAACCTACGCTTTTACGCTATCTAAAAATACCAAAAGCGGAGACCTGTCCCTGTACGTAGAAGATCCAAAACAGACACGATTTTTTGAAATGACTAATAACTCTCTTTATTTAACACCCGAAAAAACGAGGAGATATCGTATTAATTTTGTAGGCTCTGAGCATAAAGGCTCTTTTCAGCTTCATTGGAAAAGCAGTAATCAAAAAGAGAGCGAAAAATTTGTGTAATACCATTTTAGACAACGCTTAAACGAGGAGGAATGGTTTATGATCATTAATCAAGCTGTCCTGTACACCCACTTATTGGACACAATGAAGGATTTTTATGTAAATTCTCTCGATTTCCCATTAACCGCCGCTTCACCGCATTCTTTTTCCATCAAGGTTGGTGAAAGTGAGCTAACCTTTAAAGAAAGTTCTCTACATACAAAGCCCTTTTACCATTTTGCTTTTAATGTTCCAGCAAACCGATTTATGGAAGCAAAGCAATGGGCTACTCAGAGAGTCTTCCTCAATACGGAAGAGAAGAAAGATGAGATTTATTTTGAAGCATTTGATGCTCATTCCTTTTATTTTGAAGACCCTGCTCATAATATTGTTGAATACATTTCAAGACATTCGGACTGCCCGTCATCCAAGGACCCCTTTTCTTCTAAGTCGCTTTTAAGCATAGGAGAAATCAACTTGACAACTCCTCATGTCCACTCTGTAGGGACACAGCTTATTAACTCCGGTATCAACGTGCGCAACAACAGGCTATTAAACGAGACCTTTAACTTTTTAGGAAGCGGCAGTGCGTTTTTTCTTGTAGGGATGCCTAAAAGACGGTGGTTTTTTTCGAACCAAGACTCTGAAGTTCATCCATTAATGGTAAAGGTTAATCATTCTCTAACGCTTGCGCTCGACGAAGAAGGAATGTTGAAGATTACGCAAGAATGATTGTTTTTTTAATAAAGCCACGTAACAAGCGAACTTGTTACGTGGCTATTTTCGCTCAAAATTCAGCACATACTCCCCCTATAGGTTGTGTATATAGTTCTCGATGTCCTTTCTGTTCATCAGCATAAAAACCTTGTAATCCTCATCATTTTTAAGCTTTTTAAACCGGTTTCTCATCTTTTTTTTCCGTTCTCGATACGTAGTAAGAATAAACGTAAAAAATGACCAATCTACTTTTTCAGGGCATCCTTTTGCCATATCTTCACGCGTTTTTCTTGCATATACGATTCTCCGCTTTATTACTCGGTACACACAAACGATTAGCGGCAGCTCTAAATAAATAATGGTATCTGCACGCTTCACTCGCACGTCATACGAATTGCTGTAGTTCCCGTCGATAATCCAGCTGTCTTTTTTTACAATGTGCTCCTGCAATTCTCTAAAGCTATCATTGTCTCTTTCCGTCCAGCCAGGCTGCCAATACAGGCTGTCTAAATGATATACTTCTAGATCAAGCTTTTCCCCTAATTTCTTGGCAAATGTAGACTTTCCTACTCCTGGAGAGACGCCCATTACCAGTACTCTTTTCATCTCATCACCTTACCTTTTTAAGAAATAAAGCTGATTGAAGAGAAGGTAGCTGTTTATAGCTGACTCGGCGCATTCAGTGTACTCGGAGCGAACTGCTTTATAAAACGACTTCATGTTAGGATTTTTATTTCCATGATTTTCAGGCAACCTATAAATATTCATTATAAATTCCTATATTCCTTCTTGCTTTGTAGTAAATAGGTTGCTTTTATGAATCGTTTCCTTTACCTTAAATGTGAGTATATAAAAGTAAGGTGAAAAAAATGAATGCATCTATGCTAAAGAGATTTTTACGAAACCTCGGTATTTTTGTTTATATTGTCATTGCAGCTATTAATATTTACTTAACAAGAAATGATTTGGGCGATATGCTTACCCGCCTTGTGCTGCTGACTATTTTACTTCCTTTGTTTTTTAGTTTTGTGTATGCGTTAGGAAAATCACATTTTAAAAGACAAGAAGAGCTCGCTGAACAAGAGAAGAAGAAAGAGTAAAAAAAGCCTTTTATCGAGGGGGATTCCCCTTTCTAAAAGGCTTTTTACTTTTTTTCATATAGCTGAACATTAACTACATCAGGATGAACGTGATACTGTTTGGCAACTTGATTTACCATTTGCTGAATTTCTCTTTTCTTATGAGAAGAAAGGTGTTCGCGGGGCAGAAGAACTAGAATTTGAGCTTCCGCATAGTTATTCAGCACCCTAACTTCTTGAAAGCCATGCTGCGTCAAAAAAGCTTTTAACGCTTTTTCAAAGTCTGTGCTTTCTTTTTGAACAATGATAGAAGGCTGATCGTAAGAAAATAGCGAAATCTCTTTCTCTTCAGGCTTTGTATACACCGCCCAAGCAGTTATGAGCACTGTGACAGAAATACCCATATTTAACATCCACCTTTTCATACCACGAACGCTCCTTTTAATTAAGTTTGTTCATGATATGAAAAAATTCGTTCATTCATGCGTTATCTTCCTAGCCAGCCTCCGTCTACAGCAAGTAAGTGCCCATGAATATAGGCAGATGCATCAGATGCTAAAAAGACAACCGCTCCTTTAAAATCATCTGCTTCCCCCCATCTGCCTGCGGGAATACGTTCAATGATTTGTCTGCTGCGCGTTTCATCGTTAATAAGTGCTTCATTCATATCAGTAGCAATATACCCTGGTACAATTCCATTAACATTTACGCCTTTTGCTGCCCATTCATTAGATAAAGCCTTTGTAAGCTGAGCAACTCCGCCTTTTGCTGCAGCATAGGCCGGAACGGTAATACCGCCTTGGTAAGAAAGCAAAGATGCCATATTAATGATTTTTCCGCTTCCTTGTTTAAGCATTTGGAAGCCTGCCTGCTGACATAACAGCCATACGGTTTTTAAATTAACATTCATAACAGCATCCCAATCTTCCTCTGCAAAGTCTACAGCGGGTGAACGTCTTTGAATGCCAGCGTTGTTCACTAAAATATCGAGCTTGCCAAAATAAGCAGCAACCGATGAGATCGCTTCGCTTACTTCAAAAGCATTTTCCAGATCACAATTAACAATAAAGCATTTTCTTCCAAGACGTTCAATTTCTTCTTTTACTCCAAGAAATTCCTTTGATCGCTGCAAAAGAGCGATATCCGAACCTGCTTCTGCCAAAGCAATCGCCATTGATCTTCCAATTCCTCTTGTTGCTCCCGTAATCGCTGCTACTTTACCATCTAAAGAAAATAAATCTACTGTCATTGTTCATTCTCCTCTCCATTTGGTGCAAATAAAACCTTAAGTGATTCATCAGGCCGCTGCATAAACTCAAACCCCGCTTGAATATTTTCAAGCGGCAGTTTATGAGAAATTAAAGAATCTGCTGCTATTTCACCGCTTGCCAGTAAATCAATAGCCGTCTGAAAATCTTCCCTTGTATAACATCTCGTTGTAGTTAATGAAATTTCTTTAAAGTGCATCGCTGCTAAATCTACTTCTGGAGCGTTTTTGTATACGCTCACCACCACAATCTCTCCCTGAATACGGCTTGTTTCAACCATTTGTTTTGCTGTAATTTGATTTCCGGCTACTTCAAATACAACATCTGCACCGACGTAATTCGTAAGCAAACGCACTTCTTTTACGACGTCTTTTTTCATTGCATCAATTGGTATAAAGCCAAGTTCTTTCGCTTTAGTTAAGCGATAAGAACTAATATCTGAGATCATTACTTTTTTTGCTCCTGCTCGTTTCGCAATCATCCCGATCAGCAGTCCAATAGGTCCTGCTCCTAAAATGACAGCTTGGTCTCCTACTTTCAACCGTGAGCGTCGTACTGTATGTACGGCAACCGCTACAGGTTCTGCAAGAGCTGCATGCGCGCTAGACAGTTTCTCTGGCAAGAGGTGAAGGCGGTTCACCGGAACAGCCACGTACTGCGCAAACCCTCCATCTTGATCAATGCCGATTAGTTTTAACTGTTTACAAACGTGAAACTGTCCTCTTACACAGGCTTCGCACGTTCCGCAGCTAAGCGTAGGTTCAACTGCTACGCGGTCACCTAAAGAAAATTCCGTCTCTCCCCGAATCTCTTCTATCACTCCGCTAAATTCATGTCCCATAGTCAGTGGCACCTGTGCTCTAGGATGTTTTCCAAAATAAATCATCATATCCGTTCCGCAAATTCCAGCATGGGATACCTTTACAAGCGCTTCCCCTTCTTTTATAACCGGTTTCGTTTTTTGCTGCATAACGGCTTTCGTTTCTGAAACGTAGACACCTGCTTTCA
>NZ_JBYSWQ010000017.1:0-35959 GCF_058781295.1 Priestia sp. FW507-14D1A
AAAAATAAAAATTAACGTTGACGTTTGTCGCTTTGTTCAGTTTTCAAAGTTCAACCGCCGCTCTTAAGCGACTTTATTATCTTATCAAGTTATTAACGTAATGTCAACAACTTTTTAAAATTCTTTTTTCAGCTTCGTTGTTACGAGTATGTCTCAACGACGCTTTATAATATTATAACGCTTTTCATATAAAGTCAATATGTTTCAAGAAGAAAAATGATTTTTTTCTCTTGTTTAACTTCTTCCCTTACTGAGAAGTAGTTAAACGTAAATAAACTAAATTTTCTAATTTTTTAACTATACTCTATATTAAAAAAGAAGCCCTTCACAAAAAGAGCTTCTTTCTTATCTTACTGATTAAGGTAAATAACGACGTGCACCTGCATACTCTTCAATATATCCCTTCGTGTTTAAAGGAATAATCTCTACTGTCCGCTCGGAGTTCGGCGAATGAATCATCATGCCCTCTCCCGCATACATTGCTACATGGTGAACGCTTCCTTTTCCTTGGTTATAGGCAAAGAACAATAAGTCTCCAGGTTGAAGGTTGTTCTTATCTACTGGTTTCCCTGCTCGAGACTGTGGCCCTGAGTCACGTGGAATCGTAATACCATGGGATTGGTACATCGTAAACGTAAATCCAGAGCAGTCAAATCCAAAACCGCTCATGCCAGCCCATAAATATGGAAGATTTAAAAATGCCTTTCCACTTTCAACAAGCTCCGTGCCAGTTGGTACAGGAATATCTTTTTGAGACGCGTAGATTTTTCCTGCTTTTGTAGAAATCCATGCTGTCTTTCCATTTGGTTTTAATACTTTATATGCACTCTTTGACTTTGCCAAGAGAGGTAAGCGCGTATTATAGCTAACTTCAATACCTTTCTTTTTCAAAGAAGGCGAATGATATAGATAAGTAGTCGGAGCCGTCACCATTACAAAAGGCTTCTTTGCATACTGTTCGTACCTTTTGCTATAGGTTAATTGTTTAGTAGGCATCCATCCGGGATATCCTAATTCATTTCGAGAAGTAGGCTGTCCGTCTACCGCTACTTTGACCCAGTCTCCTTGTTCGTCTAAAACCGTTACTTTGTTTCCATATAACGCTTGTGTCTCAAGCATCCCATCGCTAGATAACTGCTGCTTCTGTTTCAAATTCATCGATGTGGTCCACTTTCTCATATCTACAGGATTAGTAGCTGATGGAGCGTCCACTTCACGCAAGATGTTTGGTGCTGTCCACAGAGTAGCTGCTGCGACATCTATATAAGCAGTTTCTTTTTCTTCAGAAGCATGAACAGAAGGAACTGCACTGACCCCAAATGTAGCTAAAATAACTATTGTTGCCGTCAAAAACCAACGTTTTATATTCATCGTCTCTCTCCTTCTACTATATTACTATCCTTTTATTTTGAGATAGGAACGGTAATTTCTCCTATTCCAGGAAGATCTGATAAGAAAACCTCTTGGCCGCTGTACTTTAACACATCCAGTTCCGTTGAAAGCCAAAGAGGAGCATCTAAGTCAAAATATGTGATATTCGGATGAGCGGCTGCCAGATGAGCAGCTGCTCCCACGGAAAGTGATGGTTCCATCATGCTTCCAATCATACATGCAACACCGTTCGCCTCAGCAATACTTGCGATTTTTCTTGCTTCATTAATCCCTCCGCACTTCATTAGCTTAATATTCAAAAGATCCACGTACCGCCCGCTTACAAGCCTTAATGCATCTTTGGCAGAAAATAGACTCTCATCTGCCATAATGAGTACATTTACTCGTTCAGTCACAAACTTTAATCCTTCCCAATCATGAGCAGGGACAGGTTGTTCTACCAATTCAATACCAAAGTTGAGAGTTTCCATTTTATTAATTAATTGCACTGCTTGTTTTGGAGTCCATCCTTGATTTGCATCCAAACGAAGTTTTACATGATCCGGAATGACAGATCGAATATGTTTAATACGCTCAAGGTCTAGCTCAGGAATTGAACCTACCTTTACTTTTAAAATGTCAAATCCGTCCACTGCACTTTTTTGTGCGTCTTCAGCCATTTTCTCAGGTGTATCAACACTTATCGTCATACACGTAGAGATAGGCTGCTTATCGCCCAAGAAAGCATATAAAGGAATGTTGAGAAACTTTGTATAAGCATCATGCAAAGCGATATCAGCAGCTGCTTTAGCACTTGAATTGTGAATACAGCAGCTTTGAATTTTTTTTAAGAGTTTTTGAAACTGACGTATATCCTCCCCTATTAGCGCTAGTTTAATAGGTCCTTGAAGTGCGGCTTGAATGCCTTCTAAAGAATCGCCTGTAATAACATATGTTGGCGAAGCCGCTCCTTTTCCTTTTATTCCGTTTTCTAACTGAATCTCTACACTTATGCTGTCTATCTCTGTTGCTGTTCGAAGCGCTGTTTTAAACGGAACGAGCAGTGGAACGGTTTGATGCTTTACGGTTATGTCTTTAATTATCATTTCAATCGCTTCCTTTCGATTCAGCACAAATATTCTTTCATACGTATTTTTGATTTATTCTTAGATCGCCCCTAAAATTTTGGCGATCATCATACCAAAATAAGTACCTAAGAAGGAACCCATCAGAGCCATAATGACTCCTACCGGAATCAGTGCATGGTTATAGGCAGCTGCAAGCATTGGAGCAGACGCCATTCCACCAATATTAGCTAAACTTGCTACTCCGAGCGTAAATAAATCATATTTAAATAGTTTAGCTAGCAACAGCATGATCACTAAGTGCACGAACATAATGAGAAAACCAGATACTAAGTAAATAGGAGCCTGAGCTAAATTTGAAAAATCTGATTGAGAAGCAATTAACGCTACAACGATGTATAACATAACGTTTGATACATCGAGCGTACCTGGAATTTTTGCCGCTGGGGTTACAGCAAGCACTAGACCAACCACAGAAGCAATCATAATCGTCCAGCTCGTTGCATTAATAACCGCTCCCACTTCAGGCAAACGCCCTCCGATAAATGTAGAAAATGCTGAAACGAACAAACCTAGACCAAGTAAATAAAGAAGATGCTGAAACTGCGGGCCTTCTTTTTCGCTTTCAGAAGTTGCTGCGACTTCATCTATACTATTCTCAATAAAGCTGACGTCTGCTTTTGTCCATTTATTAAATTTAGATGCAAATGGTACAAGCCAAAACATAAACATAACCCATACGGCGTAGTTAATCGTATCCATCATAAGAGCGTAGCCAAATATATTTTCTGGAACATCCAAAATTCCTTGGAGAGCAACCATGTTAGCTGATCCTCCGGTCCAACTTCCTGATAAAGCACCAAAAGCTTTCCACGTGTCCTCTACATAGAAATTCTTAAAGATGGCATAGACGAGGATAAAACCTACCATTATGCTAAAAACCGCAACGATGAATCCTCCGAGCATTCGTGGACCAAGTTTAATTACGCTTCGAACATCACACTTTAACAGCATAAGCATCAGCATGGCCGGAAGCAGTGCATTTTTAACGCCCGTATACATGGCGACATTTGATTCGCTATCCCCAAATACCCCTGCCGTTTGCATAAGAGCAGCTCCTATATAAATAAGTACAATACCCGGGATAAATTTAAAAAATCGATTGGCTTTAAATCTTTTTTCAATCCCTACCATGAGCGCAGCAAATGCAGTTAACACACTCACATACATAAATCCATCTTGAATCATTTATTCTTCCCCCTTCATCTCCACGAAAATGTTTTTATACAAAACAAAATCCAGCCCAACGTTTGAAAACGTCAGGCTGGATTTCGTCTAGGTCTATGTAGACAAAGCAGCTGTTATTTGCTGATATTTTTTCTGTGCATCATGAAACGCTACCACCAGCGCTTTTTGGGAAGAACCGAAATAGCGGCTGTTAATTTCGTCTATAAGGGTGGGATCACTTATGTGACGTCCAATAAAAATCGATTGAACAAATCGAACGGTCAACTCAATCGTCGCTGAACATTCCACATCAATAATTTTCCCATTTGTTTTATCAACTACCAACCCTAAAAAATACTGATTGAATTTTTTAGTAATCGGATTGCTTTGAGGAGCTTTGGCATCTCCAATAATATAGATAGTATCTTGATCATACATGATTTTTTATTCCTCCTAAAAGAGATAACAGACGATGCTAGGGACCGGCAAATGAACGTTTGCGGAGCTACGCAACATGTATTCGCTTTCATAAGGAACATTATAATCTATTCTCAATATATCATCTATAAAACAATTTCACAATATAACTTTTATACTATTCAGAATAAAGTGATATTTTTTTCAAAAAAAGAGATTGAGACATAACAAACTTAATCCAACTAAAGACATACAAATGGGATACATAAGCTGAACCGCTTGTTACACTGCAACAAAAAAACGAACCACTAATCAAACATGTTGATCAAGGGCTCGTTTTTTACTGTGGGTCAAGTAATTTTGTCCCGGCTTCTTTCTACGTCATCCTTTGAACATGGTAGAGGAAAAACGGTTAGGGTAATCTGTCATCACTACTTTTACTGAAGCCTGCTGGAGCTTCAAAAAGTCATTCATTTCATTGATTGTATATACCCGTAAGTCTAATCCTTCTTGCTTTGCTTTTTTCCCGTATGAAGAAAGAGCAAACGACATATCACAGTGTAGGTGCGCTCCTATCGATTTTGCTTTTCCAATCGCATCTTCGCTCACCCCTTCAAATAAAAAACCTGTTGGTATATATGAATGGAGAGATCTCACTTTAGCCAAGCTATCATAGTTAAAAGATGACAAAATAACCTGATCTTCTAAATCAAACTCATCGATTAGACGAAGAACTTTTTCTTCAAGTTTTGGATAGTAAATTCGGTCATTTTTTAATTCAATATTCACCGTTAATTTTGTCTTTTTGTCCATCATCCACTCAAACACTTCTACTAATGTCGGAATCGATTGTTTAGAAAAACGAGAGTCATACCAACTGCCAGCATCGAATAAACGCAGCTGTTTGTATGAAAATTCTTGAACATACCCCATTCCATTGGTCGTCCTGTCAATCCGTTCATCGTGAATAACCACTATTTCCCCGTCTTTTGTTAATTGTACATCTAATTCAATACCTGCAACTTGCATTTTCCTAGCTTCTTCAAATGCAATCATTGTATTTTCAGGATATCGTCCGCTAAAGCCGCGATGCGCATAAAGATCAATTGAACTATTCATTATCCTCTATCTCTCCTAACTAGTCATTCACTAAGTAAAAAGCTCGTCCTCAAAATAACTTGAAAGACGAGCTTCGTAATCATACGTTATTTTTGATTGGCTACTTCTAATGCTCTATTTGTTTCTTTTGCTGCTTGATCAAGCGCTTTTTTTGGCTTTACTCCTTGATATAGGCTTTCCATCCCTGTTACTACTTTTTGACGAGATTCAGGAAACACAGAAATTAAAGCACCTTGCGTAGCTGGAGTAGCCTTTGTTTCACGAAGCTGATCAACCGTTACTTTTAACTGCGGATATTTCTCCCACTCTTTTTTCACAATATCTTGTTCATACGCTTTTGGGTTAACTGCAAAGTATCCACTTTCTACGTGCCATTTTGCTTGAACTTCTGGTGTTGCTAAATATTTCATGAAGTCCCAGGCTGCTTTTGATGTTTCATCACTGATTCCTTTAGACATCCATAAAGATGCTCCGCCAATAGCTACTCCTTGGCGATCCTCCTCTTTTGGGACAGGAATATAAGATACGCCTACATCAAATGGAGCATTGTCTACTAGTGTTTTAATACCTGCTGATGAGTCCAGGAACATTGCAATTTTTTTAGATTGAAATGCTGCGCGCATATCATCCCAGTTTTGTCCTACATTGTAGAATGTACCTTCTTTATACATATCATTGATTAAATTAAATGCGTTTTGTCCTTCTTTTCCATTAAATACTGCCTTCTCAGCATCACCTTTACGGCCGTTTTCGTGATCTACATACAAGCCGCCTTGAGAAGCAACTAGCTCTTCAAAGAACCATCCGTAATTTAGAATTGAAAAACCGTATTGCGATGTTTTATTTCCTTGTTTTTCTGTTAATTTCTTTGCAGCTGCCTTTAATTCATCATACGTTTTTGGAGGGTTTTCAGGATCTAACCCTGCTTTTTTAAAAGCATCTTTATTGTAAACAAGAACAGGTGTTGAAGAGTTGAACGGCATTGAGTATTGCTTTCCATCTACTTGGTAATAGCTTGAAATGTTTTTCTCCCACTGTGAAGTGTCATAGTGGTCTTGATCGATAAACTTTTGAACAGGCTGAATCTTACCGCTGTCTATCATGAATTTTGTTCCCACTTCGAACGTTTGCATAATAGCCGGTGCATCCTTTGTTCCTGCTACTGTGTTAAATTTTGTTTGTGCTTCTTCATACGTTCCTTGGAAAACGGGCTTTACTTCCACTTTGTCCTGAGATTTATTGTACTCATCGACAATTTTATTGAGTGATTTTTCAAGGTCACCGCTCATAGCGTGCCAAAATACGACTTCTGTTTTACCTGATGCTGTTTTTTTTGTTTCTTGCGCTTCCGAAGAACCAGTTGAATTTGAGCAAGCACCTAGAATAACTAGCAAGCATGCCGTTACGATAGCCAATATCTTTTTCATCACATTCACTCTCCTATTTAATTGCACCTTGGGTTAATCCTTTTTGAAGACGTTTTTGACCTAGGAATAATAGTAATAATGTCGGTAAGATTACAACAACGACAGCGGCCATAACCACTCCCCAATCAGTTGAAATCTCCTGTGTTTGCATTTGCTTTAAACCAATCTGAACGGTACGAACATCCTCTGTATTTGTCACTAATAGTGGCCATAAATACATATTCCATGTTGTTAAAAAGCTATATACGCCAAGCGTAACTAGACTTGTTTTAGACACAGGGAGCACGACGTTCCAAAAGAAACGAAAGCGGCTGATCCCTGAAACTTGAGAAGCTTCATATAACTCATTCGGAATGGTTTTAAACTGCTGACGCAATAAAAATGTCCCAAACGCTAAAGCAAAAAAAGGAATCGTTAATCCTAAATAATTGTTAATCCATCCTAGCTTTTGTGCTGTTAAAAAGTTAGGAACCATCGTTGCTTCCCATGGAATCATCATCGTAGAAATAAAGAGAAAGAAAATAGCATCTCTTCCTTTAAATTTAATAAATACAAATGCAAAAGCGGCCAAACTCGAAACTAACAGCTGCCCGGCCATGACGAAGATAGACACTGCAAAACTGTTAATTAAATAATGAAGCAGCGGAACTTTTTCAAAAGCGTCCCGATAGTTTTCAAATGAAAAAGATGACGGCCAAATCTTTCCTTCCAACACTTCCGCTCCACTCATAAAACTAATGGAAAAAGCGTATAGGATAGGAAACATCAATACTAAAGTAGCTGCAATGAGTAACAAATAAGTTGTCCATTTTCTCGTGATGCTCATTGATAATGTACCTTCCTTTCTCCAAGCTTGAATTGAAGAGCGGTAACCAGTAGAATACAGAAAAATAATATTGTAGCTTGAGCACTTGCAGAGCCAACATTATAGTTTACAAATGCATCCTTGTAGATTGAATAAACAATGACATTTGTGGAATCTGTAGGTCCCCCTTTTGTTAAAATGTCAATTTGTCCAAACGTTTGAAACGCGTTAATAAATGAAACGGTGATAATAAAAAACAGCGTTGGCGAAAGCATAGGAAGCGTAATTTTACGGAGCTGATACCAATAGCTAACTCCAGCAATACGCGCATTTTCATACAGCTTCTCATCAATATTTTGTAACCCGCCAAGTAAAATTAAAAAGGTAAACCCAATGTTCATCCAAATTGTAGAGATAGACACAGCAACCAATGCATACTTAGGATCTAATAACCACTGCACGTCATGAATCCCTACAAGGTTTAATACTTTATTGATAACCCCGATTGTCGGATTATACATAAACATCCAAATCACAGAAGAAGCCGCTACGCTCATTCCCATCGTAGATGAAAACATTGTTCTGAAAAAACCAATTCCTTTCAGCTTTTCATTTGCGATTAGCGCTAGGAATAAGGCAATAATTAAGCCAATAGGTACTGTGTAGAGTACAAATAGAAAAGTAGCTTTCATACTTTGTAAGAAATTAGGATCTGTAAATAGATATGAGAAATTTTGCAGTCCTACAAAATTTAAGGGATTTCCCTGTGTGTCCGTAATAAAAAGACTTAAATATAATGTCTTAATCATTGGGTAGAAAAGAAATACACTAAATAACAGTAATGATGGCAGTAAATAAGCTAGTCCAACAATGATAGTAGGCATTGTTTTTTTTTCTTTTGGGTTTGCTGAAACAGAAACAGGTGAGTTTGCTGTTTTGGTAACAGCACTCATACGAATGCCCCCTTTACAGTTAAATCTTCTGTTGATGGTTCGTAGTGCAAGCATGAACCTGTATCGCCATCAAATAAAAACAGGTGTTTTGGATCGATAAAAATAGGAACTCGCTCTCCCACCTTTATAGTCCATTGACCGTTCCACTTAGCCATCCACTGCTTGTCACCCATATGAAATGTAAGCAGTGTTTCCGTGCCTAGAATTTCCACATTGTCTACTTCCACAATAAAACTCGTATTATCGTTTGTCGCAAGCTGTATATGCTCAGGTCTCACTCCAACCACAACTTCTTTTTTACCGTTAAGGTTACTGTGTGGTGTACTCATAGAAATAGCTCTTCTATCTTCAAAAACTAGTAAGTTATTTTCTATAGAAACGTTTGATAAATTCATAGGGGGAGAACCTATAAAAGATGCTACAAACGTGTTCTTTGGTGCATTGTAAATATCAAGCGGACGTCCAACTTGTTGAATATTTCCTCCATTTAAAATCATCATTCGATCTGCCATCGTCATCGCCTCTGTTTGATCGTGCGTGACATAAATCATCGTAATACCTAACTTACGCTGAATCTGGCGAATTTCTGACCTCATCTTCGCGCGCAGCTTCGCATCTAAGTTTGATAAGGGCTCATCCATTAGGCAAATAGGCGAATGAGTAACAATAGCACGTGCAAGCGCTACACGCTGACGCTGTCCTCCCGAAAGCTGTCTAGGCTTTCTCTTTAGATATTCACTTAAACCAAGCATCTCTGCTGCTTCCCTGCAGCGCTTTTGCTGTTCTTGCTTTGAAATTTTCTTTGTGTGCAGGCCAAAAAGAATATTTTGTTCCACTGTCAAATGCGGATATAAGGCATAGTTTTGAAACACCATTGACAAATCGCGCTGACTTGGAAGCAGTTTATTTGCTTTTACATCTCCAATTAGTAGCTCTCCCTGCGTGACTTCTTCTAATCCGGCAATCATTCTCAGCATTGTACTTTTCCCGCATCCTGAAGGACCTACTAGTACGAAAAACTCTCCCGGCTCAATTGTGACGTTAATATCTTGAATAACATTTGTTTTTTGATCGTATGACTTCCCAATGTTAACTAGCTCTACTTTTTTCATTAAAAACGCTCCTTTCCCTCTCATTCATATTTTTTCCACAACCATGATTTCCCTGTAGAAACTGCCGTAGCCCCTGCTTTTAAAGCAGCCTGGATATGGCTTTCATTTTGAATGAGTCCACCTGTAATAATAGGAATACTTGTTTTTTTAACGACTTTCTCTATCATCTCCGGAATTAATCCTGGCATTAGTTCTAATGCATCGGGCTTAATATCTTGAACGGTTTTCAACCCTTGTGCTACCGCGTCTGTATCCACTAGGAACAGCCGCTGAATAGCAACCAGTCCTTCTTGCTTTGCGTAATTAATGAGTGAACTTTTAGTGGTTACGATACCTGTAGGTTTTACAAACTTAGCAAGGAATTTAAGCCCTTCTCGGTCATAGCTAATCCCTGGAATTTTTTCAACGTGTAAAAAAACCGTTCGATTATGCTGTTTGAGTAAATCTACATAGCGTTTAATCACACTAATATTGCCCGTTAATAAAAAGGCGGCCTGGATCTCTGTTTCTAAAAATTGTTCTAAATTTTTCGGGCTTTTAATGGATGCAATCAAACGGTCTTGCCCAAGCTGTTGTAAGAAATCTGCTTCCTTATTCAAAACGATGCCTTCCTTTCATTCACAAAAAACCACAAAAAACGCATAGGGTATTGATATAGACCTATTGTTTTTTGTGGTTTCTCAATTTCATAACCTTAGTAACTATTCACTTATCGTTCACATGTTTTATAATAATGGTTATTTATGAAGGAAATATAAAGAAGCTGTTGAGTTTTGTAAAAAAACCGTATAGTTCCTGTAAACCGCCTAAAAATCAAAAAACCGTTGATTTCTCAACGGCTTTACAGTGCACATTCTTCAATTTCAAATCCTAAATCTTCAATCAGACCCCAGTCAGCTGTAGGTTCTTGACCTTGAGTCGTTAAATAGTCACCTACAAAAATTGAGTTTGCAGCAAACAAACCAAGCGGCTGAAGTGATCTGAGATTGACTTCTCTGCCTCCTGAAATTCGAATTTCTTTCGTTGGATTTACAAAACGCATCATCGCTAACAGCTTTAAGCATTGCATTGGCTTTAACGCCTTTTTGTCTTCTAGAGGCGTTCCTCGAACGGCAACAAGAAAGTTGCATGGAATAGAATCTGCATCTAACTTTTTAATTTGAAAAGCTAGTTCCACGGCTTGTTCATTTGTCTCGCCCATTCCAAAAATCGCACCGGAACAAGGTGACAAACCTGCTTTTTTAGATGTAGTAACCGTATCGACTCGATCTTCGTAGCCATGCGTAGAACAAATATTGTCATAGTTATCAGCGTGAGTATTTAAATTATGATTATAGCGATGAACACCCGCCTCGACTAGTTCGTGTGCTTGATCATCTGTTAAAAATCCTAGACAGGCACAGATTTTCAAGTCGGTCTTTTGACGGATTTCTTTTACCGCTCCCACTACGTGCGCTACTTCTTTATCAGTAGGGCGGCGGCCTGACGCCACGATACAATATGTACCTGCTTTTCTTTTTTGAGCTTCAAAAGCACCTTCTACAATTTTCTCTTTTGTTAACCACGCATACTTATCAATCGGCGCTTCTGATACAATCGACTGCGAACAATATCCACAGTCTTCTGGGCATAAACCTGATTTAGTATTAATAATCATATTAAGCTTTACTTTTTTTCCATAATGATGATGACGAATTAAGTACGCGGCATTCATGACCTCTAACACTTCTTCATCCGGTACATGAAGAAGTTGAAGCGCTTCGTTATATGTAATTTCTTTCCCTTTAATAATAGACTGAGCAAGTGCTTTCCAATCTCTTAAACTTGTGGTTTCCATCGATTCCCCTCCACTTTAGTAAACTAAAAAAATATAAAGTTAACAATTATAACTAAAAGTTACCATTACTTCTCCTTTTATGTCAACACTGCATGAATAATAGTTAACTAAAAAAGCCACTTCTATGATATAGAAGTGGCTTTTTGCTTATTGCGCTTGCAGTGTATAAATAACCGATACAAAGTCTCCAGATTTTTCATCGTATGCTTCAACACCCGGATACTCATGAGTTAGAGCAATACCTGCGTACATGAGCTCATCTCCATAAGCTGTTTGATCTGTTTCCATCACTGTATATTCATAATCAGGATGAAGCCCTTTTAGCTCAATGCGTTCGTAAGAAGGATTTGGTCTAGACAATACTTGATAATAACCGATGATTGCCTGTTTTTGATCGGATGAAACAACCATCCAGCTCGTCACATTTCCCTCTTGTTCAAACGGACTTTTTAAACGATAGAATATGCCATTTTGAATAAGAGATCGGTGTTTTTTATAATACTGAATTTGTTGTTTTACGGTTTCTTTTTCATCTTCTGTCATCAGCGTAACATCTAACTCATAACCAAATGCGCCAAAATACGCAACGTCTCCTCTTGTTTCTAGACTTGTTACTCTGCGTACTTGATGATTTGGTACGGCCGATACGTGTGCTCCCATTGAACTGATTGGATAGGCAAAAGACGTGCCGTACTGAATTTTTAGACGTTCAATCGCGTCCGTGTTATCGCTCGTCCAAGCTTGAGGAGCATAATAAAGCATTCCCGGATCAAATCTAGCGCCCCCGCTTGCACATGATTCAAATAAAATATCCGGAAACTTCCTTGTTAGTCGCTCATACAAATCATACACACCTAAAATATAGCGATGTACTACTTCAAACTGACGGTTCGCGGGCAGCCCAACAGATCCAATTTCCGTTATATTTCGATTCATATCCCATTTTATATAAGAGATAGGTGCTTCACTTAAAATAGATTCCATTCGTTCATAGATATAATTCACTACTTCTTCTCGTGAAAAATCAAGCACATATTGATTTCGTCCATGAGACTGATGACGATTTGGCACATGAATCAACCAATCTGGATGCTTTTCATACAAGTTGCTTTGCTTTGAAATCATTTCAGGTTCAAACCATAACCCAAAGTCCATACCTAAATCCGTTACTTTTTGAGCCAATGACTTCATACCGCCCGGAAGCTTATTTTCATCTACAAACCAATCTCCAAGAGAAGTTGTATCATCGTTACGTTTACCGAACCAGCCGTCATCCAATACAAAAAGTTCAACGCCTAGCTTTTGCGCTTCTTTGGCAATATGTACAATTTTCTCTTCGTTAAAATCAAAATACGTCGCTTCCCAGTTATTAATTAAAACTGGCCGCTCCAAATCCCGCCATTTTCCTCTAGCAAGACACTTGCGATAAAGCTCATGATACTCTTGGCTAAGGCCGTTTAGCCCGCTATTTGAATAAGCCAGTACTAGTTCTGGTGATTGAAAAGTTTGTCCCTTTTCTAGTCGCCACTGAAAATCAAAAGGATGAATGCCCATCGTTATTCTTGATACATCATAATGATCTACTTCCACTTGTCCAAGAAAGTTTCCGCTGTATACAAGACTAAAACCATACGCTTCTCCACTGTGTTCAGTTGCAGCTGGATTCTTTAAAATTAAAAATGGGTTTTGCTGACTGCTGCTTGTACCTCTCGCACTAGAAATACTTTGAATACCAGGCTGAAGCATTCGTGTTTTCACGTGTCTTTCTCGAATCCACGCACCGGAAAGCTGAACCATCTCATAATTTGATGTAGGCAAATCAATGCTGCCGCTCATGATACGCAAAATATCGACTGGTTCTTCTCCTCTATGCTCAAATCGTGCGTGACGCGTAATAATATTCCGGTCTTCGTAAACGGTATACGTTAAAATAAGTGATGCATTGAGCAATTTATCAATCAGTTCAACTTCTACACTTGTGGCTTCACTCTCTTCTTCTACATATGTAGCAGGTAAGCCGTTTAATGGCTTCTTGCCTTTGTAAATTTTATGGTTATCGTATTCAAAATTTGTGATTCGGCTTCCGTTTTGCTGAAGAAGTTGATAGGCTGGCTCTCTGAAGTCTGTCGTTCCATAAGAAGGATACTCTTGTTTGATTGTTTCAAGAGAAAATGCTAGTTCTCCTTCATATACCGAAGCGCTAGCTCCTCTTGTTTCTACACGTAAAAAATGCTGAAAAGATAAACGGTGCTTAAGCTTTTTTCCATAGTACAAGTGACCTAGCTGCCCGTTTCTCAACACTGAAAAGATATAACTTACATCGCGTCCCTGCAGGTGAAATTCCTTTGTACGTTCATTAAATAAGATTCCCACTTTATTCCTCTCCTTACCATCAAATATCTAACGAGACATTTCCTTTTTCATCTATTGCCGTTGCATGCTCAAAAGCAGATGCTAGATTAATCTCTTTTCTCTCATACCATTTCGCTAAATCTTTGAATAACTCTTCTGTTTCAACCATTCTTGTGTCTATTCGCAGTTCAGTTTCATAGCTATGAAGAGACCATGTGCTTTCACTAAATAAAGTCATTTCTACATCTAGACACATGTCTTTCCAATTGGGAGCACACAGAATAGGATGATGCATGTCTGAACATGCAATGGTGTAGCGGTTAGAACCATTCTTATTCATAAAACAATGAACAAAAGAGGCATTCACATCGCCCTTACTAGTTTGTAAAGATTTATACAGTTGGATATCTAACAATGGAACGCTCCATTTTAATTTCATTTTTGGAAGAATTCTTTTTTTAACCGACTTGACCGTTAATTTAATAAAGTAAACACCATCTTTTTTTGTTTCATCCAATACGACATGCACACCTGGTTCCTTGTTTATCTCCAAGTTTATATAGGGTGTAGCAATCACTTCCTTCATCTCCTTCACCATCATTCTTAACTTTGTACACCAACAAAAAATGTAACCGCATTCAAAAATTTGTTTTCGTATTTATTGCAAGTAGATTACCCTAAACGAAGCTTTTTTACTTTCTTTCATTTTATGTAAAATACTTTCTAGACTCAATGGTAAAAATCAAAGTGAAAAAAAGCATTTTTTTGCTTTATCTAGCAATCAATTAAACGCTCTTTATCTCTTAGCGCGCAATTTTCTCTTCTTTTTCAAAAAAAGATGACAAACCTAACAATATAGTATAATAATAAATAATGCAGAATGATTATACACAGAAAGGATGACAAATATGAATCATGAACCTTCTCTTCTTAAACAACTAAAATTATGGCATATCGTCGTGATAGGGTTAGGCTACATGGCACCTATGGCCGTTTTTGATACATTTGGCATTGTAACTGAATCAACAGATGGACATGTTTCAGGCGCTTATGCATTCACGTTGATTGCTATTTTATTTACAGCCATTAGTTACGGAAAGATGGTAAAAGCTTTTCCCGGAGCTGGTTCCTCTTATACATACGCACAGCAAGTAATGAATCCAAGCATTGGTTTTTTGGTAGGATGGACGGCTCTTCTTGATTATCTATTTCTGCCAATGATTAATGCGCTTTTGACAAATATTTACCTAAGCTCTCTGTTTCCAGGTGTTCCAAAGGCCGTATGGATTATCAGCTTTGTTGTCATCATGACCATAATGAATATTTTCAGCGTTCATTTAACCGTTTCTTTTGGTACGCTATTAGTTGCTTTTCAAATTTTAGTCGCTATTATCTTTATTATTTTAAGTGCTACAGGTCAAGGCCAAGAGCTATCATTTAAACCGTTTATAAGTGAATCGGCCTCTATATCTCTGTTATTAAACGGAGCTGCTATTTTATGTTTTTCTTTTTTAGGATTTGATGCTGTAACCACTATGGCCGAAGAAACACTTAAGCCTGAGAAAACCATTCCTAAAGGGATTCTTATTATTGCGTGTACGGGAGGCGCCTTATTTATCACGGTTTCTTACTTTGCTCAGCTGCTTTTCCCTTCAGCCTCTTTGTTTCATGATTTAGAAGGTGCATCAGCGGAGATCGCTTATAAAATTGGGGGCCAGCTTTTTCAATCTATTTTTGTAGCAGCGGCCTTGACTTCAACTATTGCTTCTGGACTTGTCTCACATATGAGTGCATCAAGACTTCTCTATGCAATTGGGAAAGATGGTTATCTGCCTCGGAGAATTTTTGGCTATATTCACCCTAAAACAAAGACACCTGTTTGGAACGTGGTGATTATTGGTGGCCTCTCTTTAATTTCACTAGGTCTGTCTCTTGAAAAAGCTACCTCTTTAATTAATTTTGGTGCTTTAATTGCGTTCAGTTCGGTGAACATAGCGGTTTTTATCCATTATTTTATTCAACAAAACAAACGATCCTTCAGTGGATATATTTTATATGTACTTATGCCTTTACTCGGCAGTTTATTTTTATTTTTTATGTGGCTTAACTTAGAAAAAACATCCTTATTTATCGGTATTGTATGGAGTGTAATCGGAATTATTTATTTACTGATTGCCAGACGAAAAAATACTATTACCATTCCTACTTTTCATTTTGATTAAGGAAATAGGCTTAACACACCTCGACATATTTCCCCAGAAATAATGTCGAAAAAAAGTAATTGAGACATAAACAAATCAATCCCATCTAAACACGAACAAAAAAAAGGTAAACGATCTAATATGAATCGCTCGTTACACCGCTGTTGATTTTCGTGCCAGGCTTCGCTTTCCGCGGGCGGCCGTTGAGCCTCCTCGTCGCTTGCGCTCCTGCGGGGTCTCATCTGTTCCGCTTTTTCCGCAGGAGTCTTCGCCTTGCCCTCCAATCAACACTTAGAGGCAACTAAACACATGAAAGCTACATTTACTATATCAATAAAAAAATCCGAACGTATTTGATTCTCAACCAAGAATCAAACTCGTTCGGATTTTTCTTCAACTAAAATACTTTCGTACCAGTCTCTTTTTATTGTTGCGATTGTGAGACTTTTTCCAAAATACGTCTTTTACGATAAAGCATCATTCCAACTTCCCCTATATCGCTAATTGCTTGTTTGTTAATATACGCTCCAAATACCATTCCTGCTATAGGAATCATTTGGAAGAGCTTTTTCCAGCCCAAGTTGTCCCTGTAGGTTAGGAACACTTCTCTCCACCCTTGCAGCTGCTGCAAGCTCTGCGTTCGATTTCCGCTTGCTAATTCTTCTAAAATCGCACGTTTCCCTACAATGTCAGAAGACGAAAACTGCATGCATTTGACCATAAAAATTCGTTCCTCTTGCTCAGTGGGGTCGTACCCATAAGAAACAGCCACTTCTTGCAGTGTCTTAAGTGTAAGCCCTAATACAAAAGGAACATCAATCGCCAGTGTAAAAATCCCGCCTACCCCGGTTGTAGCTCCTTGAAGCTGTGCGTTCTTTTTTCGGACTTCAATAAAATGCTCTGCCAATTCATCCATTTCTTGCAGAGATAAATGCTGAATATCCTCTATCGAAAGCTGTTTCTTTTCTTGTAATTGTGCTGATGCTTTTTCTAGCGTGGCAGACGTATTAGCTAAATACTGGCCTCCATTATCAACATACTTAGCAATTTCATCTAATAATTTTTCTATTTTTTGATGAATGAACTTCGGCGTTACTTTATCTAAAGCTGAAAAAGGCAAACGAGCCAGCCGCTCCCAGAAAAAAAGTCCTTTTTGGTCTTTCTCCCACTTTTCAATTTTTCGTAACTCTACTCTTAACTGCTCATGCTCTGACATATCCTCACTCTTTTCCTCGATTTATCAGTTCTGCCCTACTTGTTTATTCCGCACATATTTAATGATAAAAAACAATGCAATTAAAACAACAATTCCGATTCCAATAGGCTGCATATATTGAGACACAATCGGCCCCACCTCTTTCCACTTAGGTCCTAACTTATATCCTAAATATACGTAAATAGCCGTTACTGGAAGCATCGCCACAAATGTATAAATAGAAAACAGCCATACATTCATTTTTGCCATCCCGCACGGAAAAGAGATAGCCGTGCGCACTCCTGGAATAAAGCGTCCAAAAAAAGCAACCCCGCTGCCGTACTTATTAAAAAAGCGATCGGCGGCGTCAATTTCTTTTTCTTTCACCAAAAAGTATTTTCCATATTTTAAAACCAGCGGTCGTCCACCGTAACGTCCCAGTGCATAAAGAGTCAACGGTCCACAAACACCGCCTACTGTACCTGCAAGGATAGCCAAATACAAGTTCATATCACCTTGGTACACCCAATACCCTACTAAAGGTAAAACAAGCTCTGCCGGGACAAATTCAAACGTTAATGCTAAAATTACGCCAAAATAAGAGAGCTGTTTTAGCGCTTCAATTAAAGAAAGTAAAACTGACTCTAACAAAAATTCTCCTCCTCATGTCATTAAATCTAAGACTGCAAAACTATAATTAACCGATTGATAGATAAAAACCAATGCGACATAGTTTTTTCCTTTCCCTCTTTACGTATTACGTACCACAAAAGTTTCAATAAAAAAAAGCGCTAGTTCTATCCAGCGCTTTTATAGTTTAAAGTTAATTTGAATAATACCTACTTTACGAAGAGCATCGTATAAAATAACTAAAGCCGGTCCTAAAAATAACCCGACAAAACCTAAAAGTTTAAATCCAATGTACAAACTAACTAGTGCAGCCAAAGGTGAAATACCCATATTTGTAGAAAATACTTTTGGTTCTACTACACGTCTTACTACCGTAATGACTCCAAATAGAATAAATAAGCCGATTGCTAATGAGTCATGCCCTTGCGTAAGAGCAAAAATCCCCCATGGAACGAGCACCGAGCCTGTCCCAAGGATTGGTAAAATATCGACAATTACAATTAATAAACTAAGAAGCGCGGTATACGGAACATCTAATAGCCAAAGCCCTACATAAGCCATTACAAACGTCATGACACTTAAGATAATTTGTGCCTTGATAAAACCAACCCCCGCTTGGATAAGCTGAGTGATGACAACTTGTAGCTTATATTTCGTTTCTTCTGTTAAAAATGACTTGATTTTATTTTTAATAGCAGGCAGCTCAAGGCTGATAAATACAAGCGCTACTAAATAAATAAGAAACTCTAATAGAAACCCAGGAACAGTAGCGGCAAAGCTAATGATAATTTCTACCGTACTTTTTAATAGAGAATCTAATGAATTTACGGTTTTTTCAAGCGTGCGCTCGATAGAAGAAATCACTTCTGTAGGAAGAGCGTTTGAATAGTATTTCCACTTAATAATAGTTGGATAAATCGCGGTTTCATAGATTTCTTTTACAAAGGAAGGCGCTATTTTTGAAAGAGCAACCACTTGCGTAACGATTGTCCGAACAATAAAAAATCCAATAAGTATGAGCGAAACAACATATAAAATGAAGGTCATAAGCACTGCATAGACTCTCTTCATTTTAAAAGATTGATGCAATTTTTGAACAATACCCTCAAGCGCTAATGCTGTTAATAAAGCAAACACAATCGGTAAACTGTAAGGGATTAACAAACATACGATTACTATCGAGGCGATGACCCATATTCGCTTTTTCCACATACTCTACTATCCCCCAACTAGCTAAGCTATCTCTATATTTATTGATAAAGAAAGGAACCAGTGACTGCTTTTATGTAAGAATAAAATTTGGATTTATTTATACCTGATGTTACATATTATAGGGTCAATTTCCATAATAATAAAGGAATTATTATGAAAAAAGCTACTTATTCTAATTTTTTGAATAGAATAAGTAGCTTTTTAATTTATAAATTAGCCGGCTCTCATGACCTCTGTACCTTTTTTAGGGTCAAATTTGCCTTCAGATTTAGACATTACAATTGCTGCTAGTGTGTTTCCTACTAAGTTAACCACCGTACGTGCCATATCCATGATTCTGTCTACTCCAGCAATGAAGGCTAATCCTTCTGCCGGAACACCGATTGTTCCAAGAGTAGCCAGTAATACAACAAATGATGTTCCTGGCACGGCAGCCATTCCTTTAGATGTAACCATCAATACAAGAATGAGCGTCAGCTGTTGAACGATCGTTAAATCAATACCGTACACCTGCGCTAAGAATAACGCTGCAATCGCTTGATAAAGAACGGAACCATCTAGATTAAATGTATAACCAATTGGTACAACGAACGATACGATAGCTTTTGGACAGCCCATCTTTTCAAGTTTTTCCATAATACGCGGAAGAACTGTCTCAGAACTAGATGTACTGTATGCTAACAACAGTTCATCTTTCATATAGCGGAACAAGTGGAAAATGTTAATTCCTGCCCATTTCGCGATTCCTCCTAATACAATAAGTAGGAAGAAAATTAACGCTAAGTAAACTAAGATAACAAGCTTTCCTAATGAAAGAAGTGACTCTAAGCCGAATTTTGAAACTGTTACACCAATTAAAGCAAATACACCAATTGGAGCCACTTTCATTACAAGGTTTACCACGTGAAACATTGCGTGAGAAACGCCGTCGAAGAATTGTACAACTGGCTTTCCTCTTTCCCCAATTGCCGCTACTCCAAGTGCAAATAACACTGTAAAGAAGATAATTGCTAGCATGTCTCCTTCAACAATTGACTGGAAAAAGTTTGTTGGAACAATGTGTAAGAACGTTTCAGCCACTGACTTTCCTTCTTGCTGTTTTGATGTTTCAACGTATTGTGAAATATCACTCTTCTGTGCTGAATGAATGTCTACACCTTGCCCAGGATGAAAAATATTAGCAACCAATACACCGATTATAATTGCAAAAGTCGTAATAATTTCAAAATAGAGAATGGTTTTAACGCCGAGCTTTCCGACCTGTTTACCGCTCCCTGCTCCTGCAACTCCAACGACTAAGCTTGAGATAACAATTGGAATAACAATCATCTTAATTAATCTTAAAAATAGGTCTCCTAGCGGCTGTAGGTATGTTACTACACGCGGATCGTTAAACCAAATTACCCCTACAAGAACACCGAGGATTAATCCGGTAAAAATCTGCGTAGCCAAACCAAAACGAATTTTTTTCATAGATGTACCTCCCCAAAGATGTATGACATTTGTATATACTTTTCTGAAAAAACAAAAAAAGACTATTCTTAAGAAAGAACAGCCTTTTACTTACGCTATTTTGGGCTCTTTCTCTCAATGAAGCAAACGGGGTTAACTGTCGGATTCGGAATTGAGAGTTTCCTACCTTTTGTAAGGATTCACCCCAAGGCAGCTTTACTGCCGATAATGATTCCCCCGCTCTATACGATTAAGCTTATTATTCAGTTTTTATAAAATTAAAACGATCTATACGTTGTCATACGTTTTTTACAGTCAATAAAACTAAACAGAAGTCTTACTTTTACTTAACTTTATACTGCACAAATATTAATTTACTATTTTTCGACACGTTTTGTCAATACCCATGTTTATAAAACGCTTTCAGAAGGCGATAATATATATTTATGCAAAAAAGCTATTGCACCATTGCAATAGCTTTTTCTTGCTCTTTGAGTCTCTATTAGAAGTTTAAGGGACTAAAGAACACGCGTGTTTATTTTATAAAAATACAAAATATAGAATAGCTGCTAACACAATTCGATATAGTGCAAACGGTACTAATTTGATACGATTAATTAATTTCAGGAAAAAGCGAATAGATATCAGCGCAAAAATAAAGGCGCTGATAAAACCGGCAATAAAAAACGGTAGTGCATCTGATGTGAAATACTGCCAGTTTTTAACCAATGAAAGTCCACTTGCTCCTGCCATGATTGGCACTGCCATAATAAATGTAAAATCTGCCGCTGCTTTATGGCTCATTCCAAGAAGAACTCCTCCTGAAATCGTTGAGCCTGAACGAGAAAAACCTGGCCAAAGAGCAATACATTGAAACAGTCCTATACCCAGTGCTTGTCCATAAGACATTTGGTCCACCGTCTCTACACGCGGACGTTTAGGTCCAAACAAATCTGCTAGAATCATTAATACAGCTCCGACTACTAAGCCAATTAGCACCGTATTTAAAGAAAACAAATGTTCATCAATGTAATCATCAAACAAAAGTCCTAACACTCCTGCGGGTAACAAACCAACAATTACCTGCATTAAATTCAAGCGATTTGTCGGTCCAATTGGAGCAGCTGGCTTTTTTCCCAATCCTAATAAATTAATGAAACGATCTTTAAAAATAACTACTACTGCTAAGATCGACCCTAGCTGAATAACAATTTTAAATGTATTAGCTACTGGAGATGAAAATAATTCTTTGGAATTCAACCATAGGTCATCCACAATAATCATATGCCCAGTTGACGAAACAGGAGCAAACTCTGTTAAACCTTCTACAATCCCTAAAATGATTGCTACAATAATTTCCCACATAAAGCTATGTACCTTGCCTTTCTTTCAAATTAATAAGCTTATCGCTTCGTTTTACATGCTCAACTATTTTCCTAATTTGACACTTGCTTTTTTATCATAATTGTTAAAACTATGAAATACAATGTGTATTTGCAAAAAGATAAGAATCTTTAATAATTTGTAATAAAAACCTTACATGCTATAATCAAAAAACACGATATCAGCTTTTATTTACTTTAGAAAGTAGTCACTATGTTCGGTATAAATTCCGGCCCCTTAGCTAAAAATGAATCATCTAGACTATTTTTCTTTAGTGTGAAAAAATGACTAAATCATTATGTTTTTTCCATCTCCTTTACTGTCATCTATCATTTTAATCAACTAATGCTTGCTTATACGGCATATCCCCTAAGTAATTTGAAACTTTTTTCTCTCTTTACTCGTATATAGTAGTATCTTTTTTAGGAGGCTTTTTACTTATGAATGGAAATGTACGTACAATGAAATGGGTCACTGCTGGGTATGAAGCCTTGCTGGGAATTCCTTTAATTGGCGCCGGGATTGTTATGGGCTTTAGTTATACTCCTCTTTTTATTGGATTTATTCTTCATGCTATCACGCTCATTTTAGCTAATAGACGAGGGTTATCTGCGTATGGAAACATACTAGGGATTGTTACTTCACTGGTTGCTTGGATTCCATTTTTAGGGTTTATCATGCATATTATTACAGCTATTGTGATTGCAATTGATGCCGCTAGACAACGTTAATTGTCTAGCTTTTTTTATTTAAGGGTTGATTTTTTACCGAATGATGGTAAACTTAAGCCGTAAATTGAATAATTTGAATGTTATTTCTACTAGGGGTGTCTGATAGCTCAGACTGAGAGAAGAGTGCAATAAAACTCTTTAACCCTTTGAACCTGATTTGGGTTATACCAGCGGAGGGAAGTAGTCTTGAAAAGAATAGTATATGTTTATTCTTTTTTCGCCTATTCCATCGGGTTCTGTCTATCACAGAACCCGATTTTTTTATGGTTCGGTATAGCTACACTTTATGCGAAACCGGAGGAATATGTAATGTCAAAACAAAACGTATCAGTTTCTATGAAAAAGCCTTTTCCAAACAGTCACAAAGTATATGTCCAAGGATCCAGAGAAGACCTTAAAGTGCCTATGCGTGAAATTCATCAGTCTCCTACTACAGGATCTTTTGGGGAAGAAGAAAATAGTCCCGTACGTGTATACGACACGAGCGGTGTTTATACAGATCCCTGTTATGAAATTAATTTACAAAAAGGATTACCGGCTCTGCGCGAAAAGTGGATTGCAGAACGAAACGATGTAGAAACATATCAAGGCCGTACGGTTCAGCCACAGGATAACGGTTATTATGATGGTGATCCAAGAGATCAGTACGAGCGCTTTATCACTAATCGTTTACCGTTGCGCGCGAAAAAAAATCAAAATGTAACGCAAATGCACTATGCGAAAAAAGGAATCATCACGCCCGAAATGGAATTTATCGCTATTCGTGAACAGATGGATCCTGAAGTCGTGCGTGAAGAAGTAGCAAGAGGACGTGCCATTATCCCTAATAATATCAATCACCCTGAGAGCGAACCGATGATTATCGGCCGCAAATTCCACGTGAAAATCAATGCTAATATCGGAAATTCAGCTATTCGTTCAGCTATTGAAGATGAAGTAGAAAAAATGACATGGGCAACGCGTTGGGGAGCCGATACAATTATGGATTTATCAACAGGAAAGGATATCCACACAACGCGCGAATGGATTATCCGCAACTCGCCTGTTCCTGTAGGGACCGTTCCTATTTACCAAGCGCTTGAAAAAGTAAAAGGTGTAGCAGAAGATCTAACGTGGGAAGCATATCGCGATACATTAATTGAACAAGCTGAACAAGGTGTTGATTACTTTACTATTCACGCAGGTGTTCTTTTACGCTATATTCCTCTGACAGCGAAACGTACGACAGGTATTGTTTCACGCGGAGGATCCATCTTAGCGCAGTGGTGTTTAGCTCATCATGAAGAGAACTTTTTATATACTCGCTTTGAAGAAATCTGTGAAATCTGTAAAGCATACGATATTTCTATTTCACTTGGCGATGGACTACGTCCTGGTTCCATTGCAGATGCTAATGATGAGGCACAGTTCGGTGAATTAGAAACGCTTGGTGAATTAACTAAAATTGCTTGGAAACACGATGTTCAAGTTATGATTGAAGGTCCTGGACATGTTCCTATGCACCTCATCAAAGAAAACGTAGATAAACAAATGGAAATATGCCAAGAAGCTCCCTTTTATACTCTTGGACCGCTTACAACCGACATCGCTCCAGGCTATGACCATATTACATCAGGTATTGGGGCTGCAATGATTGGCTGGTTTGGGACAGCTATGCTTTGCTACGTAACGCCAAAAGAACATTTAGGTCTGCCGAATAAAGAAGACGTTCGAGAAGGCGTTATCACCTATAAAATTGCTGCGCATGCCGCTGACCTAGCAAAAGGCCATCCAGGAGCACAAAAACGCGATAACGCGCTGTCTAAAGCAAGATTTGAATTTAGATGGAATGATCAATTTAACCTTTCACTAGATCCAGAGCGCGCAAAAGAATATCACGATGAAACACTTCCCGCTGAAGGTGCTAAAACAGCCCATTTCTGTTCAATGTGTGGACCTAAATTCTGTTCGATGCGTATTTCTCAAGATATTCGTAACATGGCTCAAGAAAATGAAAAAGATGTAAATGAAGTAAGAAAAGAAGGAATGAAAGAAAAAGCTAAAGAGTTTGTTAACAGTGGTTCAAATATCTATCAATAATGAAGTAGAACAGCTTAAAGAACAAATTAAGCAGCTTGAAAGAAAGTTATTATTTGTTCAGCAAAATTGTCAGCATATTATCGTTGAATCCTCACATTCTTCCGTAAGACGCTGCATTAAGTGTTTCTATCAACAAGAAGCAGAAGCTGAGCCAAAAGTATTTTAGTTGAAGAAAAATCCGAACGAGTTGAATTCTTGATTAAGAACCCAGCTCGCTCGGATTTTTTCATTGGTAGGGTGAACGTAGATTTCATGCATGTAGCAACCGCGATGTAACAAGCTATCCATACTAGCTCATTTATCCCATTTGTTCGTCTTTAGATTGGATTAATTTCATTACGTTTCTCAAGTTCATCTTTTTTTGAAACGTGCTTTCAGCATGTTCTTAATCCAATATAGTATTTTAATAATAACCCAGCCTATAAATGTACCTAGCGTATTCAAAAAGATATCATCAATATCAAATACTCGTTCCGTTAGCTTGTACTGTAAAATTTCAATTAAAAAACTGATTAAGAAACCAGTCGTAAACACTTGGATAAAACCATCAAACCACTTCATAAACAAAGGAATAAACATTCCAAGCGGCGCAAACATTACGATATTTCCCAGTATATTTGTCACAGTAAGCATTATATTGCCGCTTTCCCACATCAGACGGATCGTACTAAATAAATCCAAGTTCATTGCTTTTCCGTAAACATGTTCGTTTTCCCGTATGAGCGTAGCATAAATGACCACTGCCCCATACGCAATAAATAGAATGAACATGACTTTTTTAACGATTGACCTGATGCTTACATTCACTTCAACATCACCTTCTTTGACTCCCAAAACCATTTATTATTATCTATATGTACCCGTCCACTGCTTTCATTCGTCGTGAATGCATTTACATGCTTTTTTATCCTATCACATCAATAAATAAATACAATTCCCTTTATACAATTTTATTAAACTTGATTCTTTATAAATAAAAATCCTCATTATTTTATGCTACTCATTTCATTAATTTCTACATATATAAATAATAAGAAGCAGCGAGTAGCACTTCGCTGCTTCTTATTTAATCTGGATAATAAGGATTCAAATGGATTAATACTTCCTGAATATTATCATGCTTTTTCATAAGTGTTGCTTTGATTTCTCGTCCTAAATCATGACCTTCCTTAATTGTTTTAAAGTGGTCAATTGAAATACGTACATCCACTAATATGTAATGGCCATGTTCTCTTGCTCGAACGCGATCAATCCGCTTCACATCTTCAAATTCATAAATGCTTTCTTCAAGTTCTTTCAGTAGCTCTTCATCAATATTGCCTTCCATTAAGATCTGAAAAGACTCTCCCATCATTTGTCTGGCAATGTTAAAAATTAAATAAGCAACAAAGATACTTGCTATTTTATCTCCGTATAACAGCAGTTGAACATCCATTTTATCACCAATAATGGATAATAAAACACCAATTGCCGCCGCAATAGAAGCAACAATATCTGCTTTATGATCAAATGCAATTGCCTCAATTGCCTTACTGTGGTGCTGCTTCGCTACGTTTAAAGAATAACGGTACAACAACACCTTTGCTATGTATGAAATAACTGCAATCCACATGGCTAAAATATTTGGAGATTCAACCGGATGGAATAAACCAACGACTCCTTCAAATACCACATAAAATGATACAAGCAATAAAATAATTCCTACAATCCCTGAGACAATTACTTCTGCTTTTCCATGCCCATATGGATGATCATCATCTGCCGGCTTATTTGCTACTCGTATAACCAACAAGACAATAATAGAGGCAAATACGTCCGCTGCAGAGTGAATACCATCAGCAAATACAGCATCACTATTTCCAATCCATCCTACTATTACTTTTCCTAGCGTAAGGGCAATATTGCTCCATACGCTAATCCATGCTACTTTTTTCGCAATGGACTCCCTTATACTGTTGTTCATTTCCACACCTCGACTTACTTCTTGAAAAATCAGCTTTTTTATCTTATCACTGCTCATTCAAGTGGGTCTAGAGCAATCTATTTTCGCTTAGCTATATATGTTTCGGTACCGCAAAATTAATGATAATCTACAACATACTCCTTATTATTTCTCCGCCAACTTCTTACGGTCTGTTGCCATTGGAGGTTCTTCCATCCAACCTTGCTCAATCATAATCCGAATTCCATCTTTTCCATACTTCCCTATACGCCCGATTAGCTGAGAAAATTCTACTGCTACATCCGAACGGAACGACATAGACAAGCCAGCACCGCAGTTATCAATAGCAATTGTCACCGCTGTGGAAGTATGATACATCATCAGCTTATCTGAAAACGGTGAAATCGTTGAGTTGGTTACATATGCATCAAGCAGACGCGGACTTGGTAGGTCAGCTTCAGACAATAACTCGGTGAATTGCTTAATTTGCTTACTCGCAAGTTTAACTCCATCAAAAAAATAAGAGCGTAATTTTTGTGTGGTAGCTACTTGACTAAATGCCAGCATCAGCGTTTTACCTAATACATTTGTATTAACAATTTCTTGAATAGCCGTAACCTCCAAAGAAGTTAGAGGATGCATTTGAGAGAAAAATGGTGATATAAACGTTTTATGATCTACAAAATTTACTTTTACAGGATAAGGAATAACCGGAGGTCTCATCAGCATGCTTTTTCTTAAAATAACGTGGTTAGAATCCTCTAAAAGGCTGTCGCTTTCTTTTACACATCGAGACAGGTGATCATAAATATCTTGCCTTCTCACTGCGCTTAGCGCTCTAGCATATTTCTTCATACCTCCAATGGCCATTTCATTTACATAAATAGCCATAAAAATATCATCAAATAAAGCAGGAACTCCTTTATTCACATCTTGTTCCCCAAAACCTACTGGTATTGGAATTTTTTCCAAACTGAATAATTCCGTCAATTCGTCTACATGAGTTTGTGAAATCTGATGGGCTTTTTTTAAGAGCTCCTTAATCTCGGCATCTTTTACAACAGATAGAAAATACCCAAGAACACATACATACAGCGTATCGCCTAAATATTGCGCCCATAAGTAACCTAACTCAGCTGCGTTCAACCGCTGATTTTGTTGATGTTTTTGCATTTCGCTCTTTATATTTTCGTTCATTCACTTATTCTCCTTTTGGATAAAGTCGTACTCTTACTATCTCCAAAGAAGCGCTGAATAAACCGCATAAAAAAGACCTAGATAACAAGTCTAGGCCTTTTAGGTTAAGCATATTTCTGGTCTTCTGTTTCTTTTCTAAAAAAGCTTTTCATGGCGTGAAAAACGTCTGATTTTTGTTTTAAAATAAAGTGTCTAAAACTTTCGTCTTGAATATTTTTGTACGCAGACATTAAAGTGGAATGTCGATTGTACTGATTCACTTCCCCATATCCAAACATATTTGACACTTTCATTAATTCATTTACTAACTTTACACACCTTGCGTTATCTGAAGTTAAGTTATCGCCATCTGAAAAATGAAACGGGTAAATATTATAGCGGCTCGGATCATACTTTTGGTTAATTAATTCAAGCGCTTTTCGGTAAGCAGATGAGCAGATGGTTCCCCCGCTTTCTCCTTTGGAGAAGAAGTCTTCTTCTGATACTACTTTTGCCTCTGTATGATGCGCAATAAATTCAATTTCCACTGTTTCATATTTCGTACGTAAAAAGCGTGTCATCCAAAAGAAAAAGCTTCTTGCCATATACTTTTCCCATATGCCCATCGAACCGCTCGTATCCATCATAGCTAAGACGACTGCTTTCGATTCTGGCTTTATAACTTCATTCCACGTTTTGAATTTTAAATCCTCCGGATAAATAGGATGAAAAGCAGCCTTTCCTGTCATTGCGTTTCGCTTGTAAGCGCTCATCATCGTTCGTTTTTTATCGATATTCCCCATCAAACCTGTACGTCGTATATCATTAAATTCAATGTGCTCCACAACAATTTGATCAGATTCTTTTCGCTGAAGATTAGGCAGTTCTAATTGAGCAAATAAAGCCTCTTGAAGCTCCATAAGAGACACTTCTGCTTCAAAGTAGTCTTCTCCAGCCTGGTCACCTGCTCCTTGACCTTTTCCTGCCCCTTTTTGACCATCTCCAGCAGATCCATCACGTGCTACTACATCCCCAACTTTACTGTCTCCATCACCTTGACCCACATGTTTGTTTTTATCATAATTGTACCGAATTCGATATTCATCCAATGATTTGATCGGAATTTTAACTACTTCTCTTCCATTGGACATCACGATATTTTCTTCTGTAATTAAATCCGGTAAATTATTTTTAATTGCTTCTTTAATTTTTTCTTGATGTCTTTTTTGATCATCGTGGCCTTTACGATGGAGGGACCAGTCTTCTTTTGAGACAGCAAAACTTTTATCTACTTCTTTTCCCACGCTATTCCCCTCCTTATTTAAAAAACACCTGCACGTTTTTACTCGGCATGCATAAGCTATACCGAAAGTTTCTGACAAATACCTTTAGTTCAAAGGTTGGTTACTCTTATCCTATGCGCAAGAATGGTATACTTGCTAACTAATTCTTTCACTATTAGCTATTCATTTTATAGTGTCTAGTGTCATGTATATGTTTATGACTTATCATATGATGGTTAAGTGCAATGCGTACTACACATTAGCCTAATTATGCAGAGTTTATTTTAAGAGATAAGAAAAACATGGCACAGATCGGAAGTGCCATGTTTTCTTGTTAGTACTGAGTTATCGATTTAACAAACTTCCTACATAGCGCAGCAGTTCATTAGCAGATACTGAATTGTATCCATGCTCATCAATCAATCGAGCCACTACTTCATTTACTTTCTTCAGCTGCTGCTCATCTGGTGTTTTAGTGGACGTTGTAATTTTCACTACGTCTTTTAAATCCGCAAACAATTTTTTCTGAATCGCTTCGCGTAAGCGCTCATGGGAATTATAATCAAATCGTTTTCCTTTACGTGCATAAGCGGAAATACGAATTAAGATTTCTTCGCGGAATGCTTTTTTTGCATTTTCTGAAATACCAATTTGTTCTTCAATTGAACGCATTAATTTATCATCTGGATTTAACTCTTCTCCTGTTAGCGGATCACGAAGCTTATTTTTGTTGCAGTATGCTTCGACATTATCTAAATAATTATCCATTAATGTTTTAGCGGACTCTTCGTATGAATAAACGAACGCTTTTTGCACTTCTTTTTTTGCAATTTCATCATATTCTTTACGCGCCAGAGAAATATAATTCAAGTAACGCTCTCGATCCTCAGCAGAAATAGACGCATGCTGTGCTAACCCTTCTTTCAATGAACGCAGTACATCTAATGCATTGATTGATTTAATATCTTTTCGAATGATGGTAGATGAAATGCGATTAATGACATAACGAGGATCAATACCGCTCATTCCTTCATCCGTATACTCTTTTTGTAACTCTTCTACGTCTGCATCGTTATAGCCTTCTACAGATTGACCATCGTATAGACGCATTTTCTTTAATAAATCAATATCGCCTTTTTTAGGCTCTTTTAATCTCGTTAATGTAGTAAAGATAGACGCAATACGTAACGTATGAGGGGCAATATGAACATCTGATACGTCACTTTCACGAATCATTTTGTCATAAATTTTTTCCTCATCACTCACTTTTAAGTTATATGGAACAGGCATTACAATAATTCGTGAATGCAAAGCTTCATTTTTCTTATTGGAAATAAACGAGCGATACTCTGTTTCATTTGTATGCGCTACGATTAATTCATCTGCACTAATTAAAGCAAACCTTCCTGCTTTAAAGTTTCCTTCTTGAGTTAAAGAGAGTAAATGCCATAAAAATTTCTCATCACATTTTAACATCTCCTGGAACTCCATCATTCCCCGGTTTGCTTTATTAAGCTCTCCGTCAAAGCGGTAAGCACGAGGATCTGACTCAGATCCATACTCTGCAATTGTTGAAAAGTCAATGCTTCCTGTTAGATCGGCAATGTCTTGAGATTTCGGATCAGAAGGACTGAACGTTCCAATTCCAGTTCGTTTGTCCTCTGAGAAGAAAATGCGTTCGATAATGACGTCTTCAATTCTGCCGCCATACTCTTCCTCTAATCGCATTGTATTTAAAGGAGATAAGTTTCCTTCAATTCGGATACCATACTCTTCAAAGAAGTCTTTACGTAAATGATGTGGAATTAAATGCAGCGGATCTTCATGCATTGGGCATCCTTTAATAGCGTAAACAGCTCCTCGATCAGTAAGAGAATAAGCTTCAAGCCCTCTTTTTAACATGGTCACTAGCGTCGATTTACCACCACTTACCGGACCCATTAAAAGTAAAATACGTTTACGAACGTCTAAACGCTTTGCAGCTGGATGAAAATATTCTTCCACCAAGCGTTCTAGCGAATCTTCAAGTCCAAACATTTGTCCACTGAAAAATTTATAATGTCTTTTACCATTTACCTCTTCAATTCCTGCATCCTTTATCATGTTGTATACTCTAGAGTGTGCAGGCTGAGCAATTAAAGGCTCATCTTTAATCAGCTTTAGGTACTCTTCAAATGTCCCTTCCCACTTAAGACGATTCTCTTCTTCGCGGTATCTTTCAACTTTCTTTAATATATCCATTAAAGGACCTCCCCTACTAGTTATGGTGCTAGTGAACAAGATTAATACAATCTATGCAGCAAAATGTTTGAACATGCTTTTTAAATTGTAAAATTCAGAAATTTGTCCTTGCTAGGCATTCACAGTGAAGTATTTATTAGCTATAATAAAAGAGTAAGAAGGAACGGTTAAACTTTGTTAGAGAACTTATGTCTCTAGAAAAGTTATTTTGTCATTATTACCATCATGAGATATGGGAAGTCGGTTTTAACTGCAGTAGCTGTATAATCCTTTTAATTAGATTGAGGAGGAAAATCAATGCGCTTACTTTTAGTATTAGGAGTAACAATTGCTTTTTTAGCATCCATCTTCAGAGCGGGATACAATGATAAACCGGGCGTTAAAAAATAACCACTACATATCATCGTCGACATAAATAAAAAAGCGAGGTTCAATAAAATTTGAACCTCGCTTTTTACTTAAGATAAACCAGCATAATTTTGTTGACGCAGCGCTTCATAGATTAAAATAGCTGCTGTATTAGATAAATTTAAAGAACGAACATTTTCTGTCATCGGTAAACGAAGACATCTTTCCATGTTCTCTTCAATAATGTGCTTTGGCAGACCCTTTGTTTCTCTTCCAAATACGAAGAAATGATCCTGCTCTAAGTCACTATAATCAAATGTTGTATGTGGCTGCTGACCAAATTTTGTGATGAAGTAGAAACCTGCTTCAGGATACTTTTCGAATACTTCCTCTAATGAATCATGATACACCACATTTACAAATTCCCAATAATCCAATCCAGCTCGCTTTAACATTTTATCATCTGTTGAAAAGCCTAACGGACGAACTAAATGCAGCGTCGTATTTGTTGCTGCACATGTTCGCGCAATATTTCCTGTATTTGCTGGAATTTCTGGTTGAAATAACACTACGTGTACTCCCACAAATTTTCACCTCTGCTAACAAATCTATTCATCATTATACCACTAACTTGCTAAAACGAAAGTCTTACCGATCAACGATATGGAAAAAATCATACTTAATCTTTGGCGTGTAAGCCGTTGAATCCTCATAAGCCCAATATCTCATTCGACTATTATACGTGTTCGCATTTACAAGAGGCATACCGTGACCGTCTTTTGCTACAACAATGGTCGTATGATTCCATCTTCCATCTCCTTCAAAATCGTAGCAGATAACGTCTCCCGGGACAAGTTCGCTTGCTGAAGATTTCCTCACTGCCCGAAGTCCTGATTTGGAGTTACTTAAATAGCTGTGCATGGAATGAGCAACTGCCCAGCTATAGCTCCAGGCGTTCCCTCTCATCCACCATCCGTTTGCTTTTTTAGGATATCCCCGCATCGGCGCCTTTCCTGCATGCAAACACTGTGAAATATAGTTGGTGCAGTTTACCTCAAACTGCTTATAACTTTCATTAGGTTTATCCCAATGTTTTTCTGCATACTGAACAGCTGCAAGACGATCATAATAAGAGGCTCTTTCTTCGTCTTCCTCTACTTCTTCTACATCCATTTCAACCTCATCTTCAGAAAAACCCTTTACCAGCAGCTCATCTTGAATAAGCGTATCTTTATAAAAAAGAGCTAAACGAGCTTCAATTTCTTCTTCTATATAGAAAAAATCGTTTTGTTTTAAAAATGCCTGAATGTGCACCTTATATAATACTCTTGTTTCTTCCTGATCCGTATGAGCAGATTGAATAGAACCTTTCATATTACATTTTAAAACATCAACTTCTCTTTTTTTTATAAGAGACCGCTTTAGTTCACACTGCTGTTCAATGAAAGGCTTGAAGTCTTCATGAAGCTCACCTTTTACATAGCTGTCCGCACGCGCTTTAATTAAAGTATATAATACATTCCTTTTTGTTAGCATAATGTCACCACTTTTCTAAGCGTTTATTATACGCTATGACTCATTAGCTAACTTTATCAATAAAAATACGGTTTAGATCTCTTGAAGCATCTCTATACCTTTTGACATTTCTTCAATTACTTCTTGGTCCTTTTCTTTTTCTCTTAAGTTCATAAGTGTATCTAACGCTTCTTTATCGCCAATTTTGCCTAACGCCCATGCCGCTGTTCCTCGAATGACAGGGCGAACGTCATTTTTAATTAACTCAATTAAAGCTGGAACGGCGGTTTGATCTTTAAAATGGGCCAGTGCAATAATGGCATTGCGCTGAATTGGCTTTTTCCCTCTCCAAGAACCTGAAACATGTCCAAATTTCTCTTTGAACTCACGATTACTCATCGTTAAAAGCGGTTTTAATTTAGGCTTCGCAAGTTCTGGATCAGCCTCCATCTCAGGGTGAAAATGAAAGTCTTTTCCTTTATTTTCAGGACACACAGTTTGACATGTATCACAGCCATATAAACGATTGCCTAATTTACTTCGAAATTCTTCAGCTAAAAATCCTTTTGTTTGGGTTAAAAAGGCAATGCATCGCTGCGAATTCAGCTGACCGCCTGTTACAAGCGCACCCGTAGGACACGCATCAACGCACTTATTACAAGTACCACAACCGTCCTCTATCGGTTTATCAGGAGGAAACGGGATATCTGTAATCATTTCTCCTAAATACACGTAGGAACCGAATTCAGGTGTAATAATGGCACAGTTCTTACCGCTCCAGCCAATACCAGCTCTTTCTGCTACAGCTCGGTCCGACAGCTCGCCTGTGTCTACCATCGATTGAAGGATAGCTACAGGTACTTTTTCTTTTATGAAGGTTTCAAGCTTTTGAAGCCTATCACGTAGAACCGTATGATAATCTTGCCCCCAAGAAGCACGGCAAAAGATTCCTCGGCGATCTTCCTTTGTGCTCTTTGGTGCATCCTTTAATTTAGAAGGATACGCAAGTGCAATTGAAATAATAGATCTAGCTTTTGGAACAACTAATGTGGGATCTACTCTCTTTTCAATATCAGGTTCTTCAAAGCCTGAAGCATAACCTAACTCTTGCTGTGCTAACAATCGATTCTTTAACTCATCAAACATAGAAGCACTCGCAAATCCAATCTTATCGATTCCAATCTCTTTGCTGTATGAAATAATTTCTTCCTTCAACTGATACGCATTCATAGTGAGTAATGGCCTCCTTTCCAAGAAATTCTATATATTCATGCATTGAACTGTTTTCTCACTCAATGAAATGATAGGATGGTATCTATAAACGAACAAATACTAATTATAATAGAAAGGATCAAAAAAATGAACTTTACATTATCGCCCGCTATTAAACAGCTTTGCCCTTCTTTTAAAATGGGAATCATTCAGTATAAAAATATTGAAGTTGGTGATTCTCCTCAAATGCTAAAAGGACGTCTGCGCCTCTTTCAAGAATCCATTTATTTCGACCTTGAGTCAAAAAAAGTAACAGAATTCGAAGGTGTTAGCGAGTGGAGAAAGCTTTTCAAAACATTTGGAACTGATCCAAGTAAATACCGTCCTTCTATAGAAGCTTTAATTAGAAGAATAGGAAAACAAACGTATTTGCCTTCTATCAATTCTGCTGTGGACATTAATAACTTTTTTTCATTGCAATATGAAGTCCCAATTGGAATTTATGATTCCTCTAATTTAGAGGGTCCCATCGAATTTACTATCGGTAAAAAAGAAGAGTCTTATGAAGCTCTAAATGAACGTAATATTTCTTTAGAAAATAAAATCCTTTCAAAAGATGTCCTAGGAGCTTTCGGAAGCCCTTATGTCGATTCTAACCGAGCATACGTAACTGAAAAGACAACACAAGCTGTACAGTTCATTTATTTAAAGCCTTCACTTTCAGAAGAACAGGCTTATAAACTAACTAAATCCCTAAGTGACATGTTCATTCAAATCCACGGCGGAGAAGCAACCTATCAAGTCATTAACTGATGTACGTAAATATAGCGTCTATCTTGAAAAGATAGACGCTATATTTGCGCTAAAAATAAAAAACGCAACATCTCAGCTTTAAAAGCGAGACACTGCGTTGTGATAACAATATGTATGGAGCGGGTGATGAGAATCGAACTCACGACATCAGCTTGGAAGGCTGAGGTTTTACCACTAAACTACACCCGCAAATATTATCAAAATTTGTCGACCGACAAGTAAAAATAAAAACAGGAAGCATCCTGTCAAGTAAAGCTAAAGTACCGATGGTCGGGGTCGAACCGACACTCCCGAAGGAACACGATTTTGAGTCGTGCGCGTCTGCCAATTCCGCCACATCGGCAAAATAAAAAAGGCAAGTTAAAATTATAAATGGTGCCGAGGGCCGGACTTGAACCGGCACGGTAGTCACCTACCGCAGGATTTTAAGTCCTGTGTGTCTGCCAATTCCACCACCCCGGCAGCTTGTAAATAAATGGAGGCGGCAACCGGATTTGAACCGGTGATAAAGGTTTTGCAGACCTCTGCCTTACCACTTGGCTATGCCGCCATTTACTCAAGACTAAATAACTTTATTAAAATTGGAGCGGAAGACGAGGTTCGAACTCGCGACCCCCACCTTGGCAAGGTGGTGTTCTACCACTGAACTACTTCCGCATATATGGCTGGGCTAGCTGGATTCGAACCAACGCATGACGGAATCAAAATCCGTTGCCTTACCGCTTGGCGATAGCCCAATATTGGAATATGCATACCGTTTATAAATGGGGCGACTGATGGGAATCGAACCCACGAATGCCGGAACCACAATCCGGTGCGTTAACCACTTCGCCACAATCGC
>NZ_JBYSWQ010000018.1:0-29292 GCF_058781295.1 Priestia sp. FW507-14D1A
TGGGACTTTGTCCCTGTGAGAGTAGGACGTTGCCAGGCACCTGAAAAAGGACTAGCTATTTTAGCTAGTCCTTTTTTTATTATTCACAGAGTATAAGCTATCTACATAAAATGGGGTAAATGAACTGCATAAAGACGTTACATCTTGTCGATACTTAATTAGTGGAGGTGGAGAGTAATGGAAAAACAAATTAAAACATGTTCCGTTTGTCATGAACAGAATACAAAGGGTATTGAGGTGTTTTCCAGCTTTATATGCCAACACTGCGAGATAGAGATTGTAGAGGTGGATTCATCTCATTTTCGTTATCAATTGTTAGTAGATCAATTAAAGAGAATATCAGGAGCGTTTTCTTACTAAAAGCCCTTTTTTATAAGGGCTTCTTTATATGGCTCAAAAAAATCAACTAAGTTTGTTATAATGAAAGAAAAATCAATTTTGATAGGAAAAATACTTACATATTCTTTTATCAAGTTAACAATGTTATATTTACAAAAAGTAAGGAATGGATGTATGGACACATATTTACCTTTATATAACCGTTTAGTAAGGCACAGCGAAAAGAGGTCACTCTCTTATCACGTGCCCGGCCACAAAAATGGTCAAATTCTACCTTCACATATTCAGTCTTCTTACGCAGACTTTTTGCAATACGATCTAACAGAAATTAGCGGATTAGATGATTTACATGAAGCAGAATCTGTTATTAAAGAAGCACAAGAGTTAACGGCAAAGTTGTATGGAGTAGATGAAAGCTTTTTTTTAGTTAATGGTTCTACTGTAGGCAATCTCGCCGCGATTTTCTCTCTTTGTCAAGAAGGAGATAAAATTGCTGTTCAAAGAGATTCTCATAAATCTATTTTTAATGCTATTGCTTTATCAAAGGCATCACCTATTTTTTTAGCTCCTGAAATAGATTCAAAAACACATCTTAGTACAGGTGTATCCATTAAAACAATTAAAGCAGCTTTAGAGGGTTCTCAGGATATAAAAGCATTTGTATTAACAAATCCTACTTACTACGGGGTAGCGCGAGATTTAAAGGAGATCATTGATTTTATTCATGGCTACAATATTCCTATAATTATTGATGAAGCTCATGGAGCCCACTTTATTTTAGGTAATCCTTTTCCGTCGTCAGCTGTTACGTATGGAGCGGATCTTGTTGTTCAGTCAGCACATAAAACGCTGCCAGCTATGACTATGGGTTCTTATTTACATATGCAGGGGACGTTGATAAATAAGCAAAGCGTTCGGCATTACCTACAAGTACTGCAGTCAAGCAGTCCCTCATACCCTATTATGGCTTCTCTCGATTTAGCAAGGTATTATCTGCAGCAGTTTACTCAGCATGATATTGATAGAATGACTGACAATATTCATTCGTTTGTTGAAAAGATTAATGAGATTGATACACTTTCAACTATTGATGTGGAAACAGATCAAACTGTTACCGACCTTTTGAAAATGACGTTGACTTGTTCGGCTGCAACAGGATATCATTTGCAAAAGGAACTGGAAAAGCAAGATATTTATACAGAACTAGCTGACGTTAACTACGTATTGTTTGTTCTACCTTTAAGCAGTAGATGGGATTTTAATGATACAATTAAGCGGGTTAGACAAGCAGTAGAGAATATACAGCGTAAGTCATATGAAAAACCACTAATCAAACCATTTCGTTTTTCAAGAGCAACGGTTCTCCTGCCTATGGAAGAAAGAAAACTAAGATCAAAGCATATGTGTTCGTTTGAAGAAGCGATTGGGCGTGTAAGTGCACAATCTGTTATTCCATATCCTCCTGGAATTCCTATTTTAATGGAGGGAGAAACGATTACGAGCAATCATATTGACTATATTTTGCATATTCAAAGGTTAAATGGTCATATTCAGGGCGGCTCTTGTATGGAAGAAGGAAAGATAGAAGTATTTAAATAGAGAAAGGAATTTATACATGTCAGGAACGTTTATTACATTCGAAGGGCCAGAAGGTGCTGGTAAGACGACGATCATCCATATGGTTCAACAAAAATTAATACAAGAGGGCTATAATATTGTATTAACAAGAGAGCCTGGAGGCATACGAATTGCTGAACAAATTCGTGAAATCATCTTAAATCCATCTAATACGGAAATGGATGCCAGAACCGAAGCACTTCTTTATGCTGCGGCTAGAAGACAACATCTTGTAGAAAAAGTGATTCCTGAGCTAAATAAAGGGAATATAGTATTATGCGACCGTTTTATTGATAGCTCACTTGCTTATCAAGGAAATGCGCGGGGTATAGGCGTAGAAGATATTTTTGCTATCAATCAATTTGCTATTGAGCAAACGATGCCACAGGCCACTTTATATTTTGATATTGAGCCTGAGGTCGGGTTAGAAAGAATTAATAAAGGTCGAAAAGATGAGATTAATCGATTAGATTTAGAATCCTTAGACTTTCATTACAAAGTACGAGATGGATATTTATCTCTTTTGAGTGAATTTCCAGAGCGTATTCGACGAATTGATGCAAATCAATCCGTTGAAAAAGTCTGTGAAGAAGCTTATAAACAAATAAAATTGATTTTAAAATAAATACAGATGATCGTTATTCTTGCTATACTATTCTTAACAAAAAAGTAAAATGAGGTGTTATTCATGAAATTAGTAATGGCCGTTATTCAAGATTCAGATAGCTCAAAGCTTTTAAATGCACTTGTAGAAAGAGGGTTTCGTTCAACCAAATTATCAAGTACGGGCGGATTTTTAAAATCAGGAAATACAACAATTATGATTGGTACAGATGATCATAAAGTAGATGAAGTACTTGATATTATTAAGGGCCAATGTGAAAACCGCAGACAGATGATTTCTCCTGTGGCACCGATGGGCGGTAATGCAGATTCATACATTCCGTATCCTGTTGAAGTTGAAGTGGGCGGAGCTACAGTATTCGTACTACCAGTAGATCAATTTCATCAATTTTAAGAGAGAAGATTTTAAATAGAAAGTGATGATTGAATGGGAAATACATGGGAACAGCTTGAAGCTCTTCAGCCGAACGTATTAAAGATTTTACAAAACAGCTTACTTAAAGAGCGAGTTGCTCATGCTTATTTATTTGAAGGAAGCAAAGGAACAGGTAAAAAACAAATTAGTTTTTTGTTTGCTAAAGCGCTGTTTTGCCAAAATCCAGTTAATCATAGGCCATGCCATGAGTGCAGTAACTGCCGGCGAATTGATTCAGGTAATCATCCAGATATTCACTTGATTGAGCCAGCTGGTTTATCGATTAAAAAAGAGCAAATTCAATTTTTGCAATCAGAATTCACAAAAACCGGTGTTGAATCTAATAAAAAGTTATATATTGTGAATCATGTTGATAAAATGACAGTAAGCGCAGCAAATAGTTTACTGAAATTTTTAGAAGAGCCTGGCAACGGAACTTATGCAGTTTTATTGACAGAAAATATACAGCGCTTATTAGATACGATTATCTCACGTTGCCAAGTAATATCATTTCGATCTCTTACACCAGAACAGTTAGCTGAAAAACTAGTAGAAAATGGCCTTTCCGCAGTAGATGCGTCCATCTTGTCTAATTTAACAAACAGCATTGATGAAGCAATTGAATTAAGTAAAGATGAATGGTTTGGACTTGCAATAAAGTTAGTGATACAATTATATGAAGTGTTAACAACGAGACCTCAACAAGCTCTTCTTTTTATTCATGAAAAGTGGGTAACACATTTTAAAGAAAAAGAACAAGCACATATTGGTTTAACTTTATTGATGCTTCTTTATCGTGATTTGTTGACGCTGCAAGTTGGACAAGAGTCTAAAATCGTCTATCGTCATAAAATAGAAGAATTAAAACAGCAAGCTCTTCAGACAACGCAGGAAAAAGCGATTTATCGCTTAGAGGTTATCTTGAAGGCCAAAAATAAATTAAATTCAAATATGAATCTACAGTTATTAATGGAACAGCTGGTGTTGGATTTGCAGGAGGGATAAAAGCTTGTATGATGTAGTAGGCGTTCGCTTTAAAAAAGCGGGAAAAATATATTATTTTGACCCTGGAGAACTTACAATTCCAGATGGTGAGTTTGTTATTGTAGAAACAGTTCGTGGTGTTGAATTTGGCAGAGTGGTTATTAATAAAAAGCAAGTAAGTGAAAACGATGTCGTACTTCCTTTGAAAAAAGTAATCCGCATTGCCGAACAAAAAGACAGGCTGATTGTGGATGAAAATAAACAAGCTGCTAGAGAAGCGTATGACGTATGCGTGCAAAAAATTCAATCACACGATTTAGATATGAAGTTAGTAGATGTAGAATATACGTTTGATCGTAATAAAGTCATTTTTTATTTTACAGCAGACGGCCGTATTGATTTTAGAGAGTTAGTTAAAGATTTAGCTGCTATTTTCCGTACGCGAATTGAGCTTCGTCAAATCGGTGTACGAGACGAGGCAAAACTGTTGGGCGGGATAGGTCCTTGTGGCCGTATGCTATGTTGCTCAACGTTTTTAGGTGATTTTGAGCCGGTTTCTATTAAGATGGCCAAAGACCAAAACCTATCGCTTAATCCAACGAAAATTTCTGGTTTATGCGGACGTTTGATGTGTTGTTTAAAATATGAAAATGATGAGTATGAAACGGCAAAAGAACAGCTTCCTGATATAGGCTCAACAATTAAAACTTCAGATGGTTCAGGACGTGTAGTGGGTTTGAATATTTTGGAAAGAATTATTCAAGTGGAACTGTCAGATCACGAACAAATTTTAGAGTATACTCTGGATGAGATCAATAATGAAGGTGCTGTTTCGTTTCAAGCCACAGATTAACGAGGTGGGCAAAGGTGGATAAAAAAGAGATTTTTGATTCGGTGACAAACATGGAGGAACAAATTGGTCATTTATATAAGCAGTTAGGTGAGTTGAAAGAGCATCTTGCTGAGCTAATTGAAGAAAATCATCACCTGCAAATAGAAAATGATCATTTGCGCCGTCGCCTTGACCAGACAAACTTCGAAACGAAGCTGAAAAATAGACATTCAAAAGCAAGCGCTCAAACAAAAGAGCAAAAACAAATTGATATCGGAGAAGGATATGACAATTTGGCTCGCCTTTACCAAGAGGGTTTTCATATTTGTAACATTCATTATGGAAGTGTGCGTAAAGATGGAGACTGTTTGTTTTGCTTGTCATTTTTAAATAAAAAGTAACAACACCTCTCCCTTTTGGAGAGGTTCTTTTTATGAGTAAAAGATGTAAATAATAGATGTACAAGGAGAAGAACGACTATGGTTGAGTTATATGGAGATGAACGTTTAGATTATCTATTAGCCGATGAGGAGATGCGCATTATTCAAAGTCCGTCTGTCTTTTCCTTTTCATTGGATGCTGTGCTTTTATCTCACTTTGCTTATGTCCCAATTCGTAAAGGTAACTTGGTTGATTTATGTTCAGGAAACGGTGTAATCCCACTGTTTTTATCTAAACGAACAAAGGGAAAAATTATTGGTGTAGAAATTCAAGAGCGGCTACATAGTATGGCGCAAAGAAGTATTGCGTATAATCAGCTCGATGGGCAGATTAAAATGATACATGATGATTTAAAAAATGCGCCTCAAGAACTGGGTTATGGAAAATATGATGTTGTAACATGTAATCCTCCTTATTTCACCACATCCAATAAAGAAGAGATAAATGAAAACGAACACTTTGCAATCGCTCGCCACGAAATTCATTGTTCGTTGGAAGATGTGATTAGAGCCAGCAGTCAACTAGTGAAGCAAGGCGGAAAAGTGGCATTAGTTCACCGTCCAGGAAGACTGTTAGATATCGTTACGTTAATGAGGCAGTACCGTTTAGAGCCAAAGAGACTTCAGTTTGTGTATCCTAAAGATGGGAAAGAAGCAAATACACTTTTAATTGAAGGTACGAAGGATGGAAGTCCAGACTTAAAGATTCTTCCTCCGCTGGTGGTCTACCAAGATAATGATGAATACACGGACGAATTAAAAAGGATTTTATATGGAACAAAATAATCATTATTTTTACGTAGTGGAATGCAAGGACTGTACGTATTATGCTGGTTACACGAATAATTTGCAAAAACGTATTTCTGTCCATAATGAAGGAAAAGGGGCAAAATATACGAGAGCAAGAAGGCCTGTTTCATTAATTTGGCATGAGGTATTTACTTCTAAAACAGAAGCTATGCAAAAAGAATATTGGTTCAAACAGTTAAGCAGAGTGCAAAAACAGGCTTACATTCGAAGGGAGCAAGAAAAGCAGAATGAAATCACAAAAAAGTTATGATGTATCGAATGAACGAGGCGTTTTATATTTAGTTCCCACTCCTATTGGAAACTTAGAGGATATGACGTTTCGTGCGATTCGAATTTTAAAAGAAGTTGATTATATTGCCGCAGAAGATACGAGACAAACGAAAAAACTATGTAACCACTTTGAGATTGATACGCCTATTACAAGTTATCATGAACATAATAAACATACAAAAAGTGAACAGCTGTTAAGCGACTTAGATGGTGAAAAAAATATTGCTTTAGTAAGCGACGCGGGCATGCCTTGTATTTCAGATCCTGGTTATGAGTTAGTGGTAGCTGCCGTTAAAGAAGGATATACGGTTGTTCCGCTGCCGGGGCCTAACGCAGCATTAACAGCTTTAATTGCTTCGGGACTACCTACGGGGCAGTTTTATTTTTATGGATTTTTAAACAGAAATAAAAAACAGCGTAAAGAACAGCTTCAAGAGCTTCAGTATATTAAGGAAAGCATGATATTTTATGAAGCCCCTCATCGATTAAAAGAAACGCTAAAGAGTATAGAAGAAATTTTAGGGAACCGATCTATTGTGTTATGTAGAGAGTTAACAAAACGCTATGAAGAATTTTTAAGAGGAAGCGTATTAGAAGCAATTGAATGGACAAATGCCACAGATATTAGAGGCGAATTCTGCTTAATTCTTGAAGGGACAAATGAAGAAGCACCAGATGAAAGTAATCTATGGTGGGAACAGCTCACTATTATCGAGCATGTTGATCACTATGTAGAAGAAGGGCTTTCAAACAAAGAAGCTATTAAGCAAGTGGCAAAAGACCGAGATGTGTCAAAGCGAGACATTTATAGTGAATATCACGTACATTAAAAAAAGCTGTCTATCATAGACAGCTTTTCGTTTTATTTAGAAGCTTGTAAAGAATCTTGAAGTTCTTTCATGATTTGTTCTGCACCTTCACGGCTTAGAATTAATTTGCCGCTAGCAAGTTGAATGTTATCATCAGATACTTCACCTGTTACTTGGCAAGTCATGTTTGGTTTGTATTTTTTTAAGATGATGCGCTCTTCATCTACATAGATTTCTAGAGCATCTTTCTCTGCAATTCCTAATGTACGACGTAATTCAATTGGAATTACTACGCGTCCTAATTCATCAACTTTACGAACAATACCTGTAGATTTCATGTTAATCGTTCTCCTCTCAGTAATCATTTTTCTATGTTATTACTTTCGTCATTATTCGACAATTTCAACGTACTTTCATAATACCAGCGTTTCCAAAACTAGTCAATCATTTTATATGTAAAAAAATGTAGCTGGTAAAAAATTTTTTTCTCGACTTGTTTACAAGCTAATTGTGACCGTCAGTCAAGGAATGACAAGGGGTTTCATTGGAAAAAAGATTAATCGTCTAAATAGCTTGATATTAACTATTTTGAAGATAGGGTAAATATAATTCGACATAAAACGACAAAATTAGACCTATTTGTCGTTTTCATCAAAGTGACTTTTTGAATGAGGGTATATTTTATATAAAAATAGGGCGAAGCTGATACAATTAACAGGATTATTTTTTGGAAAAATAACGATTATTTAAAAATGAAGTGAATCCGTCATATTCCGGTGTATATAGGAAGAGAATGTTTTGAAATTATCATGTAAAATAGTATGATAGATAGTAGAATAAGAAGACAGGGTTTATATGATTACATACATATAAATCAAAATGTTGAAATGGAATGTTGGAGGTTATGAACATGGCAGATGGAAATAATACATTTTATATTACTACGCCGATTTATTATCCGAGTGGTAAATTACATATAGGGCATGCATACACGACGGTAGCGGGAGATGCAATGGCTCGTTATAAACGTTTGAGAGGGTTTGACGTACGTTATTTAACAGGTACGGATGAACATGGTCAAAAAATTCAGCGAAAAGCAGAAGAGAAAAACGTGACACCTCAGCAATACGTAGATGATATTGTATCTGGAATCAAAGAACTGTGGGATAAGATGGATATTTCGTATGATGATTTTATCCGTACAACAGAATCCAGACATAAAGAAATCGTGGAAAAGATTTTCGCGCGCCTTTTAGAACAAGGTGATATTTATCTTGATGAGTATGAAGGTTGGTATTCAGTTCCCGATGAGACGTACTATACAGAGCATCAACTAGTAGATCCAATCGTTGAAAATGGAAAAGTTGTAGGCGGAAAAAGCCCGGATAGCGGACACCCTGTAGAGCTCGTTCGAGAAGAGTCCTATTTCTTTAAAATGGGGAAATACGTAGATCGTTTACTAGCTTTTTATGAAGAAAACCCTTCATTTATTCAACCAGAGTCCCGTAAAAACGAAATGATCAATAATTTTATTAAGCCTGGCCTTGAAGACTTAGCTGTTTCTCGTACGACGTTTGATTGGGGGGTAAAAGTTCCAGGTAACCCAAAACACGTTATTTACGTATGGATTGATGCGCTTTCTAACTATATCACCTCTCTTGGGTATGATACAGAGAACGATGAAAACTATCGAAAATATTGGCCTGCCAACGTACATTTAGTAGGAAAAGAAATCGTACGTTTCCATACTATTTATTGGCCAATCATGTTGATGGCACTTGATTTGCCACTTCCTAAGAAAGTATTTGCTCACGGCTGGTTATTAATGAAAGATGGAAAGATGTCGAAGTCAAAAGGGAATGTAGTAGACCCAGTGACATTGATTGACCGCTATGGACTAGATGCCCTTCGTTACTACTTACTTCGTGAAGTTCCATTCGGTTCAGACGGTGTATTCACACCAGAAGCGTTTGTTGAACGTATTAACTTTGACTTAGCAAATGACCTTGGCAACCTAGTTAATCGTACAGTGGCGATGATTAATAAATATTTTGATGGTGTTATTCCGACTTATGAAGGCAATGTAACAGAGTTTGATGCACTTATCGTCCAAGCTCAAAAAGATACAGTGAATAAATATGAAGAAGCGATGGAAGATATGGAGTTTTCAGTGGCTCTTGCTTCTATCTGGCAATATGTAAGCCGCACGAATAAATACATTGATGAAACGCAGCCTTGGGCGTTAGCAAAAGATGAGAATAAGCGTGCAGAACTTGCTTCTGTTATGACACATCTGGCTGAATCAATTCGTCACATTGCGGTATTACTGCAGCCATTCTTAACACGTACACCTGAGAAAATTTTTGCTCAGATTGGTGTAAAAGAAGATGTATTAAAAACGTGGGAAAGTACGACGCGTTTTAATATGCTTAAAGAAGGCACAAAAGTAGAAAAAGGTGAGCCAATGTTCCCTCGTCTAGATCGAGAAGAAGAGGTAGCGTTTATTAAAGAGCAGATGCAAGGAAGTACTCCAAAAGAAGAAAAACCTGTTGTGAAGGAAGAGTCTTCTGAAGAGATTACAATTGATGATTTCATGAAAGTAGAGCTTCGTGTAGCGCAAGTTACGCAAGTAGAACCAGTTAAAAAGGCAGATAAACTATTAAAGCTTCAGCTTGATCTTGGCTATGAAAAACGCCAGGTTGTATCAGGTATTGCCAAGTTTTATAAGCCTGAAGAATTAGTAGGTCGAAAAGTAATTTGTGTAACCAACTTAAAACCTGTGAAACTGCGCGGTGAACTATCACAAGGAATGATTTTAGCGGGTGAAGATGAGAATGGTCTTTCACTAGCAAGCGTAGATCAAAACTTAGCAAATGGCACGAAGATAAAATAAGTATAGGCAAAAGGGGTGTTTCACGTGTAACATGCGAGGACCCCCTTTTATTCATGGAAAGGATCGATTAGATGTTATTTGATACACATGTTCATTTAAACGCAGAACAGTATGAAGATGATTTGCAAGAAGTAATTAATCGTGCGTTAGAAAAAGGTGTTCAAAACATGGTAGTTGTGGGATTCGATGAACCTACCATCAAAAAGGCTATTCAAATAGCTGAAACGTATGACTTTATCTATGCTAGTGTAGGATGGCATCCAGTAGATGCAATTGATATGACAGATGAGCACTTAGCTTGGATTGAAGAGTTAGCTCAGCATCCGAAAGTTGTGGCTTTAGGGGAAATGGGATTAGACTACCATTGGGATAAATCACCTAAAGAGGTTCAAAAGGACGTATTTCGCCGTCAAATTCGCTTAGCTCGCAAAGTGAATTTACCTATCATTATTCATAATCGTGATGCAACGGAAGACGTGGTAACCATTTTAAAAGAAGAGCACGTAGAAGAAGTAGGCGGGATTATGCATTGCTTCACGGGCAGTATTGAAGTAGCGAAGCAGTGTATGGATATGAATATGTATATTTCTTTTGGTGGACCTGTTACTTTTAAAAATGCGAAAAAACCAAAAGAAGTTGCTACAGAGCTTCCTTTAGACAAACTATTAATTGAAACAGACTGTCCTTATCTAACTCCTCATCCATTCCGCGGCAAGCGCAATGAACCTGGTTATGTTTCATACGTAGCAGAGCAAATTGCAGAGTTAAAAGGGATAACGTATGAAGAATTAGCTGATATTACAACAGCTAACGCCAAAAAGCTATTTGGCATTAATGATTAAAACTTTTTCTCATATAACAATCATTTTCGTGTTAAAGTAAAGATAGGCGCAGAGGAGAATGTTATCCTCTGCCTTTTTCAGTTAAAATAACAGGTAAATGCTTTTTAATTTAGTTGATAATAAGATAAAACGTTGATTTCATAGAAGAAAAATGATGTGCGTAACGAGCATTTCGTTTTTACTGAAAAGCAAATGAACAAAACTGAATGTTTTGGAGGAAGCAATGAAGATTAAAGAAATTATTGTAGTAGAAGGCCGAGATGACACTGTAGCGATTAAACGTGCAGTGGATGCGGATACCATCGAGACAAATGGATCAGCTGTAAATGAAGAAACCATTGAGAAAGTAAAATTAGCTCAAAAAACAAGAGGCGTGATTATTTTTACAGATCCAGATTATCCGGGACAGCGAATTCGAAATATTGTTTCAGAACGTGTTCCCGGATGTAAACATGCATTCTTAGATAAAGAAGAGGCTCGCCCTAAAAATGGCAAAGGCATTGGAGTTGAACATGCTTCTATTGCGTCTATTCAAAAAGCACTAAAAGATGTGAAGCAAGAGTGGATGGGGGCAGCTATGGAGATTTCTCAAGAGGATTTAATCGTAGCTCGTTTGATAGGAGATAGTAAAGCCAAATCTCGACGTGAAAGAATAGGAAAGTTATTAAAAATTGGCTATGCCAACGGAAAGCAGCTCCATAAACGCTTACAGATGTTCCAAATTTCAAAAGAGGACTTTATCAGAGCTGTTGAGCAGATAAATAAGGAGGAAAAGGGATCGTGTTAAAAGATATTGCAACGCCTAATCGAACCAAGGAAATTTTAAAGAAATACGGTTTTACATTTAAAAAGAGTTTGGGACAAAATTTTTTAATTGATACGAACATTTTACATCGTATTGTTGATCATGCGGAAATAACAGAAGAAACGGGAGCTATTGAAATTGGACCTGGTATCGGGGCCTTAACTGAACAGCTAGCAAAGCGCGCAAAAAAAGTACTAGCATTTGAAATCGATCAGCGTCTGCTTCCGATTTTAGCTGATACGCTTTCTCCTTACCCAAATGCAAAAGTTATTCATCAAGATGTGTTAAAAGCGGATTTAAAAGGGACGCTCGAACAAGAATTCGAAAACATAGAAGATTTAATGGTCGTTGCGAATTTACCCTATTATGTGACGACACCCATTTTGATGAAATTATTAGAAGAGCAAATTCCGGTACGTGGAATCGTCGTTATGCTTCAAAAAGAAGTTGCTGACCGTATAGCAGCTAAACCGGGAACAAAAGAGTACGGTTCACTTTCTATTGCGATTCAATACTATACAGAGGCTGAGACGGTTATGATTGTGCCTAAAACAGTGTTTAATCCGCAGCCTAATGTAGACTCAGCTGTTATTCGATTGTTAAGAAGACCGAAGCCAGCGGTAGAAGTACAAGATGAAGCATTCTTCTTTCAAGTTGTACGAGCAAGTTTCGGACAGCGTCGAAAAACAATTTTAAACAATCTAGTGAACAACTTGCCAAATGGGAAGCAGAAAAAAGCGGACATTGAGCAAGCACTTTCAACTGCTGAAATTGATCCGAAACGAAGAGGCGAAACGTTATCTATTCAAGAATTTGGAAAGTTAAGTGATCAACTTTTAAAATCATTTCGCTAAATTATCACATTTTTATCATGAAGTCATAGGCTATGAAGAGAATTTATTTTTGAAGTAGCAAAGACGGAGTGAAGCATATGAACATCAAAATTGGTGATATAGTTACACGACCTTCTTATCAAAGAGATTTGCTTTTTCGTGTTATAGCTATTAATGACAGCGAAGCGGGGAAATATGCGACTTTAATAGGAGAAGACGTTCGGTTGATTGCCGACGCTCCTTGTACAGATCTAGAGGTTGTGGATGCTAAAGAACAGGATCAAAGAAAAAAACAAGAAGAAGAACTTTTAGAAAGATCCTTGGAGCTTATTCAACAGGATTATCGGCTCGTTCGAGAGAAAACTGAATATAGCATGACAAATGGATACAGCCATTCACATCGCTTATTTCAAATTCCAGGAAAGGTCCTGCACGTAGACGGAGACCCTAATTATTTACGTAAATGTTTGTTGGTTTACGAAAAAATTGGTGTTCCTGTTTATGGTGTTCATTGCGTTGAGTCAGAAATGCCGGAGAAGGTTGGAAAGCTAATTGAGGATGTAAGACCTGATATTCTAGTGCTGACAGGTCATGATGCCTATTCCAAAGGAAAAGGAAATAAAGATGATCTCCTTGCTTATAGACATTCCAAGCACTATATTCAAACAGTCCAAGAAGCAAGAAAAAGAGTTGGTAATTTAGATCAGCTGGTGATCTTTGCAGGTGCCTGTCAATCGCATTTTGAATTATTGATTCAAGCTGGAGCAAACTTTGCTAGTTCACCTTCACGTGTAAATATTCATGCTCTTGACCCTGTGTATGTAGTAGCAAAACTAAGTTTTACTCCTTTCACGGATCGTATTAATGTATGGGACGTCTTACGTAATACATTAACGGGTGCTAAAGGTTTAGGAGGAGTAGAAACAAAAGGGCTGCTTCGCACGGGCATGCCTTATGAAAGCGATGAGTAGAAATAAAAACAACTGGTTACAGCATGTACACGCATGATGTGCAACCAGTTGTTTTTTCGTATGAAGCCAAAGTATACGCTTAATTACACAAAATCATTTTCAATATTTGCTAAAGATATACATATTTCGTTGAAAAACGAGCATACTAACAGCGAAATGTAGATTCATGTTGAAAATTATTTATTGACACAATTAGAGATAGATTGTTATAATTTTATGTTTTTGACTATTTTTCTAACATGTGTTACACTATACATAGTGAGGTGGACCAATATGGCGAAAACTTTGTCTGATATTAAGCAAGCGCTGGATTTGCACCTAGGCCAACGATTAACTTTAAAAGCAAACGGTGGTCGTAGAAAAACAGTAGAACGTTCAGGTGTATTAACAGAAACGTACCCATCTGTTTTTATCGTTGAATTAGATCAAGAGGAAAACTCTTTGGAGCGCGTTTCGTATAGTTACGCAGATGTGTTAACGGAAACAGTGCAACTAAAATTTTTCTAAGAATGACATAGGCAATATAGCAAGTGGTGATGAGCAGTGGACATTGGTTTACTGCTTTTTTATTGGTCTTTTTTTCAAATTATATATGCAATATTTTTTATACATACTATACATATCGTCCTCGCGTTTCTTATGTAAAAGAGCGAGGAGATTCAGGTTGAAATTTCATTTTATACGTAAAGGAGCCATGTGCAATGTCAAGGCGTAGAGGGATTATGTCATCGAAGCTGAAAGAAGAACTGGCTAAAGAACTTGGTTTTTACGATACTGTACAAGCAGAAGGCTGGGGCGCTATTCGGGCAAAAGACGCAGGCAATATGGTGAAGCGAGCTGTAGAGCTTGCACAGCAGCAGCTAAAGCAATAGCATAGTGAAAATCAATGCTTATACGATTATTTAAAGTGAAATGAGGAAAACCGAAGTGTATAACCGCTTCGGTTTTTTTGTCCCAAAATGAAAGATAAAAAAGAGGATTAAACAAAGATGTTTAAATGAACAGCTATATCTTGTTCATTTTATGATAAAATAGCGTTAAACTCGATAAGATGAAGTAGGTGAAGTAAGTTGAAATTAATGGTGAAAGCACCGGCTAAAATAAATTTGTCACTTGATGTGTTACATAAACGTCCAGATGGTTACCATGAAGTTAAGATGATTATGACAACAATTGATTTAGCGGACAGAATTGAACTTTCTGACCGTGAAGATGGACGAATTGTTATTTATTCTCATAATCGCTTTGTTCCAGATGACCAGCGAAATCTCGCTTATCAGGCAGCGCAGATTTTGAAGCGACGTTATAACATTTCAAAAGGTGTAAATATATTAATTGATAAACATATTCCAGTAGCTGCCGGATTAGCTGGAGGCAGCAGTGACGCGGCTGCTACATTACGCGGTTTAAATACGTTATGGGAATTAGGGTTATCATTAGACACACTTGCAGAAATAGGGGCTGAGATTGGCTCTGACGTATCTTTTTGCGTGTACGGAGGGACAGCTCTTGCTACAGGGCGCGGAGAGATTGTAGAGCATATTGAGGCACCTCCAAGCTGCTGGGTGATTTTGGCTAAGCCTGAAATAGGTGTTTCTACAGCAGATGTATATCGAAACTTAAAAATTGAAGAGATGGATCATCCGAAAGTAGATGAGATGGTTCACGCCATACAATCAGGAAATTATGATGAAATGTGTAGCCTTGTCGGAAATGTATTGGAAGCAGTAACGCTGAAAATGCATCCGGAAGTAGCTCTCATTAAAGAACAAATAAAGCGTTTTGGCGCCGATGCTGTGCTCATGAGCGGCAGTGGGCCAACTGTATTCGGACTTGTACAGCATGATTCACGTATGCACCGCATTTATAATGGATTACGTGGCTTTTGTGATAAAGTTTATGCAGTTAGGCTACTAGGTGAACGAATAACGCTTGAATAAATCCGTATGTTAATGTTATATTTACATTACAATATTCGGATTTTCAGGAGGATGTTATGAAGTTTCGACGTAGTGGACGATTAATTGATATGACCAACTATTTCATTCAAAACCCTCAGCGCCTTATTCCTCTTACGTATTTTGCAGATAAATATGATTCAGCAAAATCATCTATTAGTGAAGATATGGCGATTATTAAACAAACTTTTGAACAGCAGGGTATCGGAACTTTGGTTACGCTACCAGGGGCTGCCGGCGGAGTTAAATTCATTCCAAAGATGACGAATGAAGAAGCCGGTCAGCTTGTTCAAGAATTATGTGGGTTGATTGAAAAACCTGAGCGTTTATTGCCAGGTGGATATTTATATTTAACTGATATTTTAGGGAACCCCCGCGTTGTGAATAAAATCGGTCGCTTGTATGCGTCGCTTTTTGCTAACCGCAAAATCGATGTGGTGATGACTGTAGCAACAAAAGGTATTCCTATTGCGTATGCGGTTGCTCAGTATTTAGATGTGCCCGTTGTTATTGTGCGCAGAGACAGTAAAGTAACTGAAGGATCGACCGTTAGTATTAACTACGTATCGGGTTCATCTAAGCGCATTCAAACGATGCTGTTAGCTAAAAGAAGTTTAGCGGTGGGGTCAAATGTACTCATCATTGATGATTTCATGAAAGCTGGCGGTACTGTAAATGGAATGGTTAGCTTGCTTGAAGAGTTCGATGCAACTGTTGCTGGTATTGGAGTTTTAGTAGAATCAGAAGATATTGAAGAACGTTTAGTGGATGAGTATGTGTCCCTTGTACAATTAACAGATGTAAATATCAAAGATAAACAAATTCGTGTACAAGAAGGCAATTACTTAAAATATATTTGATCAAGTAAGGGAGAGGAACATATGTTACAGGTTCAAACAAAAAATGCACCGCAAGCTATTGGTCCATATTCACAGGGAATTGTTGTGAATAACTTGTTTTACAGTTCAGGTCAAATTCCACTTCGTCCAGATGGTACGTTAGTCGAAGGAGATGTTCAAGTACAAGCTACTCAGGTATTTGAAAATCTAAAAGCAGTTCTTGAAGAAGCTGGAGCTTCTCTAAATACAGTTGTAAAGGCAACCGTGTTCATTAAAGATATGAACGACTTCGCAGCGTTAAATGAAGTCTATGGCGACTACTTCGGGGACCATAAGCCGGCACGTTCATGTGTAGAAGTAGCGAGACTACCTAAAGATGTACTTGTTGAAATTGAAGTTATTGCGCTCGTTAAAGGGTAATTAAATTAACAAATTTCTAACAAAAAGCAAGTAACTTCCAATTGTTCACTTTTTTTGCGAAAATTTTCTAAAAATTTTTTCTGAATAGCAGGAAAACACAAAATTCTGTGGAATTAAGTATGTAAAGCTTCGCATAGAAAAAGGTGGTGAACAAGATGGAAGTAACTGACGTAAGATTACGCCGCGTGAACACTGAAGGACGTATGAGAGCGATTGCTTCAATCACATTAGATGGTGAATTTGTTGTTCATGATATTCGTGTGATTGATGGTAATAATGGCTTATTTGTAGCCATGCCAAGTAAACGTACACCGGATGGTGAGTTCCGTGATATTGCACATCCAATCAATTCAAATACTCGCGGAAAGATTCAAGATGCTGTTTTAGCAGAATATCATCGTTTAGGTGAGGTAGAAGTTGAATTCGAAGAAGCGGGTGCTTCGTAAACATATGATACATTAAGAGTCTACTGAAAAGTAGGCTCTTTTCTTTTTGATTACCACTTATATAATTTCACACCTTTGTAAAACTTTAGCATTACCAAAAAATAAAATTCATGACTTATAAATGATTCCTTGAAATGCTGTCATTTTTGATATAATATTCTTAATGGATAAAAAGGTAAAATTGGAGGCCTGTTATGTCAAAAAGATATGCAGTCATATTGGCAGCTGGTCAGGGTACACGTATGAAGTCATCTTTATATAAAGTGTTACACCCTGTGTGTGGCAAACCGATGGTGCAACACGTAATTGATCAGTTATCACGTTTAGATTTAACAAATTTAATTACAGTTGTAGGTCACGGTGCCGAAAAAGTGAAATCACATGTTGGAGATAAAAGCTTATTTGCTTTACAAGAAGAGCAGTTAGGAACAGCTCATGCAGTGATGCAAGCAGAATCTTTACTTGCACATGAAAAAGGTACGACAATTGTTGTATGTGGAGATACTCCGCTTATTACAGCTGAAACAATTGAATCTTTATTAAAGCATCATGAAGCAACAAATGCAATGGCAACTATTTTAACAGCTCATGCAGAAGATCCAACAGGATATGGACGCATCATTCGAAATGAACAAGGGTCTGTTGAAAAGATTGTGGAGCATAAAGATGCCACAGAACAAGAGCGTCTTGTACAGGAAATTAATACTGGTACGTATTGTTTTGATAATGAGAAATTATTTGAGACACTTTCAAAAGTTTCAAATGATAATGTACAGGGAGAGTATTATTTACCTGATGTTATCGAAATTCTAAAAAATGAAGGTCAAATTATTTCTGCATATCAAACATCCGATTTTGCTGAAACATTGGGCGTTAATGATCGATTTGCTCTGTCTCAAGCAGAAGAAACAATGAAGAAGCGCATCAACAAGCATCATATGTTAAATGGAGTGACGATTGTGGATCCTTCTAACACGTACATTTCAGCAGATGCTGTTATTGGCAGAGATACGGTTATTTATCCTGGTACGGTTATTCAAGGAACAGTTGTAATTGGAGAGAATTGTGAAGTAGGCCCTAACAGTGAAATTAAAGACTGCAAAATAGGTAATAATACTTCTATTCGCCATTCTGTTGCTCACGATAGTGAAATTGGTCACGAAGTCACAATTGGCCCATTTGCACATATTCGTCCTCAATCATTAATTGGAGATGAAGTGCGCGTAGGAAACTTTGTAGAAATTAAAAAAGCATCTTTTGGCAAAGGTAGCAAAGCTTCTCATTTAAGTTATATTGGAGACGCAGAGGTCGGAAAAGGTGTAAACTTAGGGTGCGGATCTATTACAGTTAACTACGATGGGAAAAATAAATTTTTAACAAAGATTGAAGATGGGGCATTCGTAGGATGTAACTCAAACTTAATTGCACCTGTAACAATTGGTGAAGGCGCCTATGTTGCAGCTGGTTCAACCGTAACGGATGATGTGCCAGGAAAAGCATTATCAATTGCTCGTGCGAAACAAGTAAATAAAGAAAACTATGCTGAAAAGCTTGATATTAATAAAAAATCCTGACGGAGGTTTCACAATAAAATGTCAAATGTATATGCTGATGAAAATTTAAAGTTATTTACGCTAAATTCAAACAAGGCTTTAGCTGAAGAGATCGCAAAAGTAATTGGTGTGGAATTAGGTAAATGTTCGGTTGATCGTTTCAGTGACGGTGAAATTCAAATTAACATTGAAGAAAGTATCCGTGGTTGTGATGTATTTATCATTCAATCAACAAGTGCTCCAGTTAATGAACACTTAATGGAATTATTAATTATGATTGATGCATTAAAACGTGCATCAGCTAAAACAATTAACATTGTTATGCCTTACTATGGCTATGCTCGTCAGGATCGTAAAGCTCGTGCACGTGAACCAATCACTGCCAAATTAGCAGCAAATATCATTGAAAAAGCGGGAGCTACTCGTATTATCACATTAGATTTACATGCTCCTCAAATTCAAGGTTTCTTCGATATTCCAATTGACCATTTAGTAGGTGTTCCAATTTTAGGTGAATACTTCAAGAGTAAAAATCTTGATGACGTTGTTGTTGTATCTCCGGACCACGGTGGTGTAACGCGTGCTCGCCGTTTAGCGGAACGTCTAAAAGCGCCGATCGCTATCATTGACAAACGTCGTCCTCGTCCAAACGTAGCAGAAGTTATGAACATTGTTGGACAAGTGGAAGGAAAAACAGCAATCTTGATTGATGACATGATTGATACAGCCGGTACAATTACAATTGGTGCAAGTGCATTAATTGAAGCAGGTGCAAAAGAAGTATATGCTTGTTGTACACATCCAGTGCTTTCAGGCCCTGCAATTGAGCGTATTCAAAATTCTACAATCAAAGAGCTAGCTGTAACAAACTCTATTGCTTTAACAGAAGATAAGAAAATTGGTAAAGTAACAGAACTTTCAGTAGCTCCGTTAATCGGTGAAGCGATTATTCGTGTTCACGAAGAGCAATCAGTTAGTACGTTATTTGATTGATAAACAGAACCTCTTTCCAAATGGAAAGAGGTTTTTTTGAAAAAAATTAAATGGGCTAATCCTTTGTTTTAAAGGGATTTGGACAGGATGAACAAAGATATATTACTGTTCGAACTGCGTTTCATGTTTAGCAACCTTCTAAAAAGGGTACATTTTAAGTAGAAAACATACTGGAAGGTGAATAAAATGAGTATTTCAATTCAAGCAAATAAAAGAACGGATTTCAAAAATTCTACAAATAGAAAGATTCGCGACGAAGGAAACTTCCCAGCGGTTGTTTACGGAAATAAAACAGAATCCACACCTATTTACTTAAACAGTGCTGATTTTATTAAGACTATTCGTGAAGCAGGGCGCAATGGAGTGTTAACATTACAAGTGGATAAGCAAAAATATTCCGTAATGTTACATGATATTCAAACTGATCCATTAAAAAACGAAATTGTCCACGCCGATTTCCAAGTGGTCGACATGAAGAAAGAAATTGATACTGAAGTTTCTTTATCTCTAGTAGGAGAAGCAAAAGGAACAAAAGAAGGCGGCGTATTACAGCAGTCTCTATATGAAATTTCATTAAAAGGCTTGCCGCAAGATATCCCATCATCTATTGATGTAGATGTATCAGATTTAGGAATTAATGATACAATTACAGTAGCGGATATTAAGGTAGATAAAAAGCTGGAAATTACGCATGATGCAGAAGATACAGTTGCTTCTGTACTACCTCCTCAACAGGAAGAAGAGCCGGACAGCGGCGAAGTTCAGGATGCTGAAGGCGATGTTGAAGCAACAAAAGAAAAAGATAACGAAGAATAATATAAAAAGACGTAACCAAAAGGTTACGTCTTTTTGTGTGAATTGATTATAATAAAAGTGATACTATATAGTAATGTAAAACATTAAAGACATTTACCTATTATGTACAACTTACATAGAGTGGAAAGGAGTATCTATTTTGAAATTAATCGTTGGTTTAGGGAATCCTGGAAAAGAATATGACCGAACTCGTCATAACATAGGATTTATGGCAATTGATAAAATTGCTGAACAGTTTATGATTTCATTAGATAAAACAAAGTTTAACGGAATATATGGAACAGGTATAATAAAAGGAGAAAAAGTCATATTATTAAAGCCTCTAACATATATGAATTTATCAGGAGAAAGTATTCGCCCGTTAATGGACTATTTTGATATAGACGTCGAAGACTTGCTTGTTATTTACGATGACTTAGATTTACCATGCGGAAAAGTAAGGTTGCGTACAAAAGGAAGTCCAGGCGGCCATAACGGAATAAAATCAATTATTCAGCATTTAAAGACCCAAGAATTTAACCGAATTCGTATTGGAATTGATCGTCCGCAAAACGGTATGAAAGTAGTTGATTACGTACTAGGGCGCTTTACAGCAGATGAAATGGTTCATATGGAAGAAGCGATGAAAACGTCTGTACACGCGAGTGAAGATTTTTTAGGTAAACCGTTCTTAGAAGTAATGAATCGCTATAATTAAGTAGAATAAAATTTCTCTCAATCGTCCATACTAACACTAAAAGATTTGGGAGGATTTGTATGTCTATTCATTATTTCTGTAGACATTGTGGCGCAAAAGTCGGTATGATAGAAAAGACAGCTCACAATACGGAAGCACTCGGTTTTAATCACCTGACCGCAGATGAACGAAAAGACTTTATTCACTACCATAATAGTGGAGATATCGTGGTTAAAATTATTTGTGAAGACTGTCAAGAAGCGCTAGAACGAAATCCAGACTATCATCAGTACGAAACATTTATACAATAAAAAGCTTTGGTCTCAAACCAAAGCGTTTTTCTGTTTAGTTTAGACATATCATGGGAGGAGGGAATTCCTTTGCGAGGGATTAGACAGCAATTTGAAGAAAATAAAGAAATTGGAGCTGTTGTCAGCAGTTTAGAAGAAGGTTTGAAAGAACAGTTAGTAACGGGAATTTCCGGTTCAGCTCGATCTGTATTAATGGCACTCTTAAATGAGGATAAAAAATACCCCTTATTAGTAGTGACTCATAATTTATATCAAGCTCAAAAAGTGTATGAAGACCTTTTGCATCTTTTACCGGAAAAAGACGTTTTCTTATACCCTGTTAACGATTTAGTTGCTACAGAAGTGGGGATTGCAAGTCCAGAATTAAAGGCTCAGCGAATTGAAGTACTCAATTATTGGAGTCAACATACAGGCGGAGTAGTTGTAACACCGCTTGCAGGAATTCGAAAGCTGCTGCCTCCTAAAGCAAGATGGGAGCAAACACAGCTGCCGTTTCAAATGGGAATTGACATCGATGTTGATCATTATTTAAAAAGGTTAGTTGAGTTGGGCTATGAGCGGGCATCGATGGTTTCAGCTCCGGGTGAGTTTAGTGTGCGCGGAGGAATCATTGACATTTATCCGTTAACAGAAGAGCTACCTGTCCGAATTGAACTATTTGATACGGAGATTGATTCCATTCGTACTTTTACAATCGAGGATCAACGTTCTCAAGAGCAGTTAAAAGAAATTTCAATCGGCCCTGCTACGGAAATCATTGTGAATCAAAATGAAGTAGCCCAAGGAATTGAAGAACTAGAAGCACAGCTGGCTTCGACGCTGCAACAAGTGAAAAACGCAGCACTAAAAGCTACCATAACAGAAAATATTAAAGGTGAAATCGAACAGCTGCGTCAAGGTCAACTTCTTGAAAATATGTTCAAGTATTTATCATTCTTCTACGAATCGCCTGCTAGTTTACTAGATTATTTACCAGAAGGCGGCCTTGTCATCTTTGATGAGACAACTCGAATTCAAGAAACGTCTGATCAGCTTGAAACAGAGGAAGCTGAATGGATAACTGAATTATTAGGACAGGGGCAAATTGTTCGAGACGTTCAATTATCTCATAAGCTTCCATCTCTTATTCAGCGAGCAAAACATCAGTTTTTATACTTATCGTTATTTTTGAAGCACGTATCGTATACGAGTCCGCAAAATATTATTAATATTTCATGTAAGCAGATGCAGCAGTTTTACGGCCAAATGAACTTATTAAAAAGTGAAATTGAACGTTGGAAAAATGCTAATTATACGGTAGTCCTCTTAGGCGCAGATAAAGAGCGCGTGAAAAAACTTGAAGGTGTGCTGGCAGATTATGATATTGATTCATCTATTTTAGATGGAAATGGTCAGCTTGTGCCAGGTCTTGTTCAAATCATTGAAGGCGATTTACAAATGGGCTTTGAACTGCCAATGCAAAAATTAGCTGTTTTAACCGAGGAAGAATTGTTTAAAAAACGGGTAAAGAAATCAAAGCGTCGTCAAAAGCTTTCCAATGCAGAGCGTATTAAAAGCTATTCAGAGTTAAACGTAGGTGACTATGTCGTACACGTGAACCACGGTATTGGCCGTTACTTAGGAATGGAAACGTTAGAGATTAACGGTAATCATAAAGATTATATCCATATCAAATATGAAGGCTCTGACAAGCTGTACGTTCCTGTTGAACAGATTGATCAAGTACAAAAATATGTAGGCTCTGAAGGGAAAGAGCCAAAAGTATATAAACTTGGCGGAAATGACTGGAAGAAAGTGAAACGAAAAGTTGAGTCTTCTGTTCAAGACATCGCTGATGACTTAATTAAACTGTATGCAGAGCGTGAAGCAAGTAAAGGTTATGCATTTTCTCCGGATGGCGATTTACAGAGAGAATTTGAAACAGCTTTCCCTTATCAAGAAACCGAAGATCAGCTTCGTTCTGTACAAGAAATTAAAAAGGATATGGAACATGAAAGACCAATGGATCGTCTGCTTTGCGGAGACGTTGGATATGGAAAAACGGAAGTAGCCATTCGTGCTGCGTTTAAAGCTGTGACAGATGGAAAACAAGTGGCTATTTTAGTGCCAACCACTATTTTAGCTCAGCAGCATTATGAAACCATCCGTGAGCGTTTTCAAGACTATCCAATCAACATTGGGCTATTGAGCCGCTTTCGCAGCCGTAAACAGCAGCAAGAAACAATTAAAGGGCTAAAAAACGGGACCGTAGATGTAGTGATTGGTACACATCGTTTACTATCTAAAGACGTGATTTATAAAGATTTAGGATTGTTAGTTATCGATGAAGAGCAGCGTTTTGGTGTAACGCACAAGGAAAAAATCAAGCAAATGAAAGCAAACGTTGATGTCCTTACACTTACAGCAACGCCTATTCCACGAACATTACATATGTCTATGTTGGGCGTAAGGGATTTGTCTGTTATTGAAACGCCGCCTGAAAATCGTTTTCCGGTTCAAACATATGTAGTGGAGTATAATCCAGTTCTAGTTCGTGAAGCGATTGAGCGTGAGTTAGCGCGTGATGGCCAAGTTTACTTTTTATATAATCGCGTAGAAGATATTGAACGAAAAGCAGAAGAAATTTCGATGCTCGTGCCTGATGCTAGGGTAACGTATGCCCACGGAAAAATGAATGAAACCGAACTCGAAGCGGTTATTTTAAGCTTTTTAGAAGGCGAATATGACGTGATTGTGAGTACAACCATTATCGAAACGGGAGTAGATATTCCAAATGTAAATACGCTTATTGTCAACAACGCTGATAAGATGGGATTATCACAACTGTACCAATTAAGAGGGCGTGTAGGTCGTTCAAATCGCGTGGCATATGCGTACTTTACGTATCACAAAGACAAAGTACTGACAGAAGTAGCTGAAAAGCGTCTGCAAGCTATTAAAGAATTCACCGAATTAGGTTCTGGTTTTAAAATTGCTATGCGTGATCTTTCAATACGTGGCGCCGGAAACTTACTGGGCGCTCAGCAGCATGGATTTATCGATTCTGTCGGCTTCGATCTCTACTCTCAAATGCTTAAAGAAGCGATAGAGGAAAGACGCGGGTCTGATGGAGAAAATGTGAAATTTAATGTAGAAATGAATCTGGACTTAGACGCGTATATTCCTGATCAGTACATTACAGACGGCCGCTTGAAAATTGAGATGTATAAGCGCTTTAGAGGAATTGAAGCACTAGAAGATATTCAAGAATTGCAGGATGAAATGATTGATCGTTTTGGAGAGTATCCGGCTGAGGTTGAGTATTTGTTTAAAGTAGCGGAAACAAAAGTATATGCAACGCAGAACTTAGTAGAATCTATTCTTCAGTCAAAACAAGAAATTTCTATTCTGCTGTCTGAAGAAGCGAGCTCAACGGTAGACGGCCAAAAATTATTCATGCTAGGTGATCAATTTGGCAGAATGGTCAGCTTAGGTATGGAAGGCAAGAAAGTAAAATTAGTGGTTAATGTAAAAGGACTTGCTCAAAAAGAATGGCTCAATATTGTGTATCAGTTAGTAAAAGGAGTAGCCACTGTTAAAAAAGAACAAGTTACGAATTAAAAAGAAGGCTCATTTTTGAGCCTTCTTTTTATATAGCCGAAATAAAAACCGCCAAATCCCCATGTTTTGGCGGTTTTTTGGACATTTTTTTAATAAAAGCACACTTTTTAACAAAAAAAGAGATGGTTGGTGAATAGAAGTTGTAGAGTGAAGAATACTAACCTCAACAAAGGTGAACCTTTTATCATATAGCCATCAGTGATATTCACCAACTATTTTAATCATCATATGAAAGAGAGGCTTCAATGAATGAAAGCAACAGGTATTGTTCGTCGTATTGATGATTTGGGTCGCGTTGTGATTCCAAAAGAAATTAGAAGAACGCTTCGCATCCGAGAGGGAGATCCGCTAGAGATTTTCGTCGATCGCGATGGAGAAGTTATTTTAAAGAAATATTCGCCAATTAGTGAATTGGGAGACTTTGCAAAAGAGTATGGCGAAGCGCTATACGACAGCTTGGGTCATCCTGTACTTATTTGTGACCGCGATGTATTTATTGCGGTAGCAGGAAGTTCTAAAAAAGAATACTTAAATAAAAACATTAGTTCGTTAGTGGAATCTGTTATGGAAAGCCGCAGTTCTTCTTTAGTAACTGATGGGAAAAACCTTGAATTTGTCGATGGATACGAAGAAAATATTTCTTCTTACACAATCGGTCCGATTATTGCAAATGGAGATCCGATTGGAGCTGTTGTCATTTTCTCAAAAGATAAGTCTCTTGGTGAAGTAGAGCATAAAGCAGCCGAAACAGCAGCTAGCTTCTTATCTCGTCAAATGGAGCAGTAAGCGTAATTATCTTTATTTTACATTATTTACTGAAAAGGTAGCAGTTTCTGCTGCCTTTTTTCATGCTGTCTTACCTTAGAAATAAAGAGAACATGATATAATGGTACGGTATTTTATTTATTGGAAAGTGCAGGATGTTTTATAAGAACAATGCTCTATTCTAGTGTGGTTAGCGGCTAATAAAAAGAGTTGTTCATATCATTACAAGCTGCAGGTGAAAGGTGTAGGAATGCAGAAACAATCAAAGCTCTATTCTATTTTTAACGGCGCCGTTATTTTAACGCTCGCAGGTTTATTTACGAAAATCTTAAGTGCCACTTATCGTATTCCATATCACCATATCGCGGGAGATATAGGGTTTTATATCTATCAGCAAGTTTATCCGCTATATGGAATTGCGCTACAGCTAGGTACATATGGTTTCCCCGTAATTATTTCAAAGTTAGTAGCTGAGTATGCGGTAACAAATCGGAGAAAGGAAATACGGGGAATACTTCAAGTTTCGTTTGCTTTTTTGTTTGTAGTAGGCTGCACGATATTTGCGTTTGAATATGTTTTCGCAGAAACGATTGCCGAGTGGATGGGAGATCGTAAATTAACGGTTCTCATTCAAATTATTTCATTTTCCTTTTTACTTATTCCGTTTATTGCTGTTATTCGTGGTTATTATCAAGGATTACATAATATGTTTCCTACAGCGCTGTCTCAAATTGCAGAACAAGTTGTACGGGTAGGGACTATTTTGTATCTGTCTATTTTCTTGATCCAACATGGTTATGATCTATATACTGCAGGGGCGGGAGCTATTTTTGGTTCTATAACAGGCGGTATCACATCCCTTATTATTTTATTTTTATTTGTTTTTAGAACAAAGACAAATTCTAAGGGAGTATTTCAACGCATAAAAAAAGCAGACATCAAGAGAATATTTAAAATCCTTATTATTCAAGGCTTATTCATTTGTATTAGCGGTATGGGTCTGTTGTTTATCCAGCTTATTGACTCCTTTACTTTATATTCTAGTCTAACGACGCACGGCATGGCTGAAGAAGCAGCACAAATTTCAAAAGGGATTTATGACCGCGGGCTTCCGTTGATTCAATTAGGTACAGTAGTAGGTACAGCTTTTTCGCTTTCGCTTGTACCTGTTATTTCTTCAGCTATTGCGAAAAAAAATCTGTCATTTGTAGTTGAAAAAGTTCAGCTGTCTCTCCGTCTATCGCTTGTAGTCGGAGTTGGAGCAGCTTTTGGCTTGATTGCGCTGATGAAACCCATTAATATGCTTTTATACAGTGACTCCCACGGAACGGACGTTTTACAAATTTTGAGCTTGTTGGTTATATTTACAACAGTAGCAGCAACTGCTGGAGCTGTACTGCAGGGGATGGGAGCTGTTTTCGCGCCTGTAATAGCCGTTATCGCTGGCATGGCAGTCAAACTAATATTGAATCTTTGGCTAATACCAGATTTTCAAACTATAGGAGCAGCCATTGCTTCCTCAGCTGGATTCGCTATCGTTGCAGCAATCAATCTATTTTGTCTATATAAAAAGCTTGCTGTACCTCTTGTTCCGAAAAAGGCAAGTGGAGGTATTTTTATAACGGGCATAGCAATGGTCGTTCTTTTGCAAAGCTATTTATTTTGTTTACATCACTTTGTATGGTCTAATGGTTTAGATACAAGCAAACAAGTGGTTGAAACCGGAGCTGGTGTTTTAATAGGCGGTTTGTTTTATTTGTTTATCATTATGAAACAACATATTTTTACCGAAGAGGAATTACGTTTACTTCCAATGGGAAGTGTTTTAGCTAAATACGTATTAAAAAATAAATAAGAAGGTGAAGCAATGACAGGGAAAGTAACAGTTATTGGTTTAGGAGCAGGCGATTTAGAACAGCTACCTGTAGGCATTTATCGCTTGCTACAGCAGGAAAAGCATATTTATATGCGTACAAAAGAACATCCTGTAATCAAAGAATTAGAAAGTGAAGGCTTGACGTATGTATCCTATGATGACGTATACGAATCGTATGATGCATTTGAAGAGGTGTATGAACATATATCAAATGATTTAATCGATAAAGCTTCAATAGAAGAAGTGGTGTATGCCGTTCCTGGGCACCCTTTAGTGGCAGAACGTACGGTTCAATTACTTTTACAAAAAGGAAAAGAACGAGGCATTCCTGTTGAAATTAAAGGAGGACAAAGCTTCTTAGACCCAATTTTTGGTGCGCTAAAGATCGATCCTATCGAAGGGTTTCAGCTGCTAGACGGAACAGATTTAAAGCGAAGCGAAATAGAGTTAACCGGTCATGTTCTAATTGCTCAAGTGTACGATCAGTTCGTTGCCTCAGAGGTAAAGCTCACGCTGATGGAACATGTTCCTGATGATTACCTCGTTTACATTGTAACAGCAGCGGGAAGCAGTGAAGAAAAAATCCAGCCGGTCAAGCTGTATGAATTGGATAGAGAAATGTCGCTTAATAACTTAACGACTATTTATGTCCCTCCAGTAGAAGACGAAACAATTTTATACCATCAATTTGACGCATTCAGAAAGATTATTGCCACGCTCAGAGGGCCAAACGGATGTCCTTGGGATCAAAAACAAACGCATGAATCGCTCAAGCGCTATTTGCTAGAAGAGTCTTATGAGTTATTAGATGCAATTGACCGTCAAGATGACGATAATATGATTGAAGAGCTTGGTGATGTATTACTGCAAGTACTGCTTCATGCACAAATCGGTGAAGATGAAGGAATGTTTTCAATTGATGATGTCATTCGCAGTGTTTCAGAGAAAATGGTAAGACGCCATCCGCATGTATTTGGGGAAGAGAGCGTGAATGATGCAGATGAGGTCTTGAAAAATTGGGATGAAATCAAAAAAGGAGAAAAAGGAGAGGAACCTTCTTCTCTGTTAGCTTCTGTACCTGAGGCTATGCCTTCTTTAATGAAAGCGCATGGATACCAAAAGCAAGCTGCAAAAGTTGGTTTCGATTGGTCAGAAGTTGAACCTATGTGGGAAAAAGTACAGGAAGAACTTGCTGAATTCCAAGAGGAAGTGCAGCATGCTGATAAAGAAAAAATGAGCGATGAATTTGGAGATATTTTATTTGCTTTAGTGAATATTGCAAGATTTTATAAAATTGACTCTGAAGCTGCATTAGCTAAAACGAATACAAAGTTTTTAAATCGATTTCAATATATTGAAGAAAAAGTGAAAGCTTCTGAAAAACCATTTGAATCTTTTTCGTTAGAAGAGTTAGATGAATTTTGGGAAGAAGCCAAAAAAACAGGTTTGTAAAACAGAAAGGTGAGGGAATTATGAGCTTAGATAAATTTTTAAAAGTATCACGTTTAATTAAGCGCCGTACATTAGCAAAAGAAGTATCAGACAAGGGCCGTAT
>NZ_JBYSWQ010000019.1:0-20076 GCF_058781295.1 Priestia sp. FW507-14D1A
GTTAGAAGAGTTAGATGAATTTTGGGAAGAAGCCAAAAAAACAGGTTTGTAAAACAGAAAGGTGAGGGAATTATGAGGTTAGATAAATTTTTAAAAGTATCACGTTTAATTAAGCGCCGTACATTAGCAAAAGAAGTATCAGACAAGGGCCGTATTACCATTAATGGTATCGTTGCAAAAGCAAGCACAAATGTGAAAGTAGGAGATGAATTAGCGATCACATTCGGCACGAAGAAAATTACCGTTAAAATAGAGGCTCTTCAAGAAGCAGCTAAAAAAGAAGAAGCAGCTAATTTGTACTCAATTGTCAAAGAAGAGCGTATTTCATCTGAAGTATAACTGATGAAGGCTTGTTCTAAATCACCTTTCTCATTCATATGTTTTAAACAACAGATAACAAGAGCGAATGCTCTTAATGAATGAGGTGGGGATGAAGATATGAGCCAATTTTACGAAACAAGCAATTCAAACAAAGACCATACTCCAAATCATGATTTAGTGATGAAGGGTCGGCGTCTCTTAGATATCACGGGTGTGAAGCAGGTAGAGAGCTTTGACAATGAGGAATTTTTACTTGAAACAGTGATGGGTTTCTTGTCAGTTAGAGGGCAAAATCTGCAAATGAAAAATTTAGACGTTGATCAAGGAATTGTATCGATAAAAGGAAAAATCTTTGATATAGTTTACTTAGATGAGAACCAATCGGAGAAGGCTAAAGGATTCTTTAGTAAGTTGTTTCGATGAGTTTAAACATTCAGCTCTATACAATGCTTGCGATGGTATCGATGGGAAGCGGTTTAGGTGCTTCTCTCGATACTTATCGTTACTTTGTTAATCGCTCTAAATCACGCCCATGGTTTGTATTTGTGAATGACGTATTGTTTTGGATGGTGCAAGCTCTTCTCATTTTTTATGTGTTGTTTTTAGTGAATGAAGGAGAACTGCGTTTGTATGCGTTTCTTGCTTTGTTTTGCGGTTTTGCCGCGTATCAAAGCTTATTTCAATCACTGTATTTAAAAGTATTAACATTTACTGTCTCGAGCGTATTAAGTTTATATCGAGGTGTTTTAACGCTTAGTAATATTTTTTTGGTCAAGCCTATCCGCTTCTTTATTCATATTCTACTTGTAGTCGCTTTAGGAATCTACCGAGCCGTTCATAAGCTGCTCGTATTCTGTCTAAAGCTTATTTACGTACCGACCAGGTGGGTTCTTTTCGTATTTTGGAGAATGATGCCTAAACCTGTAAAACGATTTTTACATATGGGTTTTCGGTATATAGAAGGAATTTACAATCGTGCAAAGAATATGATAATGAGAATCGTTGCATGGGTGAACACTTTAAAAAACAAGGGGGACGACTAATTCAATGAGTGCGGTACGAAAAAAAAAGGTCGCGAAGTTAAATACTGATTATAGCCATAAACAAGAGCAAATTAAACAAAATACAGATCGAAAGCGTATCGGTTTAATTAGGCGTTTGACTGTTTTTGGAGTGTTGGCCTTAATCATTGGTGGATTGATGGTATCAGCTTTAATTACGCAAACCTCAGCTATTGAGAACAAAAAAGCTGAGAAGGTGAAATTAGAACAGCAGCTGACAAAATTACAAAGCAAGCAAAAGCAGTTAAAAGGTGAAATCGTCAAGTTAAATGACGATGATTATATTAAAAAAATTGCCCGCAGAGATTATTTTTTATCAGAAGACGGGGAAATTATCTTTAATGTAAAAAAAGACTAAACATATGGTTCGTTGACAGTGTATTTTTGCTTTTTGTATAATATAATAAATTGATTTCTTTTATCATTTAAGGAGGAGCATTTTTTTTATGTCAATCGAAGTAGGCAGCAAGTTACAGGGAAAGGTAACAGGTATTACGAACTTTGGAGCTTTTGTTGAGTTACCAGGAGGTTCAACAGGCTTGGTTCATATCAGTGAAGTAGCTGATAATTACGTAAAGGACATTAACGACCATTTAAAAGTGGGCGACGAAGTTGAAGTCAAAGTAATTAACGTTGAGAAAGATGGTAAAATTGGTCTTTCAATTAAGAAAGCGGTAGACAAACCAGAACGTCCGGAAAGACCGGAGCGTCCTGCAAGAGCGCCACGCTCAGACCGTCCACGTGATTCACGCCCACAACGTAATAACAATCGTGGTGGCGGTAATGATTTCCGTACAAAAGAAACATTCGAACAAAAAATGAATCGTTTCTTAAAAGACAGTGAAGAACGTTTATCTTCCCTAAAACGCCATACCGAATCAAAACGCGGTGGACGCGGTGCAAAACGCGGTTAACTTGCTGCTTATATCAAATAGATAGCGAGTTTTTGGAAAGTACCTTTTATCTAAAAGGTGCTTTTTTATATGTAAAAAAGAGTAGAAAAAAAGCATGTACTGTTGTACATGCTTTTTGATGACCCGTACGGGATTCGAACCCGTGTTACCGCCGTGAAAGGGCGGTGTCTTAACCGCTTGACCAACGGGCCGTTATTCGAGTAGCGGCGGAGGGGATCGAACCCCCGACCTCACGGGTATGAACCGTACGCTCTAGCCAGCTGAGCTACACCGCCATTATACGTTCTCTAAAAGACATTTATAATAATATAAAAAAGCTGGGATATTGTCAATAACTTTTTTGTTATTTTTATAGACTATTATTTGCTTTTAAAAAAGAATGATGAGCATAGGCTTTCTCTGAGGCAAACAGTATCTCTGATATTTTTTAAATTGCCATGTAAGATTGTACATCTTTTTGTATAGTTTTCAATATAATACTAGAAAATAGTCGAACGATTATAGGTATTTTGCTAGTCCGTTTGACAAAATTTCACCTTTCGCCGCGATATAATAATGAATAAGTATAATTAGCGGGTGGTGGGAGAATGCAAAAGACGGAAAGAGATTTTGCAAGTCCAACAACAGAGGCGGTATTTAACCGAACTAGATTAGAAATGTCCCGTGTGTTTACAAAGGCGGGTATGAAAACGGAAAAGGTGTTATTTCAATGGGGATTGTTGCTGCTAGTCGTAGGTTTTTTATTAGGACGAGCGTTAATTTTAATGAAAATCATGCCATTTGCTTTGCCATTCTTTGCAGCTGTAATGGCTATAAAGAAAGAAAAAGCACCGTTAGCAAGTTTAGCCGTATTGGCAGGGGCATTTAGTGTTTCCATTCAAAATGGAGGTACCGTATTTGCTACACTATTTGTTTTCTTACTAATTCATCGATTTAGCGGCATACTGACAATGGATCCGTTAAAAAAGCTGCCGTTCACTGTATTTAGCGCGATGTTACTTACAAAACTAACTATTTTTTATGTGTTTACCAAGGAATTCACCATGTATGATTTTACATTTGTGGCAGTAGAAGCGGGGTTGAGCTTTATCTTAACAATGATTTTCTTACAAAGCGTGCCTTTAATTTCATACCGAAAGCGAAAACAATCATTAAAAACAGAAGAAGTGATCTCTCTTATTATTTTATTGGCATCTGTTATGACGGGGACAATAGGGTGGATGATTTACGGGCTTTCGGCTGAACATATATTATCTCGTTACTTAGTATTAGTTTTTGCGTTTGTATCTGGCCCTACGATAGGAGCTACGGTGGGGGTCGTAACCGGTTTAATTTTAAGCTTCGCCAATGTTTCTAGTTTGTACGAAATGAGTTTACTCGCTTTTTCCGGCTTGCTTGGAGGACTTTTAAAAGACGGTAAAAAGCTAGGGGCAGCTCTTGGGCTGGTTGTTGGTTCATTGCTAATTGGCCTATATGCTCAGGCAGATCAAGGGTTGACGACTAATTTGTATGAATCACTTACGGCCGTTGTCCTATTTTTATTAACCCCATCTTTTGTTTTGAAAAACTTAAGTAAACTAGTACCAGGGACATCTGAAAACATGCTTGAACAACAGCAGTACGTGCGCAAGATCCGAGACGTAACAGCGAATCGCGTAGAACAGTTCTCAAATGTTTTTCAAGCACTTTCCAAAAGCTTTACGCAAAATGGATTTTATGATGAAAAGCCAAGCGCGGATAAAGAAGTCGATTATTTCTTAAGCAGCGTTACCGAAAGAACGTGCCAATTTTGTTTTAAAAAAGAACAATGTTGGGCACAGCAGTTTGATACAACCTATGAATATATGAAGGAAATTATGCTTGAAGTTGATAATGGCACTCTTGAACAAAACCCAAGACTAATTCGAGAAATGGACAAACATTGTGTGAAATCGAAAAAAGTCATCGATGTGATTGAGCATGAACTTACGTATTTTAAAGCCAATCAGCACTTAAAAGCCCAAATTCAAGAAAGTAGAAGGATTGTAGCAGAACAGCTTCACGGTGTTTCTGAAGTCATGGGGAATTTTGCAAAAGAAATTAAGCGAGAGCGCGAAAATTTAAATGTACAAGAAGAACAGATTTTAGAAGCTCTTCGTAACTTTGGGATGGAAATCAATCAAATTGAAATTTATAGCTTAGAACCTGGAAATGTAGATATTGAAATGTGGGTGCCATATTGTCACGGAAGAGGAGAATGCGAGAAGATTATTGCGCCAATGCTTACAGATATTTTAGGTGAAAGTATTGTAGTAAAGAACGAAGAATGTGCTAAATATCCTCAAGGCTATTGCCACGTTTCGTTTGGCTGTACAAAAGCGTACGTTGTTGATACAGGCGTAGCACATGCTGCTAAAGGCGGAGGGTTTGTATCCGGTGACAGCTACTCCATGATTGAGCTAAACGCCGGTAAGTATGCACTAGCTATTAGCGATGGTATGGGGAATGGAGAGCGTGCCCACTATGAAAGCAGCGAAACGCTTCAGCTGTTAAAACAAATTTTACAAACAGGAATAGAAGAGACAATTGCAATTAAATCGATTAACTCTATTTTATCGCTGCGTACAAACGATGAGATCTTTTCTACGTTAGATTTAGCGATGATCGACTTACAAGATGCTAATGTAAACTTCTTGAAAATCGGTTCTACGCCAAGCTTCATCAAACGTGGAGATAAGGTGATTAAAATACAGGCAAGCAATTTGCCGATGGGCATTATTGAAGAATTTGAAGTGGATGTTGTGAATGAACAAATGAAGGCCGAAGACTTATTAATTATGATGAGTGACGGTGTATTTGAAGGACCAAAACACGTTGAGAACTACGAAATGTGGATGAAGCGAAAAATTGGAGAGCTTCAAACAAACGATCCACAAGAAATTGCAGACTTAATTATGGAAGAAGTTATTCGAACAAAATCAGGTTTAATTGAAGATGATATGACGGTAGTTGTGGCAAAACTTCAGCACAATACTCCGAAATGGTCATCGATCCCTTCTTACGCTTATCGTAAAAAAGCACAATAGTTAGATAGAAGTATATTTTATCTCCTCCTCGTCTATCATGTTAATACTGATAATGAGGAGGGGATTTTTTTATGAAAAAAGGTACATTGAAACAGATGTTGGTCATTACGGACGGTGGTTCGAATACAGGTGAAGATCCGGTAGCAATGGCAGCACTAGCTAAAGAACAAGGGATTAGTGTAAACGTTATTGGTGTGATGGAAGAGGACACAATTGATGAGCAAAGCACGAATGAAATAGAAGGCATTGCCATGTCAGGCGGTGGCGTGAGTCAAATTGTTTACGTAAAACAGCTTTCTCAAACTGTTCAAATGGTTACAAGGCAGGCAATGACGCAAACACTTCAAGGCGTTGTAAATAAAGAACTTCAGCAAATTCTAGGTTCATCTAATTCAAGATTAGAAGAGTTATCTCCTGAGAAGCGAGGAGAAATCATGGAAGTTGTTGATGAACTTGGGGAAACGGTTGACTTAGAGATTCTTATTTTAGTTGACATGAGCGGAAGTATGAAAAATAAGCTTCCTACTGTAAAGGAGTCGCTGTTAGATTTATCGTTAAGCTTGAATGCTCGCATGGGGCATAATCAATTTTCAATCTTTTTATTTCCTGGGAAAAAGAAAGATGTAGAGAAGCTAATGGACTGGAATCCAAGATTAGAGTCGCTTTCAACGATTTTTCCGAAACTAACAGCAGGAGGTATTACGCCTACTGGACCGGCTATCAAAGAGGCTACTCATTATTTCACCAAAAAGCGCTCATTGAGAGGGTTGTTAAAAAATAATGAACAATACATTGAAGAATCAGGTATGTAACCTATCTCCGGGAACAGAAATTCAAGGAAAATGGCATCACGTCCATTATAAAATTCTTGAGAAATTAGGCGTGGGGGCAACTGGAGTTGTCTATTTAGTCCAATTAGTAAACGGAACGCTAGCAGCGTTAAAAATAAGCTTTTCCAACATGTCCGTTACAGCAGAAGTGAATGTATTAAAAAAGCTCTCTCAAGTCAAAGACAAAGTACTAGGACCGCGCTTACTTGATGTAGATGATTGGAGCTATGGTTCTCACGCTCTTTCTTTTTATGTAATGGAGTATGTGAAAGGGCAGCCTCTCCTTTCCTTTATCTCCACAAGAGGGACGGAATGGCTACAAGTATTTGCAAGTCAGCTCTTAACAGACTTAGAAAACCTTCATGAAGAAGGGTGGGTATTTGGTGATTTAAAACCAGAAAACCTGGTCGTAACATCTAACCCCGTAAAAGTTCGATGGATTGACGTCGGAGGAACAACTCTGCAAGGGCGGTCAATAAAAGAGTTTACCGACTTTTATGATCGAGCGCACTGGGGGCTTGGCTCCCGAAAAGCAGAACCAACCTATGATTTGTTTGCTGTATCTATGGTTTTGATTCACGCAGCTTATGGAAAGCGAATTAATAAAACGGACAAACCGGCTGAACAATTAAAACAATTTATATTAACAACAAAGCAGTTGGAACCTTTCGGGGACGTTTTGTATCAAGCGGTTACGGGAAAGTATAAGTCAGCTAAAGAAATGAAAACAGAGGTGTTATCGGTCGAAAAAAGAAGAGGGGCAAAAAGTAAAGGAACAAAGCCTCAAAACGTTCGTCAACCGTCTGCCCCTCGTGTTAAAGTAAAGAAGAAGCGTTCTCACGTGTTAGAGACGCTACTACTTTGTACGTCTGTAATGTTGATTTATATTTTGTATCTATTTATTCAAGTGCTATAAAGTTTGGAGAAATTGTGAAACTTTCCTTATAGTCATTCGTATAAAGTAAATTAATGATACATTATTGCGTGTACATTATAAGGATGAGTCATTCCTATGGAAAAGCAAGTGAACAATTTTATGACAAAACATCAGTTATTATCCGCAGGCTCTACAGTGGTTGTAGGTATTTCTGGTGGTCCTGATTCTTTAGCACTGCTGCATTTCTTATGGAGTTTGAAAGAGCAAAAATCTCTCACGATTATTGCTGCTCATGTTGATCATATGTTCCGGGGCAAAGAGTCACAGCAAGATATGGAATATGTGCAGAACTACTGCAAACAATTGAATATTAAATGTGAAGCGAAGCAGATTGATGTTACTGCCTATCAGAAGGAAAGAAAGTTATCTTCTCAAGTAGCAGCCAGAGAATGCCGCTATACATTTTTTACTCATGTTATGAAGAAGCACAAAGCAAATCTTCTTGCATTAGGACATCACGGAGATGATCAGATTGAAACGATGTTAATGCGAATGGTTCGAGGCAGTACGATGAATGGATACGCAGGGATGCAGCCCAAGCGGCCATATGGGGATGGATTTATTATTAGGCCGTTCCTAGCCGTAACGAAAGAAGAAATCAATCGCTACTGTAAGCTACATGGGCTTACCCCTCGGGTTGACCCGAGTAATGAGAAAGATTCGTACACGAGAAATCGGTTTCGTCATTACGTTTTGCCATTTTTAAAGCAAGAAAACGCCGCTGTACATGAAAAATTTCAACAATTTAGCGAGAACTTGCATGAAGATCAAGCATACTTAGAGGAATTAACGACCGATGTGATGAATAAAGTAATGAGAAAGAAATTGCAAAATGAAATTCTCATTGATAGAGATTGTTTTCTAAGGATACGCAAGCCTTTACAAAGGCGTGGTATTCAACTAATATTAAACTATCTCTATAAAGAAATTCCTCCAACCCTTTCCTCAGCGCATGTTGACATGTTAGTAGGATTTTGTGAAAGTGAAAAACCGTCTGGTACGCTTGATTTTCCAAATGGTTTGCGCATTATCCGATCTTACAACGACTGTCTTTTCACCTTTAATGAGGGGAACATCGAGCCATATGAATTTATTGTTCCGATTCCAGGGGTCGTCGAGCTTCCAAATGGTCACCAGCTTATTTGTGAAATACATAATAAAGTCGAAGATATAAAAGGAAACGATGTTTTTCTTTTAGATGAAGCTCACGATTTACAATCATTAAAGGTAAGGACACGAAAAAATGGCGATAAAATGCGAGTAAAGGGCATGAAGGGACATAAAAAAGTAAAGGATATTTTTATCGATGAAAAAATCCCTTTACAATTCAGAGATCATTGGCCGGTAGTGGAAGATAGCCAAGGAACTATTTTGTGGCTACCTGGTTTGAAAAAATCTGCTTATGAACTGCATACACATAAGTCCAGATATGTTATTTTATACTATAAGTAGCGAAAACTTCTAGGAGGCAAGTAAGGAATGAAGCAGGATATTCAAGAAATTTTGATTTCAGAAGAAGAAATACAACAGAAAGTAAAAGAATTGGGTAAGCTATTATCTGAGGAATACGCTGACCGTTTTCCTTTGGTAATCGGTGTATTGAAAGGCGCTATGCCTTTTATGTCTGATCTAATTAAGCGTGTTGATACATATTTAGAAATGGATTTTATGGATGTATCAAGTTATGGCAATGCGATGGTTTCTTCTGGTGAAGTAAAAATCCTAAAAGATTTAGATACATCAGTTGAAGGTCGAGACATTCTTATCTTAGAGGATATTATCGACAGCGGCTTAACGCTTAGCTACCTTGTAGAGTTATTCAAGTACCGTAAAGCTAAGTCAATTAAGATTGTCACACTCTTAGACAAACCAACAGGTCGTAAAGCATCTATTAAAGCAGATTACGTTGGATTTGAAGTACCTGATGCATTCGTAGTAGGGTATGGATTAGATTATCAAGAGAAATATCGTAACCTGCCGTATATTGGGGTTCTTAAACCGCAAGTATACAGCAATTAATAAGCACATATCCAAGTGCAATTTATTGGATAGGATAAATGTTCTATGTTAGTATTGAATACAGTATTTGTTTATCGTGGGAGGAGGTAAGAAATGAATCGGATCTTCCGTAATACCATCTTTTATTTACTTATATTTTTAGTCATTATTGGCGTGGTAAGCTTCTTTAGTGGCTCTAATCAAAAAGCAGAACCAATGAGATACGATACATTTGTTCAACACTTAGACAAAGGTGATGTGAAATCACTCTCTATGAAGCCTGAAAGAGGCGTGTATGTTGTGCAAGGGAAGTTAGATTCTTATAAAAAGGATCAAACGTTCCAAACTTACATCGTAGATGGTGACAAAGCACTTGATCGTATTGACGCTGCTTCCGAAAATAATCAAGTAGAAGTTGATTTTAAACCTGCTGATGAAACAAGCGGCTGGGTAACGTTCTTTACGTCAATCATTCCGTTTGTTATTATTTTCATCCTATTCTTCTTCTTACTGAACCAAGCTCAAGGTGGCGGAAGCCGCGTTATGAACTTCGGTAAAAGTAAGGCTAAGCTTTACAGTGAAGAAAAGAAAAAGGTTAAATTTAAAGACGTAGCTGGTGCAGACGAAGAAAAGCAAGAACTTGTGGAAGTTGTTGAGTTCTTAAAAGATCCTCGTAAGTTCGCAGAGCTAGGTGCAAGAATTCCGAAGGGTGTCTTACTTGTGGGACCTCCTGGTACTGGTAAAACATTATTAGCAAGAGCTGTTGCTGGTGAAGCAGGCGTTCCTTTCTTCTCTATCAGTGGTTCAGACTTTGTTGAAATGTTTGTTGGGGTCGGTGCTTCTCGTGTTCGTGATTTATTCGAAAATGCGAAGAAGAATGCTCCATGTATTATCTTTATTGATGAAATCGATGCTGTAGGTCGTCAACGTGGCGCAGGTCTTGGTGGCGGACACGATGAGCGTGAACAAACATTGAACCAATTGCTTGTTGAGATGGATGGTTTTGGCGCTAACGAAGGTATCATTATCATTGCAGCAACAAACCGCCCGGATATTTTAGATCCAGCGTTATTACGTCCAGGCCGCTTCGACCGTCAAATTACGGTAGATCGTCCAGATGTAAATGGCCGTGAAGCAGTGCTTAAAGTACATGCTCGCAATAAGCCTTTAGATGAATCAGTAAACTTAAAAGCAATTGCTATGCGTACGCCAGGTTTCTCAGGTGCAGATCTCGAAAACTTGTTAAACGAAGCTGCCTTAGTAGCTGCTAGACAGGACAAAAAGAAAATTGAAATGGTTGACATTGACGAAGCAACAGACCGCGTAATTGCAGGTCCAGCTAAGAAAAGTCGAGTTATTTCTAAAAAAGAACGCAATATTGTTGCTTATCATGAAGCAGGACATACAATTATCGGTGTCGTATTAGACGAAGCTGATATGGTACATAAAGTAACCATTGTTCCACGTGGGCAAGCTGGTGGATATGCTGTTATGTTACCAAAAGAAGATCGCTACTTTATGACGAAGCCAGAGCTGCTGGATAAAATCGTTGGATTGCTTGGTGGTCGCGTAGCTGAGGAAATTATTTTCGGCGAAGTGAGTACAGGTGCTCACAATGACTTCCAGCGTGCAACAAGCATCGCTCGTAAAATGGTAACAGAATACGGTATGAGTGAAAAGTTAGGACCAATGCAATTTGGTCAATCACAACAAGGCCAAGTATTCTTAGGTCGTGATTTACACAGTGAACAAAACTACAGTGATGCGATTGCTCATGAAATTGATAATGAAATTCAACGTTTCATTAAAGAAAGCTATGAGCGTGCGAAGCAGATCTTAACGGAAAATCGTGACAAATTAGAGCTTGTAGCTCAAACATTGTTAGAAGTAGAAACGTTAGACGCTGAGCAAATCAACCACTTAGTAGATCATGGAACTCTTCCAGACCGTTCTAGTCACGTAACAGATGAAGATGTTAAAGTAAACATCCAAACAAAGACAGACGATGATGAGCCAAAAGCATAAGGAAATAAAAATCAGTGGAGATATTCTCCACTGATTTTTTTATGGGCAAAAGTTAGGTTGGGTAGAAGGTTTTCATATATATGGTGGATAAGTAGGATATCCACTAGAGAATCGTGTCATTATATTCCTATTTTATCTAGAATATACACGTCTATTTACCAGTTATGGTATGATGGTTTCAGTGTGAATACTGAATTTATATAAAGTGGTGATTGAAATGATTTTTGTATTAGATGTTGGAAATACGAATACGGTATTAGGTGTATACGATGGAGATGAATTAAAGTATCACTGGCGTGTAGAAACAAGCCGTAATAAAACAGAAGACGAGTATGGCATGACAATCAAAGCCTTGCTTGAGCACGTTAGTTTATCTTTTAAAGATATTCATGGTATTATTATTTCCTCTGTTGTTCCTCCTATTATGTTTGCATTGGAGAGAATGTGTCAAAAGTATTTTCATTTAAAGCCGCTTGTTGTTGGTCCTGGAATTAAGACGGGTTTAAATATTAAATATGAAAATCCGCGTGAAGTGGGAGCAGACCGTATTGTAAATGCTGTTGCTGGAATTCAGCTGTACGGAAGCCCTTTAATTATCGTTGATTTTGGTACCGCAACCACATATTGCTATATTGATGAAAATAAGCAATATATGGGTGGTGCGATTGCCCCTGGTATTAATATTTCGACAGAAGCTCTTTATTCAAGAGCATCTAAGCTTCCGCGAATTGAAATTGCGCGACCAAATAGCATTGTGGGAAAAAATACAGTATCTGCGATGCAAGCAGGTATTTTATATGGATACGTTGGACAAGTAGAAGGAATTGTAGCAAGAATGAAAGAGCAAGCAACAGTAAATCCTAAAGTTATTGCTACTGGAGGACTCGCAACATTGATTGCTAAAGAGTCGGATATTATTGATATTGTGGATCCATTTTTGACTTTAAAAGGATTGCAAATAATCTATACAAAAAATATGGAGTAAGAGGTGTATATTATGGGTGACTATTTAGTAAAAGCACTAGCTTACAATAGTCAAGTTCGCGCTTATGCAGTAAAAACAACGGATACAGTTGGAGAAGCGCAGCGCCGTCACTATACATGGCCTACAGCCTCTGCAGCATTGGGACGTTCAATGACTGCGGGAGTCATGATGGGGGCTATGCTAAAGGGTGAGCAAAAGCTAACAATTAAAATTGAAGGCCGCGGCCCAATTGGCGTTATTTTAGTAGACAGCAATGCTAAAGGGGAAGTGCGTGGATATGTAACGAATCCACAAACGCACTTCGATTTAAATCAGCATGGAAAATTAGATGTAGCACGTGCTGTAGGTACAGATGGAACGCTGAGTGTCGTAAAAGATATCGGAATGCGTGATCAATTTAACGGACAAGTACCTATTGTATCGGGAGAATTAGGAGAAGATTTCACGTATTATTTTGTGACATCTGAACAAGTCCCATCTTCAGTAGGTGTAGGAGTACTTGTTAACCCTGATAACACGATCTTAGCTGCGGGCGGATTTATCATTCAGCTTCTGCCAGGAACAGATGATGAAACGATTACAGCTATTGAACAACGCTTACAGACGATTGAGCCAATTTCAAAACTGATTCAAAAAGGTCTTTCTCCTGAGGAAATCTTAGAAGAAGTTCTTGGAAAAGAAAATGTAAAATTTCTGGAGACAATGCCTGTAGAGTTCAAATGTCAGTGCTCAGAAGAAAGAATTGCCAATGCTATTATCAGCTTAGGACAAGAAGAGATTCAATCAATGATTGAGGAAGATGGCCAAGCTGAAGCCCAGTGTCATTTCTGTAATGAGACCTATCGTTTTGATAAAAAGCAGCTTGAAGAAATGAAAGAACAAGCAATTTAAATGAAATAAAAGATTCTTAAAAGGCGTCATTTTATAAATGAGCGCCTTTTTTTATAGATATTAAGTTCTATTTCTGTATATATTGATCTAAAAATATAACAAAATTAGGTAAATAGAAAGACAAAATGATTGACAATTTAGAAAACATCTGATAAATTGTATACAAAATCAATAAAATTAGTTGGTATTAGGAGTGGTCATATGGCACGTATTGCAAATTCAATTACAGAGTTAATTGGTCAAACACCAATCGTAAAACTAAACCGTCTAGTTGAAGAAGATATGGCGGATGTATATTTAAAATTAGAATTTATGAACCCGGGAAGCAGCGTAAAAGATCGTATCGCATTAGCGATGATTGAAGACGCGGAAGCAAAAGGTGTGTTAAAACCTGGCGACACAATCATTGAACCAACAAGTGGTAACACAGGAATTGGCTTAGCAATGGTAGCTGCAGCAAAAGGATACCGTGCTATTTTAACAATGCCTGAAACGATGAGTATTGAGCGTCGTAATCTGCTTCGTGCGTACGGTGCAGAGTTAGTGTTAACACCAGGCCCAGAAGGAATGAAAGGGGCGGTTAATAAAGCAACTGAGCTTGCAAAAGAGCATGGCTACTTTATTCCTCAACAGTTCCAAAACGAGGCGAACCCAGAAGTACACCGTCAAACAACGGCTAAAGAAATTATCGAGCAGTTTGGCGATCAGTTAGATGGATTTGTGGCAGGTATCGGTACTGGCGGTACTATTACAGGTGCTGGTGAAGTATTAAAAGAAAAGTACCCAAATATCAAAATTTATGCGGTAGAGCCAGCTGATTCTCCGATTTTAAGCGGTGGTCAACCAGGACCTCATAAAATTCAAGGAATTGGTGCAAACTTTGTTCCGGATACGCTTAACACGGAAGTATATGACGAAGTTGTCGCTGTTCAAAACGACCAAGCTTTTGATTATGCCCGTAAAGTAGCAAAAACAGAAGGTGTACTAGTAGGTATCTCTTCTGGGGCTGCGATTTATGCTGCGTTAAAGGCTGCAAAACAGCTTGGAAAAGGTAAAAAAGTGTTAGCGATTATTCCAAGTAACGGTGAGCGTTACTTAAGTACTCCGTTGTTCCAATTCGAGGAACAAACACAAGCATAAAAACGATAAAAAAACAGCTTCTATATGAAGCTGTTTTTTTTCATCTGAGAATCATGTAAAATGAAAGCAGGTGATTTATTTTTAGGAGAGTGAACAAATGCAGCAAAGAATGACTTGGGGCGAATCTATTTCTATCTCTAAAAACCAATGGTTCAAAAAATATCAAGAGTTGTCAAAAGAGGAACCGAATCATATCCTGCTTGAAAGCGGTCGAGGCGGAAAGTTTCAAATGATGGGATTAAAACCTGTAGCCATTTTGCGAGGCGAACAAAACGAGCTTCATATCAAAACGGATGGCCAAGCTACTGTTCAAAAAGGTAATCCGCTTCATCTTATGCGAGACTGGGTGAAGAAGTTTGAAGCAGAGGTGAATCCAGATCTTCCTCCTTTTCAAGGTGGAGCAATTGGCTTTATTAGCTATGATTATATCCGCTATGTAGAAACCATACCTGATCTTGCTGAAGATTCATTGAAAACGCCGGACGTTCATTTCCTTATTTTCGATGACGTATTTGTATACGATCAAGAAAAGGAAAAGCTCTGGATTATCGTTAATGACGAAGCAGATTGTAAAGAGAAGGCACATAAGCGTATTGATCAATACAAAAAGGACTGGATGGAGGCAAGTACTGAAGGACTCTCATATGAGTGGATTCATCGTGTTGCCGAAAAGAGTGAGGTTTCGATGTCTGAAGCTGCTTTTTCAGATGCTACAACTCGCGTACATGAGTACATCGGGCAAGGCGATGTGTTTCAAGTGAACTTATCTGTTCGACAGTCTCAACAGCTTCAAACTCATCCTATGCATATCTACGAACAGGTACGAAAAATCAACCCGTCTCCTTACATGTCTTATATGCAGACAGAAGAATTTCACATTGTGAGCTGTTCACCAGAACTATTAGTGAAAAAAGCCGGTGATGAAATCAGTACGAGACCGATTGCGGGAACGCGCTCTCGAGGTAAGGATGATCAAGAAGACCAACAGTTAGCGGATGAGCTTATTCATAACGAAAAAGAGCGTGCGGAGCACGTGATGCTTGTTGACTTGGAGCGTAATGATCTTGGTAGAGTAAGCGAATATGGTACCGTGCATGTTGACGAGTTTATGGTTATTGAAAAATATTCACATGTCATGCATATTGTGTCTAATGTAAAAGGCAAGCTCGCGCGCAACAAAGATTTTGTAGATATCGTAGATGCGGTTTTTCCTGGAGGAACGATTACTGGAGCACCTAAAGTTCGTACAATGGAAATCATTGAAGAACTTGAGCCAGTTCGACGAGGAATTTATACAGGATCGATTGGTTGGATTGGGTTTAATGGAGATATGGAATTAAATATTGCGATTCGCACTATGATTATTCAAGACGGCCAAGCTTATGTGCAGGCTGGTGCGGGTGTTGTGATTGATTCAAATCCGAAACACGAATACAAAGAATCACTGAAAAAAGCAATTGCACTATGGAAAGCAAAAGAGCAGAGCGAAAATGAGCTGAGTGAGGGTGAGTAAAGATGATATTAATGATTGATAATTATGATTCTTTTACGTTTAATTTAGTACAGTATTTAGGTGAGCTAGGGCATGAGCTTCTTGTAAAAAGAAATGATGAAATTACACTTTCTGAAATTGAAGTGCTAAATCCAGATTTCTTGATGATCTCCCCGGGACCTTGTAGTCCTAACGAAGCGGGAATCAGTCTAGAAGCCATCGAGTATTTTGCAGGTAAGATTCCAATATTCGGCGTATGCTTAGGGCATCAGTCGATTGGGCAAGCTTTTGGAGGGAATGTGATTCGTGCGGATAAATTAATGCACGGTAAAACATCTGAAATGCATCATGATGGCCGTACTATCTTTAAAGGTCTTGATAATCCGTTCACGGCAACGCGATATCATTCTTTGATTGTAGAAAAAAGTTCACTGCCGGATTGCTTTGAGATTTCAGCGTGGACAGCAGAAGATGAAATTATGGCGATTCGCCATAAATCATTACCTATTGAAGGAGTACAGTTCCATCCTGAATCTATCATGACTTCTTACGGTAAAGAAATGCTGAAGAATTTTATTGAAACTTACGAAAAAAAGCGAGTGTAATGATATGTATATATACGTAAATGGCGAAGTAAAGCCTGCATCTGAAGCCACTATTTCTCCGTTTGATCACGGATATATGTATGGCCTAGGGCTGTTTGAAACGCTACGAGTTTATGAAGGTCATCCATTTTTAGTGGAAGACCATCTGGATCGACTGCGTAGCAGCTTACGTGAATTAAATATTGTATGGGACTACTCTACACAGGACGTGTTGGGAATCATTAATAGTCTGTTAATGAAAAACAATGAGAAAAATGCGTATGTTCGATTAAATGTCTCAGCAGGAAATGGCGGAATTGGCTTGCAGGTGGAAGAATACGACAAGCCATCTACAATCGTATATATGAAATCAATGCCTTATCCATCGAGCCCCCTTGTAAAAGAGGGGCTTATTCTTGAGACGAAACGAAATACGCCTGAAGGAACCATGAGGTTAAAGTCTCATCATTATTTAAACAATGTATTAGCTAAGCGAGAAGTTGGTTCAGACTTAAATAAAGAGGGTATCTTTTTAACAAAAGAAGGGTTCTTAGCCGAAGGCATTGTGTCAAATTTATTTTTTGTAAAAGATGATTGTGTATATACGCCGTCTCTTGAAACAGGTATTTTAAATGGAATTACGAGACAGTTTATCTTTACGCTTTTACAAAAGAAAAACATAGAGGTTGTAGAAGGCTTATTTACAGTAGAACAGCTCTTGGAGGGTGATGAAGCTTTCGTTACAAATTCCATTCAAGAAATCGTACCTCTTCGAAGTGTAAAGAATAAGCAGTTTTCAGTAGGAGACCATACGTTGACAGCTCAGTTGCAAAAAGAGTATCGCTCTTACACGATGTCGCTAATGAGTCGACACGAGCTACATGTATAAAAGCGAAAGGAGAGGCTAAAGATGGATAAAATTTATGTGAATGATATGCGTTTCTATGGATATCATGGCGTATTTCCAGAAGAAAATAAACTAGGGCAGCGTTTTCACGTGGATTTATCTGTAGAACTGGATTTAAAACAAGCTGGTACTACGGACAATTTAGAATACTCCGTGAGCTATGCAGATTTATACCAAACATGCCAGGAAGTTGTAGAGAAGCGCACGTTCAAGTTAGTTGAAACGGTGGCCGAAACGATTGCATCTGAATTGCTTGCTAATTATGAACTCGTGCAGGCGTGTACAGTAAAGGTATATAAGCCCGATCCGCCAATTCCCGGTTATTATCAATCGGTAGCTATTGAAATTAAAAGGAGCCGTTGAATGACAACAGAAGCATATATTGCATTAGGATCAAATATTGAAAATCGAATGGAACATTTGAAGTCAGGAGTTACTGGCTTGATGGAACACTCTGAGATTAAGGTAGTGGCTGTTTCATCTGTTTATGAAACGGCCCCGGTCGGGTATACGAATCAAGCAAGCTTTTTAAACATGGTAGTAAAAATACAAACAGTGTATTCGTCAGAGCACCTTTTAGATTGTTTGCAAGCCATTGAACAAACGGCAGGCCGAAAAAGAGAGATTGTATGGGGACCTAGAACCCTTGATTTAGATATCTTACTTTATAGTAATGAAATCATTCATACGGACAGACTGAGCGTCCCTCATCCCCGAATGTTTGAACGAGCGTTTGTGATGGTTCCTCTAAACGAACTAGCTCCATCTCTTATTCTCCCTGTAGCAGAAGAAAAAGTTGAAACCATCACAACACGTTTATCAGATTTGAAAGATGTAAAATTATTTCGAGAGCAAACAACGGGTATACTAGATATGTTCGAAAATAATCGTAATGATTTACATAAGTGAAAATGAATCTTATTAGTTGATTCATTTTTATATTGGCGTAAAGTAGAGTTCTGAGTAAAACTTTGAGGTTTGGTTTCGCAGGTTGTTGGTTTATTCGGTAGCTTGTTAGAGAAATCGAAGAAAAAGAGAAGCGAAGCAAGAATAAAGCGATTTGACATAGAGAAACGACTGAACCTATAATAATTTTAAAGAAACGTAGTAGTTGCCAGTAAACATGCTGGCCTTTTTTCTGTTTCGGAAAACTTAATTATACGATGGAGATGAGTAAACGATGAGTCATGAAGAATTAAATGATCAATTTCTCGTTCGTCGCGAAAAAATGAGCAACCTACGAGATCAAGGTATTGATCCGTTTGGTCAACGTTTTGAACGTACACATACATCACAGCAATTAATTAGTGAGTATGACGAGTTAACAAAAGAACAGTTAGAAGAAAATGAAGTGCCTGTGTCACTAGCTGGTCGTATTATGACAAAGCGTGGAAAAGGAAAAGCAGGTTTCGCTCACGTTCAAGATTTAACAGGACAAATTCAGCTTTATGTACGTAAAGATGCAATTGGCGAAGAACAGTATGAAATCTTCAGCAGCGTAGATATTGGTGACTTGGTAGGGGTTGAAGGTGTTTTATTCAAAACAAAAGTTGGCGAACTTTCTATCAAAGTAAAAGATTTTACGTTACTAACAAAAGCGCTTCGTCCACTTCCAGATAAATATCATGGCTTAAAAGATATTGAACAGCGCTACCGTCAACGTTACTTAGATTTAATTACAAACCCAGAAAGTAAACAAACATTTATCTCAAGAAGCCGCATTATTCAATCGATGCGCCGTTACTTAGATAATCATGGATATTTAGAAGTTGAAACACCGATGATGCATTCAATCGCAGGTGGAGCAGCAGCTCGTCCGTTTGTGACACACCACAATGCGCTTGATATGGAACTTTATATGCGTATTGCGATTGAACTTCATTTAAAACGTTTAATCGTAGGTGGATTAGAAAAAGTATATGAAATTGGCCGTGTATTCCGTAATGAAGGTGTATCTACACGTCACAATCCTGAATTTACAATGATCGAATTGTACGAAGCGTATGCGGACTACAAAGATATCATGGCTTTAACAGAGAACTTAATTGCACACATTGCGCAAGAAGTACTTGGCACAACAAAGATTCAGTATGGCGATCAAGAGGTAGATTTAACTCCAGAATGGACAAGACTTCATATGGTCGATGCTATTAAACAATATACGGGCGTAGACTTCTGGGGAGAAACATCTGTTGAAGAAGCTCGTGCTTTGGCGAAAGAACACGGGGTAGAAATCACTGAACATATGCAATATGGACATATTGTAAATGAATTCTTTGAACAAAAAGTAGAAGAGCAGTTAATTCAACCAACGTTCATTTACGGACATCCTGTAGAAATCTCTCCATTGGCTAAGAAAAATGCGGAAGATCCGCGCTTTACTGACCGTTTTGAGCTGTTTATCGTTGCACGTGAACACGCGAACGCATTTACAGAGCTAAATGATCCAATTGACCAACGTGAGCGCTTTGAAGCTCAGTTGAAAGAGAAAGAACAAGGAAACGATGAAGCACATGAGATGGATGATGACTTCATTGAGGCATTAGAATATGGTATGCCACCTACAGGTGGTCTAGGAATCGGTATTGACCGCCTTGTTATGTTACTAACAAATGCACCGTCAATCCGTGATGTACTATTATTCCCACATATGCGTCAACGCTAAAAAAGAGATGGCTACGGCCATCTTTTTTTAGTTAATAATATTAGAAAATTTAAACTTTTAATTTACCTCTTGTTTTTATGAAAACGATTTGGTATATTTATATCTGTTGCTAACGCAGACAAGCGAAAACAACAAAAAGAAATAAAAAAGTTGTTGACATTACGTTGATAACTTGATAAGATAGTAAAGTCGCTTAAGAGCGGCGGTTGAACTTTGAAAACTGAACAAAGCGACAAACGTCAACGTTAATTTTTATTTTTT
>NZ_JBYSWQ010000001.1:0-121216 GCF_058781295.1 Priestia sp. FW507-14D1A
TATAAAATAATTAAAATAACTTGTCAACACGTAGTGTGCTTCTTTATCCCTTGCATCACAAGAGTATGTCAGTTTTTTAAACCAAACACTTCTATAGAGCAAATTAAAGCGTTTTCGACTTTTTTGTGACAGATACAAATGATGCTTGTATATGAAGAGCCCGCTATGGTACATTTTTGTCATTGATACAGAAATTTATTCCGTCGTTACGGGAGGAGAAAACATGGTTCTTACATCACCAATCGGTCGCCTGCGTTTAGTAGGAATTTTAGAAGGAATTTCATTTTTACTGCTGCTTGGCATTGCTATGCCCCTAAAATATGCAGCAGGCATACCAGAAGCTGTATCAGTTGTAGGCGCAGCACACGGTGCACTTTTTGTGCTGTATGCTTTTGCAGTCGTTCATGTAAAATTCGCGCATAAATGGTCAATCGGCCGCTCTTTGTTTGCATTTCTTATGTCGGTTATTCCGTTCGGCCCTTTTATTTTGGAGAGACAGCTGAAAAAAGAACAGTAAAAGAAAAGAACGTCACGGACATCATGTTCCCATGACGTTCTTTTTCCTTACTGTTCACCACTGTTTTCGCTAAAATGGTCAATCGTTTTCCACCACTTCAGTGAGTGAGGTTTTAATAGCATTCCAATTTCTTCTGGGCTAATTTGCTGATCTATAATCATTTCATGCATTGCTTGAAAGAGTCCCGTTGTAACAGCTTCTTTCACATCAGCTTCACCTTCTATATACAGCTGTTCAATCGCTTCAAATACGTCCGGTTCACGCTGGAGCTGGCCGTTATATTCTAGAGAGATTAAATGACCCGCAACTCGGCTTAATTCATGCTGCAGCTCTTCTTTATCGTTGAGGTCCACTTCTTCGCTTGGCTCAAAAGATGGGCAAGCTTCTTTTAGTAATGGAATAACATTTTGTTTTGTAATCATATCTAAATTCCCTGCCTTTGCATGTGTAACAAATTCTCTATTCTTTACCCTTTTCTCTTTTTCTATAAACTTGTTTTACAAAACTTTTCCGTTTTCTACAACTACTTCTCCCTTTTTCACTACGCTATCAATATGATTTAAGCCATACTGATACTGAAGGGTTCGATAACTAGAGACATTAAAAATCGCTAAGTCAGCCTGTTTTCCTGCTTCAATACTCCCAATCTTATCTCCTTGATTAATAGCATGAGCTGCGTTAATAGTTGTGGCTACAAGCACTTCTTCAGGACTCATGTTCATATTCATACATGCCAGGTTCATCACAAATTGCTGTGAAGTCGTTGGAGATGAACCTGGATTGCAGTCTGTAGAAAGAGTAACCGGAACGCCTAAATCGATCATTTTTCTAGCATCTGGCCATTTCATTCCAACAAATAAGGAATTCCCCGGTAAAAGGGTCGCTACGATCCGTTTTTCAGCCAGTTTCTTTAATCCTTCATCAGAAGCATACAAAAGATAATCTGCTGATATCGCTCCTACCTCTGCTGCGAGCTCCGCTCCTCTGCAGTATTCAAAGGGGTCGGCATGTATTTTAGGAAGCATGCCATGGCTTTTCCCGGCTTCTAGTATTTCTTGACATTGTTTGAATGAAAAAGCATTTGGAAGACATACAGCATCATTAAATGCTGCAAGCTTATAAGAAGAAATTTGAGGAATCATTTCGTGAATAAGTAAATTGACGTATTTCTGCGTATCTCTTTTATATGCTAAAGGTACGACGTGTGCTCCTAAGAAGGTGCTTATGACATCAACTGCGTGTGTATCATTCAGCATTTTAGCGATTTGCAGCTGCTTTAGTTCTGTTTCTAGTTCTAAGCCATATCCGCTTTTCACTTCTACAGTTGTGACTCCGTGAGCTAGAAAAGACGTAAGACGCTCATAGCTCTGCTGATAAATCCGGTACGCATATTCTTCCTGTGTTTGAACGACAGTGGAGTGAATACCTCGACCTTCTTCTAATAAATCCAAGTAAGAAGTTGGTCTTTCAAATCGCCTATAAAATTCTTCTTCACGCGATCCAGCGTACACAGCGTGTGTATGGGGATCAACCAGACCCGGAGTTACAATTTTGTGAGAAGCATCAATAATCGTTGCGTCCTTCCTGTCTCTTTCATATTTTTGTTCTAGCTCTTTTGTTGTACCTACGGTCACAATTTGATCTCCTTCTATCCAGACTGAGCCATTTTCAATCACCGTCAAGTTTCTCATTTCTTTTCCAGCTAAAGGACCTTTATTTTCTTTGGCCGTTACAACTTGCGAAGCATTTTTAATCCACAGCGCTTTTTTGGACATCGTTGAATTTCCCCCTTTTCTAGCGTGTACCACGTTTTGGGGCTCCATGTTTACCGTAAACTCATTTAGATTCACCTACACATTTCGCACCTCTGCCTTCTTTCTTGTAGGTAGAAATTCGAAAAAGCATGTCCATGGTCTGAAAAGCGTGTTTTTAAGTCTTTAAAGCTAGATAACTTATATTTTTTTCAATTACATACGCTTTTAGACCCTTTTTTTCTCCGTTTTCTTACTTATTGACTCTTGTTTTATACAGATATATCCTTATATACTAAATCTTTTATCACATGTATTTTATAAACATCACGGCAAGTTCCCATCAACAGGATAAATAATAGATTTCTAGGAAGAGAACGTTTATAATATTCTTTGAAGTTTTACTTTTAGAAAGATTCACTAATGGAGGAAGAAATATGATTGTCAACTATAAAAACCAAGCAACCGGCCATCGCATGAATAACGGCTGGAATCTTTTCTATGCGTCAAACTTAACGATGTGGCGCAAAGATGAAAAGTATTTGCTTTTAGATGAAAACCAAGATGTAGTGATGATCTTTGGCTTTAAAAAAGACGAAATCATTCTAGATAAATTGCAAACGTGGGGCTATACATTTGGTGTCCATCCAGAGAAAAAACAAATTTCCTGCTTGCAGCGTCAAGAAGAAATTGGTGAATAAAAAGAGGGCTGAATTTTTTCAGCCCTCTTTTTTATTAATGGGTTTGTTGAAACATAGCGCTCAGCTGCTTTTTTTCAGATGCTTTTACAACATAATACCATGTACCATCTACTATTTGTCCTTCTCCTTTTACCGTTACCGTTTCGAAATCAGGCCGTCCATTCTTAATGACGTTATACATCGTAAATGCATCGCTGACATCAATATTCGTTTGGATATGCTTTTTTGCGAGCGTGAGAAGACTTGGGATATTTTTCACAGTTGACATGTTCATTCCTTTATCTAATAGAGCTTCCACCACTTGACGCTGGCGATTGTTTCTTCCTAAATCACCTTTTGGGTCTTCATGTCTCATCCGCACATAGGCAAGAGCTTTTTCACCGTTCAACGCATTTTCTCCTTCAGGAAAAATAAATGAATCAAAGACAAAAGGAAACGGGTTATTCACGTTCACGCCGCCAAGTTCATCGACTACATCTTTGAACCCCTCCATATTTACTTTCACATAGTAGTCAACGTCAATATTTAAAAAATTCTCAACCGTGCGCACGGTTAAAGGAATGCCTCCGTATCGATAAGCATGATTAATTTTCTCATCCGTTCCTTTTCCATCAATGTGCACGCGCGTATCTCTAGGGATCGGCATAACCTTTGCTTTATTATGGCTTTTATCTAAATTGACCACCATTAATACATCTGAGCGGCCCGTATCGCCTGGCCTTTCATCTACGCCCATCACCAGTACATTAAACGAATGAGGCTGCTCTTTAGCAGATGTTTGATGCTGATAGACAATTCCAAACCCAGCGGTTCCTAAAAGCAACATACATGCCGCTAAGATGCCTACTTTGTATTTTTTCATTCATACGGCCTCCTTTACACATCACTTACTCTCTATATGCCTTAATGAATGAAAATTTATACCTTCTTGAGGAAATTTAAGCACACGTCAAAAAAGCCGGCTTGTTGGGAAGCTGGCTTTTCACTAGTAGATGTTAGCTTGATTTTTGATGCACATCACGCTGTGCCCATTCACTTTCTAGCATACTCATTTCAATTAAGCTCCAGTACTGTCCATCTACAAGCCGGACATCTCGAAGAAGGCCTTCACGTGTAAATCCAATTCGTTCATAAGACTGAATCGCCCGCTCGTTAAAATCAAAAACGCCGAGCGAAATTCGGTGAAGACCCAGTTCTTCAAAACCGAAAGCTAACACTTTTTCAAACATGTGCGAGCAAAGCCCTTTTCCTCTATACTTTTCACCAAGCAGCACTCGGCCAATTCTTCCTGTTTTATGATAATAATCAATGTGAGCCAGAGAAATATGCCCAATAAGCTGTTCATTGTCATCTATGACAGAAAAAGCATAGGTAGAAGCACCATCTTCATTTGCATATCGAATGTAGTGTTTTAACTGTCTAGGAGTAAGCGGAAAAGAAAAGCTAGAGCCGCTCCATTGCACCATAAATGACTCGGAGGGAATCCAATCCATTAGCTGTTTAAAGTCTTTTTTGGAGAATGGTCGTAGAGCTATCACATAATTCTCCCCCTTATTATTTCTGACTTTTCTAAATATATTACATTTATCATAATAAACTGTCAACTGTCTATGTAAAAAAAGCCATCATTTCGATGACTTATAGCTGTAATGCTTTTCTGAGAAGAGTTAAATCATGAGTAAATTCAAAAAAATAGGTTCTATTTTCATTGTCAAATACCATCATGACTGGCTTTTGATTCGGCTCAAGAACAAAAATAACTTCACTTGCCAGCGTGTTGACCGCACTATTTTCAATTTTTACGGCTGGATCAAGAGGTACTTTAACAAGATAGCCTTTTTTAGGAAGCGGACTTGCCTTTTTATATAAACCAGTAATGGACGCAATACTTTTTTCGGCTTCTTTTTGAACACTGGGAGGTTTGAGCGTTGAACGAACGACTCTGCCCGTTTCAATTTGAAATATCTCTACTTTTGGCTGTTCGGCACTTACTGCCTGTGGAAAAATAAAAGCAGCGAATACGACGCATACAGCAACCCATTTTCGTATCATTTTTAGCACCTCTTTCCATTGTGGATGAGATGGAGATAAGAATGGTCGTCTCTTCTTATACTATGACCTATTTTTATGTATTTATTTCACTAAATGAATGCCTATACTTCCATGTTTTTGTCATGTTCTCAGAACTTACTCTATACACTACTAATAAGGACACGCTGTATGAGGTGATAAGATGTCGTGGTTTGAAGCATTTATTTTGGGAATCATTCAGGGGCTTACAGAGTTTTTACCGATAAGCAGCACGGGGCATTTATATTTAGGGCGCCACTTATTTGGCTTAGACGATGCAGGATTGTATTTAGATACGATGCTGCATATAGGCACTCTGCTTGCTGTGTTTGTCTTTTATAAGCGTGAGCTATGGCATATTATTCGTCATCCCTTTAGCAAGCTTACAGGGCTTTTAGTGATAGGAACGATCCCTGCAGTTGCGATTGGTCTTTTGTTCAAGGACTATTTTGACAGTATTTCGAAATCTGGTTTAACGATCGGCTGGGAATTTCTTGTGACGGGACTGCTGTTATGGTTTGGTGATTCCGTAAAAAATGGCTATAAAAAAATGGACCATATTTCATACGGAGATGCCTTTTTTATCGGCTCGTTTCAAGCAGCTGCGATATTCCCTGCTGTATCTCGTTCTGGCTTAACGATGGTAGCTGCGTTAATGCGAAAATTAGACCGTGAAACAGCCGCTTACTTTTCATTTTTATTGTCGACTCCCGCCATTTGCGGAGCGGTGTTACTTCAATTAAAAGATGTAGTCACAGGTGAAGTCGAGCAGCTTTCCGTTTTCTTTTTATTCGTCGCCACCCTTTCATCTGCTTTATTTGGTTATGTAGCGGTAAAATGGATGATCAATTATTTAAAGCATCATTCATTAAAAACGTTTGCAATTTACGTTTGGATATTGGGTGCAGTCGTACTGGTTTGTCAGTTTATGGGGGTGTTTTAAAATGAAAATGAAAGTCCGGACGCTTTTTTTAGTATTGTTTTTTGCCGGCATTTTAGTCGTGACAAGCTATGTTGATAACAATTCCCAGCAGTCGTTTGACAGCTTATCTCACCTTTCACTTGATGGAGGAGCTGTTGAAACCTCTGCAGATGAAGACGAGGCAGAACAATTAAATATGTCAGTCAAAGAAGTTCATGTTAAAACAGAAAAAAGAGGCGGATACCGAATTGAAGTGTACGAACAAGTAAATATTTATAGCGATGATAAAGGAAAAGTAGTAAAAAAAGTTCCCACGGGAGAATATCAAACGTTGAAATATAAACTGAATGAAAAAAAATAAACCACTTACCGAAGTAAGTGGTTTTATTTTTAATGGTTAAAGTGAGCTGCAAGAATCCACAGTGTACCAACAACGATACAAAGTGCAATAAAGAAACTGTAAAGAATATTTGCAACCTGTACTTTACCATTTTCACTTTCAGTCATGTGCATGAACATTACTAGCTGCATTGCTGCTTGTAATAACGCTAGGATCATGATAAGAGTCATCGTAATGCTTCTTGATAGATCAGCTAGCACTACTAAACCAAGCGCTGCGAATGTTAAGGCTAGTGAAAGGATAAGCCCAAATACATGACTAAGCGGAAAACCTGCTTTTTGGCCTTGTTTATTTTCCATGTCTTATCCCACCAATCCGTTCAAGTATACAAGCGTGAAGATGAAGATCCATACAACATCAAGGAAATGCCAGTATAAACCGATAATAAATACTTTACGAGCAGTAACTGGTGTTAATCCTCGTCTTACTAATTGAATAATAATACTGATTGCCCAGAATACACCGACTGTTACGTGAAGACCGTGCGTTCCAAGTAGTGTAAAGAACCCTGATAAGAAGGCACTTGTTTGCATTGTCGCACCTTCGTGAACTGCGTACATGTAAAACTCACGAATTTCGTAGAAAAGGAATCCTCCACCAAGCACAAGCGTAATAACGAACCAAACTAAAAGTCCTTTTAAATCATTATTACGCATTTTAAAGATGGCAATTCCCATCGTGAAACTACTGAATAGTAGTAACAGCGTTTCGATCATAAAATCTTTAACAACGAACAGTTCTTCTGCAGTAGGGCCACCCGCTGTGCGCGTATGGTACGTTAAGTACGTTACGAACAGCGTAGAGAACAACGCGATCTCGGCACCTAAGAAAATCCAGAATCCAAGGATATTCAGGCGACTTTGTTCTTCTTGGTATTCTAACGGCAATGATTTATCTAAATGTCCTGCCATTATTTGTCACCCCCTGTAATTCCTTCAACCTTCTTGATTTCATCTACTTTTACATAGAAGCCCGGATCATAATCAAATGAACGAGCAAGCATACAAGCAAAAATACCTGCTAATCCAACGATTGCCATTGGAATCCATTCAAATACTAAGCCAAATCCACCGATAAACCAGAAAATACCTGAGATAAACGGCACACCAGAGTTGCTTGGTAAGTGAATTGGTTTTAAGTCTTCTGCTTTAATTTCTGTTTCATTACGTTTTTTCATGTGCCAGAATGCATCCATCTCTTTCACATGAGGAATTACTGCAAAGTTGTAAGCTTGAACTGGTGATTTAGTCCACCACTCAAGTGTACGGCCATCCCAAGGATCGTTTGCAGTGTCGCGTTTGTTTTTCCATGCACTGTATAATAAGTTAACTACTAATACGAAGAAGCCAAGACCCATTAAGAATGCACCGATTGTTGAAACTAAGTTTAATCCGTTCCACCCAAGGTTGTCTGCATAAGTTTGCATACGACGAGTCATACCGTCTAAACCTAGGAAGAATTGTGGGAAGAAACATACGTTAAATCCAACAACAAAAATCCAGAATGAAATTTTTCCTAATTTTTCGTTCAACGTGTGACCGAAAATCTTTGGATACCAGAAGTATAAACCTGCGAAACAGCCAAACACTGTACCAGAGATTAATACATAGTGGAAGTGAGCGATTAGGAAGTAACTGTTATGATATTGATAATCGGCTGATGCCATCGCAAGCATAACCCCTGTTACCCCACCGATTACGAAGTTTGGAATAAACGCTAATGACCAAAGCATCGCAGTCGTAAATTTGATACGGCCTTTATACATTGTAAAGAGCCAGTTAAAGATTTTAACTCCGGTTGGTACGGCGATTAACATCGTTGTGATTGAGAAGAACGAGTTAACTGACGGTGAGTTACCCATTGTAAAGAAGTGATGCACCCATACAAGGTAACTTAAGAATGCGATACCGACCATTGATACAACCATTGCTTTATAACCGAATAAGTTCTTACGAGAATGTGTACTGATAACTTCTGAGAAGACACCGAATACCGGTAAAATAACGATATATACTTCAGGGTGACCCCAAATCCAGAATAAGTTAGCCCACATCATTGGAAGACCGCCGTTAGCCATTGTAAAGAAGGCTGTTCCGAATACACGGTCAAGTGTCATAAGTGCAAGCGCTACTGTTAATACAGGGAACGCGAAAATAATAATAATTGATGTGATGAAGATTGACCAAGTAAACATTGGCATTTTCATCATTGTCATGCCAGGGGCACGCATTTTTAAGATTGTTACAAAGAAGTTGATACCAGTCATTAATGTACCAGCACCAGCAATCTGTAGTGAAACGGCATAGAAGTTATTTCCGATACCTTCACTGAATTCTTTACCTGCAAGCGGGAAGTAACTTGTCCAACCTGCATCAGGAGCTCCTCCGATTACGAAAGAAAGGTTAAATAGCATTGCTCCCATAAAGAATGTCCAGAAACTAATTGCGTTTAAGAACGGATATGCTACGTCACGCGCACCAATTTGTAATGGAACGATTACGTTCATTAGTCCGATAATAAATGGCATTGCCATGAATAAGATCATGATAACACCGTGAGCCGTGAAGACTCCGTTGTAGTGATGTTCATCTAAAATGTTCATACCCGGGAATGCAAGCTGCATACGCATCATGATTCCATCGATTCCGCCGCGGAAAAGCATTAATACAGCTGAAAGGATGTACATGACACCGAGTCTTTTATGGTCAACTGTTGTTAACCATTCTGTCCATAACCATTTCCATTTCTTGAAATATGTTAAGACAAAAACGATACCGATGACCGTCATAGCGATTGCTGCATCAGCAGCGTAAATCATAGGTTCGCCAGTGACGAAAAATTCATCTAGCTTCATTATGTCTTCCCCCAATCATTACGTTATTTAGTGTAATAAATGAATGTTATTCATGATTTGAGTGATCCATGTTTTCCATTTCTTCATTACTCGTTTTTTCGTCTTCTTTCATCTTGCTGTGATCATGTCCTGTACCACGTTCTAGCTCTTTGCCAGGAATGTATACATCTTTTGCATGGTCAATCCATTTTAAATGTGTACCGTTGTAAGTTTGACGACCAACAACGCCCGGGCTTAGGATTTGATCATATTTCTTTTCAGTCAATTTACCAGCTGTACCTTTTACGTCACTAACCCACTCTTTGAAGTCTTTGTCCGTTTGAGCTTGAACTTCGAACTGCATTTGAGTGAAATGTTCACCAGAGAAGTTAGCACTACGTCCCATATAAGAACCAGGCTTATCAGCTTCTAAGTATAATGGCATTGACATGTTGTTCATCGAATATTTTTGTCCGCCAAGTTCTGGTACCCAGAATGAGTTCATAGGCCCTTGAGCTGTTAACTCAAATTTCACTGGCGTATCCGCTGGAATGTTTACGTAGTTAACCGTCTCAATATTTTGTTCCGGATAACTGAAAATCCATTTCCAGTTTGCAGATGTAACGTGAATCACGATTGGATCTTTATCCTTTGATTCTGCCGGTACTTCTTCTGCAGAATAGATCGCTTTAACAGTTGGCACTGCTAATAGAATTAAGATGATGATTGGGAATGCTGTCCAAATAACCTCCATTTTTAAGTTACCTTCTTGCTCAGGTGGCTCATAGTCCATGTTTTCAGGTTTTTCACGATATTTGACAAGAACAAATATAAAAATAGCAAATACGACAACAACCACGATCAACATCATCCACATAGACCAAATGATTAAATCAGATTGCGTTTTTGCAACAGGACCTTGCGGGTTCAATACAGCAAGCTTTGAACAACCGCTCAAAAATACTAGTGAAAGCGCAGATAGTAAACCTACTAGCTTCCAAAATCCTTTTTTTGGTTTCACTTAAAACTCTCCTTTCTAACAACACATGATGCGAAGCCTATATTGATGAACATTCAAAATGCGCTATCTTTCGCTAGATAACGACATTTTTATACAGACTCTCTTCCCCCTTATTTGTAGGCCACTACTATTGTAATACAAAATGACATTTTTTTCGTCCCTTTTGCTTTATTTTTTTATATTAAAAATATTCTAATATAGTGACTGTACCAATGGGGTTAGAGTGCTTCAACCTTGCGATATTCTATCACATAATTTGGTATGAATAAATGTAAATAAAAGGATTCAGCTCCCATTTCTTAACTATTTCTTTAGGAATAACTGCAAAATTAGCTTTGTATGTTCGCTTCAACATTGATATATCAATACACATCGACATAATTGAATATTTTGTGACAAATTTTCAAAGAAAATGTGACGCCCTGTATGAAACTTATTTTGCCCGTTAATTCCCCTTTACTTTGTAGCAAATATTTGATTTTTTTGCTTAAAATTCTTTCTTTCGAAAATATGAACAAAACGTGAATTTTTTTAAAAAGCTTTTATTATAGAAAAAAGCTGCGTGTTATTCACGCAGCTCCTGATCCATAAATTCTTTAACGGTGATATCATCCCCTGCTTTATCCAGCAGCGTTGTCGTTGCTGGAAACGGATGCTTAATATGACTCGGTATCTTTTCATACAGCACAAAATAATCACTTTTTGGGACCGCGGCATCAATTGTATATGTATCGTGCACCAAAGCCGCCTTTACTCGCTCAATTTGTTTACTTCTATTTGTTCCTGTAAACAGAGCATATGTTCCTTTATTTGTATGGATATCATCATAATCCACTAAATTGCTCATTTTGGTACTGACTTCAATACGCAGGCGTTTGTTCCATCCTTGCTTCAATACGGCCATTCCTTCTTTATCACCAGGTATGGAGAATAAGGCTATGTATGTATTAGAGTGATCAACCCGTTTAAAATCTTGCAGCGTAATCTTTGCAGAACCATCAATACTTTCTTTATGCTCCCAATTTCGCAAATGCTGCTGCACACTTGCAGCATTGTTTTCAATCGGATATCGAATCATCTCATACGCAACAATTACAACCGCTATACAAATGAACAGAAATAGCAACCGCTTTATCTTTCGCACATCTATTCACCTTCCTTAGCTTACTCCCCTTTTATGTAATTGCCTAAATTATAACTGCCTATTAAACCTCTGTCTATGCACTAGGAGAACTACGTTTTTTTTTACCACAAAAGGGATTTTTCAAACCTTTTGTCATGAAAATACGCTAAAAGACTCAGTAGCTGTTGAACCAAAAGAAACCGTTCCCTGCCCCCTTCTCATCTTCATAACAAAAAAAGATACCCGTTTTGACACAGGTATCTTTCAGCTTATATATCACAGATTTCCAAAAGGAAACCTTATAAAGGGTCATTTGCTGTTCTTTTTATTACACACATCTTTCCGCACACATGTATCCCTTGACCTGATACCCATGTTTTTTGAGCTGCCGAATGCTTAAATTTCGGGAAATGCTGTCAGGAACAATTACGACCACTTCTTTATATGGAATTTCCTCATGCTGTCTCTCTAAATAAGGAAGCGGAATATGGATTGCTTTTTGACAGGGGTTTTGTTTCATTTCATGAAAATGACGAACATCTACATACGAAATCGTTGTAGAAGCACAGTCGGCGGTCGTCACTTTTTTTATTCCCTGCACCGGCACATAGCGTTTATAAAAACTGTAACAAATTAATAAAAGTAAAATACCTATGCTCATATATAGTATCGCCATGTTTTCCTCCCAATTAATTTCTATACCCCTGTATGTATACTATATTCAAAAGAAAGAATCAACACAGAAGCACTCTATCTCATTTCTCTCTGAAAGAAAAATGGTCTTTTTACACTTTATTATGAAACCACAATAAAGTGACGAAATCAATCATTATTTATTTTGATTTTTCGAAAGATTTAAATACTAGTAAACAGATCGTTTTTTCTTATTATAATGAAGAAACGCAGAATTTTTATTTTCATTTCCCCTTTTCTTTCCCGTTAAAACTGAGGTTCGCTTATGAGTAATACATTAGAACTAATGTTGCACAAGCGTCAGAAAAATGATTCTAAAAGTGAAGGAAGCGAGATAGCTTAGTATGAACACGTGAAGCGAGAAACTATATTATGATTGGCTCAGAAAAATACAAGTTAACTTAAAAATGCGATATACACCAAAAAAGAAAGCTTCGGAAACGAAAGCTTTCCTTTTTTAGATTAATCTCCATCAAGGTTTGCCCGACAATTGTTATGAGACAAAGAGGTACTTTGTGCTTCATGCTGTTTTTTCTCACCCTGCATTGTCATATCACCTTTTTCCGTTCTTCCTTTAGCGATGTGTTTAGTTTTATTTCCTTGGTTTAATGTCATGTTCATTCCCCTTTCTGGTGGATATAGTGTATGAAAATAACTCACACGCCATAAGAGGAAATGATATGAAAAAGCCCCTCTTAAATTGAGTGAGCTTTCTGCCTAAAACTGCTTTTCCTTTTATTGCTGAATCCGCATGAAAGGATATTCTCTATTTTAAACGTTCGCTTCTCGTTCCTTAGTAAGCACCAAGCTTTTACGCTCTGAGGATAAATTTTATACACAATAATAAATCGCTGTGTCAAACATCCTTTATCGTCCATATAAATAATTTCAACAGGTCGTTTTGAAGAGTAGCTTTCTTGAAGTAGCTGTCGCATAGAATTCGCTCCTTTAATTTTCAGTTTATCGAACATACGTTCTTTTTTCAAGTGTTTTAAACTGAATAGTTCTTTAGGTTTTACAGCTTAAACCGGGGAAAAGCATGGGGAAAATAATAAAAATCATACAAATATTAGGTAATTGTGATATGGTAAAAGAGATTACTTAAGTTGGGAGAGGTGCATGATGGAAAGTAACATACTTAAATGGATCCCCGTTCCTTACTTTCAATTAAATCAAGAAGGTGAAATCCTTCATTTTTCTAGTCAAGCACATTCTTATTTTTCTTCAGTCTCCAGTCTGTGGAGCATTATTCATAAAGACGACCGGAAACAAGCAATCTGGATGCTGTCACAGCACTCCTCATCTAACCCCATCATCAGGCATTTGCGTTTGAGAACGAGCGAGGATACATTTGTAAATTTTAAGTGCACGATTCATTGGAAAAATGGTGTAGGGCATTTAGTATGTACCGAGAAGAAGAATGTCAAGGATCCGTTAGATGTTGTATTATCTGCTCAATCCTATTTAGAAAACTCAGACAAACGATTAAAAGAATCGGACAAGGTGTTAAATAATGCAGCAGATTTATTATTTAACCGATTAAAACACTAATTAAGTAAACAAAGTCTAAGCTATATTTCATTATTTCTATCATTTTTAAAATCATTAAAAGGCTACCTACAGGGGTGGCTTTTTGTTTTGTTCTGCATGTAAAGTCATTCTCTTTTCGCCCGCACCATTTAGTACAGAGTACATACACTAATAGGCATACTCTCCATATTTATTCTTCCTATATTTATGTTTTGCTCAGAAAAAAATTCCGAATACTCAATAAATGTTTGAACATTTTTAAAAATTGACATATATTATAAACAAACAATCATTTGAACGTTTGAATGAAGGAGGAAATCATGCCAAAAGACCGCTGTGATATTTATTGTTTTAATGAAGAAAAAGTAAATCGTATTAAGCCTGCCATCGATGCCGAAGCTGTTCAAGGGGTTTCTGCCCTGTTCAAAGCGTTAGGAGATGAAACGAGGCTTAAAATTGTCTTGGCTCTGTATAAAGGCGAGGAATTATGTGTATGTGACGTAGCCAATATTGTAGGCTCTACAGTTGCGACTGCTTCTCATCACTTAAGACTGCTGCGTAATATAGGAATTGCCAATTATCGCAAAGAAGGAAAGTTAGCTTTTTATTCTTTAAGAGATGCACATATTAAACAAGTAATTGATATCATGTTTGCTAAAAAAGAAGACGTAACCATTTAAGTTTTTTTTACCGTATAGGGAGTGGGACACAATGAAACACGAAGATAAAAAAAATCATCAGCATACCGGAAGCTGCTGCAGCGGATCTTCTTCAACAGAAATTGAAAGCAAGACCTGCTGCTCCTCTTCTTCAGAAGCCGCTTCTACTGAAGAGCCTTCTTCCTGTGGCACAAAGAGTCATGAACACAGTCACAGCTGCTGTTCAGATACGATTGCGTTAACGACCGATAAAGGCCAGCATTCTTGCTGCAGTGATCACGATATAGTACCAGGCGACAGTGACATAGAAGAAACGGCTGCATACCGCGTATATGGAATGGATTGCCCTTCCTGCGCCGCGACGATTGAAAAAAGTTTAAAAACATTAAACGATATTCAACACGTAACCCTCAACTATAATACAGGAAAGCTCCAGGTAGCGGCGGCAAGTGAGTCAGCTCTGTCACTCATTCCAAGCTCAGTAGAAAAACTAGGGTTTAACATTGAGGCTATCCCATCAAATAAAAAAATGAAAACGTATTTGATTGAAGGAATGGACTGCGCGGCTTGTGCGAACACGATTGTGAATCATTTAAAAACAGTTCCTGCTGTCAAAGATGTACGCGTTAACTTTTCAACGGGAAAAGCACAAATTGAGCACGATAACGAAGCCGATGACATTATTAAAGAAGTATCTAAAGCTGGGTATACCGCTACTTTAGTAACCAGCAGCAGGCAGTCTGCTGAGTCGCGGCACCATAAAGGGCAAAATGGACCGATTGTTTTTTCGGGTATTTTCATCGCATTAGGTTTTATCGGTTCTCATACAGGAGTTGCTTCTTATATGACAACTGTACTCTACGCTATTGCCATGATTGTCAGCGGATATAAGCCGGCTAAAAGTGCTTATTACGGAATTAAAAGCCGTTCTTTAGACATGAATGTTTTAATGACCGTTGCAGCACTTGGAGCAGCTGTTATTGGGGAATGGCTTGAAGGTGCTACGGTCGTTTGGCTATTTGCTTTAGGTGTTGCTCTGCAAACAAGGTCGATTGAACAAACAAGAAACTCGATACGAGGTTTGATGAACTTAGCTCCTTCTGAAGCATGGGTGAAAGAAAACGGCCAGCTGATTAAAAAAGCAGCGGAAGATATTTCAATCGGCACTGTGATTGTCGTAAAGCCAGGAGACCGAATTCCGCTAGATGGTGAAATTATAAACGGCGAATCCAGTATCAACCAAGCTCCTATTACAGGCGAATCTATTCCAGTTGATAAAGTAATCGGTGATACGGTTTATGCAGGCACCATTAACGAAAGCGGATCGTTAGAAATTAAGGTAACAAAGCTAGTGGAAGATACGACGATTTCTAAAATTATTCATTTAGTGGAAGAAGCACAGGAGAAAAAAGCGCCTACTCAAGCATTTGTTGATAAATTTGCAACCATTTACACGCCTATCGTCTTTATTTTAGCTTTATTCATTATGGTCATCCCTCCCCTTTTTGATGGTGCATGGAGTGACTGGTTTTACAAGGGGCTTGAATTATTAGTTGTGGCTTGTCCATGTGCGCTAGTCATTTCTACTCCCGTGGCCATTGTATCTGCGATTGGAAACGCGGCGAAAAATGGCGTGCTCATTAAAGGCGGGACGTTTTTAGAAAAAGCTGGTGCAATCAATGCAATTGCTTTTGATAAAACAGGAACGCTGACAGAAGGCAAACCAGCTGTTTCAGAGGTTGTTTCCCTTGCTGCTGAAGAAAATCAGCTTTTAGCGATAACAAAAACGCTTGAAGACTATTCGAATCACCCCATTGCCCGTGCTATCGTGGATTATGCAGAGGAGAAAAAAGTCGGTTCTTTACAAGGATCAAATTTTAAAATCCTTACAGGAAAAGGCGTGCAGGCAACAATTCAAGAAACGGTTTATTACGCAGGTAATGCAAAATTATTCTCAGATTTAGAAACACCTCTATCCCACTGCTGGTCTCATATTGAAAAGCTTCAAAACGAAGGTAAAACGATTATTATTGTCGGAACAGCTAAAAGTGTTCTAGGTATTATTAGCGTAGCTGATACCATCAGACATACAACCGTATCTGCTTTAGAAAGCCTCAAACAAAACGGTATGCAGCAAATTGTGATGTTGACTGGTGATAACGAAGGAACAGCTAAAATGATTGCTTCTCAGTCTCGGATAGACCGCTATTTCGCCGATTTGCTGCCTGAAGACAAAGTGAAAGCCATACAGCAGCTTCAACATGAAGGGTATCAAACGGCTATGGTTGGAGATGGAATTAATGACGCCCCTGCCCTCGCAACTGCTGATCTCGGCATTGCAATGGGCGGAGCTGGTACTGATACGGCCATGGAAACAGCTGATATTGTTCTCATGGCAGACAATTTAGAAAAGCTTCCTCATACGATGAAGCTAAGCCGCAAAGCATTAGCTGTCATCAAACAAAACATTTGGTTTTCTATTATTGTTAAAGTCATCGCCTTAGCCTTTATCTTCCCAGGGTGGCTTACTCTATGGATTGCCGTCTTAAGCGATACAGGAGCAGCGCTACTTGTTATTTTAAACAGTCTTCGCTTACTCAAAATGAAAAATTAAATGTAATCCATAAGCTTTCCAGCAGGCGTTGGAAAGCTTATTTTCTAGGAGGGTTTACGTGAATAACCGCTGGAATCAATTTATTTATAAGTGTTGGGCTCCTTTTTATGATGCGTTTTTTAATAACGGGATGTTTTATCGAGCCAGAAAAAAAGTCTTTCAAGACGTCTACTTTTCATCTGAACAGCGCATTTTATTTGTAGGTGTTGGAACGGGTGCAGATTTAGCTTTTATTCCTCATGAAGTAAATGTAACAGCCATCGACTATTCCAGTGAAATGCTTCAAAAAGCAAAAGATAAATACAAAAATCCATCTATAACCTTCCACCAAATGGACGCTCAGCAGCTAACATTCGACTCTTTTTCGTTTGATGTAGTTGTAGCAAGCTTAATTCTTAGCGTAGTCCCTGATGCGGAGCAAGCTTTAAAAGAAATGACAAGAGTAGTAAAGCCTAAGGGAACTATCCTGATTTTTGATAAATTTGAAACTAAAAAAAAATCAGCGGCTTTTCCTAAAAAAATATTCCGCCCTTTCGTAAAATTACTAGGAACGGATATTGGACTCTCTTTTGAACATGTGTTTGAAGCAAGCCGAGATCAGCTTATCTTGAAGGAGAATTCAAGCGTCATGTTGAAAGGTATGTATCGGAAAATTATTTTGCAGAAAGTTGATGAATGACTTCAAAGACGAATGATGCCTGTTTAACATGATAGGTCTACATATTATTGTCTAGCTTTAATTGAAGAAAGGATGAACATTTTGATGATAAAATCAAAGGTCATAACAGTTGTTCTTGCAGCAAGCATGGTCTCCGGCTGCGGAAACGAAAGTAAAGAAAGTTCAGGCGGCAAACGTACAGAAGCAACACAACATAAAGAACATCAGCAGCACACATTAGGTGATAAGCGAGAAGAAACAAAAAATAGTGAAACTCTTCCCTCTTTTCTAAGTGACAAGCCCGAAGACATGCAGCTTATTTATGCAGCCGCTGCTAAGCATCAAACCTTACTAGAAAACATTCCTTGCTACTGCGGATGTGGAGAAGAAGCTAATCATCAAAACAACTACGACTGTTTTATCTTCGGAAACAAAGAAAACGGGGCAGTGACGTGGGATGATCACGGAACAAAATGCGGCGTCTGTTTAGAAATAGCGGCTCAAGCTGTAGTAGACTACAGCAAAGGCAAAAGCATCGAAGACATTCGCCAAGAAATCGATGATAAATATAAGGAAGGCTATGCCCCGCCTACTCCTACGCCCCAGGTATGATGCTTCAGTATAAAATAAAAATTAGTAAAAGACTTTGATTTCTTTATTCAAAGTCTTTTTTGTCATTTTACTATTGGTTGATAAAATCTCGGTTGACCTCACCTTTTTAAGTCCTTGTAAAACGCCATAATGTAAAAATAACACATTTGGACGTTTATTTACTGAATCCTCAGGGAATATGCTTTCTAACACCCAAATATAACCATGAGAGGAGAAAAAAACTATGAGTAATTCTGTAGAAACAAATCATTCAGCAAAAGTTGAAGGAGCAATTAATTCTATGAGCGAGGAGAAAAAAGAGGATATTCTCTCTAGCTTCGAAGGATTTAAAAGTTATCTAGGAGACAAGGTCTCAAAAGGCGAAAAGTTAGGGATGAATGAAGAACAGCTTGCTAAAACAGCTCAAAAAGTAGCTGATTACCTTGCCAAACATGAAGAGCCGCGCAATCGAGAGGAAAACCTGCTTCACGAACTGTGGAAGGTTGGAGACAAAGAACAGCAGCATCACCTTGCCCATATGCTTGTAAGATTAGTTCAATAAATAAAAAAGATATTAAACAGCTGGAATGATAATTTGCTGGCCAATTTGTAATTTTGCAGGATCTACGCCAGGATTTGCATCCTGCAGCTGCTGAACGGTCATGCTATATTTTTTCGCAATGCTATAAAACGTATCTCCTGCTTGTACAGTATACGTAGTGACAGGAAGAACAATTTGCTGACCAATTTGCAGTTTTGCAGGATCTACGCCAGGATTTGCATCCTGCAGCTGCTGAACGGTGATATTATACTTCTTTGCAATGCTATAAAATGTATCTCCAGATTGAATGGTATAGAATGTAACTCCATTAGAAGGTAAGTTTAAATACTTAGCAATTCCACGCGCGTGTGCTTCGCCCACTTCTCGAAGAAACGTCGCGTTTTTTAATTTTTCAGCATCGGCTGTCGTATCGATAAACAAGTTTTCTGATAAAACAGCTGGCATATTTGTTTCACGCAGTACAGCGTAATTAGCCGTTTTTAAGCCGCGATCTGCAATCGTCCCAAATTTGCGCATGGTTGGTAAAATCTCCGTGTGCAGCTCTTTTTGTAAAAGAGAAGATTGACTTCCCTCTTGTGATGGATACCGATACGTTTCAAACCCAGTACCTTCTCCAGCATTAATGTGCATAGAAACAAAAATATCCGCTCCCCATGCATTAGCCCGATTCGCTCGATCTGATAATGAAACAAACACATCGGTTGAACGGGTTACTTGAACATCTACGGAATAGTTATGTTCTAAATACGCTCGCGCGTGTAGTACAAGCTGCAGCGTAATATCTTTTTCACGCAAATTATTTCCTAAAGCGCCTGAATCTGTACCGCCGTGTCCTGCATCTAGCCATACTTTTTTCATGTGAACCTTTCCTTTCAATCATAATATGAAAGAACTTGTGATTAACACCGGCTTTGCCTGATGTGTTATCTCTCATTCTATATATATATGTGATTGGACAAGAAGGGTTCGTCCCCTTAAAACATTCAAAAAAACTCACACAAGAAAGCAGGATTTCGCTAGGTATTCTCCGCTGTTTTAAAGCACAAAATAAAGACGGATAAATGAGCTAGCGTGAATCTCATTACACCGCTGTTGATTTCCGTGCAAGAATTCGCTTTCCGCAAGAGCCTTCTCCTTGCCCTCCAATCACCAGCTAGAAGCAACTGCATACATGAAACCTGCTTTTACCATAGACATAAAAAATCCGAACGAATTGGATTTATCGTTCGGATCTCCCTTTAACTAACTTATGTCAACGCCTTTTAATAGAGATAAAAAGCAGGTTCGCCGTCTTATCTTCTGCTATTTCTCACTAAAAGCGATTTTTAAGCCAATAAGCGTAAAGATAGAGCCTTGCACGAGATTAAGCCGCTTAGACAGCGCCGGAGATTTTCGCAAAAACTCCCCTACTTTCCCTGCAAATAGACTAATTAACGCAAAAATAATCAGCGCTTGAACTAAAAATACGGCGCCGTAAACGAGCATTTGCTGTGTGGCGTGTCCGGTTGAATGATTAACAAACTGAGGTAAAAGAGCAAGGAAAAAAAGCGAAACTTTTGGATTTAGCAGATTCATAATCACTCCTTTTTTATATAGCACCTTGTACTCAACCGCTTCTTTGTTTTCAACAGCGAGAGCTGAATCTTTTGCTGTAAACGTCTTATAAGCCAGATATAATAAATAAGCTGCTCCAGCGTATTTTACAATAGCAAACGCTAAAGCCGATTGATAGATAACAGCCGATAGACCCAATGTTGCTGCAGCTATATGACCAAGCAAGCCCGTACAAAGCCCTAATGAAGTCGAGATTCCTGCATATCTACCGTTTGATATGCTTTGTGCTAAAACAAATAAGTTATCAGGTCCAGGCATAACCGTAAGCAAAGCGGCTACGCCTAAAAAAGAAGTGATTGATACGATATCCATAAGTCGTTCTCCCCCTGCATGATTTTGCCAACCATTATAACATTTTTTACCATCTAGTATTCAAAAAAATAAAATTCATCCACAAAAGAAGAGGCTGACACATAACTAAATCAATCTAATCTAAAAACAAACAAATTGGATACATCAGCTGGACTGCTTGTTACACCGCAGTTGATTTCCGTGCAAGGCTTCGCTTTCCGCGGGCGGCCAGTGAGCCTCCTCGTCGCTTGCGCTTCTGCGGGGTCTCACCTATTCCGCTTTTCCCGCAGGAGTCTTCGCCTTGCCCTCCAATTAACTGCTAGAACCAGCTATACATATAAAATCTTTATTCAACATAACAACAAAAAAACACGAACTACCAATCAAAAAATAATTAATAGTTCGCATTTGACTTCAACTGAAATACTTTTGTCCCAGCCTCATTTTTACTACTTATTTAATTTGTTTTTCTATGATCTGTTCTTTAGCTGAGGCAGTCTGTGCTTCCGCTGCTTTCATTTCATTATTAACGTCGATGGCTTCTTTTAAATACTCGGTTTTGTATCCGCTTTTAAGTGCCCAAGCATAAAAGAATAGTGAAACAATTGCAATAAGACCCATATCCCAGCCGTATTTAATAATATTGAGTCCCCCGAATTTTTCACTTCCTATCCAAGAAATTGTCATCATACATAATAAGTAGACAATCATCCAAACGCCGGCTCGGAAGTTTTGACCAAAGCCTTTCCATTTTGATTTTGCTTGGTAGTAAAAATAAATCGGTAACCCTATTAAAATAATAAATAATACCTGTCCAGTTAACGGCCATCTTGCCCAGTAAAGAGTAAGTGAAGCAAAGATGAAGCCAAGAGGCGCTATTACATTTAACCCTTTTATACGTAAAGGTCTATAAAGATCGGTCCCCGTTTTTCTTAACGTCATAGCTGTGATAGGACCAGTAAGATATGAAATTAACGTAGCTACAGAAATAATTTCGGCTAAAATTCCCCAGCCTCTAAATAAAAATAAAAAGATGAATGAGACAAATAGATTAAAAAACATGGCTTGACGAGGAACTCCATAAAGCGGATGAACTCGTCCCAGTATATTCGGCAAATATTTATTTTTTTCCATACCATAAATCATGCGTGACGTGGTAGCTGTATACGTAATACCTGTTCCTGATGGCGATACAAAAGCATCGGCATATAACACAATGACAAGCCAGTTAATATTTAACGCAATCGCTAGATCCGCAAACGGCGAATTAAAGTTAAGATGGCTCCATCCTTTTACGATTTCTGAAGGATTTACCGCTCCAATAAACGCAATTTGAAGCAATACATAGATCACGGTTGCAATTAAAATGGAGCCGACTACTGCAATCGGAATAGAGCGACCTGGATTTTTTGCTTCTCCCGCCATATTAATAGGGCTTTGAAAACCGTTAAAAGCAAACACAATCCCAGACGTAGCAACAGCTGTCAAAACGCTTGCCCATCCATTTGGAGCAACGCCTCCTGCAGAGGAGAAGTTTCCTCCGTGAAATCCTGCGAATAAAAGAGCACCAATCGTAAGCCCTGGTATTACAATCTTGAACACGGTAATAAGTGAATTAGCTTTCGAAAATAAGCCGACGGTCCAGTAATTTAAAAGAAAATAAATGATTAATAGTCCTGTAGCAATAGCCAAGCCTTTTCCGGTAAGAATCCCGTTTTCTACTAAACTGCCTGTCCATTTCGCCCACTCCCACGGCCATGAACTCATATACTGAACAGAAGCAACGGCTTCAACAGGAATAACCGATACGATTGCAATCCAGTTTGCCCAAGCCGCAATAAAGCCAAGAAATGAGCCGTGCGAGTATTGCGTATATTTAACCATACCTCCTGCTTCTGGAAACATCGATCCTAGTTCACTGTAAGAAAGAGCTATAAATAAAATAACAACCATTCCAATAATCCAAGAAGCAATTGCTGCGGGTCCTGCAATTTGAGCAGCTCTCCATGCCCCAAACAGCCATCCTGATCCAATAATAGATCCAAGGCCGACCATCATGAGAGAAAACGTTCCCATTTTTCTATGTAAGTTATTCATGTATCTAACACCTTTCTTCTATATTTTCTGAGAAGTGAGTTATTAAGCGCTTTCATTAAATTTAAAAAATAAAATTCATTTTGAACTTTAAAAATGCTGCTTAAAAGTACTAGCCGAAAGCTTTTCCATTCATTTACGCGTCTCCTTTCTTCATTTATTATTTGTTATTATATCATCATCAAGTTAAAAAGTACGCGTTTTGAATAAAAAATATTTTTATTTTTAGAATTTTGTGCGTTTTTTCAATTAAAAGTGCGCGATTTGAACACTAACATTCATAAGGGCTGCCTTTCCATTAAAGTGATAGACAAACGATCTTGTTGCAATAGCTAGAAAAAAAGCAGGATAAAATGAAGCGCTCATTTTATCCTGCTTTTTTAAGTTATTTCACAACTGCTAAAACCGTTTCTTTAAAGCTGTTATAAACATGCGACCAAAGAGCTGGTTCTTCTTTATATCTTGTTCGTAACGAAGAAAAAACTTCTTTTTGTTTCTCTTCAAACGAAGGATCTTCTTTTGAAGGAAGCGTGGCACGAAGCTCATCGACAATTTGCTGAACTTCGGGAGCACGGGGGCCCCACTTCCCAAGTAACGTCCCTTCATTATTAAAAATTAAAATAATCGGAATAGCACGTCCTCCGTTTGTTAAGTGACGGTCAATTAATTCGGTGTCCGCATCTCGCAGTGCAACGCGCACATCAATACCGGCAGCTTCAGCTACTTTACGAATGATTGGGTTAATCATCATCGCATCTCCGCACCAATCTTCAGTAATCGCTAAGAAGTGAAGCTTGTGAGCCTTTAATTTGTCAGCCAGTCCATCTTTAGGAAGCTGAAATTGTTCATAAACAGCTAAGCTTTCCTCTTTTAATGTACTCATGTCGTTCATATATGTTTGAATTGATTTTCCTTCTTCAAAATACTGCTGTTCTGTTTTCATCAAAATCCCTCTTTCTTTTTTGTATACGAATAGATGAGATGTAAAAATTCGTTTTACTCTTTTCTATACGCACTACTAGTATAGCTTTTAAGCACAGTGAATCAAAATATAAAAGTCAGCGCGTTTTTTAGCCTGCGACAGGATTTACAAAACTTCAATTTAAAAACAGCACATTGAGATGTTATAAAAAAAGAGAATGGGGTACATGTACACTATCAATGTAACAAATTTTAAATCTTTGTGAATATTTGAGAATGTTTATTGTGTAACCGTCATCTTTTGATTATGATAATGATATGTTAGCTACTTGACTAAATATGGAGGATGAGGCAAATATGAATCAATCCCCGCATGAAAAGCGAAAAAAACGCAAACAGTTTGTAGAACGTTTAAGGCTAAAAGGAATCAAAATAGAGCTGACAAAACCGCGCTCTCACTTTTCTTCACTATCCTTACTAAAATCATAACTCGTAACCACCTTTTTCTAAAGCGGAACGGTATCGAATTTCAACTATCTATGCTAAGGCTTACATATCATTTCAAAAAGAACAGCTTCTAAGTGCTGTTCTTTTTTGATACTTTTTCATATTTCTGCCTCTGTTAAAAAAAATTATAAACCTTTTTCTTTATTTCCTCCTTTTTCTATCTAGGGCTTTCCACTCCCTTTCGTACGGTGTTCTCAAAATATATAGTTCTATAAATCCCTTAAATTACCACTATATTCAAGGTATATATAATATAAGTATATATTGTAAATTTATAACTCTTCCTATATAATCTTGTAGAAAACGTAAAAAAAGGAGAAAATTGATGAAAAAACTGGGGGCAATACTATTATCATTTCTGCTGTTTGTTGGCTTATTTCCAACGTCTTCATTCGCAGCAGCGTCAACATTTGACGCAGATTTCAACAAATATTTAAAATCGGTAAGCCAAACGCGAGGCTTTGAAGTAACCAAAGACGACGTTGAATATTCGCTTTCACTGTACGATGAAAGTCTTGAAAACTTCGATACAATCGCAGATTTAGAAGATTTTTTAGGTGAACCAATTGCAGCTGACTTACATAACGTGCAAGATGTGTATGCAGATTTTTACTTAGACAAAACAAGCTTAAATGCGCTATTAAAAGAGAACGGTCAAAGCTTAGACGACTATGTGTACCTAGATGATTTATACGAGGATGTTGGCTTCTATCTAGAGGGCGACGACTGGTATGAAGATGATGAGTCATATGACGAAGAAGACGCTTCTTACGATGATGAATTATTAAGCGAAGAAGATTTAAGCGGCTTACTATCGTTTATGCAGTCTGAATTAGGCTTAACTTCAGAAGAATTAAATCGAATTGAAGCACATTTTACATCGTTAGAAGATGAGCTTTCAAACGAAGCAACGCTTAACCGCTTAGATCAATTAGGCGAGCGCTTAGCGGCATTCGAAGATTTTGATACAGCAACAGAATTATCTGCTGATCAAATCGCTGAATTAATGTCTATTTATAAAGAAATGCTATCAATCTTCCATTTAGACGCTAAGTTTTCACTTGTACAAGGCGGAAATGAAAGACCGCTTTCTCTTACTGATTTAATCAACTTAGAAGAATTAAAAAATGCAAGTCTAAAAATTTCTCTTTATACAACAGACGGTAAATTTTTAGCAGACATGGTGATCACAGGCGATATGTTTAATTCTGATATCATCACAGACACAGGAAAAGAAGTGGAAAAATCTGCTGAAGCTGCAGCAAAACCAGCTCAAGCGCAAAAACCAGCAGTAGAAAAGAAACAAGAACCTGTAAAGAAACAAACGAATGGCGCTGTACAAAAAACCGTTAAAGGCGGAAAACTTCCGGAAACGGCTTCTAATTATGTAACAAATACATTAATTGGATTAGTGCTTGTAGCCGCTGGCTTTGTTCTTTTCCGCAAAGTGAGACGTGCATAAAATGGAACCAAGAAAAACAAGAAGAACAATCAATCGCAAAAAGCGGTTGATTGTTCTTTCCCTTTTAGCCGCCGTCATTTGCTTTGGTCTTTGGTTTACGACCACAAACGCCTATAAATTTGCAAGAGGCTATTTGGCATTTAAAACAATGGATACAGAAGAACCAGCCGCAGCTTCAGTTTCTAAAAGCAAGGATTCTTCAACAGCAGACTCTTCTGCTGAAGCTTCTTCTGTTGAAGCTAAAAAAACGGTACACTCTCGTACTGCTAGCCCGGAAAAAAAGCCGAAAGTGTCAAATGTGTCTTACCCGAAACAGCCGAAAATCGGTGATTTAATGGGAGAATTATATATCCCTAAATTAAACGCTAAGCTGCCGATTTATCACGGTACGAACGAAGATGAATTAGAAAAAGGCGTGGGTCATTTTGCAGGAAGTGTGCTGCCTGGTCAAAACGACAATTCTGTTCTATCAGGACATCGCGATACGGTTTTTCGTAAGCTTGGCGACGTGGGTGAAGGCGATTCGCTCGTGGTGAACACGGCAGCAGGCACCTTCACATACAAAGTGAACAAAGTACGAATCGTTGATGCGGATGACCGGACTGTTATTGTGCCGAAGCCTAGAGCCACTTTAACCGTCAGCACCTGTTATCCGTTTAATTACGTTGGTTCAGCACCTGAACGCTATATTTTAGTCGCTCACCTTGTGTCATCAACAACAAAATAAAAAAAGCTGTCCTTAAAAAGGCAGCTTTTTTTAATGAATAGATTTCATTAGTAAATCAAACCATATTTTCAGCGAAGTCGCCGTAATAACGATCGCTAAGATAACTTGCAGTGACGCTACCTTCGTCTTTTGCCCGACAAAAGCGCCGATTGGAGCTGCTAGTAAGCTTGCTCCAATAATCATAAGCGCCGGAAGCAAAAGGACTTGATGCGTCATTACTTTACCAAATGTTGTTCCCATAGACGAAATAAACGTCACGGCTAATGAGCTTGCAATCGTTACGCGCACAGGAATTTTTAACACGGTAATCATAATAGGAACAAGTAAAAATGCGCCCCCTGCTCCAACAATCCCCCCGCAAATTCCAACTAAAAACGCCAGAGCTGCTGCCAAAGGTTTTGAAAACGTCACTTCGAATGAATCGGCCGCTGGATTATTTTTTTTGGGCATAAACATTAATCCTGCAGCAATTGTTGCCATCACGCCGTAAATGAAATTGATCATTCCTTCTGAAAACGAGTTTGATAGCGTTGAACCAATGAGACTGCCAACTAAGACGCTGATACCCATATATAAAATTAACGGTTTATTCAAATAGCCGCCCTTTTTGTAAGCAAGAGCTCCTGAAACAGACGCAAACAGCGACTGCACGGCTCCTATACCAGCTACTTCGTGCGCGCTGAACGTTCCCACTCCTACAAGAGGCGGAACAAATAGCAGCAGCGGATACAAAACAACTGATCCTCCAATTCCAAGCATACCTGCTAAAAATGACCCGAAAAACCCGAGTGCAAATACCGTTATTAATAGTTGTACATCCATGTTTTTACCACCTGCTTTTATCAATCCAATATCATGTTTGTTAGAAAGTATGTATACTTACAACGCCTTATCTCTTCTTCCATTGTATCACTGTATATGCTTCTTTTCTGTAAAAATATTGATAAAAGTGCTTTCAATTATTAATTTTTTTAATCATTAAAATCCTATCGACTTTATGCGTTATTTACTTTTAGCCTAAACTTCCTCGTTCTCCCTTCTGTTACTTGTGGTAGAATAAAGAAAAACTAGATGTTAGAACTGCCTACACGTTACGCTTATCTCAGCAGGCCCATCATCACAGGAGGCTTTCGTATGTTTGAATACAAAATTGATGACGAAGTTAGTTTGCATTTGATTGAATCAACTGACGCTTTCCCCTTGCTTTCTCTTATTAACGAGTCAAGACCTTACCTAAAAGAATGGCTCCCATGGGTAGATAGCATGCAAAGTATTGCTGACTATGATGAACTCATCCCTGAATGGAGAGCTCAATATTATAATAACCAAGGATTCCAGGCCATCATTCGGTACTACGGAGAAATCGCCGGGATGATTGGTTTTCACGGAATTAATTGGGGAAACAAAAGTACAAGTCTCGGCTATTGGATTGGACATGATTTTCAAGGAAAAGGTATTATGACAAGAGCCGTACACGGATGCCTGAACTATGCATTTAATACGCTAAACCTTCACCGAGTCGAAATACGCTGCGGCGTTAATAACGAAAAAAGTAAAGCCATCCCTGCGCGCCTAGGTTTTACAGAAGAAGGCATTTGCAGAGAAGGTGAATACCTATATGATCACTACCATGACCTTGTGATTTATGGCATGTTGAAACACGAGTGGAAGCAAGCTCCTTATGCTCCTTGGCTTCTTTCTTAAAAGGCAGGATCATTTGGACAAGCTATCGTTTAAATAGGGTATAGTAAAAAGATTAAAAGAAGCTGGGACAACAATATGTGAGTTGAAGAGAAATCCAAACGAGGTTGATTCTTAATGAAGAATCAACCTCGTTCGGATTTTTTATTGTGATGGTGAACATAGGTTTCATTCTACCAGCTGTTGATTGGAGGGCGAGACGAAGACTCCTGCGGGAAAAGCGGAATAGATGAGACCCCGCAGGAGAAAAGCGACGAGGAGGCTCATCGGCCGCCCGCGGAAAGCGAAGTCTTGTACGGAAATCAACAGCGGTGTAACAAGCGGTTCAGCTCATGTATCCAATTTGTTCGCCTTTTGATTGGAGCGATTTCGTTATGTTTCAACCTATTTTTCAATTGAAATACTGAAGCTGTTCGCGGCGAAGCTTATCTTTTTGTTTGTCCGAAATTGAGTAGTCGTAGTTATAAATAGCTCCTTCCCAATCTCCATACATTGGATTTGGAAATACGATTAGCTTTTGGCCAAACGCTTCTTTTTGCTCCTCTACAAGCTTATTTCGATCAGTAATGGACTTTTTATCAAAGCCGCTAAAATCAGATAAGTTATCACCAAACAGCAGAACTACATTATGATTTGTCGCTACTTTTTGACGGCGCGTTTCTTTTCCTTCATCTTTTGGACCCGTTAATAGCACATGGTCTTTGGTTGCTTGAGGAATATGTAAATTCTTTAAGTTTTTAATTGTTGCCTCAAGCTGAGAAGTTGTACGGCCTGAAATATAGTAAATATCTACGCCTTTTTGCTCCGCATACGTCAAGAAATCAACAGCACCTGGTACTGCTTTCGCTTTTGCTGCTTGCACCCACTCATCCCACTTATAAGGAAATCCTTTGCCGCTTTTGATTGCTGATGCTTGAAATGGACTATTATCAAGCACAGTCTCATCTAAATCCAAAATAATGGCAGGCTTTTTATCGGTACTTTTTGCAAGCGCCTCATCTAAACGCAGCTTGCCCGTATTGTAACCTTGGTAATACAAAGCTTTCATTTCGCCGGATGTTTGATACCAAGCGTCCGCCATGATTTGCTGATCAGCTAGGTGTTGAGTGGGTTCTTTTTTCTCAGCAGACACTTCTTTTTCCTGCTGAGGGGCACATGCCGTCAGTGAAAAAGCAAGTACAGCCACCCCTGTCAACGCTGATAATTTCTTATTCATTTCGCATCCACTTCCATCTCTACATATTTTCATTCTAATAATGTTATATATTACCTTAAATGCACAAAAAATCAATATAAAGACGAATAATATTTTAAGTGTAAAGTTAAATAGTTCGTTTTAACTAATGTTTTCTCCCTTTTTTTAACCATTATCCAAATATTTGTTTATACATTTTCCAAAATCCGTTTTTCTCATTCTTTCTTTTTAATCTTTTTTTAGAAACATATCGATTTATCATTAATTTGCCCCAAAACAACTTAATAAATCTGAATTATCTAACTTTTTATCTTGTGTTAGATTCTCTCACAAAAGTGCTTTTTTTTGAAAAGATATATAGTAAAATAGATTTTGTGAATTAAAAGACGGTGTTTTCTATCGAAAGTATTGTATAAATATACAAAAGGGGATGGAGATATGAATCACGTAAAACAATGGGGATGGATTACCTTTGGCTGCTTATGCGTTGCCATCGGAATTCAATTTTTAACCGCTTCTAACCTCGTTATTGGCGGAACGGCAGGACTTGGCATCGTGCTGCAGCATTTAACCGGTATTTCATTTGGGGTATTGTTCTTTATTATCAATCTACCGTTTTATTTTATGGCTCTTACACAAATTGGACTGCAGTTTACGATAAAAAGCTTCATCAGCGTTAGCCTGATGTCAGTGATGTCCGATTTATTAGCTGCCAACTTTTCATTTGCGCTTCCGCATCCGCTTGTAGCCGCGGTTTTGGGCGGCATTATTGTCGGCATTGGACTAATCTTTTTGTTTCGCCACGGCTCTTCTCTTGGCGGCATCAACATGCTATGCGTGTTTCTTGATAAACGCTTTGGCGTCAATCCAGGTAAAACAATGCTTTTGACAGATGTGTTGATTGTAGGCTCTGCAACTGTGGTATTCGGCGTAGTTCAGGTTCTTTATTCGTTAATCGGTATCTTCATCATGACAGGACTGCTTGGACGCTATCACAAACGCTCGCCAATCGAACGAACTGGTGAACATATGGAAGAAGAAGCGAAACAACAAACGGCTTCAACCATGTAAAAAAACCGTGCGGGAATGATCCCGCACGGTTTTTACGCTTATTCTGCTACTTTTACAAGTTGTTTTCCTAAGTTTGCTCCTTCAAATAAACCAAGGAACGCTTCAGGTACATTTTCAAAACCTTCTACAACGTTTTCGCTGTACTTGATTTTCCCTTGCTGCACCCATTCGCCTAACTGCTTAATGCCTTCAGGGAATTTGTCTGCATAGTCGGCTACGATAAAGCCTTTCATTAACGCACTGTTAATTAATAAAGGTGTTTGAACACGTGGCCCAACGTCTTGTTTTTCTAAGTTATACAGTGAAATTTGGCCGCAAAGCGGAATGCGCGCAAATTTATTTAATAAGCTAACGACTGCATCTGAAATCTCTCCACCGACGTTTTCAAAGTAAACATCAACGCCATTAGGACACGCTTCTTTCAACGCTTCTTTTACATTTCCTTTTTTATAATTAATTACTTCATCAAATCCGAGCTCATCTTTTAAATAAGCAATTTTATCTTCAGAACCTGCGATGCCGACAACACGTGCGCCTTTAATTTTAGCGATTTGACCAACAACAGATCCAACAGCACCTGCTGCACCGGAAACGACTACTGTTTCGTCTTCTTTTGGCTGACCAATTTCAAGCAGTCCAAAGTAAGCTGTGAGACCAGGCATACCAAGAACCCCGATAGCCGTTGTAATTGGCGCTAGCTCTGGATCAACTTTCTGTAAGTTTTTTGCTTCTGCAGCTGAATAGCGTTTCCAAGGAAGCATACCCGTCACGATATCGCCTTCTTTAAAGCGATCTGATTTTGATTCCGTTACGCGTGCTACAATGCCGCCTGCAAGCGGTGCGTTTAGCTCAAATGGAGGAACATATGATTTTGTATCGTTCATGCGTCCTCTCATATACGGATCAACAGAAAGATACAGTGTTTGAACAAGTACCTCGCCTTCTTTTGCTGTAGGCATTTCAATTTTTTCGTATTTAAATGTATCTTTTGTTGGCATTCCTTTTGGGCGTTCTGCTAATAAAATTTGTTCATTCATCGATATCGCTCCTTTTTATTTCTCTGCTTTTTGTAAAATGTGCTAAACTTACCTTTGTTATTTTAAATTATATATTGTGCACAACGCAAAAAATATGATTGTGCAATAACACCGAAGGAGAAAAAGACATGGAGCTAATTCGCTGTAAAGAAAATGTTGTTAAAAAACTAAACGAGTTTGTTGAAGTAACTCCCCCCGTTATTTTGTTTAAAAAAGGCAATATGTATCCGATTAAAATGGATATCAACTATAATTGGATTGCCACGGATGAACAAGGTCATGAGCATATTGTCGCTTCAAACACAAAGAATGTGCAGGACGACTACTGGTTTAGCTACCATTTTGACTTATATTAAGGAGTTTCCCGGATTTACTCTTCATAAACGTTATATAAATAAAGTGTTGCATCAGTAAAAAAACAGCGCCAGAATTATGGCGCTGTTTTTATGTAGTAATCGCAATTGCACGGGTAGTCGTTTGAACGGTCACCCCAGTTGAAGACCGGATAAAAAATTCCATTCTGATTGAGTACGTGTACGTACCAATTGATGTTACTGTATCTACCCACGTAAAAGAAAGAGCGTTTTGCTGAGTAAATGATAGTGTTAAAACGGCTGCAGCTCCCTGCTGTAAATTCTGTGAAAACAAAAGCTGAGAATTTCTATATACTTTAAGTGTTACCCCGTATTGATAACTAGTTAATCCAAGAGGAATGTTTGCTTCAATTGTAGCAAACCCATCTATTTTCATCTTCTGATTGTTTTTTTTCGTCTCAGCATTTACAGTTAAAATGCTTGTTTCAGAGCCGTAAGTCAACGACTGTACGCTTTGAGACTGCGATGAAAATATATTCAGCTGGCTTTGAATCACGTCTCCCATTACTTTCCCTCCTCTTAGTTATATAAATTATAGGGTAATAAAGTATATACTTACCTTTAAATTTACATGACTAGGAGTTCAAAGACCTCCATCAACCAGCTTACTTAAACTATTCCTTAATTCACAAAAGCTGTCTCCTGTAATGTTCCATTTTCTGCATCGATATCTACTTAAGATTATGTTACAATCACGGTAAAGTAATTTATGATTGATAGAATAAAAGCTAGAGCTTGAAAAATTCGAGGTGGATTATGCAAGGTAAAGTTGTATATAAAGAAGGATTTTCAGTGATAGGCATAGCAAAAAACGGAGAGTATCAAAAAGAGAATCTTTTGAAGCAAATACTTAAAGAAAAAGAAATGATTAGCTCTTCAAAAGAACCTCATATGATTACAGGCATTTGCATGGCTCCGAAAAAAGAAAATTATTTTTATATTGCAGGGACAGAAGTGGCTGATACGGCTTGTATTCCAAATGGTATGAGCGTTCATACGTTTCCTTCGTTTACATACCTGCAGTTTAAACACAGAGGTCCCATTACATCGCTCGGGTCGACGTACAACAGCATCTGGAATGAATGGCTGCCGAACTCTCCTTACAGCATGATTGAAGGTCCTGCTCTTGAAATTGTAAATACAGCTATACACAACAATTTATATAGTGATACATATGAAATGGATATTTATATTCCCATAAAGCTGGGACAATAAAAAAGGTGAACTTATGTTCACCTTTTCCTATTTTTGCAGCTGTTTATATAAATGATAAAGAGTAAAAACGCACTCTGGATGACGCTCTTTATGGTTAAAAAAGCCGTGGGGAAACATGAGTGAAAGATTCCCTTTTTCAATTCCGGTCACATACTTGTTTTCCATAAGCGGATATTCTTTCACAACCCAGCGCGCTTCGTCAATAGTAGACGTAACCACCTCACCAAAGTATACGCCCATACACTCTTCGAATTCTTCTTTTGTCATCGAAAAATAGTCAAAACAATTGCTGTCTTCTAGATCATAGTAAAGAAGCTCTAATATTTTCAAACTTTCATCTGTAAAATCAACGGTGAATTCATCTACCGCTTTGCTTATTTCATGAATGTGATTCATGCACTGTTCGCGCACTTGATGATAGTAATAGCTAGCTTCAAACTGATGTTCACACGTCACTAACGATTCTCCGTATGATGCTGTTAAATCATGATGCTTGCTCATGCTGACACCTCCACGCTAAACTTATGGAGCAAGTATAACATTAACCAAGCTACTAGTGAGCATCTTCCATCAACAACCTATCCGTGGCAATATTAGGTTCACTTTTTGCTCATTATTCTGCCGTACACAAATCCTCCGCTGACAAGAAGAATACCGCTAATTAATACGCTGCTTAAAAAGGTTTGCGAATGCATCAAGTGATTATACATCATCCACACGCTCATTTCGTCATCTCCTTTTGGCTTTTTTAACTAGTATCCCCGATTTTCTTGGCGCACATGCCGGCATTTTCACTGTTTTTTCATCAAGTTTCTATATAGTTAAAGCCGTGAAGCCAACTATCTTTTTTCATCGTTTTACTCCTTAAAAAGCCTGCTTATGACTCTGAAGCAGGCTTTTTTTATATGGTGAAACAAGTAATTAAGCCGTCTATCCCCACTAATTGTGCATAGTAAGGTATAATTAAAGATAGTTTCACTTTTCTAAAGTGAGAAATACATAGGAGACATCAAAGGAGACATGCAAATGACAGAACTCGAAAAAGCGAAAATTCAGCACCGAAAGCTGTCCAAGGGACAGGTATTTGGAAGGGCCATCGCTATTGCGATCGGTGCCCTGCTCATGGCCACAGGACTTGAGATTTTCCTTGTTCCAAACCACGTTGTTGACGGAGGAATTACCGGTATTTCCATCATGCTTTCGCATATTACCGGGGTAAATCTAGGAATCTTTCTTTTTGTACTAAATCTTCCGTTTGTATTTATCGGGTACAAGCAAATGGGGAAAACATTTGCCATTTCCACTATTTTTGGCATACTGGTTGTATCCATCTTAACTTCTATGTTTCATAAAGTCCCCGCGTTTACCGCAGACGTTCTTCTTGCTACCGTTTTTGGAGGGATTATTCTTGGAATTGGAATTGGACTCGTAATTCGCTACGGCGGAGCGCTTGACGGCACGGAGATACTTGCCATTTTAATCAGTAAAAAAATTCCGTTTTCTGTAGGAGAAATTGTGATGTTTTTCAACTTCTTCATTTTAGGAGCAGCGGGATTTGTGTTCACGTGGGACCGCGCCATGTATTCCATCCTTGCTTACATCATTGCAGCTAAAGCCATTGATACGGTTGTAGAAGGATTGGAAGAATCAAAATCAGCTTGGATTATTAGTGATCATTCTGATGACATCGGCGATGCGATTAATGCGCGTCTAGGTCGAGGCGTTACCTATTTGCACGGTGAAGGTGCTTATACGGGCGATGATAAAAAAGTGATTTTCTGCATCATTACGCGCCTTGAAGAATCAAAGCTAAAAACCATTGTTGAAGATTTTGACCCTACTGCCTTTTTAGCCGTTGCAGATATTACCGAAGTCCGCGGAGGACGCTTTAAAAAACGAAACATTCACTAAAAAAACGCGCAGAAAGCACCATGCTTTCTGCGCGTTTTTTATATAAGAGATACTTTTTGAACCCGCTTAAACCATTCATAACAAAGAAGCACAATTAAACATAAGTCGATTAAATCGTCTCCGTAATACATCAGCATAGCCCCTTGCTGCGCCCCTTCCGCCGAGACGTGCATAGGCGGGTGAGCGTACACATATTTTGATAAAATACCGTGAGCGGCAAGAGCAACAACCAATACGGACGCTCGGTGCGTAAAAGTTTTTTGATGCGGCGAAGGATCGATTGAAATCATCGATACGGTGAATAAATAGCCGGCTAAAAACACGTGAATATGTACAGCGACATGCACGAAAAAAGAGTGATGCATCATGCCATACAGACTTGTTGTATAAAGAATCCAAAGTCCTCCTACGTTAAGAACAGAAGCTGTCACTGGACTGCTGATGAACCGAACAAACCGTCCTTTTAAAAGTTTTGACACTTTTCTGGCTGCATGAACCGGAAGCGTGCGAAGCAGCAGCGTAAGAGGTGCTCCTAACGCCATTAAAAGCGGAGCTAGCATACCTAAAAGCAAATGCCCCGTCATATGCGCAGTAAAGTCCATATGAGCACGGGCTGCGAGCGGTCCGGCTACAGAAAATATGGCGCATAAAATACCAAGTGTCCAGCTGGACGTCCTATATAATGACCATTTTCTATACGTTGCATTCGAAGAAGCTACAGCCCACATGTATAAAAAAAAGGCAGCGACAAAAGGCAGGGCTAATAAAAGCTGAGACAATACTTCATATTTAATCATGATGTGCACCTTGTTTACGTGTAAACCATGTTAACATGATGCCAATAAGCAGCATCAAACATGCAAGTACATTCCACGTAATGTCGTAAGGTGCGATCTTCACTCCGTACCGGATTTGATGAAGTCCCATAAGCTTGTGCTGCACGGTCCCGTCATAAAGCTGAAACGCCCCGGCTCCAAGCAATACTCCTCCTATCCACCTTTTCACCCACCAGCCGCCTCGGCGCCTTAGATCTGCCACCATAAAAAGTGATGCAATTGTAGCGAACCAGCTGAATGCATGAAACAAACCGTCCGACACTAAACCAGCGGCCGTTGTGGATTTATCATAAAAATGATGCCAATGAAGCAGCTGATGAAACACTGCTTCATCAATAAAAGCAACTAACCCTACGCCAAACAAAAAGCCTGACCAGCTATTTCGAGTGCGATGAACCACGCGCTGATTTGCAGTTGCTTCGTGTTTCTTTTCCATATATATACCTCCCTGGCAGCTCTTTAAGTTTATATCGATTCTAATGAACGTATACCCTATTAAAGAGAAATGAATCTATAATATGGAAAAATAGGAGCTATATCCTAATATCGTTTTCACTATCTTTTCACCATAAAGGTATAGGATAGTACTTGCGAAGCCAATTAGCATATTTTTTTCATAGTTTTACTCCCTTTCTAATGACCTGTTTCCCCAAAGCAGGTCTTTTTTTATATCCCGTTTCTCTTTTCACCATTTTTTCACCATGAAGGTATAGGATAGTACTTGCGAAGCCAATTAGCATATTTTTTTCATAGTTTTACTCCTTTTGAAGATCTGCTTCCCCAGAGCAGGTCTTTTTTTATATCCCGTTTCTCTTTTCATCATTTTTTCACCATAAAGGTATAGGATAGTATTTGCGAAGCCAATTAGCATATTTTTTTCATAGTTTTACTCCCTTTCTGAAGACCTGTTTCCCCAAAGCAGGTCTTTTTTATATCCCGTTTCTCTTTTCACCATTTTTTCACCATAAAGGTATAGGATAGTACTTGCGAAGCCAATTAGCATATTTTTTTCATAGTTTTACTCCTTTGTGAAGACCTGCTTCCCCAGAGCAGGTCTTTTTTTGTTTGATGTTTCTTTTCACTGTTTTTTCACTATTGGGCGGTAAGATAGTATGTGTAAAGCCAATTAGCATATTTTTTATAGTTTTACTCCCTTTCTAGTGACCTGTTTCCCAAAAGCAGGTCTTTTTTTATTTTTTCTAAAAGCTTCCATCTTTTCACCGTTTTTTCACTTTTCTTTTGTATACTAAGTTTGTCAAAGCAATTTCATCATTTTTCATAAATGACCCCTATTTATTCCCCGCTTTTTGTGAGCGGGGCTTTTTTTATAAGAAAAACATATTTTTCTCCTTGTTTTTCAAAAAAGCTTTTCTCTTTTCACCGTTTTTTCACTTTTCTTTTATATACTGTTCTTGTCAAAACAATTTCATCATTTTTCATAGATGTACCCTATTTGCACCCGCTTCTTGTAAGCGGGCCTTTTTTTGTTTTCACACAAAAAAGCTTAACCCGGAGGTTAAGCTTTTTTCGTCTGCTTGCGAAGAACAAGCATCATAATCGTAATGATGGTAAACGCGATAAACGCTAAAAAAGGAATGGTGATAAACCCAAGCCAGTTAATATATTGACCTGAGCAAGGAACACCGCTTGTACACGTTTCAAATGCTTTAAGAGCCGGTATCTTCTGCAGGCAATAATGATAGCCTGAAAGCGTCATACCAATCACAGAAAACGGCAGAACGTATTTGTAGATGAACGTATCATTCCGGTACACGGCTACACCTAGCACAATCGCGAGCGGATACATTAAAATTCGCTGATACCAGCAAAGTTCACACGGGATAAAGTGAAGAACTTCACTAAACGTCAAGCTTCCAAGCATCGCGATAAGCGCTGTAATCCACCCGAAAACCAAAGACTTGTTCATTATTTGTTCTCCTTAGCCGCATCTTTGACCATTTGATCAAAGTCATCGATTGTTTTTCCTTCAAATTTTTTGCCGCCTACATAAATCGTTGGTGTACCCGTAATGCCTAAATCATTGGCTGTCTTCATATCTTGATCAAACGCATTTTTTCCTTTTCCGTCTTTAAAAGCACTCGCTACTTTTTTCGCATCGGCATCGCTAGATACTTCTTTCAGCGTATCTTCTAAGTAAGATTCCGTTAAGACATCTTTCTTTTCATCCGCTGCGTTTTGCTTTTTATAAAGAAGTTCATGGAATTTCCAAAATGTATCGTTCCCAAGCTCTTTGTATACCGTCTCGGCAAACTCTGCTGCACGAGAGGAGTCGTTGTTGATAAACGCATAGTTCATAAAGTAGAATTTCACTTTACCTGTATCCACATAATCTTTTTGAATCAGCGGGAAAAAAGATTCCGTGAAGTTTTTACAAGCCGGGCATTTGTAATCTCCAAACTCTACCACTTCTACCGGAGCTGACTCTTTTCCAAGATACGGCTGATTATCATATGTAAGAGCGGCCTTTTCATCTCCTCCGCCCTTTGACATATTCGAAAGGACGATTAATCCTAAAATACAGACCGCAATAATTCCAATCACCCAAAAAATCCACTTGCTTGAGGACGTTTGCTGATTGGGCGTTACTTTTTTCTTTTTCTTTGCTTTTGACACAATCTCATCTCCTTCTTTTCTTTCTCTCTTACAAACTTACAAAGCTGTTAGAGCTGTAAAAATTAGCGCGCACAAAATAAAAAACACGTATAGCGACGTCAGCGTTAAAATAACAGGAGGCTGCATCGGCATTTTCGTTTCCGGATTTAAAATATATTGAATGCGATAATTAACCGACGTATCAGCAAACGATACGTGCGCACACGAAAGACTTGTCTGTCCCGTTTTAAGCATTTTTAAAAGGGCGCTGCCGATGTGAGCAGATGTGCCATTTTTCACAATGGCATCTTGATCAGCCAGCACTTCACGCATGACTTTGAAACGTTTATGGCTCCATTTAATAAACGGAATATACCATAATGCAGAAGCAAGCGTGCTGAGTAAAAATGTTTTGAGCGGATCTTTGTTTGCAACGTGTGACTGCTCATGGTAAACAACAGCTTCTAGTTCATTTTCATCAAGCACTGAGAGCAATCCGGTAGACAGAACGATGTGCGGTGTAAACAACCCCATTGTTAATGCAATAGGCTGATCTGTTGTTAAAACTGTTACATTCTTTCCGTACGCTTTTTGCAGGCGAGCCGTTGTTGTTTCATTTCGCAGCTTCGTAATCATTTTACGGACTTTCCGCATTTGAATCACTTGCTTTACAGCTTTAATGAACAGTACAAACATCGTATGAAAAATAACCGCATTCAGCATGTATTCAATAAAAAACAAGCCGAAAAAGTGGGCTACTTTGTTACAAAGTAAAATTAAGTTAAACGATAAATTCCATCCAAACAGCAAATGCAGCACATACATGCCCATTTGCATAAGCAACGTCACGGCAATAAAAAAGCACAGGTTAAAAATAAGCTTAGAACGCTTTAGTATTCCTTGATTCATTGATTATTCATCCTTTTTTAACTGTTTGACTTTTGATTCGAGCATGCTTAACAGTGAATCATCGACCTCTTCTAACGCATCAAGCATATGAGTAACAGCAAGCGAGCCAAATTCGTCGATCAATTCGTGCGTTAACTCTTTCGACTGAGCGTCGATAAATTCCTCTTTAGAAAGAATCGGCTGATACATCGACGTACGTCCTTTTAAACGCTTTTGCAACACGCCTTTTTCCACCAATCGATTCATAACGGTCATAACGGTGTTGAAGTTCACTGCTTTTTCTTTCTCAAGCACGTGCTGCACATCTTTAATGGACATTTCACTTCCGTCCCATAAAGCCGTCATAATTTTTGCTTCCAGCGGGCCAAAAAAGCGATTAAGGCCGGTTTCATTAAATTTGAATTTTTCAATTTTCATATTTGACACCTCACACTACTAATTGTAGTGTGAGGTGTTAAATCCGTCAACTTTTCCATGACAACTGCCTTACAATTGTCATAATCACTTTTTTACTTCGTCGGTTAAATGCTGAATGGATAGCACAACTGTATCGAGCTTGGCTTCAATTCGGTGAAGTAAATAAAGCGTCACCACAACGGGAAAACCAACGTCTGAGATAAGCGTAAACCACTCTGTCATCTTCCTCTCTCCTTTTAAAAAAGCCCTTCGCACCGAAGTGGAAGGACTTTCATTTTTAAATCGTAAATTCGGTTACATTTCGCTCGACAATTTGGGCGCCTTTTCTGCCAACGAGCGCTCCGCCGCTTGAAGTAAAGACATCGCTTGCGATCAGCGCGTTCATTGCTGCTGCAATGGCTGCTGCGTCTAACGTATCTTTTGGTGATTCAATCGATAGACTTACTGCTTTTTGTGACTCATTTAAAAACTGCATCGTTAAAGTTTTCATACTCTACCTCTTTTCTTATTTTAAAAGTGAAAACGTGACAACTTCGTTGATTTCAACAAGCGGCAGCGACTGCAGGCTGGCAATGGTTTCGCTTGCTGTAATGAGTGCATCTGCAGAACTTCCAGGCTGAATGTTCATATAGGATTTGGTCTTTAAATCGGGTTTTCCATCCTCTTTTATTCCTTGTTCTAATACTAAGCGAAGCTGGCTTGAATGCTGAATTTTTTCTGCCATCTTTTATTCCCCCTTTCACTTTATATATAGAAATGGAAATAGGAAAGAGGGATGATGGAAACATAAAAATTTTTGGTTTATAATGGGAGATAGTCTGAGTTAGAAAGAGGCTTTGGTAATGAGAAAGTGGAGCTTTTTATTTTTTGTTCTAGCATTCATGCATCCAGCTTCAGCACTTGCTGACGACGGTGCAGATGAAAAAAAGCTTGGTCCGTTTTACTACACGGTTTCTCATGATTATAGTCGAGAAAAATGGGATGTAGGGGTGTTAAATCAGCAAGACAAAACGAACATTCCTGAGACTGATTTGAACGATGAAACGCTAAAATTGTTTCAGCGTACGGTTGATGATTTAGCAGACCTCGCGATTCGATTTGCTGCTATGAGCGTACTGCTTGTATGTTCACTCGTTGTTTTTACGTACTTTCGCATTCAAAGAAAACGCCCTTTTCTCCGCTTGTTTTTTGTTTTTTCAAGCGTTGGCTTTCTATTTTGCGTCTATACATCATTGGAGTTATTTAAAAAAACTGAACAAGCAAAATCTTTATTTTACTTACTATGACTTGAAACCCAAAAAAACCAGCCGATCGGCTGGTTTTTTCATGCATTTCTTACGGTTATGTAGTTCTGTTCATACGTCATTTCTTCCGTTTGCTTTTGCTGCTCCAGATGGTAATAAGCAGCGCATACTCCTCCTAACCCAGCCAGTGCTAGGACAATTAGAAGTATGGATGTCGCTTTTTTCATTGCCTTTTCTCCCCTTATGTTTAACCCTACCTAGCAACGGCATCCGTAAAAAAGAGTCCCCTTTCTCTTCTTTACTTGCTCATTACTTACGAAAGATATTATCATACTTTTTTTTACTTTTGTCATTTTTTTAGTTATTGTCAAAAAATTGTATATTTTATCCTTGATTTAACGAGTGTTTAAGGAAGTCAATGGACTGGTTTTTTGAAAGGCCAAACGCTGTCACGATATAATCAACGTAGGCAAGAAGCTCCAAATTCCCTCCTAATTTTGTCGTTTTAAATGATCGATTAAATCGGTATTGCTTTTTATCTGAAAAGACGAGCCCTTCTCCTTCCAGAAATGTTTGAAATTGCTCATGCGGAAAGTAAAGCACATCGTTTCGAACGTTCTCTAAGTCAATGACAATAATCATGTCTTCCAGTTCTGCTTTTAATTCCATCATACAATCGATGTAGCCGCCGATGCAGCTGATTAAAGATGTGAGAAAAAAGGGTCCGTTTATATATTGAAACTGCTCAAAAATCGTCTCATCGATGTAGCTTGAAATACTTGACTTTAATACGTCATGAATTTGTTTTGATTCTTCCATGTACGGAATAGGAATATGAAACTTAGCTGATCCGTTATAAAACTGCTCCCACGCAATTGTTTTATCATACGCATCAATCACATCTGTGCTTCGAAAAATGATGGATTCCGCTGAATAAGAGGCTTTAACAAACGGTGTATGCAGCATCACCGTACTTTCCTCGTCCAAACAATAGTGTTTGGGTTCGCTAGACTTGCTTAAAATATATTGCTTTAACCGTTCTTCTTCCATTTGTTCAACTAAATGCAAATCATATAGTGGCAGCACGTACATATTACACATCCCGTAATGAATATAGCTTTTCCCGTGCATCTGCCATTTTCTGTTATAGATAGACAGTTCTTTTGTGCAAAAGTCCTCTATTCGCTGCGTTTGATCCTCGGATTTTTGATAGAGTCGATCTAAATGATAGCGGTCATCGATTTCCGTAACAGGAGATGTGCCGCTTCCAATTCTTCTGTAAATTTTCCCGTAAGACATGTACGGAGGGTTCGGACCTTCAGGAATCCAAATAACAAAAACACCTTGCCCGGGGTGATCTTCAGGTGATAAAAAACGCGTAACGATACGAGGAATGGGATTGGTGACATCTTTAAGCATATTATTAATAAACAGCTCATATTCCTTGCGCTCGAGCAGGTTAATGGAATGGTCGTCTTCATCTACGCCAAAAATAAGCCACCCTCCTTTTTCATTGGCAAACGAAGCGATGATATTTGGGATTTTCCGTTTGACCGTTGAGCTTACTTCGCGCTTGAACTCAAGCTGATAGCCTTCTTCTAAATGTTTTTCCATCATGCGCTGCACATCTGAAAACTCAATTTCTCCAATTGTTTTTTTCTTTCCTTCTTCGCTTATAAATGGTGAATAAAACGATTCTTCGTTCACTTGTCTTCCCCTCCTCACCATTTCTATTTAACTTATCCATATGATGAGAAGTAAAAAGACAGTCATATTTCTTTGATTTTTTTCAAAAAACAAAGTTTTTACCAAATTAATCCTGTTTTATATTATGATAGAAAAAGAGGTGAAGAATATGATTGAAGCAATATTTTTAGACCGAGACGGAACCATTGGCGGCAGTAATGAAATACAATATCCAGGTGATTTTCAGCTGTTCCCCCAAGCAAAGCAAGCGATTATCGACATAAAGAAACAAAACATTCCGCTGTTTTCCTTTACCAATCAGCCCGATATTGCAAAAGGAAAGGTAAAGAAATCACAGTTTTTCTCTGAACTTTTATCTTTTGGATTTGATGATGTTTACCTTTGTCCTCATGAAGATTCGGACAATTGTTCATGCCGCAAACCAAGGCCAGGCATGCTGTTAAAAGCAGCCGAGGAGCACAGCTTGAATTTGGCTAACTGCATCGTGATTGGCGACCGGTGGAAAGATCTCGTAGCGGCCCATGCAGCAGGGGCACAATGTATTTTAGTGTTAACAGGAGCTGGGCACGACACATTACATGCACGGGAAAAATGGGCTGACGTACAAGCAGCCTTTATTGCAGCTAATATACAGGAAGCTGTTGAATTTATCTTTACATCACTGAGTTCACAGCTGATACTACCGCATTCACATACTCGTTAAACAGCTGATTATTCTGTAATAATTGTTCATACTGCGGAGTGGTGATTTCAAGCTGCAGTCCTTTATGCCGCTGATTGCCGTTGGCGATATTTCGAGGTGAAACGCCTTTTAAATGCACGGGCGTTTCACTAATCGGAAAACCTGAGAGCGCATGACGCACCGCTTTTTCTAACTCTTCGTCTCTTCCTCCGATATAAGTCGTGCAGACATCGCTATAGGCACCGTGAAGAGAAATCGTGACTTCTGATTTTTTAACAAGATGACGCGCCATTTCTTCATCGTAGTTTGCAGACGTAACATGCAATTCAAACGGATTTTCTGTTTTCAGCGTTTTAAATACGTACACGGTTGCATTCAACTTTTCTGCTATTTTTTCCGCTACTTCTTCTGTCCCAATTTCCATCGTTCCTCCATGAATCGCAAGCACGACAATTTCCCTCCGGCGAATGACACATTCTATTTCGTAATCGATTCCGGCTCGTTCACACTGAGATAATTCTTGAAAACTTTGATACACATCCCTCATCTGTTTCTTCACACCTTTCTTTTATCTTCATATACCCAGGCTTTATTTTTCCTTTTTCTTCATATAGTAAAGGGATTAACCCTTTGTTTACTCATTTATTTTTGTTTTTATACTTTATATTTTAGTGTGCACAAAAATTTTTTTTGAAATTCGAAATAAAAGTATTGCCAAACAAACCGTCCAGACGGTAAAGTATTCTAGGGAAAATCAAAAAGGAGGAAATTCATGTGTCTACATTTGATGATATATTGCTTGCAGCTACGCAGGTTGTACAGCGTGACGGCGTTGGAAATTTGACGCTTGAAAAAGTAGCAAAAGAAGCCGGCGTCAGTAAAGGCGGTTTGTTGTATCACTTCTCTTCAAAAGATGAATTGATTAAGCAAATGTTGTATTCAGTCACAAAGAAATATGATGACGGACTAAACGTACAAGTTGAACATGACGATTCTCCTGGCAAATGGAGCCGGGCTTATCTCGCTGAGACGCTTCATGACCTTCAGCGTGAACAAGTGATGAGCGCGGGGTTACTTGCAGGTATTGCAACCAATCCTGAACTCCTGCAGCATTTTCAAAAGCAATACGAAAAGTGGCAGCAGCACATTGAACAAGACGACATTGATCCAGTCCTTGCTACCATTGTGCGCTTAGCAGCTGACGGATTATGGTTCAGTCAAATGTTTGGGCTCGCACCCGTGGATCCAGACATGCAAAAACAGATTCAACAACAACTTCGGAAATTAACAGAGGAGGGTTTTCGATGAAAGCCTATTTATTTTTAGCGATTGCTATTAGTTCAGAGTTATTTGGTACATCTATGTTAAAAGCATCAAACGGATTTACAAAATTTTGGCCTAGTCTTGGTGTTTTATTAGGGTTTGGTCTTGCTTTCTATGCGCTTTCCACATCGCTTCAACACATTCCACTCAGCGTTGCGTATGCCATTTGGTCTGGTGTAGGAACTGCTGTAACAGCTGTGATTGGCGTAGTCATTTGGAAAGAAAGCGGCAGTCTCACGATGGTATTTGGCATCGTATTAATCATTGCAGGAGTCATTCTTTTAAATTTAAAATCAGTGGCTCACTAAAAAAAGAGCCAGTAAATACTGACTCTTAAGCAAAGGAGGAAAATCGACTGTCTACTTATGAAAGTAGTATGTATCGTTTTCCTTTTTTTTATACTCTTTTATAGATTAAACGGATCTAGGAATTTAACAGATGGATATTTGTCCTGGAACAAACGCCATACAAAATCGTTTTCAAACATAAGAACGGCATGTTTATCACGATCTTCTACTAGCATCACGCGAGAATCTAGCATGCGATCTTCAATTGTTGATTTGTCTACCCATTTTGCAATGTTATGAGACATGCGCGTGAATTCAAGATCGACGTTGTACTCACCTTTCATACGGTGTTCAAACACTTGGAACTGAAGTTCACCGACTGCTCCTAAAATATAATCTCCAAAGAACGGCGTACGGTAAAGCTGTACGGCTCCTTCTTGTACAAGCTGATTAATTCCTTTTTCAAAGTGCTTAGATTTCATTGCATTTTTCGCACGAACTTTTACAAACAGTTCAGGCGGGAACTTTGGAAGAGCATCAAATTCGAATACTTTTCCCTCTCCTACAATGGTATCGCCAATTTGATACGTGCCTGAATCATACAAGCCAATGATATCCCCTGGATACGCTATGTCTACTGTTTCACGGCTTGATGCCAAGAACTGATGAGACTGCGCTAGCTTCATTTTACGGTTCGTTCTTGCTAACGTCACGTTCATTCCACGCTCGAATTTCCCTGAACATACGCGTACGAACGCAATGCGGTCGCGGTGAGCCGGGTTCATGTTCGCTTGAATTTTAAAGATGAAACCTGAGAAGTTTTCATCCGTAGGCTGAACGGTGCCATTCGTTGATTCACGAGGCTGCGGCGGTGATGTTAATTGTAAAAATGAATTAAAGAAAGACTGTACACCAAAGTTTGCAATCGCACTCCCGAAGAAAACAGGTGTTAACAGGCCTTGCTTTACTTTTTCAATTGAAAAATCATTACCTGCTTCGTCTAATAGAGATAAATCATCCACTAAGCCTGGTAAATACATTTCATCGACGTGTTTTTTAATTTCATCGTCGATATTTTCACCGTCAAAGTCTGCAAAATATGACTCTTTGTTTCCTTGGTATACTTCAATTTGTTTTGAAAAACGGTCATACGTTCCTTGGAATCGTTTCCCCATGCCAATTGGCCACGTTACAGGGTATGATTCAATACCGAGTACATCTTCAATTTCTTCAAGCAGCTCAAGCGGCTCTTTTCCTTCACGGTCTAATTTATTAATAAATGTTAGAATAGGAATACCACGCATACGACAAACTTTAAAAAGTTTAAGCGTTTGTGCTTCAATCCCTTTTGTTCCGTCAATAACCATGACCGCACTGTCTACAGCCGTTAAGGTACGATACGTATCCTCACTGAAGTCTTCGTGTCCTGGTGTATCCAAGATGTTAATAAAGTGATCTTTATACTCAAACTGCATAACACTTGATGTAACCGAAATTCCACGTTGTTTTTCGATTTCCATCCAGTCAGATGTAGCAAACTTACCTGATTTTTTTCCTTTAACCGTTCCGGCTGAACGAATCATTCCGCCCAGTAACAGCATTTTTTCTGTTAACGTTGTTTTCCCGGCATCCGGGTGAGAAATAATGGCGAATGTACGACGTGAATCGACCATCGTTTCTTGAAGTTGGTTGTTCATACGTTTTAAAATCCTTTCTGCTCTACAATTCCTATTTTCATCATTTCATTATACGCTTTTTTTATACTGCGTGACTAGTTTTTTTCATATTTGAATACTTCTACAAAATCAAAGAAATCGTCAACAAGGTGTAAAGAGCGAACAAGAAAAGACCCCTTTTATAAAAGGGGCCTTCTCCCAGTTTAGTTTAACGAACGACCAGAGAAACGTTCTGCTGATCGGCTTAAACTTTATAAAAAAAATTACTTTTGAACGTTAGCAGCTTGTGGTCCACGGTTGCCTTCAACGATTTCAAATGTAACTTCTTGACCTTCTTCTAAAGTTTTGAAACCTTCGCCTTGGATAGCAGAGAAATGAACGAATACATCGTCTTGTCCTTCTACTTCGATGAAACCGAAACCTTTTTCAGCGTTGAACCATTTTACTTTACCTTGTAACATATCTCTTTTCCTCCTTGTGTGACAATCCACACATTGTGTATTACTCTATTCCTGCTCTTACAATAAGTCAAGACGAACACTTCGAACTATCCTTACCGAACAAAAATAAGCACCTTTATTGTAACAAATCCTCCAAAAAATTTCAAAGGAATTTGCACATTCTTTTTGTTTGGTTTTATCCCTTACCTACAGCCTTTCTGCCCCTTTTTAAGCAGCAGAATGTGAACGCATTATTCGCAATTTTTCTTGATGTTTTTTCTTGTATAACGATCCTTTAAATGGATAACGCTATAGAGATAGATACTCTTTCTATTTATGAGAAAGCAGGTGACATCACAACTTATGGAAGACATTCTCATGTCCCTTCTTAGAACCTTTGTTTCTTTTATTATCTTAAGCATTACAACTTTCCTGATTGGAAAACAAATTAACACGCATAATAATCATTTTACATTTGCGATGTCCATCATCATTGGGTCGTTCATCGCAAATATGGGATTTGATTTAAAATTAAAATTTCTGCCGATGTTCGCTTCTTTTGCTTTTCTTGTGGCCATTCATTTTCTTTTAGCATCAACAGCTCTAAAAAGCAGGCGCTTGCGAAAATGGATTACAGGACGTCCGACGGTTATTATGGAAAAAGGAAAGCTTCTTGAAGCAAATATGAAAAAAGTCAAATATTCTATTGACGACTTGAATCAGCATTTACGAGAACTAGGAACGTTCAACATTGCTGAAGTAGAATTTGCTGTTTTAGAAGTAAGCGGAAAACTGTCGGTATTAAAGAAAACTGCTTATCAAAACATTGCCAAACAGGACGTTTTGTCTAAGCCGTTTAAAGAAATGAGTTTACCGGTAGAACTCATCATGGACGGAGAAATTATTCATAAAAATTTAACATCTCACTATACCGAACAGTGGATCAACCTTGAGCTTTCAAATCGTCAGCTTCAGTTGAACCAAGTGCTGTATGCAGTTGTGTCAACAAACGGCATGCTCTATGTAGATGAGTATAAAGATCAGCTGTCCTCTCCTACAGACAGAGAATAAGGTTGAGACATAACTAATTACGCCAATCTAAAGGCAGACAAATGAGGTAAATGAGTTCGTATGGATCGCTTGTGACACCGCTGTTGATTTCCGTGCAGGGCTTTGGTCTCCTATCAACAGCTAGAAGCAATTACATATATAAAACCTATGTTCACGACCACCATAAAAAAATCCGAACAAGTTCGATTCTCCATCAAGAATCAAACTCGTTCGGATAAAATGTGTTTGTCCCAGTTTTACTGTGCCACCTCTTCAACGGTTCCTTCTTTCAAGCCATAGTAGTTCCGTTCAAATCGCTTTATTTCTTGATCATAGCGGCGTACTTTTGCATCGGCTAGCTGACGGCTTTGTTTTGTTTCTTCAAGCAGCTCGACCTGCTGATTAATTTGAAAAATAGTCGTCGTCAGCTCGTCTTGATAATCATAAATTTCATTTTGGATATCCACGCATACGGGCAAGCGATTTGCTAAAATAAAGTCCGTCATTTGCATAAGCACTTTTTTACGCTCTACTTCTTTCACTTTGCTTTTGACGGCTCGTTCTGCAGAACGGAACGTCAGCCTTACTTTAGAGAAGAAGTCACCTTTAATCGAAAGCTTGCGCTGCAGTTCTTCTACATCTTGTTTTAATGATTCATGCTCTTCAATCATTTTTTGAAGCACAAGCCCTCCGTTTAACGATGTGAGCTCCATTTCATCAAGCTGATGGCGAATGGCTGTTTTGAGCGTTTCAATTTGCTTCACCGTCTTTTTCTCCGTAGCGCGGAGCTGCTTAACATACTGCTCTGTTTTATAAATAAAGCTGTCTAACCGTTCACGGTCAAACAGTGACTGCTCTTTCTTTTTCATATAATCTTGATACGCTGTGTGTACAGATGACCACTTGATCAGCAGAGACTGATAATTCAACAGCTCATCCTGATGCTCAAGCTTGTACGTCCACATCAGCTGAACAACTACCAATAACAGCGGTAAAAAAGTTCCAGCTTCCTTGCGTTTTGCAATAATTTCATGACTTTCAAAGCTCGCCATTAAAAACAGCGGCGCATTCATACTAAATAGCAGTGCTGGCGGGTAATTAACGGGAATAAAGATACTCATTACGGTTGCCATAAGGCCTGAAATAGCAGGGTATGCGTGCGGAGGAAGCTGTTTGTACAGTTCAATTGTCCCTTTTTTCTGCAGCAGTTTCACAAGTGCTTCCTGCTGATATTCTCCTAATGCATCAATCATTCTTTCCTGATACATGGGGGGCAGCTGTTCAATCCAATTCATCAGCTGCTGCTGAAACACAGCTTGCTGACGATTTGTAGCAATCATGTATTGCGAATCAATAAGATGAAAGAACAGTCGGATTTGATGGCGCATTACGTCTTCCAGCGTATGACAGCGTGCAATTGAAAACAGCTCATTGTATTTAGATACAAGCAAATTTCCAATGTTATCGCTTAGCTCGTACAGCTCGCCATTTGTTGTAGCATGGGAAACAGGAAGTTCAAAAAACTTCGCCATTTCAAGCAAAATATGCAGATGCATGTCTACTTCAGGCTGTTTTTCAAGCAATTTCATTTCTTCTACCAATGACGCTTGAAAATCCGTATGCTCCGTTTGCTGATACTGTGCTGACATTTCCGTATAAATGCGGTGGTCACATAACACATAAGCAGCTCTTAGGATATCGCCTTTAGACGTAAGCAACCCATACAATAACTGTTGTCCGTTCATCTTCACACCGTCCTTCATTAAATTTTCTTACTATAGCTTTCTATCATTTTATACTTTTTCTATAAATTCGATGCAATAGTTCAAATCTCCTGTTATCTTTCTTCTTGCTTCCTTAATACAAAGAGTGCCGTCCAACATGACATCAGTGCAGGCGGAATGGTCCAAGTCATATATCGCCACTCACCCGTCACAAGCGCCATAATGAAAAAGATGAGCGGAAAACCTATTAGTACTATGATGATACGTGCTCGGCTTACCGATTTTTTCATAGTGCATCGCCCCTTCTGTTCGTCCCTTATTCCTATAATACCCTTTCGCTTCTATAGCATTAAACACCTTTATAAACCGTTCGTACATTTCTTTGTTTTCTAGACAGTCTATGACATAAGTTTTAAAAAAGAACAGAGGATACCTCTTACTTTGGTGAATCTCGTAAGCAGCTTTTATGTTTTGACAAGCTAAATCGAGAAAAATGTGTTATGGTAAAAGAAAATTTCGTTTTTACTACCTACATTGAAACGAAAGGGTTGATCGTATGAACATTTTTTTGATTGGCGCAAGCGGCAGGACCGGACAGGAATTAATAAAGCAAGCGATTAAAAACGGACATTATGTAAAAGCATTTGTGCGAAATCCATCTAAGCTTAAGATAACGCATGCGAACGTACACATCATACAAGGCGACGTGCTTGATTATTATGAAGTGTGTCAGGCCATGCGAGGGTGTGATGCAGTAATTTCTTGTCTTGGAACCGAAAATCTAGGGCATTCTACCCTTTTAGTAGAAACGACAAATCTGCTGATTCAATGTATGAATGAAAATGGAATTCAGCGTATCGCCTACACGGCTTCTGCCGGAATCGACGGAGAAATTCCAGGCATGACGGGCTGGCTTGCTCAGCGTATTTTAAAAAATGTGCTTCGCGATCATCACGAAGCCGTGAAGCTCTTGAAGGTAAGCGGGCTCGATTGGACTGTTGCTCGGCCAATGGGTTTAACGAGCGGTCCATTAACTACGTATTATCGTATAGGAGAAGCTAGCATACCAGAAAACGGACGCAACATCAGCCGTTCTGACGTCGCTCACTTTCTTCTTCAAGCCGTAGAAAACAACAGGCATATAAAAAAATCACTAAGTCTTTCGTATTAAGTGTTCTAAAGGAGTGTTGATAGTGAACCTATCAAAAATTTTTCTGAAAATAAGTCTTGTACTTTTAATGGCATGCGTCTTTATTGAAGGTAATTTTCAGGTGGCGCTTGGCATCTTTGCTGCTGTTTGCATGCTTGTCATCATTTTTGCCAAGCCTCTTTCAAAATCGCTGCTTCCTGCTAATAAAAAACCAGGAAAAAAAGACCGCGAAACATTAATGATGGTCATTGGTGTCATCGTTTTTATTTCAGGAAGCTTTTTTATTGCGTAGTAGCATTGTAAAGAAAACAGGCTTAAATCCACATTTTTAATCATATAAAGGGCTGTGCTGTAAGTCGAATGTTCGGCTTATGACGCAGCCTTTTTTTGGTTTCATGAGGTCTCTTTTAGCAATAGCTTCTGTCTTTTATATACATACCATTCCATTATTTAAGCAAATTACCTATCAAACCCTCTTATGCTTTTTTCATCAGTTCACATAATATATGTAGAAGATGTCATAAGACAAGCGTCAAACGATTTGTATCTAGAAAAAGGAGGAAGATAAATGAAATGCCCCCATTGCGCTTATTCTAATCCGGAAGGGGTAAAATTCTGCTTAAATTGCGGCCATGAAATCGTGGACCACGACGAAAACTACAGCATATTCTACTTGTTTGCCCATCGTGTTGATAAAATCCCAAGAAATGAACGTTCGGTTGAACCTAAATTTCGAAATATATTCTCTCGAGTCTTCCGACAGCACAGTGAAATGGAAGCTGAACGGCTTTTTATTGTAGGGACAGGGCTTACAACTCCTAAAATAGAAGAAGTTGTAAATATATGGCCAAAGCCTTGGCTTTTTGCAAGAGTCTTTCTTATTGCGCTTGTCGCATACTTAGGGCTATATCTAGGGGTAAGCTTGTTCGAAAACATCAACTTCATACCCGGTCTTATTGTAGTCGGTGCTTTTGCAGTACCATTTACTACGCTTATTTTCTTTTGGGAAATGAACGCTCCGCAGAATATTGCTATTTACAAAATTGTTTATGTCGTTTTTATTGGCGGAATCCTTTCACTTTTATTAGCACTTGTGTTTTATGATATTCTTGGAAATAACACAAACGTGATCGTGATTGGAATATGCGAGGAACTGGCTAAAGTTATCGCGGTTATTTATTTTGTGCGCAATCTTAAATATAGATATATCCTTAACGGACTCCTCTTGGGAGCTGCAATAGGAGCTGGTTTTGCTGCTTTTGAAACCGCTGGCTATGCTTTACGGGCACTTCTTTCCGGCAGCTTTCACATGCTCTATTCTACAATACTCTGGCGCAGTATTTTTGCTCCTGGAGGACATGTGGCGTGGGCTGCCTTGACTGGCGCTGCCGTCTGCATCGTCCAAGGAAATAAGAAATTTCAGTGGAGCATGTTGATAAAACCAAAATTTCTCGGTGTATTTTTGCTTGTCGTTTTTATGCACGCTCTTTGGGACTCACCTATACTAGGTATGTTGCCCGCTGGACATACAATTTTAACGGTTATATTATGGATTTTAGTATTCAGTATGATTCGTATTGGGCTAAAAGAAATCGCAGATAAAAAGTTGGAGTTGACCTACTGCAAAGAAAAACCTACCTCCTCATAGGGAATGTTCGGCTTGCGTTAAACTGCTCATTTTAACTTTTTATTACCTTTATGTTTCATTTTGAAAATTGTTGTTACAAATTGTAAAAAAAAGCATTCAAACTACCTGTACATGGTATGATAACTTCAATAACATGAAAGGGTGACTTGGTGGATGAACCTAACTGAAATTAAGCACATGATAGCAAATTTAGTAAATTATAGAGATAGCGACATTACTCATACTTTTGCCAATAGGTTTACACTAAGTTATTCAAAACAATTAAACAGTTTTCAAATCTGCGATATTGAAAACGATATCATTTATCGTTATGAGGAACTAGAAACAACTGCGTTAGCTCTGTTTAACATGGTCTATAATCTTCCTGAAACTATTTACAGACATACTAATTCGTTTGAACAAGTTTAAAGCAGCAAAAAAAAGCTCATTTATTAACTAACATGAGCTTTTTTTGCCGGTGCTTATCTATTTTAGTTATTTATAACCTTCTTCAAAAGAAGAATATCCTTTTTAATTGCCCGTCTAATTTCTTCAACTTTACAGCGTTTGTATTCTTGTACTAAGCGATAGAGCTCTCGTTTAAATAAAAATTCATCTTTTTGGTTACTCATAGCAGCATACCCCTTATTAGCTTTCTATCACAAGCGATTAAAGAAAGTATTCCCTGTTCTTCTTGTAAAAAACAAATAAACTAACAAACAGATGTAAAAAAGCTCTTTATCATGCGCTTACAGGAATGGCGAGATGTGCTTTGCTTTAGCGAAATGAAAGAATTTCGCTAAAGCAAATAAAAAACATTGACTATTATCTCCCAGTCAATGTTTTTTATTTATTTTAGCTTTGTTTAATTAAAGTCGATTCACATACTTTTATGCATTCATATCTCCTAAACCTGGAGCATGCTCATTTGGCATTTCAGATAAATGAGGGACTGGAAAAGCTTCCGGTGGAGGTGTTACGCTCAAGTCTCCGCCATTTCTGCTTGGCGTCTGTCCTTGAAATATTTCTCCCATTCGATGCGGATCTAACCTAAAATCAAATTGCGTGTTATGATACCCCATCTCGACAAATTTTCTGCATTCAGGGTATTTGTTAATATCATAATTTGGTACAGGGAATAGTTTTCCCCAGTCCACGCCTAATGTTTCAAGAGCTTTTGCAAACGCATTTTGATGAGCATTATCTCGAACGATTAAGAAACCTAGCGTTTCTCTTAACGTTTGGTTAGAACTCATTTCGTATATTCTTGTTTTTTGTAAAACGCCGGTTGATTCTAATACAACGTTATTCAGCAAATCAGCCACTAGATTTCCGTGATTATAAACCCACGAGCCGTTCCATGGATTTCCGCCCGCATCTACTGGCAGTGAGCTTTGAGCGCCCATGATATAGTGATGAGGATTAGCATGTTTTACGGCTTCATCAAGAGGAGCCTGATCTGAACCTTGACTTCCTACCCCGGCTCCGCCAGATTCATCTAACAATGCATTAATGGTATTTTGAACGAGTTCTACATGAGCTATTTCTTCTAAAAAAACACCTTTCATTAAATCGCGATACTGCGTCTCTTTTCCTCTGAAGTTAGAGCTTTGAAAGAAATATTGCATCATCGTCCGCATTTCACCAAACTGCCCGCCTAAGGCTTCTTGCAGTACCTTCGCGGCCGCAGGATCGGGCTTATCCGGTTTAATGCCATTGATTAATCCTTCTTTGTAATAATACATATCAAACACTCCTTTTACTGACATTACCTGATTGTTTTCTTAAACTAACATATGCACATACCTACTGTTTCCCTATGCGCCTTTTTTATTCTAGATATTAAAAGGTAACTTGATTGAAACACGTGGATAACACCCTTTGTTATAGGCAAAAAAAAAGACCTCTCGCACATATCGAGGGCCTTTCTTTCTTTTATTTAGAGGAAACTTTTTTACGAGTTAAATCATGATGCAACGAAGTATCAGGAATTTCCGGATTGGGAACCTGTCCCTTTGCTACAGGATCTTTGATATATACATATTCACCGCTTCCGTCTGGGGCACTTCCAGTAGCCCACGGTCCCTCTTCTGATTCAGCGCCTTCTGAGAGGTTCCAAAACTCATAAGCTTCTGGCTGTGATTCTTTTTCAGCCTCAGGAGGGAAAGATGCAGGAACAACTACTCCATTTTTTTCTTCTAGTTCGTTTATAGCTTCCATCCACTGATACTGGTGATAGCGATCACGCGCTAGCATTTTGCGGAATGTCGCGCGTACACCTTCATCTTTTGTCATATGGTATAACCTAGCTACTTGAAGTCTACCTTGGCTTTCTGCATGCAAGTTCGAACGCATGTCTGCTAATAAATTGCCGCTTGCTACGATATATGAACCGTTCCATGGAACTCCATTTGAATTAGTAGGCAAACCACCAAGGCCGCTCACTAATAAATGCTGAGGATTAATTCCTCCCATGATAGCTGCTGTTGCAGGATCTTTCGCAGCTTCTGCTTGATCTTCTGGAGATGCTCCATCAAGTAATTGACTAATAAGTGAACAGAGCATCTCTACGTGTCCAATTTCTTCTGTACCTATATCCATCAACATATCTTTATATTTCTCTTCTCCTCGACAGTTAAATCCTTGAAAGAGGTATTGCATCATTACCGTCATTTCACCGAATTGTCCACCTAGTACTTCTTGAATCTGACGAGCAAGCATCGGATCGGGGCGATCTACTTTGACTTCAAATTGCAGTTCTTTTTGATGACGAAACATGTTAACTCCTCCTTTAATATACTAAATTCCTTTTAGAGATTTTTTCCTCTTTTTTCCGTTCCCTCTCGCTATTCAATTAATCACTAAACTTGTATCTTTTTCCTACTGGAACGAAAATGGATAAAATCACCTATTAATAAACTTAATTTAATAAGTAGAAAGACACCTAAAGAGAAAGAAATACCTGCTCTTTGCTCTTTAGTATTCGTTCAGTTTATAACGCTTTATAGTCAAAACCACTGCCAAACAGAAAAATGTTCACTTAAAAATGAGATTGAGACATAACTAATCACTTCAATCAACAGCTAGAAGCAGCTGCAGATATGAAACCTATATTCTCTCCATCACAATAAAAAATCCGAATGATTTAATTAATCATTCGGATTTACTTTCAATTAAAATACTTTTGTTTCAGTTTCTCTTTTCTCTATTACTTCTCTATACCTGCTTTGATTTCTTTAATCATGCCAGCCATTGACTCAAGGCCTCCTCCAGATAAATACCAAAGGCCTGGATCAAGATACACAACGTGATTGTTTTTCACCGCGTTGATTTCTTTTACATACTCGTTTTCAACAATTTGTTTAGCAGATGATTTTTCACCAATCGCTGCACCGCGGTCAACGACGAATAAGTAGTCTGGATTTTGCTTAACTAAATATTCGTATGAAATGCTTTGGCCGTGCTTAGCCGATGGATCTAAACTGTCGTCTGCTGCTTTGATACCGAATACGTCGTGGATTAATCCGTATTTAGAACCCGGACCAAACGCTGTCATTTTACTGTCATTTGCCATCATTACAAGCGCTTTTTTATCTAGTTTGTCCGCTTGTTTTTTCAAATCTGCAATTTGCTTATCAATTGCTGCTAGCTCTTTTTTCGCTTGATCTTCTTTATCAAAAATTTGTCCTAGTACTTTTGTATTTTCTTTAAATGACTTCATATAGTGCTGGTTGTCCGTATCGATATAGATCGTCGGCGCAATTTTTGAAAATTCATCAAATGAATCCGCTTGGCGGCCTTGAATAATAATTAAGTCTGGCTTTAATTCTGCAATTTTTTCAAAATCAGGTTCTTTTAAGCCCCCTACATTCGCATACTTATCATCTTGATACTTTGATAAATACTCAGGAATCGCTTGTTTTGGCAAGCCCGCTACTTCAACCCCTAGTTTATCTAGTGTATCAAGTGCACCCATGCTGAATACTACAACTTTTTTAGGATTTTTCTTAATTTTAATTCCATCTTTATTGAACTGATCGGTTACTGTTACCGTCTCTTTTTGCTTACTTTCTCCACCTGTTGTTTCTTTTGCTCCTTGATTACCGCAAGCAGCTACAACAATCGCAGTTAAAACTGCTACAAACATTACTAACACTTTTTTCACTTTCGTCACCTCATGAATAAATTTTATGAAAAATACACGCAAATACGCTGTCCGTTAACCGTTTCGATTGGAATATTCATATCGTATATATCCTTTAATACAGACGTTTGAATGATGGTTTCTGTTGGGCCTTCACGGATTACTTCACCGTTTTTAAGCGCCACGATGTAATCCGAATAGACAGACGCAAAATTAATATCGTGAATGACAATCACAATCGTTTTGCCTAAGTCTTTTACAAGACGTTTCAACAGCTTCATAATTTCAACAGAATGCTTCATATCTAAGTTATTGAGCGGTTCATCTAAGAAGATATACTCCGTGTCCTGTGCGATGACCATGGCGATAAAAGCCCGCTGACACTGTCCCCCGCTCAGTTCATCCAAGTATTTATCTTGAATACTTTCAAGCTTCATGTAACTCAGCGCCTGATCAACCGCTTGTTCATCGCTTTTTGTTAACCGGCCTTTTGAATAAGGAAACCGGCCAAAATTTACGAGTTCACGTACGCTAAGCCTGATATTCAGCTGATTGGACTGTTTTAAAATACTCATTTTTTTGGCTAAATCTGAGCTGTCAATATTCTCTATATTTTTTCCTTCTATTGATATTGATCCTGAGTCGGCTTTAATGAGACGGCTCATAATTGAAAGCAGCGTACTTTTCCCCGCTCCGTTTGGACCGATAAATGACGTGATTTTCCCTTTTGGAATCACGACGGATGTTTTTTCTAAAACGGTTTTCTCTCCGTATGTTTTACTGACATTTGTTACTTCTACCATGATTTATTCTCCTTTAGCAGCAAATAAATAAAGTAAATTCCGCCGGCAAAGTCAATGATGACGCTCAGCGTGGTGCTGAAGGTGAACACTTTTTCAACGATAAATTCTCCTCCGACGAGGGCTATAACACTAAGCAGAAGTGATCCCATCATTAAATAGGTGTGCTTGTACGTTTTGAACAGCTCTCTCGCAAGGTTCACAACAAGCAGTCCAAGAAAGGTAATCGGCCCAACTAACGCTGTAGCCACTGAGACAAAAATGGCGATCACAATCAGCATTTTTTTGACGAGCCCGTCATAATCAATCCCTAAATTTACCGCATGTTCTCTCCCTAGCGACAGTACATCAAAAATGGATGTAAAGCGCCACACGTAAATGCCAAGCAGGATAAATATGACGGCTGCTATATATAGCAAATCGGTATTCACATTGTTAAAGCTTGCAAATGATTTATCTTGTACAACTTGAAATTCATTCGGGTCAATCAGCATTTCCATAAATGAAGACATGCTTTTAAATAACGTGCCGAACACAATTCCAACCAGTAAAATAAAGAAAATATTCTTACCGGCTTTTTTGAACATCAGTATGTAAAGCAAGACCGAAAAGATAATCATCAGCGAAACGCAAAGAAGAAAGTTAAGATTTTTGTTCATGATGACAATATTCGTCGAGCCAAAAATGTACACAATAAACGTTTGCAGAAATAAATACAGTGAATCCAGTCCTAGAATACTAGGAGTTAGAATTCGGTTATTGGTAATCGTTTGAAAGATAACGGATGAAAACGCAATGGCTCCTCCGGTTAAAACAATCGCAGCGACTTTTTCAATTCTTCGCGGCAGCGTGTACTGCCAGTAGCCTAAATCGTAGCTGATAAACAGCGCCACTGATAAAACGGCCAGCGCGGCGAGAATGATGATTTTATGTTTGTTATGCATAACGACCTCTCCTTATCAGCATAAAAAGAAAGATCGCACTTCCTATTACACCGACCATTAGCCCAATAGAGATTTCATAAGGGAAAATAATGACTCTGCCTAAAATATCGCACGCCAGTACGAACACAGCTCCAAGCAGCGCTGTATGAGGCAGGCTTTTTCGCAAATGATCTCCACGGTAAATCGATACGATATTTGGAATGATTAATCCTAAAAAAGGCAGCATGCCAACGGTCAAAATCGTAATTGACGTAATAAGCGACACAATGACTAATCCAATGTTTACGATTTGTTTGTATTTCACACCTAAATTGATTGAAAAGCTTTCTCCCATACCAGCAACCGTGAACTTATCTGCGTAAAGATAAGCGATTATTAAGAGCGGTATACTCAGGTATAAAAGTTCATATCTCCCTTTGACTACTAGCGAAAAGTCGCCTTGCAGCCATGAAGAAAGGTTTTGAATCAAATCGTATTTGTAGGCGATGAAGGTAGCTAAGGAACTTACGATACTGCCGAGCATTAAACCGACTAGCGGAATATAAATCGTATCGTTAAATTTAATTCTGTCTAGTATTTTCATAAACAATAGATTGCCCGCCAGTGAGAAAATAAAAGCAATGCTCATTTTTAATAGAGGACTTGCTGAAGCAAATACTAGTAGAGAAATCAACACACCAAGTCTTGCCCAGTCCATCGTTCCTGCCGTTGTTGGAGATACAAACTTATTTCGCGTAATTTGCTGCATAATTAATCCGCAAATACTAAGGCTCATTCCCGCCATAATAATACTCAAAAGCCTAGGAAAACGACTAAAAAACAGCGTTTGGCTTTCTTCTTTTGTTAAATGAAACAGATCCATCGCTGACAGATCTTGTACTCCTACAAAAAGAGACAAAATCGATAGTACAGCAAACACAAGAATTAACTGATAAAACTTCAACTTTCCTTGCTCCTTTCTTTCATCTAGAAGTCTAGTTATCTCCTCCTCTACATCATATGTAAATGATTATCATTATCAATTGACTTTCTTTATCATATCATTATTCTCTAAATAATCAATGGTTTTCTTAAAATTTAAGCAAAAAAATGCCTTAACAGATGGATCTGTTAAGGCATTTCAAGGTTTAATTAGACTTAAAAATAGCTATTTCTCTCTTCATACATAAGAGATCGAAACAACTACATATATGAAATCTATGTTCACCATAACAACAAAAAATCCGAACCATTAATAACTATTAATGGTTCGGATTTAACTTTAAGTAAAATACTTTTTGTGGAAGTCCCTCTGTATCAATATTACATATATATGAAATATATGTTTATATTTGAAAGAAATCTACTTATTTTGCAAATACATGGTTTCCGATAACTGCCGTTACTTGCTGCGTTGCAACCCATTGGCTTTCAGCGATTTTCGGATTATAGAAAAACAGTGCATCGTTTTCATGCGGGTTTGATAATGCTTCACTTACCGCTTGTTTTGATTCTTCTGATGCAGGCTGATTAATTGCTCCGTTTGCTACTGGTGAAAATTGATATACGCCGTTTCCTAGCTGCTGATAAATAACGTCGTGAATGTTATTTGGGAATTCCGGTGAAGCTACACGGTTTAATACCACAATTGCTACCGCTACTTTTCCTTGGTACGGCTCACCTTTTGCTTCTGCCTCTACTAATCTAGCTAGTAAATCTTGATCTTGTGCAGAAACCGATGTAGACGGAGCAGTTTGTGCCGGCGCCGGTGCTTCTCCTTGAAGTTTTAATGTTTGTCCGATGGTAATGATATCACTTTGTAAACCGTTAACAGCTTTTAACTGATCCACAGTCATGCCGTTTTGTGTTGCAATATGATATAACGTTTCGCCTTGTGCTACTGTATGTAAAGATGTTGCCGGGCTAGCGGCAGGTTGTGCTTGTCCCTGGTCAGGAATCGTTAATGTTTCTCCAACGTAAATCATGTCGTTTTGGCGGTTATTAGCACCTTTCAGCTCATCTACCGTAACCCCATTTTGTTGGCCAAGCCCCCACAAGGTATCTCCTTTTACGACTTTGTGCGAAGCTGCTGCTGATGCTGTTCCTTGACTTGCTAGAAATGCTACAGACGCTGCAGAAGCAACTGCCCATTTTTTTACACGTTTTTTACTCACAAAAACTACCTCCTAAAATTTGAACCTGTTATTACCTTAGCACATAGATTCGCCTTTTCATTAAAAAAAACAGTAACATTTGTTCTAATTGGATTAAGTTTCTTACAGTGCCATTCATTATGTTACAACTTTTACATGACCCTTAAAGAATATGTAGAAATATGACGATTTCATTGCGAAACGAGCTTTTTATCTGTTTACTTACATTCCTCTTTCTGTAAAAAACTTGATTTAATTATGATTAATCGCAGAGATAAAAAGGAAAACAGCAGTCAAATAGAGAAATAGTGTAACTATTGAGGAATGATTCAGCGCTTCTTTGTCAATTTACGTTTGTTTATTAATAAAGGAGGTCTATTTGGATGTGTGCAAATAAAATGTATGTGACGTATAACACGGAGAAACCGGCTATTACAATTCAAGGAGCTTTTTATCATACGGGAGGAACACAGGAAGAGTTTTTGCGGGAATTCAAGTACTGGCTTGAATCTCACGGCTGGTCATTTATGGGCGTAACAAATGAAACAACGATGACAACGGCGAACAAAGAGTTAAAAGAAACGATGGAACAGCATAAAATAGAAGGCAAAAAAGTTCAAAGACTAGAAGATTTATAACGATTGCTTCTATGACCCTTCACACATGTCCAAACGCCAATATGTAAAAAAGCCTTTAGATGAGCTAAAGGCTTTTTTACATTAACGAGAAAGTGCGACCACCTTTTGATTTTCTACTCTCTCTTCAACAGGCTTTCTCATTTCTTTTTCCGTCCATACGCCAATGCGTTTTTGTCTTTTCCCAAGAGGCTGTTTTTCACATGCATAGCAAATTTCTGAAATATCATCAAAATGAGCTAACGACATCTTTATCCCTCCTTTTCTAAATATACACAGGCAAGTTAGTATGTTTCTTCCCTTATTTTCCAAAGCTAAACTGCTTCTTCTTATATTTAAACAATTTATAAACAAACGGAATAAATAATTTCTACTTCATTATCATTTAGATTGTTTTATTTAGATATAGACGGGTAAACACAAACTATCCCACCTCACACCCTGAAGTTTGAAACTGTCACGTAAAAAAGCTGCTTTCTATCCATTACATGGATAGAAAGCAGCTTTTTTATATTTTTTTCTTTTACTAGCTGTAAAATCTAAGGATACTCTTAGAAAACGAACGGCTATACTCTTATTGATGCTCTCCTATTCCAAATACTTCTGCTACATGATTTTCTAATTTATGCTTGTAGTGATCAATGTTTGGATGTTTGACTACGTCATGAATAGAGTAAGTTGGAAGTGGACTCATACCGACGTACTGATTCATTTTATGCAAATGCATAATGGCTTCGTCTAAACTTTTTCCTTCATAGAAAGCTTCGTCATTGTCGAAAATAGCTTCCGGCGCATTCCATGTGAGAGAAAACATGTATTTTTTCCCCGTTAATAAGCCGCCTCGCCCGTATTGATTGGAACCTTTAAAGAAAATGTTATCCATATACACGCGATCAATATATTGCTTAAACTTTCCGGGAATGCTGAACCAGTAAATAGGCGTCTGCATAATCACAACATCAGCCCATAGCCACTTTTCAATTTCTTCTTCTACTTCGTAGCCTTGATCAACCACCGTTGTTTTAATGTCAAATTGATCAGTGAGTAAATGCTGCATTTCGTTAAAAATCGTTTGATTTAACTCTCCTTTTGATTTTTTATAATACTCGTGTCCATTAATGATTAATACGTTTTTCATGCTGACCTGCTCCTTTCCAAAATCCTTGTTTCTTTATCTTCATATATCTGTATACCCATAAAAACTCCTTACCTATCAGTACTATCTCTTACTTTGAAGTAACATAGGCACCTAGAAGTCCCTTTTTAAACACCCTTATGATTTCCTAAACAAAGAAAAAAACAAGGTCTAATTTACTGATTTCTTAGAAGATGTTTAACATGCATAAAGCAAATCGTTTTTTTAAATCAGTTCTTTTAACCCAATAAAAAAGACTGGCGAATTAAATTCCGCCAGCCTTTTTTCCTTTTTTTATTTCGGTTCGCCTACTTCATTTAACGGATAGTAGCGAAACTGCACTTTTCCGATAACTGATTTTTGTGGAATGAAGCCAAATGCTCGTCCATCATGACTTACAGGACGGTTGTCCCCCATTACAAACAGTGAATTTTTCGGTACCTTCACTTTGCCATCAGTTGCAGGCAGCGTTTGAAGCGTAAAATCTTCCGTGAATTTTTCATTAGGTGCAAGAGATTTTTTAGATTCTTTTAAATACGGCTCTTTATAAGCTTTACCGTTAATATATAGAACGTCGTTTTTCATTTCTACCGTATCTCCTGGCAGTCCAATTACACGTTTAATATAATTTTCATCTGCATCCGGTGCATGAAATACAATCATATCAAAGCGATCAACATCACTGATTTTATTTAAAATAACGCGGTTTGAATCTTCAAACGTTGGATACATCGATTCACCGTGAACTGTAGTTGGCGCAAATAAAAAATGACGAACTCCCACTACAATAACCAATGCAATAACAATGGACTTAATCCATGAAAACACTTCTTTTTTTACGTTATTTTTGCTCATCTCAAAACATCCCTTACGTCAAAATATACTTTCATCATAGCATCAAATAGAGGGAAAGTATAATAATAACCGAATAATCTTATTTATTGATCACCGTTTGTGGCGGTGCCTTGATGGAAAAACAAACGCCACTTTTCTTCTCTTTTTCGCCAAATAGAACTGCGAAGCGTCTTTTTTTTTGCCGTATGGTTCATAAGATGATAGGTAGTTAATACGCATTCAGGAGACAATACGTCTATATGAAAATGAGAGATTTCGAATACATCTGGCGAAAGTACATGATTGTTATTGTAATCTTTTCGTTTCCATACCGTGCCCGAGCTGCCAAACTCCACGTAATCATCTGCAAGAATGTTTGAAAGCTCTTTAGCAGAGGTTCGTACTTCTGATTTTAAGTGCATGCATTCTAATTCATAAAATATTTGGGTAGCGTTCTCCATTTTTTATTCATCTCCTCTTACGCCTATTATAAAGAAATAACGCGTTATTTTCATACAAACAAACCATACTCATATCCCGTATAGATATAAGTATGGTTTGTTCAGCTGATTCTATAGCGTCTATTCTTACCTGCCATCCAATCGCTAATGATTTTCACCACAATTCCTATGATAAATACTGTGAGAAAAGAATAAAAAATTGTCCAGTTCAGCAATTCATATAAATGCAGCGCTCTAAATACCGGAATACCTATAAAAGCAATAACAGCAGACGTAACGATATGTGCGATAAGGAAAAATTTCCATTTGCTGAAAAATTGATAGACAAGCGCGATACTTACCGGAATAATAGCAAAGTCAACCGTATTGAAGCGATCTGTAAACGGAAGCATCTGGTGAGGATAGCACCATAGGTTAAAAAATTTCCCGAATTCATCTACCAAACCGACTATGTCAAAGCTGATAAAAAAAACGAGAAGCATAAAAAAGAGACGCTGTCTATCAATAAAAAAGTAAAAAAGCAGCAGAAAAAGAGCGTTTATCACCACTATGAGCCACCATTGAAAACTAAAAAGATCTTGATGAACCCAATAAGAAAATTCCTTTTTATTTAAGACTTCTTGCATCATTTTAATCATTTCAAACATAGAAATCCCTCCTATCTTAGAAAGTCTTTCCATGAGGGTTTCACTTCATACTAAAATAAAGCATCGCACACAGTGCTTTTGCACCTCCTCCTTCTTCAAAAGCAGATTGTACCTATTTAGCGATTTCTATCTGTCTAGTAAAAATTTTTCGCAGGAGCTTTGCTTTTCATCTCAGAACCTATTGACTATTATTTTCATTTCATACAAAATTAACAATTGTGCATGGTTTACATGTTAATACAAGCAAAAAGATACTGTTTTGCAACATTAAAGGAGGAACAACATGAACATCGGTACGATTAAAAGAGAAGCTAAAGCTTCTTTAAAGAATCGCTGGGGACTTGCGATTCTACTGACGGTGGTGACGTACGGAGTATATACGCTTCTGCCTATTCCATTTGAAATTGTGGCAAGCGGCGGCTATGACAATTGGATGAAAGATGAATCTGATTCGGCGTCATGGATTTCAACTGCCTTTGCCATTGTCTTTTCGCCTCTTCTCATGGCGAACTACTGGGCATTTTTAGGTTTGGCGCGAGGTGAATCTGTCCGATTGGGACATTTGTTTAAAACATTCCAAGACTTCGGTCTTTATGTCAAGTCACTAGGGATTTATGTACTTATGACTCTTTATGTGATGCTGTGGTCACTGCTTTTACTGATTCCTGGAATTATCAAAGCACTGGCATATTCACAAACGTACTATATTTGTAAAGACAACCCTACTTACTCGATGAATCAAGCTATTACAGAAAGCCGCAGGTTGATGAATGGCTATAAAGGACAGTACTTCCTGCTGCTGCTAAGCTTTCTTGGCTGGTTTTTATTAAGTATTATTACACTAGGAATCGGCTTTTTATGGTCTATTCCATACCTTTCTGCTTCACTTGCCCGTTTTTATGAAAATTTGTTAAACGAACGTTCATCGCATGCTGAATAATAAAAAAATCCTCTTCATCGTGAAGTGGATTTTTTTATAAGAACACTGTTTGCATAAGTGAAGCTCTGATGTCATAAAGCTTACTAAGAGTATAGAAGAAAGGCAGGAGCTTATATGTATACTACAAGTGAAATTTGTCAGCAGTTTGGCCAGATTTTAAACGCTAAAAGCAAAGTTAGTTCAACAGGATGCTCAGTGTCGCTTAAAAGAAGCTTTCAAGCTCATGTTCAAGGGCGGAAAAGCAGCTCTGTTGTTCCTGTTGGTGTATCATTTGAAGCGATAGACGCACAGGGAAACGCGTTAAACTTGGCTGAGATTGCTATTTTACAAGAAGAAATCCCCCGTTTTACAGAAGCTGCTGCGCGGCAAGGTCTTATCGTAAGCGCTTTGCATAACCATTGGCTTTTTACAGAACCGGTCCTTATGTATCTTCATATTCAATCTGTAGAGCCTCCTTTACATTTTGCGAAAAAAATGGCTTTTTGTTTTACAACCCTCAAGAGTCTTCCCGTTCCGACAAACGAATAATTTATTAAACGCGTCTCTCAGGTACATTAGAGCGGTGAAAGGTGTTTTTTTGTACCTATAGATTATTAATATAGCTAAAAAAACCTCCTTACCTTTTAAGTACTTAACAAAAGGGGAATGTTTATAAAACATTCCCCTTTTGTTATTTTTAACATTTAATCCAGCTTGCGTCCAAATCTCCCCAAGTTTCCGGAAGAGAAGCAGTGCATAAAATATAATCAATGTGCTTTAAAGAATCTATTTTGTAGTTCGCCTTCACTTCTAGTTTGGAATGATCAGCCAATACAATGGTCTGGTTTGCATTAGCAATGAAGACTTTAGACAGCAGGCACTTTTCTAAATCAAAGCTTGTAATCCCAGCTTCGGGATGAAGACCGTCAATTGAAATAAAGGCTTTATCTACATAAAATTCTTTTGCAGCTCTTTCTGCTAGGGATCCAGAAGCCCGAAAATGTTTGCTTCTTACATGACCTCCTAGAAAAATAACTTCTCCGCTGAAAACTTGCTTGTTTTGGTTGTCGATTAGCATAGTCACAAGAGGAAAGGAATTTGTAATAACCGTTATATTAGTAATATTGACAAGTGACGAAACCATTTGCATGGTCGTGCTGCCTTCATCTATAAAAATAACGTTGCCTTCTTCTATCAACTTAGCTGCTTTACTCCCTATTTTTTTCTTTTCTTTTCTTCTGATGACTTCTCGCTCAAACATAGGCGGCTCAGCAATTTCTGTCTCTATTTTCACAGCCCCCCCATACACTTTTTTTAACTTTTTTTCTTCTTCTAATTCTTCTAGATAACGGCGAATAGTCTCAGTCGATACATCAAAAGCGTGTGCTAATTCGTTTACTTTGACTTGCCCTTGATATTCAATCATATCTAAAATTGTTTTTTTACGTTGTTCTGCCAATAAAGACATATTATTGCACTCCTAACTTTACGAAAAAATTTGCTCATGTAAAGATTATATTTTCTTTTTTCATGCAGACCTTGCTTCTTTAACTCTTGAAAGATAGTATTACGCTAAATTTTATACTGATTCGCGAGAAATTTTAGCGGCACCGCCTAAACACGTTCATTGCTGAATCTCCTTCCTCTTCACTGTCGAATGAATCGCTTCTAGCAATCTTTCGATATCTTGTTTATGTACGTCTCCAATGTTTCCAATTCTAAAGGTGTCCACTTGAGAAACTTTTCCTGGATAAATGACAAAACCTTGTTTTTTTAAAGAATGATAAAATCCTTGAAATGTAAAAAAAGAATAGGTAGGGTAAAGAAAGGATGTAATAATAGGTGACTGCTGTTTTGATTGCAGCAGCGTATTAAACCCTAGCCTCCTCATCCCTGTCACTAGCAAGTGCTGATTTTCTCGATACCGCTTAAAGCGACCTTGGACTCCCCCTTCTTCTTCAAGTTCGAGTAGCGCCTGATAAAATGCCCGGACCACATGAGTTGGGGAGGTAAAGCGCCATTTCCCTTTATCCTTTTCCATCGTTTTATATTGATCATAAAGGTCGAGTGAAAGGGAACGGGCATTTCCTTTACATTTTTCAAGCTCATCTGTTTTAGCAATGACAAATCCGAATCCAGGAACGCCTTGAATGCATTTATTCGAACTGCTGATAAGTAAATCAATCTGCAGCTGCTCTATATCCATGGGTATACCGCCAAAACTGCTCATGGCGTCTACAATGGTCATTTTATTATAGCGCTTAGCAATACAACATACTTCTTCAATAGGATTTAAAATTCCTGTTGTCGTTTCACAGTGAACGACAGCTACATGAGTGATGTCTTCGTCTTCTTGAAGCATTCGTTCAATCACATCTGTATCAAAAGACTCAGTTTCATTTACTTTATATACAGTGTTATTAATTCCGATTGCTTCACACATATGAACCATTCTTAAGCCGTAAGCTCCATTTGCGGCTATCAGGATTTTCCCCTCGTCTCTCGGTACGAGCGTTCCGATGACTGCTTCTACACAAAACGTGCCGCTTCCCTGCATTAACACAGCAGTGTATAAAGAAGACGCCGTTGCCAGCTTGACTAAGCGCTTTCTTATATCTTGGACCAGATTATTATATTCATCATCCCATGTACACCAATCTTTCAGCATCGTTTCGCGAACCGAAGCTGTCGTAGATAATGGACCTGGAGTTAAAAGCAAATATGGATTTTTCATGATAATCCTCCTCTTTATTGTTGTTCCAATTGATTAATCACTTGATCAAGGTCAGATATGCGATCCACTACGAAATTTGCCCCGGCTTCTTCTAAACGGCTTCGCACTTCTTCCATTTTTATTTTTAATTCTTTTTGATCCATATTTTTTTCTGCTTCTTCAGAAAGTCCCATCTCACTGCTTCCTAAAATCACGCCTACTGTCCACATGCCGGCATTTTTTCCCTCTTGCATATCCGTTACGGTGTCTCCTACTTTTATGATACGATTCATAGGAAAGACATCTAACTCCATGGCATTACGGTAACACATCCATGGATACGGCCTGCCTGCTTTTACATCATCTGCTGTGAAGTAACAGTCCGGTGAATATCCTTTTTCTTTTGCTTTTGGCGCAACAATCTCCATCATTTTTTTCGTATATCCCGTCGTAGAACCTATTTTAATATTTCTATTTCGCAAACGCTCTGAAAGCTCAACAGCTCCAGGAATAGGCGTGGTGAAATCTTCTAATATACAAAATAAACTTGATTCAAATTCATCATTCAGTTTTGCAACATCTTGTTCTGTTGACTTTGATCCGTGTGCCTTTTTCCATTCCCGTTGAATACGCGGCATCTTAAGAAGCGCTCGGATATGTTCAATTTTCAGCATGCCCATTGGCTCTCTAGCTTCTTCAATTGTAATTTCTACCTTATGTCTTTTAAATATCTCTAAAAACGCCTCAAGCGGAGCAAAACACCCGTAATCAATCATTGTTCCAGCCCAGTCAAATACTACAGCTTCGATTTTTTTCATTTTCCTCTTTCCTTTCGTTATTTAATTTGCCATTTACAATGTTTTGATAAATAGTTTTCTCATTCGTAGAGAATTCCTAAGATGGACGAAAGCGGTAAAAATAAAGAGTGCATTTATATCTGAGGCTGTTTTTTACACTTAACAAAATGAAAGTGTTTTAGATGTTGATTGTTGTTGTTTATATTGTTTTTATAACTATTTCGTATTATATCATACCAAAACAACAAAAAACCACAATAATAAACAACTATAAAAATAATGTAAATTCTTTTAAAATTTATTTGGAGATTTGTTCTATGTACTTTTAAGAAGCTGCATAAAAACAAAACCCAGCACTTTCTTATAAGTGCTGGGCTTCTGCTTTATCTATTTTCGCGTATATCTTTTTCAATTTTTCGCAATGCTTTTTTTGATCCTCGCTGCAGATCATGCTGTTCTTTTCGATCTTTATAGCTAATAAATAACGAATTGAGGTCATAACCTTCGGGATATAATTCAGCAGCTTTGATTTCAAGAGCTACTCGCTTAACGTTTACTTCAATTAACTCATTCTGATAGAGTACGACTATATTGTTTGTGTTGTCTTTAGACTTATACACAATCGCATGATTTTCATAATCTAACAGTTTGACTCGATCTCCTATTTGGTATTCAACACGGTCTTTTTTCTGTTCCTTCAAAATAGTGGGTTTTTTTATTTTATTTTTTCTGACGACTTCTGTATCATACAATTTGCTTTCCATATAGAACTTTGCTTTTTGTAAAATCTCTTCTTCTACCTTCATCTTCTTTGAAATCCAAAGCGCATTGCTTTCTCCAGATGTGCCAATTAACAGCTGATACAGCGGTTCTAATGTTTTACTGTTGAACTGCATCGCGGCATTCATAAAGTCAGGATGAATTTCTGAGAAACGCTTAATTTCTCCGTAATGCGTAGTCGCGACCGTTATGCAGCCCATATGATAAAACTTTTCTAAAATCGCAATCGCAAGTGCAGCTCCTTCATTCGGTTCGGTGCCGCTGCCAATTTCATCGAATAGGAGCAGCGTATTGTTCGTTGCTTTTTGCAAAATAGCCGATATATTTTTCATGTGTGAAGAAAAGGTGCTCAGCGCATTTTCAATACTTTGGTTGTCGCCGATATCGACAAAAATATGCTCAAACAATGCAATTTCTGTTCCTTCATCAGCTGTAATATGAAATCCCAACATTGTAGCGAGTGTCAGTAGCCCAATCGTTTTTAAGACAACGGTTTTTCCTCCTGCGTTAGGTCCGGTAATAATTAAGCTTCGATAATTCTCGCCAATTTCGAAGTGAAGCGGAACAATTTTACCAGTTAACAGCGGGTGATGTGCGCCTTTTAAATGAATATATCCATAATCATTAATTTTAGGTTCGATTCCGTCTGCCTGTTTACTGTATTTTGCTTTGGCAAATACCATGTCGTATTGGCTAATTAGCTCTAAATTAATATGAATATCAGCTAGCTTCTCTAACACTAAACCTGTTAAAAACGCTAAAATTTGATATTCTTCTACCTCTTCTTCTGCTTTCAAAGTCGCTAGTTCCGCATTCAGCTTTGTAATAGATGCCGGCTCTATGAACACTGTTGACCCTTTAGAAGATGTTTCAACAATCGTTCCTCCAACATGATTTTTATAGGATGCCTTGATCGGAATCGTATAGCGGTCTCCTTTTTTACTGATGAAGAAGTCTTGAATATACTCTTTGTTTTTCCCGTTTCGTAAAAATTTCGCAAGCTGTTCTGAAATCTTCGCTTCCGTTCCTTCTATATGTCTTCTGATACGCTTGAGCTCTTTGCTTGCCTCAGCGTCTACTTTTCCGGCTTTGATCGCAAAATTAATTTCCTCTTCTATACCTGTCAGTTCTTTCATCGAATGGGCATAGGAACTTAAGAGCGAAGCAAAAAATTCTTTATCCACCATATATTGTTTTACTTTTCTGCAGCCTTTTAAAAAATCGGATACGCGTATTAGCTCTTCGGGCTCTAAAATCATGCCTTTTTCAAGCTTTTCGATGACTCTTCCTATACCTGAGACACCTGATAGCGGAAGTGATTTCTCAGCATCTAGAAGTCTTCGTGCTTCCGTTGTTTCTTTAAGTCGGTTTTTTACTGTTTTAAGAGATGTGCTCGGCTGAAGTTTATCCATTAATTTTTTTCCCAGCTCACTTACGCAGTGAGATTTTACGATTTCTTTTAATTCCTGATACTGTAATTTTTCAAATGTCATCGTATTCATGGTTTTTCTCCTCACTATGATTTTTCTTCACATATGAAGATACCTATTTATTAGAAGGCAATGAAAAAGGTAAACAAAAAAAGCTGTGGTGATCCCACAGCTTTTTGCGTTCATAAGGTGTCTAAACACATATCACGAAAGAAAGCTCTGTAAAAACAGACGCCTCTTTCGCGACAAATGCCGAACCCTTTATAAAGCATTGTAGGTATCTTCATAGGCAGTGAAATAAATCCATAAGCAAATAAAGGGTACCTTCATTCTCCAAAAAATACCCGTCTTGCTTATTTAATTTATTTCATTCAATTGTTCCTATTTAGATACTACTCCGCTCATAAAAGCACCTCATCTATATTTTAGTTTTCATTGGCTTCTAATTTACACTCTTATCATACTATATGAAAAAGCGTGCGTAAAGGAGACAGTAAAAAAGCTCAAGAGCATAACTTGAGCTTTCATGATAAAAGAAAAAAACGAAGCAGCGCCATCATTCCAACTCCGCTAATAACGGTGAAGGATAAACTTTTTGTTTTCAGGGCAATCAGTAAGGTTGGAATGACTACGATAATGACGGGCCAGTTAATCTTTACGCTGTCATTTGCTTGAATGATAAAGTTTTCTACAACAAGTGCAGTTAAAATACAAATAGGAATATAGGATAACCATTTTAATACGGGTTCTGGCAGCGCGATGTTACGTACAACTAAAAATGGAACAATGCGAGGAACTACGGTAACAAGGGCACACCCTAAAATAACGATGAGTGTTGGGTAGTGGATGCTCATTTATCCGTCACCACCCCAATTGTCGCTACAATAATCGTTGAAATCAATACGGCCACATGTGAGGGTACGAAAAAAGACAGCACAATCATAATAATCGCCATATAAAGAATTAAACGTAAGTAATGATTAAGCTTTGAAGGTAACACGCTTTCGATTTGTAAAACAAGCAGAGCTAAAAACATAGCTGTTAAGGCAAAATCAAACCCAAAGGCTTCCGGGTTAGATAGCATATGGCCAAAAATAGCTCCTGTCGTACAGGCGATAATCCAGCTGACGTAAGCCGTTATATTTAATCCGTTCATCCAGCGGTCATTAATTGGCTCACCTTTTGCAATTTTACTTGAAGACACCCCAAATGATTCGTCGGTTAGAAGGGCTCCAATTCCGACGTTTTTTAATAACGAATATTTTGTAAATTCAGGCGCGACCGTAGCGCTCAAAAGAAAGTGTCGTAAGTTTACAATAAATGTTGTGAGAATAATAGCTGAAATCGAGCTGTTTGCAACCATCAGTGCACAAATAATAAACTGTGCTGCCCCGGCATACACGAGCGCTGATAATAAAGCAACTTCCATAACGGAAAGATGCGAGGATACTCCAACGATCCCAGCCGCAAGCCCTATGCTTATGTAACCGAGTAGCGTAGGGATACAATCCTTAGCCCCTTGTCTGAACGTTAAGTCCACTTTTTCTCTTTGCTGTACTGCTTTTTCTGCAATCACCGTACTCCCTCCTTTTCTGCTATATTATACATCTATACGTTATATTAAACAACGGTATGTTATACTATCTTTATAATAATTAAAGGAGTACAATAATGGACGCGATTCAAGATATTATTGCTAAAAATCTTGTTAAATTACGAAAAAATCGAAATTTGACGCTTGATCAAGTTTCCGAATTAACCGGTGTTAGTAAAGCAATGCTTGCACAAATTGAAAAAGGTAAATCCAGTCCCACGGTTACCACGCTTTGGAAAATTGCCAACGGCCTTCAAGTCTCTTTTTCTGTATTTATGAAAGAAGACACCCCGGATGTGCAGAAAGTAAGCATACAACAGCTAGATCCCATCATGGACAACAAAGGTGATTACTTAGTATATTCTTTTTTTCCTTATCATCCGGAAAAAAAGTTTGAAATTTACATCGTCACATTAAAGCCTGGATGCGTGCACGAAGCGAAAACTCATTTAGGAGATGAATACTTACTTATTAAAGAAGGCGAATTAACGGTTCGTTTTGAAAATGAAGAACATGAATTAGTCTCGGGAGACGCTCTGCATTTTTCAGGAAATACCTCTCACAGCTATATCAATTCTTCTGAAGAAGAAGCAAGCTTTTTTTTGCTTATGCACTACCCCGAATCATAAAAAAAAGAGCGTACGGATCATCCGTACGCTCTTTTTTTAAGCTGCGTGGGCTTGTTCTTTTTTCATTTTTTTGTTTTTCATGTACCCAATGCCTACAACTGCAATAGTTAAGATAACTTGAACAGCGAGATGTAAAGCTGTACTTGGAACAAATCCGCCGATGATTTTATCTTCAACAATCATTTTTCCAGCAGACCATGCAAGCATCGCCGCTCCAGCGTAAATGATAATCGGAAATTTTTCCATCGCTTTCATGATAAAGCTGCTTCCCCAAATAATAATCGGAATTGAAATTAATACACCAATCATAATCGGGACAAATTCGTGAGCTACACCTGCTAGAGCTAATACGTTATCTAATGACATGACCGCATCTGCAATAATGATCGTTTTAACCGCGCTCCATACCGTTGCTCCACCTTTAGGATTGTCGCCGTGATCGTGATTGTCCGCTAATAATTTATATGCAATCCATACTAGCATTAAACCGCCGACCGCTCCGATTAATGGAATTTTCAATAAAGGGACAATAATAGCCGCAAATAATAATCGAAGACCAATTGCGCCGCCTGTTCCAATTAAAATCGCTCTTTTTTGTAAATCTTTTGGTACGTTACGAGCCGCCATTGCAATAACAATTGCGTTATCCCCGCTTAAAATTAAATCAAGAAAAATAATTTGCAGCAAACCTTGCACTGATACGCCAATTAGTTCCTCCATAGTTACCTCCACCTTCTCTTTTTATGTAACGTTTCTCCTCTAAATGTCCGAGCCTTTTCCTCCCTTTTTATAATTGAATACAAAAAAGACCCTTACCAAATAAGCGGTAAAGGTCTTGCTAACAACATAATGTCGCCAACAAAGCCGAGAGATAATCTCTGTAATGACGACTTTGCTGTTAAAGCTACTCCCCTTTAGGAGATACGTTCAATTATTTGTTTGTATTTACACCACTTATACTATAGCATCTCCTACATTCTGTCAATCGTTTTTTTATGCAAAGCGATTGTCAACGCTTTCTCTTTCAATCAATTCATAGTTAGAAAGTGTAAGCTTTTCGACTTCTTCTCCGTTGACTAGCTTAATAATTCGCTGTGCCCCCATTTGTCCCGCTTCTTTATAGTAATATTTTACGGTTGTTAAGCTAGGATGAATCACACCTGTAATTTCGTAGCCTCCAAAGCCGGTAATGGATACATCTTGCGGAACGCGCAGTCCGTTTAAATAAGCTGCCTTTAATGTGCCAAGCGCAATGTTATCGGTCGCACATACAATGATGGACGGATTAAATTCTTTCATCACAGCCGTAGCGGCCCCGATTGCATCGCTCATGCTAAAGCTTGTTTGATAACAGCGGATCTCGCAGTCTCTGTCTTTAAGACCTTCCTTTACGCCTTCTTTTCGCTTTACACCTACAGCTATGTCTTTTTCGGTTACTCCTAAAAAAGCGATTTTTTTATGTCCTTTTTCTCCTATGTACCTTCCAATGTCGCATGCAGCCTCGTAGTCTTGGTGAATTAAACTATGGACTTCTTCATGCTGCTGTCCAATTAACAAAACGGGAATTGAAATTGTGCGGAACGCTTCCAAATGAGCTTTTGTGATTTGAACGGCAAGAAGAATAATACCTGCTACCTTCTGCTTAGCCAGCGTATAGATATTTTCGATTTCTCTTTCTAAATCTTGATTAGAATTGGAAATAATCATTTGATAGTGGTGGTCTCTAAGTTCTTGGTCAATACCATCTAATGTGCGAGAAGTCGCAAAAGAACCCATGCGCGGAACAATTACACCAATGATGTTTGTTTTTTTTGCTTTTAAGCTTTGAGCAAACGCATTTGGGCTATAGTTTGTTTCTTTAATAATCTCTTCGATTTTTCGTTTTGTCGCATCGCTCACAGACCCTCCGTTAAGGTAGCGGGATACAGTGCTTTTTGCTACTCCTGCAAGCCGAGCGATATCTGCAATAGTTGTCATTCTCTCATCTCCGTATTTTGTTGCTGCTTCTTTCACAGTATACACGAATATCGCGTGCATATTAAGTAACTGCTTTACTTTTTGATTCATAAGCGGTATGATAACCTAAACGTGGATAATGATTATCCACGTTGTACACATAAAGCAGGAGATGATGTTTTTGCATATGAAAACAGGCGTTGAGCAATCGGTATATGCCATTTTGCTTCTTACGTTTTTACCTGAAAAAGCTGTGTTGCCAGGAGATGTCATCAGCACTCAGCTTGGGGGCTCGCCTACGTATTTTCAAAAGCTTCTTCGCAAGCTGGTTAGCGCTGATTTACTTGCTTCCGTTCCTGGTAGCAAAGGTGGATTTCGCTTAAAAAAAACGCCGGAAAAAATTCGTATTTATGACGTATACGTAGCCATTGAAGGTAAGCAGTCTCTTTACTCATCAAGCGGTATTTTTCACGACATGCTTAACTTAAAAGACAAAGATATTTGCTTATTATCCGATTTAATGGAAGAAGCTGAATCTTCGTGGCAGTCTATCTTAAAACGGCAAACCATTGCTACGCTCACAAATGAAATTAACAAAAAATGTCCGAAAGAAAACCTGGACATGTTAAAAGCAACAGTAGAAGAAAAAATGGTGCTGTAGCACCCAAAGGAGATCATCATGGAGAACTTAAATAGATATTTTGATTTATTCGATCAATCACGTACAAGCGAACAAGCATTTGAAGAATTAGTAGGGCTTTTTTCAGACGATATCGTATTTGTCTTAAACGGCCACGAAAAGCAAGGCATTGAAAACTGGAAGCTGTTTGTGAAAATGGTGTTTAAAGAAAACGCTGATATTAAGCATATGTTCGAAGGCTGGAAAGCAGTTGAAGGTACAGATAAGTTTGAAACGCCTTGGGCAGTGTGCGGAAAACGTGCATCTGGCAGCGTCTTTACTCAAATGGGAAAAGATATTGCTAAGCTAGATGACAGCGGAAAAATCAGCTACTTAGAAAACGTACCTGACGATACAAACATGTTTGATACGTATAAAAACTAATACAAAAAAGAAGGGCTCTTCTAGCCCTTCTTTTTTTACGGGGCAAATCCCTCTTGAGAAAGATAAATCATCGAAGAAGGATAAAATTTTTCAAAATAACGAATGGCTTTGACATGAATGTCTTTATCATACCAGTCTAGGAAACCGTACTTCTCAAATAATTCCGGCATCCCTAGCCTTTTAGACGTTTTACCTAAGGAACCGTCTCCTAAGTACAAGGTATCAATGCAAATTCGGTCCATCATTCCTTCTATTTTTTTAGGGAATTCAGGCGTGAAAGGAAGCATTGGAGCAATGGTTCCTTGCGTTGAAATTCCGCTTTCTTTTACTTTTTTTAACGCGTTCATACGAAGTTTCATCCCCGGAGCATAAGGAGAAAAAATTTGTTTTACATCTTCTCGGTCCGTTTCAACAGTCATCGATACGCGAAGATCACATACTTTTTGAAGCTGTAAAAGCAAATCGATATCCCTCGTCACAAGGGGCGACCTTGTTTGAATCAATAAAAAATCAGGTGGATGATGGATCATCGTTTCTAAAAGGGCACGTGTGATGCCTGCTTTACGCTCAGCAGGCTGATAGGGATCTGTCGCTGAAGACATAAAGATGCGCACCGGCTGCTCTTTTTTTCGCAGTTTTTGTATTTCTTTTTGATAGACTTCAGCTGCGTTGACCTTCAGCTCTAGCCATGTCCCCCACTCCATCTCTTTAAAACGCTGAATTGGCAGCTCTCGCACGTAGCAAAATTTGCAGGAAAATGCACATCCGGCATACGGATTTAAACTATGAGTATAACCAGATGCCAAAAAGCCGGTCGCTTTTGTTAAAATACTTCTCGAAACCACGTCTCTTTTGTTCATCTTTCTCACCTCGTTGTCCAATATATCAAGTTCACAAATGAAAAAACTACTTTCCACATGGAAAGTAGCCCTTTATGTTTTTAATTCATCAACTTTGATTTTCTTTCTTTTCACTTGTCGTTTCAAGTAAAGAGGTTAAATATGAATTTAACTCAAATTGGTCCTTTTCAATAAAATCAGATAATACCGGCTGCTCTTCTTTTCTCATCTTTCTCCACTCCCTTTGTTTTTTATGTATGTGTTTTCATTCATCAATGGATAAAAGTAATGTACTTAACTCTACCCGTATCTAAACAAAAATAATCATGGTATTTTATACTATTTTTAATTTATGCACGTTTTATTTGTATATTTTTTACAATATCACACACATTAATAGCAAGATTAGCAAACGTATTTATTCTACTATGCAACATGAGAGGATTTTTCATCATGACGATTCACAAATCAAACGATTTCTCTAGTCTAGCTGAAGTGGTGGAGCGAATTTTAGATAAAGGTGTCGTAATTGACGTATTCGCGCGCATTTCCGTTATTGGTATTGAATTAATTACCATTGAAGCCAGAATCGTAATTGCGAGCGTAGACACGTGGCTGAGGTACGCCGAGGCAGTTCGGCTGCTTCATAATGAAAGAGAAGAGTTTCTTTCTTCGAATAACAGCGGAAAGAAACTTGAACAGCTGAACCTTTTACAAGATTTAGATTTATAAACTCATAAAGGTGGATTAGAGAAGTGAAAGTAGCCGAGATCATGGAATCCGTAACTGATTTTTTTAAAGAACACGTCGCTCCTCCTCACCGAATTATTTCGTATGAATCGATTCAAAATGGAGGATGGAAAATAACACTTGAAGCATTTGAAGAACAGGAGTATATGAGGCGCTATGCAAAAGATGAACTGCTCGGTATCTATGAAGTGCTGGTCAATAAGCAGCATAACATTACGTCTTTTTCACGCACCAGTCTGCGCTATCGAAGCTCTCCGGCAGAGAAATAGGCTAATTATTTTAATGGAAAGGAATGAAACAAAAATCGATGAATGAAGAAACTGGCATTTATATTTTTTGCAGCATCCCCGCTACCGAGGCACATACGTTTGGCAGCGTTACGATTGATCACGAGGAACGATCCACTTTTACCATTCATTACCGTGATGCCGCTATAGTGGCCGCTGCCTTTCCTCTTAAAATTTATCACCCTACAAAAGAGAACGTCACAGCGCACCAGCAGGTGATTTCCAAAGTAATGAATGAGCATGATTCCGTTATTCCCATCAGCTTTGGCAATGTGTTTCATAGCCAACAAGATGTTGAAATGCTGTTAGAAAACTTATATCCACAGTTCGCCTCTCTTTTCCCACAGTTAAAAGGAAAAATAGAAGTCGGACTAAAAGTAATTGGGAAACCGGACTGGCTGAAACAAAAAGTGAATCAAGATTCTTCTTTGCACCAAGTACGAAACCAGCGTTCTGCCAGTGCTGATTTTTATAAACAAATTGCCCACGGAGAAACAGCTCAGAAATTCTTTTTAAAGCTTCAGCACGACTGTAAAAACGAACTGTATGAACAGTTAGAACCGATAGCTGAAGCGTCTAAGCTAAACCCTCCTATTGTCGAAACAATGCTTTTGAACGCTTCTTTTTTAATTGACCGAAAAAAAGAAGCAACGTTTGATGAACGTGTAAATGACCTGTATGAAAAATGGAAGCACAAAGCAGATTTTAAATACTCCGGGCCGTGGGCTGCTTATAACTTTATCAATATTCAATTAAAAGTAGAAGAGAATGTATGATTCATAAACTGCTGCTGTCTCCTGTTACGCTCATTGTAAAAGTCGGACAGAAAATCAAGGAAGAAGCGGATAAAGAACTTTACGATGTCTCTTTTATTCAGCAAAAAATCGTTCATCTTCAAATGATGTATGAGCTTGGAGAAATACCAGAAGATGCATATATGGAAAAAGAAAAAGAACTGCTGCTGAGATATGAAGCTGCAAAGGAATATGAATTAAAAAGATGGGAATCAATGACTAAGAAACAAAAGTGAGGTTAAAAGATGGAAAAGCTCATTTATTTATATGGTCTAGTTCCAACGGAAGAAGCCAAGCAAATCCCCTTTTCTTCCCTTAAAGGCATGGATGAGAACAATCCTATCTATACTCTTTGCTTTGATGACATTACCGCATTTGTATGCGACTTGCCAAGCGATGAGTATTCGGAAGAAATACTGAAAGAAAAGATCGAGCACGATATGAAATGGCTGCAGGACAAAGCCATGCATCACCATGAGATTCTTCTTTTCTTACAAAGTCACTACACGCTTCTTCCCATGAAATTTTGTACGGTCTACAAAAGCAAGGATAGCTGTCAAAAAAGTATTGCTGATAACAAAGAAAAAACGCTCTCTTCTCTTCAGCTTTTAAAAAGATCTGAAGAATGGAATATAAAAGTGTATGCCCATACGAATTCTTTAAAGAACTATCTGCTAACGAACAATGAAACGATCCAAAAGAAAAAAGAAGAAATAAATACGCTGCCTCCAGGCAGGCAGTTTTTTGAACGTAAAAAGATAGAAAAGCTGATCGAAGAAGAAACAGAAAAAGAACAGCTGTCGCTTTGTGATCATTTACACAGTGAGATAAGCCCCTACGCCGTTTACCACACAATCAAAAATAACTGGAGTCAAAAAATAACCGGCGAGAGCTACAGCATGTGCTGGAACAGCATCTACCTTCTTTCAAAGAACAATGTAGAATCGTTTTTAAAAGCCATTAGCGACAAGCAAACGTTTTATAGTGAAATGGGACTGAACATCGAAGTAACGGGACCATGGCCAGCTTATCATATCGACACTCTGCGCTCGGAGAAAGATGCGGGATGACATCGCTGCGAAAACAAACGCTGGAGCAAAAGGACATCGCCCTCATTGATATATTAGATGTGATCCTCGATAAAGGAATTGCCATTAAAGGTGATTTATTGATTTCAATTGCCGGAATTGATTTAGTCTATCTTGATTTGCGGGTATTGATTTCTTCTGTAGAAACGCTGATAGGCTCTCATGATCGTCAAATCATTTCTTCTCGGCAGCTTGAACAGGAAACGGAGGCGTTGCGAAATGGAAAATAACCTCAAACGAAACGGCCGCATTGAGCTGAGTGCGGAAAATGCTGAACAAGGCCTAGCGCAGCTTGTTTTAACTGTCATTGAATTACTGCGGCAGCTCATTGAAAAGCATGCGATTCGCCGAGTCGACAGCGGAAACCTGACGGATGCTCAAATCGAAGACCTGGGCGTGGCGTTGATGAAGTTAGAGAACAAAATGGAGGAGCTAAAATCAGTGTTTAGCTTTACAAATGAAGATTTAAATATTGATCTAGGTCCCCTAGGAAAAGTGTTATAACAAGGAGTGAAAAAATGGCGGCGGAACATAACGGGCATCTGGGCACCATTGTAGAAGTATTAGAAAAAGTATTAGATAAAGGTCTTGTTATTGCTGGAGATATTAAAGTGCAAATTGCTGATGTTGAACTCTTAACAATCAAAATCCGGCTGCTTGTCGCTTCTATTGATAAAGCAAGAGAAATTGGCATGGACTGGTGGGAAACAGACCCTTACCTATGTTCAAAAGCAAATCAGTCTTATCAAAAACTCCAGGCAGAAAATGACAGTTTAACGCAGCAAGTGGCATCTTTAACACAGCGAATTCAAGATGATTTGCTTTCGCTTGATTAACAGCTCACTTTATATAAGGAGGAATAACAAACATGAATCCTGAACAAAAATCTACGCTGTCTCCTATTTCACAAGAGCAGCAAAGCCCCGATACTCAGCTAACGGAAAAAGAAGAGCGTATGCCCGAGTATACGCATACTTCGCTTAATCCAGATTCATAGAATCAAAAGAGAAATGCTTCGGCATTTCTCTTTTTAATGTTTCTATACTTTTCTTCATTAATCATGACATTGAAACAAATGGAGGTAAATACAATGAACATAGCGAATGAGTACCATTATCTATCAATTACAAAGGAGAACGAGCATGAAGAAAAAAGCATTTGGAGCAGTCTATGCTCTTTTAACGCTATTCATTTTAGGTGCCTGCAGTACCGAAGACGTTGTGACAAATAATTCAGATCCAAAAGTTTCTGTTTCTACTACAGTTAAACAGCTGACGAAAAAAGAATTTAGTGAAGTTGGAACATCAGGGTTAACAAGCCCTTCAAAAAAAGATTTTCACAAAGTACATATGATTCTTACGTTACGCGGCACGGATTACCTGTCGAATATTCAAGTTAAGCTACCTAACTATAAAGAAGCTTTTAATAACATCAAAGACGATCAGCAAATAAGATATTGGTTTGGCAGCGGTGCAGATAAAGAGCAAGAAAATAAGAACATCTATACAAGAGAATTTGTCCTTTATACGAAAGGCTTAAACGATAAGCAAATTAAAGAAATTTTAGCAGCAGCTAAGGTAAAGACGTCCTGGGTGGTAAAGGATACAAAAGCGAAGGATCAATCTGAATTTGCTGCTGGTAAAAACATAAAATTTGAAGCAAAATGAGAAATGCATCAATTAGCAAAAGCCCCCTTTATTAAAAGAGGGCTTTCTCTTATTATATGAAGAACGATTACCTTGTCACCTGCAGCTAAAGGTTTGGATTTGATGCCAGACTTTCAGAATGCAGCATATTTTCTAAGCTATCTATCCGTTATAAACGCTAGCGCATGTTCCGGGCTTTGGCTCGTAGTAACAGTGATTTTTGTATTGACCAGAAGCGGGTTGACCGTACCAGGTTGGAGGGCATGGAGCGGATGGATTAAAGTACCACAGTGCATATTTCCCCGGGTGTTCTCTCCAATAATCCAAATTCTTTTTGGCTAACCTTTTTTCAACACCTCTTGCTCTTTGATAAAATACGTTTCCTTTTTGAACAGCTTCGAACGAATAGTTCCCTCCCTGCACCTGATAAATAACTTGCGGAACGGATCTTAAATTCTTGAAATCTAAACAGTTTGCTTTAAGACGATTTACAATGACATTTCCAACATACAGCATTCCTTGTTTTCCTTCGCCTTCAGCTTCTGCTCTCATCATCCTTGCCATTAAAGCAACGTCTGAATCTCGATAATTTACTCTTGGCATTTTTTCACCCCAAAAATATACTATGAAAAAAGGATGCTCTTGATGTCACTGCCCCTAAAATAACAATAGCTGGATGTTAAATACACTTAAATACACGATGAGCACACTGACACTGCAGAAAGAGTTTTTATTACGAAAAGCTTATTCTTTTTCATAATAAAGCTGAGCAATTTGCCCGTACTGTTTTATATCGGTAAGCTTCAAGTTCATTTCGGGAATTCCTCGTTTAAACAGCGGAATACCAGCCCCAAGCAAAACGGGAATGACCGATATAATAAATTCATCCACCCTCTTTACTGTTAAGAAATCAGCGAGAATATCAGCGCCTCCCACCAGCCATATTTTTTTCGTATCTTGACTGAGGTTATTGAGAAATGACGCCACGCTTTCATTTATAAACTCTGCATACTGATCTTTTCCTTGAGCTGAGCGGCTAAACACGTAGCACTTTTTATCGAGATACGGAAACTCAGGTGTGAGCTTCAGCACGTGGTCGTACGTGGCTTTTCCCATAACGACCGCATCACACGTTTGATAAAACGTTTCGTAGCCGTTGTCTCCCTCTCCTTCTACGCTTTCCAGCCAGTCAATCTCTCCGTTTTCTCTTGCAATATACCCGTCTAAGCTTGCCGCAATATATACGACGATTTTTTTCTTCATTCTCTTTTCTCCTTTCAACTTTACTGTTTCTGTATGATATCATCTTAATACGACACTTTTTGTCATATTAAAAGAAAAAGGTGAAAATAAATGGCTAAGTCTAGACGGCTTGTTGATATGCTCATGTTTATTAATACAAAAAGAACGTTTACGGCAAAAGAACTAGCGGAGGAATTTGGTCTTTCCGTGCGGACCGTCCAGCGCTATTTACTGGACTTAAGTGAATTAGGGCTGCCTCTTTACAGTGAAAAAGGACGGAGCGGCGGTTACAAAGTGTTAAAAAATCGTATTCTCCCTCCTATTTTGTTTACGGAAGAAGAAGCTATTTCTATCTTTTTTGCTTATCAAGCTCTGCAGTATTATCATGACCTTCCGTTTGATGCAGAAATTCATGCGGCTCTTCAAAAATTTTATGTGTACCTGTCTGAGGAAACAAAGAAAAAAGTAGATAAAATGAGTGCTCATATTGCGTTTTGGAATCCTAAAAGAAACCTTGACACTCCTTATTTAAAAGAGCTTTTAGAAGCAAGCCTTGCAGGGAAATATATTGAATTTCTTTATGATTCAAAGGCAGGTCAAACAAGAAAAGAAGTCAAACCCCTTGGAATTTATGCTCATAACGGTTTATGGTACTGTCCTGCTTATTCCTTCAATAAGCAAAAAGTGTTATTATTTCGAGCGGATCGTATTCACTCGTTAAAAGTTTTAAAAAAAGACGAAAATATGTCTCTTACGTTAAAGGAATGGCTTGAAACAGAACCGGTAAACTCACAGCCGATTTCGTTAAAAGTAACCTTGACACACGAAGGCGTTCGTCAGTGTAAAGGCGTTCCGTGGCTTGAAAATCATGTGAAGGTGGCGCGTGATGGGAATGGCTATATCGATACAATAACTGATGGAAATGAAATAAATTACATGGCTTCTTTTTTCTATACCTTAGGGGCTCATGCTTTTATTGAAGAACCTCAGAAGCTAATTGAAAAAATCTGCTGTCACGCAGAAGAAACGTTAAGACGCTATAAAAATGAAGTGGGGACAAAAGACGAATAAATGGGAGAAATGAACTCGTATAAATCGCTTTAGGCACCCGGGTTGATTTTCTTGCAAGACTTCGCCTTGCACTCCGATCAACCGCTACAAGTCACTAAATAGATGAAATCTACGTTCACTCTACCAATAAAAAGATCCGAACGATTCATCGTTCGGATCTTCCTTCAACCAACTAAACTACTTTTATCCTAGCCTCTTTTTAATTTACCCAGCCCACACGTCTTTTGCGTATCGGCCTTTTTCTTCTAGCTGCTGCAGCCATAAGCGAGCGTCTGCTTCACTCACTTGGTGAACGTCAGCATAGCTTTTCATAAGCGTTGCTTCAACGTCAGGTGCCATTTTGCTTCCGTCTCCGCAAATATAGAAGTGCGCTCCTTGATCAAGAAGTTCAATCAATTTCTTGCCGTCTTGTTCCATCACGTGCTGAACGTATGTTTTCGGCTGATTTGGCATGCGAGAAAAAGCGGTATGAAGCGTAATGATGCCTTCATTTTGGGCGTTTTCAAGCTCTTCTTGATACAGATAGTCTTCATGAGGTGAACGGCAGCCAAAGTATAAATGCGCTTCTCCAAGCGACTGTCCTTGTTCTTTTAGCTGTTTGCGAGCCTGCACGAAACCTCTAAACGGCGCGACGCCTGTTCCCGGTCCGACCATGATAAGCGGCGTTTCAGGGTCTTTTGGCAGCGTAAAGCCTGACTGCGGTGTGGAAATAAAGCACGTAATCGTATCTCCTTCTTGCAGCTCGGCAAGATAGTTCGACGCAATTCCTTTATATTCTCCATATCCGCTCCACGCTTCTCCTGAGACAACGCTGACCGTGATGCTTGCTTGTTTTTCATCGACACGAGGTGATGAAGAAATTGAGTAATAGCGCGGGCGTATGCTTGGCAGAAGGGCGATAAATTCGCTGAATTCCATTTCACACGCCGGGTATTTTTCAAGCAGTTCAAGCATTGTTAAACGTTTTGCCAGCACTTGTTCTTTGTAGGCTTGCTTTTCAAGCAAGGCTTCAAGCTCTACTTTATGCGGCGGGCAGACCGTTATAGCAGCCATTGCGCGAAGCTGCGTGCGCGTAACAGGATCTTGAAGCTCCACGTATTGCAGAAGCTCTTCTACTGATACTGTTTTAGCGAGTGGCAAATGAGCTAATTTTTCTTCTTCTGCTTCCAAACGGATTTGCTGTGATGCATCTAGGCCGAACCTTGCTGTTACACGGTTTACTATTCCTTCATAGTTGCGAGGAATAACGCCTAAATGATCTCCTTCTTGATAAGAAGCTTCTTTTGGAAGTTCAACTTCAAGATGACGCGTGCTTCGTGCACTGCCTGGCTGTTGAAGTTCTTTGCTTTCTACGACGTTCGCTGAAAACGCACCGTGCATTTTCGCAAGCGGCATATCCGCGGCGCTGTCGACGAATTGAAGTGAAAGCGTAGATTTATTATCTTCACTGTTTTCAATGTTGAGGTTAAAGTAGGCTGCTACATCACTCCACATATGTTCACGCCATTCTTCATATGTGCCTTCAAAGTCGTCGCTTGCATCTGCTTCACCGCGGTCAGCGATGTTTTCTGCCCCTTTAGCGGCAAGCGTTTCATCGATAAAAGCAGGCACTTTTTGATACGTTGTCGCCCAGTTTTTATCGCCGCATCCAAATACGGAGTAGCGAACGCCTTTTACTTCATCAGCAGACGCTTGGTCTAACCAGTCGACAAACTGCTTTGCGTTATCAGGCGGATGTCCGTTATAAGACGCCGTTACAATTAAAACAGCTCCTTCACGCGGAAGATTTCCGGCGTGTGAATCAAGCGTTGCCACTTGCGGTGCAAATCCTTTGCTCATTGCAATATCTGCTAAATCACGCGCCGTTCCTTCAGCTGTTCCCATATTTGAACCGTATAACACAAGCAGCGGCGTATTATGAGCGTTTTCTGCCTTTTTGCGTACTTTTTTAGCAGACTGTTCAGTGCTAGGTGAAGGAATACCACCAAGCGGAATTTTTTTCGATTTTGCTTTTACCACAAAGCCTTCAGGTTTTAATGTTAAAGTTTCTTTAATATCCAGCTCGTAGTTTGTATGATCTTCAAAGTCAAAGTGTTTTAGCATCATACCAAGTACCAGCGTTGCTTCATGAAGAGCGAACTGCTGACCGATACACGCGCGCTGCCCGTTTCCAAATGGTTTAAACGCATGCTGCGGAATCGCGCTTGGGTTTTCAAAACGCTCTGGGCGGAACTCTTCTACATCGTCTCCCCAAATCGTTTTATCACGGTGAAGCTGAGGAATCAGAACCATTAGTTCATCGCCTTTTTCTAACGAATATTCTCCTCCAAGCACCGTATCTTCTTTTGCGTATAGAGAAAACGCAGGAGCCGTCGGCCATAAGCGCAGCGCTTCGTTTAAGACCATACCCACATATTTAAGCTGCTTGACTTGCTTGTAGGTTGGAACAGGATCTACAAGAACTCGTGCTGCTTCTTCTGCTGCTTTTTGTAATACATGTGGATTTTTCACTAAGAAATACAGCGCAAATGATAACAGACCGCTTGTTGTTTCGTGTCCCGCAATTAAGAATGTAATAATTTGATAGCGAATGTTCTCGTCATCAAGCGGTTCGCCCGTTTCTGGGTCTTTTCCGTTTAGCATATGCGTTAATAGATCATCGCTTTGTTCACCGCTTGCTTTGCGATCTGCAATAATTTTATCTACTAGGTTGTTCATCACCTTAACATCTTCTTGAAACTGACGCTTATTTTCATCGTAAGCCGGGTCATCCGGATTTGCACGCTGCAGTTTTTTCATCGATTCGTCTAATGCACGGACCATACTTGTAATAAACGGGTGCGGCTGATCGCGATAAAAGCTGTTAAAGCGATAGTTAAAGCCGCAAAGACCGATTGTGTCAAGCGTTAAGCGCGTCATGTCTTCCGGTACTTCAATATGCTCATCTGCATTTAGACGCTCCCACTTTTGAATAAGCTGCACGGCGATATCGACCATCATTGCGTGATAGCCTTTCATTGCCTGCTGGCTAAAGCTTGGAAGTAAGATATTATGCGCTTTTTTCCAGTTTTTCTCATGAGTCCAGCTTGTAAATAAACCGTCTCCTGCAAAATCACGCACAAATTTAAGCGCTTGACTTAAGTTTTTATCGAATCGGGACTCATCACATGCTTCTTTAATTAGACGCTGACTTGATAAGTAGCGCGTTACACGGCCAGGCGCTTCAAATTTAAAGATTTCCCCTAATTCATCCGCAATTTTCATCAGCGTTTGAAGTGGTTTGTCTGTGTTTAATAACGGTAAGTTTTTAAGCTCTCCAAACGTTTTTGGCTGAGGCATTTCTTTAATTGTCATGTTATCCCTCTTTCATTTGTTAAGTTTCATGATTGTCTGCTAAGTGCTGCCCACAGACTCTCTTCTACACCTGTAAGAAGTTCATTAGTTAAAGATAAGTAGTCATTTTCAATCATTTCATATACTTCCATAAAACTTCCAAATAAAATAGCAATTAGCGCATTTTCAGGAAGATTCCTAATCACACCTTGCTTTTGTCCTTCTCTGAAGAACGTGCAAACAAATTCTACCAGCTTTTGATATGCTAAGCGGCTCTCTTCTGTTAAAAAAGCTCCTTGGCTGTGAGTTTTAATAAATCCAAGAGCACGAGGATGGTTTTTAGTGAATGTCACCATACCTTCAAAGATATGATGAAATCCATCTCGGCATCCATCTCTCTCGTTTGCCAGACCGCTTTCAATGCACTGTAAAAACTCGTTTACGTGCTGTTGAAATAATTCATTTACAAGGCTTTCTTTATTTTTAAAGTAGCGATAAATTGTTCCTGCTCCTACTTTGGCATTTTCTGCAATCATTGGCATCGTGGTTGCATCAAATCCTCTTTCTGCAAACAGCAGAAGCGAAGCAGAAAAAATCGCTTTTTGTTTTGTTGGAGTAGATTCCACTTTATCACCTCTTTCCAAAAACGGAATGAACGTTCATTCCGCTACAATTACAAGTATAAAAAACTGCATCTTAATAGTAAAAAGATAACTAGAAAAGTGGAAAGAAAAGGTTCTTTCATTCTAATTTTATACCATTTAAAGGTAATTAACCGAGTCTTTCAGAATCTTTTGTGCTTACAGAAAATTAGTCCACTTTTCCCCTCTATTAACATAATTTAACACAGTTTATTAAGGACAGAAGTTTAAAGGAAAAGCAACGTGGAAATAGAAAAGAGTTACACAAGGCGTAAAGGAGGATTAAAAATGAATCAAGCAAGAGTTATAGAATACGAAGAAATGCTTCGCTCAGCCATGCTTTCTAACAACGTAGAGCTATTAGAAGAGTTACTTTCAGATGAACTTATTTTTGTGAATCATCTTGGGCAATGGTTGTCAAAAGAGCAAGATATAAATGCTCATCGCTCAAAAAGTTTGGATATAGCGGGTATTGAAGTGTTGGAACAAGAAGTTAAACTGTTTCAAGAACTTGCCGTTACCGTTACAAAAGTGGCGTTGAATGGGGCACTGGCAACCGGTGAATCGATCGGAGGCGAATACAGCTATACGCGAGTTTGGAAAGATGTTGAAGGGAAATTAAAGGTTGTTTCTTGTCACTGCAGTTCCAGCGTATAATCAACGCTGCCATAATAAAAAACATCCCTCCTTTCGTATGCATTAGCCAAGGGGGATGTTTTTTTACTAGTTAAAAGATTTTCTTCCTGTCTCTGTCATCTTTTAAAATCTCCACGGCCTCGCGGAACCGCTGTGAGTGAACAATCTCTCTTTCTCGTAAAAATCGTAAGCTGTCGTTTAAATCAGGATCATCTGATATATCAATTAACCATTGATATGTAGCTCTTGCTTTTTCTTCTGCAGCTATGTCTTCATAAAGATCTGCAATCGGATCTCCTTTTGCCTGTATATAAGTAGCTGTAAACGGAACCCCAGCAGCATTATTGTAATAAAGTGCACTATCATGGTTCACATAGTGTTCTGCTAATCCTGCTGCCTTCAGCTGCTCCGGCGTTGCATCTTTTGTTAGCTTATAAATCATCGTAGCAATCATTTCAAGATGAGCAAACTCTTCTGTCCCGATATCGTTTAGCAGTCCAACCACTTTATCGGGAATTGTATAGCGCTGATTCAAATAACGCAGTGCTGCCGCAAGCTCTCCGTCCGCTCCCCCGTATTGTTCCATTAAATATTTGGCAAGCGTTGGATTACACGTGCTTACTTTCACTGGATACTGCAATTTCTTTTCATACACCCACATATCGTTCCCGCCTTTATCTGCTTATATTTGCCATGGCCAAGGGCTTGTTCCCCAGCTCCACTTTCCGTCGGTATAGCTGTTTCCATATTGTTGAAGCGGCCCGTACTTTGTTTCAAAGGTTCTTTTTAACTGCATAGCCTGCTGCGCGTATTCGTTAAACTGCTGCATAGCCTGCTGGTCATTTGGATGGGTATCTAAATACAGCGTTAATTCTACTAGTGCAAAATCAATCGCCTGTATTTCTTCTAAATCCTGATAGTACTCCGGAGGTAGATTTTTCATTCTTCATCCCTCTTCTTATCTTTGTATGGATTTTCATAGTAGTCCCAAAAAGCCGGCCACAGCGTTCCTTTTTTTAGCGCTTCTTTCGGTGAAAACTGCTGCAGATTCGGCGGCTGAAATCCCATGTATAATTGAGGCGGCGTAGAATAATATTTAACTCCTATCGGCCGGCAAGGATCATAGATACTGTGGAAAGGTTGATAGGTCTTAACCGGTGTAAACATCTTTTTTGGATTGTTATCCATGAAAAGTCCTCCTCTAAAAACACACTCTGTTTTATCCTATTCAGCTTTTATCGAGTTCATGAAGGAATTTACTTCGGACTTAGGAACCAAACTTTTATTCGTAAAAAAGGCCTATGTAAAAAACGCTATAATTGCCCAATCCATTTAGGCAACTTTCTCATACTTTATAAAATAGTGATAAAAAAATCGAGGTGATTAAAAAATGGACATTAACTACATGGATTTTTATTTGTACCCGACAAGATTTCCTGGACCTCAACTCCCGCCCGGTCCACCTAGACCACCAGGCGGTTTACCTACACCTAGCCCGCAGCAAGCCCCAACTTCTCCTCCGCCGGCATTTATTCCGGCTCAACAAACGGCAACTCCATTTGCTGTTGACCCAGGAGCCATTTCTCTATGTCTATTCCGCAACACGTTCATATGGCTTAGAAACGGCTCTAGCTTCTGGTATTTTCCTATTTTTGTAGGCCTGCGATCAGTTGCAGGATTTAGATGGAACGGACGTTTTTGGACCATTTTCGGTGTGGATACACGACAAATTGTTTCGTTTACGTGTTTTTAAACGTAAAAAAAAGCCTTATTTTTCAATAAGGCTTTTTTGCTTGCTAACTACGATTACACTATTGTTCTTATTCCAAAACCAATCAGCAGCACGCCGCTGCATCGTTGAAAGGCTTTTTGAAACACCGGTTTTTTAAACCATTTTTTCACGTAATCTATTACATACACCAAGATTAGAAACCATCCTACTGCTATAAGCGTCAGAATAAAGCCAAGTATCAGCAGCTGTTGATTTGTGTGTGCATCCAAGTTAATAAACTGCGGCATAAACGTAATATAAACTAATACCGTTTTAGGATTAAGAAAATTACTAAGAGCCCCTTGCATATATGATTCTCTATAGCAGCGATTAGATGAAGACTTTACAGTTTTTGTTTCTTCTGAAATAGCCTTCAATGAGAGCGTATTTTTTGTCAAAAATATTTTGATGCCTAAGTAAAATAAGTACGCTGCCCCTATGTATTTAATCGTGTTAAACAGATACACCGACTGCGCAATAGCAACAGACAAGCCAAGCACAGCAATTAACGTCCAAAACGTGAGGCCTGTAGCCATGCCGAGTATGGTAAAACGTCCTGCTTTTGCTCCGTGATGAAGCGTATTTTTCATAATAAGAATTGTATCAGCACCAGGTATCATCGACATAACCAGCGCCATCAGCATGTAAGCAGCTAAATGATCCACAGCTCTTCTCTCCCTTTTAAGCTATTACTAGCATCCTGTTTTCTTTTCACTTTCAAATATTTTCATATATTGTTTTGGCGTTAACCCAACCTGGCTTTTAAAAAATTTAGTCAAATGACTTTGATCACTAAATCCCGTTAAAAAAGATACGTCAATCGGTTTTTTCCCTTGCTCTAGCAGCTTTTTAGCCTGATTGATTCGAATTGTTTCCAAGTAGCTGTATGGAGAGATTCCTTTTTGCTTTGTAAAAGAGCGCAGCAGCCGGTATTTGCTCCATCCAATTAGCTGACTTAACTCATCCAGCGTGATTTTGTTTGTATAGTTGTCTTCCAAATAGCTGCAGATCGTTGTAATTTCATGGGACGTGTCAACGGCTGACGAAAGAAAAGAAAGATTTGAATGATCCTGCATGAGTTCTTCCAGCAAATATAAAAATAACTCTTCTTTCTTGAACTCCCGTTCACCATTTAAAATTTGCAAATGAAGCTCTTTTAAACTAGAGACAGCATCACTTCTTTGCACCACGCTGCTGTTAAAACGCGGAAGACTTTCACTGCCGTTAATGTCAAAAACAGCTTTTTTCATCACTTCTGGCGTCACGTTAATACAGCGATAATCAAGCGTTTTGCCGTCTATTTGTTCACAGCTATGGACATCATACGGATTAAACAGCAGCAAATCGCCTGGATTAATGATGTATTCTTTGCCTTGGCAAATTAAATGACGCTGACCTTCTTCAATAAATCCAATCACATAATACTCGTGAAAATGAGCAGGAAACTTTTGCATAATCCCTTTAAAACGATAAGCTTCAATATGTAAATCGGCGTCAACGTGCGCCGTGCGAATTTCTTTTACCATCAATGACCCCTCCTTGTCACATACTAAGCTTTTTAAACATACCATTCACTCAAAATTTTTTCTTGTATGATATTGCAGATGAGACTTTTTTCCATTACTTTTATCCGTTCAGCTACCGGTGGTAATAATCACTCTTAAGAGTGATTTCTCTTCTTTCCTCTAGTAATTTTCCGCTCAAATGATAAAATATAGACACATTTTATGGACGAAAGAAGGGATACCGTGAAATATAGACAAATTAAATGGCTGATTTTGCTTCTTCCAACTCTGACCATCGCGCTTTGGGAGTATGTTCGTCATGCCTTTTTGCTCCCTTACATCTCAATGGATATGGGAAATGTGCTTTCTCCGCTCCTTGTCTTTTTTGTAACGCTTGTATTTGTCCGCTATTTATTTTCTATTTTAGAAAAAATGCAAGAGGAACTAAGACAAGAAAAAGAAAAGAAAGCAGCACTTATTGAACGTGAAAAATTAGCTCGTGAACTGCATGACGGCATTGCGCAGTCGCTGTTTCTCCTATCTGTTAAAATGAACAAGTTCGGAAGAAAAAATAAATTAGAACAGGATCCTGACTTTATCCGGATGAAACAAACTCTTCAGCATGTCCATGACGATACGCGTCAAGCGATTACGAATTTAAAGCACTCTCCGTCTGACTCTTCCGAAAGCTGGACTGAAAGCATTCATCAATACGTCGATGATTTAACACATACTCATTTACTAGATGTAAACCTAGATTGGAGACTGTCAGAAACAACGCTGTCGAGGAAAGAAAAAAACGAGCTGTTTGCTTGTGTAAAGGAAGCGGCTATGAATGTAATCAAACATGCAAAAACGAATAAAATCTGGATTACAGCCACTGAAACGGCCGGGGGATGGATTTGTGAAATTATAGATTTCGGTACAGGTTTTACGTCCGACTCTCTCAAGTCCGGTCTTGGTTTGCAAATTATGAAAGATCGTGCGAAGGACATGAACTGGGACTTTTCCATTGAGCGAAAACAGAACCAAACCATTGTTAGCATTAAAAAGGGGGTTATGTAAATGCAGCCGTTTCGGATTTTGATTGTAGATGATCATGCCCATGCGAGAGAAGGCATTCGCGATATTTTAGAAGAATATGAAGATTTTATTATTGTTGGCGAAGGAACCAACGGCCAAGAAGCCATTGAACTGACTGAAAAGTTAATGCCCGATATCGTACTAATGGACATTGGAATGCCTGTGATGGACGGGTTGGAAGCGACAAAACAAATTAAACTTCGGTTTCCGTACGTTAAAATTGTGGTTATCACGGTTTCAGACGATATTACGGATTTATTTGATGCGCTGAAAAAAGGCGCACAGGGCTATTTGTTAAAAAACCTGCAGTCTGAAGTGTGGTACGACTATTTGCGTGCGTTCGCTTTAGATGAAGTTCCTATGTCAAAGGAAATTGCGTTTCAAATTTTAAAAGAGTTTCCGCAAGAAACATCGATAAAAAAACCCGACACTCCCCTTTCTGCACGAGAGCTTGAAGTGCTTCAATTAGTGGCTAAAGGACTGTCAAACCGAGATATCTCCGCGCAGTTATTTATTTCTGAACACACGGTAAAAAGTCATTTGAAAAATATTTTAAGCAAGCTTCATTTAGAAAATCGCGTGCAGCTGACAAGCTATGCGTTTCAAAATGGCTTAATGAACTAACAGCTTTCACGAGCTGTTTTTTTATCAGCACCTTTCTCTTATAAGTCCCAACAATCACTCTCAGGAGTGATGGCTAATTCTCCCTTTCCTTCTATAATAAAAGCACGCTAGTTAGTAAAAAGGAGGAAAAAATGATGCAGGAAAAGCGCGAAGAAACAGCAAGTACAATTAAAAAAAGCACGGCGCGTTCTCAAGGCCTATACAAAGCCATATGGCGCTGGCACTTTTATGCGGGCTTAGTGTTTACTCCGTTTTTTCTTATATTAGCTGTTACTGGAGGCGTGTATTTGTTCAAGCCTCAAATTGAAGAAAGACTGTACCACGACTTGTATCATGTTCAAGTTCAATCACAGTCTACATCCCCTTCAGCACAAGTGCAGGCTGTAAAGGAAAAGTATCCAGGCGCTGACGTGTTGACGTATAAGCCCAGTGAGCGCTCCACTCGTTCTTCAGAAGTAGGAATCTCATTAAAAGACCATACATATACGATTTTTGTTAATCCTCACAATGGTCACATTGTAGGAAAACTGGATGATTCGAGTCGCTTCAGGAATCAAATTGAAGAATTTCACGGAGAGCTAATGGCAGGAACAGCGGGTGATCGTATCGTAGAACTTGCGGCCTGCTGGGCGATTGTCTTAATTGTAACCGGTGCTTTTTTATGGTGGCCGCGCAAAAAAGACAAAATAAAAGGCGTGCTGATTCCTCGTTTTTCAAAAGGTAAAAACGTGCTTGCACGAGACCTTCATGCGGTACCGGCCTTTTGGATTTCAGCTGGTATGCTTTTTCTCGTACTAACGGGCCTTCCGTGGTCAGGACTGTGGGGCAATGCGTTTCAGCAAATCGCCACAAACGCAGGCGTTGGGTACCCTCCGTCTATTTGGGTAGGCAGTGCACCTACTTCAACCGTGCAAACAAAAGATGTAGCGGACGTGCCTTGGGGAGCTGAAACGCTAGAAGTTCCAAACTCCACAGCTTCGCAATATACAAAAGTATCGCTTGATGACATTGTAGATATTGCAAAAGAACAGCATATGCACGACGGCTATACCATTTCTATTCCGCAAGAACCTCAAGGCGTGTATACGCTCTCTGTATTTTCACCAAGAGCTCAGGATGAAGCAACCATTCACCTTGATCAATACACCGGCGCTGTGTTAGCCGATTATCGGTACGACAACTATGGATTTATGGGAAAATTGATTGCACTTGGTATTACGCTTCATAAAGGTACACAGTTTGGGTTTATAAATCAGCTTATGGGCCTCATTGTTTGTATCGGAATTGCTGGTATTGCTATCAGCGGAGCCTTACTGTGGTGGAAACGAAAACCAGCTAAAAACATAGGCGCTCCTAAAGTTCCTGAAGGAAATGCAATGCGCATTGTGACGTGTATAATCGTGGTGTTTGGTCTCGTCTTTCCTTTAGTCGGACTGTCCTTAGTTATCGTGTGGCTTTTAGATTTCTTTGTCATCAAACGAATTCCAGCATTGAAGCGGTTTTTAAACGCATGATGCATGAAACGATGTGAGGTGCAGTAACAATGAACAAATGGAAAATGTCCGGACTAGTCATACTCAGTACACTTTTACTTTCCGCGTGCTCTGTAAACAGTAGCGCAGATCAGCTCTACAAGCAGCCAAAGTCTCTGTCTGCGCATGTGATGATTCCTGAAAATATAGAGCCACAGAGCACACAGGTACTAGAAGTGCACGTAATGCAAGAAAATAAAACGGTGGATGATGCCAAAAGCGTTCAGTTTAAAGTGTGGAAAAAAGATGCTCCCGGTAAAGTTGAGATAGTAAAAGCGCATTATGACGGCAGTATGTATAAAGCAAAAGCAACCTTTAAGGAAGATGGTATTTACTATATTAAAACGGATATTAACGCGCGCGGTGAACACATCCTTCCTACTCAGCAAGTCGCAGTAGGCGAATTATCGAAAGAAGAATTACGTTCACTGCAGCCAGCTGAAAACGAAACGCATCATCATCACTCTCATCATTAGACATAAGCCTACGTTCAGCGACTGAACGTGAGCTTATATTTTTCTTATGAATTTTGACTAGTTCCATTATATGTTTTTACATTTTTTTCTTATTACTTTAAAATAAAAGTGATAAACGTTTTATAAAGGAGTTTTACAGATTGAAAAAAATTGTTTCTGGTATTTTAATTTTAGTATTAGCCGTTATTGTTATGATTAAAGGAAATCCGTTAGAGCAGAACTCTTCAACGAATACCTCCTACGATGAAGTAATTACCTTCCCTGCTGATCGTTACCCTGAAACTGCAGCGCACATTCAACATGCAATCGATAAAGGAAAATCGGCTGTTTGTACAATTGACCGAGACGGGGCTGAGGAAAACCGCCGTGAGTCTTTAAAAGGCATTCCGACTAAAAGCGGCTATGACCGAGATGAGTTTCCGATGGCCTTTTGTGAAGAAGGCGGAAGCGGTGCTGATATTGAATATGTAAAGCCTTCAGACAACCGAGGCGCCGGGTCTTGGATCTCCCATCAAGTAGACGAGTTTCCTGACGGTACGAAGGTTTTAATTGAAGTGAAGTAAAAAGAATGGTCGTGATGACCTTTCTTTTTTTATATTAAAAGTCTATAAAAAATGAAAAATTGCTCTTGCCTAAAGATACTCTTCACTTTTAAAATAAAAACGTGTGTGTTACATATATGCATCATCGTTTTATAGGAGGAATGAGTTTCTTGGACAATCTATGGCAGCAGCTACTCCCTGCCTCATGGCAATTAACTTTATTTATTTTCTTTTTTGTTTATATCTTGCGCTACAAACAAGAGAATAAATTCAGCATGCAGCTTCACTTGCTGCTTAAGTTTCTTTATGCCGTTATTTTGATTTTAAATGCGGTGTTGTTTTTAGTGGAAAGTCAGCGCGATTTTCTTTTTTATGCAACGCTTTTCATGAGTATCCTGACAATTATTTTGATGGAGTTCACGCTTTCTGCAAAAAAACAGAACGAGCTTGATTTTATTTCAGCCGTTTCTTGCTGTGTTCTTCCGATTTTTATTTCTTTACTTGAACTTAGTTAATGAAACAAAGGCCTCTGGTGATTCAGAGGCCTTTTTGATGTTATTGATCTTTGTTGTTACGGTCCATCATATCTTTTGGATCTTCTACAATATCTTCTGGATCACGGTTGTTGTCTTTTTCATCATCTCGATACATCTTGTCATTTTTATCTACGCCAGGTACGTTATTGTTGTTGTTCATATTGTCTAAGCCCGTGTTTACAAACGCCACGTATACTTTGTCGATTTTACTATCTGCTTCTCTTACGCGGTCTGCAATTTTTTGCTCAAAATCAGTTGAAACTTCATGATAAGTATCCCCGTTATACGTTACGGTGTTCACCTTGCCGTTATCATTGTTGTCCGCTGCGTCATTTCCAGCTAGGTCTACCGTTACATACGCGTTATTATTATCGCGAAGCACATATGCATCGTCAACTTCCTTCATATCTTCTACATTTTGTGCTGCTTCAACTGACTTGGTCGGTTGATCAGTGTTATCCATTGGGATATTGTTATCAACTCCGTCGTTTGTAGAAGTGTTGCGTAAGTCATTTTGAGTATTGTCCATTGCGTTATTGTCTTTATTTCCTCCACATGCAGCTAAGCCTGAAAGAAAAAGAACTGAAGAAGCAATGATAAGCCCTTTTTTCATTTTTTCCATCTCCTTAAATATAGTTTGCAGTCGTATTATGCTTAATTTTTGCAAAACTATTCAAAGGAGACGGAGAAGTGAAAAAACCTTTTTAAAAAATATACTTAACGCTGCTAACAATATTATAAGATACATTTTAATATTACAGCTGTACTTATTCTCCTAATAGCTTTCGAACGGCTATTGAAAGCGTATTGACATGCCGTTCTACGTTTGCCGCCTCAGCAACTTGTTTCTTTTCATCGACGTTGTAAACCGGCGCTGGATTTTGTGTAATTCCGTTGATCGCTGTAGCCATAAAAGCCAGCAGATCATCTGTTGGTACAGCCGGAGAGAAATTCTTTACTTCTATTTGCTGCGTAATAAAGTCGTGAAGCTTTTTTTGAATATATTTAAGGTTAGAGACTTCAACTAGCTGATCTTCAATTTTCATAAAACGCTGAGGGTCTTTTGAATACAACGCTACTAGTTCAAAGTAAATTTCTCCTCCTGCTGTCATCGATTCTTGGATATGCTCTCCAATATACATAATAAAATCATGCAACATTTCAAAGGAATCTTTTTTTGTCTGAAGTAGGGCTTCAATTTTATCTTTTACTTTATAGCTGACGCTTTCTTGATTAAGAAGTCCAACAAATACTTCATCAAGGTTTGAAAAATATTTGTACACGCCTCCCTGACTCATTCCAGCTTCCAAAACGATATCTCGCATGGCTACATCATGCACCGGTTTGCTTCTGCATACTCTTTTGGCTGCTTCTAAAATCTCTTGCTTCTTTTTTTCAGCGTATCCTTCCCTTACTTTTGGCATTTTTTCACGCTCGCTTACTTTTTTATTTATTTTCGAATGTCTCGAGTGCATCAATAATAACCTGAGCTGCTTTTTCAGCTCCTTTTTCAGCTCGGATTTGTTTTCCGATTTCTTGTGCTTTGGATCGAATTTCATTAACTTGCGTACAGGAAATGGCTGCGGATAATTTTTCAGCCGTCAATTCTTTTCTCGGAATGGCTTTTGCTCCAGCTCCTAGCTCGTGAATTTTTCTTCCCCAAGCAAATTGGTCATTTCCATAAGGAACAATAATACTTGGTACACCAGCTCGGAGGCCTTCGGCTGTTGTTCCTGCTCCTCCATGATGAACAACGGCAGACATTTTAGGAAACAGCCACTCATGAGGAATATCTTTTACAAATAAAAGGTCTTCTGCTATCTCTTCCGTGTGATTCATTCCTCTTCCTCCTGTATTGATGATACCTCGTTTCCCGGCAAGTTTTAAGGCTTTAATCACTAAAGCAGTCGTTTCGCCTGCGTTTTTTTTATCACCAACACTTCCAAATCCAATATAAACTGGCGGTTCTCCAGCCTTTAAAAACCTTTCCAGCTTCTCTTCCGGCTGATAGCTATGGTCACTGTCCATAAACCAATTTCCGTAGGAATGAACGTGTTCAGGCCAATCTTTAGATACGGAAAATACAGTGGGACTTGACGAAATAATGGTTGGGTTAGCTGCTGTACGCTGCTTTGGATATGGACATGAAAAATCGTTAGGTCCTGTTCCATGCTGCTGAACCCAATATTTTTTTAAAGGACCATTTACTACTTTCCAAAATCCCCATTCAAAAATACGATGCGTCAGCTTATTATATATTTTTCCAAATCGTGGTCGATCATAAAAAATTAAAGCTGGATAGTCTTTTGTTGGTGTCATTGGAAAAGGGCTGGCTAGAATGCTTGGTATATTCATCTCTTTAGCAGCAAAGTAACCAATTGCCGCACCTGGATGATATACAATTGCATCGGCTCCTTTGCATGCTTTGTGCAAATCTTCTTGTATATTCATCATCATACCCATCATCTTTTCATTTTTTAAGCTCGAAAAAAATTTGAGAGGATTGTCTGCATTAATCGCGTCGTCTGCTGCTCCGCTCTCTATAATTTTAGAAACATCTCCTCGAAGCATGGCATATTCGAATCCATACGATTTTATGAAGTTTTGATAAGCTTCTGAAGCCGCAATTCGTACACGGTATCCTTTCTTTTTTAGCTCTAATCCTAAAGCCATAAAAGGCTGGGTGTCTCCCCGCGTTCCTGTTGTTAACATCGTAATAAGCATCATTTCAGCCTCCTTATATTAAAACGACAATGTTGTCGTTTTAATATAATGTAACCTCCTGAAATTGATTCGCCAATGTAAAAACGACAATTATGTCGTTTTTATTACTATCCTTTATTTTCCTAAGGTGCTTTTTGTAAGGATTGCTGCTTTTAATTATAGCAAGGGAAAATTTCCTTTTTATAGTATTGTATAAAGAAAGGCTTATTCAGCTAACGGGCAGTCATATTGAATAAGATAGGGTTTATTTATCCTTAAATAAAATATTTTCAAAACATCATAAAAGGAAGTGTGTACTATTGGGCAGTGAAAGTAAACTCATTATTTCTCCATTAAATAATGACTTAATAGAGGATATCAATATGACAAATGATTATTTTAAGCTATATGGCAGAGTTGTCCCAAGTTTACAATCAGGAAGGTGGTCTTATAAAGAAGTTCTTTTTGATGAAGCTAGAGAAACACGTTTTCCAGATGACAAACTTGATTGGAGCCAATATATAAACCGAGAGGATAAAGCTTTGTTTTTAGCTTATATGAATAATACTTGCATAGGACAGATTAGAATCATTAAGGATTGGAATCGCTTCTGTTATATTGAAAACATTGCTACTAAAAAAGACTATAGAGGCAGCGGAGTTGGAAAGTTTCTCTTAAATAAAGCAGAAGAGTGGGCAAAACAAAGAAAACTTATAGGAATGTCCTTGGAAGCACAAGATGATAATCTTGGTGCATGCAGATTTTATGTAAAACAAGGATTCATACTAGGTGGAGTTGACACACTAAAGCAGTCATATAATCCTACTATTGGAACCACTTTATACTGGTATAAGTTATTCAAGTAACGGGGGCTTTAGCGAAATAAGTAATAGAGTCGTTTTAACATAGGAATTTTAAAGAGTTAAATAGTTGAAACTGAAAAAAAGATGCTTCGCGTTTTAAACGAAGCATCTTTTTCAAGTGCAGCTATGAATGCCTACCTACTTTTTTAAGTTAAACTGATCGTGAGGCAGCTAATTTCTCAATCGGGGCTTGTTCAATGTCTGCTGCTGAAATATTCAGCAGCTTTTCTAAAACAGCCGTTATGCCCTCATTTGTCTTATTACTTTTCTTGCAGTCATTAATATGCTGATTTAATTGCTTTTTATAAGCCTCTGTATGAATGAGCCACTGACTTAAAAGCTCTTTTGTCACCTTTCTTTCTTCTTCGCTTTTAGCTCCAAATAAGCTTTCCATATCAGGTTCTTGAATAATTAGCTTACTAAAATCTTCGCTTACTGCAAGCCAAAAATAGTTTTTTTCGTATTCGTAATATCTGTGTTCTTTTAATAAAAAGTAGCCAATTTCAAATTCAATGCGATAGAGCGGCTGGTTAACTTTCGGCGCATGAAGGCTTTTAAAGTTAATATGCTCTACATCATCTACATAAATCTCTGAACCGTATTGGGTTTTAATCATCTTAGCATCTACTGTATTCATGGTGTTTACCTCTTTAAGGATATTATGAGAGAACGGGTGCATTCTTTTTCTAGAATGCGCACGTTCTTTATCTTTTACTTAATTTTGAACAGCATTTTTCCAATCAGCCGCAAATTTTTCGATTCCTTGTTCGGTTAAAGGATGTTTAACAAGCTGCTCGATTACTGAATATGGAATCGTTGCAATATGAGCTCCGGCAAGGGCTACGCGTGTAACGTGATCCGGATGTCTTACAGAAGCCGCAATGATTTGAGAGTCAATATTTTGAATGCGGAACAACTCGGCAATTTTAGCCACAAGCTGTACGCCGTCTTCTGAAATATCATCAAGGCGACCAAGGAATGGAGATACATATGTTGCACCTGCACGAGCTGCTAAAAGCGCTTGGTTCACAGTGAAAATAAGCGTTACGTTTGTTTTCACACCTTTTTTAGCAAGGTAGCGAGTCGCTTCTAATCCAGCGATTGTCATTGGAAGCTTAATCGTAATATTTTGATCCCCGCCATTAATTTTAATTAGTTCTTCTGCTTGCGCAATCATGTCTTCTGCTGTTTGGGCATCCGGCGTCACTTCTGCTGAAACGGATTCTACTTCTGGAACAGTTTTTAAAATTTCTTCAATACGATCTTCAAACTTTACGCCTTCTTTTGCAACAAGAGAAGGGTTTGTTGTGACGCCAGATAAAACGCCCACTTTGTCTGCTTTTTTAATATCGTCAAGGTTTGCAGTATCAATAAAAAATTTCATTTTTTCATTCCTCCATTAGTTTTTTTTACTATACCCACTATTTCACTTGTTATTTCTTTTCCACCGCATGACCGCCAAACTCATTTCGAAGTGCGGAAACTACCTTTCCTGTAAAGGTATCATCTTCAAGCGAGCGATAGCGCATCAGTAAAGACATTGCAATAACCGGCGTAGCTGTTTGAAGGTCTAGAGCGGTTTCTACCGTCCATTTCCCTTCACCAGAAGAGTTCATAACTCCTTTGATGTCATCTAGCTTAGCATCTTTAGAGAATGCATTTTCTGTTAATTCCATTAGCCATGAACGAATAACAGATCCATTGTTCCATACTCTCGCTACTTTTTCGTAATCATAGTTAAATTGGCTTTTTTCAAGAACTTCAAATCCTTCTCCGATTGCAGCCATCATGCCGTATTCAATGCCGTTATGAACCATTTTTAAAAAGTGGCCGCTGCCTGCTTCACCAGCGTATAGATATCCGTTTTCTACTGCTGTATCGCGGAAGATAGGTTCAACAATTTCCCACGCTTCACGATCTCCGCCAATCATATAACAAGCTCCGTTACGAGCGCCTTCCATTCCGCCAGATGTTCCAACGTCCATAAAGCGGATTTTGTTTTCTTTTAACTCGTTATAGCGTCGAATAGACTCTTTGTAATGAGAGTTTCCAGCTTCAATTACGATATCTCCTTCAGCTAAAAGAGGCTTCACTTCACTAATAACAGAATCAACAACCGTATGAGGAACCATCAGCCATACAACTCTTGGTGTTTCTAGTGACTGCACAAGCTCCTGCAAGCTTGATACTCCTGAAGCACCATACTCTTTCATTTGTTCCACTGCGTTTGAATTTACGTCAAATGTTACAACGTCATGACGGTGATCCAATAAGTTTTGTCCTAAGTTAATCCCCATTTTCCCTAAACCAACTAATCCTACTTTCATGTGAACAGCTCCTTCTATTTATCTTTTCATCTTCTTATTTAAGCCTTTAGCAATTCTTTTGCTTGTGCCACTACGTTTTCTTCTGTAAACCCAAACAGCTTCATCACATCAGCTCCCGTTCCTGAAGCACCGAATGTGTCAATAGCTAACACTTTTCCTTTTGGTCCTACAAAGCGTTCCCAACCAAGTGAAATTCCCATTTCTAGAGAGATTCGTTTTGAAACAGATTCAGGCAAGATGCGCTCTTGATACTCTTTTGACTGCTTGTTAAACAGCTCCCAGCTAGGCATTGCTACAACACGTACAGATATACCTTCACGCTCTAGCTGAGTTTTAGCACTGACCGCTAGTGCTACTTCAGAACCTGTAGCGATAAAAATCAGCTCCGGCTTATCGTTTGTTTCGGTTAATACGTAAGCTCCTTTAGCTAGGTCGTTGATATTTTGTTTTGTTTCTTCAAACACAGGCAAGTTTTGACGGCTAAGCACTAAGGCTACAGGACCTTCCACTTGCTGAAGCGCATAAGCCCAAGCGCTAGCTGTTTCGTTTGCATCAGACGGACGGATTACGGTAAGCCCTGGAATTGCACGAAGAGAAGCTAAATGTTCAACGGGCTCATGAGTCGGTCCATCTTCTCCTACTGCTATGGAATCATGAGTAAACACATACGTGACCGGCAGCTTTTGCAGTGCAGCCAAACGAATCGCTGGACGCAAGTAATCATTAAAAACAAAGAATGTGCTGACAAACGGCTTCACACCGCCGTGAAGGGCCATTCCATTTCCGGCCGCTCCCATTGCATGTTCACGTACGCCGAAATAAATATTTCGGTTACCGAAATATCCGAGTGCGTAAGGGCCTTCTTCTTTAATGTCCGTCATCGTGGAATGCGATAAATCAGCGCTTCCTCCAAAAATAGATGGCACAGATTTAGTGAAATAATTAATAGCTTCTCCGCTTGCAACACGAGTCGAAATCGCTTTTTCTGATGAGAATGTTAAAATATCATTCACCTCAATTAACGCTTCGCCTGTGATGGCACGTTCTAATTCATCAGCGAGCATAGGGTATTCTTTTTGGTAAGAAGCAAACAGCTCGTTCCACTCTGCTTCTGCTTTCATCCCTTTTTCTTCTAGCTTTTCAAAATGGGCTTTTACTTCTTCTGGGACATAGAAGTTTTCTTCCGTTTCCCAGCCGTAGGCTTGTTTTGTTGCTTTTGCTTCTTCTTCTCCAAGCGGATTACCGTGTGCTTTATTTGTTCCCGCTACTTTTGGACTTCCGTAGCCAATAATTGTTCTCACTTCAATAAGCGTTGGCTGCTCGGTGTTCTGCTTCGCTTTTTCGATGGCTTTTGTGACTTCATCTACGTTATTTCCATCTTCTACAAGCAAATACTGCCAGTTTGCAGATTCCGCTCTTTTTTGGATATTTTCACTAAACGAAAGATTTAATTCCCCGTCTAACGAAATATCGTTGGAGTCATATAAAGCGATAAGTTTACCAAGCTTCATATGGCCAGCCATGGACATTGCTTCATAAGAAATGCCTTCCATCAAGTCACCATCGCCTACTAACGTATACGTATAGTGATCAATGACTGGGAATTTTGACTGGTTAAATTTTGCTGCTAAATGAGCTTCTGCCATTGCCATTCCGACTGCATTTGCAATTCCTTGACCTAAAGGACCTGTTGTGGCTTCCACGCCGTCCGTATGGCCAAATTCAGGATGTCCCGGTGTTTTACTGTTTAGCTTGCGAAAGCTTTTTAAATCTTCTATTGATACATTGTATCCGCTTAGATGAAGCATGCTATACAGCAAGCTTGAGCCATGACCGGCTGATAAGATAAAACGATCTCGGTTAAACCAGCTTGAATTTACCGGATTGTGCTGTAAGTGATTCGCCCATAGCGCATAGGTCATCGGAGCCGCTCCCATCGGAAGCCCGGGGTGGCCTGAATTGGCTGCGTTCACCGCATCAATTGACAGGGTGCGAATCGTATTAACTGCAAGTGTGTCTATGTTGGTACTCATGTGTCATCCTTCTTTCGCTTTGTTTGTATTAAACTGGCTGCACTTCGCGTGATTGACTTGCTGTTTCTTCATCCAGCCACCATTTAAAACCGTCTTTTTCTAAAAGTGCATGTGATGCATCAGGGCCGTGTGAACCAGCAGCATATTTATAAAGCGGCACTGTATTTCCCTCAAATGCTTCAAGAAGCGGCTGAACCCATTCCCAAGCTAGCTCTACTTCTTTCCAATGAGCAAAAAATGTAGAATCTCCGGCGCATGCATCTGCAATAAGACGCTCATATGCTTCCGGTGCTCCTTCTTGCTGACCTGAAAAATTAATTTGTACAGGCTCAATATGACCATGATTAAATGGATTTTTGCTGTTCAACTGCAGCGTAATATTTTCATGCGGGTTAATTTCAATGATCAACAGATTTGGAGATGTTGTTTCTCCTTTGTCTAAGTACAACTCTTTTAACGAGTCTTTGAATTCAATAACAATTCGCGTCGCTTTTTCAGCCATTCTTTTCCCTGTACGAATGTAGAAAGGAACGCCTTTCCAAAGCGAATTATCGATATATAGTCTGGCTGCTAAAAACGTGTCCGTCTGCGAAGATGGTGATACGCCGGGCTCATTTACGTAGCTCTCCACTGAAGAGCCGTTTATTTTTCCGGCCTCATATTGACCGCGAATAACGTCTAGATCCATATCTTCTTTTACAAGCGGACGAAGTGCTTTTAACACATTTATTTTTTCGTTTCGAATATCATCAGCGCTAATGCGGGCCGGTAAGTGCATAGCCGTCATCATCAGCATTTGCAGCATATGATTTTGAACCATATCTCGAATGGCTCCCGAATGGTCATAATAGCTTGCTCTTTCCTCTACCCCGACCGTTTCACTTGCTGTAATTTGTATATTCGCAATATGTTCGTTATTCCATAATGATTGAAGAATAGGATTAGCGAATTCCAGCGCTTCTAAATTTTGCACCATCGACTTGCCAAGATAGTGGTCAATGCGGTAAATCTCTTTTTCTTTAAACGCTTTGCTCAAGTTTTCGTTTAATTGTCGAGCTGACTGTAGATCATGGCCAAACGGTTTTTCAATAATTAACCGTTTCCAACCTTTTGTAGCACCTAAGCCACTGTTTTTAATATGCTCGGCGATCGTACCGAAAAATTCTGGGGCAACGGAGAGATAAAACATTCGGTTGCTTGGAATGTTTAGTTCTGCTTCTCGTGCTTCTACTAGATTTAACAGACTTTTATAGTCTTCAACATTCGTTGCATCCAATTGACTGTAGCGAAAAGCTGAAAGAAAATGCTGCATAAGAGATGAATCTTTTTCGACGCGACGTGAAAAAGTATGAATAGATTCTTCTACTTTTTTCTGAAAATCTGCATCGGACATCTTCCTTCTGCCTAGTCCTACAACAGAAATTGATTTAGGGATTTTCCCATCTACAAATAAATTATAGAGTGCAGGATAAATTTTGCGTTTCGCTAAATCACCTGTTGAACCGAATAAAACAAAAGTCATCGCTTCCATATCTCTTCCTCCTGTTAGGAAAAATATAATCTTTTAAAAGTAACTTTTCTTTCACTCGTTACTTTATGTAACATATCTTATTCCTGAAATATTTTTTCGTCAAGATATTAAACTCGTAAAAAATCATTTCAATTTTCTTTTTTTCTTTAAACCTTATAGCAGCTTATCTCGGTTAGTTTATGGAAAAATAATGAAAATACTTTTCAGTTGAATTTAGAAAATAAAACTGTTTTAATGGACTTGATAGAATTGTATGAAAGTAAAAACATACATACTATTTACATATGTGCCAGGTAAAAAATATCAAAAGGTGGAAGTGCTATGAAAGCTCAACTAATGAAGATAGTTGAAGACCTATCAGTTTTTTTACATAGAAAAATCGTAAAACACTCTAAAGGAGAAAGGAGAGTTTGTCCTCTTTCTTTTAAGCTGCACGCACGCCTTTAATGCGTGGCTACAGCAAGAAGTGCAAGCATCATATAGAGGTTAAAGACAGCCAGTAAAACAAGAACGGTATAGACTAGTGTTTTACCTGTTTTTCCTAAAAAGTAGACATTTACTAAACTAAAATACACGCTTGCTGCGCATAAAACGAACGCAAGAAATTCCTTGCACTCACTGGGCTTCATTTGAAAATCTGGATTATAGTAAATTTGAAGATCCTTACTAACGGCAAACGGCACGGTCCACCACCTAATCAAAATTCCAATAAACATAAGTATCCCTATTGTGTTTAACGTGGACTGAAGTGTTCTCGGCTGTTTCTTTTTTATATTCACATCCGTTTGTGCGGACCTTTTGAAGTTTACTCGCATGTATTTCCCCCCATGATGTTTTTGCATACCACAAAAAAGATCATCAGCCATACGCAGGCCTCTCCCGCGGCTATTTCTTACACCGTCAAAAGATGCGTAATAATCATCACGCAAGGCTTCAATAAAGTTATATTTTTTATCTATATTCACTTTATGCTGCATTTGATGCTTTCACAGCTTCTGATCATACCAGCTTGTTATATACATACACAAAAATAAGCCTTGGCTCATAGAGCTAAGGCTTGCTTCATGTTTTGATTAAGTTATACCCCACACATTGAAGAGCTTGTTGAATATTTTTCACGACTTTTAACTGTAAGTTTTTCAAATCATGATTTTTAATTTGCTCTTTCGCAAATGTGGGCGTTACACCTGTTATAACTACTTGAGCACCCATAAGCTGAAGTGCTGTAATCATTTTTAAGAAGAAATTCGGAAACTCTTTTTCTCTCAGAAGCAGCTTCGATAAATCAATGATAAAGTAATCTATTTCATTATGAGCTGCATCGTGAAGCACATCTGTCATAATCTGATCCGCACGCTCTTTATCAATAATACCTTGAAGAGAAAGAATCGAAACACCTTCTGTAATCGGAATGATTGGGACACTTAAAAAACCCCATCTGATATCGTGTTTCATCCAGATCGATCATATGAGATAAGATACCTGCCATTGATTGTAAAAAAGCAATATCTTCTCCTGAAAATTCTTTTTCTTCCTTGTCCATTACACAGAGTGTTCCAAATACATTTCCTTTTAAATCTTTTAATGTAACACCTAAAAAACCTTTTACCTGCAATTGATCCGTTACTTCTAGCTGTCTGGTAACGGCATCCTTCATCAGATTTGCCGTATGCATAACGTCTCCGTCATTCATAATGATTAAGCGGCAGTATGTACCTCCGTATTCAACGCTGTATCCTTCAGGAATAATTTCTTCCTTCTCGTTATATGAGCTGAGGACCGTCATCGCTGTTTCTCCTTCTCTAGTTACGTACGTTGTGCGGACATTCAGCTGGTTGGTAATAACCTCAAATAATTTTTGCGAAACAGACCGCAGTGAATAAAAATGAGGAACTTTATTTTCTCCATCAACGTTCATCTAGTTACCTCCATCGCAACCATCATTCTCTCTGCCATAAGTGCATTCTTTCATAAAGATACACACAGTTTGTTTCTAACTTTTTTGTAGTATGACAGAGTACGGCTATATTGCCTCTTTTCTACCTTATACATGCTAGATTTGACATATGACATGATTTCACATAAGAAAAACTTCTTCCGTTCATGAAAGAAGAAGTTTTAAATTATATAAAAATCTTACACGTCCCCATCTCCCCTCCATTCCCCGTATTAGGATATATCAAACTAAACTGCTTAATTCTTATGGATAAAAAACAAACTTTTACAGGAAAACATAGCACACAGGGTATTAAAGCTCCTGCTGCATCTTTTTGTTCCATTCCCTTCGCAGAATGCCCATTTTAATGCTGTCAAAATAGTTACCGTTTACGATACGTGCTTCTCTGACTCTTGCTTCTTCTTTCATCCCTATTTTTGCAGCTGTTTTGATCATTCTGATATTGCCTGACCATGTGGACATACCGAGTCTATGTAAAGGTGTAGATTCAAATAAAAAATCAATCCACATGCGGTAAGCTTCCGTTCCGTATCCTCCGCTCCAATAGTCTGGGTCGTAAATGACAATTCCGGTTTCCAGCCAGTTTGTATGCTTGTCCACCCAATAGCAGCTCACGGTCCCCACCGTTTTTTCATTAATAATAATCGCAAGTATTCGAGGAACTGACGGAAAAAGCTCATATTCTTTTTTCCATGAGTTTATATACTTTTCTTTCGTGAGTCTTCGTTCTGGTATGTACGGAGCATTCCACTTTTTTGCTTCTTGGTTTTTTTCTTCGTACTTCCAATAATAAAGTTCATTAACGTCTTCCTGTGTCGCTTCTCTTAACGACACTTTTTCTCCTATTAGTTTTATCATGAGAAGCATCACTCCTTGACTTATAAAATAGCTTATTACGTTCTGTAGAAATAAAACGAATATTAATACACGTGTGTACAAGCACACCTTTGCATAACGAATAAAATATAGTAGTTATGATGAAAGGAGTGAATCCTATAAAAAAATATTATTGCTACTACAATTCAGCAGATGACAAATATTATGTAGAAAGCGATTATTCTTCTAAAAAGCGTTCTCGCAAGAAAAAACCATGCTGTGTAACCATTAATTATTATACAAATATTGCATATGAAGGCGGACAAATTGCTATAAACGGTGGACAAAACGCATCTCAAGGTGGACAAATTGCCAAAAACGGCGGGCAAAATGCTAATCAAGAAGGACAAATCGCAGGAAAGTACGGGCGAAATAAGCTAATTGAATTTAATTTCACTAATGACAATGAAGTCTAACTCATCCTGTTTTACATGTAAAACACCGAGACAATATATATGCTCCCGGTGTTTTTCTTTTATTTATGATTCGCGTTTTCCATAACTGCAAAGTAGTTACCTTCACTGTCTGAAAAATTAAAGACTCGTCCTGAAGGCATCGATACGATTTCTCCCACTGTTACGCTTTTAGCTGTTAAATCTCTGTATAGTTCATCCACATTCTCTGTAAAAAACAGCAGCGAAGGAGTTCCGACGTTTAATTCTGGCTGCATTTTTGCTATTAGCTGTTTGTTATGAAGGATAATGGTTGTTTCGGCACCCGCTACCGGTGCTAGCTCAATCCACTTCATGCCTTGTTCATTATTTTGTTCAGACATAACTTGAAATCCCATTTTTTCTGTCCAAAACTTTACCGCTTGATCTTGATCGTTTACATACACCATAATTTGACCAACTTTTTTAATCATTTCTTCCACTCCTTTGATATAGATAAAATAATTTCTTCGGCTACTGTATCTGCCGATTTTTCTTTTGTGTAGATCGTTTGCTTTGCCAGCATCTCATTTGATGGATGCGTTACAAAATGTTTGTTAAGTTCAAAAACATCTTTATCATCCGTTATTTTCTGCAATCTTTGATGTAATAGTTGTATAGACTCTTCTTTATCAGCACTAGGAAGCAATAAAAATAGAGACTGGTAAGGTTTTAACGTCTTTTCTACTTGCTGAAACAACCCCATGTCTTCATACACTGAGTGACCCGCGCCAAAATCAATGACCGCATGTTTGTACTCTTCTAGTATTCTTTTAACGGCATAGGCTTCAAACGGCTTCCAATAGGCGTACATGCCTTGAAATCCTTGTTTTTCTCGAATGTTTTGCTGTGTTTCTTTACTGAATCCTATTTCCCTGTAGTAGGAAAACCTCACTTTATCCATTGAGCACTGAGGAATATCTAGTTTTTTTGCCACTTTTTCACCGACCGTCGTTTTTCCAGCGCACATAGGTCCAATGAGAATAATGGGGGTTTGCATATGCTACCTCCTTATTTCACTTCCAGCACAAACGCGTACAACGCATCTCCATTGGATACATTTTTTTGATTTTTATCCATCCACCATACTGAATATGAGTAGTAGTAAGTGCCTCTTTCAGAAGGTGTTTTCATCTTATTTTTCTTTAGTGGTATGTCCACTTCATTTTTGTTTTGTATTTGTACCATATGCCTCTCGTTAGGCTGCCCCTTATGTTTGATAATAAGCGCTAGCGATTCATTTGCTTTAACTTCAATAGGCTTTTCGGTTTTTAACAATTCTAAAGGGCCTGCTTTATCCACACACGTCTCTTTCCAGCAGTATGTGCCAACTTTTGTTTCATAAAGGTGGTTGTTTGCTTCGAGATACGCTTTTGGCGGGGATTCTTCAAGAACTCCACTGCTTGAACATCCCGTAAAGCTTGCTACGATAAGTCCAAACGCGGCTGTTTTCCATTTTCTCATCGTTTCATCACCTTTTTACTATTTCTTCATTGCCTTTTCATTTCCTGTTTCTTATTTTCTTCCTTCCTAAATAGCGTTGTTTTATTTTGGCTATACGCTTTTTAAAGAAGTGGAATATGAATAACTAACCCATCTACTAATAAAGAAGCAAACGTATGGAAGCTCCAAATCGAGACGACAAATATATGCACAATGAAGAACGCAAAAAAAGCGCTGCTCTTGTCAAGAGCAGCACTTTTTTAAACTTGCACGCTGTTTGATTCTACTAATTTTCCATCTTCCATCCACACAACGCGGTCACATAAATCCAGCATTCTTTGGTCATGCGTAACCATTACAGCTGATTTGCCCCTTAGCTTTACTTCATCTGCGAGCATTTGCACGACTGCTCTTCCTCGCTCTGAATCCAAGCTTGCCGTCGGTTCATCTGCAAAGATAATTTCAGGGTTATTCATCCACGCTCTTGCAATCGCTGCCCGCTGGCGTTCTCCGCCCGATAGACTTTCAGGATAGTGATGCTTTCGATGAGCAAGCCCTAGTTTTTCAAGCAAATCATCCGCTCTTTTTTTCGCTTCTTTATTTCGACTTCCTTCTAGTTCCGTGACAAGAAGAAGCTGATCGCGAACCGTTAAATACGGAATTAAATTAGCTGCTTGAAAGATAAAGCCGATTTTCTTCAGGCGAATGCTGTTCATTTGTGATGGAGACATTTTATTAATCTCGTCTCCGTCAATAATCACACGTCCGCTAGACGGTGAAAGCAGCGCGCCTGCAATGGATAAAAAGGTACTTTTCCCAGAACCAGAAGGACCGACAATCGCCACAAGCTCTCCTGCTTTTACACGCAGCGATAGGTCATTTAACACAACTACAGCGTTTTCTCCGTCTCCAAACGACTTGCTAACATTCTCTAAAACTAATTTTTCTTCACTCATTAAACAGCCCTCCCAATCGCTTCAACCGCATCTACTTTTGCTACGCGATACAGCGACAATAATGAACTCAGTACAGAAACAGCTACAAACAGCGCCGAACAGCCGGCAATTAGCGATACATCCAAGTGGAATGGCATCGAATCAGGCAAAATGGCAGCTACTCCGTACGTCAGTCCAATACTGATAGCGAGACTGCATAAAGTTAACATAACCACTTGAGATAAAATCGTTCGCGCTAAATAACTTGTTTTTGCTCCTATCGCTTTTAACACGCCAAACTGATTCATTTTTTGAAGCGTCATCACGTAGAAAAAAACGGCTAATACAAAAGCGCCAATGATAAACAGAAACGCGACCATCATTAAAAGCGAGCCTTGTTCTTCTTGATAGCCAGGAATTCCTTTTAACGCTTCATCTTTACTAATCACGTCAATGTTAGACTCCTTTTTTTGAAGAGCATGTGCTTTTTTATCGTTCATGTTTAACACCACTGCATTAAAAGCACCTGTGCTTTCAATTGTCTTCCACTCTGTAAGATTAATATGAATAACAGGAGCGTGACTAAACGACTGATTTTTTGTAAAACCAACAATCCTAAAGCTTTTTCCTGAAGCCGTATCTTTTATCATATCACCTAGCTTTACTCCTTCTTCTTTTAGCGAAGAGTCCGCCACGGCTTCATGTTTCGCATCGTCCGTAATCATCTTCCCTTCTGTTACGTTCGGAGCTAAAAAGCCGCTTGTGCTTATGGCAAAAAACGAGGCGTCTATTTTTTTCGCTTTTCCTTCATTTATAATTGCTGTCATCATCACACCAAGCGGCTCAGCATTTTTCTTGCCGCTTAGCTGTTGAATATCTTCTGTTTTGTTTATGGATAAAACAGAGCGCGTCAGGCGCTGATCCGCTTCTTTTTGAAGCACAACGTAATTTCCTTTCATTTCTTGAACAGCTGAAGCATTGTCAGAGGAAAGCCCCTTTGCTAAGCCTGATACAAAAAGCACAAGCCATACAATTAACACCATAATCACGCCAATGAGTAAGTAGCGCAGCTTCGCATGTTTCAATTCACGTAAAGCCAAAAACATGTTTCTTTCATCTCCTTTTTTCATTCTATTTAAAGTATAAAAATAGAAAATGAATGGAAGATGAACGGCTCATTACATTTTCGGAAGATAAATGTGAAAGGTGCTGCCTTTTCTTTTTTCGCTTTCAACGTGAATGGAACCTCCATGCATTTCGACAATTTGCTTCACAATCGCTAAGCCAAGCCCGCTGCTTCCTTCGGTCCGGCTTCTTGCTTTATCTTCTTTATAAAAACGATTAAAAATATGCGGGAGGCTTTCTTTTGACATGCCGATTCCCGTATCTTGAAATTCCACGTGGCAATGCGTGTCTTCCATACCAACGCGAAGAGACAGCGTGCCTCCTTCTTCCGTAAACTTTACGCTGTTTGTAATCAAATTTGTCCACACTTGATGAAGCAGTTTTTGATCGCCTGAAATCATCGTTGAAGGAAGATCCATTTCAATAGCCAGCTCTTTTTCACGCCAGCTCCACTCCGTCATAAACAGCACCTGCTTGATTTGAGCTGCAACATCAAACGTACTTTTTTCGATATGCTCACTTTCTTTATCAAGTGAAGCAAGCGTAAGCAGCTGTTTGCTGAGTGACGACATGCGCCGGCTTTCTTCTTCAATAATAGACAGATACTCATTTCTCTGTTCATCTGAAAGATGAGCAGAACGGAGCGTTTTCGAAAACCCTTGAATGGACGCCAGCGGAGACTGAATTTCATGCGACACGTTGGATACAAATTCTTGGCGCATCTCTTCAAGCTGCTCTAAACTTTTAGCCATCTCGGAAAAATGTGAAGCAAGCGCCCCGATTTCGTCTCGGCGCTTCACGTACAGATCGACGTTGTATTTTCCTTTTGCCACTTGTTTTGTCGCTTCCGTTAGCTTGACAATTGGTTTTACTAAATAACGCGTACTAATAAGTACAAATAAAATACTTAATACAATCATCAGCAGTAAAATAACCGAGAAAAAAATGCGCATTTCCCCGAACTGCAGCTGAATATCAGGGCGGATAAACAGCGCTTGCTGCTTATTACTTTCTCCTTTTAACGGCACGCCGATGGTATTGGCTAACACATTATCAAAAAATCCCGTCACAAACACCTGTGAAGGAAAGTTTGCAATTCCGTGATACATTTTTCCGTCCAGTACTTGTTTGACAGCACTCTTTTCTAAGCGCTGATTTCTAAATTCCCGTCCGTAAAACGTCTCATGTCCGCTCCTGTCCACCACATATATTTGATAACCTAATTTACTGATATGCTGTAAATAAGCTTGTTGATCCACGCCCCTATTGCTTTCGTAAAAGCTCGCAATGTCTTTTGCCATACGCGTAAGCTTTTGATCGTTATAAGGCTTTAAGCTGTACTGATAATAAACGTTTGCTAAAATAAACGCTAGGAGACTGCTAAATACCATTACAGCAATGGTTGTCAGGACAATCCGCAAATAGAGCGTCTTCATTTTGCCGTCACCTCAAGCTTATAGCCGACGCCTCGAACCGTCGTAATGACAAAATCATCGGTATGTCCAAACCTTTCGCGCAGCCTTTTTACGTGTACATCGATTGTGCGGTTATCTCCGTTAAAATCCGCTCCCCATATCAGATGAATTAATTCTTCTCTTGTGAAAATTCTTCCTGGATAGCTCGCAAGCTGAGCTAATAATTCAAATTCTTTCATTGGAAGGATTAACAGTCGTCCGCTGCAGTGCACTTCATAGCTTTTTCGGTCGATAGAGGTGTTGTTCAGCACGATCATTTTTTCATTTACCACTTCGTATCGGCGAAGCAGGGCTTTGATTCGGAAAATCAATTCTTTTGGTTCAAACGGCTTTGTAACATAGTCATCCGTTCCCGCTAAAAAGCCTTTCTCTTTGTCTTCCAGCTGATCTTTTGCTGTTAATAAAATAATGGGAAAATCATAATAGCTGCGTATTTCTTCGCAAACTTCATATCCGTCTTTATGAGGCATCATAATATCGACAACCGCTAAATGAATGTGCTGCTTAGCAAGCAGACCCGAAGCTTCCTCACCGTCTTTTGCTTCATGCACCACATAGCCTTCAAGCTGCAAATAGTGACGAACTAATTGCCGCATATGCTCATCGTCATCCGCCAGTAAAATGTGAATCATTTCTTCTGCCACTCCTTTTATCAACCATTTAAAATGGCGGCCTTTTGGCCGCCATCATTTATTCTTTCAGTATCTATCTGTTTACTAGTGTAACCAAACGCCGTGGTCCTATTGCGTTTTTATTAGGATAAGAACTTATTGTGAACAGCAGATGAACGGCTTGTTACAAAATCCATTCACCGCGCGCAATCATCTCTACTTTTCCGCCTACTTTAATGTGAAAAGCTTCTCCATCATAACTAGCTTTTACATACAGCAGTGAAGGTCTTTCTATCTCGTATCCTTGTTCTACACGTATGTCAATCACGGTCTGATTAAAATAGCCGTATTTAACTAAATATGCTGCTAAACAGCCGTTGGCGCTGCCGGTTGCTGCATCTTCTGGAACGCCGTAGTAGTCGGCAAAGTCCCGTACGTTTAGCTGATGATCTTGGTGATAGGTTTCCGGCGAAAAGACCATAATCGCTTTCGCTTCTGTATTTTCTATCAGTTTGAAATATTTTTCTTTGTCTACATGTATCTCTTTAGCTGCTTCTAATGATGTTAACGGGGCAAGGATGACAGGCAGACCGGTGGATACTTCTTGAACGGGAAAACGCGTGTCGATATAAGCTTCATCAAGGTTTAACACATCCGCCACTTGCTTTTTATCAAGCACTTTCCCAAACGTCGGCTGACTTTGTGTCATCCATAGTACATCTTTTTGTTCATCATATGTAACGGGCGTAGGACCTGCTTTATAATGAAGAATAAGCTCCTCTGTATCTTTTTCTTCTAGTTCTTCTCGGATAACATAAGCGGTACCGAGCGTCGGATGGCCTGCAAACGGCACTTCTTCATTAGGCGTAAAAATCCGCACTTTATATTCCCCTTTTGCAGAAGAAGACGTAATAAACGTCGTTTCAGAGAAATTAATTTCTTTAGCCATTTGCTGCATCTCTTTGTCTGAAAGGCTTCCTGCGTCTTTAAAAACTGCGAGCTGATTTCCCGTATATTTTCTCTGTGCAAATACATCAACAATGGAATACTGAATACTTTTCATTTATGTGTTCCTTTCTAAAGGGAATTTTTATGTATGAAACAGGCCATTACGTTTTTCTTTAAAGCCTCATATTGCTCTTTATTCGTATCCATAAACGCTTCTTTCCGACTGGACAAAATGTCTGCATAATGGAGAGGCTCACGAAATTGTTCTTGTGTAAAATCACAGCGCTGTCCGTTGAGCTGATTATAGAAATGCCAGCCTTCTTTACACGAAGTTTTTAAAATACCTCCTCCTTTAATATCTTGAACGACAAGAGCTGTCACGCCGCACTGTCCTTTGGAAGGATTGTCAGCCGTCCACTTCGTGCTTGAATGAATTGACCACGATTGGTGCAGGGCTTTCTTTAAACGATTCACGTTTAAGCACCTCCTTTTTCTTCAAATCTACCATATTCTTCTTTTTTATGAAAGTTCCCGTAAAAAAACCCATAGCACAAATATTCTTACTTTAAAAATAATTTAAGGAATAATAGAAAAATAATAGAAATAATGTATAATAATAGAGTCATTTTAGATGATAGATTATAACCAATGAAAGGTGTTTTAAATGGAAGAACAAGCAGTAAATGAACTCCTGTCTTTTGAAAAAGAGCATAAAGTAGTTCGAACAAATACGTCCTATTATGATTTGAAGTGGGGAAAAACAGCTAATCCAGCTAAAAACAACACGTGGAACTGGGCAGCCTTTTTTCTGACAAGCGCTTGGTTTGCATACCGAAAAATGTATAAGCACTTTTTTATTTTAACGCTTATTGAGGTAATTTGGTTTTCCCTTTTGTGTTTTGTAGACATACCAGAGTGGTCGGATGCAATTGTGTTCGGCGGTGCTTCACTTATTACAGGGCTATGTGCCAACCGCTGGTATTATAAACAAGTTAAAAACGTGTTAGTTCGAGCCGAAGCTCAGCCGGAGCAGCGGAAAGAAGCTTATCTGCAAATAAAAGGCGGCACTCACATCGGAATTGCTATTGGTTTAAGCATCTTAGCGCTTGTGATTACTTTTGGAGTCGGAGCGGGATTATCATTTTTACCAACAAAAACGAATATTAAAGATGTAGTTCGCTACGGCGACGAAGCAATTACGCTTGAAATGTACAACGATCATCCAAAATGGACCTATATTAAAAAAGAAGGCCGTCATCACGTTGTACAATTTACCGGCTACGATTATACAGAAAAAGAGCATGTACGCATTGTATTTAATGTTTATTTGGATAAACAAATTTACGAATGGGACAAAATTTACATCAATGGCAAAAAGTTAAATAAAAAAGATGCGGAAGACTATGAATACTGGATTGAAGACAGTTCAGCATATTAAAAAGGTCAGCAAAAAAAGAAAGGATGAGGCTTGCTCTCCTTTCTTTTTTTGTTTTATCTTAAAGCGTCAAAGGGAGCTTAACCGTCACTACTGTCCCGTTCTCATCACTTTCAATCGAAAGCTTACCGTTATGCTCGTTGATGATTGTTTTACAAATAGAAAGCCCTAACCCCATGCCTGTTCCATCTTTTGTTGAGAAAAATGGATTTCCTACTTTATTAATAATGGATAGCGGAATCCCAGAACCGGTATCTTGAATATCAATAAGAGCACAATCTTCCCATTTTTTGATAATAAGATTTACTTCCCCGCGTTTCTTTTTCTCCATTGCTTCAATGGCGTTTTTCAAAAGATTCATAAACACTTGTCTCATTTGAGCAGGATCGATTGATACAAGCGGAATGGCTCCTTCTATTCTTACGTTCATTTCGACATTATACAGCGCAGCTTCACTTTTCAAGAAAGCAACGGTATCATGAATAACTTCTACAATCGATACGATTTCTTTTTTAGGCGCTGTTGGCTGCGTGACAAGCAAGAAGTTGTTAATAAGTTCATTCATACGGTCCAGTTCATCAAGAACAATTTTTTGAAAAGGCTCTGCCTGTTCATTTTCATTAAATAAAAATTGAATAAAACCGCGCACCGACTGCATCGGGTTTCGAATCTCATGCGCTAACCCTGCTGCCAGCTGCCCTACGAGCGCCAGTTTATCAAGCTGCAGAATTTTCTCTTCAATTTTCGGCAAAACAGCCGCTTGATTTTTATAAATAATATGAGACAAAATACCAGCCAGCCGGTTTAACCCTTGAATTTCACTTTCGCTAAACTGATAAGGATCCGGATCGACCGCGCATAAAGTACCAAACATTCTCCCGTCTTCTAGCACAATCGGTGTTCCTAAATAAGAACCTACCCGGGCACCATCAATGATGGCTAAATTAGACGTTCTAACATCGCGTTTTGTATTGGGAATAACAAGGGGCTCATCACACGTGACTAAGTTGCATACCGCAAGCTCTAACGGCAGCGTCAGTCCATCCTCTACAAGGCTTCCCCCTTCTTTATTAAAGGCTTTCATAACTGAAAATTGTTCGTCGAAAATCCCTACAAACAGCGTCCTGCTTCCGACTACTTCGCTAGCCATCTGCAATACATCCCAAACGGCTTTTTCATTGATGTTCCTCTCTTCCATTACCTTAGTCACCTACTATTTAAATATAGACTGTTCTATTCTCTTATTCTCATTATAAAATTTAAATGTAAAAACGTATATCAAAATTTTAAGAACTCGTTTATTTCTTCTATGTCATCATTAGGGTTAAGGATAGCTAAGACTTGATGGTCTTCCCATATACCATTAATATTTACATTTTTTCTAGCAATTCCTTCCCTATGAAACCCTGCTTTTTCAAGTACGCGCTGAGAAGGCAAATTACGTGGCATAACGCCGGCTTCAATGCGGTGAAGATGCAGCTCTTCAAACGCATAGCCAACAAGTGCTTTTACGGCTTCTGTTGCGTACCCTTTTCCATTATAATGCTGATCTAGAAAATAGCCGATAAACGCGCTTTGTAAAGATCCGCGCAGCACTTGAAAAAGACTAATGGTGCCAATCAGCTTATTATTCTCTTTTTGAAAAAGACCAAAATAGTATTCTTCATCGTTTTTCCTGTTCTCTTCATAACGCTGAATTTTTTCTACTTGGCTTTCCAACGTATAAAAAGAATGCTCTCGAATCATAGAAAACCGTTCAAAAAAACCGCGATTGTCCTTTTGCAACCGAAGGCTGTCGTGCGCATCGCTGACAGTTAAGGGGCGTAAATAAATAGCGTGACCATCTATCATACTATGTCTCTCCTCTACTTCAAGAAATGTATGTATGTAAAAAAAGAAGGCTTTTTTAAAAACCTTCCATTTTCTCACATATTAAACTTTTCTTGTTTGAATGTAAAGTTCTAAATCACTGCTTTTCTTCGTTGTAATATGTTCTGCTATGATTTTAGCTAGCACCATATTATACACCGTTCCGTTATCCCCATATCCACTTAGAAAGTAACAGTTAGGCATTTCGTCATATATTCCGATAAGGGGAAGCCCGTCATGAGTGCCACCGTAATAAGCGCTTATGTAATAATCAGCTTCGACTTGAAGATGAGGAAAAAGCTTATTGAACTCTTTTAAAAGTTTGTCTCTTTTATGAACGAGTTTAGCATCACGTTCTTGCGGCACAATCGTGCTTTCATCAAGACCGCCTATAATGACTCGATTATCGGAAGTTGTTCTCATGTAAATATACGGTCGAGCGGTTTCCCAAATTAAATTTCGATTTTTCCATCCTGTAAAATCTTTTACAGGATTCGTAACGATAGCATAGGAACTTGTGAGTACAGCTTTTTTCTCTCTCTTAAATTCTTGATTTTCATAGCCTCCTGCCATAATGACATGTTTAGCTTTGATTTGTGATTTATTTTTAGTGAAAAATACAGCTTCATCTTTTTCTAGCTTTTGACCGACAATTTCTGTTTCTTCAAATATCCGAACCCCATGCTGTTTTCCGTACTCTAACAGACCGAGTGTAAAGCTGTAAGGGTTCAGCTCTGCATCATTTTTAATAAGCATTGCCATTCGTTTTTTAAACCCATAGTCTTTTTCAATTTGTTCTTCTGATAAGATTTCAGCGTCAAATCCATGCTTTTGCATATAAAAATAGTCTTTATTTATCTTCGGGATATCTTCTTCATAGCTTGCGTAATACAAGCTGTCTCTTCTTATAAATTGTGCATTAATCGGAAGCTTTTGAGCTGCTTCCTCAATATCTGTAATGGCCTGTTCGCACAACTTATAATGAAGGACTGTTCTTTCTTCTCCAAACGTGTTGACTAATTCGTAAAACAATTTATCTCCTAAATATTGAATAAGAGAGGTATTTACAATTGTACTTCCATGCCCTGCTTTACGTTTATCAACAACCACAACATCAAGCCCCTGCTCACATAAATAGTAAGCACACTGTGCACCTGAACTTCCTCCTCCGATAATGAGAACATCGCACTCAATATCTTCCTCTAGAGACGGGTATACAGGCGGCTTCGCTACTGTTGTCTGCCAATAAGGGTTTCCAGATAATAAATCCATGCAAACGCCTCCTTTCCTCTCTCTATTATGCCCAATATCAGCTGATTTTTGCATGCAGCAGGAAAAGTATTGATAAACATCATGTCGTAATCTTCTGCTTTAGACATAGACCTCCAGTAAGTGCGTAAATATATAACTTCTTCCCTACATAAAAAAACTCCACACAAAAACCACCTGGAAAATCACCAGATGGTTTTTTATATTAAGCGGGGTGCACGCTCTGATTAACTGTGGATGGATATAAAGCCTTACGTTCCAAAACAGATTTCTTTATAGAAAAGAATGGGGTAAAAAATACTTTTCCTGAGATTTTTCTGAGATTTTTCTTTTATTTACGTTTAACAGCAGCCGCCGAAGCCATAGCCGTAACCGCCAAAGCCACCATAAGGATAACCACCGTAACCGTAGCCGCCAAAGCCATATGGTGATAACAGTGAACCTGCTACTAGCCCTCCTGCTAATCCTCCTAAAAATGGACCTCCAAAGCCATAGCCGAATGGTCTGCCAAAGCCATAGCCAAACGGGCGTCCGAAACCAAACGGTCTGCCAAAGCCAAACGGTCTGCCAATAAACCTTTCATCTGCGTGTTGAAGTTGATGATGATCTTGAGAATACATAGTAGTAGGTAAAAAATGCATTTCTGAATTCATAAGAGAAACCTCCGTTTTTTTGTTTTTGCTTTCACCCATGAATATGCATTTACCTAGTCGCTGTCTTGGGCAAATATCTTGGTTATGCTGAAAATAAGGGAAAAGAATTACGAAAAAAAACAAATTACTAGGTTTATATGAAAATGAGCTTGATTTCTCTTTAGTACCTAATACATACAAAAAAGCGGATCCTGACTTAGAATGGTATAGGGAAAGTACTAACGTGTTTATTTCATAGTAAAAAATAAGAAGCCGAAGAAAAAATTCTTCGGT
>NZ_JBYSWQ010000001.1:121314-870576 GCF_058781295.1 Priestia sp. FW507-14D1A
CTCCTTCATTATGTACGCAGGCTAAGGAGGAATTGGTATTAGCCTGCTTTGTTATAACATGGGGGCTCATATATGAGATCTTGGGATGATTCATCCTATGTAGAAAGTGAAAAAAAGTACCGTGTCCATCTTATTTTCTTATCTTTTTTTTATTTTCATTGAAATCATTGGATATTTTTGGAGCACTTTTGCATTTCAGGCATATGTTAAAAATGTACTCAGAACTTGGAGGTGAAATATATGGGCTTCTATGGTGGCTGTGGTTATGGCGGTTACGGTTACGGCGGCGGCTGCGGATTTGGCAGTGGCTTTGCTTTAATCATCGTATTATTCATTTTATTAATCATCATCGGCTGTGCTTGCTGGGGAGGATTTGGCGGTTGCTAATCATTAGAAATAGTGATAAACAGCTTCATTTACGCTAATTTTTTTACCAAAAGCTAGCTTTCCACTTTATTATGAAAAAGCAGTGTCCACATAATGGGCACTGTTTTTAAATGTGCTTATGAACCAGGTAATAATAAGACTAGCCATTATAAAAAAATAGATTTTTTTAATCTGCCGTTTCTTGTCTGCTTCTTCCCCTCACCTTATTTTTCTTGTTCATACTTCCTTTTCTTCTACATATTAATAGATAAAAAGATTAATTATAAAGAGAGTCACTCTGCAACTCTCTTCCTGCTCTATGTAGATGCTAAACATTAAACAAACGTTTTTTTCAAGACAACGCGCTGATCATTGACAGTATAGCCGTTTCTTTCATAAAAAGCCTGTGCAGCTCCTCCAGTCGCCGTCAAGAGATACAAGCTGTTGATATCGTGTCTTTGAAGTTCGTTCTCAAACCGGCTTAAGATAGCTGAACCGTACCCTTTTCCCTGCACGTTTGCGCTGACGCAAAGCTCGGCCACGTAAAAGATCATACCGCTGTATGATTTTTTTGCGTGACCTGCAATCATTCCAATCAGCTCTCCTTGGTCATAAAATAAATAGCCCATAAATTTAGGTGTGTTCAGTAAATCAGTCAGCCTTTCTCTAGCTGCTTTCTCTGTCCACGGCTCATTCCAAGGTGTTTTTGTAAATACATTCATATACAAGTTAATACACTGCTGCATATTCTCTGCAGTGAGAGGTACTACTTTTCCGATCATTTTTACGCTTCCTTTTTTGTTTAGTTTGAAGGCTTGTTAACAATTCGCTCGTACATTTCCGGCAGGTGCTTAATTTTATAATCAATCGTCTCAAGCTTGTGATGGATTTCTTCGATTTCTTTTTGTACCGCTTTTTTATGATCCATCAGCATTTGCAGACTTTTATCAAGCACGGCATTTTCAAGCGTACAGTTTTCAATAAGCGTCCGAATGTCCTTGATTTGCATCCCTGTGCTTTTTAAACAGCAGATTAAATCAATCCATTCAATATCTTGTTCTTTAAAAATACGATTCCCTGACGCTGTACGATCTAAAAATGGAAAAAGCCCTTCTTTATCATAATAGCGAATGGTATAAATTGTCACGTTCAATTTCTTTGCCACTTGTGAAATGGTATATGTCATACTGCTTCCTCCTACAATTAAACTTCTCAGAAAAACATGATGATTTTGTCTTGACCTCTAGTTATCTCGAGGATTTATTCTTTTATAGTCTTCTTCATTGAGCTCTTTATGCTGCAGCCTTTTTGTACAAGCAGCAAGCAACATATATTTAAACCTGAAAGGATGAATACGGTGAATACTGCTCACATGATGCTTACCATTGTAATTGGCGGTTTTATTGCCTTTTTGTTAGGTCTTGGGGTCACAAAAATAATTGAGCTGCTGCTAAATCTTTTTCTAGCTTAACCAGTAGTTACTTATCGTAAAACGCAGGTAACTCCGTTCCATATCCGAACGGAGTTACCTGCTTTATTTTAAAAACTGCAGCGCTTAAGGCACCATGTTGCCAGCGGCTTTATAAATATCGTACCACTCTTCGCGCGTTAACTTGATTTCTGAACCTTTACTTGCATCTTTCATACGCTGAATATTTGTAGTACCAAGCACCACTTGAATATTTGCAGGATGAGTTGTGATCCACGCAACGGCAATCGCTGTATTCGTCACGCTATACTTACTTGCGATGCGATCAATCACTTCGTTTAGCTTTCCAAATTTCTCTTTGTCGCCTAAGAAAGGTCCTTCGAAAAATCCGTTTTGGAATGGCGACCACGCTTGAAGCGTTATATCATTTAAACGGCAATATTCAAGCACGCTGCTGTCGCGGTTCACAGCTTGGTCGATGCCCATATTTAAAGAAATACCAGAGTCTATAATTGGCGTATGTGCAATGCTGAACTGCACTTGGTTTACGACAAGCTTTTGGTTGATATATTTTTCAAGCAGCTGAATTTGCGCTGGGTTGTGGTTCGACACCCCAAAGTGACGTACCTTTCCGCTGCTTTGAAGCTCATTAAACGCTTCTGCTACTTCTTCAGGGTCCATTAGCGGATCTGGGCGATGAAGTAATAAAAGATCTAAGTAATCTGTTTTTAAGCGCTCTAAGCTGCCGTTAACAGAGTCTATGATATGCTTCTTTGAAAAGTCATAGTAATTTTTCGCTGCGTTAATTCCGCATTTACTTTGAATCACCATTTTCTCACGAAGACTTGAATTCATTTGTATAGCGTTTGCAAAATACTCTTCGCATTGTCCCACATAATCAGGACCGTAAATATCAGCATGGTCAAAAAAGTTAATTTCTTCTTCCATCGCTGTGCGGATTAGCTTCTCTGCTTCTGGTAAAGAAAGCTCTGTTAAACGCATATTTCCCATAATTAAATTTGATACGTGTAAGTCAGTATTAGCAATTGTATGATACTTCATATAAAGCCCCTCCTTGAAATGATACTACTACAAGATAAACCATAGAGTTAACTCTAGGTCAAGCAGAAAGAATAAAAGATTTTATAAGCAGCGACGGTAAAACACCCTATCTTTTTTGGTAAAAAGATGAAATACTAGGTTGTGGTGTGATAAAAGTCACTGCCGCTCTGCATTTCATTTAGTAGTATATGTTACGTTCTTTTCTTTCTTTTTATCGAAGCTTATTTCATAGCAATACATCAATTTACCAGGCAAAGGAGCTTATCAATCACTATGCAGAAAACGAAAGCAAAACGATTTGAAATACAGTATTCCGTTCTAAAAGATGAAGCCAAAATCAAAGGAACTTTTGTGATAGAATCTGCTAAAAACCGAGATGACGCATCAAGACTTGCTAAATTAAATGTCTCTACAAAAGAAAGAGTGTTTATTCAATATGTAAAGATTTTAAAAGTCAAACGAGTTTCTACAGATTCGGCGGCAAAGTGACATTGGTTTGCTTCTTCTTTTAGCAAGCCCCTATTTATGCTGAAAGTGTCGTCTTAGAAGATGCTTGTTTCGTTCGTGTGAGTAATAAAACTAATCCAATAATACAAGCTGTGCCTATCCATTGATAAAAACCAAAAGGCTCTTTCAGCCAAACAACGGTTGTAATAACAGCGGCTAAAGGCTCTAAACTTCCAAGCAAACTCGTTTCTTTAGGTAAAAGACTTTGCAGGCTTTCTACATAAAACCAAAAAGCAAGCATCGTGCCAAAAATAATGACAAATAAAATATATCCCCAGGTTATTGGTGATAAGCTTGACGCTTCCCAAGGAGGATGAATAAAGCTCATTACCCTTCCCCCAATTACCATTGACCAGCCAACGATGACAAGCGAACTGTACTTTTTGATCAGCGGCACGGCATACAGCGTATAAAATGCTGCTGCTACACCTGACAGCACTCCCCAAGCAACGGCAGATATAGGAACAGACAGCTGAGAAATAGAGCCGTTTGTTAATAAAAAAAAGCAGCCTCCCAGTGCCAGCAAAACAGTGATGACGTCTTGTCGCGTAAATATAGACTGCTTGCGCAAAAGCAAATAAACGATAATCATCACCGGTGATAAATACTGCAGCAGCGTAGCTACTGCTGCATTTCCATGCTTAATAGAAGCCATATACGTATACTGAACGGCGAGCATACCAAATATGGCAAAAACGACGAGCTGAAGAGCTGCCTTTTGGTTCTTCCATACTCCAAGTACGTGAGAACGATTATTTTTTATACATGAAATCATTAGCAGCAAAAAACCCGCAATGAGCAGCCGTACTGAAACAAGCCAGTCTACACTGATTTCAAATTCTTGAAAAAGCTTTTGAGCAACCGTTCCTCCCATCCCCCAACATATAGCTCCAGTTGTTACAAAGAAGAACCCTTTTTTCCGGCTGAGATTGTTCATCTTTCATCCCTCACTTTTATTATAAGAATAGTGTTATAATAAATGAAAAACGGGGCGAGAAATACGCATATTGCATTAAAAAATATAAATATATTGAGGTGACCATGTATGCCAGCAGCCCATTTTAAAATTGATGAAAACTTAAAAGAGCTAACGACCCATCGCACCGTTGAGCTGCCAGTAGCATGTTATCAAACGACGATCAGTGATCACATCAACGGCTACATCCCTCTTCACTGGCATGATGAGCTTCAATTTGTATTAGTTATAAAAGGAGATGCGTCTTTTCAAATAAATGAAAAAACAGTGACTGTAAAACAAGGCTACGGACTGTTTATTAACAGCGGATGTCTTCATATGACTGAAGACACAAACAAATCTGGGGGCGTGTACATTTGTTTAAATGTTTCTCCTCATTTTCTTGTGCCGCAAGAGCTTTTCACAAATTACGTTTATCCCTACATTCATGCAACGAATCTATCACATTTATTCATCAGTCCAAAGCAAGCCTGGGGGAATAACGTGTTAGAGTCTATACATAAAATATACACATGGATTCATAAGCAGCCGCACCACTATGAAATAGAGATTGCCTCTGAACTCAGCATACTGTGGAAAAATTTAATTCTTAACGGTTTGCAGCTGAAATACAATGAAAAAGAAATGATCAAAAATCAGCGAATGAAGCAAATGCTCAATTGGATTCATTTGCACTTTGCTGAAAAGATTACGCTCGATGATATTGCCAAAGCCGGACAATTGAGCCGTTCTGAATGCTGTCGATATTTTAAGAAAATGTTAAAAAAATCGCCTTTGACCTATGTATTAAACTATCGAATTCAGCAAAGCTTAGTTATGCTGCAGCAAGCAGAAGCAAATGTGACGGACGTCGCTTATCAAGTAGGATTTAATAGTACAAGCTATTTTATTAATCAGTTTCGAAAAGAAATGAAGATGACTCCGCTCATGTATCGAAAAAAGAAGCTGCACATCTCATCACATCACTAAAAAAACGGCAGGGCAATCACCCCGCCGTTTTTTATGAACTCTTTTTACTCGTTGATTTTGCATCAGAAATCTTTCCTAAAAAAAACCCGTCTACTTCTGCTATTTTCCCTCTCCAAAAGATCTTTCCTTTAGAAGGAGTAGATTTACTGTCTCCACAGTAAATCTTTGTATTTTTCAAATGAATAAAATGGGCTTCTGCTTCTCCGTTTGATTCACTCGCTTCGCTTGCTAAAGAGAATTGTTCGCTTAGCGCCTGAGCCACTTCACTGCCTTCTTCAAACGTTTCGCTTAAGTAATCAAAGTATTCTTTTGCTGAAATCATGGTACCGGAAATCACAGCGCCGTTTACATTTAATGAAATATCAAGTGAAAAGCCGTGTTTATTAGAAGCTTTCACAAAGTATTCAAGCGTACTGTCTTTAGTTGAAAAAGAAGGGCCTGTACTCATGTCTTTCTTTCCTCCTTTACGCCTTAGGCTGTTGTGTCGTCTTCACTAGAAAGAGATGTTGGTTCATCATCTTCTTCGTCCGTGTTTTTCTTTGCTTTTGTATTTTTTGATTTTTTAGCTGTTGACTTTTTTGGTTTCGCTTCCTTTTTTTCTTCTTCGCTTTCATCTTCGTCTTCTTCTTCTGTTTTTACTTTTTTATTTTTTTTGTTTGAGCGAGAATCTTCCTCTTCTTCCTCGCTGTCTTCGTCACTTTCACTTTCTTCTTCCTCTTCTTGCTCCTCTTCTTTTTTATCCTTTTTACGAGGCTTAGATGTTTCTTCTTCGTTTTCGTCGTCCTGCTCGTTTTCTTCGTTCTCTTCTTCGTCGGAATCTGTATCTTCCGCTTCTTCATCTTGATTTTTATTGAGGCTAAGCTCAACAAGCATGTTCATTTTTTCTTCAAGCTGTGATAAGCGATCTTGAAGAGTTTGATTTTCTTCTTTTAACTCGTCGTACTCTTGAACGTTATCGTCTTCTGTTTCGCTACTAGAAGAATTTACGTTTTCTTCATCATCTTTTGATTTATCTTTATCTTTTTTAAACAAGCTTCCCGCAGATGTTTTCAGGCTGGCCACACTGCTTTTTGATTTTTCTTTTACCTTTGTTCCTAAATCAGATGCTTTGCTTTTTAATTCGTCTGTATCAATGCGGTCAAGGAGACTTTTTCGATTTTCAGGAGTCGATACATATCCAATCGTTGCACCGATGATACCTCCTGCTACCGCTCGTTTGATTGGCCCGCTGCTTGTTGTTTTGCTTGCTTTTGAACCGTTCTTTTCTTTTGAACCGTTTTCCGTATTTTTATTTTCCTTGTTTTCTGCCTGTGTGTTATCTAATTTTGTTTCAGTTGCCATTGTAAATCCCTCCATTTTTTAAGTAGCGTACAGTTTTTAACGTTTCGTTTCTATTTTTTCTTCAAGCGTTTTTAACCGCTCATGCAGCATTTTATTTTCTTCTTCGAGCGCTTTGTTATTGGCTCCTTTTGAACTGAGATAGGGATCATTTTCCCACCAGTCCATGCCGATTTCTTTTGCTTTATCAACGGAAGCCACAATCAAGCGGATCTTTATCGTTAATAGCTCGACATCTGCAATTCCTACGGTGATGTCCCCTGCTATGACGACTCCTTTATCCAAAATCTTTTCGAGCACATCTACAATCGTACTTGACTGCATATTATGTTCGACTGCCATACTGTTCCTCCTACTGACCGCTTAAAGCAGGCTGCCTAGCGGTCCAAGATCAATATTTAAATCTTCTGCGTCCAGACCGAACACCTCTTTCAACTCGTCCATTTTTTCTTCTAAGTTCATTAGTGCAATTCCTAAGTTTTCAATTTGTTCGTCCGTCAACGTTCCACCCTCCACCCGCCTCATGGCATGACGTTCAACGATTTGCCTCAATAGCTCAATAACTGTCATCACAAGCTGCGCTAAGCCTTGTTCAGCTTGATCAGGATCCAAGTGGATTCGTCCATTTGCTTGGCTGACCGGTTGCATCCATTAATTCCTCCTTTTGTTTATCAAATTGTTCAGAAGTGATTGGTTTGCGATTTCCTTCTTTTGCTTGAACCAGCGTTTCAACCGAAGAAATAAGCACCCGCAAATCCAAATACACTAAATCGACGCCGGCTATGGAAATGATTAAGTCTCCTTTAATGGCGACTCCTTTATCTAAAATGACATCTAAAATATCAATAAGAGCAATATCTTTATTCTCCATGGATTGTTTAAGAGACATAATGTTAATTCCTCACTTTACGCAAAGCTCGAGAAATGATAGGGCGGCCATGGTCCCGTCACTTCAAATTTCCAGCCTTTATTTTCAAGTTTTTGCTGAAGCTCTTCTATTTCGGTTACAAACTTAGTGATCTGCAGAGACGGGAGAAGAAACACGCTGTTCCACGCCATCTGTTCAGCTGCGCCCGTTACGTCCTTGCTCCAATTCTTTTTAACAGAGTCATAAAGCGATAACTCTTTAAGCTTGTCATGTATCTCTTCACACACTTTATTTTTGTGAAGTTCTAATTCTCTTTCAATCAGCTGATCTATTTTTTTCTTTTCAAAAAACTGTCTTCCTGGTGATAAGTGACTAATTTCTTCTTTTTTCGCTTTCACGCTTTCATTCGTTTCGCTGATTCCTTTTTTAAGCTCCGTATCATCACAGTAAATCTTCACGTTCCACTCTTCATTTCCTTGAAGCAGCGTCAGTGAATTCTCTATCTTTTCTTTGTTAATCTCAATAGCTGCCTGCAGACTTTCTTCACTTTTATAAATGGTACAAAATTTTAATGGAATGATCGTAAATTCTTCGTACAAAGCGGCTACCGTCTCGTGATGATGAAAAGCTTTTTCCTGCAGCCAGCTCATATCCTGCTCCATTTTTTCTTGAATCACTTCTTCTGAATAGGTGTCAGCATCCAGTTTAGAAACTACAGCCGTCACCTGATCAAACGCAATTGGGTACAGTGAATGTTCTCCGTCAAACCCTTTATAAGATGGAAACGGCTCTATGGCTGCTGCTTCTTTTGTTGGAATTAAACCGTATAAATACAGTAATTCTCCCATCTAGTCTTCCTCATTTCTTTTTTTTGTTAGCTCTTCCCATTGTTCAATTTCTCTGCGCTTCGCGATTTCGTACCTCATTAACAATTCATCTTCTTTTTCTTGAAACGCTTCTTCCGGAATTTCACCAAGCTCAAACATCATTTGAAGCTGAATGAGTTTTTGCTGAATCGTCGGAAGGTCATATAGCTGTTTATCAGCTTCTTCCTGTACTTTTTCGCCGATTTTCACTACAAGGTTAATAGGGGCGGTTACTAATTTGTGAAGCACGTTATTTCTCTTCTACTTTTAGGCGAATGTTCACAAAATTATAAGCAGGCCATGGACCGCTGTAATGAAAATCGGCTTTGTCTTTCCAGTTTTCATGCGCTTCATTCACTTTTTCATCAAACTTCGCTTCATCTTCTCGGTTTATTAAGAAAGATGCGTTTAAAAGCATCGTTTCGCCCGTTGGCTCATTTGCTTTTGCTGCTTCCGCTGCTTCTTCAAGCGGTGAAAACACATCTGTCTTGACTTCTTTTTGCAGGGAAGTAAACATCTTTTGAGCCATTCCCCCAAGTTGAATACGCTCATAATAACCGGCTGCTTCTGATTTTCCTTTTACGGAGGCTGATACTTTTTCAAGTTCAGGATTTTCATTTACTTTTTTCTCAAGCCATTCTTTTTTCCCAATTACTTTTAAACCGACTTCAATTTTTCCTTTGATCGCTGGAAACAGTTTTTCAAACTGCGGATAAAGGTTTTCCAAAAGAACTTTTACATCTTCTTTGGATTTGAATACATTCCCAAAGCTGATTGGAATAACCGTATCGTTCTTGTCCATAATCGCTGCTACTGCGTTTTGATGCATTAATAAATTTTGGCGATTAGGATGATAAATTTTCATCGGTACTTCAGCTGCTACCATAGCTGCGTCTTTGTAGCGAATCAAAAATGTTTCAGCTTTTGTTCCTTCTACTTCCACGGCGCCAAATTCTTCGTCTTTATCCGTTTGAATGGCGCTAAAAATATAAATACCTGTTTCGTTTGTTTCACTCATGTTTTCAAGCTCCTTTACTTTTCTTCAATGTCTATATTCCTACATTCTTCTAAAATGATTTTTTCGGCTTTGCTTTTTGCATTTTCTTCATCCAAACATTTGGTAAGCGGATGATGCAAAATATCGATACATAACGTTTGAAAATCTTCGTCATTTCCATCGATAGCAATGTCTTGCTGCGTGGCGAGAGTAGCGATCATAAGCGAAGCCCGAAGGCTAAGTCCGCTGCTGTTTTCGTCTCCAGAGCGGTTTCGCACGTTTGCTACAAGCGTTACAATTGTGCGCGCTTCGTCTTCTTCTACGTCCGTTTTCTCCGTTAAAATCGCTGTCTCTCTGTCGATGTCTTTATAATCAATAAACATGGTAATTAACCTGTCAAGAAGCGCATCTTGCGTATCATATACGCCGGCATACTCAGCTGGATTGCTTGTGAAGATGACGCGAAAATCGGGATGCACGCGCACAAAAGGATCAGTCATTTTCACTCCATACAGCGGAAGCACGCCTTCTTCTAATATTGATAGAAAGATATTATTCGTTGCAGGCTTAGACCGAGTAAATTCGTCGTAAATCAGCGTATAGCCATTTTTTACAGCTTCAAGCAATCGGCCATCCTGCCAGTTTTCACTCACTTGTTCATCTTTTTTATAGACAGAACGAACATATTGGTCGATTACTTTTTTGCTCGTGTATCCCGTAAAATCGCCAATTAAATCTTTATTGTTGAGCTCGTGATTCCCGTGCATCAGCATTACAGGACGCTTTCTCTTTTTAGCAAGCGCTCGCGCTAAAGAGGTTTTGCCTCCGCCGGCAGGACCTGTAAAATGAATGGAATAGCCGGATTTTAAATAGCTCAGCGCTCTTGAAAGAACCTCTTTTGTCTCGTCATCTTGTATAAAAGCTCCACTGCCTTTTTTCCTTTTGTCTGTTAAGACGGTCATTTTTACGTTCCTCCTGCCATCTTATCGTCTATGCTTCAATGCCAATGGCGCTTCTATATCTGACGTCGAGTCGTTTGAATGAAATGACTTCTTTTTCTTTATTTAAAAAGCACTCGTACGTTCCGAGCATTTCATCTTTGGCGTATTTTTTCATGTATTCTCGTTCTTCAATGACTTCAACAATAACTCTCCAGCCTTCATCTTCAGTAGCTTCCACCGAGGTAATTTTATGAGGAGGAGCTACGTGTTCACCGAAAAAGTCGTTCACGGCTTGCATAATTTTTTTAATTTCCATTTTTAGTAGCCTCCAATAGTTAAATCTAAAAGCTGGAACCACCCCCAAAAAAGGAAGGTTCCATATCACTTCATATTAAATACTAAAACGCGGCTGTCCTTCACTTGAATTTGAACGTTCAGGAAGACCGTTTTCTTCTACGTCGTCACGAAGAAGCCCTACTGCTTCTGCATAGCGTAACCATGTATCAACACTGGCAATAACCACTCGTGCTTCAATCGTTAAAATTTCAATTCCTACAACAGAAACCCTTGCAAAAGCATCAATAACAATTCCTTTATCTAAAATACGGTCAATGACTTCTGCTAAACTTGAACTATTAGTACTTTTTTGAATAGACATATCTCATTTCTCCTTTCGCTCATGATCCCATTGTTTTTAAATCAGTAGATGATTTAATATCATTGGAACTTTTAATCTTAGTAGAGCTTTTAATATCCGTTGCTTTTTTAATCTGATTTGCGCCTTTTATTTTCCGCTTATTTTTTGACTTCTCTTTATCGTCTGAAGAAGAAACTTTTTCTTGAAAGTTTTCTCCAGCTTCTTTCACATCGCTAAGCTTATCTTTTACTGATAGTAAGACGTCTTGGAGCTTTTCTTTTGCGTCTTCCCCTTTGCCGTGTACCTTTTGGGCATTTTTTTCTTTTGTTTCCTGCAGTTTTTCTGACGCTTCATTTGCTTTTTCCTGCAGTTTCCCTTCAGTTTTTTCGACAAATTTTTCTTTCGCTTTTTCTTTAACCTTTTCTTCTACCTTTTCCTTAACAGGTTCAGGCGTGTGCTCCACTATTTTTTTTCCTGCTTTTAGTGCTGCTTTCTCCACATCTTTTTTATCCATGAAATTCCCCTTCAGGACGGATATCTTACTTCTTCGCGTCCATGAGTTTGTTTAGCATCTCTTCAATGCGCTGCAGCTGGTCGTTCATATTTTTATTTTCTTCTTTTAACTCTTCGTACTGAGACGTTTCCATTTCTGCGCTTTGGCTGACTTCTTCCTGCGCATTTCCCTGTTCATTTGATGCCTCTTCTTTTTTCTTTTTAGGTGCGAGCAGCTTGCTTAAATTGTCTTTTTCAAGATAGCCTGTAGCCGTCTGTCTTAATGCTCCCATCGCTTGCTGCGTTAGAATATCCTGTGCGTTTCTTCTTAACTCTTGTCCTGTCGCACGTACAATTTCTGATTGTCCTAAGCGGCTGAGTACTTTTTTACTCGTTTGAGGACTTGAAAGAAGTCCAATTCCCGCTCCTACTACGCCTCCTAAAATAGCAAGATTTAAAGAGTTTTGCGTTTTTTCTTCCTGCTGCTGATTTTCTTGTTTTTCATTTTGCACGTTGTTATCAGTTGTTGACATGTTCCATCCTCTTTTCTCTTATTATTATTTATTTAATGAATTTTCTTACGATTAAAAGACTTAAAAGCTAAGCCCTGCTCCTCGCTCTTCTGTTCGGCCAGGCAGCCCTTCTTCCTCTACTTTGTCGGTTAATAACCCAACGGCTTCTGCGTAGCGAAGCCACGTATCGACACTTGCAATAACGACTCGGGCTTCAATCGTTAAAATTTCAATTCCTACGAGTGATACTCGGGCAAAAGCATCGATGACAATCCCTTTGTCGAGAATTCGATCAATCACTTCTGCTAAACTAGAACTATCTGTACTTTTTTGAATACTCATTTTTAGCAGCTCCTTTTGAAATTTAGCTAAATGAATGATGCTACTAATCAACCTGCTTAACTTTTTAATTAAACATACTTTTGAAATATACTTTTTAGCCCTCTTTCAAACATGAAGAATTTGCTAAAAAGTAATTTCTGAAAATAAATTAGAAAATTATTCTACTACGTATAATAATTAACAGTTAATTATTGGATGGAATTTGCGCGTAAATCCTTCTGTTAAAGCTTTCATCAAGATTTCAATCCCAAAATAAAACAATAAATACATTATTGTTACAATAATATTACATTATAATTTAAGGCATATTGTTACTCGGTGTACCATGACATATTTTGATATTTTTAACTATTATGGAATATTATTGTGAATTAAGTTCACTTAAATAAAACCAGCGCATAAAAAAACTGCCGCACTGCGACAGCTTTCTCCTACGTATCTTACGTTCTATAAAATCATTCCAGTTAAAGGAGCTTTCGGGTTTCCATCATGATCTGAGTCTTCTTTGTCTACTAACACAAGCAAGCTTCCTTCTTTGACTGAATCATTATATTGTTCGGCCTGCTGTTTTGGAATTCCCATACTTACTAAAATACCAGACAGACCTCCTACGCTCGCACCAGCTGCCGCACCTGTTAATGTAGCTACAATCGGACCAGCCGCCACAATGGGACCTATTCCCGGTACGGCAAGAGCCCCGGCACCTGCTAATATTCCGGTTAAGCTCCCTAGCGTACCTCCGGTAAGTGCTCCAGTTGCTGCCCCTTCTGTTTTTGTATTCGTTTCTTTCTGAACGTTTTTGGTCTTTTTATGTTTGCCGATGATAGATATTTCTTCTGATGTATACCCTTCTTTTTTCAAACTCTCTACAGCTTGAATTGCTTCTTGTTCCGTTTCGTATACCCCCACAACATTCTTTGCTTTTGCTTCCATACTATCTCCTCCTCATTAATGTTGTGTGTACCCGGGAGTATGGCTTTGAAACGTTTTAGAGGATAAGAGGTCTTCTCTATTCTTAAATAAATAGCCCTACATCACTTTTCATTTAGTGACGTTTTTTATTTAAAAATGAATGAACTCGCTCTTTTTTTAACCATATTCCTCCACAAGCAATGAAGCACACAGCCGTACTAAAAGCCAACGTGTAACTCCGGAGCCAATCCACAAGGAGCCCAAACCAAATCGGTGCGAGCACGATGGCAAATTGATTGAGCGTTAACGCAATGCTTACCGTTAAACCAATAAAACGATCATCCGCTTTTTCTGCTATTAGCACGATAAACAAACTAAACCAGCCAATTGCAAAAAAACCGAGGCTAAAACAAACTGCAGTTAGTAGCCAAAAAGGCAAAGTAAATCCAATATAAGAAATTGCTATTGTTAGTCCTGCAGTCATCCAAACCGTCACTTGCAAAGGCGTTCTTCGATTTCCGTTATACACATAATCACTTACCCAAGCTAAAACAATTCTCCCCACCATTCCCCCTAGCAGTGTGATGCTCAGCAGGGTGCCCGCTGAAGCAAAATCCATCTTTATGGCTTTCGTTAAATAGCTCATAAAGTGCGCAACGATAATCATTTGAAGAGAAATCATTGAAACACCTACAAAAAACAGCGGATAGAGCGTTTTATCTTGAGAAATGCGCTTGATTTTTTGACGAAGCGTAAATGTTTCCTTTTTTTCTGACGATGATGATTGCTCTCGGTAGAATACAAAAAAAAGAAGACCTCCTCCGATAGCTGCTGCTGCCTGTACGAGAACAGCCCCATGCCACCCGTATTGATGAAACAGCAGAGGTAATGCTGCTGAAGCGACAGCGCCTCCAATCGGTATCCCCGTTTGCCGAATTCCCATGGCAAGACCTCTATGATGAGAAGGAAACCACTTCACCACCGCTTTGCTTCCTCCTGGCTGTGCTGTTCCATACCATACGCCTGCTGCGAGAAGTACGCCTGTTAGATACAAATAATGATCAGCGCTATAGGCGAAAAGCATGCTTATCCCCAGCAAAATAGATCCTCCTCCTACAAGCCACCTTTCGCCATATTGATCCATCCAGTTTCCAAAAAGCAGCATAGAAAAAATCGGACCAATTTGAACAGCTGATACGAGCAGTCCTGTTTGAAACTGCGATAAATCATATAGTCTTTGCCAAAACGCTGCCAATGGTCCTATCCCGTACGTGACAAATGTTGCACACGCCTGAGAAAGCGTGGCAATAAATAAAATCATCCACTTATAAGAAGCTTTTTGTCTGCTCATTTTCTCTCCTCCACCTCTACTTTCAGTGTAGAGAAAGAATGGTATCATGTAAAATAAGGAATAAAGATAAAAATCATCAATAAAAGTGATAGCTGAAGGAGGAAATTTGATGGATATAAAAGATTTGCTTGTTTTTACGACAGTAGCAGAAGAAAAAAACATTTCAAAAGCTGCCAAAAGTTTAAGCTACGTGCAGTCGAATGTGACGATGCGAATTCAGCAGCTAGAAGCTGAACTCGGTACACAGCTATTTGAACGCAGCGGTAAAGGCGTAACGTTAACTTCTAGCGGAGAGCTGTTGCATCGTTATGCTGAACAAATTCTGCGTTTAACCAACGAAGCCACTATAACTGTTCAAAGCAGTGCGCACACGCCGATAGGCCCTTTGAAAATAGGCGCAACTGAATCCACCGCAGCTCTTCGGCTACCGCCTTTGCTTTCTACTTATTGCACTGCCTACCCGGATGTAGACTTCATTTTAGAAACACATACAACCGATGTTCTTACTCACCTGGTTTTAACCCGAAAACTTGAAGGCGCATTTGTTGCAGGCAGCTGCGAACATCCTGATCTAAACTCTTTATTGACTCAAGATGAAGAGCTTGTACTTGTGAGCCTCCATCCTCTTCCTTCTCTTTACAGCCTAAACGATATGAATTTATTAGCCTTCAGCAGCGGATGCGCATATCGACATACGTTAGAAATGCTGTTGACAAAAGAAGGGGTGTTTCCAAAACGCATATTAGAATTTGGCACAATTGAAGCGATTATTGGGTGTATAAAAGCAGGTATGGGCGTAGCTGTGATGATGAAATCCATCGTATCTCACCATGACCATTCCTTAACGTTAACTCCGCTGCCAGAACCGTATAGAAAGGTTCCCACTTTTTTTATTACGCGAAAAGATGCCTTTGTATCGGCGGCTTTACGTGAATTTTCTTCTCTTCTTATCGAACAGCTTTGCATAACAAAACCCTAAGAAAATAGGCGCTCTTAGGGTTTTGACTTAAGCAGCTGCGGTATTCTTTTTCACAAATTTCATGAACAATAAGCGAACTAAAGGTCCCATAATAAGAAGCTGAAGCGGGTATGCCACGATAAAGTTTTTTATAACGATCAATGCATAGCTTGAAAGAAGCGGCTCTCCGTCTAAACCTTTCGTAAGTGACATCGTAATTAATCCATATACAGACATAGAAAGCACCATTCCAATAACCATACATGATGACAAAATCAACACGACTTTTAACTGTTTTGACTTATCAAACGGCAGTGAAAATGCTACTTTTTTTGCTACAGGACCGACAAAAAAAGTTTCGACAGCCATGGCAACTGCAAAGGTGATAACCAAGTTCAAAATACCTTCTGCGAGCGTGATATGCCCGATGACGTCATTCATTAACATGTTATACACCGTCATTACAAGCACCATCCCTCCGCACATCATCATTCCAAAATACATACTCTCTTTTTTAGTTGTTGGCACATTCCTCATCCTTTTCATCTTTTTTACTTGGCTTAGTATAGCTTTTTATCTTCCTTCTTCGTAAGTGAACAATTTGTGAACATTCATCTAAAAAATGCCCTGTGACCAAAAAACAGTCACAGGGCATTTTTTTAGACTTAAGCGGCGCGTCCTCTTTTTTTGAGTAGAGCTGAGTATGACAAATTACTCTAGTCTACATCGTTAATAAATATTTAGAGATTTAACAAAAAACCCCCGCTTTATGAGCTAAAGCGGGGGTTGGTTTTATAGAGATTCCGTGTGAGATGCAGGCGGGATCGGCGTTTGGGTGCGGAATACTTTTTCCCATTTTGAGACGACGATACAGGCAATCGCGTGGCCTGGAACGTTGACTCCTGTTCTGGCCATATCCATAATGCGATCCACTCCTGCAATAATTGCCACTCCTTCAGCCGGCAGACCTACTGCGTTGGCTGTTGCTAAAAGAACAACGAGTGAACCTGACGGGACAGCCGCAATTCCTTTACTTGTCATCACGAGTATAAGCATCATAAATAATTGCTGAGTTAATGGCATATCAATGTTAAAAGCCTGTGCTAAAAAGACGCATGAAACGGATAAATAAAGAGTGGAGCCATCACAGTTTAACGACAGGCCCGACGGAATAACGAACGACACAACTCGTTTAGGGCATCCGTACTTTTCCATCCGTTCCATCAGCTGCGGCAGCACCGTTTCCGTACTTGTTGTTGAAAACGCAATAAGAAACAAATCCCAAATCATTTTGAATACTTCAAAGTAGTTGAATTTGAATATAAACCCAACAAGCGGAAATAAAACAAATAAAATAATAAAAAGACCTAAAAAGACGGTTCCAATAAGCTTTAGCATTGGAAGCAGAAGCACAATGCCGTATTGCCCTACAGATGCAGCCATTAGCGCTAGTACACCAAGAGGCGCTGTGACCATGACAATTTGCGTTAATTTAAACATAATTTTAGCCGTGGATTCAAAAAACTTCATTGCAGGTTCGGATGCTTTCCCAACTCCTGAAGCGGCAACACCAAATAAAATAGCAAAGAAAATCACGGCCAGCAAATCATTTTTTGCCATCACATCTACGATATTTGTTGGAATGATGTTTAAAATCATTTGTTTAAAGTCCACGACTTTCTCAGTGTACTGAGACAATTCACCGATATCTTTTTTTACAAGATGAGAAAGATCGAGGCCTACTCCAGGCTTTAGCAAATTCACTAACAGCAGACCGATTCCTAATACGATGGTAGTAATGATTTCAAACCAAATAATCGTCTTTAATCCTAGACTCCCCATTTGTTTCATACTGCCGCTTCCCGCAGCACCTATGACGATAGTTGAAAAGACAATCGGCACCACAATCATTTTAATGAGCCGGATAAACCCGTCTCCTACCGGTCTTAAAGCCATCCCAAAGTCCGGGAAAAAGTGCCCGATAAAAGCTCCGATTACTAATGCAATTAAAATTTGAAACGCTAAAAACTTTTTCACATTTCTACCTCCCTTTTGCCTTCATGAAACGGACATCCATTCCATTAATATCCAAATACTGAGACACTTTAAGTAAGTTCGGGACATTTAGCTAGATTCCTTCTAAAATAGACAAATTGGTCTATATATTTCGCTTTATCAGTTAAAATGCATAGAAAAAAGCCAGAGTGAAGTTGTTCTTCATCCTGGCTTTTTTAATTCTTATGCTTTTTTAACAAACTGAGATTTTAAGCTCATCGCTCCAAATCCGTCAATTTTGCAGTCGATGTTATGATCGCCTTCTACTAAACGAATGCTTTTTACTTTTGTTCCGATTTTGACAACCGATGAGCTTCCTTTTACTTTTAAGTCTTTGATGACGGTAACTGAATCTCCGTCTTTTAAAAGCTTCCCGTTTGCATCTTTTACAGTCAGCTGTTCTTCTGTGCTTTCTGTTTTTTCATCTTGCCTCCATTCATGCGCACACTCCGGGCAGACGAACAGGTTTCCATCTTCATATGTATACTGTGATTGACAGCTTGGGCAATTAGGTACATTCATTTTCTTTTCCTCCAGCAGCAGCTCGTAACCAATAGTACGATTACGAGATTACATTTTTTATCTGTTTTATACTGTCACAATTTCATGAGATTAACAAGCTTTTCTATTTCCTTGCTGCTGATGTTTTCTTTTCCAAATAAGTGAGCCGATAAACAGAACAAAACCTGCTCCAAAGACAAGAAGCTGATCTAAATAAAAGTCACCTGTTTTTACATACCGTATAATAAATAATCCTCCAAACATGAGCATCAGCATACATGAAAACCGAATGAGGTATGAATTGATTTCCATCTTTCATTCCTCCTTTTTTAAGACTTTTTATTACGAAAAAAACACGAACCATATGCCGAATGTAACCGCATATAACGGTAAAATGACGGCCAGTTTTTGCTTCCACCCTTTAAAAAAAGAAGAATTACGAGGCGCAAACCAAAGCTCTAACGTGCCGTATAACAGCAGTGCTCCCGCTGCTAATATCGCAATCACAGTCTCTCCTACCTCCATACATACTCCTCGCTTTCATTCTGCGCACTTGAAGCTAAGCACAGCGTATCGTATATAGTAAATCTCATCATTATAAAAGAGCTTATATCGTGATGCGTGCGGGTTTTGAATACTTTTTTCAACCATACATTTATTACCATTATATCATAATAAAAGCAGTTTTCAGCTTATTTTTGTGATTACACTGCTTATGGAAGCTGGATTAACCTATGCGTGCTCATCCTTTTTGTCTATCCGTTTTATTGAGCTTATGTTTTTTAGCGGACTTTTGTTTTCAGTTTTGGCTTTTTGGTTTTCAAGCAGCGGAAGCAACAGCGCTCATTCTCACTATAAAACTCATTCCATGAGGTTGATGTCTGGGGCCAATATCGAACACAATCCGTTTCGTTTGCGCTGGACGGCTTATTTTCTTGCTTCTTTAAGCTTGACGGGAGTGGGCCTGATTTTTTTCATTCTGCTGCTGACCGACATTATTCCTCCAGTAAGCTAAAAAACCTGCTCTTCACAGAGAGCAGGAACTTACGAGAACAGCTTGAGAAGCAGGCATTTTCGCTTTACTTTATTCGCAACAGCTTGGGTCACATGATCTTTTAAAGGCCGAGTCAATATTCGTTTCAGCGGATGTTTTAACATTCGTTTGCTCACGGGAACTTTAAAGATAACGCTGAGAGCCACTGTTGCTAAAACCGAGAGCAGTAAGACCGCAAAAGGCTTTTTTTGAAACCACCTCGAGAAGATAAGCATCATTACATAAATAAGTGCCGACCACCCTAAATGCCAGCCGTGCCTAAATGTAATCCCTTTACACCTGAGCCCAACCCATTCTACAAAGGAAGCTGTACATACCCATTTTGTAATATATTTCACCTGCTTAGCGAGTGTAGACGGATAGGTAGCTAAGAACGACAAAATCATGAGAGGCGTAATGAACATAAGGTGTAAAATACGCAGTACTTTTAATGAAAGATGAGAAGATTTAAAATCCCAAAGCAATTTATCATTACATAAAAAGTAGTAGAGCATATTAAAAAAGCTCACGTATAAAACCCCAGCATACAGCTCGCGTATTTTGTTCCACGTTTTCTTATGGATATTTTGAAAAATCAGCCATAGAAGGACAGAAATATGCACCTTTGTTCACCTCTCTAACGTCGTTTTTAGAATCTCTGCTATTGTATTTTCGTTTCTTCCTGCTTCTTTTCAATTTTTCGAATCCATCCAATAAGCATACGGTTAAGATACGATTTTAACGTTACGCTAGTAAAAGTGTGATACCACATCCAGCCTGTTTTCCACTCGATGAGCTTCGTTCGTTTTTCAGCCCATAATTCAATAAAAAACATTGGAATCGTAAAAAACATAATTTTATATAAAACTTTTAACCCTTTATCGTAATATGTAGCTTGATTAATCATGACGGATATCATAGGATAAAGCAAAAAGTCGAACAACACGTTAATTCTAAACTGTTTTTTCAATAAGCGAGTTGGATATCGAAGAAGGCCGTGAGTTACAATAAATTTATCAATAATACCATTTGTTAAGGCGTTAAATACATAGGCCAGCAGCCAGTCTTTAATCGGTGGTTTTCTAAATAAAAAAGGGAGAATCCCCAGGGCGATAAGTAGCATTACACGTAAAAATTTCACTTCAAACTTTTTATTTCTCATCACCTTTTCGCTCCTTTCACCAAGTGTTGTTAGCCTACCTTCATGTCAATTGGCAGCTTGAGACGGCTGTTCTCACCACGCTCAATTATTGCTTATGTTAATTTATAAAGATACGCAGCAGCGTCTAATTTAAATTTTCCGTACATAACCCTTAAGTTCACGCTATCCATACATACGTAAATATTTGTTTTAGTTTTCAGTTCTTTGAAGAGATTTATACATGTGGTTGAGACATGAAAAAAGCCCAACTCTAATCAGTACGGGCTTCTTCCTTCACCTATTGTGTTTTTTTAAACGTTACCATCCGGCTACGAATCCATCCGTTCGTGATTCACTTCCTCCGCATAGCACGCCGCTTTCAGGATCTCTCCAAATAATCTGTCCGCGCCCAAATGCCATAGAATCCACGGCTACTTCAATTTTATGTCCTTTTCGTTCAAGCGCTTGTGCTACGTGGGATGGAAAAGCTGGCTCCACAAGCACCGTTTTATCTTTTTTCCACTGCCATCTGGGCGCGTCTAAAGCAGCTTGAGGATGAAGATGAAAGTCAATCGTATTCATGACGACTTGCATATGTCCCTGCGGCTGCATAAAACCTCCCATCACGCCAAACGGTCCTACGGGCTCATTATTTTTAGTGAGAAAGCCCGGAATAATGGTATGAAACGTTTTTTTATTAGGAGCAAGGCAGTTATCGTGATTAGGATCCATTGAAAAATTGTGGCCGCGGTTTTGCAAGGCAATTCCCGTTTCTGGCACAACGATTCCAGAACCAAAGCCCATATAATAGCGAAACCATGTTTCCTTCTTCATCAGCCGTTGCTAAATACACCGTTCCGCTTCCAACAGGCTCTCCCGCTTCAGGCTGCAGGGCATGTTCTTTTATAAGGCCGCGGCGATAGCTTGCATATGTATCAGACAGAAGCTCACTAACAGACACCCTCATTTTTGCTTCTTCCGTAATGTATTTTTCTCCATCTGCAAACGCAAGCTTTATCGCTTCTATTTGTTTATGATACGTATCCACGGCATCTTTTTCTAGAAGCTCAAAGCCCTTTACGATATTTAATGCCAGTAACACAATAAGCCCCTGACCGTTCGGAGGAATTTCCCATACATCATATCCACGGTAGTGAGCGCTAATAGGATTCACCCACTCAGGCTCAAAAGCAGACAAATCTTCTTTTGATAAAAAGCCGCCGTGTTTTTTACTGAATGCATCAATACGATCCGCAAGCTCGCCTTTATAAAACGCTTCTGCATTTGTTTCGCCAATGAGCTGAAGCGTACGGGCATGATGGATGGATGACCACATTTCTCCTGCTTTTGGTGCTTGTCCATTAGCCGCAAACGTTTGAAACCACGATTCAAATTCTTTGCTTGTATGTACTCGTTTAAACGTATCGTACGCTTGTTTCCATTGTCTCGCGAGAGTAGGCGCTAGCGGAAATCCTTCTTTGGCGTACTGAATGGCAGGCTGCAGCACTTGAGAAAGAGGCAGTTTGCCAAATCGCTTCGATAAAGCAGCCCAAGATGCCGGAGCACCGGGAACCGTAACGGGAATCATTCCGTACTTAGGAATATCTCTGTATCCTTTTTCCTTTAGCGCATCAATGGAAATAGACTGCGGAGAAGGTCCGCTAGCGTTTAGTCCATACAGCTGATTATTTGTCCAAACAAGCGCAAACGCGTCTCCTCCGATTCCATTTGACGCAGGCTCTAATACTGTAAGGCTCGCCGCTGTGGCGATTGCTGCATCAATGGCATTGCCGCCTTTTTTTAAAATATCAAGGCCTGCCTGCGCTGCGAGCGGCTGAGATGTAGATACCATTCCTTTTTTTGCATAAACAGGAACTCGGTAAGATGGATGTGGATGATAATGCGGATCATAGGTCATAAAAGCGCCCCTTTTTTAAATGTTGAAATTTTCTAAATAATGTAACTTCTTTATTTTACCATATTCATAACGCATCGGCTTTTTTATCTTAGAATGACATGACTCCTTTTACTTAAAATTGGTATACTGATAGAGTACAAGAATCGCCAAGGAGGATGATGTATGAAAAAAGTAAAAGCTGCCCTTCCACTCGCTGTTTCTTTAGCACTCGGGCTTCAAGCACTTCCTATGTCCACTTCACCTGTTCAAGCTGAAGCAGCGGCGAATGCTGCTCATCATTCAGCAAAAGTTGAAGTCAAACGAGCAAACGCATTTTTAACGAATGTCGCCAACGGTAAAACAAAAGAAGCTAAGCGCCATTTTTCACGCAGCCTGCAGTCCAAAATGAGTGAAGACAACCTAAAAACATGGTGGTCAGCTCTAACGGCTCAGTTTGGTTCTGTAAAAAAGATTGGGACATCTGTACAAGGTGAAGTCAATACCGTTCATCGAAATATAGAAATTCCCATTGAATTTGAACACGTATCAGCTACTTTAACCGTTCGATTTAGTCAAAATCGGCAAATTGATGATTGGCGAATCGTACCGGAGGAGCGCCAGTTTTCGTTTTCCACACCGCCTTACGATACCTCTAAGAACTACAGTGAAAAACAGCTTTCAATCGGCAAAGCACCTTACGAACTTCCAGCAACGCTTACTCTTCCAACACGTTCAAAACATCAAAATGTACCCGTTGTCATATTAGTTCACGGATCAGGACCTTCTGATCAAGATGAAACGTTTATGAGCTTAAAGCCGTTTCGAGATCTGGCTTCTGGACTGGCTTCTCAAGGAATCGCCGTTTTACGCTACAACAAGCGTACATACGAACATACAGCTAAAATGTCCGGTGAAAATAAAATAAACGTCGACGATGAAACAACGGATGATGCCGCACTCGCAGTGGAAGCAATGGCGAAACAAAAAGGCATCGACAGCCGCAATATTTTTATACTAGGACACAGTCAAGGCGGCATGATGATGCCCAGAATTTTAAATCAAACGCCGGATAAAAGCGTACGCGGCTCTATTTTACTCGCTGCACCGAGCCGCACACTTCCAGAGTTAATGCTTGAACAATTTGCCTATCTTGTATCGCTGAATCAGCTTCCGAAAGAGCAGCTTGCGTTTTTCCAGCAGCAGTTTGCCATTTTACAAGACCCAAGCTTTTCACCAGCTCAGCCGCCAAAAGAGTTCCTGCTTGGCACGCCTTATTTTTGGTATGACGTAGCTCACTGGCACCCTGCAGAAGTCGCAGAATCTCAGGACACGCCTCTGCTTCTTTTACAAGGAGCACGTGATTATCAAGTAACGACCGAAGATTTTGAAGGCTGGAAACAAAGCTTATCTCAGCGTTCCAACACTTCTTTTAAGCTTTATCCAAAGCTCAACCACTTTTTCACAGAAGGAACTGGTGAAAAAAGCACGCCCGATGAATATGCTGTTTCAGCCAACATTCCTTCTTATGTCATTGATGATATTGTGAAATGGGTTCGTGAAACGCAAAAGTAAAGAAACAAGGCGCTGTTTTATCAGCGCCTTGTTCTCTTATTCATTAAACCTTCCCATCACTACCGTATTATAGTACTTGCCGTCAGACAGCACCTTGTCATTTTTTAATACTCCTTCTATTTCAAACCCGAACTTTGTATATAAATCAATTGCTTTTTTATTGGCCTCTAACACATTTAGCGTCATTTTCTTCATGTCTGCGCTATCTGCCCACCGTATGGACTGCTGTAAAAGCTCTTTGCCAATTCCGTATCCCCAACGTTCTTTTGCGATGCATACGCCAAACTCTACTTTGTGAGCAAATCGTTTCAACTCGTTGCCTTGGCATCTTGAAAATCCGACAATTTCATTATGTGCAACCGCTACTAAAAATAAGTTTCGTTTACTTTCTGCGTCACGTTGAATAAGTTTTTTAAAATCGGATTCGTCCATATACCCCTCTCCCGGTTCACGATCCAAGTTTTCCGTTTCTCCGTCTAGCTGAACTCTAAGGTGAGACAATTCATCTGCATCGCTGGTGGCAGCTGAGCGAATGATATACTGAAGTCCTTTTACATTATAGATTTGCTGGTTGATGACCATCGTATCCCCCTCAAACGTCTTTATGTCATTAAATCTATCAATTGAATTTAATTTCCTTTAATATAAATAGTATACATAAAGAGATGGAAGAGAGTTGAACGAGTTGCTAGGGGTACTGCTGTTTATTCTATACGGCATTTACAAGTTCTATAAATCAAGAAGACCGCTAACGAAGTTTGGTCATTTTTATGAGAAAGCGTTTGAGCTAGAAGAAAAAAAGCGATATGAAGATGCTCTTGATATACGCAACCAAGGGATCGAGCTCCATACCCTTACCGATTTAGAACGAGCTGATTTACATTTAGCAAACGGGCGCATGCTTTTGAAACTAAAGCAGTATGAACAAGCAACGAAACACTATGACGCCTCGTTTAAACTAGCAAAACACGAAAAATTCCCTTACTCAGAAGGATTTGACGGAGTCATTGAAGCCTACTTGTATGCAGGACGTAAAGAAGATGCGCTAATCATCACTAATGACATGTTAAAACGGCAAAGCTACGATCAAAAATTTAAAAAGCTAGAGCCTTTAAAAGAAAAGCTTCTTTCATACGAAGACTCATGGTAAAATTAAACAAATGAAAGCGTATTATTAAGAGTGATTGAGGTGAGCGTAATGGTCGTAACCGTTATTGTAGGAGTGCTGGGTCTAATTGGTTTAATCGCAGCTGGATTTGCGACGAATTATAAGGATACGGAGTAAGATGTTGTAAAGAAGAGTGGGTTGGACAAACTTAATTTAGTTGAAAAAAGATTCGAACCATAAACCGTTGGGATCTTTTCATTGTGCTGGCGAACGTAGATTTAATCTATGTAGTAGCTTCTAGCTGTTGGTTGGAGGACAAGACGAAGACTCCTGCGGGAAAAGCGGAATAGGTGAGACCCCGCAGGAGCGTATGCGACGAGGAGGCTCACCGGCCGCCCGCGGAAAGCGAAGTCTTGCACGGAAACCAACAGCGGTGTCACAAGCGATCCATACGAGCTCCTTTGCCCCTTTTTTCGTCTTTAGATTGGGTAATTGTATGTCTGAACCTCCTTTTTTAACGAGCCAATAACTTTTCTGTTATGCGCAAAAACATCTTTACGCCAATTTCAAGCGAGTCTTCATCTACCGTAAACTTCGGATGATGATGAGGGTACACGATGCCTTGTTCTTCATTTCGTGCTCCGATGTTAAAAAATGCTCCTTCCGTTTCCTGCAGATAAGCTGAAAAATCTTCTCCTCCCATTTTAGGAGACAGCGTTTTAACCCGTTCTTTTCCGTATTCTTCGATAGCTGTTTCTTCAATTAAACGCGTAATTTCTTCAGAGTTAATGACGGGATGATACCCTTTTTCATATGTGAAGGTGTACTCCGCACCGTAGGCTTCTGTTAATCCTTTTACGATACGGTCAATTTGTGCCGGAACTTTTTCTCGCAGCGCCGCGTCAAAGCTTCGAACAGTACCGTTCAGCTCCACTTTATCAGGAAGTACATTGTGCGTAGTTCCTCCGTGAAATTGTGTAACCGATATGACTAATTTATCAATGGGATTGGTCGTTCTTGAAACAATCGTTTGAAGGTTCGTCACAATTTGCGCTCCTACCACAATGGCATCAACTGCTTCGTGAGGCGCTGCGGCGTGTCCTCCTTTTCCTTTAATCGATATATTAAACGTGTCAGGCGAAGCCATCATAGGACCTGCAAGCACGCCGATTTCTCCGACGGGAAGCCCAGAATTCAAATGCGTGCCAATCACGTAATTCACACCTTCCATCACGCCTTCTTTGACAAGCTCCTGCGCTCCTCCTGGCAACAGCTCTTCTGCATGTTGAAAAACCAAGCGAATTTCTCCTTTAAATTCATTTCCTAATTGAGAAAGAACAGAGGCTACCCCTAGTAAAATAGCGGTGTGACCGTCATGTCCGCATGCATGCATTACGCCTTTATGAACCGAAGCAAATGCAAACATGTTTTCTTCTTCAATCGGCAGCGCGTCCATATCCGCTCGAATCGCAACCACTTTTCCCTGCTCTTTTCCTATTAATCTAGCTACCACGCTTGTTGGTGTAGGACGCGTAATGATAAAGCTTCCAAACGAACGAAGCGTATCTTCAACGTACTGAGACGTTCGGTGCTCTTGAAACGATAATTCAGGATAGCGATGAAAATGTCTTCTCCACTCAATTACCTGCTTTTTTAAGCTTTCTGTTACGCTGTATTCACTGATTAATTTGATTGTCATACACATACTCCTCCTTTGTTTGACTATATCGATTATGTGGAACGGAAAGGTCCAAATTTCCGCGCAGCGTACTGCTTTCATAGGAAGTGTCGTAAAGGCCACGCCCTTGTAAAATCGGCACTACTTTTTCCACAAACTGATGAAACGTATCGCTCATAAACGGACGAAGTACAAATCCATCCGCTGCTTCCTGCTCATGCCATTTTTGCATTTCATCCGCTACGTGCTCAGGTGTTCCTGAAAACGGCGAACGCGGTAAAACCGTTTCAAGCGCCACTTGTCTTAACGTTAGCTTTCGAGCAGCCGCCGCTTGTTTAATTTTATTTGTCGTGCTTTGAAACGCATTTGCTCCGATATCCCCTAACTCTGGAAACGGGGCGTCTACGTCAAATTGATAAAAGTCATAATCATCAAAAAAACGAGCTAAATATGTAATGGCGTGATTAATTGGAATTAGCGCGGCAAGCTCTCCATATCTTCTTTCTACATCTTCCTCGCTATCTCCTATAATTAAATCAATACTTAGAAAAAAGAGATGCTTTGATTGTTCAAAGCATCTCCAGTCGTCTGGTCGATCGGTTTTAAATAGGTGTTTAGTTGACTTATCTGCATGTTATACCCACTATCCAGGTAAGTCAAATTAGCTTTTTAAATATGTTCTTTTATTTCTTTAAAACTATAGCTACATTTCCTATTTTATGTCCGGTTTCTACATACTCATGAGCTTCTGGAATTTGTTCTAAAGAGTAGCATCTATCAATCACTGATTTTATCTGCCCTTCTTCCATCAGCTTTTTAAGAAGCAATAAATCTTTCGTCTGCACTTTGGCAATTCCTTGCCCTTCGACCGAAACAAAGCGTCCATTTAAGGCTAACGCTTCCTTGGACTGATTTTTTGTGATTTTCCCAACGGCATCAAAGATAAGATCGTATCTTTCTTCTTTTTCAGTAAAACTTTCGTGTTGGTAGTTGATGACGCGGTCTGCTCCTAAAGACTTTACTAGTTCACTATTTTTAGCACTGCACACGCCTGTTACTTCAGCTCCGTAATAGTTAGCAAGCTGTACAGCCGCAGTTCCTACGGCACCTGAAGCACCGTAGATAAGCACTTTTTGCCCGGTTTGAATGTTTCCTTTTCTAAAAAAATGCAGAGCCGTCGTGCCGCCAAAAGAAATAGAGGCGGCTTCTTCACAGGTTACATTCTCTGGCTTTACGGCTATTGTCCCCTTTTCTGGTAAGCAGATATATTCCGCATATCCTCCGAACTTCATACCAGTCATCGCAAACAGCTGGTCGCCTTTTTTGAACCGCGTTACATTCTTTCCGACGTCCTCTACTTCTCCGGCCAGCTCTACGCCTAGTATTGATTTTCTAGGCTTCCGTAATCCTAAAACTATTCGCATTGGAAGCCACAACAGCAGTGGACTGTTAAAGCTCCTCACTCTGCAGTCGCCTGATGTGACCGTGGTGGCATGAATTTTTATCAGTATTTCATTCTCTTTTGGAATAGGATTTTCCACTTCTTCAAGCTGAAGGACATCTGGTTTACCATACTTTGTACATACCATTGCTTTCATAACAGCTCTCCTTTTTTCACTAGAGTTCAGTATATGTTTATAAACTATGCTCGTCAAAAGCTATTCTTTCACATTTTATAAAGAACACCGGTGAATCTACTATCACATATGGTAAATAAAAGGATATTGCTATAAAATAAGTATAAAAACAGAAAGCGTGGTACGTGTTATTGTTTAAACTTCTTTTAATTGAAGATGATGTAACGCTGTTTAACGAACTGAAAGAACGGTTGGAGCAATGGTCTTATGATGTTTACGGCATCCGTGATTTCAGTAACGTTATGCAGGAGTTTAGCGAGGTAAAACCTGATTTAGTTATTATGGATATTCAGCTGCCGAAGTATGACGGATTTCACTGGTGCAGAATGATTCGTTCTCATTCAAAAATCCCTATCATCTTTCTATCTTCACGTGATCATCCTTCTGATATGGTAATGTCTATGCAGTTTGGCGCAGACGACTTTGTGCAAAAGCCGTTTCATTTTGATGTGCTTGTAGCAAAAATACAGGCCCTTCTTCGCCGCGTGTATAATTACAGCGTTGAACAAGTAAACCTTCTTTCGTGGCAAGGCGCAACGATTGATTACGAAAAAAATAAAGTATCAGCGGGATCTACAGCTATTGATTTAACCAAAAATGAAATCTTTATTTTAAAATGCTTAATACATAAAAAGAATACGATTGTAAGCAGAGATGAACTGATTAATAGTTTGTGGGAAGATAAACGGTTTATCAGTGACAATACGCTGACGGTAAACGTCAATCGCCTGCGAAAAAAATTAGATGAAATTGGACTGGGAACTTTTATTGAAACAAAAGTCGGCCAAGGCTACGTAGCCATTGAAGAGGAACGCTATGATTAAACTCTTTATTCGCGAGCGTTTAAGCTGGATTCTTTTCTTTTTTATCATACATTTTTTTATGCTATTTATCGCGTATATTGATGAATCCATTCCTCTGTCTTCGATTCTCTATATCGTGTTTTTATCATCGATTATCTTTCTTATTTTCTGCGTCTTCCGCTATCACAAAGAAACGAAATTTTATCAAAAGCTAAAAGATGAAGAAGACTTTTTTGATTCTGCTACTCTTTCTCATCCGCTGCGTCCGTTTGAAAAGATTGTTCAGCGAAATCTGATGCAACAATTAGAACAAGCGAAAAAAGATGGCGTGGAAACTCAGCTGCACGTGACGCAGGAAAAAGATGAACTGTTAGCTTGGATTCACGAAATTAAAACGCCGTTAACTGCGATGCATTTAATAATTGAACGTTTAGAAAATCGAGAAGTTAAAGCAAACTTGAAGTTCGAGTGGCTACGCATTCACTTTTTGCTTGACCAACAGCTGCATCAAAAGCGCATTTTCTTTATCGAAAATGATATGTATATTGAACATCTTGATTTAGAGTCCCTTATTTTCACTGAAATCAAAACGCTGCAAGCTTGGTGCATGCAAAAAAATATTGGGTTTGATGTGGACCTACAGGCAGAACGTGTACTGTGTGACGCAAAGTGGCTTTCGTTTATTATGAGACAGCTGTTAACAAACGCAGTCAAGTACAGTGAAGAATCTGATGTGATGATTAGAAGCTACGAGCACCGCTGTCAAGTATACATCGAGGTAAAAGATAACGGACGGGGCATTTCTCCTCAAGATATGCCGCGCATTTTTGAGAAAGGTTTCACCTCAACTACGCAGCATGAAGACAGCCGCGCTACAGGCATGGGCTTATATCTGGCTCAAAAAGCTGCGCAGGCCCTTTCTATTCACATTGGCGTGCAGTCAGCTCTTAACGAAGGCACAACGTTTACACTTGCCTTTCCTAAATCAAATGATTTTGTGGATATGAAAAGCATGTGACAAAAATGTCACATGCTTTCGTTATTTGTTCGGTGAATCAAAGGAAAAGCTAAAGCCCTTTTTCTATAATAAACGTATCAGATTAAAGGAGTGAGTACATATGAACATATTAGAAGCAACTAATATTCATAAAAGCTACGGAAATAAATTTAATAGACAAGAAGTGTTAAAAGGCGTAGATATTACGATTATGAAAGGAGAATTTGTAGGAATTATGGGCGCTTCAGGATCAGGCAAGACGACGCTTCTGAACGTGCTTTCCTCCATTGATAAAATCAACGGAGGAACCATCAAAATCGAAGGAAATGAAATTAGCAGAATGAAAGAAAAGCAGTTAGCAAACTTCCGAAAAACACATTTAGGCTTTATTTTTCAAGACTATAACTTGCTCGATACGCTGACAGTAAAAGAAAATATCCTCTTGCCTCTTTCCGTTGCAAAAACTCCTTCAGCAGTAGCTCACAAAAAATTTGACGCGCTTGCTAAACAGCTCGGTATCTACGAGCTAAAAGACAAATACCCAAATGAAATTTCGGGCGGACAAAAACAGCGTACCTCTGCTGCAAGAGCCTTTATTCATGAGCCAAGCATGATTTTTGCTGACGAACCAACCGGTGCACTTGACTCAAAAGCGGCCAGCGATTTGCTAAACAAACTGACCGAGCTTAATGACAAAAGAAGCGCAAGTATTGTGATGGTAACGCATGACCCAGTGGCAGCCAGCTACTGCAGCAAAGTTATTTTTATAAAAGACGGACAAATTTATACGCAGCTGTACAAAGGCGATCAAACGCAAAAAGCCTTTTTTGACGATATTATGAAAACACAAGGCGTGCTAGGCGGGGTTCAACATGAACATTAATCAGCTGATTTTCCGCAACTTCAAAAAGAACGTAAAAAACTATTATTTATACGTTTTTGCACTAATTTTCAGCGCAGCATTATATTTTGCTTTTGTAACGCTGCAGTATGATCCTGCTCTTGATGCAACCAAAGGCTCAATTAAAGGAGGCGCGGCGGTTCGGGCCGCTTCTGTTTTACTTGTAGCCATTGTTTCTATCTTTCTATTATATGCAAATACGATTTTTATTAAGCGGCGCAGTAAAGAAATTGGCTTATTTCAGCTAATTGGCATGACCAAAACAAAAATTTTCCGTATTTTGACCGTTGAAAATTTTATGTTGTACTTTAGCTCGCTGATTGTCGGCATTTTAATTGGGTTTTCGTTTTCAAAAGTAATCATCATGATTTTATTTAAAATCACTGATACAAAAGGCATTGCCAAGCTTCACTTTTCCGAAGAAGCCTTGATTCAAACCCTGATTGTATTTGGAGTCATCTATTTACTGATTATGACGATGAACTATCTTTTTATTAAAAGACAGACCATTTTAGCACTATTCCGCGTTACGTCATCAACAGAAAGCAAAACAAAAAAAATCAGTATTCTTGAAATTATTAGTGGAATTCTTGGCATGATCTTTATCGCTTCCGGCTACTATATTTCTGCTAAATTGTTTGACGGATCTTTTAAAAGCATGAATGCTTTGTCCATCGCAATGGTATCTATTTTAGCTTCGGTTATCATCGGAACCTATTTGTTTTATAAAGGCTCGGTTCGATTTTTATTAAATCTTATGCGAAAAAGCAAAAGAGGTTATTTGTCAATTAACGATGTACTATCTCTTTCATCCATTATGTTTCGGATGAAATCAAACGCATTATTGCTGACGGTTATTACAACCGTATCGGCTCTTGCCATTGGCCTGTTGTGCTTGAGCTATATCTCTTATTACTCTGCTGAAAAGTCGGCTGAAGACTATGTCCCTAATGATTTTTCTATCAATAATACAAAAGACGCTGCTTCGTTTAAAGCAGCGCTGGATCAAAAGAAAATAGCGTATACGGAAAAAAAGATCGACGTCATCCAAGTAAACGTAAACGTAAAAAACATCTCAGAAAATAATTTAGAAGGTCCGATGGTAGACTCGTCCGCTATGGTTTTTTCGATTGTTAGCGAAAAATCTGTTAGTGGTGTAAATGTAGCTCAAAATGAAACTTTGTTTACCGGCTATAATGATATGCTTCAACGAGTAAATTCATTTAAAGATTCCGGGGAAATTGAGCTAAAAGGAAAGAAAAAAGTCATTCCGCAAAAGTATATAGGTTTAAATCGAAAATTTCTCTTATCTACCTATTTTACGAGCGGCATGCCTACTGTGATTGTAGACGATTTCGTGTTTAACAAACTGGAAAAAGACGTCGATCCTTCTATTCAAAGAGAATCTTCTGTGTACACAGGGGTAGATATAACACAAGAAAATGACTTACCAAAAGCAAACGAGATTTTCAAAGAAATGAAATTGGGCAATCATACTTTCAATGATTCGCGTATCGAAACGGTAAAAAGCCAAAAGCAGACTATGGGTCTAATTATGTTCATTGTCGCTTTCCTTGGACTAGCCTTTTTAATCACATCAGGGTGCATTCTTTACTTCAAACAAATGGACGAAAGTGAAGATGAAAAGCCAAACTATACAATTCTTAGAAAATTAGGCTTTACCGAAAAAGACTTATTAACTGGCATAATAATTAAGCAGCTTTTTAACTTCGGCATCCCTTTAACCGTAGGCTTGCTTCACAGCTATTTTGCCGTCCAATCCGGCTGGTTCTGGTTTGGAACAGAACTTTGGACACCTATTATTATCGTCATGATTCTCTATACCGCCCTCTACTCTATTTTTGGTATTTTATCTGTTCTTTACTATAAAAAGATTATCAAAGAAGCTCTTTAAAAATCAAAAGCACAAGCTATAGCTTGTGCTTTTGATCGTTAAATGCCATTAATTGCTCGCATTTTCTTTATTTCCCTGACTGGCTGTGTGTAAAAAACCTTCTAGTCGCTTTTTGACCAACGGCCACTCGTCGTCAATTATACTGAAGATCACCGAATCTCGTACGTATCCATCAGGTAAAACCATATGTTTTCTGCTGATGCCTTCCTGGGTAGCCCCTAACCGTTTAATAGCAGCTCTGGACCTATTGTTTCGCACATCCGTTTTGAATTGAACGCGGTGAAGCTTCAGCTCTTCAAAACAGTATTTTAACAATAAATACTTACACTCCGTATTAACCCGAGTGCGCCACACGGACGGATGGTACCACGTCCAACCTATTTCTACGCTTTTGTTGGGAAGTGATATATCTAAAAATCTCGTGCTTCCTACAATTGAATGTGACTTTATATCAAACACAGCAAAAGGCAGCTCTCTTCCCTCTTGCTTTGCTTTTAAAGCACTTTCAATCAGCCGTTTCATATCACTTAGACTACGAACTTTTACGGGGAGATGCTCCCAAATTCCTTTCGGTTTTGCAGCTTCATAGAGTCCTTGTTCATGCATTTCCCCAAGCGGCACTAGCTTTACCGCTGTTCCTACAAGCTCACCTGACTTTAGCATAATCTCGCTCCTTTTCGATACGTCTAAAGAAAATGTTAATACATGTATACGTACTGAAAAAGAGTCAGTTTCTGCTTATTGTAAGGTATCACTTTCAGAATACATAGCTAGTGATCAGCTAATTGTTTTTCGAGAAAATCACTGATTGTTTGGAAGGCTTGGTCTGCTGATTCTTTATTAAAGGTTTGTGAAAAAGGATTCATAAAACCATGAACGCCATAAAATTTTTTGATTTCCAAAAGCGGCTCTCTTTTTTGCTTTAATGAATTTATTAAACAGTCTACATCAAATGTTTGCTCTACAGCAGGAAAAATAAGAAGAGTTGGACAAACAGGACTTCTATTTACATAATCTCTAATACGTGATCCGTAACAGCCAATCACAAAGTTACACAAATTGCTTTCACTGCATAGCCACGATATTGTGGCTCCTACACTGAAGCCTATAACTCCTACTTCTTCATACTCTTGTTTTAGTTGAATTAACATGTTAGTAATCTGTCTTGAACCCTCATCAATCCCAATGTTTTGAACAAAGTTTTGATAAGCCATTCCTTCTTCTTCATAACTATAAGGAGCGTCTTTAGATAATAAGTTAGGACAGATAATATCTGCCTCTAACTTAGACAGTTTCTCTTTCATCCACTTCATATGATCGTTCACACCGTATATTTCATGAATTAATAAAATTGCTTTATTTGATTTTTCCATTACTTTTATAAAACAGTCGTTTCCCTTGTCAATTCACGATGCAATACGTCTCCCATGCGCTTCATGCCTTCAACGATTTGTTCAGCAGACATATTAGAATAATTCAAGCGCAGCGCATTGTTTCTTGTGCCGTTTGGAAAGAATGGCGTTCCAGGCACGCAGGCTACGTTATTTTTTAGACATTCTGAAAAGATATGTCCTGAATCGATCCCTTGAGGCAGTTCCACCCAAATAAACAATCCGCCTTCTGGCTTACTGTAAGACAAATTCTCCGGGAAAAATTCTTCGATGCACGACAGCATTTGGGTACATCGCTCTTTGTATACGGCTTTAATTTTTTGAATGTGCTCTTCGATATCATAAAGCTCCATGTACTTAGCCGTTACGCGCTGAGCAAAGCTGTCCGTATGCAAGTCTGCCACTTGCTTAAACGCTACGTACTTATCAATGAAGTCTTCATCTGCACACACCCAGCCGATTCGAAGACCTGGCGCAAAAATTTTAGAGAATGTGCTGATATAAATAACTCTGCCTTCTGTATCAAAATGCTTAACCGGCGGCAGCGTTTCTCCTGCAAATCGGACTCCTCCGTACGGATTATCTTCTACAATCAGCACATCGTATGCGTTCGCAAGCTCAATCATTCGCTGACGTCTTTCGCGCGTTAAGGTGCGTCCTGTAGGGTTTTGAAAATCAGGAATCGTATAAATAAATTTCGCATGGGGATTTTCCTGAAGCTTTTTCTCTAGTTCTTCCATAATCATTCCGTCTTCGTCCATGTCCACTTCTACAAACGTCGCATTATAGGATTTAAATACGTTAATAGCCGCTAGGTACGTTGGGCTTTCACAGATTACCACGTCTCCGTCATTAAGAAACAGTCTTCCGGTAAGATCGATTGCCTGCTGAGATCCGGACGTAATTAAAATGTTCGAAACCGTGGACTCAATGCCGATGTCCTTCATTCGTTTAGAAATTGCTTCTCGTAAAGGAATATACCCTTCAGTTGTACTATATTGAAGCGAAGCGGCTCCGTCTTCATTTAATACCGCGCGGCACGCATCGTTCATTGCTTCAACGGGAAATAGCTCCGGCGCTGGAAGTCCTCCTGCAAACGAAATGACTTCTGGTCGTTCCGTTACTTTTAAGATTTCACGCGTTTCAGAGGATTTTACAAGACTAGCTCGTTGGGCAAATTTATCTTTCATTAATGATCATTCCTTTTCTAGATTTTAAACTTTTAACAATAATTATTCGAATAGTCAGAAAAATTTAAGCAGAAGCCGTGGAAGATGCCTTTTTAATAGACAACCAGCATCTGCTTGCTCTCTGACTCTTCATTTCTTCTTGATGCCACGTTCTCCTTTCGGTACATATTTTTCTCATTCACTATTTGTAATACAAATCAAAGGTCGTACGATAATTATGGCCTTGTATTTAATGTATGTTAAAAAGGATAACATAAAAATCAAATAAATAAACAATAAATTCTATAAATTCTTAATTTTTTATGCGAATATATTTATCTTAGTAAACTATTTTGTAAGATCTCTTCCCTTTTATACTCATTAAATCGTTTCATGAGATAATCACAAACCTAAAATTTAACATTTTCTATTGACTATATATATCATTAAATGATATATATTAATTAACGATATATCGTTTAATGATATAAGGGAGGTTGAATATGCCGCGAAACGATTCATTAGAGACAGGGGAACTTACCGATACGTCCTACTACATCTTAGTGTCCCTCATAGAAGCAAAACACGGGTATCTTATTATGAAAACCATTGAAGACATGACCAATCAACAGTTTTCGATTGGACCTGCATCCATGTACACCACGATTAAAAAGCTTCTTGCAGCTGAGTTAATTATGCTTTTTAGCGAAAGCAAAGACAAAAAGAAAACGTATGTTGCAACGGAAAAAGGAATTCAGTTTTTAAAAAAAGAAATTCAGCGCCGTAAAGAAATGATTAAACACGCTGAAGATGCTTTAGGAGGTTTATAAATGAAAAAGACAAAATACATAATGAGCGGCGGAACAGCTTTTGCAGAGCAAGAAGATTTACAAAAGCTCAGCGACTATGCTAAAAAAGGCTGGCTATTAGATCGTTTTGCATTTTTGGGGTATACCTTAAAAAAAGGAGAGCCTCAAGACCTTCAATATTCACTGGATTTTCAGGAAAATGCAGATGATGAATATTTTCTTCTTTTTAAAGATGCTGGATGGCAGCACGTTTGTTCAGAGGGGCATGCAATGCATATTTTCAGCGCACCTCCGGGAACAAAACCTATCTATTCCGATATAGAGACTATTATTGACAGATACAAACGAGAAAAGCATTTCGTAGGGAAAGCAGCGCTATCTATTCTTGCCATTATGGTGTTTCTTCTGCTTTTTAACGCTATGAGCTCATACGGTTGGCTGCCAGAAGCAGTGGGAATGATTAGCCACATTTTATTAATAATTTCAACAGTGCTTCTAGTATTTCCAGGACTTCCTTACCTGGCGTATCAGCGTAAGTTAAAAAAGCTTCGCAACATCTAAAGAGATACTCTTTTTATTGACCTTTCCTATAAAACCCTTTATAATCCTTATTAACTCGATAAGATTTAAAGGTTTTAGTACAGGAGTGATGAAAAGTGAAATGGCTTCATTTGCTGTTTAATGAACGATGTCCTAAATGCAAGCAAGTGTTAAATACATCAAAATCCAATGCGCTTCGCTCTACTGTTGTGAAAATATGTCCGTCGAACCACTATCAAAAAGAATTTCATCCTGCGCTTGAAACGTTTGTGGAAAGTGATGAAGTACTATAAAAAAGCTAAAGCTATGGAAATCCATAGCTTTAGCTTTTTTTATAGCAGCCCCCACCAAATCTTAATTGCCGTTGCTAAAATTAAACCGGCAAGGATCCACTGAAGCACTTTTGTATTCATTTTCTGACCAACTTTTGCCCCAATTGGAGAAGCAATTAGGCTTGCTACCACTAATATAAGTGCAGGTATAAATGGGACTTGATGCGTTATCAGCTTTCCAACCGTCGAACCAATGGAAGAAATAAAGGTAACGGCTAGTGAAGTTGCGATGGTAATTCGAGTTGGAATTTTAAGTACCACGAGCATCACAGGAACTAAAATAAAGGCTCCTCCTGCTCCTAACACGCCTGCTACGGCTCCGATAAGCAGTGATAAAATAGAAGCTAATCCTTTGTTGAATTGAAGTTCGCCTTCTTTTATCTCATCTAAATTTTTCTTTGGAATAAACATCATAATAACCGCAATAAGAGCTAAAACTCCATATACAACATTTAATCCTTGTTCATTCATATAATGTGAGCTGTAGCTTCCAATCATGCTGCCGATTAGAATATTGCTGCCCATATATAAAATTAATGGTTTGTTTAAAAATCCGCTTTTTCGATACGCCCATACGCCGCCTATTGTCGCAAAGAACACTTGAACAGCTCCTGCACCTGAGACTTGATGAGCCGTTAATGCTCCTACTCCTACCAATGGAGGAATATATAACAGCATCGGATAATTAATAACAGACCCGCCAATACCGACCATACCGGAAATAAACGACCCAATAAATCCAATAAGAAAAAGCGTGATGATAAATGTAAGATCCATCTATAGTCGCTCCGTTTCATATAAGGAAAGGGTACCTTTTACAAGAGATACCCTTTTCGTCCATTATTTCTTATCCTTTTTTAATCCAAAATTTAAGAACGTCGCCTTCTTCTGTCTGAAGAAGCTCATGACCGCCAGATTTCGCCCAAGCTGCAAGGTCATTTTTCGCCCCTTTATCTGTTGCGTGAATTTCTAACACTTGACCTGCTTCTAGTTCATTCATTGCTTTTTTTGTTTTAACAATCGGCATTGGACAGGCCAGCCCTTTTGCATCTAGTACTTTAGTTGATTCCATTTCTCTCTCTCCTTTGTTTAAGCTGAATTTTTTACTTAGCGAATCGCACAGCGGTTTGGTCCAATTTCCATTTCACGCTGTTTTTCTTCATCTGGACTTACTTTTCCCATATTGGTTTCACGGATTTCTTGATATGCATTTGGCTGCGGCGGTAAGTTATCTGTTACTAAGTGTCTGAACTCTGCTTCGTCTTCAATGTTTAAACCGTGATTTTTTGCGAATAACGTGCCTAACTTTTCAGCTACGCTGCCGTTGTCATTTAGCTCATCAATAATCATAAAGTGAGCTGGCAATACGATTAACTCATCTGATAATGCTTTATAGCGTTTATAAAGCGTGTCGCGCAGATCGCCTACCCAGTCTTCAGCCATACCAGCTAAATCAGGACGTCCAATTGAATCAATGAATAAAATATCACCTGAAAGCAAGTATTGATCGTCTACGATAAAAGAAGTTGATCCAATCGTATGACCCGGTGAATAAAGAGGCTGAATCGTAATCATTGTGTTACCAATCATGACATCACTGCCTTCTTCTAACGCCTTGTAGTCAAAAATCACTTCTTCTGCATCTTTTGGAGGCAGCCAGTACGCTGCATTTGTTGCTTCAGCAATAACTCTTCCTCCTGAAATGTGATCTGCATGAAGGTGCGTATCAAATACATGCTTAACTGTGACACCAAGTTCTTTGGCAAAGTTGATGTACACATCCGCCATACGCGTCGCATCAATAATAGCCGCTTCACCGTTTGATACGATCATATAAGATAAGCATCCTTTACCGATACGAACAAACTGATAGATCTCTCCGCCGTCTTTTAAATCTCCGACTTTAACAGGTTCTAAATATTCACTCCACGCTTTCATACCGCCTTTAGGGTACGATACGGTAAGCCCCGCTTCTGAAAGCATGTCAGCTACCATCACGGATGAACCTTCTTTGGCGCAGACAACTAACACTTCTTTATCAGAAGGGATTTTTTCTAAGATTTCTTCTACTCCGTCTAAAAGATCGAAGTACGGCACGTTTAAATGCTGAAATTGATGACCTTCAATTTTCCAATCGCTAAAATCACTTTCATTACGAACGTCCAAGATAAATAGCGCTTCTTTATTGATAATTTTAGATGTAACGTCTTTTGCAGTAAGAACATGTACTGTCATATTAAAATACCTCCTTGGGTATATAAAATATCAATTTTTTTTAATTCACTATAATTCATTAGTTATTCTACTTTACCTGTCCAGTCACGCATACCAGGAACCACGTTAATTAAGTGTTTAAACCCTTGCTTTTTCATCGTTTGCCCTGCCATTTCACTTCGTCTTCCAGAGTGGCAAATAATATAAATTTCATTCTCTTTATTTAGCTCATTCGAACGTTTTTCTACTTCACCAAGGGGAATATGAACTACGCCTGGAATATGAGCTTCATCGTATTCTTCTACTTCACGAACGTCTAAAATATGAAGATGTTCATCATTCTCTACTTTTTTCGCAAATTCTTCTAATGAAATTTCAGGAATTGGCGTTACGTTTTCTTCAGCGCCGCCTTTACGAAGAAAGTGGTGAAGAACGTCACCTGCTGCCTCGGTACCTAAATACTCATGACCTGTGCTTTTTGCCCACGCTTGTAAGTCAGCCGTAGAGCCTTTATCCGTTGCTTGAATTTCTAGTACTTGACCTGCTTCTAATTCATTCATTTTCTTCTTTGTTCTTACGATTGGCATTGGACATGCTAACCCTTTTGCATCTAATACGAAGTTTCCTTGCATCATTTCTTTTTTCCTCCTTGGTTTAAATACTAGTAGGGGTATATTTTTCTCCAAAAAAATTAGATCGTTTCCCCTTTCCACTCCATCATTCCGCCTGTCATATTCGTTACACTGTAGCCTTGCTGCTCAAGAAAACGAGCTGCCATTCCGCTTCTGCCTCCAGAACGACAAACCACAATGTAGTTCTTTGCTTTGTCTAACTCATGCATACGGAATTCCAATAAAGGAAGCGGGATATTTAACGCGTTTGGAATTTTACCTATTTTTACTTCCTCTACTTCACGCACATCTAAAATGTGAATTTGTTCTTGTTTTTTTACTAATTGTTCTACTTCTTGGGCCGCTATTGTCTTCACGCTACTTCTCCTCCTTTTTGATTTATCTCCACGTATTCATGCCGCCTTTAACGTTGGTGATGGATGTAAAACCTTGCTTTTTCAACAGTTTACTTGCTTTCATACTTCTCATTCCGCTTTGACAAATAACGATTACTTCTCTGTCTTTTGAAAGCTGGCCTGTTTGCGCTGGCAGTTCTGATAAAGGAATGTTTCGAAACCCTTTAATATGTTTGGTACGAAATTCATGCGGTGTTCGCACATCGATAAACTGTTTATGTTTATTTTTTAACTCTGCTTTTAATTCCATCGTCGATATTTGCTGTATTCCTTTTACTGGTGCAAAACGCTGATACAAAAACCACAGCAGAAAGATGATAATAAGCGCATTGATAATCATATTAACCCTCGCTTCATGAGTTATCTTTTAGATGAATAAGTTTACGTTTCCATCTTCTGCGTCGGCTAAATACGCCGCTACGCCCGCATATTCAATATTATCTAGCAGCTCTTTTTCCTGTAACCCTAGAAGATCCATCGTCATCGTACAAGCCACTAGCTTCACATCTTGTTCTTGTGCCATTTCGATAAGCTGCGGCAGCGTTAGAGCATTATGCTTTTTCATTACGTTTTTAATCATTTTAGGTCCCATACCTGCAAAATTCATTTTAGATAAGCCCATTTTATCCGCACCGCGCGGCATCATTTTGCCAAACATCTTTTCTAAAAATCCTTTTTTCACTGGCACCATTTCTTCTTTACGAAGTGCATTCAATCCCCAAAACGTATGGAATATCGTCACTTCATGATCATAGGCAGCTGCTCCGTTGGCAATAATATAAGCTGCCATCGCTTTGTCATAATCACCGCTAAATAATACAATTGTTGTTCGTTTCTTTTGTTCATTCATGTTGTTCCTCCTCTTACCCTGTGGGGTATATTTAATTCTAAAAAAAATTAGCCTTTTTGAATGTAAAAGATAAATGTGCTGCCTTCTTCTTTAAAATCAATAAGCTCGTGTCCTGTTGATTTTGCCCACGCTGTTAAATCACTTTTAGCACCTTTATCTGTTGTTTGCACTTCTAATACTTGACCTGTTGTTAAAGTATCCATTGCTTTTTTTGTTTTTACGATTGGCATTGGACAAGCTAGTCCTTTTGCATCTATGACATGATCAATTTTCATCGTATTTCTCTCTCCTTTTTATATACATATACCTGTAAGGGTATATTATAATAAATAATGATATTCGTCAACCTTAAACAAGGTGACAATGATTAACGACTTTTCACTAACAGCTGTACAGCTTCTTTCACTAAACCTTCTGTTGGCTCTCCTTGCTCCAGACTTTCTCTAACGCACTGTTCAAGATTGCTGCTCACAATGACTCCCATTGTGCGATCGATGGCACTTCTTGCAGCAGATAATTGAGTCACGACGTCTCGGCAGTCTTTTCCTTGCTCCATCATGCTAAGCACGCCTTTTAGCTGCCCTTCAATTCGGCGCAGGCGATTTTTCACCTGTTGGTTATACTCCATAATCAAATACCCCTTTCTTTCCTTTACTTTTACACGCTGCTAACTCATAGCTGCGTACTTCAAAACGTTTTTTTCGTAAGAACCTTACGCCCAAATTTAACTCCACTCTATCTCTGGCAATCAGATGAACGCTGCCCCGTGGAATTTCTGAATAAAAGCGTTTTAGATACGCATACGGAATAACTATACCAATCGAATCGCGAACTTCATGGTAATGACGAATATCTACAACCGTTCGCCCAAGTTCTTTTGCTTCAGATTCACGTATGCACTGTATTCTTTTAACGGGATAATAACGTCTGTATGCAATAAATAAAATAGCAAGCAACAACACTGCTATATAGAGCATAACCATCACCGCCTTGCTATTGAATTAATATTGTTTACATGCTTTATATTATACCCCTATAGGTATATTGTCAAGCGAGAAAATTATATTTAATTTTGCTCATTTACATAGTTCCTTTACCTCGAACTAGTCCATTTTATACAGCTTAAGCATTATGAATGTTGGTCTTTAACTCGCTTTATATATGTACCCCCTACCCTATCGACCAAACATATTCTTCATCATCGTCGCTCGTATACAGCGCTGAAAATCAAGCTTACTGCATCATTCACGTCTACACACAAAAGGTCCAGTTCCCAAGGAGAACCGGACCTTTTATGGTAAAAAGCTGATTAGCTTTGATGATAAATATTATGCCATTGATTCCACGAACTGTGTGGATGCTGCTGGTGCCACTGATTCCATGGCACATATGGATTTTGCTGATGCCACTGATTCCACGTACCGTGCGGATACTGCTGATGCCACTGATTCCAAGGTGTGTATGGATGTTGTTGATGCCATTGATTCCATGTGCCGTGCGGATACTGTTTATGCCACTGCTCCCAAGGTACATGAGGATGTTGCTGATGCCATTGATTCCACGTGCCTTGAGGATGCTGATGATGCCATTGTTCCCATGGAATATAATGTTGCTGTCCTTGATGCATATTTCGTCAACTCCTTTTCCTTTGCCACATCATATGTTCTTTTTAGAATTTAGAGCTTATCTATTTTAAAATATAGGCGTTTGATTAATTATGAATTAAATTACATATCTGTTCTTATATAGTAACACTCAAATAAAACACCCAGCATGATTTCAAATGGTTAAAAACTTGCCTTTACTAATGGCCATCTTACTTATAGGAATAAGCTTTTCTCTTATAAGCGGAAGTGTAAACTTATCTGGAAGTATAGAATGGATATTTCTTATCATTAGCCTTATTGCTAATAATATTTCTTTCAGGGGTCTATGTTTTTTGGGATGCATTTGTCTTCCCATGAAAAAAACACCTTCTCATTCGAGAAGGTGTTTAAGAATTAACCTACAATATTGTAACCAGCGTCTACGTGTACGATTTCTCCCGTTACGCCGCGTGAAAGATGGCTCAGTAATACAACCGTCATGTCGCCAACTTCTGCTTGCGTTACGTTACGCTTAAGAGGTGCCTTTTCTTCAACTTTGTGAAGAATTTGGTTAAAGTCAGAAATACCTTTTGCTGCAAGCGTACGAATTGGACCTGCTGAAATTGCATTTACGCGGATATTGTCTTTCCCTAAGTCTAATGCTAAGTATTTTACTGAAGACTCAAGCGCTGCTTTTGCTACGCCCATTACGTTATAGCCTTCAACTGCACGTTCTGCACCAAGGTAGCTCATTGCTACAAGAGAACCGCCTTCTGTCATAAGAGGTTTTGCTGCTTTTGCTACCGCGATAAATGAATAAGCGCTTGTATCTTGAGCAAATGCATATCCGCTTCTTGATGTATTGATAAACTCACCGTTTAAATCTTCTGAGTGAGCAAACGCAACAGAGTGAATCACTCCGTGAACTGTGCCTGCTTCTTCTCCGATTTTTTTGAACGCTGCTTCAATGCTTTCATCGCTGTTCACGTCACATTCAGCAATTAGTGATGCTTGAATTTCATTTTTTTCTAGCAGCTTGTTCAATTTTCCTAGTGAACGTTCTTTACGGTATGTAAAAATTAAGTTTGCTCCTACTTGGTGAAGGGCTTTTGCAACACCCCAAGCAATACTTCTGTCGTTGGCAACTCCCATGATCACAATGTTCTTGTTCTTTAATTGTAATAAATCTTCCATATTATCCTCCAAAAAAAATTAGTCATCAATGATGACTAATAGGTAATTGTATAGCTTTATTATAGCACAAAGATGCGCTTAGTTCCTAAGAGTCTTATGAATTAACCGATTTTGCTCTATAAATAATCTCCTACTTATCCGAATCCTGCAGCCATGCTTGCGTTGTTTCAGCAAATTTTTTTGCTGCAGGTGAAAGATGATAACGAGTAGCTAGACCAATTGAACGGTAGCTGTCTACTTGAAACGGAATCGCACGCAGCTCTTGCGGGATCGAATCCAAAAGCATTTCAGGTAAAATGCTAATTCCTAAGTGATGCGTAACCATCGATAAAATAGCACTTTCATCCATTAATTCAAAACGAATGTCAGGCTGAATGCCACGTTCCTCAAACAGTTGCTTAATATCATGATAACCGCCGTATGTCGGCATAATAAACGGTTCTTTCTCTAGATCTTCAAAAGAAACGGTTTTCTGATGGTATAGAGCACTTTGATTCGATACGACGCACAGCAGCCGGTCTTTTTTTAAAGAAATAATATGAAATTGACTTGAATGCGTAATGTTGATAAAGCCGCAGTCTATTTCTCCGCTCAGCAGCCACTGTTCAATTTCAAGGTAGTCGCCTTCCTTGAGCTGAATTTGAATGTCAGGGTAGTTTTTCTCCATCAGCCGAATAATTTCAGGAAGCCATTTGGTTGACACGCTTTTAAAAATACCGATTTTAATCGTTCCTTTTGCAAGACCCAGCAGGCTGGCTGCTTCTTGATGAACTTTTTCATTTTCTTGCAGAACCTTTCTAATGGCAAGGAGCATCGTTTCGCCTTCTGTTGTTAAGGTAATACCCGACCTGTTTCGATTTACAAGTGGAAATCCAAATTCCGATTCAAGATTTGTAATGGCATGACTGACCGCTGACTGCGTGAGCGCCATCGCATCTGCCGCTTTTGTAAAGCTTTGCAATTCCGCTACTTTGTTTAAAATTTCATATTTTACTAAGCTCATTTTATCCCGCCCTAACATGAATTTAATTCATGTTTATCATTATAAAGATTCATTTTATTAATATCAAATTCCTTTGTATACTGTGAGTACATCATAAACAATGGAGGGTTGAACGTGAGTTACCGCACACGAGCAAATATGATGATGATTGGGGTAAACGTATTTTGGGGTATGTCGTACGTGTTTATGAAAATGGGGCTTAGTTCACTCGGGTCATTTACCATTATTGCGCTTAGATGTTTGATTGCTTTTTTCATTGCCGGGCTGTTTTTTCATAAGCCTTTACGGCAAATCACGCGCAAAACGATTTTATCATCCGCTATTTTAGGCTTTTTACTGTTTTCTGTTTTTACATTTGTCACGTTTGGCGTCAGCATGACGTCTGCTTCAAATGCCGGATTTCTTGTCAGTTTAACGGTCATTTTTGTTCCGTTGCTCAACTGCGTGTTAGTGAAGAAGCTTCCTTCTTGGCCGATTGGGCTCGGCATTATCACTACCCTAACCGGTATAGGTGTTTTAACTTTAAAGCACTCCTTTCATATGAATGCTGGTGATTTACTTTGCATTGGAACCGCACTATGTTATGCCGTTCATATTACGTTGACCGGCACGTTCACCAAAAATGAAAATCCAATTGCTCTCGGCATTTTACAGCTAGGGTTTGCTGGATTATTTGCACTGATTTGCAGCTTTTTATTTGAACACCCTAGCATCCCCACTACTTTATCATCATGGATTGCGATTTTAGGTCTTGGCGTTCTTTGCAGTGCGATTGGATTCATTTGTCAAGCCATTGCCCAGCGCTACACAACTCCCACTCACACAGGACTTATTTTTGCAACGGAGCCTATTTTTGCTGCGCTGTTTGCCGTTCTTTTTTTGCATGAGCTGTTTACGCTTAAAGAACTGATTGGTTCTGTTATTGTCATCGCAGGGATTTTAATTGCGCAGTTAGACGATTTGCTACTTAAAAAAAGCGTTCATTATCAAGAGACACTGCCAAAGTAAAAGCCGCTAGATAAAAATCTAGCGGCTCACTTTATACCTTATATGTATAAAACTTTTTATCTACGTTCATCACCGGGAAATTCTCAGGCAGCTTTTCTTTCTCTATATGTTGAAACCCATTTTTCTCATAAAATCGATGAGCAGCTCTATATTGTAATGTGGTTCCTAAATATATTCTTTCCACTCCCTGCTTTTTTGCCCACGCGATGGCTGTATGCAATAACCGGTGAGCTGTTTTGAAGTTCGCTCCTCTATAAGACTTTGCTACAAACATTTTCCGCAGCGCTACTTGACGGCTGCCGATGTCTATTAAAGCCACGCTTCCTACTACTCTTTCGTTGCAAACAGCAACCCAGAAGTTTCCGTTACCCTGTTGATAAAAGCTTTCGACTTCAAACAAATCGGGCTGATCTTTTTCCGTTATTGGAATGTGGTATTCTTGCTGCTGAATAGGAAGAATTAAATCCACTACTTGCTGTTGATACTTGCTAGCATATGGCTGAATAATGATACTTTCACTCAAAACCTCCACCGCCTCTAATCAGTTTACTCCATCTTACTTTTGACTGTTTTTAATACTGCACAGCCTATGTTCATTATAAAACCAATCACAATACCTGCAAGAATCGATATCACACCTACAGCGATAAAATCGCCTTTAGTCGGCTGAAATAAATTCATGGAAAGCAAACCGAACATAAAAAGCATGGGAATAAGATAACTCAGCATCTTTTTCACCTTAGCACCTCTTTCCCTATCTCCATAAATCTTGTAACCATTTTATCGTATATCAACTTCCTATTTATTACAATCTTTGTCTTTTTTCGTATCTTTATCGAAAAAATGAAATAAAGTGCCTGCCTCTCGTTCCTTACTAATTGAGAGACAGACACTTTTTTTATAAAACATGACTAGTTGCTTGTAAAAAGAACTGAGATTGTTCGTAGTTGTACGTTACTTTTGAAAAGTCAAACGGCTGGCCGTTGGCTAAGTGAAAAAGCGTTTCAATAAACAATTTAGGATCCCCTTCTTTTAACCCTAAGTACGTGGCTTCTTCTTCGTTCAGCTTGCCAACGTGAAGATATAGATCAGAAAACCCGATTTTTAAGCCAAGTCCTTCTTTAATGTAATGAAAAATAGACTGAGAAACAATTTCGTTATTCAAGTACGTAACGATGGATTTATTATAAAACGATTCTTCTAGACAAAGCGTCTGGCCGTTGATATACCGTACTCTTTTTACATAATAGACATCACTATTTTCTTCTATGTTTAAATTTAACGCGGCTTCTTGCGTCGGCTTTCGTACATCTAACTCAATCACTTCCGACGTTAGCTGAAAATCTTCAAGTTCACTCGTAAATCCTTGATTGGAAAGCAAGCCAATATAGCCTGTTCGTTTATGACGACGGACAAAAATGCCGCTTCCTCTTACTTGAAAAACCACGCCTTTTTTCTCCAGCAGATCTAGAGCTTTTGTTACCGTACTTTTGCTTGCCTTAAACTGCGCCATCAGCGTTTCTAATACCGGCAGCTTATCTCCTTGCTGAAGCTTGTGTTCTTCAATATAGGTTTCAATTTCAATTGCAATTTGTTGGTATTTGATCATAGCTATACCTCTTTACTGAATTTGTCTCAAGAATAACACGATTATACCATAATCTAACTCCATGCCATAAACTTAAATTATTTATTGATTATTATTTTATTAGGGTATTGATAAATTGTATCGATACAATTATACTGAAAGCGTATACTCAACAAGGGGGTTGAACATATGGGAGGGAAAATTAGAGATTATCACAAGCTTGCAGCAGACATTTTAGATGCGGTAGGCGGCGAAGAAAATATCGTAAGCGCTACACGCTGCGCTACGAGACTGCGAATTGTGTTAAAGCGCTCAAAGCCAGAAGCCAAACGTAAGGTGTCTTCTATGCCTGGTGTTATTACAGTTGTTGAAAACAGCGGACAGTTTCAAGTTGTGATTGGACAGCACGTAGGAGATGTTTATGAGGAGTTTGCTAGTTTAGTAAATTTAGATACGGAAAAAGAGCAAACTGAAAACAAAGGCACGATTTTAAACCGCGTGATTGCGACAATGTCTGCTGTGTTTGCACCATTTGTATACATCCTAGCAGCAGCAGGGATTTTACAGGGTTCGTTAATACTTATTAATTTGTTTTCGGATAGCTTTGCAAAAACGGGCACATATCAAGTATTAAGCTTCATTTCATGGGCACCGTTTGTTTTTTTACCGATTTTTATCGCCATCACAGCATCTAAGCATTTTAAAACCAATACCTATATCGCAGTGGCTTGCTGTGCAGCATTAGTGAGTCCAACATGGGCAGAAATGGCGGCAAAAATTGGTGACGGAAGCTCAATTACGTTTTTAGGTCTTCCCTTATCCGAAACGGTCTATACTTCTTCTGTTTTACCGCCTTTATTTTTAGTATGGATTTTGTCTTATCTTGAAAGGTTCCTAAATAAGAGCATTCATGAAGTCGTTAGACCGCTGTTTGTTCCATTTTTATGTATGGTGATTATGGTTCCAGTAACAATTTTACTTATTGGTCCTATTACTACGATGGGCGCTAATGGAGTTTCTCACGGCTATAACTTTTTAGCTGAAAACGTACCGGCTTTGGCTGGAGCCATCATTGGCGGGTTCTGGCAGATCGTTGTTATCTTTGGGGTACATTGGGGAATTACGCCGATGATACTTGCTAACTTTGACTTAAACGGCAGAGATTCGTTTCAAGCGTATCAGACAATTGCCGTGGTAGCTCAAGTTGGAGCGGTACTTGGGGTTATTTTAAAAGCAAAAAGCCACGAAGCACGCAAAGTGAGCGTATCAGCCGGGATAACAGGATTATTTGGTATTACAGAACCGGCCATTTACGGCGTAAACCTACGTTTTAAAAAGCCGTTTATCTTTGGATGCATTTCAGGTGCTATTGGTGCTGTTGTAGCAAGCTTCTTTCACCCTTATTACTTTGCTTACGCAGGACTGCCCGGACCTCTGACCATTGTAAACGGGATCAGTCAAGACTACCCGATGTCGATCTGGGGAATTTTAATCGGATGTGCCATTGCGATTATTCTTCCCGTTGTGCTTATTCAAGTGTTTGGTTACGGAGAAGATGCAGCAAAAGAAGCAGCTACTGCTTCTTTAAACGAAGTCGCTGTCAGCAACCCTAACGAAAATGAAGAAACAATCAGCGCCCCGTTTAGCGGGAAAGTTATTCCTCTTTCTAGCGTACCGGATGAAGTATTCAGCTCAGGTGCGATGGGAGAAGGATTAGCAATTGACCCTTCCGATAATAAGCTTTATGCACCTTTTGACGGAATAGTTGTCATGGTAGCACCAACAAAGCACGCCATCGGCCTTCGATCAGAATACGGTGTTGAATTACTTGTTCATATTGGATTAGATACCGTTACGTTAGACGGCAAGCCGTTTACGCTGCATGTAGAAGACGGTGTAAAGTTTAAAAAAGGCGATTTACTCATTGAATTTGATAAAGAATTTATTAAAACACAGGGATTACAAACGATCACGCCGGTTATTATCACCAATTCAAGCGCTTATCGAGAAGTGATTATTGAAGATGTTGAAACTAGCGGGCTGAATCAAACATTATTTACCGTAGTGAAATAAGGAGGAACTAACAATGACAAAGATGCCAAAGAATTTTTTATGGGGCGGCGCATTAGCAGCTCATCAATTTGAAGGTGGATGGAACCAAGGCGGAAAAGGACCGAGCGTAGTAGACGTGATGACTGCAGGTGCGCACGGTGTGCCGCGACAAATCACCGAAACAGTAGAAGACGATAAATTCTATCCAAATCACGAAGCGATTGATTTTTATCATCGCTACAAAGAAGATATCGCACTGTTTGCAGAAATGGGCTTAAAATGTTTGCGAACGTCGATTGGCTGGAGCCGTATTTTCCCTAAAGGCGATGAAACTGAGCCAAACGAAGAAGGACTAAAATTCTATGACGATGTATTTGATGAACTGTTAAAGCATGGAATTGAACCGGTTATTACGCTGTCTCACTTTGAAATGCCACTGCATTTAGCTCGAGAATACGGCGGGTTTAGAAGCCGAAAAACAGTAGATTGCTTTGTGAAGTTCGCTGAAGTTTGTTTCGACCGCTATAAAGATAAAGTCACGTACTGGATGACGTTTAATGAAATTAACAATAAAATGGATGTAAACAATCCTCTATTCTTATGGACGAACTCAGGTGTTTCTGTAAAACCGGGTGAAAATGCAAAAGAAGTGATGTATCAAGCGGGACATCATGAACTGCTTGCAAGCGCTCTTGCCGTATCAAAAGGAAAAGAAATTAATCCCAATTTCCAAATCGGAGCGATGGTGTCACACGTGCCAATTTATCCGTATTCTTCAAATCCTGACGATGTGATGTTAGCAGAAGAAACAATGAGACAGCGCTACTTCTTCCCTGACGTTCAAGTTCGCGGCTATTATCCAAGCTATGCGTTAAAAGAATTCGAACGGGAAGGCTATCATATTCCGTTTGAAGAAGGCGACGAAGAAATTTTACGAAACGGAAAAGTCGATTATTTAGGATTCAGCTATTACATGTCAACAACGGTTAAGAGCGACGTTGAAGCTGATAACACGGGCGATATCGTAAACGGCGGATTGCCAAACGGCGTAGCAAATCCTTATATCAAATCAAGCGATTGGGGCTGGTCAATTGATCCAACGGGCTTGCGCTATACGTTAAACCGCTTCTACGACCGCTATCAAATTCCGCTGTTCATCGTAGAAAACGGATTTGGTGCCATTGATACAGTTGAAGAAGACGGATCCATTCATGACGCATCACGAATTGAATATTTAAAATCACACATCGAAGCGTTAGAAAAAGCTGTGATGTACGATGGCGTTGATTTGATGGGCTATACTCCATGGGGAATTATTGATATTGTTTCCTTTACAACAGGCGAAATGAAAAAGCGATACGGCATGATTTATGTCGACCGTGACAACGAAGGAAACGGATCGATGAAGCGCTACAAAAAAGATTCCTTTAACTGGTACAAACATGTAATTGAAACAAATGGTGAAGAACTATAAGAAATTAGAAAAAGCCGGACTCCTGCGTAAAAACATAGGAATCCGGCTTTTTTAAAACGTGTAAAAATAAAGGCAAATACATTATCTCGGTTTATCTACTAGCTGTGTTTGCGCAATTTCCGTTTGCTTAATTCCCGCTCGTTGAATTTCATCAGCAAACGATTCATGTTTCAGCGTTTTGATTACCTTTTCGCTTCCATCTCGAAGAGTATACACTCTAAATTCATACATACTCTGCCCTCTCCTTTAAGCTATGATTGATGCGATACATTAGATGCGCTCCTGTAAAAGCAACTCATAATAGAGGTAACTTTTTTCTCTTCTTTACTTTACCCACTTTTTAGGAAACTAGACAACGAGATTTAATCTGACGCGACAAAAGACAAACCAAAAGCCTTTGCGGCAAGCAAAGGCTTTGATCTATTTAATATTATTGTTCAAAAATGGTTCCTTTTTTAAACTTTGACTGTTTAAAAGCAAATTTCGTCAAAAGAATATATGCGATTCCTGCGACTACTACTCCTATAATCCAGCCTAAATCAACTTCGATAAACGCAGCACCTGCACCGATGAGCATCGCAAGCATGGCGCACGGATTATAGCCGGAAAACGGTCCTTTTTCTTGATACAATTCTTCTACGTTTACTCTTTGTTTCCGTAAAATATAATAATCGACTAGTAAAATAGAAACAATCGGCCCTAAAAAAGCAGAGTAAATTAAAATGAAGAGCCCAAGACCTGCAGCTGACGAATCTTGAACAAGCACCCAAGGGAACGAGCAAAAAGCAAGCAGTCCAGTAATGGTAACCGCCACTTTATAGTTTGCTTTTGTCAGCAGCGTAATCACATACGTAGGCGGAATAATATTTGCCACCATGTTTACCGCAATAACGCCAATCACAATAAAAGCTGATACAGCGACGGTAATATATGAATTATCCACTACAACCGCAAACGCTTTGACAGGATTGGATATGCCCGTAGCAGAAGCAAGCATTGCTCCGATTGTAAGAACGAATCCGTAGGCTACTAGAATCGGTGTAAAGTATAAGAACCCACGCTTTGTGTCACTAATTCCTGGCTTCAGTTCTCTAGAGTAATCGGCTGCGCTTAGAAAAATTGCCGCATAATTCCCCATAAACATCATAATGAAAGAAAAGAACGGAAGTCCCCATGAACCTTTTGTATGTACCCACTTCTCCCCTACTACCTCACTATGAGAAGTTAAAAGAACGCCAAATACGTAAACAAGGCCAAGCAATATGATGATTGAAGCAAGCATCTCTACCCATTTAACCGCGTGGAAGCTGTACAGAGAAAGCACAATTTGCAGCAGCTGAATGATAATAAAACAAAGAACAAGATTGTCAAAAGATCCTTTGCTCACAATTTTCCCGATTTCGTTTAAAGCTGTACCGCCTGTCCAGCTTTGGAAACCATACCAAATGATAGCTGGAATACCTCGTAAAAGAGAAGATATAACGGATCCTTTTATTCCAAAAGACATTCGGAGCTGCATCACATACGGTATGCCCGTCTTATAGCCGATTCGATCGTTCAAGACAAAAAAAGTAGAAATAATACCAATAGCAATAATCGCTGCCACAAACGTTTGAAAAAGATTTAATACCGCAGTACCTGCGATTACCAAGCTAGCCCCAAGCGTCATATTCCCTAAATTAACGCCGTCTCCAATCCACATAAACATATAGGACAACGGAGTTAGCTTTCGGTCACTTTCGGCTTTTGGCTTTAGTGACGGATCAAGACTTCTATCTTGATAAGAATGCACCTCTTCTATAACGGAACTTGTTGCATTTGTAGACACTATACACTCAACTCCTTTTTTATGATGTTTCCCCTCTCACTTCTAACATTAGATGTAAGTTAACTTAACATGTACATAGTGTATACGAATTTTAACGCAAGTTCATTATTATTTATGTGAATTTTCTGATATTATTTTGTGCGATTTGACTAATTTTTGAACTCAGCTCGCAACATACAGGAGTTGATGATAATAAAAAATCCAAGCGCTTACAATAAGCGCTTGGATGAGTCATCTAATATTTATTTTTCACAGGCAATGTAGTCTTTATCTCGATCTAGCTTTGTATTGGCATCATACAGTGATTTTGACACATACGGTTTGTACTTTGTTTTGCCGCCTTTATTTTTCACATTAGCCGCACGAGCTACGCCGCCTTTGTAGTCTTTGTTTAATTCCGTGCAGTTTTTGTAAGATTTAGCTGCCGCATCTACGTTTGAAACCGTGCTAAAAGATACACTTGTTAATAAACCGAAAGATAGAACAATTGGAAAAATCTTTTTCATAAGAGATACTTCCTTCCTATATTTTTTCTAATTAATAATAGAATGTTCTATCAATCTTTTCAATCTTTTTTTACATTTAAACTACTATTATCCAAATTTATTTTTATTTACGAGTAACTTTAAGAGCCTTGACCGCTTGTTTAGCCGCTTCTGCAATCAGTTTATCATTATACTCCGCATCTTTTTCCGTACGATTGGAAAGGATCGCAAGAACAATTGGATCTCCTTTCGGCGGCCAAAGGATAGCAATATCATTTCGCGTCGCGTATGAGCCTGCGCCTGTCTTATCAGCTACTTCCCAACTTTTCGGCACGCCCGCTCGTATTAACGCATCCCCTGTTGTGTTTCGCTTCATCCAATCTGTTAAAAGTGCACGCTTGTCTTCAGGAAGTGCCTGTCCAAGTACATACGTTTGAAGACTTGAAGCGAGTGCTCTTGGTGTACTTGTATCGTGAGTTTCTCCTGGATTCACTTCATTTAAATCCGGTTCAAAGCGCTCAGGCAGCGTCACATCGTCTCCTATTTTTTCTAAAGCTTCTTTAAATCCATCCGGTCCGCCCAGCTGCTGCAGAATTAAGTTCCCTGCCGTATTGTCGCTGTAGCGAAGTGATGCATCCGCGAGTTCTCGAAGAGTCATGCCTGTATCCACGTGCTTCTCTGTAATTGGATTATAGTTTACAAGGTCATCGCGCGTATAAAAGATACGCTCGTTGAGATCTTCGATTGACTTCTGCTGTAAAAGTGCGCCGACAGCAAGAGCCTTATGAGTAGACGTATAGGCAAAACGCTCGTCCGGGTGATACGTTACCGTTTTATTTGTACCGGTATCTAATGCATAAATGCCAAGATTCGCATCATATTTGTCTTCAAGCTTAGCAAACTCTCGATCACTCTTAGTTTCTTGTCTTTGACATTTTACCGTTTCAGCATGTACCTCGCTGCTTGAAAAGCTTACAGCCGCCGCGCACGATAGAGCGAGTACAGGCATCATTTTTTTAAGCTTTGAAGTACGAAATATCTCTTTCCATGTCTTCATTACACTTCATCACCTTTCAAAAAAGTATTTAGTATGTATTCTCTTAGGTAGAGATTACCAACAATGCTATTTTATCAATTGTTCACTCTCACAAACATGATAGTTTTATCACATTTATATAATAAAAGTGCCTCACACTGAAGGTGAGCAGTATAAAAACCGTAAGTACTTTAAAAAACAGGCGGCGTAACGGAAAATAAAATAATGGCTTTCTCTTCAAATATATTCTCCCATTTATGATTCAGATGCGAAGGGATTTTGACACTATCTCCTTTTTCTAGCACGTATACTTCCTCTTCCAAATACACTTTAATTTTCCCTTCTAAGACGTATGCCACTTCCTCCCCTTTATGCGCTAAAGGAGTTTCTGATGAAGCCATCATCGGCGGTACTTCCATAATTGCCGTAGCTAGATTCCCTGTGAAATCGGGTGATAGCAGCGAATACGTTAGCTCTTTTACCTTCATTGTTTTACGCTCATTCGACCTTACGACTAAATGAGAGGTGTTTATTTCTTCAAGTAAAAAACTGAAAGTAGGAACATCGAGGCATTTAGCTAAAATTTTAAGCGTTGAAATGGAAGGATTAGCTAATCCTCGCTCAATTTGACTTAACATAGACGGCGTAATCTCCGCTAATTTGGCTAATTCTCGACTGCTTAGCCCCTTTTCTTTTCGAAATTTCTCTACTTTTTTTCCAATATCTATGTTTTCCATGATGATTCCTCCGTAAAAGATGTTTAATTATACTTAATTTTATTAAATTAAACTTAATAAACGGCGTTACTTATGTTAAATTATATTTAATAAATAAATTACAATTTAATACTATCACAGTAAGGAGGAAGAAAAAAATGAACGACATCTTCACCTTTTTGATTCTCACATTATTTGTTATTATGAGTCCTGGTATTGATACCGCTCTCATTACCAAACGAACGATGGCAGATGGACAAACGGGCGGCTATAAAATGGCATTAGGCTTAGCGAGCGGCTCTTTAGTTCATACACTCGCCGCTACGTTTGGTTTATCGGCTCTTCTCCTTCAGTCAGCTCTGGCATTTGAAATCGTAAAATACGCAGGAGCCCTTTACTTAATGTACTTAGGAATCTCTGCCTTCCTTTCTAAAAAAAGCAATATACCTTCTTCTGAAAAAGAGGAGCAGTCAAAAGAAACGTCCGCTTTTCGTCAAGGTCTTGTCTCAAACGTCCTTAACCCAAAAGTAGCCGTGTTTTTCTTAACTTTTTTACCTCAATTTGTTCAAAGTGATCAAAACGTAACACTTCAATTACTTCTGATGGGAATAACATATACGATCCTTGCTATCACGTGGTTTTTCGTATTCGTCTTTTTTATTAACTATTTACGAAAATGGCTCACAACACCTAGCGTTCAGCGCTTTATGGATAAAGCAACGGGCGTCGTTTTAATCGGGTTTGGATTAAAGCTGGCTTTTGAAAAACATAAATAACAAAAGTATGTTAGTTGAAGAAAGTTCCGAATGAGTTTGATTCTTGATGGAGAATCAAACTCATTCGGATTTTTTTATTGTGATGATGAACGTAGGTCTAATCAGGTGCTTCTAGCCATTAATTGGAGGGCAAGACGAAGACTCCTGCGGGAAAAGCGGAAATGGTGAGACCCCGCAGGAGCACAAGCGACGAGGAGGCTCAGCGGCCGCTCGCGGAAAGCGAAGTCTTGCACGGAAATTAATGGCGGTGTCACAAGCGGTTCAGCTCCTTTATCTCGTTTGTTCATCTTTAGATGGAATTGATTTCGTTATGTCTCAATTTCTTTTGTTATTTATACACGTCAGGTTCATAGAGATAGACTTTAAGATCAAGCTTTCCATCCGAAGAAACGATTATTCCTTCCGCTTCGAGTGAAAGTTTTTGAACAACGTACATTTCTTCATCTTTAAACCCAATTTCTCCTTTAGAATTAATGACTCTGTGCCAGGGGAGATTATGTTTCTTACTCATCGAATGCAGGACTCGTACAACTTGCCTTGCACCTCGCGGACTCCCAGCCAGACGGGCGATTTGTCCGTATGTCATTACTTTCCCGGATGGTATTTGTTTAATAAGTGCTACTGCTCGTTCTGTAAAACTCAAGTCGCTCCTCCTTTCGTTTCTTCTTTAGTACAACATTACCATATTAAATAAACAGTGAAGTAATCACTCGATTTTTCTTCAGCAACATTATAAGATAATAATAAGAAGTACGCTCATCATTGTTCAACATACTCCAAACAAATGCTTACTGATTATTTCCCATTCTTCAACTAACAAATCTTTGTGCGAGTGGCAGCTTATACCTCATTTATGACACTGTGATTATAAAAACGTTACAGAAACCAACACAGCAAGGTACGTAGAAGCGTTACATGATAAGATAAACAGTAGAGATACTAGTACAATTTCAAATTGATGCTGACGAATAAGTAATCATTTAAAAAGTGGTGAGAAAATGACAAATTGGCTTAGTGTAAAAGAGTTATCTGAAGAAACGAGTATTCCTACTTCAACGATTAGAAGATATATAGATAAATTCCAATATTTCTTTATACAAAAAGAAGATCATCGACCAAAACAATATGAAGCTGCGGCTGCGACCGTTTTACTGAAAATTAAGCAGCTTTATGATGAGGGCTGCCAAGCAGAAGAAATCAATGAAGAGCTGCAAAAAGAATTCTCTTTGACTACAAGCGAGGATCAAGCTGCCGTGTCTCTAGAAGAAGCCGAAGACAAAGAGGACAAAGAGGACACAGAGAACACAGCAGAAGCAGCTGACCAGCCCAAGGCCGACGACCAGCAGCCGACACCTCCCGAACAGCCGGTACAGACTTCACCCCAACAAGAGCCTGATACAAAACAAATTCTTCAGGAAAAAGATAAGCAGCTTATTCAATCTTTGCGCAAAAGCCTGCGTGAACAGCAGGCCATTTCAGAATTAGTAGAAGCTTCAAAAGAAAGCAGCGTAGTAGGTAAAAAAAGATCGATTTTAAAACGATTATTCCAACGAAAAAAGGACTGAGTTTGCAAACAAGTTTAGGCTACGAAATACCGTTATTTCTGGTCATTAAATTTATGTAAAACAAAGTTTCTAAACTGTTTAACAGCCGGTGATAGATATCTTCCTTCAATCCATGCTAGTCCAATTACTCGGTGGCAGTTGGCTTTAGCTAATGGGATTTTCACTATTTTACTTTGATCGATTCCGTGTAAATCTGGAAGGATAGAAATTCCTAAGCCGGCTCCTACAAGTCCTGCTACGGTGTCAGCTTCCTCTCCTTCAAACATGATGTGAGGCTTTTCCCCTGTCTCTTCAAATAACTGCTCAAACGTAAGACGAAGAGAAAAACCTTCTTTTAAGTGAATAAAGGATTCCTCAGCAATTTCTTCTAGTGCAATACTTTCACGATCAGCATACCGATGATTTTTCGGTACGATCACAAACAGCTCTTCACTCCAAAGATGATGCCACTTAATGAACGATTTTTCTTCCATAGGCGCAATCAAACAAAGATCCAGTTCACCGAGCTCCAGCTGCTCAAGAAGAACGTGAGAAGGACTTTGCCTCAGCTGAAAATTCACCTTAGGATATGAGCTGCGAAACGACGCGATTAAATCTGGAATCAAATCTGTGCTGAGCGTATGTAAAAATCCAAGTGAGACCTGCCCTTTTTCCGGATCTAGCAGCGCTTGAATTTCCTCCTGTCCTTTATCAAATTCTTTCATCATATTATCTACACGCTTCAAAAAAAGTTTACCGTATTGATTCAATCGAATGGAACGTCCTTGCCGGTCAAATAGCGGCGCTCCTACTTCCTCTTCAAAACGAGCAATTGAACGACTGAGCGCAGGCTGGGTAATTAACAGCTCTTCTGCAGCGCGCGTCATATGCTGCGTACGTGCAAGCGTTTGAAAATATTTAAACTGCTGCCACTCCACTTTGTACCATCTCCTTATTAACCGTTCTATTCATTACATAGATGTATGAAAAATATAATTATAATAAATTATATACTATAAATAGAAGATGCTACTATAAAATACGGAAACGTACTTGAGAATATTTCAGTAAAAACAGCCTTTCTTATTCGGCCAGTTTTAGAAAATAACAATTGCCGAATAAATAAGCAGCACACACATTATTACATTTATTCTTTTATCATATTTTGCAAATAGTTTTTTGAATACAGAACCAAATGCAGTCCACAGTAGCAATGCGGTGCACCCTATTAGTATCGTGAGACACATCCAAAAAAGGATAGCTGATTTGGAATTATTATAAGGTAGTACAAAAGTTGTCATGGCCGTTAAAAAGTACAAAATACTTTTTATATTGAGAATTTGAAAAAACAGCCCCGAAAAAAAAGAAGAGTTTGTACAGAGGTCATCACCTTTTTTCTTCTTAGGAAAAGCCATTTTCCATGCTAAGTAAACTAAATATGCCGCACCAACGACCTTAAAGTAAGGTTCTACCGTTGGCATCCACTGATACAGACTTGTGGCTAATAATGCAGTTACTATACCTAGAATAATAAACCCCAACATAATTCCACCGCTGAAGCGCAGTGACCTTCTGAATCCAAACCTTCTTCCTTCGTTCATTACCAAGATATTACTTGGGCCTGGAGTAAAAGATGTAATGATTAAATATGAAAGAAATGCTGTAAAATTCATATAGTTAATTTCTCCTTTTACTAAAAAATTGTTGAATGAGTTACGTGCTTCATTGTAATATAAGCCTATCTATCGGTAAAATTGAAATAAAAAATAACTACTATCGTTTTTTTTAATAGATAAGAGGAGTTTATGACGAATGGAGATACGACAATTTACTACGTTTCGAACGATTATCGATGTAGGAAGCTACACAAATGCGGCTCTGAAACTGGGCTATACTCAGTCAACTATCACTTCTCATATTAAGGCTTTAGAACGCGAGGTTGGCGGTGAGTTATTCACTTATACTAAACGAGAGTTAAAGTTAACTTCTTTAGGAAGAGAGTTAATACCTTTAGCCGATGAATTGTTACATACGTATAAACGTATATCACACTTGAAAACTCACAATAAGGTAAGCGGAGAGTTAAAAATTGCTGCCCCTGAGTCGCTGACTATTTCGAGATTGGGGCCTATTCTGAAAAAGTATTCAACTAAATATCCGGAGGTTAAGGTTATATTAAGCAATGGAACTTGCGGGCAAAATCAAACAGATCTTATGAGCGGGGATGTTGATGTTGCATTTATGGTTTGGCCAAAATTAGAAGCAGATAATTACATTCATCATGAGTTGCATAAAGAAGAAATTGTTTTAATTACAAGCCCGGATAAAAATCAGCACTTTGATGATTATAAAACCGCTGGAACTACTGACTTCTTTATAACAAACGAAGAGGGATGCAGTTATCGTTCGATGTTTGAAAAGTATCTGGCTGCTCATAAACTACCTAAGTTTCAAACAATGGAGCTATGGAGTTTAGAAGCAATCAAACAGTCGGTAATGAGCGGATTAGGGTTTTCTGTACTTCCTTATATCACCGTAAAAAATGAGGTTGAAAAAGGATTATTAAACATCCTTGAACACAATGAACAATTTGAGCCCTTTTACTCGCATCTACTCGTCAAGTCAAAAAAATGGCAATCTCCTGCTGTTGAAAAATTTATTGAGTTAACTCTAGAATCCGTATAAACACGGCCTTGATAAAAATTAATAAACTTTTTTGCATACAAAACTGCCCCTCCAGTTATCAGTCATTTTAATTAGAGGGGCCGGTTTTTTATCACAGCACATACTCGAAACCAAGTTAAACGTGGTAAATTTCTAGATGAATACAGTTTTTATATAATGATACCGCGGAACGAACTGATGCCAACCCATTACCTAAGTTTACTGTATACTTGCTATCAATAGTGTTCGTATTAGCTATAGATATATTATGGCAAGGCAATTTTCATTAAAAACCTGACTGCAAAACACATTTTTTCTTGTATGTACCTCTTAAAATAAACTTTTTAAAGTTTAACCCGTTCTACTAACTGCAGCAACTCATCATTAGGTCCGTGAAATAAAATCATACGGCCGCCTTCAAGCGTTGGCTGAGGCTCAGATGATAAAAATTCAATTCCTTTGCTCTTATAATGTTGAATCGCCTTATTTATATCCTCTACCGTAAAGGCAAGGTGGTTAACAATCCCGCTTTTGTTATACTCGCCAATCGGATCAATATCTCGAATGAGCTCAATTTCCATACCCGGCTGTTCTTCAAGATACAAAAAAGCCATCTCTCTTTTCTCGTTAGATCCTTGAAGGCGAACTTTAAAGCCAAACATATCTCCGTAGTAGTGAATCGTCTCCTCCATATTTCCAACAATAATTGCTGTATGCTCCATTTTTTTAATCATGAATATTCTCCCTTTCCCCGTATTTAGTAAGTACAAGTAAACTATACCGCAATTTAGCCAATATGTATTTCCATATACCTTGAATTCTCATACTATAGTTAGGAAAATTCAAGCACTCTATCAATGAGTCGGCTATGATTTGAAAAATAACAAATAAAAAAACAAACCTCATTGGTTTGTTTTGGTTACGTATTTTATAGTCAGTCTCTGTTTCAACAACGTTCGATAAGCCATGTTTTGTACCTTTGTACTGCAAACGATTTTACTCTCGTACTCAGGCGGTAATCATCTATCTACGATTACACATGTAACCGTCCGTCTCTCCGTTTGATTCCTTAGAGACAGTTCCCCTACCATTGTTTGGGTTTCTCGCTCGTGGGGTTTACCGCGTTCCACCTTTGCTGTTTCCAGCAAAGCTTCGTCACTGTGGCACTTTCAGGGATACTCGACCATATCCGAAGACTTAGGTGGTTTTTCCCGCCGTCAGCTAAGCTATAAGCCAAGCTGCCCTAGCTTATTTTTTCACTAGGCACGAACACTACGGGCATCTCAGCACCGTGCGAGCATGGACTTTCCTCTACATCAAATGATGCAGCGATTACCTGAACGTTATTTCAGATCGTGTATGAGTAGTATATGCGTTTTAGCTTGCCGAATCAAATGTAACTTTTGGTATGGATTCCATTTCAATTTTTGCGGCAAATTAAATAAAATAACCTCTTTCTGTACAATTTTTTTAGTAGATGACTCACCAGCAAGCCAAGAAATATTCTCTTCATCCATTTCTAAGGGGGATACTTTGTTTCTTTGTAGAATATTCTATACACCACACAAAAAGATAACAGAGGTGATGAAAAATGAACGCTGAGTTAAAATTTGATTTTCATACCCATCACGACCGATGCGGACATGCTCGCGGAACGATTCGAGATTATATAGAGGCATCCATTAATAAAGGGCTTGATATCATTGGAATTTCGGATCATTCTCCTTATTTTGCGAGCGAAGAAGACCAGCCTTATCCTCATATTGCGATGGGAAAAAGCGCATTTTCCGGATATGTAGCTGAGATTTTGAAACTAAAAGAAGAATATAAAGAGAAAATTGAAGTACTGTTAGGCGTGGAGTCTGATTTCTTTCCCGAGCATGCAAAAGTATACCAAAGCCACTATGAAAAATATCCGTTTGACTACATAATTGGCTCTGTCCATCTAGTTGATGAAGTCAGCATCTTTCATAAAACGCGCTGGGAAGGTCTTTCTCAGCAAGAAAAGCAGCGCACGAAAGAAACGTATTATCAATTGATTGAAGACTCCGCCTGCAGCAGAATGTTTCAAATCCTTGGCCATATTGATGCCATGAAAGGATTCTATCCCTCGTTTTCTTCTATCGAGACAGCTGTCATTGATCAAACGCTAAAAGTGATTTCAGCACATGACATTGCCATAGAAGTGAATACATCAGGCAAAACCAAAGACTGCGGAGGCTGGTATCCTGCAGATGATATTTTAGAAAGAGCCCTGCACTACGGGGTACACATTACCTTTGGTTCCGATGCTCATGATCCGGAACGCATTGGCGACGACTTTGAACTAGTAAAAAAGCGTCTTAAAGAAATCGGCTTTACAGATTGGGTCTTTTTTAGACAGAAAAAAATGCAGATGACACCTTTATAAAACGTAAATAGACTCATAATAAAAATATGCCTGAAGACAAGGAGATGAAGGACATCTCGTGTTTTCAGGCATGTGTTTTTTACTGAGAAACTTTGACTTTTGTAGATGAAGATAAATCTTCTCCATTTGTCTGAATCACTTGTTTATACCAGTAAAAAGAATCTTTTTTAGATCGTTCAAGCGTACCATTTCCTTCATCGTCTTGATCTACGTAAATAAAGCCGTATCGTTTTGACATTTCGTTTGTTGACACACTGATTAAATCAATAGGTCCCCACGCCGTATAGCCCATTAAGTCCACACCATCTTTAACCGCTTCTTTCATTTGTTCAATATGCTGCTTTAAGTAATCTACGCGGTACGGATCATGAATAGAGCCGTCTTCTTCTACTTTGTCATGAGCTCCTAAACCATTTTCAACGATAAACAGCGGTTTGCCGTAGCGGTTATGAAAATCTTGTAGCGTATAGCGCAGTCCTTTCGGATCGATTTGCCATCCCCAGTCGGACGTTTGAAGATGAGGATTTTTTACACTTCCTGCAATCATATTTCCTAGGACATTGTCTTCTTCGCTTTGAGTTGTGACAGAAAGAGACATATAGTAGCTAAACGAAATAAAGTCAACGGGGTATTGTTTGATAATCTCATCGTCCCCTACTTCTTTTACGATTTGAATGTTGTTTTCTTTAAAGTAACGCTCCATTACCTTTGGATATTCTCCGCGAACTTGAACATCTGTAAAAAATAAGTTCAAGTCATTTTTATGCTGAGCTAGTAAAATATCATCCGGATGATTCGTCACAGGATACGTTGTCATACGCGCAAGCATACATCCTACTTTTACATCAGGAATAATTTCATGAGCTAACTTAGTGGCAAGTGCACTCGCAACAAACTGATGATGCGCCCCTTGATACGCAATTTGCTCCGCTGACTGATTTGGAACGTTTTCAACTAAAATACCGCCGCCTGTATAAGGACTATGTGTAATCACATTAATTTCATTAAACGTCAGCCAGTATTTTACTTTGTTTTTATAGCGTGTAAATACCGTTTCCGCGTAGCGTGTATAAAAGCCAATTAGCTTGCGGCTGTACCAGCCGTTGTATTTACGGGTAAGCTCAAGCGGCGTTTCATAATGCGAAAGCGTCACCAATGGTTCAATGCCGTACTTTAACATTTCATCAAACAAATTATCGTAAAATTGCAACCCTGCTTCGTTTGGATTCACATCATCTCCATTTGGAAAAATTCTCGCCCAATTGATCGAAATGCGAAGCGTTTTAAATCCCATTTCCGCGAACAGTGCGATATCTTCTTTATAGCGATGATAAAAGTCAATAGCCGTACGCTTTGGAAAACGATCGTTTACTTTGTTGTTAAGCACATCTTCAATGTAATCTGCTTTTACATCCATTGAATAACCAGTTCGTTCGTCTTTTGGGACAAATCGGATCATGTCTGCAGTAGACAGCCCTTTTCCATCAACGTCGTAAGCTCCTTCAATTTGGTTAGCAGCCGTCGCTCCTCCCCATAAAAATCCTTTTTTAAATACAGTATCATTTGTTAACATAGCCCCCACGTCCTTTTTTCATATTTTTATTAAAAATAGCATTTATTTTACTACAGAAAGTAGCTGTTCCCCTTCAAAAATCAGACCTATTTCATTGACCGGCAGCACATCTAAATACTCTGCGGTGTTTGTGATAATAACCATCGTAACGGTTTCGAATCCAGATTCTGCAATCGCATGCCGGTCAAATTCAATGAGCGGCTGCCCTGCATTTACATACTCTTTTTCTTTTACCAGTGCTTTAAAATGCTCTCCTTTTAAAGAAACGGTATCAATTCCAATATGAATTAAAATTTCTTCGCCCTCTTCTCCTTTAATGCCGATTGCATGTTGAGAATCAGGCAGCACCATAACCGTGCCAGCAATAGGCGAAACTACGCGGTTTTCGTTCGGTTTAATTGCAATTCCTTTCCCCATAATTTCTTGAGCAAATGTTGCATCTGACACTTGATGCAGCGGTACAAGCTCACCGTGCAACGGAGAGAAGACGCTTGCTGTTTTACCGTTTTTTTTCGCCTCTACTGCTAGAGAAACATTTTGTAATGGCGCTTTTTCTGTGACAGGATGTTCTTCAAGTTTGATTGTATTTTTTTCTGTTTCTTCTGAAGCAATATCTTTAAATCCAAGAGTGAGTACCAAAACAGCTGGTAAAATAACTGCCGCTGCCAGCAGCGCCACAGCGACAATTAAATTGCCTGCTGCTCCGCTTGGATCTGCAAACGTAGGGATAGCAAAGATTCCGACTAATCCTCCTAGTGTAAAAGCTTTAAAACCATACCAACCAGCAAAGCCACCGAGCAGTGCACTAGATGCCATAGCGTAATAAAAAGGTTTTTTTAACTTCATGTTTACTCCGTACATAGCGGGCTCTGTAATTCCGATAACAGCTGAAATGGCCGATGAAAATGCCACTTGCTTTAAATCTTTATTTTTTGTCTTCAAGGCTACTCCAAAAGCTGCTCCACCTTGAGCAAGGTTGCTGATATACATCATTGGCATCAAAACATTGTCAAATCCGTATACTTTTAGATTTTGAATCGCAATCGGACCTATTGCATAGTGCATGCCGGTCATGATAATAAGAGGCATAAGACCTGCTAGTAAAAGCCCTGCCAGCGGACCGGCTGTTTCAAACATCCAAGAGAACATAATGGCTACTCCGTCTCCCATATACGTTCCAAGCGGACCGATTACCCATAACGTGATAGGTGCAGCAATTAAAAGGGTAAGCAGTGGTGAAAACATGACCGTAAGAGTAGCCGGCATCCATGAGCGAACAAATTTATATACATACTTTAATAAAAGTACACCTAAAATAATCGGTATAACGCTAGACGTATAGTTCACAACTGGAATGGATATAAAATTGATTCCAAATAACGTGAATTCTTTTATTTTCGTAATGCCTCGTGCTGCATCTACAAAGGTCGGATACAGCATGGCAGCTGCTAAAGCAAGCGCTAAGTATTCGTTTGTTTTAAACTTACGAGCTGCTGAAACTGCTAAGAAAAAGGGTAAAAAGTAAAAGACTCCGTCTCCAATTGCGTTTAGCACGGCGTACGTATCGCTTTCTATGCTCAGCCATCCGAGAGTAGCAAATAAAGCGACAAAAGCCTTTAGCATACCCGCACCAATAAGCGCTGGTAAGATAGGAGTAAAAATTCCCGAAATACTGTCCATTACAAGTGAAACAACGTCTTGTTTTGTACCGCTTTTCTCCTCAGCAGCGCTTCCGCTTCCTACTAAAGGTTCAACTTCTTCAAACACTTCAGCAACTCTGTTTCCAATAATGACTTGAAACTGATCACCGGAAAATTGAGCGCCCATCACTCCTTTTATTTGCTTAATTTCCTCAACCTGGACTTTATTCTTATCGTGAAGATTAAAGCGAAGTCTCGTCACGCAGTGCCAAGCCTGGTTAACGTTCTGTACTCCACCGATTTTATCTACTACTTGTTTAGCTGTTTCTTTATATGAAGTCATTTATATCCCTCCTTTTTTCAATAAAAAAACCCAAACAGATCACTACATGTTTGGAACATGTCAATGTCTGCTTGGGTAATGCCTGATCGAGTCAGTAACAATCCTCCAATGAAGAACAATTATTCAGTTTCTACGAGATTGGTCACGCGCCAAATGTGTAGCGTTAAGTAAAGCTTTTCATCTGACGTTAAAGACCAACCGTACTGTTTATGAAGCAGATTTGTCACTTTTTCAACAGCTTTGTACGCTTTCTCATACTTTGTTTTTACAACATCCAGCAGCGTAGCATCAACTTCAGGAGAAACATGTGGGTTCTGATCTAGCTGACGTAAGACAAAAAATCGTAGATGCGTGACAAAGCGGGAATAATTCATCGATTCTTCATCAAGTTTTAGCTGAAAATGATATTGAACAATATCGATAATTCGATTAATCACTTCAGTCATCTTCATCGTTTCTTCCACTTTTGCTTGTACATTCTGTGCATTTACAAAATGATAGGTAAGAAACGTTTCTTCACTTTTAGGAAGCAGCACATCAAGCCGGTCATACACTAGTCGAATTGCGTTAACCGCAGCATTATACTCTTTCGGATAAAGCTTCTTGACTTCCCAGCGGCTCGGCTGCGCGTATTCAAGGCCACTATGGCTTCGTTCAATCGCAAAATTTAAGTGATCCGCAAGAGTTAAGTGAATATTGGTGCGAAAAGGCTCACCTATTTCTTTTTCTGCTTGTTTGATTAGCTCTACAGAAACCTCAAGAATTTCTGGTTTGATGCTCTCTAACATTTGAGCCAGCGGTCGACGAATGTTGGACGACTCGGCCACAAACTTTCGTCGAATGACAGCTTTATCAACGGGATCACCTTTTTTCTTTTGGAAACCGACGCCTGTTCCCATGATGACCCATTCTACATTAGAAGAGTCTTTCACCAAAGCTACGTTATTATTAAATACTTTAACAAATTTCATAGATGCTTCCCCCACATCAGAACAAACATGAAAATCCCATCTTAAAAACACGTGAACACACCACGTATTTTTAACACAGGTAATGCCTGATCGAATCAGTAACAATCCAGTTTTAAGTTATTACCGAAATTATATTCTACTATGAAAGCGATGTCAACACATAAAATACTGAATTTTTAATAATCTGCTAGTGAAAGAGAGATAATTCTTATAGACTAGCCAGCTACTTCCTTCACTGTTACTAATTTCCTACATAAAATATCCACATTTCATTTGAACTGTGCTACATTTAATTAAAAATGCTTTCTTAATGAGGGACACGATTGTGAATTTAGATTTAACCGCTTATATAACGCTTATCTGTACGTCTGGTGTTCTTAATTTATACTTGTGTTTTTACGTATTTATTAAACGTCACCACTACAGCAATATTGCGCATTTATTTATTCTTCATACGGGTTTCACCGCCGTTTATTGTATAGGTGCGGCATTCAGCTTGCTATCCGTTAATCTTGAGGAAATGAAATTTTGGACCGTTATTCAATACGTGGGCATGCCTTTTTCACCTCCTGCAGGACTGCTGTTTGTTATGCAGTATGTCGGCATAAAGGTAAGGAAAAAACATATTTTTGCGCTTTTTATCATTCCGTTTATCAGTTTGATTATGGTTGCAACAAACGACTGGCATCACCTTCATTATCGCGTGTTTGAAATTGACCCAGTTTTAGGTGCTCCTTACATTCATCAAGAAATTGGACCATGGTACACGATTCACGGCATGTTCATCTTTTCGTCTATGTTCGTTGCTTTTTTGCTCGCCGTTTACCGCTGGAAAGAAACAGCCAAAGCTTACCGCCTGCAGTTAATTGCATTAATGGTCGGGCAACTAGTCCCTATCGTCACAGCTTTTGTCTATTTAATGGGCTTTACGCCGCAGGGAATTGATCCAGTTCCGACGGTTTTATGGGTTTCTTCTTTTTTATATTTATGGTCCATTAACTCATCGCGTATGTTTACAGTCATGCCCGTTGCAAAAGATGCGATATTTAACAGCATCAATGACGGTGTTATCGTGCTTGATGAAGCTTACAGATTAATTGAATTTAACTTAGCGTCGAAGAACATGTTTCCCCAGCTGAAAAAAGCGATGTTTGGAAAACGGTTTGCTGATATTTGGTTCACGCTATCGGACAGTTCATTTCCTTTTACATTCGAAAATAAAAACAGCAGTCAAGAGCTGCAGCTTTTTTCTGCGGATCAATCTCAGTATACGTATCAAGTTCGCACCTCTCCTTTGCAGTATGCTAACAATAGTCACGGCTTGCTGCTTATTTTTACGGATATTACGGAGCTCAAAAGACTTCAGCTAAAGCTTGAAAATCAAGCTTATTACGATGAGCTGACGCAAATCTATAATCGTCGGGCATTTTTTCAGCACAGTAAGCAAGCGTTCAAAGAAGCAAAACAGTCCGCAGCTTCTTTTACGCTTCTTTTACTTGATATTGATTATTTTAAAAAAGTGAACGACACGTATGGTCATTATGCCGGCGATCAGGTGCTTGTACATGTCGTAAAAGCCTGTCAGTCCGTATTACCGCAAGGAGCGCTTTTTGCTCGGTACGGCGGTGAAGAATTTGTACTCGCGCTAAAGGGCTATACTTTATCCGAAGGCGAAACGCTTGCCGACCAAATTCGCCGTCACGTCGAGACTCAGCCCTTACTGATTAACGAAGAAACCATTTCTGTTACGTTAAGTCTTGGAGTAGCACAAGCGGAAAAACAAGAAAATGAAACGTTAGATGAGCTGTTGAATAAAGCAGATATCGCCCTGTACGATGCCAAACAACATGGACGCAATCAAGTACGTATATATAAAGAGATAAAAGAAATCCTAAAAAGAACCTAAACAGCACTGTTTCGGTTCTTTTTGCTTTTGACTACTATTCTTTCGTTTATCAAGTGAAAGTGTTAAAAGACTTGATTTTATCTATGTATTTGCGAGTAGATTATCCTATAAACTATACGTAGATCAAAAAAAGGAGAGATACAGATGAAGATTACACATATTCGTAACGCTACTCTAATTGTTGAATACGGAGGAAAAACGTTTTTAATTGATCCTATGTTAGCGGAAAAAGGCACGTACCCTCCTTTCCCAAATTCGATCAGACAAGATCAAAACAATCCTTTAGTGAACTTACCGATATCCGTTGAAGAGATTATTGATGGTGTAGATGCGGTTATTGTCACTCACCTCCATTTAGACCATTTTGACGATGCGGCTAAGCAGGCTTTGCCAAAAGACATCAAAATGTTCGTTCAAAATGAAGAAGATGCCGCAGCAGTAAAAGAAGCTGGTTTTAAAAATGTAGAAGTACTTACGCAAAACACGGTTTTTGAAGGCGTTGAATTAATCAAAACAAAAGGCGAGCACGGAAGAGGAGAAATTTTAAAGCGTACTGGTTTAGTGTGCGGCGTTGTTTTTAAAGATAAGAGTGAAAAAACCCTCTATGTAGCTGGAGATACGGTATGGTATTCCGCTGTTGAAGAAGAAATCAATACACATAAACCCGACGTTATTGTCGTAAACGGCGGCGATAATCAGTTTTTAGAAGGCGGTTCTCTTGTGATGGGGAAAGAAGATATTTACCAAGTTTTTAAAGCGGCTCCTCATGCTAAGATTGTTTCTGTCCATATGGAAGCTGTAAATCACTGGACGCTATCAAGAGAAGAATTAAAAGGCTTTATCAACGAAAAAGATATGGCGTCCAACGTCTTTGTTCCAGATGATGGCGAGGTTTATACTTTTTAAGAGAAAAGCTGAGATAAAAGTATTCTAGTTGAATGTAAATCCGAACGAGAAATCAAGATTCTTGATGGAGAATCAACTTCGTTCGGATTTTTTTATCGGTATGTGAACGTAGGTTTCATGTATACGGGTACTTCTAGCTGTTGATTGGAGGACAAGGCGAAGACTCCTGCGGGAAAAGCGGAACAGGTGAGACCCCGCAGAAGCGTAAGTGACAAGGAGGCTAAGCGGCCGCCGGCGGAAAGCGAAGCCTTGCACGGAAATCAACCGCGGTATTATAAGCGGTTCAGCTCATTTATTCCATTGGTTCATCTTTAGATTAGATTCATGTAGTTATGTCCCAGCCTCTTTTTATAACCGTTTCATTTATCAAGTAGTAGTCGTAGTAGCAACTGCTGAAGTGCTCGCAATAACAGCTAGCATAGCTGCCTGCTGGGCTTGAATAATCGTTTCAATCGTTGTATAGATACCTGTTTCGACCAGTCTAGAATCCTTTAGCTTTTCACTGATAACCAGATTAACCGCCAGCATAACATTGATGTCTTTATGCCACTTAAAAAGTTTATCTGCATTCAGCTGCTTTACCGCTTCATGGATAATTTCAATTTCAGCTTCCGGATTTTCAAACAGTGCTAATAAGCCAAGAACCGGGTAATGCATTGCTTTTACTTTCATACCTGCCGATTCACAGGTTTCTTTTACTGCTAGACACCTTTCAATAACGGTATCCCCATGTAAGTTTTTATCGATTGCGAGAATATGACTTAAAAATTGAAGGTCATTCCCTCTTTTAAATCCATGCTGCCCCAATGTGGTATAAAAGTGTTCAATTTCATGCATCAAATCATCAACAGACTCGCTCGTTTCAGCTAATAAAACGGCAAGAGGTACATCACCGCTTGTTGTGAGAAAGAGATGCTTTTTTTTCATGCCTTGATAAATTTCTACTGACCTTCGAACCATTTCTTTATGACTTCGACTTGACTCATTCGACAGCATAGCGGAAGCTGCGATATACGTAAATGCGCCTCTGGTAAATCCGCCTTGTACCAATTGATCATATACATCCAGAAATTCATGAAACGTTTCTTTTGGATTCTCATAGCGGGTATCTAGCATGGCTGCGATCGTAAACCTCTGCGATGATTTTAATGTAGAAAACATTCCTACTTGATTTTTAATATAGTCACTTAACTCAATATAAGGCTGAAGCTGAAGCGATTTGCCTTTCACTGCATACATAGAAGCGATAGCCATAAGCTGCTTCGGATCTGTCACTTTCCATTTGAGCTCATTTTTTAAGCTGATATAAAAACCTCTATACTGATCTACTTTTTGTTGAATCGTTTCCGGTAGCATATCAACACGTCCTTTATTTGTCGTTAGCTTATATACGTAACACTTTAATAAAAGTTTCAATATTCGGTAAATAAGCCGTGCATTTATGACAATACGAAAAAGACCTCGGGATATCCCAAGGTCTTTTTTTCTTTCAGCTTTATTTATTAACCTCTTCCCGCTTGGAAAGAAGGATATTTTGTCATACCGCCATCAGCAAATAGTGTAATACCTGTTACGTAGCTTGCTTGTGACGATGCTAAGAATGCTGCAACTGATGCAATTTCTTCCGGATTGCCGATGTAGCCCATTGGAATCATGCTTTCTACGTCTGCACGCTGTTCCGGATCTGCGAATTTTTCAGCGTTGATTGGCGTATCGATTGCGCCTGGTCCAATGTTATTTACGCGGATACCTTTTGGCGCATATTCAAGAGCCAATGTTTCCGTCATTAGCTTCATACCGCCTTTACTTGCTGCATAGTGAACAAATAGTGGCCAAGGAATCATTTCGTGAACGCTGGACATGTTAATAACGTTTCCTTTAATGTCATTTTCAACAAAATATTTAATCGCTTCGCGGCTTCCTAAAAACGCGCCTGTTAAGTTTGTATCGATTACTTGATTCCAGTTTTCTAATGATAATTCGTGAGAAGGAACCGGGTTTTCAACACCTGCATTATTAATCATAACGTCCAATGTGCCAAATTCTTTAACAGCTGTCTCTACAAGGTTCACAACGTCTTCTTCTTTTGTTACGTCGCCTCGAACAACAATTGCTTGACCCCCAGCTTGTTCAATTTCTTTTTTTACTTCTAGCGCTTCATCCTCATTGCTGCGGTAGTTTACAACCACTTTTGACTGCTCTTGACCAAAACGAACGGCCATTGCTCGGCCTATTCCTTTTGATCCGCCTGTTACAACTACTACTTTATCTTTTAAATCTGTATACATCTTGAAGTCCTCCTACTTTTCCTGCGTGATATGTCTTGTTATACTGTACTAATTACAAATACAGTTTAGGTTTTAAAAAGAGAATAAACATTTCTCTATCTCTTCTTTCTCAAACTGTCATTCATTTAAAAAGTAACAAATTCACTTTTGTTTCTTTTCGTTACTTATCGTAACCAAGAGAAATAAAGTAGTCAAACTTTTTGTTTTATCATTCTTATTATTTATTTTCACCACTTACTTTCTTCATCTCTGTTCCCCGCAGGATGTGGTTTCACACTTCCAATTAACACCACTTCAAAAGTTTAAACTTTTTCCCTTGCAATTCTTAAATCAATGTATTATATTGTTGATGTATCAATTATTGATATGTCAAACAATTGTCCACAATCAAAAATATGGAAATGACAATAAATATGTTTAACGCCTAAAAAGAAAGGAATAATGACTATGACTATAAAAGATTTTAACGAAATTACTTTAAAACGTCGTTCAATTAAAAAATATGATCCTTCAGTAAAAATCAGCCGTGAGGAAATGGAGGAAATCCTTACAGAAGCTATGCGCGCTCCTTCTTCTGTTAATATGCAGCCGTGGCGCTTTGTTGTAATTGAAACGCCTGAAGGAAAAGAAAAATTAGCTAAACTTGCGAAATTTAACAGTGAACAAGTTCATACATCTTCAGCTGTTATTGCCGTGTTTGGTGACATGAACAACGTCGAATATGCAGACGAAATTTTCGGGAAAGCAGTAGAGCTTGGCTATATGCCTCAGGATATTAAAGAACAGCAGCTAAATTTCTTTAAGCCGATTTACGAAAACATGCCAAAAGCAGATATGAAAGACATCGTGCTAATTGATTCAGGTCTTGTATCTATGCAGCTTATGCTTGTTGCCCGCGCTCACGGATATGATACAAATCCAATCGGCGGATACGAAAAACACTTAATCGCAGAAGAATTCGGTTTAGATAAAGAACGTTACCTTCCAATTATGCTTATCTCAATCGGGAAAGCAGCAAGCGAAGGCCATGCTTCTTACCGTTTACCGGTCAATACGGTTACAACTTGGAAATAAGCAGCAGCTAGTTCTGTTCATTGAACAAAGAGTTAAAAATGTGAAGTAAAAGGAGATTTTCTGATGAATAACTATCAAGAACTTACAAAAAAACAGCTTTCATTCTTTAATAGCGGTAAAACAAAAGACGTTGCGTTCCGTATCGAAACGTTAAAGAAATTAAGAGACCTTGTTGTGCGTCATGAAGACGACATTTTAAAAGCAGTAAAAGCTGACCTTAACAAACCAGAAATGGAAGCAAAACGTGCAGAAGTTGGTCTTGTGCTAAGTGAAATCGACTTTGCAGTTGAAAATCTTGCAGAATGGGCAGCTCCAAAAGAAGTAGAAACACCATCTACTCACGCTGGAGCAAAAAGCTACATTTATCAAGATCCATACGGTTTAGCTCTAGTGATTGCACCTTGGAACTATCCGTTCCAACTTGCTGTATCACCAGTAGTAGGCGCGATTGCTGCAGGTAACTGCGTGGTGTTAAAGCCTTCTGAATTAACACCTCATACGTCAAGCCTTCTTGCTAAGATGTTTAATGAAAACTTCCCTGAAGAATACTTAACGGTAGTCGAAGGTGAAGTGGAAACAAGCACGGCTTTACTAAAAGAAAACTTTGATTACATCTTCTTTACAGGAAGTACAATGGTCGGCAAAATCGTGGCAGAAGCTGCAGCTAAACATTTAACGCCTGTTACGCTAGAACTAGGCGGAAAAAGTCCTACAATTGTACACGAAGATGCTAATATTGAAGAAGCAGCTAAACGTATTGCGCGCGGTAAATTTGCAAATGCTGGCCAAACTTGCGTAGCGCCAGACTACATTCTTGTTCAACGAAATGTAAAAGACGAGCTGCTAGCTAACCTAAAACAAGTCGTAACAAACACGTACGGCGAAGATGTTTCACAAAATCTAGACTTCCCTCACGTAGTGAGCGAAAAGCATTTTGATCGTCTTAACAGCTTCTTAACAAACGGAGATATCGTTTTTGGAGGCAAAACGGATCGTTCTCGTCTGTTTATTGAACCAACTGTTCTTGACAACATCTCATGGAAAGACAATGTGATGCAAGATGAAATCTTTGGACCAATTCTTCCAGTCATCGTATACGATGAAATCTCAGAAGTAATTGAAGCAATCGTAAAACGTCCAAAACCATTGGCACTTTATCTTTTCTCTGAAGATGAAGCAATCCAAGATCACATCTTAAACAGCGTGTCATTCGGCGGCGGTTCTATCAATGATACGATTAACCATATGACATCTCACTACCTTCCATTTGGCGGCGTTGGTGACAGCGGAATGGGTGCGTATCACGGAAAAGCAAGCTTTGATACATTTTCACATGCTAAAAGCATCTTAAAACGTTCAAATAAATAATAAAAAAGAAAAGCCAAAGTCAACGTCTGACTTCGGCTTTTTTATTCCTTCATCTGTTTGACGATTTGGTCATATTGCTCTTCTTTTTTTGTAGAAACCGCTAAATCACAAAGAATATGTAAAAAGTACTTTTTATCTTGAACAAATAAATACTCTTCTTCAAAGCCTTTAGAAATGTATACGGCAAACTCCCAAATATCGTCGTAATAAGCTGGCCCAATGGCCTCAGCGAGATTTCCAAGCGTTTTGAGCAGCTCCATCGTAATGATAATATTCCGCCTCGCATAGTGCCGGATATTAGCGAATCCATCATATAAAAAGTCCTCAAATTTTTTATCAGGAATCACCATTCGTATCACGCCGCTGTCATCCACTAAATAAGAAGAAAATTGACTAGCTTCACAAATTTCCCGAAGAATATCGCTAATTTGATGAATGGAGTTAACCGCCGTCTTGAAATCATCATTCCCTAGTGATTTAACTGCCATCTCTACAAACTTCGTAATGATATACGTAGTATCCTGAATATCAGTCTGAGATTTCCCTACATGGATATATTGGTGAAAGACGGTACAGTCCATTTCATCGTGCTCTGTCGAATCTCTGTGCCAATAATAAAACAATACGGTTCCGCTGAGCACATAATCCCCTACTTCACGCTCCATTTTTATCACCAAATTATGCTCTTTGGCACAGTGAATCAATTGGCTGTAGTTCAACGTTTGAATATAGCCAGATGTTTGAATACATACCGGCTTTTTCTCTCCTTGTGGAAAGGAAAATTGTTCGCTATGACTAGACTGCGTTCTATGAATCTCCAGTTCCTCGCGAATCGTTGTTTTAATCGCTTTTATGGACGCTGTTTTCATCGATTGAGTCATATGATTTACTTGCAGCCACTTAACAGAATGATTAATGAAGTAGACAAACGTGCCCGCACTAAAAACAGAAAGGGCTGTCGTCACAAACGGAATCGCAAAATATCCGTCTACTTGAGAGCTGTTTAAAAAAAGAAAGACAAAAAGTGTATACAAAAAACTCCCTATAAAAATACCTAAAATTCGCTGAGTGGACTTAGAAGAAGCAAAGTTTTTTAACACGCGAGGAGAAAACTGAGCTGCAAATGATGTAAACACAACAAGCATTAAATTAAAGGTAAATGTGGTAATCGATAGAATCCCGGGCATAATCGTACTCACTAACGTATTCGTTAAATCCATGTTGATCGAAAAAAATGAAGGGACCTTCTCTCCTACTTTGCAATAATAGTCAAGAAACAGCGTCAGTGCAGCTAAAAGAACAGAAAAGAAAGCATAAATTAAGGGACTAAACCAGATTTGACTAGTTAACTCATCTTTAAACGCACGAGGAGAAAGCTGTTTCCTTGCCGCTATCCATCTAAATGTATTCATGTAAAACCTTCCTTTTCATTTGTAAATCTCTAACTTTTTTCTTAGTTCCCTAATTTTTTTTGATTATGCTTATACAATGGAAAAAAATCTTTTTTTTAAGATATAGACACACAAAGCAAAAAAGAGGTTGGAATACCCCTAATTATTCCATCTAAATACATACAAATAGGATACAGGAGCTGAACCGCTCGTGACGCCGCCATTGATTTCCGCGCAAGGCTTCGCTTTCCGCGGGCGGCAGGTGAGCCTCCTCGTCGCTTGCGCTCCTGCGGGGTCTCACCTGTTCCGCTGTTCCCGCAGGAGTCTTCGCCTTGCCCTCCAATTAACTGCTTGAAGTAACTGAATGAATATATGAAAGCTATGTTCACCATACAAACAAAAAATCCGAACGCGTTGGATTCTCAATCAAGAATCCATCTCGTTCGGATTTTCTTTCAACTAACCTAATTTTATTCCAGCCTCTTTTGACTCTTATCTTTCTACCAGCCTCGGCTCGCTCCGCCGCCTCCAGAGCTGCCGCCTCCCCCTCCGCGAGGACCGCTTCCACTGCCGCCACCTCCTCCGCCTCTTCCTCCAAACATGACAAGGAAGTTTAGCAGAAATTGTGTAATCGCTCCTTTAAAAAAGACGAAGTCGAGAATAAGCAAGCCCACAATAACAGCTGCAATCAGCAGCGTTTGAAGGGTTGAGAAATGAACACCGCTATCAGAGGGCGGAGATGCTTTTGGCACTTTTTGTTCAAAATCTGTTCCTAAATCATACTCTTTCACGACTTGGTTATAAACAGCTTTGTATGTGCTTTCTAGCGCCGTATCGTATTTTCCATTTTTTAAGTTAGGAATAGCATAAGAGTCGATAATTTCTCCAGATTTGATATCAGTGATGGCGCCTTCTAGACCGTATCCTACTTCAATACGAATTTTTCGCTCCTTTTTAGCAAGCAAAATAAGAACGCCATTGTTCAGCTTTTTATCACCGAGTTTGTACTTTCGAAAAGCTTCATTTGTATACTCTTCTAAATCCGAATCACCTAATGAATTCACGGTAAGAATCGCTACTTGAGCTTTCGTTTCATCATCTAACTTTCTACTCATTTGATTGATATCCGCTTTTTCCTGGTCATTTAACAGATGAGCAAAATCTTGAACGTAAATATCGCCTACCGGATTTGGAATATCAGGTGCAGCAAAAGCAACGCTTACCGTATTACATAAAAGAGACAATAATAAAGTAAACGAAGCTAGGAATTTCATCATTTATCGCTCCCAAAATCAACTTTCGGCGCTTGTTTTTCTTCATTTGTTACTTCAAAATATGGCTTTTTTTCAAAGCCGAACGTACCCGCTAACATGCTTTTAGGAAATCTCTTAACCGATTTATTGTATTTTGCAACTTCATCGTTATAGTCTTTACGCGCTACAGCGAGTCGATTTTCCGTTCCTTCTAAACTGTCCATTAAGCTTCTGAAGTTTTCATTCGCTTTTAAATCCGGATATTTTTCAACCACTACGAGCAGGCGGTTTAATGCGCCGCTTAACTGTTGATTAGCATCAGCTTTATCTTCAGGCGTTTTCGCTCCCGCTAGCTGCGCTCTTGCCTGAGTGACTGAATCAATGGCTTCCTGCTCATGCTTAGCGTAGCCTTTTACCGTTTCCACTAAGTTAGGAATTAAATCAGATCGTCTTTTTAGTTGGTTATCCACTTGGGAAAATTTATTATCTACATCTTCCTCTGCGCTAACGAGGCCATTGTAAGAGCTTACTCCGTAAATGACAATGAGCACTAACACGACAATCGTAGCGATCAAACCTTTGTTTTTCAATGTACTACCTCTTTTCTTCATCAAAATTATGTATCTATTTACTAGTACGAACCACGCTCTAAAAAGATTCATTTTTTACCAATTTTTTTAGATTGCACGTCTAAGTAAGATCTCTCCTAACAATCAATTTCTCGATAAGGTGAAATACTTTTCTCTACCTAGTCTTTCTATCCATTCACACATGTAACCCTTCTCGATTTTATCTTGTTTCACAATAGAAAAAAAGGAATACCTCTTGGCTATTCCTTTTTCTGCTTAAGACCATCCTTCAATCTTGTATGCGACTCGGTGAAATTCAGGAACCGTTACAAACTGATAGTCGTTTTTTATTAAATACTTAATAAGTTTCGGCAATGAAGCAACAATTTGATCCCGCGCTCCGCTGCCGTATCGATCCCCGTCGTGCATAACAATAAGATTCTTTTCTTGTAAATTTTTAATCGTATATTTGCATATGGCCAGTGGATCTTCTTCACGCCAATCCTGACTATCTACATTCCATAGAACAGACGTCATTCCCAATTCCTTAATAGCAGCAAGAGCTGTATCATTTATCGAACTGTAAGGTGCACGAAACAGCTTGGGCGAATAACCTATTATTTTCTCTATTTGAGCATTTGTAGAAGTGATTTCTTTCCATAATTCACGTTTAGAAAGAGTTGTAATATCAGGATGACTCCACGTATGATTGCCAATTACGTGCTTTGCTCTATGAATACGTCGGATCAGCTTCGGAAATTTTTCCGCTTCTGCACCTACGACAAAAAAGGTCGCACGTACATTATATCTTTTTAGAATTTTTAAAATAGCAGCCGTGTAGGCTGAGGGGCCATCATCAAACGTCAAAGCAACGTACTTTGGTGAATTTTGATTCATGTATTCTCTCCTTATATAAAATAGATATAGAAATAAACCCCTCAATTTGTGGGTGTAAGCTGAGGGGCTTTTACGGCGAGACAATTTTTAAGAAATGATGTTATATCTTTTTCTGCATGTAATAGCGCTATAGGTAATAGATTTGTTCAAAAGAACTCGCCAAGTAGTCAAATCCACGAGGGCGCAGTGTTTCGAACTGCTGAATAATTTTTATTCTTTCCTCTGATCCTCCTGGGAGATCGTAAAGTTTCGTCACGGGCTGTCCACTATTTAAATATTCAATGATTCTAAACAGCATGACGCGAAAAGCATGTTTAAATTCCTTATATTCATCAGGAAAACGCTTCTCCAGCGCTTTATATTCAACTAATGTTTTATGCATATGCATAAACGGAAGCTCTTTCCATTCAAGAGAGAGGATAAGAACGTCTATATTGGGATGTTTTTTAACAAAACGATAGTGATTTCCCCACTGTTCTTTTACTTTTCGCTTGGACATACCGTGTTCTTGGTGATAAGCAACCGTAGAGGAATCTAAAACAAATTGTGCACCATTCTTATATAAACGGTATCCAAGCTCCCAGTCTTCTGCCCCGTAGCCAACAAACGTTTCATCAAAATAGCCGGATTTCTTTAATTGCGTTTTTCTTACGGATACATTTCCACTTAAAAATGCGATGTACGGTAGCGTAAATCCCTCAAGTCGCTCTCCGAAATGTTTTAGCCCGCTGTTAAGGAAATAACGATTGGGAAATGATAAACGTTGAAAACGGTTTGTATCAATATCTTCTTTTGTTACAAGAGGACAAGGAACGTTTGAATGCCGCTTCGTTTGTTCATAGTTTTCATATAATCTTCTATACTCAGGATCCCTGACGACTAGTTCTTTCAAGTGGGCCATTTGATCTTCATTATAGTCTGGCATAATAAACGTGTAGACTCCTTCATAATGCATAGCTCCGGTAACCACAAGATTGGATTCATGCACATGATGTTTATAATGATTTTCAATAAAAGCAGGAGGAGCCAGCATTTCTCCGTCTAAAAAGATTAAAAGATCTCCTTCAGCATGATTAATTCCTATATTACGTACTGAGGAACGCCCTTTATTTTGTTTCATACGGATATACTTAAATTTGAACGGGACATCCGCTTCTTTTAAAATGTCGGGCGTATTATCAGAAGAAGCGTCATCCACTAGAATGACTTCATACTCAGCTTGAGGAAACGTTTGTTTTGATAAACTATAAAGCGAAAGAGAGGTTTGATGATACTTATTATACGTAGGCATAATGATACTAACTTTAATAGGTTGTTTGTGATTATTTTTTATGCTCATACTATATAATGAATGGTCTGCTTTATTTATTTTATTTTTGGTCTCTTTTAAGGGATTTGGACTCTTTTTTTTCTTTTTAATATAGTATTTTCCATCGGAACGGTTGTAATAGGAATCATATAATTCTATTTTAATCATCCTTTCTTTGTTTTTCCTCTATATACTATTCAATAAATGACCGGGTGCTTGTACAATATATAAATTTTTTTAGAAAAGGCGTATATAATAGATTCGCGAACTCTGATAGATCGTTCTATTGAAGTAGAAACACATTCTCTTATCATAAATAAGTGTTCTACTTCTCAGCATAAAAAAGCTGCTTACAACTTCATACGTTATAAGCAGCTCCCTTTTATAGCTGATTTCCATATACCCCATCAATATTCGCAACAGCAGTTTGATCAAATATATCTGCATCCATATTTGTATTTTTCATTCGCGCACAAGCAGCTGAAATGTCTCCATACGTTGAGTTGATTCCAACAGATTTAACATCCGCTGTGTGTCCGTTGTGAAGAACTTCTCCAAAATTCATCGATCCGTTTCTCGCCATACCATTAATTCTCGTGTTACAGATGTTAATAACTCCTGCCATGACCATACCACCTTTTCTTAAAATGAATTCGTACATCGTATGCTGTGACAAGCCTATGTGTGAAAAGTTTTCAAGAAGTGAAAAGCAAGGTACAAATACTAGTGAAATTATTCATTTCACCCTGCTTCACCCAAAGTTTCCACATGTTTTTATGCTTTTTCTGTTACAATAAATGCATAAGTTATTTTTCATCCATATTGTTTGAAGGAGGATACGTAATATGGACGAACCAAAAGATATTCAACCTAAAGTAGAAAAAAGTTTTGAACTGATTGGCAAGAAATGGACAGGATTAATCATTTATGTACTTATGAGCGGTCCTAAACGCTTTAGTGAATTAAATGAAAGTATACCAGCCTTAAGCAGAAGGCTTTTGACAGAACGAATTAAAGAGCTTGAAGACCACGGAATTGTTGTCCGAAATGTCATTCCGGACCGCCCTATTCGTTCTGAATATTCGCTGACTCAAAAAGGAACAGAGCTAGGCAAAATATTAGGGCCGATTAGCCAGTGGGCAGAAAGCTGGGTCCAAGATTAATAAAACTACTCCATAGAAAGGATGAGCATCATGGCAAATGTTCTCTATATTACTGCACACCCTTTAGCTGAAGACGAATCACTTAGCATGGCTGTTGGGAAAGAATTTATTGACGTGTATAAACAAACACATCCAGAAGATGATGTGGTTCATTTAGATTTATATCAAGCAGATATTCCATACTTAGATGCAGACGTATTTAACGGCTGGAAAAAGCTTCGTTCTCACTCTTCCATCCAGGATTTATCAACGGATGAACGATTAAAAGTGGGACGATTAGCTGAACTAGGCGGACAGTTCGTACTCGCTGACAAATATATTTTTGTCACGCCAATGTGGAATTTCTCTGTTCCTGCGATTATGAAAACGTACATTGATGCGATTACCGTGTCAGGTAAAACCTTTACATATACAAAAGAAGGCGCTCAGGGATTGCTTAAAGGAAAAAAAGCAATTCACATTCAATCCCGCGGAGACGTGTATTCAGAAGGCCCTGAAATGGCAAGAGAAATGGGACACCGCTATTTAGAAATCATGATGGACTTCTTTGGAATTGAAGCGTTTGAAAGCATTATTATTGAAGGGCAAGTAAAATTCCCGGATCAAATTCCGCAAATCAAAGAAAAAGCACTCCAAAAAGCCCATTCAATGGCCAAGACGTTTTAAATTCAATAAAAATTAAAAAGACCTCGAAGCAGATCGAGGTCTTTTTCTTTACTCTTCCCTCCCTTATATTTCCCTTGAAATAATGATCATCTTCCTGCTCGTTTTACGCTAAAAATAGATTTAAAGGAAAGATGAAACGTTGTTATTCTTTGTTACTATTAATAACGTACGAAACAAAAATACACGTTTTTTCTTTTTCGTTTTTTAATTATCTACGTTCAAAAAAAATAGTTCCTTTAAATGAATAAGATTTAAAACCACGCTTTAAATAGAAATAAACCTTTTATTTTAAAGGGTTTAGCTACTAAACCCAAAAGCGTAATACTCTTAAAAACGTTTTTGAACATGATAAAACCCAATAAAAAACCTTTGACTAAATTTGTTACGTAAGTTACTATTAATAACGTAGTAGATGTTTTCGAACATATTATCTTTAATTCATGAAACAACATTTATATATTGAAGACGGAAAGGTGAAAAGAATTATGGCAAAAGTATTATATATTACAGCAAACCCTAACGATGCTACGCAATCATTCAGTATGGCTGCGGGAGACGCATTCATTAGCGAGTATAAAGAAGTAAACCCAACGGATGAGATTGTTCACGTTAATTTATATCAAGAACATATCCCTCACATAGACGGCGATGTATTCAGCGGATGGGGTAAACTTGGAAGCGGCGCAGAATTTGACGCGCTTACTCCGGAAGAACAGCGCAAAGTTGCTCGTTTAAACGAATTAAGTGATCAATTTGCTCAAGCGGATAAATACGTATTTGTTACACCAATGTGGAACTTCTCATTCCCACCGGTAATGAAGGCATACTTAGATTCTGTAGCAGTAGCTGGAAAATCATTTAAATATACAGCAGAGGGTTCTGTTGGTCTATTAACAGATAAAAAAGCGTTCCATATTCAAGCAAACGGCGGTATCTACTCTCGCGGCCCTGCTGGTGAATTAGAAATGGGTCACCGCTATATGCGCATTATGATGAACTTCTTCGGCGTTCCTTCTATCGGAAGCCTATTTGTAGAAGGACAGGCTGCAATGCCAGATAAAGCACAAGAAATTAAAGAAGACGGCATTGCTCGCGCTAAAGAAGCTGCACGTACGTTCTAATAACAAATATAAGCATAAAAAAAGGAACATCTCCCCGTGTTCCTTTTTTTATGCTTGCAATTATATCTTTGCTTCCTCGCGCAGCAGCGAATAAACATATGTATCAAACGGGATGCCGTTTTGGAGCAGGTACTCTCTTAGGGTCCCTTCTTTTTTAAATCCTAATTTGCTCAACAAGGCGATAGATCCACTATTTTGCGTAAATACAATCGCTCCTATACGATTGTATTGAAGTTCGTTGAAGCCATAAGAAATCGCTTCATGAACGGCTTCTGTTGCGTATCCTTTGTTCCAATACTCCGGAAAAAGAGCATAGCTTACGTTTGCTTTCTTATGCCCAGGAGACCACTCTTGAAACCCTATTGTTCCAATCAGCTTCTCTTTTCCTTTTAGCTGAATCCCCCATTTAATTAATTGTTTTTCTTCGTAGCCTTTGGAAAAATTTTTAATGATCTCCTTCACTTGGTTGATCGATTCTAAAGGTTTTTGCCCGTAATAGCGCAGCACCTCTTCATCAGAAAAGCATTCTAAAATCTCACCGGCATCATCTTCTACAATTTTTCTTAATATCAGCCGTTTTGTCTCTAATTCCGGAAACATTTTCTTCCCTCTTTTCTGCGCAGCTTATCTATCTACGGTAAACCATACTATTCTCCTCTCAACTAGCAACATCCTGCTAAAACCTTACCCGGGAGGACTCATTTCCTATCCAAATAGTCGATTTACAGCGGAGATAGTGGTATTTTATATAGTGGGCATAAGTTGCTTTTTATCAACACAGAGGCGGTGAACGCAGAAATGAACCAAGATAAAGAATTGCTGTCCACGATACAAGCTCTTCAAAAAGAGCTGCAGCAAGAAAAAGAAAACCGTGCGTATATGCAAAAAGATATGGACGAACTAAGAAGCGCTTTATTACAATCAGAACAAGTAAAACAAAACTTAATTGATCAGCTAGAAAAGAAAGTCGATTTGATTTTAACGTTGATTCAAAAAGGAGACGCATAAAGGAATGGATTTTTTTAAAAACAGCAAAATACTATACACTATTGTGGCACTTGTTATTGCCCTCATCGCTGTATTTACCAACAATTCGCCCATTTCTCTCATTCAGCAGCATGAAAATTCAAGCAGTACATCGAGTAGCACATCGGACACTACACCAAGCAACCAATGCTCTGCAGAGACTCAAAGCGACAGGTTATTTACCGGCAAAGAACTTGTCTTACAAGAAGGAAATGATAAATACGGATATTGCCACATTATCGCGCATATGCAAAAACCAGGCGTTGACAACTATCAAGGTAAAAGCCAATTCAGTAAGTATTTAAATGAAAAACAAGCGATGTCTGTTGCTGAAGAAGTTATCAACGAAGGCGAAGACGGCACCAACAATAAATCTGGCAACTACGTGAAAGAAAAGTATATTAGTTCTTTGAACCAAGAAGTTAGAGTTGTGTATACCGACTACAGAGGCAAAGACTACGACTACAGCGTAACCACCATGTATCCAATCGGTCATTAACCCTAATATAAATATATGAAATGAAAAAAGCAGGCTCAAGCCTGCTTTTTTTTTCATTTCATTATCTACATCTACAGCTCTAGAAAGTTAATAATTGATTTAAAGTCTATTTAATATGTAAAAAATCCAACTTTAGACTATGAAATTTTGGAGATATGACAGTAGCACTTTTACCTCTTGGACATATTCTAAATATAAAAAAGAAACAGCCCCTTGCTTCTTTTTTAAGAAAGAGGTTAAAAAATGAGTAACAAGTACAAAGTTAGAAAAAACGTATTATCTCTTACAGACACGGAAAAAAGAGATTTTGTTCGTACCGTGCTAATACTAAAGGAAAAAGGAATATACGACCGCTATATAGCGTGGCATGGTGCGGCAGGTAAATTTCATACGCCTCCGGGCAGCGATCGAAATGCAGCACATATGAGTTCTGCTTTTTTGCCATGGCATCGTGAATACCTTTTACGATTTGAGCGTGACCTTCAGTCAATCAATCCAGAAGTAACCCTTCCTTATTGGGAATGGGAAACGGACGCACAGATGCAGGATCCCTCACAATCACAAATTTGGAGTGCAGATTTTATGGGAGGAAACGGAAATCCTAAAAAAGATTTTATCGTCGACACCGGTCCGTTTGCAGCTGGGCGCTGGACGACGATTGATGAACAAGGAAATCCTTCCGGCGGGCTAAAACGTAATTTTGGCGCAACGAAAGAGGCACCTACACTCCCTACTCGAGATGATGTTCTCAATGCTTTAAAAATAACTCAGTATGATACGCCGCCTTGGGATATGACCAGCCAAAACAGCTTCCGTAATCAGCTTGAAGGATTTATTAACGGGCCGCAGCTTCACAATCGCGTACACCGTTGGGTTGGCGGACAGATGGGCGTTGTCCCTACTGCTCCGAATGATCCTGTCTTCTTTTTACACCACGCAAATGTGGATCGTATTTGGGCTGTATGGCAAATTGTTCATCGCAATCAAAACTATCAGCCAATGAAAAACGGGCCATTTGGTCAAAACTTTAGAGATCCGATGTATCCTTGGAATACAACTCCTGAAGACGTGATGAACCATCGAAAGCTTGGGTACGTATACGATATAGAATTAAGAAAATCAAAACGTTCATCATAACCCGTTCTAGAAACAGCGGTATGCAATCAAAAACAGATAAACCTCTTCCCTTCTGATATAACTTATAAAGCCCCAAGCACCGTAAAACTCACTGCTTCATTTCCACTCACCATAAAATATAGTTAATTAACCATAATTGGGCTGTGAATAAGCTTCATATAAGGACCTTGGAACATATGAATAAGTTATCAAAGCTTTATAAAAGTTTTATAAATGAAGGGAAGATATTAAAATGCATAATAACGTAAACGCACCTTTTAGTTCTAATGAAAATATGCCGTTCTCACCTGCTATGGCTCACCACGCCTATACAGCTCCTGCTTATGAGCACATGATTCCACACTGCGGGTATTCAATGCCGGACTATGGATATATGGTTCCTGAATGTGGATATGGCGTTCCTCACCACGGATGTAATGGTTTTGCCATTATCATCGTACTGTTTATTTTACTCATTATTATTGGTGCATGTGGTTGCGGTTTCTGGCACGATGAGTGTTAACCTAAAAAACTCCAGTATAAATACTGGAGTTTTTTCATGTCTTAATAGGCGGCAGGCACCTTCAGAATTCTATAGCGTTTCATCCAAATCTAGCGGTCTCAGCTTCTCTTCGATTTCTTTGCGCTTCGGCTCTAAAAATGGCGGCAGGGCTAATGTTTGGCCCATCGTTTCAAGCGGTTCATCGGTTGCAAATCCAGGTGTGTCCGTTGATAATTCAAATAAAATGCCGTTTGGTTCTCTGAAATAAAGTGCTTTGAAATAGTATCGTTCTACTTTACCGGAATTCGGCAGACTGTTTTCATTTAATCGAGCTGCCCACTTATTGTATTCTTCTTCATTTGGAACACGGAAGGCAACGTGATGAACACCACCGCGCCCTAAGCGAACTTTTGGCAAATCAGGTCTCGTTTCAATATGAACTTCGGCTCCGCTTCCGCCTTCACCAGTTGCATAAACCAAAATATCTCTATGATCTCCTGCAAGAGATGGATAAGAACCCACGTAGCGAAATCCCATAATATTTGTCAGTACGTCAACCGTTGGTTCTGGCGTACCCACCGTTAGGGTGACCGGTCCTAAGCCTATAATCGCATGTTCTAACGGAATGTCTTCGCGCTTCCACGGCACGCCTGCTCTTACCCCTTTTTCACCGTTGTCCGCAACAAGAAGCAAGCGTGTGCCTTCATAATCTTTAAATGCTAACGTGTCACGATTAGCTCTTTTAGCTATTTCTTCATACTCTACTCCGTACTGCTCAAAGCGCTCTTTCCAAAAGTATAAAGAATCCGTACTTTTAACACGAAGCGACACGGTTGAAATGTCAGATGCACCTTCATGTGTTCTTGCAAGCCCTGGGATATCAAAAAACGTTACTTCCGTTCCTGGCGTCCCTTCTCCATCTGCATAAAACAAGTGGTAAGACTGAGTGTTATCTTGATTCACCGTTTTTTTTACTAATCGCATGCCTAACACTTTGGTGAAAAACTGATAGTTTTTCTCAGCTTTCCCCGTCAAAATAGATACATGATGCAACCCTAACAATTCCATCTGTTCCGCCTCTTTTCATAATATATAAATTTTTTAACTTCCACTAAAATTATCTTTAATTTAATTATCTTTAATTAAAGATAATTTTAAAGGATATACAGCCCCTTTGTCAATAACAAGAAAATGTTGTGAACATAAAAAGAAACTAAACACATAGTTAGTTTCTTTTTATCTTCCCTTTAACAAACTGCTGATCTTTTCCAACAGCGGTTACTTCTTAAACACGCGCTCCACATTTTGCTTCATCAGCTCCGCAATTTTCGTTTCATTTTCACGGGACGTCTGCTCTAACTTTTCGATGACTAGCTGCTGTCTTTCTACTGAATGATTTTGACTTAGCTTTTGCTTGCCTTCCATTTTGCTGATGTCGATTTTAAACCCAATGATTCCTTTGCTTAAACTATTCATATAAGCAGGATCAACGTCATTTAGTGTATATGTACTGCTCGGGCTTTCATATTTCTCCACCATCTTCCTCAGCAGCCCAAGCAGTTCTGTTGGTTCTTCAATCATTTTCATGGTGCCATACACGTGAACAGCTTCATAATTCCATGTTGGTACAGCTTGATTCGTTTCATACCAAGACGGTGAAATATAACAGTGAGGCCCTTGAAACACAACCAAAATTTCTTGATTTTCAGCATCTTTCCACTGCTGATTCGGACGAGCAAAATGTCCGTATAAAGCTTTTTCTTTCCGGTTTAACATCAGGGGCAAATGAGTAGCATAAGGCTTTTCATTATGATACGAAAACAAAGTGGCGAACCCATTGTCTTCAATAAAATCATACATTATTTGTTCATCATTCACTTTGAAATACTTTGGAATATACATCGACGCTTCTCCTTTATCTCTTATTTAGTAAAAGATATAATACTATACGTGTTTGCAACAGCGTCAGTTATGAACTTTTTATGGAGGTCAGCAAGCATTTAACCATTTATGAATCGATTTTTTAAGAAGCTTATGCTATACTGCTGTGACGTAAACCGCTGATTTTCTATATGTATTTATTTAGCACATGATGCAATTAGATACCTGTTAGTTAAAAAAAGCTTCAGGAACTCAAAAAAAGAAGAGCTTGTTTAAAACAGCTCCTTTCTCACGTTTATCTATACAATTGAGGATTTTTTTCTCGTTTGATAGGGCCGCCTTTAGCTATATGCCACTCAATGACGCGATCCGTCAAACGATCGTATACGTCGTCTTCTAAATACGGATCTTCTGCCGAAGTGAGCAAGGTGTGAACATCGGCTTTTATTTCAGCTAAAGCAGCTGAGCTAAATACCGCAGGTTCATTTAATACGTCTAGTATATATAACACCAGCATCTCAAATCCGCCGTCCCAATTGGCATTCCCGTTGCCTTGAGCTTCACAGCGAAGCTTTTCAATGGCCCGGATGACTTCTCCTTCTACGATATCCGACTGCCCATTTCTCGGGACGTAGTTTAACCATAGTTCTTTTGCTTCATCAAAATATTTCATTCTGCACTCCTTCTTTCAGAATTTTATTCCTTTTTATGTTTTTGATTCATTGCCGTTCCAAAAGCAACACCTAAGGACGTTCCGATCGCAATACCAAAGCCAATATTATCCATCAGCATCCCAAGAGAAGCCCCCATCGCAACGCCCAGACCTAGTCCCAGTCCTAGATAATTTGTCTTTTTCTTTTCTTCAGACAAAAAAACCTCTCCTTTTTCTACTATTTTATTGATACCTTTTATACGTAAAAACCGCGCTAAAAGTTTCATAAAAATGGAAAAAAGCAGTCGCTGTAACTGCTTTTTAAATGATGAGCTGATAAATGGCCTCTCCGAGCAGCAAGAACCACGTAAGCATGCAGACACTCCAAATACGTACATCGTTTTACGTGCAGAAAAATACAAACAACTCAACAGGGAAAGGTATCCAAAACTTAAGAAAAGGGCATTTTAAAAATAACGAAATTTTTCTTACTTAAAAGGATGGATTACATTGACACCAAACCAACAGGAATATCTAAAAAAGATACATAGCATACAAGAAAATCTAGCCAAAACGTGGGCTGAATATTGGCAACACTACTCCACTCCAGGCTCTTGGCAGTTTTGGGTTACCTTGGGCGCTTTCATTTTACCTTTAGTCATTCTCTATTTTTTAATTGACCGAAAAAAAGCCTTTCACTTAGGGTTTTATGGATTTAACGTGCACGTTTGGTTTCACTATAGTGACACCGCTGGAGTTTATAACGGGCTGTGGACGTATCCTTACCAAATCAACACAATCATACCCGTAAGCTTTAGCCTAGATGCTTCGCTTATTCCTGTCTCTTTTATGCTTCTTTATCAATGGACAATTAACCATCATAAAAATTACTATGTATATGCAACTGTTCTTTGTTTGTTTTTTGCTTTTATTTTCAAACCTCTATTAACAGGGATTGGCTTTTTCCAGCTGCATGAATGGGCTACTTACGGTTATTTATTTGTATTTTATCTCGGTGTGATACTGCTATCAAAATGGATTACCAATCTGTTTCTTTATTTTGAAAAACAGCATTAAATTTGATAAGCGTCATCAATAAAAAACGTAAGCATCTTCAAAAGACCTTACGTTTTTTTGATTGTTTTCTTACTAGTTGTCTGCCTTCTCAAAAAATAGAAGGCTTTTCTCATTGTTAATTTAGAACATGCTGCATCTAGCAATAATAAAACTTCTGTTAGCAGCAAACTAAGCCCTGCTTAAATTAGCGTTGTATAAGTCCATTAAACTGCTTAAATCATCCAGCAACGGGCAGTGGCCTACGCCTTTCATAATTTTTAACGTCGCGTTTTCCCCTATGCCTTTTGCGATGTCAGATGCATCTCTTGTGGAAACCATCTTATCTTCATCGCCTTGAATAACCATAGTAGGAATCGTAATTTTTTCCACCTCTCCTGTTCCTTCCACAACACCATTAAAATCGTTTGAAATATTAAATCTCATGAGTGCGTAATTGATATCAATTAAATTTCGCTGCTTGATCGTTCCTTCTAAATATGTTTCAAATTGATCAGCAGACGGCTTATTTTTTGTATATAAAAATTGACGCAGCATCATTTTTAAAAACCATGTGTTTTTTGTTTCTTTTGCGTTTTCTACCATTCTAAATGCTTCTTTTACTTCTTCTTTGGTTTGTATAAAGTTGTTAGGAATCGGCAGTTCTAGAAACGTTCTTCTTGGGATCGGATAGCCTTTGATGTTGACGGAGCTTAATAAAATTAATTTTTTGGCATCATCAGGATGATCAATCACATATTGCATAGCAACTGCTCCTCCTAATGACCACCCGCTTATTGTAAAAGCAGACAACTTTAAAGCATCTGCAAACAGTTTGACATCATCTGATAAGTCTTTGATTGTGTGAATAGGTGTATGATAAGTGGAGTCTCCAAATCCTCTTAAGTCGATCGCATAAGCTGTGATATGTTCTGGAAGTTCGTTCATTAACACATCCCAGTTAAGGGAAGAATTCATGTTTCCGTGAATTAACAAAAGTACCTCTTTTCCGCCTTTTTTCATTCGGTAATTGACTGTTTCTCCATTTGATAATTCTACTTTTGCTTGTTCTAAAGCAGATACGGTCATCGCTATTTTCCTCTTTTCTTATATAATTAGAACGATCGCTAGCATTTATTTTTTAATACCCTATTTATCAAGATTTAAGCAGTTAGAAAGAAGTTGTGCAAAAGCCAACATAATGCTATGTCATTCTACTTGCTAAAAAAGACAGCCAAATACGCGATTTGGCTGCCTTTTTATAGTGAAGAAATATACGAATGAGCAACAAGGCCATTACTTTTTCGGTGCGTCTAACGCTTGATAGGCAAGCTGGTATTTCCCGCCTTCAGCTACTTCTGCATGGTACAGAGCTTTAAGAGCAAAGTTTTTTTCAAGGCTGTGCTCTTTCATCAGTCCATTCAGCTTACCTTGCAGTTCCTGATTGTCTTTAATGAGCTGCTTCATCTGTGATTTTAAATATTTCATGGTGTTTTCCGCTCCTTTCACTTGATGAATATCTATCAAGTATATCACTTAAGGATAGGATAATGGTAAAACGACTTACGATTGACCAATTAAATCTCTACCGCTCTGTTCTTTAAACGTCCTACAAGCGGAACGACGATGATACCGGCAATAACAACTTGCATCACATTCCCCGGTATAGAGCCAAGCGGAAGGATCCAGTTATGATAAAGAATCACTTCGGCAAAATAGTAGCCTACGATTTTTACAATCAGCGCAGCAGCAACTGCCAGTGTGTTCACAAGTGCTCTTTTACCAGGTGCTTTTTCTGAGATAAGACCTGCTAAAAAGCCCATTGCCCCTACGATAATAAACGTAAACGGCGCCCATGCTGTCCAGCCGGAGATGAGGTCGAATAAACCCATTCCAAAAGCCCCGGCGATGGCTCCTGTTTTTTTGCCGTAAAGAAAGGCTGCTATAAAAAGAGGAACGTTGCCTAAATGGATGAGGCCTCCGTTACCCATGATTGGAAGCTTGATGTTGATAAACATTGTCGCTACAAACGTCAGTGCGATAAAAAGTGCATGCATGGATAAAGCTTTGATTTTGGTTGATTCTCTTGGTGAGTATGTTGAATTCATTTGTTGGCCTCTTTCTTTTTTACTACTATCATACTCCTAATTACATACTTAATAAATACGTAAAACTATTTATTTAGTAAGATATATCATTCTAGCAGCACAAAGGGATCGGCCAACTTCAAAAATTGTCCTATCCGTTCTTAAAAAAATAAAGCTTCCTCAGCTTCCTTTAGCAGACTGCGGAGCCTAATTTTTGTTATGGTAAAGAGTCTGTTCGGGCATAATATGAGCAAATCGTTCTTTTTCAAGAGTTGACGAAGGCTGATAAATATGAGAAGTTATATGTTTGTAGAAATGAATGGAATAACCTAGAATTCCAGCGGAACCTGTTACTATAATTGTACTGATATTGACCAAGTTCGTTCAGATTGTGGCAGTCATGATTTTTACATACAGCAAGCAAGTTATAGGAGGAGCAAGAATGGATAATAACGATATTTTAATTAGATTACGATATGCCTTGGATTTAAAAAATACAGAAATGGTAGAGATCTTTAATCTTGGCGGAGTAGACGTAACAAAAGAAGACGTATTAAAGATCCTTACGAGAACGCCGGACGAAGAAGACGAGGATGCAGTTCATGAGGACGAACACATCACGTGCAGTAACAGTATGCTAGATTCTTTTTTAAACGGTTTTATTACCTTTAAAAGAGGAAAGCAAGACCCTAAACCGGGGCAAGCACCTCCAGCGCCGGTTCAGAGCAATCAAAATATGTATAACGTCTTATTAAAGAAAGTGAAAATTGCTTTGTCCCTAACCAGTGAAGAGATGTTAGAAGTATTTGATGACGGTGGCATACGTGTATCCAAAGCAGAATTAGGTGCTTTATTACGAAAAAAAGGCCACAAAAATTACAAACCGTGCAAAGAGAATTTCGCACGAAAATTTCTAAGAGGCTTAACCGTACAATATAGAGGATAAAATGATACACACTTTTTCAAATCAGAGTATCCATTATGAAATACGATATAAAAACCGAAGTTCTTTTGCGATTAAAGTAGACGGATACGGAACGGTCGAAGTCCTTGCTCCTAAAGGAACCTCTACTGAACAAGTACGTATGTTATTAGAGAACAACTGGGCATTGATTCAGCAAAAGATAAACGAAATGAAAGATAGAACGCATGGACCAAAGAAAAAAGTCTATGAACACGGAGAACGCTTTTTGTATGTAGGAAAAAACTATCCCATACAGATTCATCACGATTCGACCATTACAAAGGATTCTGTAGTGTTTGAAGCCAACACGCTTCAGATTTATGTCAATCAGCACGACGATGAAGCGATAAAACAAGCGCTCAAACGCTTTTACTATCAGCAATGTAAAGCGCTAGTAACCAAGAGTATCTCCTCCTATCAAAAACATTTTAAAACAAAGCCGCGCTCCATTTCGATTTCCAATAGCAAAAAAGCGTGGGGCACGTGTGATTCCAAGCGTCAGCTAACTTTTAACTGGCGGCTGGCAATGGCACCTCAGCACGTCATTGATTACGTAGTCGTTCATGAAATGTGCCATATGGTTCACATGAACCATGACCGGTCTTTTTGGCGCCTTGTCGGGAAAATCATGCCCGATTATCGTGAACAAGAGCACTGGCTGGAAATGTCGAACTGGGAAATGACGGTGTAGCACCGCTAAATAAAAAAGAGCAGACGCCCAGGGGCATACTGCTCTTTTTTTATCTTTAACTATAGCGATATTTTCTTAAATCTTTTAAAATAGAAATTTCTTTTAACAATTCTTCTCCGACGTTTGTTTCTAAAACCATTTTTCTTTCTAGCTCTTTGTCAACCAATCGCTTTACGGATAAGACGTCCGTTCCTTCTAATAAAATCTCTTCTTTTGAATTAAAGTGTTTGTGAGCGACTAGCTGCATGCCGTAAGAATTATATAATAATGTATATCCAGCAATCCCTGTTGTAGACTGATACGCTTTTGAAAAACCGCCGTCAATAACAATCATCTTTCCATTTGCTTTGACCGGGTTTTCTCCTTCAATTTCTTTGACAGGCGTATGACCATTAATAATATGACCGTGATCAGGATTCAGATTAAATTCTGCGAGGATGTTTTGGCAGACTTCCTCATTTTCCCGTAAATAGTAGTATGGATTCTTCTTCTCTTTATGCGTTGTTTTATCACTGATAAAATATCGTTCAAACGTCGTCATTGCGCGTTTCCCAAAGAGTGATGAATATTCTCCTGTCCATAGGTACCAGACCATATCTGTGGCCAAATCATCCGTTTCTTCAGGATGTGCAAAAGCCTCTTGCAAATAATGTTCAAACACATCAAGCAAGTTGCGGCCTGCATACGTTTTATCTTCTATCGTCATTTTCTCCATGTTTCCTTCTTCATCTAAAGGAATGCAGCCGTGTATTAATAAGTTTCCGTTGTATTTTAAATAAAGGCTGCCTTTTTTCATCAGAAACTTCATATGTCTCGCCAGTTTTTCCGAATGCTGCACGGAAAGCAGCAGTCTTTCCATTACCTGCTCTTCTTCTTCTAATAGCTGATCAGGCTGCGCCGGATTAACCGTTGCAAAGCAGCTGTTTTCTAGCGGATACGTGTTTCCGTATATCGTAATTTCATTTTTATCATAATCAATTTTTTCAAGCAACAGCCTTTCTGACATATTAAAGAAAGGACGTCTTTTTATAATCGGACTTTCAAGCTTGAACTGAATCATCGCAATGGCCTGATGAATTTTCGTAATTTGCAGTCGCTCGTGATCGGATAGTTTGTCACTCGAGCTTACTTTTGGTCTAAAAGCAGGATTGTCATCATAATATTTCTCCGCCAAGTTAAGCAGCGGTCTCAGGTTAATGCCATATACATCTTCAATAATATCTAGATTGTCGTATCTCGCGCAGATACGAATAATATTAGCTAAGCACACTTTTGAACCCGCAAAAGCGCCTAGCCACAGCACATCGTGATTTCCCCACTGAATATCAACAGAATGATAATTAATGAGCGTATCCATAATTTTATCCGGCTCAGGTCCACGGTCATAAATGTCCCCTACTACGTGCAGATGGTCCACAACCAACCTTTGCGTCGTATAAGCAAGGCCTATAATAAGCTTATCGGCTTGTCCTAGAGAAATAATCTGCTGAACAATCTTTGTATAGTACTGTTCTTTATTTGTAAATTCATCCGTTTTATATAGCAGTTCTTCAATAATGTACACAAATTGATCCGGCAATGCTTTACGCAGTTTAGAACGCGTGTATTTAGAAGAAGCGTACGAAATGAGATTAAGCATACGATCAATGATTTCTGTATACCATTGATAGAGTTCCTTTTTGTTTCGAAACTGTGCTTTAATCAACGGTAATTTTTCTTCAGGGTAATACACTAATGTCGCAAATTCATTGATTTCTTTGTCAGATAATACATCTTTAAAAAGGTCTTTGATTTTCTCTTTTACATTTCCTGAACCATTTCGCAGCACGTGCTGAAAGGCTTGATATTCGCCGTGTAAATCACTGACAAAATGCTCGGTCCCCTTTGGCAGATGAAGAATAGCTTCAAGGTTAATAATTTCGGTTACCACTTTTTCTTCCGTATCATACTTTTGTGCAAGTAAATCTAGATATTTTGTGTTCAAAACTATGTATCCCCTTTCAACGTTCACCATTTAGTATAATCACCGTTATAACCCTTTAAGATAAATTGTGATTATAATGTTACGCACCTCTTATTTAACTCTTTTCTCTCCATGCCTCACCTCTTTATTTTAACCTATTTTACGTATAGGTAAAATGGTATAAAGTCTATTTGTCTATAAAGATTTCCCGGTCTTTTCCCTTACCTCATAGAGAAAGTGATACTATAAAAAAAACCTGCTGATCTCAGTCAGCAGGTTCGATACATATGAAAGAAGCGCACATAATCAAGAAAGTTTACTCCGACTTCTACACAATAACAGATTTTTTCCTTCCTAGCTGTGAGATATCTCACAGCGTTAAGACCTTGCTGGTGTTACAATAAAAATGACCTTTCTGAGACAGGAAAAGTCATCCTTTGTATTATATAAGAATCATCATTCTGTTGAATCTCTGTTCTTTTATGTTCAGAGATTTTTTCTGTTGGATTTGTTGGATGAAGAGAAAAATTATCACATTAATGTCTGCTGATACCTTATCCACCTTAATTCTGACCGTTTCACTTTTTTAGCATATCCGGTTTTAAAGCCCTCCGCTACGCAAGCGGATTTTGCGATATAAAAAAGCAGCGGATGTAAAACATCACGCTGCTTTTCTTATCTATACACCCCAACCTAAAAGTGGATTATTGCAGAGTGTTCGTACAAATGTAGTGATTGGTGAACTTAATGAATATTATTCTTTCTGAAATTACCGCCTTTAACTTCCGCTACGTCATATACTGTAACAAAAGCCGTTGGGTCAATTTCATTGATAATTTCTTTCATTTTACTTTCTTCCAAACGGTTGATTACGCATGTGATTTCCTTAAATTTTTCATGAGAATAACCGCCGTAAGCTTCTTTGTATGTAGCGCTTCGACCTAAACGATCACGTATTGTCTCTACCATTAACGCAGGCTGAGAAGTGATAATCTGGAAGGTTTTCGATCCGCTTAGCCCTACCTCTACGATGTGAATAACTTTGGATGCAATAAAGTAAGCAATTGCAGAAAGAATCGCGCCTTGCAGACCAAATACTAATGAAACGAAAATAAATACAAATGCATTTAAGAACAAAATAAGATCACTTGTTCCAAACGGCAGTTTTCGAGAAAGCAGCACGGCCAGCATATCGATGCCATCTAAGGCCCCGCCGTTACGAAGTGCAATTCCCATTCCAAACCCAAGGATAATACCGCCGACAACGGTTACGAGTAGTGTATCTCCTTCAATAATCGCTGGAGTGTGATGCATGAGGCTTGTACCGACAGCTAATGAAACGATTCCGAGGATTGAAAAGATGGCAAAACTTTTACCGATTTGTTGATATCCTAACCATACAAAAGGAATGTTGATAACGGCGATGAGAACCCCAAGTGGCAAGCCAAATAGGTTTGAAGCAACGATGCTAATGCCTGTTACCCCTCCATCTGAAACATGGTTTGGAATTAAGACAGTTTCTAAGCCGTAAGCTGCAATAATTCCTCCGATAATGACCATTAATGCTCGGAAAGCAATTTTTAGCCGCTTAGGCCTGTGATGTTTTTTAGTTGTGTTCATATAATTCCTCACTTTTAAATGTTTTTTACTATTTAAGTGTACCACAAACATTCTCTTTATTTGAACTAAGGAGGCTTACGTATCGTTTTTTAGCTCACATAGTGCAAACATAGATAAAAGAGAAATTGTAGCTGTACAGACTCTACCCTTGCAATAAGTCCCTATTTCTGTTAAGTTTAAGAAGAATTATTTTTGTTCGGCAAAGATTGATAAGTTACATAACTTTCGTCTATAGATTTGAGCAAGGATAGTAATACAATGTGTGCGTGTCACACTAGGAGGCAACAATTATGGAACAAGGTAAAGTAAAATGGTTTAACGCAGAAAAAGGTTTTGGATTCATCGAACGCGAAAACGGAGACGATGTATTTGTACATTTCTCAGCAATCCAAAGCGAAGGCTTCAAATCTTTAGACGAAGGTCAAGCAGTTACATTTGACGTAGAACAAGGTCAACGCGGCCCTCAAGCTTCTAACGTTCAAAAAGCGTAATCCATCATAAATATAAAAGACAGACTCCATGGAGTCTGTCTTTTTCATTTCCTTGAAAATGTCATAATAAAACCCTATCCACCGAGGAATAGGGCTTATTAATACAAAAATAGTAATCGCAATACAAATGGTAAATTCAGTATAGCACAGTATAGGCAAAATCCAAACTATAAATCAATATTTATTCATGTTTCATTAATTCTTCTTCAAAGAAAAACGTACTTGGATATTTATCCACTGTATAAGAGTATCTTTTCATATTTTTTACGTAATGGCTTTTTAAGATGATCACTTTTTCATTAGATGCTTTTATATTTACAATTTCTCCATTGGAAAATAAGCTTATACTCATATTCCTCATCCTCTCTCGTATCAAAAATAATCAAATTTTTAACTTTATTTATCGGGAAATATAATGTGTTAATCCAGCGAAGGATAGTTATTTTTGAGACCTTCAGGCGTATATGTACTCCTAAAGTATACAGTTTTATAACCATAAGGGGGTTTTTTCTATTTTTTAGGACACGGGATTTTACATATAGGTAGCTCTGCTTTGATAGCATTCTGTCTCCAATGTCTCTACTTATTTTTTACGTAATCTTTTTAAATTATTAAAATCCAAAGCAAAAAGACCCCTATGTGGAGTCTTTTTTAGTTTTAATTATGCTACTTTATGAACGTTAGCAGCTTGTGCTCCGCGTTGACCTTGTTCGATGTCAAACGTTACTTTTTGACCTTCTTCTAATGATTTAAAGCCTTCACCTTGAATAGAGCTGAAATGTACGAATACATCGTCTCCTCCTTCAATTTCGATAAAGCCGAAGCCTTTGTCTGCATTAAACCATTTCACTGTACCTTGTTCCATAATTGTTGCCTCCTGGTGTGGAATACTCCACGCTTGTATTACTACCCTTGTCCAACCATACTATCTTAAGATAAAAAATTCTATGGAAGACATTTCTCTTCTCTCAATCTTATACCGAACAAAAATAATTAACTTAATCGTAACATACAGAATCAAAGATAGCAAATACAGGGAATGGGATAAATGATTGAATGATAAAAAGAGCCTTCTCTATGCGATACAAGGAGAAGGCTCTTTTTAAGTGTTCATATTTTGCGCAGCAGTTAATGCAGCTGCTGTTTATTTACTTTATTTTTCTGTTTGCTCTGTGTGCCACCATAATGAATCTTTTGGATTTTCAACGGCTTCATTGTATTCAGATTTAGAAGCAACCGTTGGGTATGAACCTTTGAGTGATTTTCCTGCCGTGTTCGCAAACAGGAACAAGATTACGAAGAATCCAATGATGCTCACAATCGTTAAATAGAACGCTGGAGCCAAGTGATTGCCCGTTGCGTGAACTAACCATGTCGCAACCAATGGCGTCGTTCCACCAAAGATAGAAACTGAAACATTAAACGTGATCGCTAATGTACGGTAGCGAATATCTGTGTAGAACATTGTTGGCAGCGTTCCTGGCATTGTTCCTTCATACGTAGCAAGTAAAACACCTAGAATAAGAATACCGATTGAAACAAATACTAAACCATTTAAGTTGATTAAATAGAACGAAAAGGCTGACAGTAAGCTCAATCCGCCTAAACCGATTAAGAAAACTTTCTTGTTTCCGATTTTGTCGCTCAGTTTTCCAAACATAAGAGCAAGCGGCACCATTAAAATCATAACTGCCGTAATTAATACCGTACCAACTGTGTTTGATAAACCAATAATTTCATTCAAATAAGAAGGCATGTACGATAATAGCATGTAGTTTGTGATGTTAAAGAAAGCCACGGCTACGAAACAAACAAACACATCTTTTTTGTGATTTTTTAAAATAGAGAGGAAGCTTTCTTCTTCAACTTCGTCTTCATTGGAAAGTTCATTTTCAAAAATAGGTGTTTCCCCTAAACTTCTTCGTAAATAAAAACCAATAAGTCCTAAAGGCAATCCTAATAAGAAGGGAATTCTCCAGCCCCATGAGGCCATTTGTTTATCCGACAGAATAAAAAATAGTAAGCTAGCTAGCAGTGAAGCAAGAATATAACCAACAAGTGTACCGATTTCTAGTCCACTTCCAAGCACATTTCGCTTATTATCTGGAGACGATTCTGCAATATACACCATCGCACCAGCATATTCACCACCAGTTGAAAAACCTTGAATGATTCGTGCAATTAATAAAAGGATGGGTGCCCATATACCGATTTGATCATATGTAGGTAATAACCCAATGAGTAACGTGGAAAAGGCCATTAAAATAATGGTGGTGGTTAAAACGACTTTCCTTCCTAACTTGTCCCCAATTCTGCCGAATATAACACCGCCTAATGGACGCATTAAAAAGGCAATCGCAAATGTAGCAAATGTGAACACTAATTTGAGCTGATCATTTTCAACTGCGCTAAAAAAGTTTTGACTAATAATTACGGCTAAATATGAGTACAAGCCAAAGTCAAACCATTCCATCGCGTTTCCTACTCCTGTAGCAAAGACGCTTTTTTTAGCTTTGTCAATATCTACGACGTTAATTTTTTTCTTATTAAACTTCATTTCATTACGTCACCTCCGCGGTATACGATTATACAAGACTGAGTAGTAAAGTCAAATTTGACTTACTGTATTTCACACTTAAATGTGTTGTAACTCTCTTTATTTTTAAGTAAAAAACAAAAACTATTCATGTGATGTTAAATATTAAAAAAGGTTATGGCTAAAGGGATTGAAGCCAAAAAATGCTGAGGAAGGAACGCTAACAAATAAATGAATTAAAACCAAAATAAACTTTTTTTATTTCAACGTACAATTTATTGCTATTTAAAAAACGATTTTCACCTAAAATAGGGATCGTTTTCGATGGAATTACAGTCGCTGAATGTTGTTAAAGATAGCGCATTCATAATGTTATTGGTAGCAATTTCCACTCAGGTTATCTGACAATTATTGTTACAACCCATTAGATATAAGCTTTATTTTTGTAATAGATACCCTGTTTCTATTACAAAAATTATGTAGCCTTAAAATAAATATAAAGCTCGTTCTAACAAGTGCAGCAATGGATGATTCGGTCCATAGAATAAAACTTTAAGAGTTGGCTGGGATTCGAGGGATAAAAATTCAACTCCTTTCTCCGTATAATCATTCGTGGCTTCAAGTAAGTTTTCTACTGTAAAAGCAGGCTGGTTTATAGTGCTACTTTTGGAATATTCTTCAATTTGCGTAATATGCCAGCTCCACTCCCTCACCACGCTGTTTTTCCGGATAGAAAGATACTCTCTTTCTTCTCTTAGATACCCCATAAGACGAACTTTAAACCTAAATACACCCATATAGTTTTGAACATAAAGATTCAGACTTATTACATTTATTTACATTAAATAAGCGTTTTATCTGCGATAAAATAAAAAAATAGACCTTCGCTTAGAAGAAGATCTATTTTTTTACTTGCTTTATTTTTTAGTAAGGCTGCCATTTCGCTCTAAAACAGGGACTTCAATATCTACTGTGTTTGGATATTTAACTCCAAGCCCTGTATTTAAAGCCACAACCGTTTCGTTTTCTTTGATCCATCCTTCTTCTCGTAAACGGCGTGCAGCTAGAAATGTAGCCGCGCCTTCCCGACAAATGAACGAACCTTCAAGCTGTGCAACCTTTTTTTGTTCTTCCACAATTTTATCTTCGTCGACCGCAATCGCGCATCCATTTGTATTGTATACAGCTTCTAAAACAAGAAAGTCTCCGATTGCTTTTGGTACGTTAATCCCAAAGGCAATGGTTGAAGAATCCGGCCAAAATTCAGATTCTTGTTTTCTTTCATTCCATGCTTTTACAATAGGCGCACAGTTTTCAGCTTGTACCGCAACTAAACGAGGAAGATCACCTTTAATCCAGCCAAGCTCTTTTAATTCATTTAACGCTTTATAGATGCCGATTAAACCAACCCCTCCTCCTGTTGGATATAAAATCACATCAGGGAGATTCCAAGAAAACTGTTCAGCAATTTCCAGGCCCATTGTTTTTTTACCTTCGATTCGGTACGGCTCTTTAAGCGTAGAAGCATCATATAGACCCCAGGCTTTAATAGCTTCACCGACAATTTTACCCGCATCGCTAATAAGTCCATCTACTAAGTAAAGGTCAGCTCCAGCGACAGCACACTCATTTCGTGTAATAACAGGCGCATCTTTTGGCATCACGACGGTTGCTTTTATGTCAGCGCGTGACGAATAAAGCGACCAAGCGGCTCCGGCATTCCCATTTGTAGGCATCGCTAACTGTTCAACGCCCAGTTCTTTTGCTTTTGACACCCCTACAGCGGCGCCTCTAGCTTTAAATGATCCCGTTGGAATAATGCCTTCATCTTTCATATATAAGTTTGGAATGTCCATTTCTTTACCCAGCTTAGGCATTTTTATAAGCGGAGTCATCCCTTCTCCTAAGGAAACGACATTTTTAGAATCTTCTACTGGAAGCAATTCATGATATCTCCATAGATTCGGTTCTCTGCTTTGGACATCTTCTGGACTTAGATTCTCTTTCAGTCTCTCTAAATCATACGCTACTAATAAAGGTGAGCCACATTCACATAATTGATATTTTTCTTTTGGACTATATTCTTTTTTACATTTAGGACAATATAAGTGAGAAACATAACTGAACGGCATCATACACACTCCTTTAAGGTTGGTAAACATTAAACATAATATCTTATATAAAATATTATAGTATTTTTATCAGAATTGTAAGGTATGATTTACCCATCATTTTTTGAATAGTAATAAAAGCATAAAAACCCCTGTTATAGTAGGGTTTTTATGCTTCTTTCCACTTTGTTTATATTCTTTTTTAAAAGTCAACATCAGTGAATTTAAATAAACACGCGAAAAGAAATGTAATTTGCACTTTATCTATAGGAATAATCATTTAAGAAGGAGTAACTGCTCTTCGAGTTTCACCACAGAAACGTTTACTGCTATTCAAAACAAAATTTACTTAGCAAGACTTTTCTTCAACTATTCAGTTTTTATCTATATGTTTAACTTTGTCAAAGTATATTTTTTATAAGATATTGACATTTTAGTAAGGTACCTTTACTATTTGATAAGGTACCTTATCTTTTTGAGAAGATAAAATTTTTTGTGCAGATAAGGATAACGTTAATTAGCAAGGAGGTTTTTACCATGAATGAAAGAGATAACGAATATTTACACGAGCAAGATTTGATTGATCAATTTTTCAGGTTCCAGAGACAGCTGGCAAGATACCAGCGACACTACTTTGTTAATCGAAGAGATGCTGGAGCACTAGGTGATCAGCACCGGGGGCAAGGACGGATATTAAAATTATTAAAATTGCAGCCTAAAACTACACAAAAAGAGCTGTCGTACTTACTGGATATGAGACCTCAGTCAATAGGTGAATTACTTAGTAAGTTAGAAAGAAAAGGTTACATTGTTCGTACGCCATCTGAGAAAGATCGGCGAGTACTTTCCGTTGAGCTAACAGAATCCGGACTAGAAGCTATCGAGGCTACGGAGGAACAAGACAATAACTCAGGCATCTTTGATGTTCTTTCAGAAGAAGAGCAGGATACTCTTTCACATTTAATGCAAAAGTTAAATACTTATTTAGATGAAGAAATGTTAAAACAAGGTCATGATGAAAATCAAGAATTTCGACGCCATAATGACCTACGAGGATTTGGACCTCACCACAGATTTTTTGGTGGTGATCCAGAGCATGGTCCAAGAAGTTTTGGGCGCGGACCTTGGGGAGATGGTGCTGAATTTAGAACACCGAGATTTAGAAACCCAAATCCCCGAGAGACTAATAGAGATAATAACGAGAAATGATTCACATGTTGTTTAGTGACTATTTCTACTAATTTCACGAGAGGAAACGCAATATGGAAAACATCTCAAATGTTGGAGAACAAGTTTCAAATAATAAAAACAATAAAGTATTAGTAATGGCTGGATTGATGATTGGAATCATTTTTTCTGAGCTTGATGAAACGGTGGTAAATACAGCCATGCCAACGATTATACGTGATCTTGGCGGATTATCTATGTATGGCTGGGTTGCAGGAATCTATATGCTAGCGCTATCTGCTTTTATGCCTATACTAGGAAAATTAGCCGATTTATTTAGTCAAAAAAAAGTCTACTTCGCTTCTATGGCCTTCTTTATTGGAGGATCTATTATATGCGGCCTTTCTCATTCTATGATTATGCTTTTAATTGGACGAGGAATTCAAGGACTTGGCGCGGGTGGCTTAATGCCATTAGCCATGACGATTTCGAGTGATTTATTCCCTGTTGAACAACGAGCAAAAGTTCAAGCGTTTATGGGTCCAGTTATGTTTATCCCTATGCTTTTAGGTCCGTTAATGGGCGGCTTTTTTGTAGATCAAGCAAGCTGGCACTGGATTTTCTTCGTAAATATTCCTGTAGGATTAATAGCAGTCATTTTTTTAGCAAGTGGGTTAAAAGAAACACATGAAAGAAAAAAAGTAAAGATTGATTGGGCTGGAGCCGTTCTTCTGGTAGCTGCGATCATTTCGTTATTAATTACGCCTGTTTTGGTCGAGAACGAAGGATATGCGTGGAGCTCTCCATTCATCATTTCGCTACTATGCGTAGGCGTACTTTTAATTGGATTTTTCATTTGGGTAGAATCAAAAGTGGTTGAACCTATCGTACCGCTGCATCTATTTAAAAATCGTAATATTTTAGTATTATCGCTGCTTGTTTTTACTGTAGGTTGTGGATTAATGGGATCATTCTCATCGTTCCCTTACTTTGCACAAAACGTATTAGGCCTTACCCCTACGGAATCTGGGTATTTAACTTTGCCCATGATGATAGGTGCTGTTGCAACCTCAATCGTTTCTGGATTTCTATTAACAAAAGTTCGGTACCGCGAATTATTCGTGATTTCTTTCATTATGCCTGTTATCGGCTTTTATTTATTTTCTAAGTTAAATATTAGTACCACTACCCTGCAGGTTATCGTTTTCTTTTTCATCACAGGGCTTGGCTTAGGCGTCATGTTTGGGGGAGATAACTTAATTGTTCAAGAATCCGTAGAAAAAGAACACAAAGGGATTGCATTAGCAACCGTTCCATTGTTTCAGTCTATTGGCGCAACTGTGGGAGTAAGTATGTTTGGTACACTATTATCTTCCACACTTACTTCAAAGCTAAGTAGTTTAGGTGATGAATTACCAAAAAGTATGGCAGATAATATGAATAGCCTGGTAGCAGGAGGAATTCCAAACGGCCTTACTCCAGAATTATTTATAAAAATCAAAGTTTTATTTATTGAATCATTTCAGCATATCTATACTTACGCGTTTGTGCTTACGATCATTTCCTTTGTTTTATGCTTCTTTCTAAAAAAAGAAGTGCTATCTTCAAAACCAGAAGAGGAATAAAAGAGATTCATACTTTAGTCAAAAGTTTATTTGTACAACGATGGTTCCCAAAAATGAAAAAGCCAATTCGAATTTAACTCGAATTGGCTTTTTTTATTAATAGATTAAAGATTTTACTTTAGTTATTTCGGAGTCATATTACTATCAGCTTTACTCTTGATTGTTCTTTCTTTTTCTTAAATAGATTTATTCGCACTCTCTTTCTTAAAGACTCCTATTAACAGCGTAACAAGTCCTACTAAAAAGAAAAACGGAAACAATAACATCATTAAGGCAACTCCTGCAAAACCTTCTTCCTGGCTAATTGCAAACAAAATTGAAACAGCCCATGAAAAGAACGGAGCTATGATCACTATGGTTGTTGTTCCCCACACTATATATTTTCTTTTAGCCGATTTTCCTTGGCTTAGTCCGCTTGCAAGCATCAGACCTAATACTAAAACAAGTAATGCAACTCCAATTGCCATTTCACCACCGCCTTTAGCAGCTATTTTATTTCTGACTTTAGAGAGTTTTCTTTTTTGCCTCTTGGGCGGAAATGAATACACTTGTAATCACGAGTAAGATCAAACCTTCTCCGATAATCATCAAACCTTTTATTTGAATGTCTAGAGCATCAAATCCGCTTACGTTGGCAAAAGCGTAAAAAAGTAAAAATAAACCGAATAATACAGTAACTAAGGAACTAAAAAGAGCAGCTATTCTTTTGTTACATACGATACTTACAAAAAGTAGTATCACAAACATTATACTAATGGCCATACAATTAGTTAGAATAAAAGACATACACACCCCCTTAAATACCTTTTTATTTCATTAATCTTACTCAAACCTAAACCCAATTCCACCATCTACAATAATGTTTTGACCCGTAACAAAAGAAGCGTCATCCGAGAGAAGCCACTTTACTGCTTTTGCCGCTTCAAGGGGATCACCAATTCTGCCTAGCGCGTTTAGCTTTTGATAGGATTCATTGAGCTTTGCTTTTTCCTCTGAAGTTAGATCTGAAAATCTTTCTTCTAACATAGGCGTACGAAATGCGCCTGGACAAAAAGAGTTAATTCTTATATGTTGATGGCCATATTCTTGAGCAACTGATTTCGTTAAAGCGATCACACCGCTTTTTCCAGCCGCATATACGCCAGTCCCCGCTGAGCATAAAATCGCATCCATTGATGATGTATTTACAATTACACCGCTGTTTTGTTTGGTCATTACCTGCAGCTGATACTTCATACAAAGCCATACACTTTTTAACGTAACGTTGATCAAATGGTCAAAGTCTTCTTCTTTGAATTCATGCGTAGCACTAGAGGACGCCTCTGTGTTAGCCGCATTGTTAAAGCCCACGTCAATTTTTCCAAATGTAGAGTATGTTTGGTTAACAAGGTTTTTAACATCTTAACTATTCGTCACATCGGTTTTGATAAAAAGAGATCGAGGAGACCACTTTTTTAATCTAGAAAGAGCTTCTTCTCCTTTTTCACTATTTCTAGAAGCGATCACAACATGCATGCCCTCTTTTGCGAGTAATTCCGCTGTTGCTAAACCAATCCCCGACGTTCCACCCGTAATAATACCTACCTTTTCTTCAAACATATCTTTCTCCCCTTTTGCGTTTAATAAGATCTCAACCAATTAAATTTAGCAGCATTATTAGTCACAAGAGTTATTCAGCTTTGGAGAGATTAATACCTGCTTCGGAACTCTAAAAAGAGAGTGAGACATAACTAAAGCAATTCAATCTACAGGCGAGCAAATTGGAGAAAAGAGCTAGTATAGGTCACTTGCTACACCGCTGTTGATTTCCGCGGGCGGCCGGTGAGCCTCCTCGTCACTTACGTTCCTGCGGGGTCTCACCTATTCCACTTTTCCCGCAGGAGTCTTCGCCCTGCCCTCCAATCAACCGCTAGAAGCACCCACCCACATAAACGAAACCTACGTTCATCACAACAACAAAAAATCCGAACGAGTTTGATTCTCCATCAAGAATCTCCATTCATCGTTCAGATTTTTCTTTAACTAAAATACTGTTGTTGCAGTCTCTTTTGATTAGCTACTAATCTGATGTTGAGAAACAAGTAAAGTAGATTTTCGATTCCATAAATAAAAGGCATATCCGCTTAAAAATAAAAGCAGCGCGTAATTAACAAGGAAAGAATCGTTAGCGTCGACAGGGCTTGTAAACTGGAGAAAATTGTTTAAGCCGTGGAATGCAATCGTAATTCCAATCGATTGACCGTTAACGATCAGCAAAGCCAGTACCATCCCAATAACAAATGCAAATAAAATTTGAAAAATTGTATTTGCTACCGATTGACCGCTTAGTATATTCAAACTGTGCGTAAAGGCAAATAGAAACGATGATAGAAGAACCGCCACTTTATAGCTTTTTGATAACAGCAGATTAAGGATAAATCCTCTAAATACCATCTCTTCTACAAATGCTATGACTAGAGTTTGGGTAAGCAAAATAAGAACAAGATCAGTAATGGAATTGCCGTGTACACCTTTGTTGCCAATGAGGATAATAAGCAAATACAAAAGAAGCGGAGAAAGAAACAGGATTCTCGTTCTAAACGACATGTTTTGTTGAAAGGAGAAAAAATGCGGCCACTTTTTTGTTTTTGTTAGATAAAATGCTATTCCAATCGCCAAAGGGACGATTCCTAAAAACTGAAGATAATGTGCAGTAGGATGCGTCATGCTCACGTATGCACCGTTTACCACAAACCAAAAGATAACTAAGATTTCTAGGCCAATAACTTTCCACAAAAGCTTTGACTTGATCATCACTACGCCACCTTTTTGCTTTAGGTTTCATTGATAACCTATACTATTCGTTTTAAGGGTTTTATATGTTTTCACCCTTTTATCATTTGAGCTCAAAGACCATGTGAGACAGCGCTTTTTCCTTTTAAAATAAGAAGATAGTTCCTTACTTTTTAATGTAACTACACAAGGTACAAAAACATACAAAACCCTGCCCACGTGACATAATCACTGAACTCCATTTTTTTACCGCCTCTAATAAGTACACTAAGCGCCCAATTGGAAACACTTCCTTCAGGCGTTTTGTCTATATACCTACTGGCTAAAGCGTATGTTCCTACTCGCAATAAGTAATAGCTTACTAAACATAAAAAAGATATGATCATAAAATTTAAATTTAACTCTTTCACCCGGTACACCTCATTATTTTTCTGCTATTTCATCGGATGGCTTACGTAGCTTGCTCTTTTATCCTTGTTCGTAAAAATCCTTTTTGATATCTTTCAAAAGTTTTAAAATCTCTTTATAAAAACAAATAATTAACATTCCAGCGATGTTGGTCACCATCGTGATTGTAAGATTGCCGATAATCAAGCTAAGAAAAGTACCAAGAAACATAATACCAATTCCGATATAAAAACCTGGGTGAAGCAGTTCATCGTCGTCTTCTTTTTCTTCTTCGCTAATGTTTATTTTGTTTTGTAACGCAGCATCACTTTTAATAAATTCATCAATGGTTGTTCCATAGATGTCCCCTAGCTTCAAAAGATGCTGAATTCCAGGGTAGCTCTGATTATTTTCCCACTTATGTATGTTTTGTACAGATACACCCACTTGCTTAGCAACCTCTTCTTGAGACATTTTTTGTTCTTCTCTTAATTTTTCTAGCTGATTTCCTAACCTCAACTCATTCACCTCTATAACTATGGCAGCGTGTAAACGGAACCTGCTTGCACTATGTTTTCTCGTTTTCTACAATTCTAACATATTGTGGTAAAAAAAAAAGAAACAGTTAATGTGGCGTATACCAAAACCTACAAGGGCAGTGATAAAAAATAGTGAGAATTCTCATGTGTAAAAAATGAAAGAATGCACTTTTATCTTCATCCTTTTATTGTTTATACTAAATAGTGGATTGTACGAACGTAGAAATAAAAAAGGAGGCAAAATAACGATGGAAATGCTGCTTATTTATATAGTTGTTATCGCTCTTATTGGACTCATTATTTGGAGAAAGATGAAAAAGAAAAATAAGCCCATTAAAAAGAATGGACTTGGTATATTAGCACCTATTTTTTTCATATTGATTGCATTTTCACTTAGTCTAAGTCAGCTGATGCACATACCGGGCCAGCCCTTTCACTTACCACCCTACTGGGAAATGCTTATTGCTGGTGTATTAGGTGTTATATTCGGGCTCATTATGCTTAGCCAAACGGACTATGAAGTAAGAGAAGACGGCTTCATTTACTCAAAGCCAAATAAAAATTTTAAATATGTGATTATTGCTATTATCTTCATAAGAATGGCTTTGAGCCAGTACTTTAAAGGTTTAGATTCGATAGACTTCGCGGTCTTAACGATGACGCTAGCCTTTATATATATTGTTATTTGGAGAGTTGGCAGCTATCTAAAATTTCGTAAATTAAACGGTGATCATTACAGCGTAAATGCTGGGTAATCATCAATATGAATGGTCCTTCTTTCCACTTTGAAAGAAGGATTTTTTGTCATAGGGAGTAAAAATACCGCCTGTTGTGTAAGACAATAAATATGTTGTATAATGCAATATGTGTTTTTTATAACGGTAGTCCATATATAAAAAACACATTAAATTAAAAATGTACCTGGTCACCCGCTTTTTAATTTACAAGTAGATTATGAAAGGAATCATACTATGACATTTATCAATTCTGTAACAGGCCCAGTCAACGCGTCAGAACTAGGGCTAACGTTAATTCATGAGCATATGCGCGTTCGTTCTGAATCTGTTCACGCACAGTTTCCTCATTTATATGATGAAAAACAAGAAATCGCAAAAGCAGTCGAACAAGTAAATCGTGCAAAGAAGCTCGGAGTCAAAACCATCTGTGATCCTACGGTGATGGAACAAGGGCGAGATATTCGTTTTATTGAAAAAATTGCCCGTGAAACGGACACTCAAATCATCGCAGCTACGGGAATTTATACGTATAACTACATCCCTACCCATTTTCAAACTCGTAGCATTGACTATATGGCAGATCTGTTTGTTCGAGATATCGAAGTCGGTATTCAAAACACGTCGATTAAAGCAGGCTTTCTAAAATGCGCTACGGATGCACCTGGCATAACCGCCGATGTAGAAAAAGTAATGCGCGCTGTCGCACGAGCTCATAAAAAAACGGGCGTCCCGATTATGACCCATTCACATCCTGCAAGCGGCACAGGCTTAAAGCAGCTGGACATCTTACTAGATGAAGGCGCTAATCCAAATCAAATTCTGATTGGACATACGGGAGATACGGATAACCTCGAGTATATTTCAAATATTTTAAAGCAAGGTGCCTTTATCGGTATGGACCGCTACGGTTTGACAAGAGAATGTTCAACTGAAAATAGAAATAACACGGTCATTGAGTTAGCCAAACAAGGATACTCAAACCGCATGTTTCTCTCACAAGACTACTGCTGTACAATGGACTGGTTTCCAGAAGGCGTAATTGAAGAACGTTTTCCAAAATGGTCAATGAGCTTTGTGTTAGAAGAAGTCGTGCCGGAATTAAAAAGAAAAGGCGTAACCGAACAGCAGATTCAACACATGCTTTTTGATAACGCCCGCTGTTGGTTTGAAGGAAAGTAATTGAGATAGTCTTTTTCATTACTACTAAAACCCCCACTGTCTAAGCCTACAGCGGGGGTTTTTACGCTTATTATTTTATATGTTTACATTAACCAGTTTTTCTTAATAGCTTTTGTTTTTCTTGACTCTTTTTCACCATAAAGCGTACACCACACAGGCATAATCCAACGGCTATTCCTACTGTCAAGTTTGTAAATACCGTTAACAAAAAGGTCGTGAGTAAAACCAGCGAATGAAATGATCTTTCTTTTATCACTTTTGCAAACTGTTCTTTTTTACTTATATTCCACGCTACGACCATCAAAACTGGAGCGAGACTGGCAAGCGCCACGTATGAAGCGTACGGAGCGAGCACCAAGAGCACAATCAACACAAAGATAGCGTGCGTGATTCCTGCAATTGGAGATGAAGCGCCGTTTTTAATATTGGTAACGGTTCTTGCAATCTCTCCTGCCGCGGGAATACCTGAAAATATCGGCGTTACCATGTTTACGATTCCCTGGCCAATCAGCTCTTTTTTGCTGCTGTGCTTTGATTTTGTCATTTCATCTGCAACGCGAGCTGTCAGTAAAGATTGTAACCCTACAAGTATAGCAATGACAAATGCAGAAGGTAAAAGAGTGACCACCCTCTCCACTGTTATATCTGGAAACGCTGGCGCCGGAAAATGACGAGGTATCTCTCCGTAAATGGAACCAATGGTTTCAAACTGATTTGCAAAGAAAAAAGATGCCAAGCCCGTTGATACAATAATTCCGAGTAAATAAGACATTCCCAGCGACTTAGGCGAAAAGTAAAGAACAATTAAAATCGTAGCTAAGCACAATCCTGCTGTAGCGATACTATAGATGTTGATGAAGTGTAAATTACCAAAGATCTCTTTTATATTCAAATGAAAAAACTGAAATTTATCAATCGCGTGCAGCCCAAGGAAGTTTGGTATCTGCCCGCTAAAGATAATCAGCGCAATTCCCGACTGAAATCCTATAATAATAGAGGACGGAAAATACTTGATTAAAGCTCCTACTTTACATAGCGCAAAGATAATGAGGAGAATGCCAGACATAAAGCCGGCAATTAATAAGTTTTCATAACCATATTGCAACACAATCCCTAATAAAACAGGAACAAATGCACCGGTAGGTCCCGCGATTTGAAACCTACATCCACCTAAAATAGCAATTAGCAAGCCCGCTACAATCGTTGTATAAAGTCCTGTAACAGGCGATATTCCAGAAGCTATCGCAAATCCTAACCCTAAAGGTATAGCTATAATGCCAACAACAATACCCGATAGTATATCTTTCTTCAAATGCTGCAAGGAGTAATTTCGAAAAACCTCTAGATTCATAAGTGTACATCAGCCTCCATTTTAAGTAGTGAGGTTACCCATTCGTATTTTCGTCATACAACCTTATTGAGCTTTCAACCATTCAAAATAAGGTGGGCTACTCGATTACTTTTATTTTAAAGGAGACAACTTACAAAAAAATAAAGGAGAAATTAGAAGTTTCTTAGACAGTTATTAAAATTTTCTTAAAAATTCTCACTTTTTATTCTTTTAGTTATTTTTCAACTAAACTGCGCTTCTTAGTAATGAATAAAGCAAGAAATCTAAACAGGTGAAATCTACGTTCATCCTAACAAAAAAAACGAACCACCCATCAAACATGTTGATCAAGGGTCCGTTTTTCACTTGAGCTAACATACGTTTGTCCCAGGCTCGTTTTTTTACTAATAAGATATATAATACCAATTCCTTTGTAACTTTTTTATTTCTTCAAACTTCAGACCAAAATCGCCCGATGAAGGTTTACGGTTGTTTGGGTCATACACAAAGCCTGAGAAATGACCTAAGATCCCAAGGTTTGTAAAGAAAAGTACGGAGGTTGCCTTTCCTTTGGTTTCTACTGCGACATCATCTCGACCTCTAGATACGCTCACATACTCTTTCGGCAGATCAATTAGTGATGAGAGGTCGGGTTCATTGGGTAAAAAATGGAACGATGGATAGTTGGCTTCATCGGGTTTCAGAACACCTTTTTGTATTTTAGCTGCCACTTCTTCTCTCTTCTGCTGATGGAGTTTAAAGTTTATGTCTAAATTAAGCTGCTCAAACGGAATGAAGAACCACAGCACAACGGTTATCACTTGAATGACTAAAGGCAGCCACTTTCTACTGCTAAACAGATAAATTCCTGTCCACAGCGTTAGTAGTAAAAAGAAAGGAATGACAAAGAATAACCATATATACGGACTTACGTATTTCCCTATCCGATCATCTAAATCCCATTGAAACAGTGACAATAAAAAAACAAGTAAACTACTACATAACGATAAAATTAAGGTTAAATGACGTTTCACACATTTCCCTCTCTCTGAAATAATTCTTTTTTAACCTTTATTCTTTATAATTCGTTATTTACTATAGTTCTATGAATCCGTTTTAAGAATTCTCTTATTATTCTAGAAAGACCATTATTAGCGTTATAAAAGTAGCCAAAAGAATAAGTTTTGTAATGCGGAGGAGCAAAGTTAACGACTACATATTGATCACTTCTAGATAAGCCGGCATCTGTTTTAAATGCGTAGTCAAATCCTATATTTATTGCCGTATTATTTTCCAATGTATTACGAATTGTATCTACATTATTGGTAGTAAACAAGATATCAAATGGTAATGAACTAAAACCTTTCATAAATTCCTGAATATATTTATCGTTATATAAAACAATTGGCTGGTTGAGCAACATCTCTTCAGTAATGAGTCTTTGTTTGGCTAATGGCGACTTCTTATTTACTGCAGCTACCATATGGCCATCTAATAACTTTTTAAATACCAAGTTCCGATACTTTGTTTCTTCTTTTTCTGTATAAGTAATAAAACCTACATCTACCTCCCCCTCTAGAACTTTATCTATAATATACTCGGTGCTATTTTCATAGACAGAAGCCTTTATGTTCGGATATTCTCTTTTAATTTCTGTTATTAAGTGAACGAGAATCTCCATTGGTCCTGGGTAGGTTGCAATCTTTATTTCACCATTCATTGTATTTGTATACGCTTCTGCTTCATCCATAAATTCTTGAATTTTCAATAAAGCAGAATTGGCCTTTTCAATTAACCTATGACCTTCTTCAGTTGGAATAGATCCTCTTCTAGAACGATGAAAAATCATTATATTTAGTTCTTTCTCTAAATTTTTTATAGATTGGCTTAGTGCAGGTAACGTAATATGCAGATTATTAGCTGCTTCTTTTAGTGAACCCGTTTTATCTATTTCCACCATATGTTTTAACTGTTCAATATTCATAATGCCCTCTTTTTCTTTTAGTTAAGTATTACTTAACAATCGTTAATATTAACTAAATTTACCATAAGCATATCTGATTGTATACTTATAGGTATAGTAAAAGAAATGACACAAGGAGATGTAGTATATGAAGGCGCTAAGATGGCATAATCAAAAAGATATTCGTCTTGAAGAAATAAATGAACCGGTTGTACAGGCTGGTCAGGTAAAAATGAAAGTTAAATGGTGTGGAATTTGCGGTAGTGATTTGCATGAATACTTAGGCGGTCCCATCTTTATTCCAGTTGATAGACCGCACCCTCTCACTAATGAGGTTGCTCCAGTGACGCTTGGACATGAATTCTCAGGTGAAGTAGTAGAGATTGGAGAAGGTGTAACTCGTTATAAAGTGGGTGATCGTGTGGTAGTTGAGCCAATCTTTGCTACACATGGACACCAAGGTGCTTATAACCTAGATGAACAAATGGGATTCTTAGGTTTAGCCGGAGGCGGTGGAGGTCTTAGTGAATATGTTGCTGTAGACGAAGAACTTTTATTCAAACTTCCAGATGATTTATCTTATGAACAAGGTGCTCTAGTAGAACCAGCGGCAGTAGCTCTTTATGCAGTACGTTCAAGTAAAGTGAAAGCAGGAGACAAAGTTGCTGTATTTGGATGTGGCCCCATTGGACTTCTTGTCATTGAAGCGTTGAAAGCAGCAGGTGCAACCGATATTTATGCAGTTGAATTATCTCCAGAAAGACAAGCGAAAGCAGAAGAATTAGGAGCAATCATCATCAATCCTGCTGAAGTTGAAGATACGGTAGCTGAAATTGGTAGATTAACTGACGGTGGCGTAAATGTATCTTTTGAAGTAACAGGCGTACCTATTGTATTACGCCAAGCAATCCAATCTACAGGAATTGGTGGAGAAACTATTATCGTTAGCATATGGGAAAAAGGAGCAGAAATTCTACCAAATGATATTGTAATTAAAGAACGAACTGTTAAAGGAATCATTGGCTATCGTAACGTGTTCCCAGCGGTATTATCTCTTATGCAAAAAGGCTACTTCTCAGCCGAAAAGTTAGTAACGAAAAAGATAGCTCTAGACGATGTAATTGAAGAAGGATTCGAAAGCCTGATTAAGGAAAAAAACCAAGTTAAAATTTTGGTTGAATCAGAACAGCGATAATAAGGATTTCTCTAGGCCACTGATAGTAATTAGTGGCTTTTCAGCTCTTTAATAGGATTCAGCCGAGATGTGTGCAGAGTTCCATCAACATAATTTAACAGTGTAGAAGAATTAACGAGTGAACTCCAGGACTATCCCCGTTGATTTAATTACATTCGAATCCATGGGATGCTTAGTTACATGAATTTCATAGATTACAGACTTTAACGCCTAAAAAAGTTGTTTCATCTAATCCTAACATATCAATAGGTTAGTTCATGAGGACTAGATAGATATAAAATACGCCACCTTTTCCAACAAAATAAAGAACTAGGGGCCATTCCGTAAATAACTTAGCTATGAAACTTTTTATTTTCTTTGTTCTTTTGATATTCTACAAAAAACGAGACCGGGACTGCTCCAATACCTATACCTATTGAAATAAACAGCGCCTGGTTTAGCTGAAGACTCGTATTTCCTGCTGCTTTACTATAAATCATAAAACATACGAAGCTTAAAAATCCTATGGCGAAAGGAATGAGCGCATGTTTGTACCATTTCATTGTATTAACTTCCTCTCTTTTTTACCCCACCTATCTTGATAGTGGCAGCATACGATTTATTCATTAGCATTTTAGATAAAGAGATCGCTGATCAATAGCACAATCCTGTTTAGGCAAAATGACTTCCCGTTATAGCGCTGGCTAAAAGAACAATTACGGCTAGCCCTCTCATCATATAGATTTGCCTTTCACTCAAGGGTTTCCCCTTGCTTTCACTTATAACAGGGTAAAAATAAAAAAGATAAAAAGAGAGAAGAAAACCCATACCCGCTGTCACAGTTATGACTATTTCCAAATTATCACATCTCCTTTTTCTTCCTTTTCCTTCTTTTCTTCTTGTTAAACAAGTTTAGCCAAATAGTCAGCAGTGCCTCTCCAGAACATACGAGTCCTCTTGAAATCATACAAAAATAAAAAAGGCAGGGTTTCTCCTGCCTTTTTTGCATATGTAATTCCTCTTCACTATGTCAACTCAGCGCTTTTAGCGAGCATAAAAGCAGAGATACTAAACAACACAATAAATAAAGAAGCGGCATGTAACAGTAAAAAAAGAAATTTTTGACCGCCTTTAATGAAGAGCGAATAAATCATTCCTAGGATTGTTACTAAGATTAAAAGTGCTGCTGCTATTTTAATTACTATAGCAAAGAAAGCTCCCGCAAATACAATTGACGGAATAAAAGATGCTACAATAATAATATACAAAATCAGTGTAGCAATAAAAGCGATTTTTGATACATTTGAAGCCTGTTTAAACGAATTCCCCATATAATCTCCTTTCTCATTTTAAAACTGCATCTTTTACTATAATACATGTGTATAGAGGACACAATTAACTTTTGTAAAAGTGCTTATCCCTCAAGCTTGATCACCAATCATATCGGCTATATTTTTGAGATCTTGTTTGCTTAGTTTATCAAATGTTGTGGCTGTTTTTTTGTTTGAATTATTTGTTGATAAATAGCCTTAAAGAACGCTTTGTAGTCTTTACTTCAAAACCAATTCATACTAAAATTCTCTCTTCCGGTAGATAGACAGCGCAATAAAGTAAGAAGCAATATACATTACCATTCCCACAAGAGTATATAAGATAGGAACATACAAAGAAGAAGCAATCGGTAAGCTTGATGCCACTAATATCTCGACGAAATAGCCAACAGCTCCCTGTAAAGCAATCGCAACGAAAAGGCCCCCCATGCCTCCTCCAAGTACTATTCCGTCAGATTTCTCTGCTCCGAATACATAAAGAAGCGGATAAGCAAGTGCACCGGCAAAAAGGACGATAAATGTACCAAATGAAACGATATTTACTATATTCTCTACTGCACTCTTAGAAATAAGCGAATACATTGAAAAAACACCATAGGATAGGATGGTTCCGCTGACGACAATTAAAAAATAGAAAACATAGTGGCTTTGCACCACATTTTTTCGGCTAATTGGAAGAGTAAGCACGTATTTGTCATAGCCGGTCTTACTTTCTAATTTGATCACTTCAAGCGCTGGCATTGCCATTAATAAAATAATTAACATCGCTATAATACGGTAAAATGAAGGATCCGCAAAATAAAAGATGACCGCAGAAATAACTATGGCGAGCGCTGTGTAAGTCAAAAAGCTTCGGTGAATGAGGTAGTAGTTCGTTAACAATAGACCTCTCATTTACGTTTCACTCCTTGTTAAAAGCACGCTTAGTTCTTCCATCGACATCGGTTCAGTTATAGTTTCATCTGGCAGCTGATGCTTATCTGATACGAGTACACGGACAGACGTATCATACGTTCTTTTTGCCACTACTACATCTTCAGGAAGTAAGTTCAGCTGTTCTTCATTCATAACGGCAATTGCATACTCCTGAAAAACTTTCTCTTTTTCTTCATTTAATAAAACCTCACCGTTTTTAATCACAACAAGGTGGCTCGCGATTTTTTCGACGTCGCTCATAATGTGAGACGAAAGCAAAATTCCGCTGCTGCCATCGCTGACAAATGCTTTTAATTCATCTAGTATTTGCTCTCTAGACGAAGGATCCAGTCCTCCTGTCGCTTCATCTAACAGTAATAATTTAGCACGGTGAGACAGCGCTACCGCTAGAGATAATTTCATCGACATGCCGCGCGAAAACATATGTATTTTTTTATCTTCCGGCAACGAAAACGAACGAATCAACCGGTGAAAACCAGCTTCTTCCCAAGAATTAAATAGTTTCTTAAAAACGTTGTTTAACTGTTTTATGGTCAAAGAAACCGGCAGATTAATCGCATCAAACACGACTCCAATATCTTCTTTAATCGTCGCATCTGTATTCAAATTGTCTTCACCAAATATTTCGACAGTACCGCTATCTCTCGAAATTAATTCTAGTACTGCTTTAAACGTCGTAGATTTACCCGCTCCGTTATCACCAATAAATCCCACAATCGATCCAGGAGGTACATGAAAGGAAACATCTTTTAAAACCTCATTTTGGCCAAACGATTTTGCCATGTTTCTAACTTCTAAAAGATTTGTCATTTGCTCACTTCACTTTCTCTATTAGTAGAGTTAGTTGTAGTCATAGAAAGTAACTGATTTAGTCATTTTGACGGCACACAGAATCACCTTTTATTTACAAAAATGACTATTTAATACCAATTATAGCTAGTAAACTATAAAAAGTCGATGATAACATAAAGGTTTGCTGCCTCTTCATTTGTTTTTGATGACCGTAATATGTATGACAACATCTGCCTGTACTATTCTTGCCTGACCTATTTAGCGAAATCACAAATAAAAAAAGGATCTGCTATAAAAGATCCTTTTTCTTCACTATAATTGTTGACCCTGCTTTTTTTCTTTTTCACTTAATACGTAGTCGGTTATAAAACCAAGAATAAGCCCAAGGGCTACCGGTATTAAACCGCCTTTTGCTTCCATTTGAAAATTTTCTGGTTCATTTACATAAATCCACTGAACTGACAGTAACGAAATATGAAATGTATTTCCGATAAAAAACAAAAGTGCTATGGTGCCAATTGTTACGCCGAATGAAAGAATATATTTCTTCATAATGCTCCCTCCTTTCACTAAAAGGCTGCTCCTAACAGAGCAACCTTTTAATCTCTTTATTTTGCTTCAAGCGCTACTTTTTCTTGAACAACCTTCTTTAATACAACAGACTGAAAAATCATAAACAAACTGCCCGTCATCCAGTATAAAACAAGACCAGATGGTGAAAAGATTCCAAATGAAAGCACCATGAGAGGCGAAAGAATTCGAGATAACACTGCTTGCGATTGATTCACTCCTTCTACATCACTTTGCATAACTTTTGACTGTAAGTACGTAGCAACTGCCGCCGCGATTGGAAGAATAAAATACGGATCTGCATGTCCTAAGTCAAGCCATAAAAAAGATGATGCGCTAATTTCATCTATTCGTCTAATCGCATAGTACACGATTGAAAAGACAGGAAGCTGAACAAGTAAAGGAAGGCATCCCATAAGAGGGTTGGCTCCATTTTCTTTAAGAAGTTCCATCATTTCACGCTGATATTGCTGCTGACTCTCAGGATCTTTATCTTTGTACTTCTCTTTTAGCTCTTGAAGCTGAGGCTGTATACGTTTATTGTTCAGCTGATTTTTATATTGAAGAATGTTTAAAGGCGCCAGCAGCATACGTACGCCAACCGTCACAAGCATAATTGAAAAACCAATACTTTGATGAAGCCACGTATTTCCTATAAACAAAATGAGTAGCGAAAAAGGATAAATAAAATAGTGATCAAAAAAGTGAGTGTGCGAACTTTGAATCATGTTTGATGAATCACAGCCGGCAAGTAGAAAAATGGAAACGACAATAAAGAAAATCTTCTTTTTATGTTTTAACATCTAAATTCCTCCAGTATTTTTTTAATCGGTTAAAAAAATACTGGCGAATGCGGACCTTCATCATCTTGTTCACCTATTGCTTCTTGTCTGTGAACAGAATATATAAATTTAAATTTGTAATACACGCAGCATATGAGATCCTGAGCGCGTAAAAGATTCACGTTTTGTATAAGATACATATCCTTTTGCTGCAGACAAACATGCTTATGTATTGTTTGAAATGTAGCTAGTTTAATAGCAGCATGCACAAAGAATGCCGTCATAATCGCAAGTGATAAATACACTAAAGCATCCGGTATAAATAATTCCATTTATTCACATCCTTATGGATTATTGTATCATATTTTCCTTAATTTAGGTTAAATTTTTTTATGAAGCAGATTTAATCTAAGGTAGCCCGCAAAATCGATTTCCTTATAGGAGTCAAAAAAATAGGTTTCTTTTTGTAGCTGTCATTATACGGTTAATGAAATGACGTATAGACAATATACTGGGACACATATAATTCTAAAAATTTCTATTTTTATTATTAAAAAGGATATTATTCCTTTTTATGTTATAATCAAAAAAATCATTTATAGGGAGTGAATCTATTGGAAACTAATACAAAACCTCAAGTAAACACCAACTCTATTGTTTCTCTAACTCTAGGTATCGTATCCATCTTTATTCCAATCATCGGGTTTATTACAGGTATTATTGGCATTATCTTCTACAAAAAAGCATCAAATCAAATAGCTGCTACCAATCAAGGCGGTAAAGGACTCGCAATTGCCGGGCTGATTTGCAGTATAGTAGGCGTAATTTCTCAGCTGTTCTTTGTATTGGGGATTATTACGTTTGTATTTGGGGGAACGACTGTAGACTATGAATAAAACAGGTAAATTAAAAAATGTAGGAAAATCGTGGTTTAGATAAAGTTATTGGAGTTTCTATATAAAAGAATAAAAGCTTGATTTTCCACTATCCGAAGATCAAGCTCTTAAAATTTAAACATTAACTATGACTCATTGTTACTAGACCTATAGCTTTTCATGTAAATTGCAAAGGAGAATACAAAATTAAATCTAGCGTTGAATCCAAAATAAAAGAAATCATAATTGTTTTACTTACTTTACTACTAGTAATCTCTGTGTTGCTTAACTGTTCTAGCTATTTTAATAGTACAGAGATACAAACTTTGACCTCAAGATGTTATGATAACGGCGGAGAAGCCATAGTAGAGATACATGATCCAATTACCAATCACTATTCTTTTGAATGTAAATAACTGAGTTAAAAAACAGCTGTTCACTTAACAAGCTTACTTAAAAGAGGGCTAACGATTTAGCCCTCTTTTATACGTTAAAATATAGCTGTATGAAGTCAATGACAAAGGAGTTATTTATGAAACATGTCATATTAGGTATCTGCGTCTTTGTATATGCAGTACTATTAGAATATCTAAAATATAACTATGGTCTTAACCTTATAGGAAAGATGCTAATACTGTCCGTTTTAACTGGAGTTACGTATAAAATTATTGAAAAGAGATACGGGAACAGAGCAGCTACACCAAAGGGTTAAGTAAGAGACCTATAACCACTCTAGGCATAAAACACACGCTGGCATTCATTTTCCAGCGTGTGTTTTACTTGTCTTTATGAAATCAATCATTCACCATCAGTTCATAACACCAACAGATTTTAAAGTCTCACAATCTATAATCTATTGCTGATTACCCTGTAAGGTGTTTGTAGCAAATAGATCTTTGCGTCTATAGATGCTTAACACAATTCCTATTAAGAATGCATTTAACAAAACCGGCATCAATCCGTAGCTAATAAACGGTAACGACATGTTTGTCATAGGAAAGAATCCGACAATCATTCCTACATGTCCAACAAGTTGTATCGTATAAATTATCATAACCCCCACTAGCAGCAGTTTAGTATACGAATCACCAATTTTTTTAGCAATAAACGTAATTCTAACAACAACTAAAGAAAGAACTAGAAAAAGAATTGTTGCAAACAGCCACCCGTAATAATAAGTAAAGCTTAGGAATACAAAGTTCGTATTCGCTTGAGGAATCATTTGATCAACAAATGAATGTTTTCCAAACCATCCTGCATCCATAAATAAATGATGAACCTTTGAAAGACCAAAGTACTCTTCTGAATTATAAGGGTTTATAAATGAGAGTAGTCTTTGCTTTTGATAATAAGCAACGGTCATCCATCCGATTATGCCCCAAGCAGTGACTAACGCAAAGCCAACTCCTAGGACAATGGCTATTTTCTTTTTATTTAGCTTACTCCACCAGATCATCGTAAACGTCATGGCTACATATATAAGGAGCGTTGTAAGGCTAAATTGTAAAAAGAAATACGATGACAGAAAAAATAAAAGCAAGAATTGCCACATCTTAAAACGATTGCTTTGAAAGAATCCCGCCCATGCCATAAGGAAAAAAGGAATGGCCATCAAACCTTCTATCTTCAAAGAACCTATCTTTAAAACGGCTTGTCCTTCTACGAGCGTGTTAAAATATCTTGTCAAAAATAGTAAGAGTAAAGTACCTAGTAAATAGAATATCCATCCCTTGTTGGCCATCTTTCTATAGTCTATAAACATCATGCCAAAAGCTAAAATTCCGCCCAAAACAACAAAAATAACCTTATACATAGAAAAATGATTGCCAGTCATGTACCCTTGAGACAATAGTGGCAGAAATCCTAAAAGTAGAGCGGCAACAAATAAAGCTAGTGTAAGCCAATCTACTTTTGGACGATGAATACGGTTAAGGTTTCGACCAATGCTGATAGGGTTTCCCATTTGAGTAACGGCCTTTTCGTCTGCTTGCTCTTCGCTTATCCCTTTTTGCAGCCAATAGTTTTTCACTTCGTTTAAATGATGATGCAATTCCGCAGAAACAAATGCCTTGGCTTCTTTTGATTTAATTTGCGATTGCACTTGTTCTAAAAATGACTTTCTTTGTTCACCCATATACTCCTTCACCCCTCTAGTATTTCTTTAAAACTTATGTGGTTAGATAACGGCTGCTCTTCCACTTTTTTGAGCAGTTTGCGCCCCTTTTGATTTAATTGATAAAACTTTGCTCCGTCTTCTTGCCAGCTGCTCGTCAATACACCTTTTAGCTCTAGTCGATGCAGGATGACATATAAAGACCCTTCGTTTTCTTTGAAATTTAAAATTCCTCGGTTTTGCAATAAGCTGACTAACTCATAGCCCGTTTTCTCCTGCACAAGCAGCTGCATCATAGCAATCAGAATTTCTTCGTCGCTATGAGTCTCTTGCTTTATTTTTTCTCGAATGCTTTTCTTATGACTTTCCGTAAATGTTAGCTGAGCAAACACTTCACGATTCATTGTTTTTCTAAGATTTTTAAGACGTTTATCCATGACTCATTCCTCCAGCATTTCTTTTAAAAGTGATTTGGCTCGTCTCAATCTCGTTTTTACGGTATTCGTGCCAGTTTTGGTTACGAGCGCAATATCTTTAATCAATAACTCTTCATAATAAAAAAGATAAATCACTTCTTTATATTTAGTCGGCAGCTTCATAACAGCTGACATCAGCTCGTGGTCTTCTTCGTGTTGAATAACAGCTGCCTCTATGTTTTCTTTTTCACTTATATGATTTGGAAAATAGTCTGTCGCCGGTATAATATTTTTGTTGTACCAGCTTTTTAAAAAGTCTTTACAGTGGTTAATTGCGATTTGCCATAACCACGTCCGAAACTTGGATCTACCGCTGTACTTGTAAAGATTTTTGTAGCATTTAATAAAAATCTCCTGCGTCAAATCCTCCGCAACCGCTACGCTGTTTACATATGAGTAAGCCAGCTGCAAGATTTCTTGTCCATATCGATCCATAATTTCATCTATAACTAGTTCTTTGTCTTGTACTTGTATCCATTCTACGGTCAGTTCTTTCACTTCTGCCTCTCCTTTCTTTTTTTTAGACGAAGCATGTTGTCAAAAGGTTTTTATATTTTCATTTTTATTTTCTGGATAATTACGTGTGCACTAAAAAAGGTTCTCTAAACGAGAACCTTTAGTCGTACCTTTTATGTACCTGCTATGAAAAAAGATTGCCGATGAAGATAATAAATCCTGTAACTAGAATTAACCCAGCACTAATTACCACTGTTAGAATACTTCTCAGAGCCGATGTCCAATTATTTATTCCAAAAAATCCTGCGATGCCAATGAAAAATAGAATAATTGCTAAACATAAATTTATATTTAATAATGATGAATGATAAAATGCGATGAAAAAGAACACAACGCATAGTAATGCACAGATAAATGACCAAAAGTTGATAATTCGTGCCACTTTAACTAATCTCCCTTATCTATAAAATAAACATAATCCAATACTTTCATAGCTGTCTTTAAAAAAAAGCTATACTATACGCTATGGATTCTACCATAATAAGGTAGTTAAAACTAAACCGTGAACTACCTCCTATAAAAACTCCCCCTAGATTTCATAGTACTTTTATCTATTTGTAATTAATTGGATAACAAGGTATATTGTTATAAATAGGAAATTATTTTATAAACTGAAAGTGAGGATACATATGGTCCTACTAATGATTGCTGCTATTATCACGTTATCCGTCATTTTGGATTACTTCATCTTTGACTATGATGATAAGCACTGGGGCTGGCTAAAAAAAGCTTCTAAACCAGTTAGAAGAAGTGTTATCGGCTGCTACTTGCTTATGTCATTTGTTATTTACGTTGGTTTAAGCCTTCCATATATCAAGCCTTTTTTATAAATATCAGTCTGCTTAAACTGGTTAGCCTGTAATTCTTACCCAGAAGTTACAGGCTAACCAACTCACTTCACCACCACTACGAATTGTTTATCTTCAAATGTAAACATTTCTCCTAATTCATAGATGTACTTCTTTTTATCTAATTTATAATGCTTTCCAAAATAAAGCGTTTTTAAGTTAATACACGTATCTAGACTTGAATCTTTTTCTTCCGCTTCATCACCGTCCAAGCAAGAATATAATTCAATGTGACAGCCCTCTATCAGGTGTTCTTCAATATAAGTAAACAACTCTCTTATTGATTTAGAATGTGCATCACAAGATACTTCGTAGATATATGGCAAGGTGAATGCGTGCTCTATGTCACTGTACCCGTCGGTTAAGTGATTGATACTAATACCGTACGCATCTTCTTCTTTCTCGTAGATTGTAATTAGCTTATCTTTCTTTTGATTTTGATTAAAAGGAGAAACTTCGGATAAAGGCACCGGCGTTTCTTTTGTGCCAAAGCTTCCTGTAGGCAATTCATAAGGAGAACCTATATAATGATGTATCGTCATATTGGTCACTTCGCTTTCTCTTTGCTTATGTAAAATACTATTATTCTATCACTCTTATTAAGATTACATACAAATACAAGAAAAATATGTATAATAAAACCAGGAGGTGACAACATGAAGAAACTACTGCCTTTTCTATTTTTAGCCGTTCTTTATTTGTATGACTCTTCATACAATCATACTGCTTTTTTACATAAACCGGTTGTTTCTACGTTTTTATACGTGGGTGCTATTTTAATCTGTGCGCTATTACTTGTAAATGTAAAAAAAGATAGAGCTGTTTAAGCAAGGAGATTACTATGAACTATAAAATTTTATTCTTTGACGTGGACGGAACTCTTACTCATCACGAAAACGGGATTATTTCCACCAAAACTCGAGAGATTGTAAAAAGTTTAAAGCACAAAGGATTAAAAATCGTAGCCGCTACCGGAAGGCCTTTATCTCTGTGTGAAGAAGTTAAAGAATTAGGTATAGATACCCTCATTACAGCAAACGGAGCGTTTACTGTACATAATGAAGAAGTCATTCATAAGCTGTCCATGGATAAGCACGTCGCGCGCGAAGTCTTTGAATACGCGGCATCAGAAAAGCACGGACTTTCATTTTACACAAAAGAGCTCAGCATGAACGGTGTCAAAGATGATAACATCTTAAAAGCCCTGAAGGAAACATTATCGCTCAGTGAATATCCTCAAATTAATGAGCGTATTTATGACGAAGATATTTATTTAATGTGTCTGTATGGTGATGATAAAACCGTTGAGCAGTATACGCAGCGATTTCCTCAGTTACTATTTAAAAGATGGCACCCTTTTACCGTAAGTGTTCTTCAAGAAGAAATTACAAAATCGGTAGCTATCCTGAAGGTCTTAGACTATTTTAACATCGATCAATCCGAGGCTATCGCATTCGGAGACGGAGAAAATGACATCGATATGATAGAATTAGCCGGCCTTGGAATTGCGATGGGCAACGGATCTGATAAGTTAAAAAACGCCGCTGATTTTGTCACGAAGAAATCGGGTGAAGATGGGATTGAGTTTGCCCTTAAAAAATTTAAAGTCCTATAGAAAAGTGGCACGCCTAGACAACTTATCTAAGCGTGCTTTTTTCTTTCCATAAATGTTTCAGGATGTAGCTCCTCCGATTGAATGACAATGGCCGTCATACCGGTTTCACTTCCCGACGTATGCCACTCTCCTTTTTCCCACAGTGCTGCTTCTCCACGTTTAATGGGTATTCGTTTTTGATTCTCTCCTGTTACCCACCCTTCACCTTCGACTACGATAAATAGCTGAGAGATAGGAGCTTGATGATACCCTACCGTTCCTTCTCCGTCTATATACATAAAACCAATGATAGCTGCTTCATTTGTTTGACTCATTTTTACGTAAGTGGCTAAATGCGACTGATATTTTTCTACTTTTTTGCCATCTTCTTTACTGAATTTGTAGATTTTCAATATACATACCCTCTTTGTTTATTACGTTTTCTTATTTATTTTTATTGCGTTTAAGATACTCGGGCGGAGAAACAGACTCAACAAGTAAAGCACCGTCTAGCTGGTCACGCGGTACAAATAAAGTTGGCATGGTACCACTTTCTAAAAAGATCGTTTTAGTGAATATCCACTTGTTTCCTGAAGTTTTTTCAAGCTGTGAAAAATCTGTAAATAAAGCTGGTGACTGCACTTGATGCATATAGTCCTCTAGACTTTTTTTAGGCGGCTTCTCTATTTTATATGGCTGTCCCGTGTCCGTATGTATTTCACCTTCATACATAAATAACCCTAAGTAATAAGACTGTTCTTTTATTTCATTAGAAACGATTGCTCCTAGTGGTTCAAAGCCTGTAAACGTTTTATATTGTTTAAAAATACGAAGGTTATGTGCCCAGATAATAATCTTTTCATTAGGGTACAGTTCTTGACAAATCCATTCTAAATTTTCCTTCATTCGTTTTTCTCTTAGTTTTTTATACGTCCGGTGATTATGGTGAATATAATTGATAAAATACAAACGGTTTTGCAGGCATCGAATAATTATTTTAACTTTACATACAAGCTCTTGATTTTCAAGATGCAAAACGTATTCTTCAAGTAGATAAGCTTCTAAATCTCCTATTACTACGCTTGCTTTTTCTTTAAACTCTGCAAACTCACGTAGCATTTCTGCTGGAACTTTTTTTCTTCTCGCTTTATATTGCCCTAGCTGGTAATACCATTTATACACGCCTGCTTCAATGTATTCTATCTTTTCTATCATGTCTTCAGACACTACGGAACTCAGCTGCTGAACGAATTTTAGGAAAAGGTCAGGATTAGAAGAGGGATTAATATCTATTCCTATTAAACTTAAATCTGATTTTTTCATTAGCTGAAACAAAGACAGATTTTCTTTTGTTGCCCATAAAGAATAAATCGCGTTTTTTAAAAAGTCTTCATCTGTAAACTCCTTCTTTAACTCATTAGCGCTGAAGCATTCGGCTAAGCCGCTTTCAAATGTCAGTACGGTAAAATTCATTTCTTTATGTAGAAATTCTATTATTTTTGACTTCATCATATTATGTTCTCTTATGTTGTGACCGTTTTCTCCTAACCACACAATTCTCTTATCTTTTACTATATGACGGAGAAATTCAAACTCTTGAGGCGTACATTCAGCCGGTTCGCTTAAATGGATTGAGTTTTTAGATAGCCACTCCACAGAGTTTAAATACCTCTCTTTTCCTTTTGAAAAAATCCCCATATTCTATCCTCCTTCACCACGTTACTTATTAATTCCATTTTACTAAAATACAGCTAACACTTCACTATTTATGTCCAATAGCTGATCAGCAACAAAAAGACCTTATATATCTATAAGGTCCTGGCTTTCTAGAATCCTAGATTAAGCCCTTCTGAGCTTTCTCCAAATGCTCTTTAACTATTTTTTTAAACGCATGAGGATCATCTACCCGAATGGCTACCTGCTTGTATTTCTTTTTGATTCCCATAAAAAGTGTTGCTTCAACTGGAGACTTTAATGTTAGTAAGAGATCAGGGTGCACGGTTTCAAAATCACGTGCGATAAATTCAATCGTAGTGTTAGGTATTTTTTGTTCGAGGATGTGAGTGTCTTCTATTATTTCTTCAATATCTTGAAACCTGATTTCCATACGCTTGGCTAAGCCAAAAGAAACGTATAGACGATCATTGTCGACTCGTAAAGGATTAAGCCTTAATGCTTGAATGTCTCCTATAAAAAAAACAATGCTGTAAATATTAAGGAACAGTAAAACAACTGAAAGAACGATTGACGTGTTGTGCAGGAGCCAGTGAAGCCCTAACGTTTCAATGACAATCGCGTGAATAATCATAATTTGAAACGTGATAAAACTTGAGCGTTTATACAGAGTAAACGTATCCCCTTCAGTACTCGGCTGCTTCTTCCACGTTCCAAACGCATAGTAAAACATCAGCATTTCTGAACAAAGGATGTGTATAAACGTTTGTTTGGGGAACTTTTCGTTTACAGCCCGCGAAAAAGAAAATAAAAGCGGTAAAGAGCTTGATCTGATCCTTCTTAAAATAGGCGGTACGTTTTTAACTAGCATAAACAGCAGTGAAAGTTCAAATAAAATGAGTACTCCTTCTATTCCAACACCTAGCCACATAACCGACTGAAAAGAAGCCAAGTATTCACTCGGAATGATAAAACGTGCAGCCACAAGGCCTGTAGCCATTAATACAATAAAGTACTTTAGACTGAACTTACGCTGCCAAGCTAGAAATAAAAGCGGAGCCACAAGGCTTAAGTCTAAAATAGAACCTACTACTACTCCGTTGAAATCACCAGGCAACGACTGAAGTCCAAAAGAAGAATGATATAACACATAATTCGAGCTTATCACTAATAACAACAAGAAAAGAGCAACAAAAGAAACTGTTTTTTTATGAAGAACCAAACAACCCACCTCACTTTTAGTTGGTGAAACGCGTAAATTCCTGTTACTTCCATTTTAGCAGTGAAGTTGATTTAAGTCACTTTGTAACGTGACTTTGTTTTATAAAACCATTTTAAAGATATCTACTTTTTTATAGCGATTCTTCCATACAAATAATTTACAATGTAAAAAGAGTTTGACATTTTTGGAACTGATGCTACAATAATAAATGTAAAATACTTTTTACATTTATTATAAGGAGGAGTAAAATGGATTGGGTTAAAATTGTGTATTCATTCATCCTGTTAGTTTGCGGAATTTTGATTTTTGTTTCATCATCTTCGCGAAAAGGTGACGAAAGAAAGAAGTTTATCAGCACGAAGGCTCAATCATATTCATTTATGATCGTTATTGGTGTACTAATTTTGGATGTTGTAGAGTCCATTTATCGGACTGTTCAAGGGAAAAGTTCCTATGATGGCATTGGTATTTCGCCACTAATATTTCTGACGATGATTTCAGTTATATATTTAATAACGTTTCTCACGTACAGAAAAAAATACGGTGATTAAATGAACGATCACAAGTAAGAAATAAAGAAATTGAGCTCATATTTTCTGGTGAAACGATAAATATAACCTCACTTTATAATTAGCTTTTAATACAGCCTCTAGATGGCATCCGACAGTAAATGAGTTGGTTATAAGTGCTTTTAAAAGTAATAACTAGACCTCCTACTGAGGTTTTTTTTATGCACTCTTAAAATAAAACATCTCCCTTAGCTAAAGTCAGGAGATGATATCATAAACGTTGAGTTCATTAGCGCTTTCTTACTCTCTATTCTGTTTCTCAAGTAATTCAATCACTCGATCATTTTGTTTAACAATCGTTCTTAGCTTTGCTTCTAATGAACACAAAGTGATAAAAACGGCTATAAATCCTACAATAGCTAAAAACATAACAGCTTCTCCCCTTTTTAAAACAATTAAGCATATACGCCTTACATCTCAAAAAAGCTATGTCTTTCCACTTTACAAATCCTAAGCGAAAACTTTTGATACCATTCTGTTTTCCCTTTGTACTGTGCTGCACGATGGGCTGAGTTTTCTTTCCACATTTTGATTGATTCTAAAGAATCCCAGTATGAAATGGTAATGCCTAAATCTTTGTCCCTAGCACTTTCTATTCCTAAAAAGCCTTTTTGATTAGATGCAAGCTCTACCATTTTGTCTGCCATGATTCCATAACCCTTCTCACCTTCCGTTCTTTCAGAAGCAAAAATAACGGCATAATAAGGCGGTTCGGGGGTTTTAGCAATTCCAGACATATTGATTTCCTCCTTTAAATAAAGTCAAATTAATAACAAAAAGAGTCTAATGTGAAGACTCTTTTACTCTTGATACGTAGAAGCTACTACTTTATATTTTTTCACTTTTGCTAGTTCTTTATCGGGGATTTCCGATGAAGTAGCGTCAAAAGGAATGGATTTTCCAGGAGTCAGCTGCGCTTCTTCGGATTGAAATATAGTTCCTATAAACTCATTTTGTTTTCCATATAAGGCTCCACCAACCAGGATATATTCAGTAGATTCTTTGGTATTGTTTGTAGCTGTTCCTTTGATATGTAAGATGTGATTCTCTTTTTCCTGACTCATTGCGTCGCCTTTAATTTTCAAGCTCTGTACATTACTTGCAGGTTTTATCGGATTAATCTTGACCTTTACATTATATGTATCTGGTTCTTTATTAATAATTCCTTCCGCTGAAATGTACCCTTCCTCGCCCGGCTTTAGTACATAGGGAGCAAGATGAACGTCGGGGTCACTTGGAATAATATGCGGATCAAGGACTTTTCCAGTTTTGTTTACATATTTTATAGTGGTATCATTCACATTAAGCGTTTTGTCACTTTCATTTTTTATAACCGCAGAATAGCTCAGTACGTGATCATGAGTGATCGAATCTGCAAGTGTATAACTTTTTTCTTCTACTATTTTTATTTTTTCATCCTTTGTTTTCTCTTTCTTATGCTGAGTAGTGTCCGTTTCCTTGTTGCATCCAGCCAGAATGAACAAGAATGTTAATAGTACTCCTAGCAGTAGTCTTACTTTCATGATGATTCCTCCGTTTAATACTATTTTTTTCACATATTCCATTATAATACTTTTTTGGATTTATCTAAAGGAGATTTCACACCTAATTAGATAAATATTCCATTTATGTGATATAGTTTCTATATGCAAGTAATAAACAAATAGAAACGGAGTTTCAACATGAGGAACATAAGCAAGATAACAACTGGGACCATTACGATAGCTTTGGCGCTTGGATTAATAGGGTGCAGTCACACAAGTTCAAATAATGAGAGCATAGATGGAAGCGAGGCAAAAAAAGAGCTGGCCATAGAGCTGAAATTCCTGCAAAACGAGTGTGAACGCTTAATCAATAAAGACGGAAAGATAGAAGATAAAACGTTTCAAAGCTATAAAAACGATTTTAATCTTCTGTCTGCGTCTATCAATAGTACGTCAAAAGTAGAAACACAAAGTGATAGTGAGCTAAAAGAAAGCATAGCGCAATTAAAAAGAGATGTAGATGCATTAACAGAAAAAGAATATGTAAAATCCTATAAAAGATTTAATTCAAGCAAGACTATCTATGAAGTTACGCTCATGAACAATGTTCATGACGTTATAGATGCAACAAAAATTTCAGAAAAAAGCAATAACGTGTCAGATTCATTTGATGATAAACACTTCCATTCTTCTGAAGCACAAATAAAAAAAGATATGGGGCCTGCGATTGATCATATTAACACCCTATCTAAATATAAAATAGAACTCATGCAAGATGAAATCCAAAAACATCGCGATAGTTTCACCAAGCTGCAGCTCGAACAATTAAAAAAAGCCACTCATAATTTTGATTTGTCTTTAGACGACCAAATTAAATCTATTCAATCTTATAAACCTATAGGTGAAGATTATAGTGTAAGTAGAGAATTCAGCTATAAAGCATCTGAAAAGTATACCAATGCCTGTGTGTACATTACCGACTTTGAATCTAATTTAGGAATCGCCAAGGCCGGTGATTTTTAAAAAAGCTCTCTAAAAGTACTTTTAGAGAGCTTTTTTTCTGTATTCATTACAAGCTCAAGTTTTTACTCCTTACGTTTTGTACATATTCGCTTTTTCTAAGTCAAGCGAAGCATCACATATAACCTGGGGATATCGGTGTTATTTTTCACAAACAATAACCAAAATAAGGGTTTTAAAAGAGCTTTATAGCTCATTTATCGCGTAAAGAAACCTTATTATTTGATACATCAACTAATAAAGAGTAAAGTTTTTCTATAATAAAGATTAAAGGCGAAAGGATGAGTAACATGTTTAAAGACGGTTATGTAAAAGTGAATGATGTAAACCTTCATTACGTAACAAAAGGTGAAGGCGAGCTTATGCTGTTTTTACACGGCTTCCCTTACTTTTGGTATACGTGGCACCATCAGTTAGAAGAGTTTTCGAAAGATTATCGCGTGGTAGCTGTAGATATGCGAGGCTATAACTTATCAGATAAGCCAGAAGAAATTTCTTCTTACAGCATGCCCCTTTTAATGGAAGATGTAAAGCAGTTGATTGAAGAGTTTGGTGAAAAAGAATGTGTGTTAGTGGCACATGATTGGGGCGGCGCTGTTGCATGGGCATTTGCTTATACATATCCGCAGTATGTCAAAAAGTTAGTGATGTTTGATGCACCGCACCCTTACACATTTATAAGAGAGCTTGCTGAAAACCCTGCTCAGCGAGAAGCAAGCAGCTATATGAGCTTTTTCCAACGGCCAAACTCTCAAGATGAGCTGCTCGCAAATAATAGTGAAAAGCTAAGAAACATGCTGACAGAACCAGGCATTAAAAAAGGCTATTTAACTAAAGAAGAAGAAGCGAAATATGTAGAGGCGTGGAACCAGCCAAATGCAATGAAATCCATGCTTAACTACTATCGTGCGTCTTCTCTTTACCCATTTGAAGAGCGTGTGCATCAACCTGTTGCACTGCCGCATAAAGTATTTCAGTCTCCGACTTTAATTGTATGGGGAAATGCGGACGAAGCGTTTGAAAACAGTAATTTAGATGGTATTGAAGAGTACGTTCCAAACGTAACGATTCACCGCTTAGACGGTGTAGGACATGCGCCTCAGCATGAGCAGCCCCAAAAGGTGAATGAATTTATGAGAGACTTCTTACGCAAATAAAATCGAAAAAGACTGCAAAGCACAGGATACAGCCGCTTTGCAGTCTTTTTCATAAATTATAAAGCATATTATCAACTATTCATTTCTATTATTGGACTATTTTTCAACGTTTCAACAAGTGCATACCGGGTACAAATTTTACTGTACAGATGCAGTCCCCCAAAGGAACATGTACATTTCTTTCTTACTTACCCTTTTTTGAACTCTCTTTTTTGAGGGTTCTTTTTTTACGCGTTTACTTCTTTCCCATTGGAAGAACAATCTTAAACAATGCTCCTCCCGTCTCTTTATTATCGGCCGTGATGCTTCCCCCATGGTTTTTCACAATAGAATGAGCAATATAAAGACCTAGCCCTAAGTTTCCGTGGCCGCTTGTTCTCGACGCATCTTCTCTGTAAAACTTTTTAAACAGCTGTTCTTTGTTGGATAGTGTAAACCCAGGCCCCGTATCATGTATTTCAAAGATTACTTCGTTGTGATGAATCACGGTATTCCAAGCTATCTCTCCTCGTTCAAGCGTGTAGCGAATACAGTTTGTGATGATATTATCTAACACTTGAGAAATGCGCTGGGGATCTCCGTAAAATTGGTTTGATGCATCTTCTACACTAATTGAAGATACAAATGCAATCTCTTTTTTTTGACATAAAAGCTGAAATTCGTCTGCTTTCTCATGAACAAATGTGTTGATATCCATAGGCTCACTCTTTACGGAAAAGCCTGGATTTTCTATGACTGATACTTCTTGCAGCTGATTTAATAGTTGAATAGAACGAAGTGTATTCGTGTAGATCGTATGTAAATATCGATTAAGCCTCTCCGGGTCCTTTTTGCTTCCTTCTACTAAAATTTCGGTATGACCGTGAATAATCGTAAGAGGCGTTCGTAAATCATGTGCAATCGCAGCCGTCATATCTTTGCGGTCTTCTTCTAGCTGCCACTGTTTAGCTAGCGATTGCTTTAATTCTTTTCGCATTTCTTCAAAGGCATGAAGCAGCTGGCTTAATTCTTTTGCGTCTTGAGTGACGGACAGCGAAAAATCTAAATTATTATGCTGAATATTTTTAGCTGCGGTCATCAGCTCATTAAAAGGCCGTTCAATTTTTTTGCTAAATCGTCTTCCAAACAAATAAGCAAACAAATAAAAGTAAAGAAACGGGCTGGCTAGCGATACAAATGTGACAAGCGCAACGATCCATTTAATATTTGGGTTAGTCGAAGCCATGTTTAATTGATATCTTAGCGCAATGGCCCCGTTTACTTCGTCTTTTGAATTAAAAAGCGGATACACTTTTATAATATATTTACCTGAATGGATATTTGTATTGACCTGAGAATAAAGATCCCGTTTATTTTTTATGTATGAAGTGGACGTGGATCCATACACGATTTTTCCTTCTTTATTTATAATTTGATAATCCATTCCTTCTAGCGGAATAACCGCTTCTACTTGGCTTTGAACATCTTTCGAAAGAAGCTCATCATCTTTTTTATTCACAAACTGCAAAATATCAGGAATTTGTTGTTCATAATAATTTGCTGGATTCAGTGCTCCGGGCATAAGAAACCAGTTCACTAAGATGACAATTCCCCACGTTAAAAGCGTCGCAAGCAGGCTATACAGCAAAATTAAATGAAAAGATAAAACAAACTGCGCTTTTAACGTCGCCCGGTTCATCCATTTTTTTATTTTACCCATTTGTAGCCAATTCCCCAAACCGTTGAAATGTAAGGTGTTTCGTCATATTTTAATAGTTTTGCTCTAATTTTTTTCACGTGTTCTGTAATCGTAGACGAATCGCCTTCCGCGTCGTAGCCCCAAACTTTTTCATACAGCTGCTCACGTGTAAACACCTGACCTGGATGAAGAGCGAGGAAATGAATAATCTCAAATTCTCTTGAAGTAAACGGAATCACTTCATTGTTATGTAAAATTTGATAGCCGTTTAAATCAATGGTTAACTCTCCAAAATGAAGCCTGTTATAGGAGTTACTATTAATTCTTTGCTCCCGGCGCAGATGGGCATAAATCCGGGCTTTTAGTTCTTTCATGCTGAAAGGTTTAACTAAATAATCATCTCCACCCACTAATAGTCCTTTTACTCGGTCCTGCTCCGTTTGCTTGGCGCTTAAAAAAATGATGGGACATGATATGCTTTTTCGGATCATTTCACAAAGAGCAAAGCCGTCCATGCCTGGCATCATCACATCCAGCACAATTAAGTCTGGATTTACTTTTAGCTTCTTTAACGCTTCTTGACCTTCGTAAGCGAACATCACCTCATATCCTTCATCTTGCAGCGCATCTTTCATAAACGAAATAATGTCTTTTTCGTCGTCTACTAGTAAAATTGTTTGCTTCATCTCCAGCTCACCCTACCCATTCTTTCTTTTTCCATACGAATAGGTTTATTATAAGGCTAACAAGCAAAATTGGAAATAATAGGTTCACTAAAAATTCAGAGTTTGGCCTGCTTAATTCATGAAAAACAGAATCGGTTACGGAGAAAAAGAAGCTTAGTTTATCTGACACATACACACTTCCAATTAAAGCACCAATAGTTGCGACGTAAGATAAAATGGAATTAGGCATAAGAACACTCAGGATACTCCCGATACTAATAACCGCTATAAAGATGCAAAAACAAATGCCGTAAAATTTTAGCGAATATAGGAACGCCCCTAAAGTCCCTAGCGTATGTCCGCCTAAAAACGTTGTTTCGTTTACGTGAGGCATAGCTAGCTTCCCAACACATGTGCCCACTACCCAAGTAATACAAAGAATAAGAAAAACTAACAAACATTGAACGGCCCATTTTACAAAAAACAGTTTTACACGATGATGCGGTCGAATCAATACCATGCGCAAAGCTCCGGACGTGTACTCGCCGTTAAAACTATCTGCAACAAACATAGGAATGACAATAAACGTAATAACAAACGACAGTTCTCGAAGAAACAAAGGCGCGGAATTTAAAGAATCAATTTTCACGTCATGATCTGCATCGAAAAACGAAGTGCCTCCCATTCGAAATAAAAAGAACCAAATAAAAGCAAGTAACCCTATGTACACACCTAGTACTACCGCCGTTTTTTTTCGTTTAAACGTTCGCTCGAGTTCACTGATAAAAAGTCCTGTCATCATGTCTTCTCTCCTTTTATAAAAATGATTCTTTTTTTCGAATCGCTATATACGTTAAACCGCTAAAAAACAGAACATAAAAACCTAACACACCGAAATTCCAGCCTACAAACTGCGGTTTTTCTGCCATCATGACTGTAATCCCCTGCCATTGAATCATCGGTACAGAAGTAAAGAAAAGCTGTCCAAAAAGCTCTTCACTCATCCACTGCTTAAATCCCGTTAATAAAGTCGGATACGAAAACGAGATTAGTATAAAAGCAACACCGATTCCAACAGCCGTAGTGGTCGTTTTGCTGATAACAGAGATAAAAAACAGCACACAGCATATCGCAATCGTCGTTAAGTAGGCATATCCATAGAATGAAAGATTATATACTAACGCTTCTTTTATGTTAAAAGCATGACTGTGATAAAACACAAAGTAGCTTTGCGCGTGTTCAAACATTAGAAAGCCTATCACATAGCTCATACAAAAATACGTAATAAAAAACAGTGCATTAAACAGCAGTATCACTGCGGCTTTTGCTAGGATGATTTCTTTAAACGAATATGATCGTATCATGACCATTCGCAGCTGTCCTGACCGGTATTCGCCGGTAACAACGAGCGTAATAAAAACTAAGAACATAGCATTAAAAACGGTAAATAACATTTCGGCTAAGCTCAGTACAGGAAAGTTTCCCGCAAACGTATACTGTGGTAAATCGACTGTGAGTGCTCCGTTTTCTTTTTGGAGATAGGAAGAAGCAACTAACAGCACCACCGGCACTAATAGAAAGGTCAGCCACGCCAATTTTCGTTTCCAAAGTCTTTCCCACTCCGCTACTAAGAGATCCTTCATTGCGACACCAGCTCTACAAACGCATCTTCAAGATTTTTACCGGATGCTAACTGGTCTAAAGCGCCGTCCCATATTAGCTCTCCTTCTCGCATCACGACAATTTGATCACATACTCGCTGTAATTCATCCAGCAAATGACTAGAAATCAAAATCGTTTTGTTATAGTGGCGTTTTAAGGTGAAAAGAAGCTCGCGCAGTTCACGTACGCCCATTGGATCTAAGCCGTTGGCTGGCTCATCTAGTATCAACAAGTCCGGGTCGCCTAAAAGCGCTTGAGCAATGCCAAGCCTTTGCTTCATCCCAAGAGAATACGTTCGAACTTTATCATTTTCTCTGCCGGTTAATCCCACAATATGAAGCACTTCTTTTACTTTTTGCTGCCTTTCTTGTTTTGTCGAAAATGGATGCAGTCGAGCTAAATTTGTCAGGTTTTCCTTTCCCGTCATATACGGAAAAAAGATGGGTGACTCCACAATTGCGCCAACGCTTTGCAGCGCTTCTTTTCTTTGTGAAAAAATATGTTTGTTATTAATAAAAACTTCTCCCCCGGTTGGTTTAATCAACCCCGTCAACAAACGAATTAAGGTCGTTTTACCAGCACCGTTTGGCCCTAGCAGTCCGCATATTTCCCCTTGGTTAATTTGAAACGATACTTCTTTTACTAAGTGACGACGTCTTACTTTTTTCGAAACGCTTTTTACATCTAAAATGATATTTTTCATATTAAATCCCCCCTACACGTAGTATAGGAGGGATTTATAAAGAATTTATAAAGTTTATAAAAATTATTGTACAGGCTTTTTAGCTACAATATAGGATACAAGCGCGAATAAAAGCAAAAACACAGATAAAAACAAATAGCCCGCACCTTCAAAGCCTCTTATTTCTACATAGCCAATGTAAAAAAGAACGGCGGCAGCCATAACGGTTAGCATTGAAGGAATCATTCTAATGAACTTGTTCCACTTCATCTTTCTGAACAGCCAAGTTACAAGGATTACAAGTATACCTGGCAGCAGCGCAATCAATAAAGGACCGCCTATCATCATAATCTATCAACCTCTCTAAATCCTCATCATTCACCTATAATAAAAATAATAAGCTTACGGTTCAGAAATGCCATTCGCAATTGCTAATAAAAAAATCAAAACAGAAAGCAACACAAAAAAGATGCTGTTTGCGATAATGCTAAACCACACAACGCTCGGCTTCTTCGTTCGAACTCCTAAAACTAACGCTACAATAAAGCCAATATCTATCGCAAAAAACAGCCACAGCAAAATAGTCAAATCACCGGTTTCACTTGGGAAAATTGAATTTTGGGGAAGCAGCCGATTTGCAAAAAATACAACAAACGCAGCCGCCAGTAACATGATCGTTAATAAAATCGGCTTACTTTCTTTTGATATACTTATTTCAAATACCTCCTAACTAAAGAAAATAATACCATATATTATTAAATAGAAATATACAGATTCCATAGTCTCAACATCAAAAAGAAAAAAGGACATAGATTTTTACTAACGGGTTCTTTTCTGGGGTGAAAAACTTAATTTCATCATGCATTTTTATCGTGAATTGATACATAAATTCACGTTTCCCATTTGCTTGGTATTACTTCTATATTTGCTATTTCCTCTTAAATCCAAGCAGGAATTCGCATGAAAATTCTCCAATATGGAAATAATTATTCGAATTTAAGCGAATTATTTATTGAGTTTTAAGAATATTATTTATTTCAAGTAGGTTCTGATATCTTTCGTTGTTGATTCACTTTATTAAATTTTTAGGGAGTTTTGTTGAAAAAGTTGTAAATGTAACATTCTAAAGTAAGAGCATTTCTTTGTAATGAGAAATGCTTTTTATTTTATTTAATATTAAAAGGATATTTCAACAACAATAATAATATAATACAAAACGATAATATTTTATTGTAAAACGATAAATCATATGTTAAATTCGTATTATTATTAAATAAGTGAGGTGTTTTTTATGAATGTTAAACGAGGCTCTACCACTTTCTTAAAGGTAATAATTTTTCTGATTGGAATTGCAGTGCTTGCCGCATGCATATTTTTGTTGCCTGAAGCAGCCAGAAGAGATGCTATAGAGCGTCCTGGTGATTATTCGTTATATCCACTGTTGATATGTACATATGGAATATGTATTACATTTTCTTTGGCCTGTTATCAAGCTTTTAAACTTTTAACCTATATCGAGAAGAATAACGCTTTCTCTGAGTTATCTCTTCAATCTTTGAAGGTAATAAAAAAATGCACTTTTACTGTCATTTTGTTTATTTTGTTAGCAATAGTTTATTTAAGGGCGCATGCTCAATTCACGGGTGATGATGCAGCAGGTCCAATATCTCTAGGTCTAATGGGCATCTTGGCAACAAGCATCATCGCAGCCATTGTGGACGTGTTTCAAAAACCTATAAAGAATCTCCTGGATCTACAGACAAAAAACAATTAATATTTTGAAATATAGAAGAGGTGTTTTTATGAAGATAGCAACCACATTATTTTTGAAGATAGCAGTTATTCTCATTGGAATTCTAGTTCTCACTTTGTGCATATTTCTAGTTCCTGAACTGGCAAATGCGGTAGCGGAGTTCTTAGGTATTCATTCCATAAAATATATCATTTTCATCCTTTTATATGGAGGAACATTACCTTTTTACTTCGCCCTTTATCGAACTGTTAAACTGTTGAGTTATATTGATAAGAACATTGCTTTCTCCGAATTGTCTGTTCGAATTTTAATGAGCATCAAATACTGCGCCATTTCTATCTGTAGTTTGCACGTCTTAGGTTTGCCCATTTATTATCTCGTGGCAGATAAAGACGATGCCCCAGGTCTCATTTTTGTTGGAATGGTTATTCCTTTTGCTTCGTTGGTTATCGCGGTTTTTGCTGCTGTTCTCCAAAGGCTTTTGCAAGAAGCAATTAACATAAAATCAGAAAATGATTTAACGGTCTGAGGTGTAGGATATGGCAATTATTATTAATATTGATGTGATGTTAGCAAAACGAAAAATGAGCGTAACGGAGCTTTCAGAGAGGGTTGGAATTACTATGGCGAATCTTTCCATCCTGAAAAATGGAAAAGCAAAAGCGGTTCGTTTTTCAACATTAGAAGCAATATGTAAGACTTTGGATTGTCAGCCAGGTGATATTTTGGAGTACAAAAGCGACGAAGACAATTCATAATAAAAGACATCAAATTTTTTCAACCATAATGATGAGGTAGTGAAATTAAAATGAAGGGGCAGCTTAATTGCTGTCCCTTCTCTGCTTTTATTGATTTATTTAATTAGAGAACTCGACTGAGAATTATATTAATATTGGTAACAAAAAGTGTGATGCGATTTGAACTGTTTGCCCCTCAAAAGGGAACACGTTAGATTTTTCTACGTCCTCTTTATTATTCATTTAGTACATACTCTAAAATGTCAGCCGATTGACAATCTTAGGCATAGCTCATTCCAAATATTCTTCCGCTAAAGAAGGGTTTAAATAACGAGCCATTCCGGTTTTCATTTTCCGAAATCCTGCTTTTCTATAAAACTCTTCGTTTCCTGATGTGGAAACAAGATGAACGCAGGAAATATCATTAAGCTGAGCCAGCAGGTTTTCTATAATTTGCTCGCCAATTCCTTTGTTCTGATACTGCTCGTCAACCACAACATCATAAATCGCAGCATTAAACACACCGTCTGAAAGAGCTCTGCCAAATCCTGCTATGTTATCTTCATCATAAGCAATCGCTACTACGTTGCTTGATTGAAATACTTTTTTAATTTTTTCTTCATTATGGTTCGTCCATCCTACCGAGTGATAAATTTCTTTCATTCTCGACCACTCAACATTTTCTATACAATTTGAAAGGAAAATCTTCATGGAACCTACTCCTTTTATTTTTATACAAACTATTTCTGTTTTCAAAAACAAAAGTCCTTGGTAAATCGTTACAAGTATGTATACGATAAAAACCATCCTACATAGTGGTAATGATTTATAAACGTTAGCTTCTGAGTTTAATCCCAAAAAAGGTTCAAATCATCTGCGATTTGAACCTAAAACAACTATGCTCATTTACTTAATAATTATTATACGAAAAAGACGTCTTTTTTAGTGACTATATCACTGAAGGTATTTAGGATTGGGTTTAGAATGGTGATTAATTTCTTCAAATATATCTGAAGAAGGGTTAGACGATACCTCGTTATGTAAATCTTGCGAAGGTCCATTTGTTTGAGAAAAGGATGGCATATATAATGCCATTAACTGTTTAAAGTCACCTACAGTCAACGGTTTTGCATCTTCTTGAAGTTCGTACCCTAGCTGTCCATTTGGTTCAATTGTTGCGGTTTTAACATCTTTTATAGTTGATATGCCTGCATTTCGTAATCTCATTTCTAATTGATCGGCGGTTAAACGTAATTTTTTAAGCTGCTTAGTATCTAATTGACCATTATTTATAACGATTTTAGACTTACCTGTCAGAAATTTTTCAAACCCATTAAATTTTAATTGTAAATACTCTAAAACTAAAATAGCAAGAACAAAGATAGCTGCCCCGCCAATCGCTTTTAACATACTTTTTTCAACAATGGGCTGCACGATGATGGTACCTAGAGAAAGCATAACGACCGTTTGAGCGAGCGTCATTTGAGCAATTGATTTTCTCCCCGCTATTCTTAGTAATAATATTCCCGATAAAATTAAGATTGCAGATTGCCAGATAAAATTCATAATATCATCCTTTTTACTACAGTTTGCTTTTAGAGTAGGCAACTGAAAGCAAATTATTCATGTATTAAAAATTTCGTTTCCACTTCTCATATCTTAATAAGTTTAAAAAACAAAAAGATACCCCTCAGGTATCTTTTTGTTTTGATATTTTTTCTCTGAGTGACATTTACACCGATTGATCAATACAGCGGATTAACCTTGTTTCAATATCTTCTGCCAGTCGTTGAAGCTCTTCATTATGAAGCATATTAATCATAGCCGTAGGTCTAGGCATGCCAATCTTTGTTTCACTTTCATCTTGATATACAACCATTTTACAAGGCAGAAAGTATCCTACTAAGAGATTTTGCGATAGAACTCGCTGAGCTTCTTTCGGATTGCATACTTCTAATACTGTAAACGGTATATGAAAGTCCTGCCCTTTTTCCTGTAGCTTTGCAGTTAAATCGAAATTCCACAATACACCGAACCCTTCGCTTTTTAAGTTTTCTTCTAGAGAACTAATCGCTTCTTCTAAGCTTTTCGGTGTTTTTACCGTGTAATCAAACATCAAATCTCCTCCTGTTAAATTAAAATGATTTCCTTTTTTAGACGAAACTCGGAGTTGATACTATTCTGCCCCATCCTGTAGCTTTAAACCTGATATCAGCGGCAGCAGCCCCAAGTAAAATTACATCGCATGTTTTACACCTTTTTTAACAAGTACCCAGTTCGCTGGATAGCTTGTACAAAAGCCAATAATCATGGCGATTTGCATCATGAACCAAAAGACCGCGCTGTCTGGTTTGGGTGCCTGTGCAAAAAAGACATAATGTGATAAAGCCATCCAGCCAAACATGCCGATTTCAAACACAATAAGCGACCATGTATCGGCTTTTACCGCGTTTTTCAACTCATCTTTTGAGCTATTATCTTTCATACTCATACCGTAGTATTGAAAAGCAATTCCCGCTATATAAGCAAGAATAAATTCCGCTACGTAATCCGCAAAAAGTACGCTTCCAGCAATCGTCCATCCTGTTAAAAATACAATCGGTGCACCAATTAAATCTCCGACCGAGCACCCACTGCTGCAGTGCGTAGTCGATACAAAAACACTTTGCCAAAAAGGCTTTTCACTATGATGATGCTCATGATGACCTTCATGGTTATCATGCATATGCTCAGAGGAATGATGAGCGTGATTGTGTTTTTTTCGATCTTTACGTCCTAATTTAAAGTAAAACCATATTCCGGCGACAGGAGAATATAGCCCTGTGATAGGCCACACAATATTCATCACAAACATCATCTGCGGATGCTTGATCACGTCAATTGCAATAACTAAAAATTGAATAAGTCCAATTGTAATAGCTATATACGAAAGTATTTCTAGCCAGCTCATGTGCTACACTCCTTTAAGATTTATCTACCAACTACATACCCTCCACCCCTATATTCAAACATAAAAGACCACTTGCTCATTTTTATTATGTTTAATAAACCAAACGATAGTTTAATGTAATAGAGAGAAGAAAAATAAGGAGGAATTTTACAATGTCTCACGAAAATTATCAAACCGTTATTCAAACGCTGCATGACTGTATGAGTGCCTGCAACCATTGTTTTGATGCTTGTCTAAAAGAAGAAAATGTGGGTATGATGGTGGACTGTATCCGTTTTGATCGAGAATGTGCAGATATTTGCGGATATTTGGAACAAGCTCTAGAAAGAGGAACGCCTTTCGTTGCTGAACTGGCTGGAGTTTGCGCCGAAATTTGCGAAAAGTGCGGAAATGAGTGTAAGAAACACGATCATGACCACTGTCAAAAATGTGCGGAAGCTTGCTTGAAATGCGCGGATGAGTGTAGAAAATTAGCTGCATAATCTTTAGAACATAAAAAAGCTAGAACCCTTGAAGCGCATTTCAGGCATTAAGGGTTCTTTTTAGTGATATGGGAAGAGAAGATCTATAGACTCTCTAAAAAATGAATAAACTTTTTAAGGCTTTGCGAGCGCTGCTTCCCTTTCTTTACTACAAAATCAATATGAACGTCTTCTGAAAGCTCTTGATATTGAATGCTTTTCATATCACCACGAGAATTTACTACGCTAGCGGGTACTACACTCATGCCTAGTCCATCACGGACGCCTTGTAAAATAGCTTCTAATGAATCAAATTCCATAATATTGGCTTTATGTATATGATGTTTCTTTGAAAACTCTAATAGTCTGTTTCTATAGATGCAGTTTCCATCACTATTGATGAGTAGCGTTGGTTGGTCTTTTCCTTCTCTAGCTTCATATCGAGGTGAGATAAGCACCATTTTTTCTGCATAGTGATAAACCGTTTCAAACTGAGCCTCATTATAGGCACCGCTAAGAAACAGTCCGTCGATTTCTCCGTACGAAAGCATTTCTTGTAAGACTTGTTTTCTATCTGTTTTTATTTTAACTTCAATACTTTGGTGTTCTTTCAGAAAAGATGAGAATAAAGAAGGAACTTTAGTAGCAGAAACCGTCTGCGGGGCACCAATGATCAAGGATCTTTTAAACTTATTCGGATTAACTTCTGCTTTAGCTTCCTCCATTAAACGTAAAATACGCTGAGCATAGTTAAACAAAGCTTCCCCTTCATTTGTTAACGTGACTCCTCGATTCGTGCGTATCAATAATTTGGTGTCTAATTCTTCCTCTAGATTTTTAATCCGCTGGCTGATATGCGGCTGCACATATCCTAATACCCCCGCAGCTTTTGATAGTGACTTTGCTTCTGCCACGCATTTGAATATTCGTAAGTCTTGGCTTTCCATTTTTAATTCCTCCGTTGATATCACTTTAAATGATACCTCTCTTAGTATTACCTATTATATCCTTTTTTTCATCGAAGATATAATAAAAGATGTTAAGAGAAAGGAAGGTTTATAGAAATGATCGATTTTAAAAATAAAGTATTTATTATTACGGGCGGCGGCACTGGTATAGGCAAAACAACGGCTTTAAAGTTAGCTGACATGGGCGCGAAACTTGTGATAAACTACAGCAGCTCAGAAACAGAAGCGAAAAAAGTTGTAGAGGAGATTGCTGAAAAAGGAGGCATAGCGTTTGCTTTTAAAGCGAATGTAGCCAACGAGCAAGAAGTAAATGCAATGATTCATCAAACCATTGCACAATTCGGGCGGTTAGATGGTTTAGTGAATAACGCTAGTATTACAGCTCAAATCCCGATGAATGACTTAGAGTCTGTAACTGATGACGTATGGGACTCTTTATATGATGTAAACGTAAAAGGCATGTTTCACTGTGTAAAAGCAGCCGTTCCACATATAAAAAAACAAAAGGCAGGAGCCATTGTTAATGTAGGAAGCGTTGCCGGTACAACTGGCATCGGCTCTTCTATTCCCTATGCAGCAACAAAAGCAGCAATTCATACGATGACTAAGTCGTTAGCCATTGCCTTAGCACCACATATTCGAGTAAACTGTATCTCTCCTGGTGCAGTCGACACAAAATGGTGGTCTGGCAACGAAGATAAAATGTATCAGCTGGCAGGAAACCTACCTCTTCAGCGCATTTCTTCTCCTGAAGATATCTCAGATGCTATTTTGTTTCAGTTAAAGCAAGAGTCCGTAACGGGCCAAGTGTTTACGATTGATAACGGGCAAACTCTTTAAGCATACGTGAATATTCCTAAAAAAGAACCCCACTACTAGCAAGAAATAGTAGCAGGGTTCTAACAAGGCTACTGATTCAACCTCTACTTCCCCAGTGAAAACCCTTCAAACAGCCGGCCTCCATGTGGCGCTAACACTTTATCCACCAGTTGAATTACTTTATCTTTATTTCCTGTTTTATAAAAGGTATCAAATGCCTCTACAAACTCTTTACTAAAGCGTTCATTATAATCATTCAAAGACCGGACAATCCATTTAGAATCCCCGATCCAATGACCATTCGTTCTTAAAACAAATTCATGCGTTATGTAAGCGAGCGCGTTAGCAATAAAAAGTGATTCACCTTTATTTGAAGAACCAATTAAATCATCTAAGGCATCACTTATAAAATATCTTTTTAATCTAATCGTCTCTTCCGGCCATTTTTCGGGGCCTTTTTCAAGTAAGTGTTTTGCTTCTTTTTTTATAGACTTAACAATTCCATTATCCACTAAAATAATTCCCTCGGAAATCATTCTCGGCAGTGACGGTCTAGCCCTCTTACAGTCGCTTTTAAAAAAGGCTTGGTATGAAGTCAGATTATAAGCAAAAACTTCAATTGCCCATTCAAATTCAATGAGGGACTCTCTAAAAGAAGAAGTAAAATTATTATCAAAAATAACAAGATCAAGGTCAGACGTGTGGGTAGCTTCTCCTCTCACCACGCTCCCGGCGAGTAATGCGCCTTGACAGTTAGGGTAATGTTTAAAAATGAATTGTGTAGCTGCCTGCAGCGGTTCTAACCTTTTTAGCTCTTTCATCGTATTCCTCCAGAAAAACAATATATATTGTTTTTCTGGTTAGAACGTGGAAATTCCTTTAAATTAAAAGCTAAGCGTTTGTTTTAATGCCTGAATAGAAGTTCGAACCCCTGCTTCAACTGACATTGTTAAATCTTCCATTTCTAAAGAAACTTCTTCATCATAGCCCATCATCTTAACAACAGAGAAAAACTCTTTCCACCACTGTAAATCTTGACCACAGCCTACGGCCACGTAATTCCAGGCTCTATTTGCTACATCCGTCACTTCTTTTGTTTCCATCACTCCGTTCACTCCTGATAGATGTCTCTCAAGGCGCACGTCTTTTCCATGAACATGGTGAATGGCTGCTCCTAATTCTCTAGCTGACAAAATAGGATCTGCGCCCATCCAGATTAAGTGGCTTGGATCTAAATTTAATCCTACGATAGGTCCTACCGCATTACGAAGTTTAAATAACGTTTCAGGGTTATAGACTAGTTGAGAGCTGAAGTTTTCAAGAGCGATTTTTTCAATATCGCAGGCTTCAGCTTTCTTAACGAGCTCTTTCCAGTAGGGGATGGCTACTTCATTCCACTGGTAATCTAAAATCTCTTTTAACACTGGAGGCCAACTTACTGTATACGTAATCCAGTTTGGAATCTTGTCTTCAGGACTTCCGGCTGGTAATCCGCTCATCATGATCACTTTCTTTACACCTAATAACTTTGCCAGTTCAAACGTTTTATCCGTTACTTCCCGATGTTCTCTTCCCAGTTCACCTGGATCTAAAGGATTTCCAGAACAGTTTAACGCACAAAGCTTGATGTTACGCTTTTCTAATGCATGTAAAAATTCACTTCTCTTATCATCACTTTCTACTAATTCATTTAGTTTTAAATGAGGTGCCGGAGACCAACCCCCTGTGGTCATTTCGATTGTATTGATTCCCATCTCTGTGATTACATCTAACATTTCTTCAAAAGGTAAATGTCCCAAACTGTCTGTTACATAAGATAATTTCATTGTCTTCTCCTCCTAAAAATTTCGTCTGCAGCTTTTAATCTCAATAAGCTAAAAACACTGATTGTAAACGTTTTTATTTAATTTTAATAAAGTATAGCTATTATTATATAATTCCGAATCTTAATCGTCTTTGCTTTAAGAAGACTACTTTTTATCTTTTCAGGACATTTTTGAACCTTATTAGTTTTATTCCATAAAAATAACTCTCCTCTGCTTGGGACACATGTAAGCAAAGAAGAGTTGGCTAATCTTTATATGCAGTTGTTTTTAATTTTGTATATAGATTACGAAAACGTCCTGGTGAACTGCGCATTGAAGCTGTAAAAACCCGCGTAAAGTAGTGAACATCTGGAAATCCTGTTTCTTGAGCAATATCTCTAATCGATAAATCAGTTGTTTTGAGCAGTATCACAGCTCTTTTAATTCTTTCATTTTGTACATATTCCGAGTAGCTGACACCTAATTCAGTTTTAAAGAGACGAGACAGATGCCGGCTAGATAGGTGTAAATGAGTCGCTGTATCCGTAAGTTTAATAGAATTGGCTAGATTATCTTTAATGTATAATTTTGCTAGATTAAGGGTTAAAGAAGATGTCTTTTGAACAGCTTTCTGATAATGGTAATTTAAAGGCAAAACAAAAGTATTTATGAGCGAAAGAATAAGAGAATGAGCTAAATTTGTCAGTATTTCTTCAAAAAAGACATCTTCTCCTTTTGCGGCATGGTTCAAAAGAAACTTCCAAATGAACGGAGCCGTTCCATCTTCTTTTACATCTATTACTACTTTAGAACATCGTTTAGCTTCTTCTATTAGCTTGATGCACTTTTCAGTTGATTCTGATTCAACCAGTTCAAAGCCTACATACAAGAGAAAAAGCCCCCTATCGCTTTTTATGTGGTGTAATACGCCGGGCTTTGAAAGAAATAGTGTATTTTCTTTTACCGGATAGGGATGCCCGTCGTCTATATAAATTCCTTTCCCTTCAAGCACGTAACACACCTCAAAGAAAGAATGTTTATGAGAGACATTATCATAGTGCTTGGGCATAACTCCCCAATAATGAACGTGAAAAGACGCTCCGTTTCCTTGTGTACGATGAACACATTCATTTAAAGAAATTTTCCCCGCGATAAGATTAGCTGTCATATGCTTCACCCCCTTCTTATCTGAAGGAATCTGTAATTTATAAGAAATTTCAGAATTTAAATTCCGTTAAAATGTGAACATGATTGATGACGATGATTATCCGTTTTATGTCTGACAGCTTAACTAGTTACAGAAGATGGTTTTATTTCTTTAATTGTTTTGACGATAAACACCGGAACAGGCAGCAAGCTGAGTTTTCCTAATGAAGTAATGATGCGAATATACTTCATTTCACCTTCCACATCAATTTCATCTCCGATACTCCAGCATTCCATTGATTTTTGGCTAAGAACAGGAAGAATTTTCAGTGCATCGCCATCAAAGGAGATGTTATCTTTCACCTCTAAAAAAGAAAGATGATCCATTCTTTTATAGTGATGCTTTGGATATGTTCTTTTTTTGAATACTGTTCCCTTAATCCTCACTAAAGTCACCTTCTCTTTTTTATCAGAGTATTCCTTCCGCTTTGCTGTAAACAAGAGAAGACAAAGGTGATGGTCTCTCTTGTTTACTTCTCAGCAAAAAACATCATAGCATGTAAACAGCACTAGTTAATTTTCTTAGCTGAGCCTTCAAGCTGGATAAAATTTTTCACTGTAGCTTTACTTCCGCAAGACTCGCGTACGATTAGTTCATCTTTTAATACAAACTTTTTTTGTTCTAAGGCTTTTCCGCTCATTAATCCAAGCAGTAATTCCATCGCTTTTTTTCCAATTTCATATTTAGGCTGCTCAATTGTTGTAATATGCGGTTCAATGATATCCGACATTTTTGAGTTATCAAATCCGACTACAGCTATATCTTCAGGCACTTTTAACCCGCTGTCTTTTGCGGCTTTTATCGCTCCGATCGCCATTTCATCGTTAAAAACAAATACGGAAGTTGGCCGTTGTTCTAACGATAATAAGCGAATCATTTGATGATAACCGGACTCTAGGCTAAAATCTCCTTCTTGAATAAAAGCGGAATCCACGGGTAAATCGTGGCTAATCATCGCTTGGCGGTATCCTTTTAATCGATCACGGCTTAAGATAACATTCATAGGACCAGTGATATGCGCAATTTTGGTATGCCCAAGGCTTATTAAATGCTCCGTTATTTTTCGCGCCCCGCTAATATTATCAATAGATACGGTAGAAATATCTAAGCCATCAATGTACTCACACGCAAGAACCGTAGGGAACTGTCTGGAGACTTGTTCAATTCTGTCTTTATCCATACGGGCTGTTAGAAGGATCATGCCGTCCGCTTGCTTTTGGAATAATAAATCAACAAACTCTCCTTCTCGCTCAATGTCATTTTCTGTATCTCCTAAAATTACTCGGTAACCGCTGTTAATCGCCGTATGCTGAATTCCTTTAAGAACTTCAGAAAAAAACGGATGAGTAATATCAGGAACAACTACTAAAATGGTTTTTGTTTCTTTTTTTCTAAACTGTCTTGCGATGATATGGGGCTGATAATTTAATTCTTCAATGGCTTTTAAAACTTTTTCCTGCGTTTCTTTGCTTACTAGGTGGGGCTGACTAAGAACTCGCGAGACAGTAGCTGGAGCTACATTAGCTAGTTTGGCCACATCACTCATTTTAACTGACATACGTTCACTCACCTTTATCTGTAGTAATTAACATTTTATAATAAAAAGTTCTATCCGTTTTGCATCTATCTTTATTATACATTACTAGCATAATAAAGCCTCTCTTTATCATCATGATGGAGTCCGGATAGAACAATTAAGGCTATTTTAAACTAGCTATGCCCACAAGTTCTGATCTTCTTTCAAGCATAAACCATGAAAAGTGATGCAAAACATATCTCGTTATGCTTTGCATCACTTCAGTCAATCACGTTAAATGTTTAGGCCTTCTTTAATATTTAATCCTTCTCTAATTGACTTTAACGTTACTTCGTTTGACCATTCCGGTCGATCAGGGTAAGCAAATACAGAGTTTGTTACGATGCCGTCAAATTTAATTTCTCTTAATTTGCGATACAGTGCGTCAAAATCAATTTCTCCTTCACCAGGATTTAAATGCTGGTGAATCGTTACTTTCGCATCAGGTGGATTTACAATATAGCGCAGCCCAAACGCTGCTTTATGGTTAAGAGTATCGGCAATCAGAACGTGTGCAAGCAAATCACCTGCTTCATCAATATGCTTTGCTACATCGCCAATGCCATCGTCATAAAAGAAAGCATGAGGGACAGAATAAACTAATTTAATCCAGTCTTTGTCCAGCGCACGAATCATTGCAATAGCTTCTGTGTTTAACTCAATAAAATCATTTGGATGCGATTGAAGGTTAAGCTTAATTCCTTCTTTTTCAAAAATCGGCATCAGCTCTTCCATCGATTTAACAAAAGCCGCTTCGCTTTCAACAGGGCGGCTCTTGTCGCCGCTGAACTCACTGTTCATTAAATCTACTTCCAGCTCAGAAGTAATTTCGATTGTACGCTTCCAGTTCCTTACTGCCGCTTCACGTTCCTGCTCATTTGGTGAAGACCACTGCTGTACCGGAAGCACAGACGAAATCTTTACCCCCGCATCGGCACAGTATCTTTTTAAGTCTTTTATACGCTGTCTATCAACTTTTGGATATTCATAAAACCAAATAAAATCTTTGCGCGGAGATAACTCTACGTATTCATAGCCTAATCTTGCAACTGTATCAATCGTATCTTTTAAACTTGTATTGTCACGGTAATGTGACGGATCATATGCTAAACGCAATGTAAGGCTCCCCTTTCTTTTATGCACACCAGACGTGTCCATCCCCTAAGTTTTAATTAAGCTGTTTTGTAAGCAAACCGTTTTTACAATTACAGTTTGCCTGCTGCAGTTAACGTTTTATGGTAGAAATCAGGGCGTTCACCTAACGAAATAGGAACAATGTTTCCTGATTTTTTCGCTTCTAAGCAAGCATCTGAAGTAACGGCCGCAACGTAACCGTCCCAAGCAGTAGGTCCATTCACTTCGCCTTTAAGCGTTGAGTTAATCCAGTCTTGCAGCTCTGTATCATAAGAGTCAATGAATCGATCTTTCCAATCTACTAAAATCTCAGTAGATTTTTTTGCTTCACTGCGCAACACGACGCTTGAAGGCTCAGGTAAATTAGCGATTCCTGTTTCTCCTACTACTTGACATTGAATATCATAGCCGTACTGGCAGTTTACAAAAACCTCAGCATCAATTCGAACGCCTTGCTTTGTTTCAAGCAGCACCATAATTGGATCTTGCAGATGTTCAAGTGCCTTGCTCGTTTTTCGCGGTGCCACGATTTGAACAGATACATAATCGTCATTTAATAACCAGCGCAAAACGTCAATTTCATGGATGAACGTATCAACAATTGACATATCGCCCGTGTATGTATCAGGTACCGTAGGATTTCTGTGTGCGCAGTGAACCATTAATGCTTCACCAATTTGCCCGCTTTCAATCACTTTCTTTAAAGCGCGATACCCTGTATCGTAGCGGCGCATATAACCAACTTGCACCAACGGCTTGCCGTGTGTAATTTCAGCGTCAACGATTCTTTTACAGCCTTCTGCCGTTGTAGCAAGCGGCTTTTCGCAAAATACAGGTTTTCCAGCTTGAATGGCCGCCAGCACAAACTCTTCGTGCGTCGGCCCCCAAGAAGTCACAACAACTGCATCTACTTCTTCTGATTTAATTAACTCACGTCCATCATCGTAAATAACGGCATCCAAGCTTTGATTTTTTACAACAGCTTTTGCTTGTTCTTGGTTTACATCCGTAACCGCAACGATTTTTCCGCCTGATAACGTATTTGTAATTCTTCTAATATGATCTTGTCCGATTGCTCCTGTTCCAATAACACCAATTTTCAACACCATAATCTATGGCCTCCTTCAATATGTGAGCTTTAAAAATAGAAATAAATGCTTGGTTCCACGTTTTATTTTGCTTTAAAAACTTTATATGACGCTTCTTTCTTATCCCATGCCGCTGCAAAACCAGTAGCGGTTAACCCTAAGGCTGCTGCAAAAAAGAAGCCTGTTTTAAGTCCCGTCCAAGAATTTAATATTCCTGCAGCAAAAGGACCTCCGAATATTCCTAACGCATACAGCGCTTGGTAGCTTCCCATCGCCGTAGCTCTCTTTTCTGCAGCTATTCTTTCAATAGACATTCCTAGCATAAGAGGAAACACTAATCCTAATGAAAACCCGTTCACGCTTTGAATGATACAAAGCAAAAGTTTATTTTCCGTCATAGGAATCATACAGGTAAAGAATGCAGCCAGAAAAAAGGCGGCCTTCAAGATGCTCCATTTTCCAAAGCGCCAAACAAATAGCTTTTCCATAATAAGAGGAGCAGCCGCATGAGGGATCATAAAGGAAAAGACAATCAAACTCAGCTCGCTCTCTTTAAATCCTGCGCTTAATGCGTACGCAGGAGTAAAACCAAACATGGTCGTGAAAATAAGGCTGTGTGCTAGAATAGACAGCAGCGAAATTTTTAATAGCGACGGCTCTTTTATTACGCTCATTAATTCTTTAAGCTTTATAGGCGATCTCTTTACGTTCTCTTTGGGCTCGTAAATGAAAAGAGAAAGAATAGTGCCTATTACACTCAAGATTGTTCCTATCCAAAACGGAGCATGCCATCCCCACTCACTTACAATGTAACCGCTTAAACTCATACCAAAAAGCTGAGCCAAAACCACTATAAACGAAATGATATTCATAGCACAAGTCGTTTTTTCACGTTCAAAGTAGCTTGAATATAAAATCGTAAAGGCAACCCACGTTGCAGCTGCCAATCCAGCCAAGCAGCGTGATATAAACACGCCTGTTAAGCTATCGGTCAACGAAAATAGCAGGCAGCTTGACATGCTGGCTATCATGCCGAAGATAACAAACGGTTTTCTCACTTTCACAAAGTCTGAAAAGATCCCGAGCGGCAAGCGACATAATAGCTGCATGAGTCCATAGCTGCTTAACACTACACCAATAAAGGCATACTTGCCTCCCAGCCCTTCCATATAAGGAGACAAAATAGGTACGTAAATAAACTGCGAGAACCAAAAGATAAATGAAACGGCTGCAAAAAGATACTTATCTTTGACGGTACTTATAGCACTCAACTAATCACTTCCATTTTGTTACTGCGAAAAAAACGACTTTTATTTTTTTATACGATTGTACTACGGGGTACTAGCAAATGTCGCTAGTATCCCATCGTACGATAAGTAAATTCTTAGTAGCGTGCCGTAACCATTTTTTTTCTTGTATAAAACTCTACGCCGTCCGTACCGTTGGCATGAAGATCGCCATAGAAAGAGTCTTTCCAGCCTGAGAATGGGAAGAACGCCATAGGTGCCGGCACCCCTACGTTCACTCCTAGCATGCCTGACTCAATATTTTCACGGAACTCACGTACGCTTGCGCCGCTGTCTGTATAGATACAAGCACCGTTTGCGAATCGGGAGTTGTTGGCAACATCAATTGCTTCTTCTAATGTTTTTACACGCACGATAGAAAGCACCGGTGCAAAGATTTCGTCTTGCCAGATTTTCATTTCTTGTGTAACGTTATCAAAAATAGTGGGTCCAACAAAATAGCCGTTCTCTTTTACCGCGTGATCTTCACGGCCGTCACGAACTAAGCGAGCTCCTTCTTCTACGCCAGCTTCAATATAGCTAAGCGTACGTTCTTTATGGTTTTCACGAATAACCGGCCCTAAGAAAACATCTTTTTCTAATCCGTTTCCAATGACAATATTGTTTGACTCTTGAACAAGTCGTGAAATTAATTCATCTGCCACTCCTTCTTGCACCGTTACGACAGATGCTGCCATGCAGCGTTCACCTGCTGAACCGAAAGCAGCTCCGATAATTTGTTTTGTTGCTACGTTTAAATCTGCATCGTTTAATACGATTGAGTGGTTTTTAGCACCCGCTAATGCTTGAACACGCTTTAAGTTTTCTGTACCTTTTTTATACACATATTCAGCTACTGGCTGTGAACCTACAAACGAAATTGCTTTCACTAATTTATGTTCAAGAAGGCCGTTTACCACATCATGCGCGCCGTTTACAATGTTTAATACGCCTTTTGGCAATCCAGCTTCTTCAAATAATTCTACTAATCTTGCTGCTAAAAGCGGCGTGCGCTCAGACGGCTTTAATACAAATGTATTACCGCAAGCAATTGCAAGAGGGAACATCCAGCAAGGAACCATCATCGGGAAGTTGAACGGGGTGATCCCGCCAATAACACCGATTGGATAGCGATACATGCCAGACTCAATGCCCGTTGCAATATCAGGAAGCTGTTTTCCCATCATTAACGTAGGAGCACCTGCTGCGAATTCTACACATTCAATTCCGCGCTGTACTTCTCCGCGCGCTTCATTAAAGCTCTTTCCGTTTTCAAGCGTCACAAGCTTCGCTAACTCGTCCCAGTTATCTACTAATAGCTGCTGATATTTAAATAGAATACGTGCACGTTTTGGCACCGCAGTTTTTGCCCATCCTTTGAAGGCTTCATTTGCAGCCTGTACCGCTTGATCTACATCTGCTTTTGTGGAAAGAGGTACCTCTGCAATGACTTCACCCGTTGCAGGATTATAAACTGGTTCTGTCAGACTTGTAGATGAATCCACCCATTCGCCGCCAATATAGTTTTTTACTGTTTTTACTGTTGTTTGTGTCATGTTCATTCTCCTCTCAATTTTTGATTACGCTTGTTGCAGAACTTCTTCGGCTGTATCCATAAACTGCTTAATTTCTTCTACAGTTGGCATTGCATCTGAAGAACTGTGTTTTGAAATAACGATGGAAGCAGAAGCACCGCCAAATCTCATCGCTTCAGGAATTGTAAACCCTTGCATTAACCCGTAGATAAAAGCAGATGCGTAAGAGTCGCCAGCTCCAAATGTTTTAAGCACTTTCGTTTTAAAGATGCCGCCTCGATGAGACTGGCCGTCTTTTGTATAAGCAATCGACCCTTCTCCTCCATGCTTGATTACGACAATCTTAGCATGATGGGAAAACCATCGTTCAGCTGTAACTTGATCATTTGATTCTTCATAATTTAAAAGCTTTTCCATCATATCGAATTCTTCTCGCGTACCGATTATTACGTCTGATTTTTCTGCCGCTAAATTATAGTAGACGGCAGTCTCAGCTTCTGATTCCCACGTATACGGACGGTAGTCCACATCAAAGAATACAACTACGCTATGTTTTCTCGCATATTCAAGAGCAAGAAACACGGCTTCTCTTGAAGGACTTTTAGCAAGAGCAGTTCCAGAGATAAGCAGCGCTTTTGATTGCTTAATATACTCTTCAGAAACTTCTGTTGGATGGAGCTTTAAGTCTGCCACGTTATCACGGTACATCAGGATGCTGCACTCTTCAGGACTTTTAATTTCAGTAAAGGCAAGTCCCGTTACGGCTCCTGTTTGATCAACTACAATGCCTTCAGTGTTAATGTTATTTTGATTTAAATATCTAGTGCTGAACCGCCCCATTTGATCATCTGACACTTTTCCAATAAAGCCTGTCTTCATTCCAAGCCTTGAAAGACCAATGGCGATGTTAGCAGGAGATCCTCCTACGTATTTTGTAAACGTCATCGTTTCTTCCATTGGGCGATTAAATTCATTTGCATTTAAGTCGATGCAAAGCCTTCCTACTGCAAGAAGGTCAAATCGCTTTTGTGAATCAAATGTTAAATAACTCATACTCGCGTCGTCTCCTTACTTTAATGCTAATTTTTCTTCCATAATCCATTCATGATCTTTACTATTATTAAATTTCCATGTTCGCACAGGACCAGCCATGACGTTTAAATAATAAACTTCATAACCTGGAGGCGCAGATACCGGGTGATACCCTTTAGGAACCAAGACTGCATCTCCATCTTTAATGACCATTGTTTCATCTAGAGATTGATCGTCCGTATATACTCGTTGAATCGCAAATCCATGTCCTGGGTTGACTTTATGATAATACGTTTCCTCTAAATACGATTCATGCGGCAAGTTGTCTTGATCGTGCTTATGAGGAGGATAGCTTGACCAGTTTCCTTCCGGCGTAAACACTTCCACTACCAGCAGACTATCGGCCGGCTTTTGTTCAGGAAGAATATTATGGACTTGTCTCGCGATATTTCCTGCGCCGCGATGCTCTACGCCTACATCTTGCGGCGTAATTAAACGAGCAGGGTATGTACCTTTTCCAGGTGCTGCGCAAACCGCAATTTCTAAGTCGGTTACAGCTTCTACTTCATAGTGATCATCATTCGATACATATACGGAGTACGGAGGGATTTTTTCAAAGATATTCATTCGCTGTCCGATGTTTTCCCATTTCTCTTCTTTTGTAGAAATGTTGGACTTACCGGTTAAAATCACAATACAAATCTCTTGATTTTCCGTATTTTTTTTAAGCTTTTGGCCTTTTTTTAATGAGTAAACGTCAAAGCCAATGTACTCCCATCCTGCAGATTGTGGGGTGATGCTTAGTACGTTTCCATCATTGTCAGCTGTTTGTGTTGGTACGATTAAATCAGCCATTCCTTTCCACACCTTTCTATTTCTTGTTTTTTAACGTGTTTATGCTAGGGACACTCTTTAATCAAGCAAATTGGATATTCTAGCTTTTTAAAAGATTAATATTTTCTTGCTTTTTGTAACTGGCTTTCTTTGCCTTCAAACGCCGTTTGAACGTTTGAACTTTCAGATACGGCTGCTACTCCTACATGCCACCAAGAATCGTAGCCGTCCGTCATTGTTTTTGGAAGAACTTTAATGTCAATAAGTGTACTAACACTTTGTTTTTTTGAATCTTCAATGGCATATTCAAGTTCTTCCATCGTATACACTTCGTATGTTTTGGCTCCGTACGCAGCTCCAGATTGAGCAAAGTTGATGCGCATAATTTCTCCATCAAGCTGCCCCGTCCGCGGGTTACGAACGCGGAACTCTGTGCCGAAGCTTTCAATTCCATTATCCATCTGCAAGTTGTTGATGCAGCCAAAGCCGGAATTATCAAAAAGAACAATATTTATTTTAATTCCTTCTTGAATGCTCGTTACCAGCTCACTATGAAGCATTAAGTAGCTTCCGTCTCCTACCATTGCATACACTTCTTTATCCGGCTCAGCCATCTTAGCGCCCAAGGCAGAAGCAATTTCATAGCCCATGCATGAATATCCATATTCAAGGTGATACGTATTACGTTCATTTGAGATCCACATGCGCTGAAGGTCACCCGGGAGGCTTCCCGCTGCACATGTAATAATAGAATCAGGTGCAATGAGTTCGTTTACTTTACCAAGCACAGTGGTTTGGACAAGTTCGGTGCTTAGGCTATCTTTATACTCCGACAGGCTTTGATCAAAATGCCCTTTAATTTCCGGAATAAATTCTTCGCCTGTGTATGCAATATTTTTTAGTCGAGCCAGCTCTTGATTCCACTCTGATTTGGCTTCTTCAATTTCAGTTTCATAGTCTGATTTATAGCCTTCTAATGCAGACGAAAGAGCTTCAAGACCCACTTTGGCATCCGCGACAATTTTAGTAGCCTCCAATTTTGATGCGTGAAATTCAGAAATGTTAATGGTTAACACATCCGTCTCAGCGTAAAACAGCTTTGAAGAAGTTGTGAAATCTGTAAAACGTGTACCCACGCCAATAATTAAATCCGCTGATTGCGCTATTTTATTAGCAGCGCTATTCCCCGTTACGCCAACTCCTCCTAGATTTAAAGGATGATTGCTTTCAAGACCGCTTTTTCCAGCTTGCGTTTCGCTAAATGGAATATGAAACTTTTCAGCAAATGCAGCAAATGTATCCGCAGCCTCTGAATAACGAACGCCGCCGCCTAAAATAAGAAGAGGCTTTTTCTTTGATTTAATTAGCTCCACTGCATTTCTGATACTTTCTTGCGAAGGCTCGCGGCGTTCAATAAGATGGGTACGCTCACGGAAGAAACTTTCTGGAAAATCCCACGCTTCACCTTGTACATCCTGCGGCAGCGCGATTGTAACGGCTCCTGTATCTGCCGGATCTGTTAATACACGCATCGCATTGATCATAGCCGACATCAGCTGTTCCGGACGGCTGACTCGATCCCAGTACTTGCTGACGGACCGGAAAGCATCATTTGTAGAAAGAGATAAATCATGCGTCTGTTCAATTTGTTGAAGAACCGGGTCCGGCTGGCGAGTGGCAAACACATCGCTTGGCAAAAGCAGCACCGGAATATTGTTTGCATTAGCTGTCGCAGCCGATGTAACCATATTCGCTGAGCCTGGACCAACGGAAGAAGAGCAGGCCATGATTTGCTTTCGATGTTTTTGTTTGGCAAAGGCTACTGCAGCATGAGCCATTCCCTGCTCGTTTCTGCCTTGATATACTTCAAGGTCGCCTGGGTTTTCCTGCAGCGCTTGCCCAATCCCCACTACATTTCCATGTCCAAAAATGGTGAATACTCCTTTGATAAAACGCTCTTTTTTTCCATCAAACTCTACATATTGCTGATTTAGAAATTTCACTAAAGCTTGACTCGTTGTTAATCTTATCGTTTTCATATACCTTCCTACCTTATCTTCTGAAATTGATCACCATCAGATTGATTTTTCTACCCTTTTTTCACATTTTAAATGAAATCGATTTCATTTGGTGTGATAAATGAGGTTTTATCCTTTTACTTCCTAGCTCTTTCCTTTGTTTCAGCTACTATTTAGCGATGAGACAAACACTTTCCTCCTCTGTACTTTTTAACGCTTGAAGATGGAGAAAAGCTCGAAAATTCATCATAAATTCCACTTTAAAATGAAATCGATTTCATTTGGTGTTAAAAAAATATTTTTCAAACTTCATCCTTAACTTTTCCATCATTTTTTTATGCTTTGTCTTACTTGTAAAACCAATTTTATTATACATGTAGCTCCGTTTGATGAAATCGATTTCATCTAATTTTAAAAGCGCTTTCTTATCTATGAACCTAGTTTATAATATTCAGTTTACTTTGTAAACACTTTTTTAAAAATTTTGTTAGTTTATCTTTTTATCCACTGTAATCGCTTTCTAGATAAGCCCGATGTGAAGAAAAAAGAAAAGGCATACTTCTTTTGTATGCCTACTGGCTCTTAGTCTAAGCGTATGTATAATCACTCAAAAACATTTATTCTTCCGCAAGGACAAACGTAATCTCATTTTCTTTTGCATAGTGCTGATAGCTGACGTCCACTTTATCTGTAATTAAATAATCAATTTCATGCAACTGACAATACGTAACCATTGCATACTTATCAAATTTTGTATGATCTGCTAATAAAAACACTTTTGTACTTCTTTTTATGACGGTTTCTTTAATTTCACTTTCAACGGGCGATGAATTGGTAACTCCATTTGATATGGAAATACCCGTAGAAGCCATAAATACTTTATCAAAGTTGTAGTTCTTTACAGGGTTGGCATGGTTAAAACTTGAAAATGATTGAGTTTCACGTTCAAGGTAGCCGCCTGTAGAAATTACTTTTAACGCATCAAAAGGCAAGGCTTTTACTATAACATCTAAACTATTGGTAACAATCGTGATCGATTTGTCTTTTAGAAATTCGATCATTTCTAACGTGGTAGTTCCTGAATCAATAAAGATGACGTCTCCGTCTTCTACATACTGAGCTGCCGTTTTGGCAATTAAACGCTTTTGAAACTGATTTCTTGTTTGTCTTTCATTAAATGATTCAAGCTTCACGTGATTAACGGCTACTCCGCCATATACTTTTTTAATATGCCCTTCATCCACTAACTTTTGAACGTCGCGTCGAATCGTGTTTTTGGAGACTTCAAACACTGAAACCAAATCATCTAATGAGACAGATTCATGTTCAAAAACATACTCTTGAATTTGTTGAATCCGCTTCGTTTTTAACATTTTTACCTCCCCGTTTACCTTTCTTTTCGCTTTTTTGTTACTTACTATTATAACCTTTACAAAAGGCATTTTCTAGAAGAGTAACTGCTAAAACAAAGAGAGATTGAGACATAACTCCATTATTTCCAGCTAAAGACAAACAAGTTAGATACATAAGCTAGTAGGGATCGCTTGTTTCACCGCTGATGATTTCCGTGCAAGGCTTCGCTTTCCGCGGGCGGCCGCTGAGCCTCCTCGTCGCGTACGCTCCTGCGGGGTCTCACCTATTCCGCTTTTCCCGCAGGAGTCTTCGCCTTGCCCTCCAATCATCAGCTAGAAGCAACTCAATAGAATAAAATCCTATTAAAGAAAAAATCCGAACGAGCTGGATTCTCCTTCAAGAATCTCCATTCATCGTTCGGATCTTGCTTCAACTGTAATTCTTTTGTCTCAGCCTCTTTTTTATTAAGCTTTATGACTTGTATGAAACTCTCTCATTTTCTCTTTTACAGTCGCCATCACCGCTTCTTTTCCCGGTGTAAGAATGGTTCGCGGATCATACACGTCACTGTCACTTTCCAACGTGTGACGGACAGCGCGCGCCCAAGCCTGAAGGCACTCAGTGTTCACATTAATTTTTGCATGCCCAAGAGCTATTGCTTTTTGAATTTGGTAGTTTGGTATACCAGAACCTCCGTGTAACACCAGCGGTACATCTGTTAAGTCAGCTATTTCCTTCATTTCATCAAAGCCCAGCTGCGGTTCACCTTGGTACTGTCCGTGAACTGATCCTAAAGCGGCCGCCAAAGCATCGACTCCCGTTTCTTTTACAAGACGCAGACATTCAGCGGGATCAGCGTACACGATGTTGCCAATAAGCCCGTCTTCCATGCCTCCGACTGTTCCAACTTCAGCTTCAACGGAGACATACTGAGCAGCAGCATAGTCTACTACTTGCTTAGTCATGGCAATATTTTCATCAATTGGGTAATGAGAACCGTCAAACATGACTGAGCTAAATCCAGCGTCGATAGCTTTTTTACATCTTTCTACACTCATACCGTGATCTAAGTGAAGCGCGACAGGAACAGTAATATTCATTTCTTCTAACAAACCTTCGATCATGCCTACAATGGTTTTAAATCCGCCTAAATAGTCCACAAGCCTGTCTGAAACGGCTGCAATGACAGGCGCTTTTTCCTCTTCGGCAGCTTGTAAAATAGCCTGTGCCCACTGCAGGCTGTTAATATTATACTGACCAACCGCATAGTTTCCTTTTTTAGCGGCATGAAGCATATCTTTCATTGATACTAGTTTTGAAGATACTAACGTCACTGACTGACACTCCTTATCATGAATATAATTTTGTTGTTTGAAAGCTGTAGTATTCCGAGATAGCCTTAACGGTTGTCTCTTTAGCCGTCTTAATTGCTTCTTCCGCGTTTAATTGATAATATTCAGGTCGGAATAGCTCTACAGATACCGCGTCATTATAGCCTTTTTCTTTTAATGTTGAGAAAATAGCATCTAAATCAATCGCTCCTAGACCTGGCCATACTCGGTCTTCATCTGTTAAGAAGCCAATAGGAAAATCTTCCGTGTCATCAATATGAACGATAAATATTTTAGAAATATCCGCTTGTTTTAAGTCTTCCAACTTTGATCCCATCGCATGGAAGTGGAAGCAGTCAAGTACTAATCCTACGTTATCTCGGTTCACCGTTTGCACAATGTCATACGCTTGATCAAACGTATTAACCGTACACTGAGGGTGTCCTACAAACTCAACGGCGATTTTAACTCCGTAAGGTTCAGCCAATTCCGATAATTCATTCAGCACTTGTACGCAGCTATTTTTAATCTCTGCTTTTACGATTTTTTGTTCTGTTACTAAAGGAACGGCTACGATATACTGAGCGCCTATCTTTTGAGCAGTTTCTAGCATACTCTTAAACTCTTCTATCACTTCCTGGTACTCTTTTTCACTGCGGTTATTAAAGAAAACTAAAGCGTTCAGCGCTAGTGGTTTAATATGATTTGTATCAAAAAACTGTGCTAAATCATCCATTGAGTGACTTTCTAAATACTCAGGGAGTTTATCCATTGTGCGAATTTCGATATAATCATATCCGTGCTTGCTGCAATATTCAAGGTCCTTTACAAGATTTGAATTTTCTAATGTTGTTGCTTCGTTAAAACATAGTTTCATAATGATTCTCTCCATTCTTTACTTAAATAATTTTATTGTCATTCATGACGTCAGCGTCTTCATTATCATAGCTGCGGAACCTTTGCTCCAGTTCTTCAAGCGTAAGCCCTTTTGTTTCCGGTAAAAACTTTTTAACAAATAAAATGGCTCCGATTCCGAATACAACAAAGACAAAAAACGTAGTGGATAAGCCAATGCTGGCCAGTAAAACAGGAAACGTTAAACCTACAAGGAAGTTAATTCCCCACAGACAAAATACGGTAACACCCATCCCTAAGCCTCTTAATCGTAATGGAAAAATTTCTGAAAGCATTAGCCACGTTACCGGAGATATAGCTCCTTGCTGAAACGCGAGGAACGTAATCGTTAGTGCTAATACGATATATGGGAGTGCCGCGGACCCTTCAAATACAAGAGAAAATATACCAATTAGCAGCAGGGCAGTAGTCGTTCCTACCAATCCTGTTATAAGCATTGGTCTGCGCCCAACTTTACCTAGCAGCCAAATGCCTACAAACGTGGCTAAAACGGAGATGACCCCATTTCCGATATTTCCAATAAGGGCAGCTTCTGTTTGAAAACCTGCGTCTTTTAAAATTTCAGTGCCGTAATACATGATGGAGTTTACGCCGGTAATTTGCTGTACGACAGCAATTCCAATACCAAGGAAAACGACTCTTCGAACCCACGGAGTTGTTAAGTCTTTAAACGTTGCTTTTTCCATTTTTGCTTCTTGCTCGTAAGCGCTCTCAATCTCCTGCAGCTCTGATTTGGCTCTTTTACTTTCCCGTATCTTTTGAAGAACCGTTAGCGCTTCGTTATTTTTCCCTTTTGACACAAGCCAGCGCGGACTTTCTGGTACTCTAAGCATGCCAAAGAATAAAAAGACAGCTGGAATGGCAGCGATTGGCAGCATATATCGCCAAACGTGAGGGTTTTCTCCTAGCATATTTCCGATAATCGCGTTAAACGTAAAGGCAAGAAGTTGACCAGTAACAATCATAAGTTCATTTTGAGTTACCATTTTCCCCCGGCTTTCAGCTGGTGACATTTCTGCTAAATATGTCGGTACGGTAACAGATGCGCCCCCTACAGCAAGCCCTAATAGGAAACGGCAAAGAATCATAACGGCTGCGTTTGGCGAAATTGTACATCCAATTGTGGAAACAAAAAATAGAATGGCAAGATACAGAATCGTTTTACGCCGCCCGTTATAATCTGCTAGCCTGCCGCCTACTACCGCACCAAACGCAGCACCAAATAACAGAGCGCTCGTTACAAGACCTTGAGTAAAAGAGTTGAGATTCAATTGATCAGATTCAGACATATAAGGCAGGGCCCCGTTAATAACTCCTGTATCATATCCAAAAAGCAGTCCACCAAACGTAGAAACTAAAATGATCGTACGTAAAAATGAATGTTGATTTCCCTGTTTATCCATGCTAATTCCCCCGTCTTATTTTAAGAATGAATAACTAACTTTTCGTTAATGTACTTTCGGGCCATTAAAGCATATTCCAATGGATGCGCAATAGAAGGGTCCTGTTCCGCCTCCACTACAATCCATCCTTTGTAATTGTAATCAACTAACGCTTTATACACGTTTGTAAAATCTACACACCCATCACCTGGCACTGTAAACATGCCGGCTAGAAACGACTGTAAAAATGACTTTCCTTCTTTTTTGCACTGCTCCAGCACGTTTCTTCTTGCATCCTTAAAATGAACGTGTTTAATACGATCTATATGTTTATGTAGTAGCTCCATATAGTCTCCGTCAGAAACGTAAATATGTCCCGTATCATATAAAAGATGAACATGATTTGCGTCGGTTCCTTCCATTAATCGATCAATTTCAGCTAATGTTTGTACACCTGTCCCCATATGATGATGATAGACAAGACGTAAACCGTATTCTGCTGCGATTTTTCCCAGCTCATTTAATCCTGCACATAATGCTTCCCATTCTTGATTACTGAAATAAGGTTTTTCAGCAAAAACATTTCTTTCAATCCCTTGAACACTATAAGTTTGCTCAGATACGACCGCCACATCAGCATGCACTTCCTGCAGATACTGACAATGTTTGTGAAATAAATTTGACGTTTCCTCTATCCCATCACGAATGATAAAACTGCTAAACCATTGACCTGCAATTTTTAAGTTTCGAAGCTCAAGCTCTTTGTTTAATATGCTTGGTTCAGGAAAAAAACCTCCCACTTCCGTTCCTTGAAAGCCCGCTACGACGATATCGCTTAACAGATGCTGCAGTGTGTTTTCTGCACCAATCTCAGGAATATCGTCATTTCTCCAGCCGATTGGAGCAATTCCCCACAAAATATTTTCGTTTCCCATTTTGATTCCTCTTTTCCCCTTATTGTGTAATGCTGCCTCACTAGAAATAGATAGTGATAAAACTTACCAATCCTATAATTCTACAAATGAAATCGATTTCATTTGTAGATAAAAAAATTCATTTGTTATGTGTTGGTTAAATATTGGTTAAGTTTGAATTAATATTAATATTAAAAACGCTTTCAGTCAATAATAAAATTTCAGAATTTTTTATACACTACAATTGCCTAAAAGCTTATGCCTTCTAAAAATGCTAGTTATAAAAGATATCGTATCCACTTATATAACCACATAAAAAAGCTTTATCTACTGTTATTTCAACAATAGATAAAGCTTTTATGAGAAAAGTTATATTTCTTATTTTAATAGTATGATTATTTAGTATGAATTTATGGAATGGATTTATGAAAAAATGACCTGCACCTTTTTATAATCAGTTTCCTTTTACTTTTATAATAGCTTCTCCGTAGCTTGTCATTGACGTTTTAAATTCAGTTATGAACTTCTCTACTTTTGAAATAGATTTTTTCATTTCATCGTCCCCTTTGCCTCTTATCTAACTCTATTATCAACAATTGTCTGCTGTTTGACAAAGTCAGTGGAAACGGAAACATTCCGCATGAAAACGTACACATATCTGTTAAAAGAGGCAAATCTTCTTATTTGCTTAGTATTTCATCATTTTTCTTTCTTTTTTAGGGTCTCTTCTTACGTGTTTTGGTCATCCACTAAAAGAATTTATGAGAACTTTCTTTTATAATCACTTCGTTTACATTCCCTCGTACTAACAGCAGGATTACTATGTGCATTGACATTAACCTTACCTTTTGTCCCCTTTCCATTTTTTATCCAAATTACCTCTTGCCTTAAAGTTAACTTTAACGTTTAAGCTAGTTTTATAGTTTTCAAACTACAAAAAAGGGGAAATACAATGCTGATTAAAAGAATAACGGTGCAGCTTTCTGGAGGACTTCAAGCTAGACATACAGCTTTATTTGTAAGTGAAGCTTGTTCGTTTCAAAGTGATATTTTTCTTTCGAAAGATGGAAAATGTGTAAATGGAAAAAGCATCATGAAGGTCATGGCTTTAGCTGTTAAAAAAGGAGATGAAATAACACTGCTGACAAATGGAGTGGATGAACACGCCGCCGCTCGCACCCTTGAAGAATTTCTTTTAACTAAATAGAGATAAAAAGCTGCTATGCTATCTCTTACTCTCCTTTTTTCATAAAATCATAGAAAACAAATTTTTTTTAAAAAAACTCTTGCTTTAAAGTCGACTTTAACGTTTAAGCTAGGGTTGTAGTTTTAAATACATCAAATGACGAAAGGATTGTGTTTTTACTTATGTGTAATCAACATACAACAACATCACGTGTTCTAAGTGCGCCGCATGCAAAGGCAAAATTCGAGAACACGACAATTGAACGCAGAGAACTGCGAGCAGACGACGTTTTAATTGATATTAAGTTTAGCGGTATCTGTCACTCTGATATTCATAGTGCATTTGATGAATGGGGCGGCGGGATGTTCCCGATGGTTCCTGGTCACGAAATCGCGGGAGTAGTTGAAGCAGTTGGAGAAAACGTAACAAAATACAAGGTTGGCGATCGCGTTGGCGTTGGATGTTTTGTTGACTCTTGCGGAGAGTGCGAATACTGTGTGAACGGTGACGAGCAATATTGTACAAAAGGCGTTGTTCAAACGTATAATTCGTTGGATTATGACGGAAATCCTACATACGGCGGCTATAGCCAAAAAATCGTCGTAAAAGAAGGATTCGTTGTTCGTATTCCTGATAAGTTAAGTATGGATGCAGCAAGTCCGCTTCTATGTGCAGGGATTACAACATTTTCTCCGTTAAAGCACTGGAATGCTGGCCCTGGCAAAAAAGTGGCGATCGTAGGAATGGGCGGCCTTGGACATGTAGCGATTCAATTTGCACATGCAATGGGTGCTGAAGTGACGGTATTGAGCCGTTCTAACAATAAAAAAGAAGAAGCTCTAAGCTTTGGCGCAGACCATTATTTTGCAACAAGTGATGAAGCGACATTTACTGAATTAGCGGGTCGCTTTGACCTTATCTTAAACACGGTATCGGCTAACTTGAACGTGGATCAATATTTATCTTTACTTCGCGTAGATGGAACGCTTGTTAACGTTGGCGCACCCGCTAACCCAGATCAATACAGCGTATTCTCACTTATCACGGGACGTCGCAGCATTGCTGGTTCACTTGTAGGCGGCATTCGTGAAACACAAGAAATGCTTGATTTTGCGGCTGAACACGGAGTTGCTCCTATGATTGAAGTTATCGATGCGAAGCAAGTAGACGAAGCGTACGAGCGCGTTCTTCGCAGCGACGTTCGCTATCGATTTGTTATTGACATTTCCACACTGTAAATTTAGAGAAAAGCGGGCAGCTCATCCAATGAGCTGCCCGCTTTTTATTTCTTTATAAAATAAGAAAAACAACCGGTAAATTAGGCTTTAGATGAAAGCTGTTCCTGATACTTTTGTTCTAATTTATCATAGTAATCAATTTTTGTTTCCACTTTTCTAAAAGCTGCGTCCAGCTCTCTTTGTTTTTCCATCATTTTCTCTCTATGCTTTTCAAATATCTGCTTGCGCAAACCGATTGTATCATCTCCTTCTTGTGTTAATTCAACAATTTTACGTAATTCTAAAAGAGCGATATCCGTTTTCCGTAAGCAAATAATAAATTCTAGCCACTCGATATCGGACTCGCTAAAAATACGATTTCCGTTCTCATCTCTTTTTATAAAAGGTAAAAGCCCTTGCTGTTCGTAGTATCGAAGCGTATGCGTAGGCAGCCCTACCTTTGCAGCGGCCTCTTTAATATGATATTCCATTCCACTATACCCTCCATCGCCATTCTTAGTACGGCGTTTGCTTTATGTATCCAAGCTTCCCTTTTTACGGGTGCTTTCAACTCATCTTCTAGGTTTCTACTATACGATATATATAGTAGATTCCGCTATTTTCTTTACTATGAGGTAACTGTATAAATAGTATTATAAACATTAAAGTAAACGTTAAGGCAACTTATAAAGAGCTGCCGTGAAGTCAGCAGCTCTTTTCATTTTTATATAAAATACGATTAATCTGCGGCCATCACTTTACTTAGTTCATTTAATAAATAATCAAGGGTTTGACTGATTCGAACTGTATTACGACTTGTAAGACCTTCTGTAAGTCCTAACATAACCATGTTCTCTCTTGCTGTTTCGATTTCTGTCATTAAGACTTGCATGACAACTCCTTTATACCACTTCACAGCTCATCACCCCTTTTTACTATACATATATCTCATATGCGGTAATCTTAAACCTATCATACAGGTTTTTGGGGGTGAATAGCGAGTTTTATAGCTTAAACAGTTGTATTTTTTATAAAGTAAATATACTAATATACTTATTGAAATAGAAAGTATCACTCCACTCTCTGCTCGAAATTAAGAAAAAGGCCTCCTAAATGGAGGCCTTTTCTTATTTCTTATAAAACAGTCTCATACAAAGCCTTAGCCTCTAAAATATTCTCTATAATACGAACCTTTCTCACACTCTATCTCATAGCGCAGCCTAGTTTGCTTTCTGTAAAGCTCTTCGGACAGCTCATTAAATTCACCTTCTGTGATAGATCCATGAATTAAATTGTTGAATAAATTATTAATATGTTCAGTTAATTCTTGAAGTTTTTTTTCTTTCAATGAACGTCACCCTTTAAAATAATTTTCATCTTCTAAAATTATATCAAATAAAACGTTTTCATACGATATATTTTTTACTGAATTATCGTATTAAAGTGATGAAAGTATTTTTTAACGACCGAAAAAACAGACAAGAAGCTCAGATAAATCATGAATCACATGATTTCAGCAAAAAATAAGTGGATAAAGACCGCGGACAAAAAGGCAAATGGTATCAACCGTTTTGACAAAAGCATAGGATGAAAAGAAAAATTAAACGAGAAAAGGAGAATGAGTATGCACTATACACCTTATTATCATCAGTGGCAGACTCCAGTGTATTACGGTTGGCAGCCATATAGTTATTATGTGCCGAATCACTATCACACCAGCGAACAGTTTCAGCAAAGAAACGGTAAATTAAAGGACTACGGACCAAGACCGTTTGTTATTAACATTAATGAAGCGTCAAAGCAAAACAATACGTACCGCACTGCTTTATGGACGGGAACACATTTACAAGTGACGTTAATGAGCCTTAAGCCCGGTGAAGATATCGGCTTAGAAATCCACCCTAACGTTGATCAATTCCTGCGTATTGAACAAGGGCAAGGCGTTGTTCAAATGGGCAAAAGTAAAAACAACCTAACCTTTAAACGAAAAGTCTACGATGATGATGCGATATTTATCCCTGCCGGAACGTGGCATGATGTCACCAATACGGGTACCACTCCGCTAAAGCTTTACTCCATATACGCTCCGCCAAACCACCCATTTGGTACGGTTCATGTGACAAAAGCAAATGCCCTGGCTGAAGAACATTAAAGATGAGCAGAGCGTTATGAAGGATTGGAACGCTTTTTCAGGATTAATACTAAGTGAATAGACGGATGTTGACTAAAGAAGCCCACTAGAAAATCGGTGTATGACCTTTTCTAGCGGGCTTTTTTTAAACTTGCTATACATACAGGATTTTATAGCCAAGGAAAGAATTATAGAATTAACTAATCTTTTTAAACAGCTCAAAATAACTGAAAGGCAAACAGGCGATGAAATTATTTTATAAAATTCCCAAATCAAACGTACATCCTTCTCTTAAACTAGCAAGAAAAATTCTATATATATCTGTAGAAGCAGTCATTATGACCATGCTTGTGATTAAATCTTTTACTGTGGCTTATGAAAACGACACAAATTTAATTCTCAGGCAGCTAAATGAACTAAAAGCTTCCATTGGCGGATTTGGCATAAACGAATCATTATTTTGGTTTATGATAAAGTGCAGTATCTTCACCATTGTTACATTCGATCTTTACTTATACGTTCGAAAAATGCTAAAAAGAAACAAAAGAGCTTTATGATTTATACCCTAAAGCTTTTACATTGGACCGCTGTTAATTTCCGTGCAAGGCTGCGCTTTCCGCGGGCGGTCGATGAGCTTCCTCGTCGCTTGCGCTCCTGCGGGGTCTCACCCCTTCCGCTTTTCCCGCAGGAGTCTTTGCCTTGCCCTCCAATCAACAGCTAGAAGCATCTAAACATATGAAACCTGCGTTCACCGTACCAATAAAAACCGAACAAGTTGGATTCACACTCAAGAATCAAACTCGTTCGGATCTTCCTTTAGCAAAAATACTTTTGCCCCAGCCTCATTTTTAATAGAAAAATAATAAAAGTAGAGGCATATCACGCCTCTACTTTCTATTTAGAAATCTACATCGATATCTTCTTGAATGGTTCCGGTCACTTTTTCACTTTTAATTAATTGACCTTCTTTAAATGTTTCTTCTTCCTCATTTTTAACGGGTTTCAGCTGCTTATAGGAAGGAGCTGACGCAGAGCCAAGCTCTTTTTTAAGCAAATGAATTTCGCCTAACAGCTCAGTTCTCAATGAATGAACTAACGATTGAAAATCTTCTTCCCGGCTGTCTTTCTGCCCGTTTTGTTCCACAAGCTTCGCTACATAACCCTGAAGTTCTTTTGCCTGCGAGGACTCATACTGCTCACGATTTGCAGCAAGACGTGAATTCATTTCTTTTTTTAGTAAGTCAATTTCGCCCAACAGCTCTTTTCGAAGTGAATGAACGAGCGTCTCCACTTCATTTTCTTTGCTCTTTTTTTGCAAATCTTGCTGTATGAGTCTTACTATATAGTCCTGCAGCTCGTTTGCCTGCTGTTTTTCTTTCAGAAATGATGACACTTCTGACGGAATGTCAGCAGTGTCGATTGTGAAATTTTCACCTTCATCTCTATTACTTACGGTCTTTTCCCTTGCTCCCATCATATCTGCTGATAGATTGCCAGCTGTCAGAAACGCATTTGATAGTAAGTAAAACGGTGCAGCCATTTGGGAGCTTAGCTGACCGTACCAATCATCTAGCGCTTCCTTAAGGCGAGTGTGTTGATGACTCATATATGCTCCCCCTTTTTAAGCATGAACCGCTGCGTTTGTTTCATGTCTGCTTAAAATTTCAAGACCGTATAAGTTTAATTTGCGAGTCTCCGGCAAGAAAAGATGATTTTCTTCTCTGATTTCTTCCCCGTACATGTTATCAATCTGCTCTGCAATAAACTGTTGAAGGATAGGAGCCAGTCCTCCAATATAAATATATTTATAGACTTTATCTTTTGGCGATGGAAATAGATTTTCAACTTTTGTTAATAAAATTTGCGTGTATTCTCTAAGCGAAGCGTGAATAGGCTCCGTGAGATCTACTTTTTTTCCGCTATTTCCGTCTCTTTGCTCCATTTTTGCTTTATGAATATTGGCAATAATAAACTCTTCTAATGAACGAACATCATCAAAATACTCAAGCAGTTTTTCATTTCTTAGCTTTTCAATATGCTTCAAATATGAAATATCCGTAAGACACTTCAGCGAATTTCTGCTTTTAGGAGCTTGAAGTCCTGCAGGAAGCAGCGCAAGGTCAACTGTGCCTCCGCCCAAATCTACAATTAGTGTTTCAAAATGTTTGAATGCATTTGCTTCTTCTCTATCTTGTAATTCAAAATCTTTTTTAATCGCCCAGCGAGCTACTTCGCTTTCAATACGGCATTTGCTCGTTCCAATGTTCACAGTGAGCGTTTTTTCTAACCCAGGAGTCAATACCGTAACCGTGTGCTCTCCTTGAAAACGTTCGGCCATCTTCTGCTGCATTTCACTGAATTTATTTGTTTTCTTAAGCAGCCAAATCGGAAGCATAGTCGAGAAATAATTAATCGTCACATGATTATCCTCTTTGTCTTTTCCTTTAAGTATGTTGTAATAAGCAACTGAAGCTAAAAACATCACATAAGGAATATCAGATTCAGTTTTATTATGTAACTTATTAATATGGATATTGCCTAGCACATGTTTCTCTGCTGCGTCTCCTACTAAATAATACTTTTCTACTCCTTCGATTGTTGTAGAAATCAGTAAATTTTGAAGAAGTAATTCCGGTTCATTTACGCTTGAAGGAAAATGACCCTCTGCCTGATCTTTTGTGATTTCTACTACGTTTGTAGGAATTTCATAGTAATAACCATCCACTAGCGTTTGAAAAATTGAGTTACCAAAATCAACGTTTTGACGTTTGATATCCATCCTTGTTTCTCCCCTTTATCTTTTCGTGACAACACTAATAAGTATATATTTTCCTCATTTGTTTGTCTAAGTATTTAAATAATTTATGTTATTCGAAATTGACAATTAATTAATTTTAGACGGCTACTGTAATTGAAAAGCACTTGAAATGCTTCTTTTTACCAGTACCCATTTTTACAAGGAATATAACATGTGACGCTGTGACTTCCTCTTAAATTTTTCGTAATATAAGCCTTTCTTTTATTTTTTAGAGACACGAGAAAACTAAGAGATGGAAACATAATTAAATCAACCCAATCGAAAGACGAACAAATGAGATAAATGAGTTGGACTGCTTTTTACACCGCTGGTGATTTCCGTGCAGGACTTCGCTTTCCGCGGGCGGCCGGTGAGCCTCCTCGTCGCTTATGCTCCTGCGGGGTCTCACCTGTTCCGCTTTTCCCGCAGGAGTCTTCGTCTTGCCCTCCAATCACCAGCTAGAAGCAGTTACATACATGAAACCTACGTTCACCATAACAACAAAAAACCCAAACCATCAATCAGATTAACGGTTTGAGTTTAACTTCAACTAACATACTTTGTCTGAGCCTCTTCCTTTTTTTATTCATTGAAAAGGCCATTTGTTTGGTTTTCTTTGCGGATTTTCTGGCAGTTTGCTAAAGCCTATTTCTTCAAGGCCTTTTTCTAACGTCGCTCTTGTTTTGATTGTTCCAAAATCCACGCCTAAATCCACAACGGTTTGCGCGATTTCCGGACGTATTCCGGTAATCATCGTTTTAGTTCCGATAAGCTGTAAGGCTTTTACAATTTGAAAAATATTGTCCGCTACCATCGTATCGACGATAAGAACACCTGAAATATCAAATATTAAATAACTCAGCTGCAGCTGAGCGCTTTTTTCTAAAGCCGTTTCCATAATAAGCTGGGAACGATGCGTATCAATTTGTCCAACGATTGGCATCACAGCGATTCCTTCAGAAAGAGGAACGATGGGAACTGATAATTCTTCTAGCGCTGCATACGCGCGTTTTATGGTGTCTGTATTATGTTCTTCATAGATTTCGACAAATATATGATTAAGCTCATCAAGCATCGGATCAATTTTTTTACTTACATCAAGCATCGTAATAGGAGCAAACTGCTTCTGCTGCAGTTCTTCTGTAAAAACACCCCATATCACTGTTCGAAACAGCGCAAGCGATTTTAACGCTTGACTCAAAGAAAGTCCGTTTTCCACAGCCACTTTTCCTATATCTGTACCCCACTGAACGATTTTCTTTAAAACGACTGAGCGCTCCTCGAATAACGACTCGCCTAAATACTCAATGAGTTCCGCTCTCCATTTTAAAACTTCGCTTTCTTCGTGGTAAACCAGCTTCCGCTTATATTCAGAGTCCATCAGATCAGAAAATTGTATCGCTAATTCCTGCTTATTATCGATAATTTTCTTCCCTATATATAATAACTCATCCCTCATTTTTTTCTTTATCTCCTTTAGTTAGCAGAATTAACGATTACATTTTATAACAATAGTTATATCACATACAATATAAAAATATAACCGAAATAAAAAAATTGTTAGGCCCTCCCTATTTACTTTTACTTCTAATCGGTATACCTGCCATAATAGGATTGAAATTTCAGCGTTTGGGTAAAAAACTACTATGAATTTATTTCTATACTTATAAGGGGGCTTTTTCAATGAACAAACATAAAGGAACCGTTAAATCTTTCAACGAATCAAAAGGATCTGGATTTATTACACCCGAAGACGGATCAAAAGAAGTGTTCGTTCACTCCAATGCGATTGACCGTGAGGAATATAAAAACCTGGCAGAAGGACAAAAAGTAGAGTTTGAAATCCAAGAAGGAGCTAAAGGACCCAGCGCTATAAAAGTACACCCAGTTGACTGATAGAGTGACATTTACATACAGGTTATGGGTAGACTATCGAATCATATACTCTTCGAATCCAAAAACACCTCTTCGACTTTTGTTCGAAAAAGGTGTTTTTTTATATGCTGCAACTAATTCTACATTCAAAATTAGTTACTATTAGCTATTAAAATAACCGTTCTAAAGTTATCGGATAAGTATCCAAACATTTCCTCTATGAGTGAATATAGTATAGAGTACTGCAAAGAAAGGGTAATTATTATAAAAAAGTATTATTTCAATTACAATGATAAAGATGACAAATATTATGTAGAAAAATCTTATCCTTACAAGAAGAAATCTCGCGAGGCTTCCCTTAACAATAAGAAAGAGCAACTTCAAGAAGATGCCCCTGAGGAAACACGCGGCTGGGCTTATGGACGTGAAGAAGATAGCTCTGAAGAATCACAAGTTTGGATTTATGAACGCCAAGAAGATTTCTATGAGGAATCACATGATTTGGCTTCTAGATATAAAGAAGATAAAGGCAAAAAAGGCAGCACGCGGGAGTCAGCATTTAGAGCGCTCAATTTAACGATGCCTTAAAATGTTCCTGCCAATACGTTTGTAAAAGCAGTTTTCCCAACTGAACAATTTGATTTAGCAAATGAATATAACCCGATTACTTCTACCTTCCGCCCCAAAAAAGATGGCGTATATTCCATCATTGCTACAATTGGATTCTCTCCTAACGACCAGATGCTAGATTATAGAACTCGTATAGAAATACGTGTAAATGGGACAACCGCTATCGCTATCGATAACGATTTCTTTGGCGGGAACACACCGTTTGTTAATGCGGTATCCGTGTCTACTATTTACAATTTAGAAGCTGGAGATCGCGTTGAAGTTTTTGTTCAAAGCAGCATAGCTGGCACAATCGTCACATCCGAAGATGGCTCACACTTTGAAGCAGCCAGATTTCCTTCTCCAACAAATAACTAACACTAGCTTTTAGCCAAAAACATCAATCCCCTCTTTTTAGATGGCTTCATTTTTCTAAGGGAGGGGATTGATATGAACATTAGTGGTCTAAAGGTCCATAGGAACTTTTTAAGCGTTTGTATGTACATAATTTTTTAGTCGATTTATAACATTAATTCAGTGTATCAAATCATGTACTTCTATGTAGTTTGCTGCCTCACTCACGCTTGCTTCGCTAACTTTTCCGTTACGCTGCCAAGCTCTTCAACTAATCCACTTAAAAATTCCGCCGTCTGGTCAATGATCTGCAGCGATTGCAGCTGACGCACGGAAGCAGAAGAAATGTTGCTGCTGCTTGCAGCCGATTGGCTAGCAAAAGCGGTCATATCGCTGACGGCATGGAGCACCTGCGTAGATCCGGCTGCTATTTGCTGAGCAGAAGCAGCCGTTTGCTGAATTTGTTCGTGAACGTACGCAGATGCATCGGCGATTCGATTAAAAACATTTTCCGCTTCGTTGGCTAGTAAAATACCGTTTTTTACATCGGCTGTTCCTGATTGAATGAAGGCTACGGCTTGAGACGTTTCTTGCTGAATATGCTGAATGAGCCTTGCTACTTGTTCGGCTGACTGATTGGATTGTTCGGCAAGTTTGCGAACTTCCGATGCTACGACCGCAAACCCTTTCCCATGTTCGCCTGCGCGCGCTGCTTCAATTGCAGCATTTAGCGCCAGTAGATTTGTTTGTGCAGCAATGCCTGACATCACACTCATAATATCGTTGATTTCCGCAGAACGTTCTTTTAACTGATGAATAACGCTAGCTGCATGCTGAACAGAAGAATCGATTGTATGAATTTGCTGAATTGCTTCTTGAATTTTTTCTTTTCCCTGCACGGCTTCATTTGCTGTTTGATCAGAAGCTTCGCTGACTGCCGCTGAGGCCTCGGCTATTTTGGTTACGCCTTGCGCCATCTCTTCTAGAAACTCGCTGCTTTTTTGAGCCATTATTACCTGCTGCTCAGCTCCTGCCGCTAGCTCTTGCATGGAAGCAGACGTATGATGACTAGCCGTTTGTGATTCTTCTAAATTCCCCTTTAAGTCGTGAACCGTTTGTCTTACCTCCCCATTCGTTTCATGCAGTTTTTTCATCATGTCATAAATGATATGCTGCTTTTGCTCATTTTCCCGCTGAAGCTGTTCTGTGTATTTTTTCTTTGAAATAATTTGCCAAGCAGTTGCCCCTGATGTAAAAAGCAGATAAGCCGCGTGAAGGCAAAGCATCGAAAAAGAATAAGAAGACGTTCCGAAAATAATCGTCGTAAAAAATGGTACGAAAAATCCAGCTAGATGCTCGATGACAAAAATACCCGTCATTAACAATAACAGCTTTACATTTTCATAGTAGGAAAGAATAGCTATCACCATAAAAATTGAAAAATGATACTCGACCATTCCTCCTCCGCCTACAACCGTGCTGATACTTGAAAACGTCAGCGTTAGCGTTACAAACGCAGGTACTAGGTCGTGTTTTTTAACGTACAGCACAAGCAGCACGCCAAGAAAAAGAATAGGAAGCATCAAAAAGATCAATGACACTTCTCCTGGCGTTGAATGATGTTCCATGGACATGCCGGACATGCCCATCGGCCAAATACGATGAATGATATGTACGAGCAGAGAAAGTATCACTGCTCCGCTTGATAAAACAACCATTAATTTATGTTTATTCATATTTATCCCTTTCTATATTAGACAAGACTTTCTTTATCTATAGAATCGGCTGCAGATTGGTTTTTTTTATAAAAATTCACGTTATTTTTCCCCTGTCGTTTTCCTTCGTACAGCGCTTGATCCGCCTGTTTTAACAGCTCTTGAAACGATTCTCCGTTTTCTGGATAATAAGCGGCTCCAATGGTCGATGTAGCTGTAAAGATGCAGGATTCAATACTCCATTCTTTTTGAAGCTCTCGGTGAATTCGTTCCATAATTTGCTGTATTTCCTCGCGCCTTTCAATCTGCCGAAGCAAGATAACAAATTCATCACCTCCAAGGCGATAAACTTCGTCACATGCGCGAATGCAAGACGTTAAACGATGCGCGTACTGAATTAAAAATGCATCGCCAATATCATGACCAAATTGATCGTTCACTTCTTTAAAATTATCACAGTCTAAAAACAGCAGGCCAAACCTTTCGTTTTGCTCGATGTCAGCCTGTACTTGTTTTTGCAGCATCATTCGATTCGGCACCCCCGTCAAACTGTCATGAAACGCCTTAAACTTCAGCTGATTTTCTAGGTTTTTTTGCGCAGTAATATCGGTTTGAATCAGCACGTAGCTTGAGATTCGATGATGAATATCTGTCAGCGGAACAATGGTCTTATGGCTCCAGACGATGACGCCTTCTTTGGTTATGCTTTTGACTTGCCCTCTCCAAACCTTTCCTTGTCCAATACTTTCAAGAACCCGAAGGTCATAGCTTACATCGAATAACTCATATGATTGTCCAATTAGCTCTTCTTTTTCATAGCCAAATATCGTACAGAACATATCATTGACATACCTAATCGTTCCATACGGATCCAAGACGCTTACGATAGCGGACTCATCAAGGGCATACTTCATGTTTGCTAAATCTTTCACCGTGTTTTCCAACTTTATTTCAGCTGTCTTTTCCTTTGTCACGTCCTGAGCAATCAAGTAAATACCAATCCATCATATGGCGTTTTCATGGTTCATAAAAAGCGACTTATACTGCTCCATGCTTTGGGCTAATTCTTTTTTAAACTTCTGGATATTTTTACTCATCACTAATAGGTGCGTACTATTGTCGGCATCATCAAAAATTGGAGTAAGCGTTGTTTCAAACGCTTCAGCTTCATCTGAGAAGGTATTTATGTCATGGTAGGTAACTGACTTTTTTGTTTCCATCGCTTTCATATAGTAAGGGTAAAGGGAGCGATACGCCCGCTCAGAGAGTACGCTTTCTAGCCGCATGCCCGCTTCTCCTTGGCACCGTACAAGCTTAGCAGCCGCTTTATTCATTTTTTTATAATAAAGATGTTGGTTCTTTACTTCCGCTAAAAAAACCAGCTCATTCATTTGATCAAAATAAAATTCAAACATATGATCTTTCAACATGGTAGGATGCATCTCCTTCGTTTTTTCACAGATGAACGCCCCCTGTACTTTACACTTCTGTATGAAATATACACTAGATCTTTTCACACACAAACACAACTTTAAATGTACAAACAGTAGTTCTTTTGTATCATTACCTACCCTCCTTAACAAGAAGGGTAAACATGATGAACAAAAATAAAAGAGATTGAAGCATGGCTAAATTAAAGACGAACAAACGGGACAAAGAAGCTCGTAGAGGTTATTTGTTACACGGCGGTTGATTTCGGTGCAAGTCTTTGCTTTTCGCAGGATTCTTCACCTTCCCCTCCACTCAAGCACTAGAAGTCCCTGCATATATGAAACCTACCTTCATCAAAACAATAAAAAATCCGAACGCGTTTGATTCTCTATCAAGAATCAAACGCTTTCGGATCTTCCTTCAACTAAGCTGCTTTTATTCTAGCTTCTTTTTTAAACTACTTAATTCCGTAATATTCTTCAACCGTAATTCCTTTACTCTTAATCGCTTGCGCCACTGGTTTGCCTACATATCGCAAATGCCACGGCTCATATTTATAGCCGGTTACCGCGTCTTTCCCTTTTGGATAACGAATAATAAATCCATATTCTGCTGCGTGGGCATCGAGCCAAGCTGCTTCTTTTGTTCCGCCAAAGCAGTCTTGAGCAGCACATGTGCCGTCTCCTTTTGTTACATCAATTCCAAGACCCGTTTCATGTTCACTCGTGCCTGGCAATGCGCTATAAGTTGCCGCTTTATCATAACCGTCTCTTTGAACATACGAACTAAAAAGCGCGCTTTGCGTTGCATGTGAACGGTAAGCCGATACGCCAAGAAGCGTAACGCCTTGTTTTTTCGCACCCGCAAACAGCTGTGCAATAGCAGCGGCTGCTTCACTTCGCATTTTTTTCTTTTCCGTTTGTTCTTTGAATGTAAATGGAATCGTTGTATATACTAAATCTTTTGGAACATAGTTTTCCGGAAGCTTGTTTTGTTTATTCACAACAACTTGGATGCTTTCAGGGGTCGAGACCACTTTCATGCCAGCTAATGCTCGTACGTATTGACCGCTTACATAGCCAACTTTACCTTGATACGTAATTTTCAGCCAGCCGTTTGCTGCTTTAGCCGTTACGTCTATCTGTGTGCCTGCTTTAAGTGTTGCGATAACCGCACCAGAAGTTGAAGCAGTTGTTCGAACATTTAAATTCGCCGTTGCCACATAGACAGAAGCCTCCGGAGCTGGAGCTGGAGCCGGTTCAGAAGAACCCGTTGATTCTTTTACGTACTGTGTGCTCACATAGCCCGTTTTGCCTTGATAGCTTACTTTTAGCCAGCCGTTCGCTGCTTGTGCTGTCGACGTTAGCTGCGTGCCTTGTTTCACCGTTACCACAATCGCGCTTGACGTTGAGGGAGCGCTTCGAATATTTAAATTTGCTGTTGTTACATAGGTTTTGGTCGTTGAACTCGCTGACTTTTTCACATACTCACTGCTTACGTAACCCGTTTTGCCTTGATAGCTTACTTTCAGCCAGCCGCTTGCTGCTTGTCCAACTACCGTTAGCTGCGTGCCTTGTTTCACCGTTGCAATAATCGCGTTGGACGTCGATGGGCCGCTTCGAATATTTAAATTCGCCGTTGTTGTATATGTTTCTGCCGCTGCGCTTGCTACAGTCGGCTCACCCGTAAAATGTAAAGAATGAAGACCTAGAGTTCCTGCCCCTACAAGTGTAAAAGCAAGACCTGTTACCGCTAATTTTTTGTAAAATCTTTGTTTGTTCACTTCTGTCATTTTTTATACCTCATTTGCAAAATATAATAGAAATATATGCTGCTAGTTTAATAGGTTAAATGAAAACAGGATCCGATGTTTAAGCTCAACCTTAAATAAACAGCATTAAGTAAAATTATTCGACGTCTAGAGGCTTACACTTACTTCGTTCCAGCTAGCACGTACTTTTAGAATACCGGATAATCGTGTCAAAAGTATATCAAAATATTTCAAACTTGTTTCCAAACTGATACATTTTCAACAAAAATAGAATAATAGAGCAGAAACAGCAAAAAAACCCTTACGTTTACTCCCAACTGCTTAGGGTAAAAACAACTAAAAACAAAGATTGAGATGGTGATAAAATGAACACGGCAACGGATTTTTCCCCAACTGCGTTTCGAGAACCTCACACATTAAAACAGCATATTTTTGATACGCTTCATTTCTACTATCCCGCTTGTATTGACAACAAAAACGGCGGGTATATCCATGAATACTACGACGACGGCACCGTCAACAACACGCATTCAAAGCATTTGGTAAGTACGGCCCGCTTTATTTATATCTTCAGTGTAGGGGCTCTTTTAGACGGACCGGATTGGTGCAAAGAAGCAGCTCAGCACGGCATTCGTTTTCTACAAAACAACCATTATGATAGAGAGCACGGCGGATATTTTTTTGAAATAGCCGATGACGGAGAAGTAAAAGATGATTCTAAACAAGCATATGGGCACGCTTTTGCTCTTTTAGCTTCCTCCGTCGCATATCAAGCCGGCATTTCAGAAGCAAAAGAAACGATTGAACAGGTATATGACGTGATGGAAAAGTACTTTTGGGAAGATGCGCACGGCTTTTATCGAGACGAATGGGACGCATCGTGGTCGGCTTCTTCTTTATATCGCGGCCAAAATGCAAATATGCACATGTGTGAAGCGATGCTTTCTGCCTTTGAAGCAACAAGAGATAAAAAATACTTGGACCGAGCGTACACGCTTGCAAAAGGCGTTACGCAGCAGCTTGCTGAACGATCCGGCGGCATGGTTTGGGAGCACTATGATACAGACTGGCAGCCGGATTGGGACTACAATAAAAACAATACAAAAGATGAATTTCGGCCGTACGGCTTTATACCAGGACATCAGTTTGAATGGAGCAAGCTGCTTTTATGGCTTGATCGGCACCGTTCGGAAAACTGGATGACAGAACGTGCAAAAGATTTGTTTGATAAGGGCTGGAACCGAGGCTGGGATGCTAAGTACGGAGGTCTTTACTTTGCGCTGTCGCCTCAAGAAGAGGTCATTGACCGGGACAAAAACTACTGGGTGATGGCTGAAGCCATTTCTGCGGCTTCACTGCTCGGGGTAAAAACCACAGACAGCGGATATTGGAAAGCATACGATGCCATGTTCTCCTACTGTCAGAAACACTTTATCGATCACACACATGGAGGCTGGTATCAGCTGTTAAATCAGCAAAACGAACGCTACAGCTCGAAAAAAAGCCCGGCTCCTAAAGCCGATTATCACCCTGTGGCAGCTTGCTATCAAACGCTGATAGCACTGAATTCTCTCTAAAATAATAATCATAAAGAAACCGTTTTCTTCCAAATGCGTTTATTTTGTTTATTTAAGGGAATTTACTTACTAACAATCATTGTTTCTATATTTCATAAAAAGCACGACTATATATATGTAAGGAGTGAAGATGATGTATTTTTACGCGTTAGCACAAGGAACAGATTCGGGAGACCCAGTAACACTGCATCATGAGAAGCAATTTTCGAAAAAAGAATTTTTAGAGATGTTTAATGAAGCATTAGATGAGTTGGATACGCATCCATCTCCAAGCGCTGTTGGTGAATACCTTTGCCGTGCGTACGGATTTCAAGAAATTGAAATCGAGACGGGTGTTGTATGCTACTGCGCTCCTTTTAGAAAGCTAGACGACTCAGATATTATAGAAGACCGTACGTACATGGATGCCACGACCGGAACACTAAAATACAACTAATCAAAAAGAAAGGTTGGATGCGTGTGAAGACCGTACAGAACATTTATCGAACGAGTGAAGCTGTACCAGAATCGGGCGCTTACGTTTGTGCAGAAGGTGAAATTAAACTCTTTCAAAAAGATGATCTTTTTACACCTTGCCCGCACACACGTGAATCAACGACGTGGAAGCCTGTAGATGACGCCTTTTCAACCGGAGAATTGGTTCCGCAAACCGGTCGCTATACCGACGAAAACGGCAATCAAGTAAAGCTAAAAGAAAACGATCTATTTCCAAGATGCCTTCGTTCAGGTGAGCCTACGACGTGGAGGCGAGGATAACAGACAACAAAGCAGCCGCTTATTAAGCGGCTGCTTTTATTAAAGCTTATTTAAAAAATGAATTCTTTTTTCTTCCTTTTAACAGATCGCCCGTCCACCCTTTCATTCGTAGATAGAGATAAATGGCAACGGTCGAAAGGACAATTAAAATGAGTGCATAGATATAGCCAAACTTCAAATCAAGCTCCGGCATCCCTTTAAAGTTCATTCCCCAAAGAGCTCCAAAAGCCGTTAAAGGCGTACTGATTGCTGTCAGCAGCGTTAAAGCTTTCATAATCTCATTTCCTCGATGAGTAGACACAACTTCTTCTAATTTAATTAACGCATCAAATTCTTTTTGATATTGTTCAATCAGCGTTAAGCCAATTTCAATTTTTTTACACATTCGCTGATATTCGACCGTTTGGTTAATTTTTTTATGAAACGCTTCTTCTATTCCCATGGTGACTTCTCGAACAGAACTGATTAAATTTGTCCATATAAGCAGGTCATACCGCGCTTTGTGAATTTCATCTAACACGTCGATGTTATTATTATGGCGCACTTCCCACAGAAGCTCTCTGAAATGACTTTCAAACTGATCAAACCCATTTAAATGTTTTTTCATAATTTCGCCTAAAAGAATAAAAAAACTTTCCGCCGTGTTAGCAGACTGCTTCATGCGTTCAATCATTCGTTCATGATTGGTGTTCTCGAGGATTTTCAAATCAATTCCTGCCGTTATAATAAACTCCTCGGTAATATAAAAATGAAACGAATCGTAATTTTTTTGATCAAACGACTCCTTATGATAAATCAGTGAACCATAAATGAGCTCACTTTCTCCTATTACATCTACTTGAATATGATTAGAATTTTTCTTTTGAAGCTGCTGGCAAAACCATTCATCTCTTGGATACTGATATTCTTTGATTATATCAGCTATTCCGTCTGCTTCTTCTAAATCAAACTGATACCATTTCCACTGATCGTTCGTCACGGTATTCATACTTTCCCTCTTTCCCCTTTTATTAGAATTTTTCCCTATATACAATCATTTAAAACCTAACAGGCAAAATAAACATACATTTCATATCCATCTTTATAAAAAAGGTGCTATAATAAATACGTTGCGCACCTGCGCCATGCTTTATCAGTTTGAGAGGAGAATAACAGTGAAGAAAGATATCGCTTTACGTTCTTATCTGCTAGAAAGTGCACCAACTATGACGGAAGAATGGTATGAATCTTTGGACAAAAAATCTTCTGAAGGCGTATATACCTCTAATGATCCCGACGTCATTCAACGCTTAAAAGCGCAAAACTATGAATTTCAATTATATATTAGCAACGTCTTTATAGAAGATGAAAAAAGCTTTTTTGAATCTTTTAACACGTGGCTAAATAAAGTTGCCAAAGACCAACAGCATCTCAGAACCCCCATTCAAAGTATTATTAAAGAATTTATGAACGTCCGCAAACAATACTGTGAGTATATTCGCCGGTTTGCAGAACTTCATGATGACATTACTCAGCACCACCTCGATGTATGGAATGAAAAAGTAATAAGGGTATTTGATATTATTATTTTGAAATTCATCACAGAAGCGCAGGAATATGCCTCAAACCGCCTCCGCTCTCAGCAGGAAATGATTCATGAATTAAGTTCACCTGTTATTGTGATTAAAAAAGACGTTGCTCTTTTACCGTTAGTCGGCGATATTGATACGGCAAGAGCCAAAATGATCCTAGAAAGCACGTTAAAACAGTGTGCAGAAAAACAAATCGCTCATTTGTATATTGATTTGTCAGGAGTTGTGATGATCGATACAATGGTCGCGCACGAGCTGTTTCAGCTGATAAATGCGCTTGATTTAATCGGCGTTAAATCGATTTTATCGGGCATTCGCCCTGAATTAGCCACTACTGCGATGCAGCTTGGTTTAACTTTTGACCATATACGAATTAAATCGAACCTTGCTCAAGCATTAGAAGATGATTCAAAAATTGTAATTGCTTCTAGCACTCATTAATATAGGGATACAAACAAAAAACAGCCCCGAAAGGCTGTTTTTTATTTTCTATGATGAATGTTTTCAGAACCTGATTCATCTTTCGTTTTCGTTTTATTTTTCTCTTCTTTTTGTTCAAGTCTTATGTCTTCCAACGGCATAGGATCGACCGTTTCTTCTTCTTTGAAACGTTCAAATAACGTTTCGTCTTGATCTGTTACACGCTGTTCCGTTTCATCTCTTTTTTTTGGTGTATTTGAAATAGATCTTTTCTGGCGTTCTCCCATCTTTTTCTCCTCCTTTATATAGGTGAAGCAATTATGTGTTCATGAAATCTCCGCCGTTGACATGAAGCGTTTGACCCGTCATATAAGATGAATCATTTGAAGCTAGCAGCACATAGCAGCCCACGTGCTCCACAGGATGCCCAGGTCTGCCCATCGGCGTGTCTGTACCAAATTCTCCTACTTTATCACCTGAGAAAGTAGACGGGATAAGCGGTGTCCAGATCGGGCCCGGCGCTACAGCGTTAACGCGAATGCCATCTTTGACAAGCGCTTGCGCCATACTGCGCGTAAAGCCATTGATTGCACCTTTTGTCGCCGTATAATCAATCAGCTGAGGATTTCCGCGGTAAGGATTAATTGACGTTGTATTAATAATCGCACTGCCTTTTCCTAAATAATCAAGCGCTTTTTTCGTAAAATAAAAGTATGAATAAAAGTTCGTTTTGAACGTTCGTTCAAGCTGTTCACTTGTAATTTCTTTAATGCTTTCTTTTGGATGCTGCTCTCCTGCATTGTTCACAAGGATATCAAGCTTTCCAAGCTCACTTACTGTTTTTTCTACCGCTTCGTTACAGAACGATTCGTCTCCTACGTCTCCTGCAATCAGCAAGCATCTTACACCTTCTTCTTCAATACGGGCTTTTGTTTCCTCGGCGTCGCTATGTTCGTTTAAGTAAACGATGGCTACGTCCGCTCCTTCTTTCGCATAAGCAATGGATACAGCTCGTCCAATTCCGCTGTCTCCCCCGGTAACTAGCGCTACCTTTCCTTTTAATTTTCCTGTACCAATGTAATTGTCATCCTCATAAATAGGGAGAGGATTCATCTCACTTTCGATACCCGGCTGGCGGTCTTGCGTTTGTTGGGGCTGGCCTTGTGTTTGTTGATCTTGTAAATTCATTTTAATCTCCTCCTATTTTTGATGGAACTTTTTAGTATAGTCTAGGTTTAGCCTTCTGTTTTGAAGTTCAAACATCTTTTTTTAAAAATTTATGATGTTTCTATTCTCTTTTACTATCTTAGAAAATTCATAGAAAACAAGTTTAAAGTTGGAAACAAAGGCTACAGAATGAGTAGAAGATGTATTTCAGAAATATCTTTTATCAGGAGGTTTGGTTCGTGTATGAAACACATTCAAGTAGCAGAAAACCAAGAGGAGGCAGCCTGCGTCATCCGTTCTTTTTTAAAGAAAGGATTTACAAGCAAAGATATTTATCTGCTGGCCTACGATAAAGAATGGGCTCAGAATTTAACAGAGGCAACACATACAAAAAAGTACAGAATGGCAGAGCAAGGTATGTTTGAAACGGCGGTAAATAAACTTCTTTCAAGAGAAGATGAGCTTCTTTCAAAGATGGCTTCGCTCGGCTTATCCAATCAAGAAGCAAACCGGTATAAAGAAGAAATGAAACAAGGACATATCGTGGTTATTGGCACACAGAGTCAATCCATTCCCTACTAAAATAGCGGAAACGTTTTTTATCAGCTTATAAGGGTATTTAGTAAAATAAACCATTGTTTATCAAGAAAGGAAGTTATAACGATGTTAAATTATTTGGGAATTCAGATAGGCTCTCTTTACTTTCCTACTAGTATTTTGCTTATCACGTTTCTTGTATTAATCGGCTTTTTTATTTATTTCCTCTCTAGAAGAAGAAAAAACCGCCATGAATCACGTGAGCAATCACGAGGAAAATAAAAGAGAATGCCAATTTAAAAGCCCTTCACGCAGAAGGGCTCTTTGTACTATAAAACAGGCAGATACTTTTCATAGCGAGGGTTTATATAAAAAGGAGGACGAGGTCCTAAAAGCGGCCGCTCCATTATTAATACTGCTTCAATTGTGACGTATAAATACTATGACCAGTTAATTGACTATACGGCAACCAAAGAAGCCATTGTCGGTTTCACTCGTGCGCTTTCCAATAGCGTGATTAAAGACGGCATTCGCGTAAACGGCGGAGAGTGGGTCTCTTCTTAAAAATCTCAATATAAAAAGCGTGAAGCCAAGCTCCACGCTTTTTCATTATTTACGAGATTCTTTTTGCAAAGGCGATTTTTCAATAGAACGCGTAAAGCGGTAAACATCAAGCTCTTGTCCTACCTCTGAAGGCAAATACCCAAACGTGGTGAAGCTGTCCACTGATTCTGGCTCAAGTGATAGAGACAATAAATTGTTTTGCGGCTGAGATGTTAAAAAGACGTAGCTTCCTTTTGGGAACGTCACCGTTTTTGGTTTCACGATTGTTTGCACGTCTACATTTGGTTTGTTTTCGTAGGCTCCATTTTCAATCCGGCTGCTAACGCTATACGCTTCTACTGAAAGAGCCGTTTCTTTCGTTAACTTGAAACCTTTTACTCCTTGTCCCTGCAGTTTTGCTGCTAACTCTTCATGTCCTGGCTTTAAAAGATAAGCAGTCGGACGTTCGCGGACAAGCGTCGGCGTTGCTTTCTTTGCACTGTAGTACGTCACAGGAATTTCTTTAACAGACGCGCTTTCCACATCAACCATTTCTAACGTAGAGTTTGGTATTTTTTTATTTTCACTGTTCACAACAATTAGATCATGATCATTTGCATTTTTTCCTTTTTTGACAAGCGCCGCTTTTTCTTTTGCAATCAGCGCTTTAATTTGTTTGGCATGAGCGGCTGTTTGCGTAATCAGCTTTTCTTGCGTAGCAATTTGGGCACTCACTCGCCGCGGAAAATCTTCTCGGCCAATACCGATTCCCCTGCTTTCGACTAAAAATGAAAACGATGGATACAAACCTAATGAGTTTCGGCCGATTCGCGGTTCAACTGAGCCTTCTTCTACTTCAAGCTGCCCTTGTTTATTCACTTGAGACGTATAGTATACTTCTCCAGAATATCCTTGCTTTTCAATGGCTGTAAGCGTACTGTTCACAAACAGCTCATCAGACACGTCTCGAATGCGCTGCGGAATATTTAAGTTTCGACCGGACTGCAGTAAAATGTCGTGATACTTCCACACGCCTTCTTTACCGATATTTTTAAATCCGCTGCTGTAAGGCGTATATTCATGAGCGTCAATGACGACTTCCGGTGAAAAACGGTTAAATTCAGCTCGTACGCTCTGTACTTCAGGGCTTTCAAGCTTTATGTAGTCACGGTTTCCATCTAAATTATTTGCTAGCTGACGCTTGAATGCATAAGATCCGTCTGGATTAATGCGCGGCACAATAACGATGTTGACTTTATTTAGCACATCTTTTCCAAAGTCTTCTGTCAAACGCGTCGCAACGGCGAGTACGGATTCACCGCTTGCCGGTTCATTACCATGAATTTGACTTTGAAGCCAAATCGTTGGCTTTTTCGATGTTTTTCCATCCGCAAATTTCTTTTCCTTTGAAAAATACAGAGCTGGAATGTCACGCCCTTGCTGTGACTTTCCGATAATCTTCAGCTTTACGTACGGACTTTTATGAGCAAGCTTTTGAACATAGCTCATCATTTCTTCTTGAGTCGTAAAGGCGTCTTGTCCTTTCAGAAACGCCGGCGTGGCTTCATTCACCTTTATTTCCGGATAAAGTGCTTTAATTTTTTCCGGCTGGCTATAGTCTTTTCCGTAATAAGGCATCTCAGCTTGTACCGCAAGCGGCGACAGCAATAATCCAATCGACAAAAGAGCCGGCACGGCCGTTCGTTTTACAGTTTTTTCCATTCATTTACTCCTCCCCATCCCCTTGGTTAGACATTTCAAATATTTTAAATATTTGAAATGTTACATAATTAATTATACCGTTTAAGGAAATAACTTCAAGATAAGGGAGCTGAACCTTTTTGACTATTTTAATGTAGGAGACGAGTGCGATTTTATAACAAAGAGATTAGGACATAGTAAAACCAACTCAATATGAAGACGACCAATCAAGGTAAATGACCTAAACCATTTTCCCCGCAGGAGCCTTCCCCTTCAATCAACAGCTAGAAGCAACTAAACAAATGAAATATACGTTCTCCCTAACAAAAAAATGAACCACTAATCAAACATGTTGATCAATGGTTCATTTTTAACTTCAGCTAACATACGTTTGTCCCAGCCTTTTTTTATGTATGAACTGCTATAAAACTCAGAACTTCCTTGAGCTTGTATTGTGCTAGTCTAGCTGTTTCATAGTCCATGCAGCTATCTCTCCTATGTTCATTTCTTTACGGATTCTAGCGTTTCTAAATCATATCGGCCAATTTCTTTGTTATTTCTCGTAATGACGAGTGTTCCATGCCTCGCCACCTTTTGGAGTTTTTTTAATTTCTGATCGGATGGAGCCATAGGCATTTCTTTGTTTTTAACAGTCGCGCCCAGATCGTAGTGCACATCGACTTTTCCTTTTTTCATATAGTTAAACTCTTCAATTCCTATACCTGTACCGAAATGCTCATGCCCTTCATCAAATACATTAACACCTACTGTATTGATAGATGCTTTCTTTAAATCTTCATTCGGTATAATTTTAGCTTCTATTTCGTCTTTATCATTTTGATAGAATTTACGCTCGCCTTGTTGCTTCATTTTAAACTCGTAATACAGCGCTTTTGGTTTTACGTCGACCATTTTTCCTTTGCTATCTTGTATACCAACTTTTCCAATTAAATCAGCAGCATCTGTTATCTTGACTTTCACTTTTTGAATGCTATAGCCGCTCTCTTCTTTGCTAGCAGAGTTTGAGCACGCTACCAATGACATTGCCAAAAAAGCACTCAATGTGCCCACAATAAATTTCTTCACTTCACCACTCCCTAAGGATTAATATACCATAAAAGGAATTTAAATGGATGTTTCTCAGTCGATTTTGTAAATAAGTACAGAGTCAGCAACCTATTGAACTTAAGTTTCCTCACCAGCTCTATAAAAACATAAAAAGCTCTCTCCATGAGGAAAGAGCTACTCTATCACAAAGTCCGCTTCTGCTTTTACCACTCCATTTACAATAACAGAAAGCGTATGCGTACCGCTGTAATGTTTTCTTGTACTTAAATCTTTAAACGCATGCTTTTTTGTGACTGTCAGCGTTTGGCCTGCTTTTGCTTGAACATTTTTTAGCATAAACACTTTTTTAGTGCGGTTTCCTTTTGCTTTTACGTAATGAATTCCGTACTCTATGCGAAGCGGCATGGTTTTTTCCACGGATAGTTCAAATGAAAAGTCAATGCTATCACCGATTGTAATAGTATGCGGCTGTAAGCTAAGCTCTGTGACACTCACTCCTGGGTCATCTCCATAGCCAAAAAGAGACAGAGCTTCAGGGTCTCCTTTTTTCAGCAGTGAACGGCACGCATGTTTAACGATCCAGTCGGTTTTAACGTCTTCACCGTGCCATTTTTTCATCACATCAAGCATCCAGTCTTTTTCTATGTAAGAAATATCATTTAAATGATTGGCTACGCTTTTGCGGACATAAAGCGATTCATCTCGTTTTAACTGTTCTAAGATCGGCAGCGTTTGTTTTGGATCTTGCTTTAACTCAGGTACTGATTGTCCCCACGGAAGTCTAGGCCGGCTTCCTTCGCTTGCTAATCTGCGAATATGATGGTTTTCATCTCCCGCCCACTCAATCATTTGCTGGAGCATTCGATTTTTATCTTGAATTAAAAATGGACGCACTCCAAATTCTGATGTGGAAAACGGCGTAAAAAACGCAAGTGCTTTTATTGAAGCTTCCCAATCGTTCAATCCGTACAGTTCCACGTAATCTGGAAAAATCGTGCCTTGAAGTCCCCCTACCGTTGGAGCCACTTTATAGAGAATATGAAGCGCTTCTTCATAATCCCCCGGCAGCACTTCATGCATGGAAAGCGTAATTCTTCTCATGCGCTCTTTCAGCCCAAAGTCTTCCCAGTCTTGTTGAAAAACCAGCTCATGAAATACTTTTTTATCAAATGAACTCATTTCACGTGAAAAAGCGTCGCTTAAGTGCGTAATCAACTCTTCATTAAATACGCTTTTACGTAACTCTTCAGCCATACTTATCCCTCTTTTCCAGGCAGTATTTTATTTTCTTTTGAATAAATCGCCCGCTCGTACATGCCTTTTTTAAAAATTTGCATAAACAGCTGCTTATTTTTAACTTCTTTAAATCCGTACTGACTGTACAAACCGTGAGCATCTTTTGTTGCCAATAAAATTTTTCGTACGTGTTGAATCGGCTGATAGCGAATCATTTCTTGTACCAGCGCTTTTCCAAGCCCGTTGCCTCGGGCGTGCGGCAGAATAAACACATCCGCCAAATAAGCAAACGTCGCAAAATCTGAAATAATCCGTCCGAATCCTACTTGTTTATCGCACTCATCATACACGCCAAAACAAACGGAGTGTTCAATGGACGTTTGAACAAGGTGAAGCGGAATTCCTTTTGCCCAGTATGATTCATGATGAAGGTACGAGTAGATGACATCTATATCAAGCTTTTCTTTATTCGTATGTATGGTAAACTGATGATTTTCTTTCATGCTGCATCCTCCTTGCCTCTCTATCATAGCACAAATGTTCGCAACAGAAAAAAGCCTTTTCGGTAAAAGGCTTTTTTGCTTAGTATGATATTTTTTTAGAAACAGAAGCATTTTTTCTATAGCGTCTTGCGACTATGTAAATAAGCGGACTGCCAATAATCGTCGGCAAAAACCAATAAGAAAGTGCCGGAAGCTTGTTTAACAGCGGAACACTGTCTCCAATATTCACAAGCAGTGCGGTAACAGCTCCGATACAAGACCCCAGCATACCGCGAATATGGTGTTGAAGCCAGCTCTTCCATTTTTGCTTGCGTGCTGCATAGCCGTAAATCGCTAATCCGTATGAAAACACGGCAATATAAAATAAATAAGCAATTTCATTCCATTTCCAAATCGCTAACATGATAGCTGTGGCAGCTAGTGCTGCATAAGCACCGTGATACACTTCTCCCCATATGGTATGCTGTCCTTTTTTCTTAGCCGCTAGCATAGACACCATTCCTGAAAGCAAGCAAATCATGCCGAGTCCAATATGGATACTTAGTATAACTTCAAATAAATCCAACGCGCTCTCTCCTTTTATGCACTTTTCTCTTATATCTTCGGCTAGCGCACTTATTTTTTAACAAAATATCCCTATTTCCTTTCCAACTCTTTACTTACATGATGCATATGCTCAACGTTAAAAAGCGCATACTAGCTTTAGAAAAGGAGGCGGATAGACAGTGGAAAATGCTCGAATTAGCGGATGGCAGCTGTTTGTGTTAATTACGCTCTTTGAGATTGGCAGCGCCTTTTTAATCGGCTTAGCGATGGACGCTAAGCAAGATGCTTGGATTGCCATTTTAGTTGGTATGATCAGCAGCTAGGCACTCATTTATATATATTATCGCTTGCACCGCTATTATCCGCATTTAGCGCTGACGGAGTATATTGAAAAAATCATTGGAAAAGTACCGGGACGCATACTTGCTTTTCTTTATGTCTTATATTTTGCTAACGGAGCCGCGCGGGTGCTGCGTGATTTCGGAGCAATGCTTCTCACCTTCGTCTATCCTGATACGCCGCTTTTTATGGTGAACGCTTTGCTTATGCTTGGGATTATTTATACCGTTCGTCAAGGAATTGAAGTGATGGCACGTTCAGCAGAACTGCTCTTTATTTTCATCTATGTTCTCGCCGTTGCCGGCTTTATTCTTATCTTTGTTTCCGGCCTTATTGATTTTACAAACCTGCGGCCGATTCTTGAAAAAGGCATCGCTCCGGTTCTGCACGTTGCGTACAGCCAAACGCTCTATTTTCCTTTTGGTGAAGTGATTGTATTTGCAATGATCTTTCCATACACAAAAAATGTGAAAAAGACCGCTCTGATTGTCTTCAGCGCAGTTACGTTAAACGGTATTAACCTTATGATTACAATGATCGTCAATATAGGTGTGCTGGGCGTTACCTTAACATCGAGGTCTGCTTTTCCGCTTTTAAGCACGGTTCAAAGCATTCAATTCGCAGGTTTTTTAGAACGGCTTGATGTGTTTTTTATAGTGGCTTTAATCACGGGCGGCTTCTTTAAAATCGGTTTGTTTTTCTATGCCACTGTGCTGGACCTTTCCCACGTGTTTAAGCTTAAAAACCCGTCACCGTTTGTATTTCCAATCGGCTTAGTCGTTTTATTTTATTCATTGTCTCTTGCTCAAAACTATTTCGAACACGTATATGAAGGGTTAAAAACCATTCCGTTCACTTTACATCTTCCGTTTCAAATTGTCATTCCTGCTCTTTTACTCGTGATCGCATTTTTAAGAAATCGAAAAAAAATACAGTCCGTCACTGTGAAAAAGACCGCAGAAAATTCGTAGTATGTCCATTTCTCTATTGGATTTAACCTCCTAAAATTATACAATATAGTCAAGAAGCAAAAAGGAGAACCAATATGATTGGATTAATTCTTTCTATTTTAATATTTAACATTCTTGCTTTTAAAACAAACAAGCGCTTCACAGCAAATCAAATTGTTCACATTTGGATGTTCACCATTGCTGCTCAGCATATCTTTGACGTCTTCATTAATTTCAAATTTCACGGCTACTGGTATTTTACACAGGAGACAGACTGGCAAGGTATTTTTGCCTATACTGTTCTCATTCCGCCTGTGAACATGCTTTTTCTTACCTACTATCCTTTTGCCGGAAAGCTCACAAAAAAAGCCGCCTATATTTTACTTTGGTCGGTTGCTGTTTTACTTTATGAAGTAGTAGCCCTTCTCCCTGCCCCTTGGGGTTATTTTCACTACGGATGGTGGACATGGTGGTATTCGCTTCTGCTAAATCCGCTGTTGTTTTGGATGGTAGTGCAGTATTACCGGTGGGTGTGTAAAATTGAAAAAAGAGCGATCACTTAAAAATAGAATAGCCTTTGGATCCGCACATCATCATTTTCAGGACCTGCAATAAAATGAATGTCTGCTTCTCCGCTGGCTATTCTTTTTTATTTAAAAACGTCTTTGGACAAGGAAACTTGCTTTCCTTTTTCTTTTCCAACTAACGACACAAGGAATCCTGCTACTCCAGCTATACATAGAACCACCAATAGACCAGTAGTGCCTACTAACAAGCTCACCGCAGCTGACGCTAACATTCCTCCAATATAACGAAAAGTGGAATAAATGCCCGATGCAGTGCCTGATTGCTCTTTTTTGACGGATTGAATATTCATAGCCTGCATAGATGAAACACCGATTCCCGCTCCCACTCCTCCTACTAATAAAGATACAATGGTATAAGAAATGGAGGCATTCGCTAAGTGGAAATAAAGCATCGCCGCAAGCAGCGAAATAAGAAACGATAATCGTATCGGATGTTCTTTCCCTACCTTTTCTGCTAACAATCCTCCCAGCCAAGAAGAAATAGACATGGCTAATGAAAAAAAGAAAAGAAGCAAACCAATTAACCGAATATCATACTGCTTCTCTAGCAAAAGCGGAACAAACAAAATGGTACTATACATCATAAAATTACTGCATAAAATGGAAAGATTTGAAGAAAAAAAAGGACGAACCTTAAAAAGCTTAAAATCAATCAGCGGCTCTTGGACTTTGCGTTCTTGCACAATGAAAAGAACGATAGACGCTATACATATAAAAATAGTCCAAGCATTAAACAAATCACGGTGCGTCAGCATTAGGGTAAAGCTCGTCATGCTTACTCCAAGTAAAAAAGCGCCCCCTATATCCAGCATTTTTGCTTTTTGTTTTACGTTAGACGGCACGTATATAAATGAACAAATCAACGATAAAACAGCAAAAGGAACGTTAAACCAAAAAATCGACGTCCACCCAAGATACTTAATTAAAAAGGCACCTAATACAGGACCTACAGCTGCTCCCAGCCCCATTGATAAGCCAAATAACCCAAGCGTTCTTCCAAGCTTTTCTTTTGGCAAACTGTGTCTCATAATGGCTGTTGCGTTAGGCGTAGCTAGTGCGCCTCCTAATGCTTGCAGCGTTCGAAAAACGGTGAGCGAAAGTAAGTTATATGAAAACACACAGGCGGCAGATCCCACTAAAAAAATAATCATTCCAGCTACGAACATCGTTTTATTTCCATATAAATCGCCAAGTTTCCCCGCGATGGGCTGAGCAACTGCCATCACAATTAAGTAGATAGTTACCACTACTGATACATGTACGATGGAAAGATGAAGCGCTTTGGCAATAGACGGTAAGCCTACTGCAATCATAGTGGAATTAACGGGAATTAAAAAAGTTCCCGTTAAAATAGAAAAGATAATCAAAGACGGCTTACTGCTGTTCAATCGTCACCACTCCGTTAGTTCCGTCTACGGTAACGACATCTCCGTCTTTTAGTAGATCCACGGCTACTTTTGTGCCAAGAACCGCTGGAAGTTTATATTCACGAGCCACTGTTCCTGCATGAGATAAAATCCCTCCTGCATTGGTTACAATTGCGCCTGCAAGCGAAAATAACGTGGTCCAAGCCGGTGCTGTTGTTTCACACACAAGAACCTCTCCTTGTTTAAGTTTAGAAAATTGACTTGGATCTGAAATGATTTTTACTACTCCCGTATAAACGCCTCTTGAAGCGGCACTTCCTTTAAAGATTTTTTGCGTTTCATCTACTTCTGGAGGCCCCATTTTCCCGAATATACGCTCTAATAAAGGATCTTCTCCTGTTTGAGGAGGCGTGCCATAAGCAGGCGGTGTTTTTTTATGACGATTTTCTTCAAACTCCTGCTTTCTATTAACGATCAGTTCATGAGACGCCACGGGCGTTTTTAATACTTCCAGCAATTCATCGTAATAAAAATGAAAAATATCTTGAGGCTGATGAATCATTTGGTGATCAGCTAAAAGAGTTCCTACATTCAGTAAAAACAGTCTTGCTGTAGCAGGCAGCATCGCATCGATATAAAAATGATGATCTTCATCCAACCCCCACGCGTCTAGGGCCCATCCATAAAACAGCTTAAACTGCTTTTTTTCTTGGCACTCTGGCATTTTTGCAAGTACATCATGATAGCTTTCTTCTCTTTTTTTTACGACATCTTCATAATTTTTCTTGAAGTCGTAATCTTTACGCACATAGCCAGCAATAATCGATAGCGCATGTAAAGGATTCTCTACCCACGTCTCATCAATAAACTCGTGCGAATTTGCAGAACGATAGCCATACTCATCCAAAAAGTTTTGCAGATTCTTTAAAAATTCTCTGCCTTCAGCTGTGCCTAATAGATTTGCTTCTATGTCTTCTGACTTCTGGTCCGTAAAAGCTTGTTTTAACGGGCCAGAACGCTTTACCTTGTCAGTTAGTTCCCAAAGTGCTTGATCCGTTTCAAGTGACTTGTTCATTACGCCTTCCAGCAGATCATATACGTAAGCGGTATTCTCATCTCCCGTCAAGGCTCCATATAGCTCTTCTAAAATCATTCCTAAATCACTTCTTGGCATGACAATTTCAAAGTGAAGCTGCCAAGCTTTTTTATAAAAACCATGCAGTTCTTTTACTTTTTCTTCTGCTTCTTTTAAAGATAAGGGACGTTCTGCATTTCTTTTGACTTCCGTATAAAAAGGTAAAAACACCTCATTAACGTACTCATATAATCTAGGTTTAAGTCGAGGTAACAACGGCTTCACTGCTTCTTGGTGCTCCTTTAAGCGATCGTTTACGTCACCGGGAAACGGGATATTTTGCTGATACATTTTTCCATCAGCTAATTTCACTACAAATTGAGCAATAGGCAATTTTAACGTTTCAAAACCTTGCTTCGTCCCATAAGTCATTGCCGGAAGCTGAAAGGAAGCGTATAAAGGACTTAGTGCATGAGCGATATGTAGGTTGTCTTGCACCCAAAATCCTGTTTGTTTTTCTTCCTCACTTAAAAATAGGTCGTTTTGAAATGCAGATAATACGTTCATTTGATTTCCCCTTTCCTTTTCATTATGTAGTAACAGGTCTCACTTGAAGCAAATAAATATGTTCATTTTTTATGGCAAATTCAATGTCTACAGCGTACTGACAATACTGCTCTACTTGATTCGTTAAACGAAGCAGCTGTAGTGCTGTTTCATCTGATATAGAAAATTCTTTTTTTTCTTTATCTGTTGTCACAGCTTTTGTTATTCCTGTAAAACCTGACACTACCTTATACTCTTTTAATCCTAGTTCTTTCATTATATTTTTTGTCTGTTTATGAATAATAAATAAATCCGGGGTCACACCACCTGACACAATTCCCTCTCCTAAGCCGTACGCCACGTTAATGACTACTTCATCTTCACTTTCTGTAATAGGATTTACGCTAAAAATCACTCCGGATACATCGGCTTCAACCATTCCTTGTACAAGGACACCCATCTGGGGATTAGAAAGCGAAATTTCTTTATCTTCGGCGTACGCTTGAACAACGGATGAAAAATAAGAAGCCCAGCATTTTTTTATACTTGTCAAAAGTTCTTCTCTGTTTCTTACGTTTAATATCGTTTCATACTGTCCGGCAAAAGACGCATTCTCCAAATCTTCAAGTGCGGAAGAAGATCTTACGGCTACGGCTTTTACACCAGCACCTTGAATATTGGCATACGAAGAAACAATTTCTTTTTGCAAAGCTAAAGGAAACGTGCCGCTTTGAATCTTCTTTTCTATGACGCTGCTATCTTTTGCTTTTATTTCTATTTGGTTAAACGTTAAAAAGGAATGTAATGCGTGAGATGTTAAAACAAATCCTGTAGGGATATGAGAAACGTGCTGAATCATTTTTGAGAGATTGTAAGCTTTTGAACCTACTGCTTGAAGTTCTGCATAACATGCTTTTTCTAAAGAGACGATGTGCAATCACTTAACCTCCTTTCATTTATGTCAAAAGACAATCAAATAAAATAGGAAAATCCATTTAAAACCATAATGTAATTTTATGGAACTAAGTTCAGTTTACCAAAAATTAACATAAATTTAAATATCTTTACAAAAAAATCACAAACCATATTCACTAGAATATGATTTGTGATTTTTTTTATAACTAACACATATAAAAAAACGATAGCCACAAGGGCTATCGTTTTTTATTATTGAGATACCATTACTTTTTGGCGAACGTGCTCTAAGTGATCACGAACCGCTTCTGCTGCTTCTTCTGGCTCACCATTTTTAATCGCTTCAAAAATACGCTCATGGTCGGCATCCGTCTGCTTGCGATTTTCTTTTTGGCTTTTATTTAACGAATAAGCAAGCGCTTTTCGATACAAATGGCCTAAATCTTCTACAGCATGAAGAAGGAATGAGTTATGAGCTGCTTTCACGATATCATGGTGAAAGCGATAGTCCGCTTCATGTCCAATTTCTTCACTGTTGTGAACCGTCTTTTTAAATGCTTCTAACGATTCTTTAATTTCAATCAGTTCTTCATCTGTACGGCGCAGTGCGGCTAAGCTTGCTGCCTGCGACTCGATGATAATACGCATTTCAATTAGTTCAAGAACCTGATCTGCTTCAACCATTTCAAACGTCATTGGATCAAGCATCCCCACTAAGTTTACACGTTTTACGTAGCTTCCTCCGCCTTGTCGTGATTCAATTAATCCGCTGGCAGAAAGAACGCTTAGCGCTTCACGAATTGGTGCGCGGCTCACTCCAAACATTTTGGATAACTCATGTTCCGACGGCAAACGAGACTCTGGCGGGAACGTTTTCTCTTTAATCATCTTTTTTAATTGATCAAGCACTTGACTAGATACTTTTTTACGCTCAATAGGTACAAACATACTTCTATTCCTCCTCCAAGTAATTATCTCTCTCTTTTTTTTTAGTTTTCATCGGACCCAGATTAACTATGTGTATTCCGATTTATGTAAACGCTTCAATCTTTGTATTACAAGTATACATTATTTCAATTCAAATGTGTTGATAAAATTTTACTATTATTGTTATTATACCATGAAAACAAGTTATAAATGAATAACGATTCATGGTTTTTTGACATAATACCACTATCTTACATATAATCCGTATACAATCATAATCGCCGCGTCCGCTAACGCATGACTAATAATTGCCGCTTCGGCACCATATCGCTCCCTTATACACGCCCACGTTATACCTGCTAAAAAAACGCCTGCAGCCGAGATCCAATTAAAAGGAAACGCAAAAACGGGCAGAATAATAAACAGGTGATAAAGCGTATAAAAGCTTGATGTAACAATGGTTGAAGCGGATAAGGACAGATGCTTCTTCACTTTATTCTGTATATATACTCGCCAATACATTTCTTCTAAATAAGGGTTAATAAAAATCAAAATGACGGCTAAAATGATCACTTTCCATCCGCTAAATCCCCATATTTGCAAAACCGCTTGCATATCTTCTACATGAAAGATTTTACCAGAAAAAAACAGGCTGCTTCCAATTATCACAGCGGCACATAGAACTCCGCTCAGAGTTCCCACATACAGAGATTTTTTTGTAAGCGCTACCTTAAAGTTAATTTTATTATTCGCATATAAAATCATAAACATCCAGCCGTAAAAGCAAACAAATGTTACCAACACATTTTGGATAAGCCACAAACCGAAAAAAACAAAGATTGTAGGCATAAACAGCAAAAACAAAAATTTTATCACGTTTATGGCGCACCTTCTTTAAGAGCCGCTTTTCTTTTACCTAGTAAACCTTTCGTATTCAAAAGGTTTACTATCTTTTATCTTATAAAAGTCCGGGGGTATTTTCAATTATTTTTTAATTCCTGCTCCAGCTCACGAAGACTTTCAGCAAGCTTTTTCTTTTCTTCTTCAAAGTGGGCATCGTTTTTAAAAGCAGGGGCTGAAGGTTCTAGCTCTTCATTTTCTCTTAGCCAATCCGGCGTCATTTCCTTGCGAATCACCCGCTTTTTATTGGCGTAGGAAACAGGCTTTTCAGCCTGTTGACTCGCAAGCGCGCGCTGTGACGTTACATAATGCTTATGAAAAAGATGTTGTTTGATATAGGCAAATGCCCGAATTGTATCCCCGCTGTATTTAGGCTTGTAGAGATCAAATGCTTCATGCAGTCCAGAGAGCGCCTCTTTTATAGGTATTTCGCTTTTGGCGACTTCGTACATATGCTTCAAGTCACTAGCTGAAGGATACACTCCTCGGTTTCTTCTAGCAATAAAAGCGGCTTCTAACGTTTGTACGTAAGCGTCATGCGCGTCTTCTTCTCTTTTTATTTGATTTGTATTTTCTGCTGTAGTCTCTGTTAATGACGCCGTCACAGTGAGTGAATCCGCTGCTTCAATTTGACTCTCCCCTTCTGTCAAATTGACATCTTCGAGCTCTTCAAATTCATCGCTTGGCATAAGCTCTTCTAGTTTCTTATAATCAATCCGGTACCAGACCGTGTTGTTAAATTTAGAGCGGTTGTACTTTCCTTTTACAATCAGGCCTTCTTTTTCAAGCTTTGAAATGATGCGTTGAATCGTTGAAAGCGACCAAAATGGAAACTGCTGCAGCCACTGCTGATTGGTGTTGTATACCCATGTATATCCGTCCTGCACGTTTACGCTTTTTTCAAGCCAGTAGTGAAGCTGCTGAAGAAACAGCGCTCCGTTCACTCCTACTTTGACTGCCAGCGCCGGCAGTACAATTAACGGCTGATCTTTTAATAATAATTTACTCATTACGTCATCTCCTTTGTTATGTAAAATAGCTACTATATATATACAAAGAAAACGAAAAAACGGGGATGGCGGCTTTAAAATCATGTTAAAATATAGAAAAAAACGAGGTGAGCATATGATACGTCAAGGCAGAATTGGCGATGAATCAGGCATTGCGAATGTACACGTAGAAAGCTGGAAATCAACTTATAAAGGACTTGTACCAGATTCTTTTTTAGATTCTTTGAGCGCTGAAAAGCGAAAACCTGTTTGGAGAAAACAGCTGGAGTCAAATTCTATTTTCGTTGCAGAAGAAAACGGTCAAATCGTAGGCTTTGCTTCTTATGGCAAAGAAAGAACCAGCAAGCATCCTTTCTATAAAGGAGAACTGTATGCCATGTATTTACTCGCAGAGCATCAGCGAAAAGGAATCGGAAAAGCGCTTATGCATAAAATAGCGCAAGAGTTGGCAAACCAACATATACATACGATGCTCACATGGGCTTTTGAACAAAACGGCGCCTGTCAGTTTTACGAAGCGCTTGGCGGAAAAAGAATCGATCGTGCTGAGGTTGTTATTGAGGGGACATCCCTACCTGAGGTGGCTTTTGGATGGGACACGCTTAAAAATTTGTAAGACAACTCTCTGGACAGATTTTTTTCTTCACGGTAAACTGTTTAGTTGGTATAAAAAGAAAGGATGACTTACCGTGACGAATTCTACTTATCGAAACATTATTTTGCTGGTTCTTTGTGTCACAGCGGGTATCGTCGATGTGATTGGCTACTTAAGCCTTGGCCATATCTTTACTGCAAACATGACCGGAAACATCGTGTTGCTCGGGTTAGCAATCGGAAACTCGCTTGAAACAACTGTTTTTCACTCTCTGACAGCTTTAGGAGGCTTCATTATAGGAGTTGTAGGAGCTGCAATTTTAGTTGGAAATAAAGAAAAAACGTTTTGGCCTAAAGCCGTAACGATCGCACTTGGAATAGAAGGATTACTTTTGCTTGTTTTTGCACTTTTATCTTCGTTTTCTCCTTCTTTACACTTAACTTACTTGTTTATTTTCTTATTAAGCTCAGCGATGGGACTTCAAACAACGGCTGCTCGAAAGCTTGGCGTAGCCGGCATTTCCACAACTGTATTGACAGGGACGCTTGCTAACTTTTTTGAAGACGTAACGGCACGTTTTCGCAGTTCTCGCTACCGCAAAACGTTTAACACCGATGCTATTCTTCGCGCGCTGTCTCTTGTGCTTTACTGCTTTGGCGCTGTTATCGCCGCGCTTGCAGAGCCTGCTTATAAATTTGAAATTATTTGGCTGCCCATTGTGATTTTGTTAGCCATTATCATTTTTGTCAGCACGAAGTTTCGTTCTGATTCAGAAAAAAAATAATAATGATAAAGACCCGTTTCGATAAAGAAACGGGTCTTTTATTTCCCTGACAGTGCCGCTAAAACGCCAAAAATGATTGCTGCTACAGGCCCTACAATGAATAGTCCAATTAAAATTGATCGCATGGCTTCCCATAATAACCGCAAAGGACCTTGCTTAGACTCTGCTTTTTCCACTCTTTCCTCTAGGTGTTCGACTCTTTGCTGAAGCTTCGCTAATTCCTGCGTAACATCTATTTGTTCGCTCATCGCTCAAGCTCCTTTTTACTCTACATTACCATATACTTCCTTACTAAAACTACTATTTATTTGTGATTACTTCAATGCCGATTTCGCGGTAAGCATTTAACACGGTTTCGTTCACATGTTCTTCTGTAATGAGCCAATCTAATGAGTTTGCTGAACTGAAGGTGTACGTTGACGATGTATTGAGTTTTTTAGCTGTTACAATAGCCGCTACTTCACTCGCACTTTTAATCATTTGGCTTTTAATGTGCATTTCCTCAAGCAAAGGAATGCTCATGCCGATTTTAGGATCGATTGCGTATACGCCTAAAAAACAAAGATCCGCTCGAATTTGTTTAAGCGTATCAACCACGCTTTGTCCTACCGTGACCATCGACTCTTTTCGAAACGTTCCTCCAAGAGAAACAACTTCTACAAAGTCATGTTCCGCTAGTGCAACGGTAATTAACGGACTGTTTGTAATGACGGTAACCTTCAAATTCTTTGGAAAAGCTTTGACAAGCTGAATATTTGTTGTACTTCCGTCCATCAAGAGCACCTGCCCGTCTTTAATTAACGGAAGCGCCGCAACGGCAAGTGAATGCTTAACATCCATCAATTCACGTTTTCGCTCTTTGTAATCAACCGCAGACGTGGAACGCGGAAGCGCTCCTCCGTGTACGCGCTGCAGCAGACCAAGCGCGTCCATTTCCCGCAGATCTCTGCGGATTGTATCTTCTGAAACATTCAGCGTTTGGCTAAGCGTCGTAGCCACAATTCGCCCTTCTTTTTCAAGCAAATTCATAATTTGTTTGCGTCTTTCTTGTTTTAACATTGCTTGTTCACCTGTTTTCTTTCTGCTTTTTACTTTATTATACTTGTTTCTTTTGTAAAAACAATGTAAAAACGCTTGATTATCAGTGTTTTTTCGTTTATTGTATGATAAACAAGATAAAACAAGCAAAAACAAGTAATAATAGCCAAAGGGAGAGATAGTTTATGAAGATGATTTTTACAGACTTAGATGGAACTCTTTTAAATAGCAGCAGTGAAATTAGCACAATTAATGCAGAAGCAATTAAAAAAGCGCAAAAACACGGAGTTGAAGTCGTGGTTGCTACGGGGCGCGCTTATTTCGACGTGCAGGAAATTTTAAAAAAAGCTGAGCTTTCAAACCTTTGGGTGATTGCCGCAAACGGAGCGACTATTCATGACCCAAACGGACAGCTCAGACATTCTGTTCCGATTGATGCACATCACGTAAAAGAAGCGCTTCAGTGGCTGGATGCAAACGAATTTTACTATGAAGTGTTTGCTGAACATGCGATTTATACGCCAAACTCAGGCCGTGAGCTGCTGGCTATTGAAATTGACCGAGTAAAAAGCGCCAATAAAAACGTGGATGAAGAAAGACTTCATCACGCAGCGGCTAAGCAATACAGCCAAACGGGGTTTGCCTTTGTTGCATCGTATGAAGATATTTTAAATACAAACGCTGAGCTTTATAACGTACTAGCTTTTTCATTTGATGATGAAAAACGAAAAAAAGGCTGGGATCACTTTAGCAAGCAGCATGATATGACGCTTGTCTCTTCGGCTGATCATAACTTCGAACTTGAACACAAAGACGCGTCAAAAGGAAACGCATTAACATACGTGGTAAAAGAGCTTGGCGGCTCTCTTCCTGATACTATTGCTATTGGAGACAGCTTTAACGACGTATCCATGCTGCAAACGGCTGGAAAAGGAATCGCTATGGCAAATGCGCACGCGGAAATTAAAGCACTAGCTGATGACGTTACATTAACAAACGATGAAAACGGAGTAGCTTCCGTTATTGAAAAAGTGTTAGAAGCACAGCTGGAAGCACATTAAAAAAAACGCTTGGCATTTGCCAAGCGTTTTTAAATGGTCATGCGATAAATACCAACAAACCAGCTAAACAGCGCAACTAGAAACAACAGCCATGCGCTGGTTTTCTTTCTTTTTTGCCACTCGATTGCTCCTAAAACTAGCATGGTAAACCCGAGCAGTATATTTAAAAATGAAAGGAACTGGTAGCTGTGAGTGAGCATAATATAAAGAGCCAGTCCAACAGTAATAATTGAAAGAATAAGCTGTAATGCTTTTAACAAAAAATCTCTCCTTACTTGTAATTCACGTCTTCATTCACACACGTCACTAAAGGCTTTTTTTCAAGACCTAAAAGCAGGTTCTGGACGGCTAAATCTGCCATGCGATTGCGCGTTTCGTACGTAGCACTTCCGATATGCGGCGTCACCAGTACGTTTGAAAGCTGCAGCAGTTTATGATCTGCGGGAAGCGGCTCTGGGTCTGTTACGTCCAGTGCGGCATACGCAATTTCTTCATTTTCTAGCGCATTATACAGTGCTTCAGTATCCACTAATCCTCCGCGCGCTGCGTTCACAAAATACGCGCTGTTTTTCATGGCTTTAAATTCAGCTTCTCCGAACATGCCTTTGCTTTCATTTGAAAGCGGCACTAAGCATACGATACAGTCAGCTGTTTGAAGCAGCTCTTCAAATGAAAGGTATACGGCATCAAGCTCTTTTTCGGCTTCATGCTTGCGGCTTCGGTTGTGGTAAACGATGTTCATACCCGATGCCTTTGCTCGTCTGGCAACGGCGCTTCCGATATCGCCCATTCCAACAATACCAAGCGTTTTTCCAAATAAATCAACGCCAAATACCGTTTCCCAGTTTCCTTGTTTCACTTTTTCATAGCCTTCATGAATGCGGCGAGCTGCTGACAGCAAGAGACCAAACGTTAAGTCTGCCGTTGCTTCTACTAGCACGCCTGGCGTATTGCTAAACGGCACCCCTTTTTTGGTGCATGCTTCGACATCTACACTGTCATACCCGACGCCCGATTGAGAAATAACGCGCAAATTCGGCGCTGCTTCTAACAGCTCTTCGTCCACTGTGATGTGGCCGATATTAAAAAAGCCGTCGGCATCACGAAGCCAGTCGCGTAGCGTTTCTTGTGGAATCTTTCCTTCTCCTTCCCACATTTGAATATCGCAGTACTCCGCTAGCTTCTCATAAGCGTTTGGCCACGTTTTTCCAGACATAACAACTTTGTATTTCCCCATGTGTATCTCTCCTTTTCCTTGTTCACTCATATGTATGAATAGTAACTAGCTATCCTATCATAAGCCTACTATAAAGATGAAACTTTTTCCATTCAGTAAGCGTATTTATAGTAAGGGGGAATACGAATGTTTGAAGATGAAATGATATTTGAAGATGATCCGTCCGGAGATGACATTGTTTTTGAAGGTGATGAGCCCGACGACGTAAGCGGAGGCGCTTTTTTTCCAGACGACGCGTTATTTAATGGAATGCCTGCGTTTGTGATGCTATTTTTTGTTATTGTTATTGGTATTTTTCTATTTTCTATTTTTAAAGGGATCGGCACATGGAGTAAAAATGAGCAGTCTCCCCGTCTTTCCGTAAAAGCAAAAATTACGGGCAAACGTACAAACGTTCATCGCCATGGGGGTCACGCTCACGAACATCACCACTCTCACACGTCTACAACTTACTACGTAACCTTTCAGTTTGAAAGCACCGACCGCTCTGAATTGACTGTTTCAGGCCGCGAATACGGCATGCTAGCAGAAGGCGATGAAGGAATGCTGACGTTTCAAGGAACTCGTTTTTTGGATTTTCAAAGACATCCAAGTGAAGAACATACAGATGCCTAGGTTATGACCTCTTGCTTTTAGAGGTCTTTTTTACTGAAATGAGGCATTTATACAGCAAACGACCTATTTGTGCCCTTTTTACATTCTACAAGAACGTTATTCAATACAAAAACATACCGTGTAACACATTCATTTAAACAGGCAGGTGATTTTATGTATTCTCCTTATTCAGGCAGCGGCCTCTACTACGGACATTACGGCGAAGCCCCTCATTCGCATCCTATTCAAACAATACTGGCGCAATACTGGCATGAAACCCACTATCCAGGTCCACACAAAAAATATGTACACGTGTATTATCTTAACCCGGCTTCTCTTCATTATTATCAAACCTACTAAACTATTTTTGTAAAAAATTGGTGATTTATAAACTTTTTTATTGTAAAATTAATCCATATACTTGTTTTTTGGAAAGGAGGTTAAAAACAGTGCGTAATTCTACAGCAAAAAATAGTGTGATAGTCACCACTTTGCTTTCCGCCCTATTTTTCTGCTTCATTTTGGTTCTTGGTTCGCTTTCTCCTCTAGCAGATTCAGGTCCCAACGTTAATACGTTCGGCTCAACTGGGCTGTGGTTATCTCTTGGCATGGTTCTATTTTTATACCTATTGCCCTTAGCTTTTTATATGTTGGGAATGCATTTCTTAAAATTTGTGATGGCCGCTTTTTGCAGCATTGGCCTTTTAATCGCTGCTAGTACTCTATTACTGATGCCGGCTCTGTTTTTATTCGGATTAGAAGATTTTTCAGGAAGCTTATCTTCAATTATAGGAATAATGATTTCTTGTTTAGGCTTGCTGATCACGAATATTGTGTGGTTTGTTGCTGCGTTTAAAAGACCGTCGGCCACCGTGCAGGAAAGCGTTTAAAATGATGAAGAGGTTGAGGCATCTAAGTCCATTTTGCCTAAATACGAACAAATTGGAGAGATGAGCTGAACCGCTTGTTGCACCGCTTTTGATTCCGTGCAAGACTTCTCTTTCCGCGGGCGGCAGGTGAGCCTCCTCGTAGCTTCCGCTTCTGCGGGGTCTCACCTGTTCCGCTTTCCCCGCAGGAGTCTTCGTCTTGCCCTCCAATCATCAGATAGAAGCAGCCATATACATAAAACCTTCCAATAAAAAATTCCAACGAGTTGGATTCTCTACCAAGAATCTCAATTCATCGTTCTAATTTTGCTTCAACTAACATACTTTTGTCGCAACCTCTTTTTATAGCTCGGTAGGCAAGTAGTGTAAATACATATCTAAGCAGTCTTCGTACTGCGACAACACGTCCATTGTTTTTTTATGAGGTTTTGTATAAATAACTGGGTAGTCAATTTCACCCCGTATAGAATTCGCTGGAAAAGCCAGTTTTTCTTTTTTTAGCGAAAAGTCGGCCTGCACTCCTTCTTTATTTCCTCTCGCATCTAATCGAATCCATCTCTCTTCACATTTAATGTAAACTGCATTTAAGGCATGAATACAGTAGCCTGTGTCTATCGTATCTCCAAGTATCAGCCTTTGATAACAAAAGCCTGCAGGAATCCCTTCTGCACGCAGCAAAGCGGCTAATAGATTACACTTGCTGTAACAAATTCCTTCCTTTTCTTTTAAAGCCTCTGAAGCGGTTTTCGTGATGATTTTGCTTTGAATATCCCAGGAATGAGATACTTCATCTCTCACAAACTCATAGGCTTTTTTTATGTACGCTAGGGAAGAATGAGGCAAGCTGCTTTTGAGTTCACGTACCTTTTGTTGAATCAAAGGATGTGTAAAGTTCACTTCTGGAAGTTCTTGCGTGTAGTCTTCTTTTTCCAACGATTCACAAATCAATTTCATTTACTTTTTCCTCCTCTTATATTCACCATATGTTTTTTTATACATAATATTGAATTTTATTACATATTTTTATATAATGAAAGACCACTTAAACGGAAAACGATAGTAGATACAAGATTGAAAGAGGTTTTGTTTTTGGTGACGTTATTTTTGACAAATGTACTGCTCGGTCTTTCGATTGCCCTTCCCGTTGGTACGGTGACGATTGAAATGACAAAACAAGGTTTAAAAAACGGGTTTCTTCACGGATGGGTTGTTGGACTCGGAGGAATAACGGTTGATTTATTACTAATTGTGCTTCTTTACTCTGGACTGGCTTCTGTTTTATCGGCTCCTTTTATACAGCTTATCATGTGGCTTATAGGAGCGCTTTTTTTACTTTATATTGGCTATGACAGTATTAAACATGCCGACCATGATATAACGGCTCCTGGAGAACACGTAAAAAAGTCGTTTTCCTCTTCTTATGTGAACGGGATCTTTGTTGCGATTTCTCCTAGCAATCTCATTTTTTGGCTCAGCGTGTTTGGAACGGTGCTGACCAATTCGCTTCAATCCTCTCACTCGTTTCATTTCCTAGTGATTGCTGCCGGAATATTAACAGGGATTTTAATTCATGACCTAGGCTTAATGACGATTGTCTCTGGAACTAGAAAAGTGCTGAATCAGCTTTATATCAAATGGGTTTCTATTGCAGCTGGATGTATCTTAATTGGCTTTTCATGCTATTTCCTCTACCGATTTATTGAGAATCTGCGCCTGTATTTTTAATGTTTCTACATATTTTATGACGTGCTATATCCCCTCTTTATCTAGTATAGAGAGGGAATTTTTATCATCTATCAGGGACTATTAGACAAAAAGTTCACAAATTCGTCACATTTCTATTGATTTTTTTCTCTTTTTATACGAAAATATAAAAAAGGGAGGAAATATCATGAAAATCAAAAAAGCACTTCGCATCTTTATTGGATCAAACGTTCTTGTATTATTAACATTTGGCCTTCTTCCAGCACTATTAGTTAACCCTGATATTGACCTAATTCAATCATTTATTAATTATATAGGCAAGGATTAATTCCGTTTTAAATAGTCGTAATTTTCAATCTATTATTTTCATAAAAAAAGACAGCGCTGGCTGTCTTTTTTAGTAGGTTTGTTTATTTAGTTGAAAACAGCTTTTTCACATCTACTTTTTGATCTTTAACAATCGTATATGTCGCCTGTTTTTTATCTTCAAAGCTAAACGCTTTTATGTAATCATTATCGTAAATCGTTAAACCGTACGCATCTTTTCCGTTTTCAACGATTTTTACCCAGTAAGCTTGGTCAAACTTTGGGTCGAGCTCCTTGCTTTTTTTTACTTCTATCTGTGACAAAGAGTGTACGATCTCTTTCGTATTCTTTTTATCATCTACTACACGCTTTCCTTCGTCCGTATCTATTTCAATACGCGTAACGTTTGCTTCATCTACTTTTATGACGTCTTTTAACTGATAGGCTTTCCCGGTATATGTAAAATAAAATACGACAATAAATAAAAGTGCAGCTATAATAATCGTTCTTTTTTTCAAAAGGAACCTCCTTTTCTATATCACGCTGCATTCACGTGATACACCTTTTTATTCCTCCTGTCCCGCAGCCTTTTAGTAGAATGCTGCTTCCTACAAGTAAACTATACGTTAATCCCGGAACAGGAAGTACTAACGTTACCATCAACAGTAACATGCCGATACTTGTAAGAGCTACTCCGGCAGCTCGATTTTTCATTCCTTTCACCACCGTTGCTCTGTAAATCTCTTTTTTATAAAATGATAGAAGTAATATTGATCTACTGTTTACTTAGGTGCTTTTAGCTTACAGCCATGTTAAAACTTCTACTAGTAAGATCACTACTTCACATTACCTTCTCTTTTTAACTAACTCATCATGATTTATGAAATAAAAACAGCTCATCTACTGTTGCTCCAAGCTCTGTAGCAAGTTGAAAAGCTAGCGTTAAGCTTGGATCATACTTATTGTTTTCAATTGCATTAATCGTTTGTCTCGATACGCCGCATACTTTTGCCAGTTCGTCTTGAGACATCCGTTTGCTTTTACGCAGTTCTTTAATTCGATTTTCCACCATTCATCACTCATCTCTAAAATGTAAAAAACTTTTTACATCCATATCTTATATTATTTTTCTTGTTACTGTCAAATATGTTTGACAAGTCAATGTCTCTTACCTACCTAAAAAAGAGATTGAAACATAACGAGAGTGAGCCAGTCTAAAGACGAAAAAATGAGAGAAATGATTGAGTATAAATCGCTTGTTACACCGCTGTTGATTTCCGTGCAAGGTCTCGCTTTCAGCGGGCGCTGAGCCTCCTCGTCGCTTTCGCTCCTGCGGGGTCTCACCTGTGCCGCTTTTCCCGCAGGAGTCTTCGCCTTGCCCTTCAATCAACCGCTAGAAGCAACGAAATAGATTAAACACCTGTGCACCCTCTCAATAAAAAAAGCCGTACTTATTCATGTCAATACCACCTTTACTTTTACATATTTATAATAACTACACAGAAATTAATATAAAAAAGCACAAACTCCTTAAAGGAAGCTTGTGCTTTTCTATTTCGTTGTTTGTTAAAGCTTCTTACTCATATTAAACCACTGCACGCCTGCATGCTGAGATTCGGCAACGCCTTGATTGATATATCCGTTTTTTTCGTAAAACGGAATCAATTCTTCTTTACATGTTAAAGTAATCGTTAAACGCTGTTTGTTCCGCGCTTGTTTTTCAAACTCTCTTAGCAGCATACTGGCAATTCCTTTGTGATGATGCTTGGGATTTACAACAATCCCTAAAATGCTTTGATGACCGCCTGTCTCAGGGTTCGAAATCGTTTTTTCAAACAAATCATCCGTAATAAACGGAGCTGAAATGACGGGACCGTTCACATATCCGATTATTTCTTCATTTTCTTGGGCGATGATAAACGTATCAGGAATGGTGTTGATCCGCGTGATAAATGCATCTTTTGAGGCAGCTTCTTCAGGTGTAAAGCCTTTGTTTTCTAACGTAATTAATTGGTTTAAATCTTTTTCATCCACTTGTCTTATAATCATTGAAACGTTTCCTTTCATTATGTATTTCTCTTTTTTCTCTAAAAGCTTCTATTACATATAACTATCTCTTTCTACTATATATAAAAATGCCCAAACAAAAAAGGATTGACCTCTGCATCACACAGAATTCAACCCTACTTCGCTTTTTAATTAACGTCTTGATTATTTGATAAATGCACCAAACGGCTTGCCCACCGGAAGCACAACTCGACCGTAGTGAGTATTTAATACAGCCGCTGCAGATCCATAGAAAGAAAACAGAGCAATTAATAGCTCTGACACTGCTGCTAGTAAGTGCGTGTATTCATATGCCACACCAAATGTACTTAGCGATAATCCAATGAATAAGAAATCAATTAACACAAAAATAATAAATAATACTTTATGAGTGCCCATTGCTCCAACTGTCATAAAAACGCTGAAAATCAAGTAGCCGACAAAAGCAAATGCGAGCTGCTTCGGATCCGCTTCTTTTGCGAGCGCTTCCCCAAATGCTCCAAGCTGAATAAGCCATGTCATAGCTACACCTAGCCAAAATAATCCGAAGGCACCAAAAGCAGTTGCGCCGAAGGTATTATTATGTTTGAAATCTTGCATAGACGCGATTAACTGTCCTATTCCGCCTAAAAAAATCGCCCATGGCAATACCAATGAAACACCATCGGTTACCCCAAGCTTTTGAAACGATGCAACAAGTGTTACCATGGCAAGTCCGAATAGACCTAGCGCTGATGGATCCGCTGTTACAATTTTAACGTGCTGCGTGCTGTTGTTACTCATGTTGTACCTCCCTGATTTTAAAAACACCTTTAAAAAGATACAAAAATGTACGGGAAGTGTCAATGGATATTTTTGGCCTTTTAAAATCCCATAAGACCAAGCAGTGTAGCGGTTACACTGCTTGTCCTTTACTTTCTTATTATTAAACGTTTTGTAATAAATTTTTTCTGGTTTGTTTTGCAGACTCAACCATCACTTTTAAAGCTTCAACCGTCTCGCTGATTCCTCTTGTTTTAAGGCCGCAGTCGGGATTAATCCAAAATAATGCAGGATCAAGCACCTTTAGAGCACGGTCAATGTTTCGCTGAAGCTCTTCAAGCTTCGGTACACGCGGGCTGTGGATATCATATACGCCAAGTCCAATTCCTTGATTATACGTATGTTTTTCAAACGCATAAATTAATTCGCCGTGGCTTTTAGATGTTTCAATAGAAATCACGTCGGCATCCAGCGCTTTAATCGCATCAATAATTTCTTCGAATTCCGAATAGCACATATGCGTGTGAATTTGCGTCTCGTTTTGCACCGATACCGTCGCTAGCTTGAACGCATACACCGCAGCGTTCAAGTAACTGTTCCAGTTTTCTCGTTTTAACGGCAATCCTTCACGCAGCGCCGGTTCATCTACTTGAATCATTGAAATGCCCTGACTTTCAAGTGCTTCTACTTCTTTTCTAAGAGCAAGCGCAATTTGATTTGCCACGTCGTAGCGCGGGATATCATCACGCACAAACGACCAGTTTAAAATCGTAATCGGACCCGTCAGCATTCCTTTAACTGGCTTATTGGTTAAAGACTGTGCGTAGACCGTTTCTTTGATCGTCATCGCCTGCTCGTACGATACATCTCCGTAAATAAGCGGCGGCTTCACGCAGCGAGAACCGTAAGATTGCACCCAGCCAAACTTTGTAAACTGAAAGCCTCCTAATTTCTCACCGAAGTATTCGACCATGTCCGTACGCTCAAACTCTCCGTGCACAAGGACATCTAAGCCGATGTTTTCTTGAATTTCAATCCATTTTTTTATTTCCTCGTTAATGTACGCTTCATATGCTTCATCGCTTAACTCGCCTTTACGCCATTTTAGACGCTCTTTTCGCACTTCTTTTGTTTGCGGAAAGCTTCCAATCGTTGTCGTTGGAAGAAGCGGCAGTTGAAAAGCTTCTTGCTGAACGCGCTGACGTACGTCAAACGGCGCTTGTCGCTCTGCTTTATAACTGTGCAGCTGCTTCAGCTCTTTTTGCACGTCTTGATGATTTCGAAAAGATGATCCATTTAATGCTTGAATTGCCTGTTTGTTTACGCTTATTTCTTCTTCTATTGCTTCTTTTCCTTGCTGCACTGCTTTTGCTAAAAGCGTGATTTCCTTTAGCTTTTCATCTGCAAAAGAGAGCGCATTTTTCAATACTGGATCAATCGTCTCTTCATTTTTCACCGTGACAGGAACATGTAATAAACTTGATGAAGGCTGCAGAATCAAACGGTCTTTTGATACGGCTTCTTCAATTTCACTGATTGTTAAAAGCTGTTCGTCCAAATTTTCACGCCAAATGTTTCGTCCGTCAATCACTCCTGCTGCCAGCACTTTATCACTCGGAAAACCATATTTATTAAGAGCCGTGAGATTTTCGCCTCGGTCATGCACAAAGTCTAAACCGATTCCTTCAACAGGAAGAGACACAACTTCTTTGTAGTGATCAACGCTGTCAAAATACGTTTGCAAAATGTTTTTTACATTCGGTGCCGCTTCCTTCAAAGTTTGATAGACTTCTGTGTAAAGTGCCAGGTCTTCTTTTGATAGCGTTGTAGATAAAATCGGCTCATCTATCTGTACCCACTCTACTCCTTCTGCCTGAAGCTCAGCTAAAATAGTCGCATACAGAGGAACAAATTGTTCAACTATTTCTTTAAACTCATTTTTTTTATATCCTTTTGACAGCTTTACAAATGTTACTGGACCTAAAATCACGGGCTTGCCTTCAATATTCAGCTTCTGTTTTGCTTCTTTGTAAAACTGAAGCGGGCGATTTTCTACAAGAGACGGCGTACATTCCTCAAGCTCTGGTACGATGTAGTGATAATTTGTGTTAAACCATTTTGTCATCGTAGAGGCTACCGCACCTTTTGTTCCTCGCGCGATGTCAAAATACGTTTCAAGCGATACCGGTCCTCCGTCATAATCAAAGCGCTTTGGCACTAGACCAAACATAGCGGCTGTATCTAACACGTGATCGTATAAGCTAAAATCGCCGACTGGAATCAATTCAATTCCTGAGTCACGCTGTTTTTTTAAATGCCCTAGACGAAGAGACTCAATTTCCTGCAAAAAGATATCTTTCTCTAGTTTTCCTGCCCAAAACTGTTCAAGCGCTTTTTTCCATTCTCGTTTTTCACCAATTCTTGGATAACCTAAGTTTGAACTTTTTACACTGCTCATTTTTTCCACTCCCTGTATATTTTTTATCGGTAAACTAAAAAATCTCTCTTTTCGAAATGAAAAGAGAGATGATACGCATACTTAACTAAAGTTGAGATAGCCTGTTTTTCTCAACACGTATTCCTCACTCCTCTCTATATCCCGTAGAGCTTAAGTGCATACAACAGGCAGGTCTCCTGACTTAGGTTCATCGCTTCCTATCCCTTCCCATTTCAACATGAAACAGTGGTTAATAAGTTGCTCCCCATTACAGTGGCGGGACCGCGCCGGCTTTTCACCGGTCTTCCCTTTTAAGCTGCGTACATTCGTTACACAGCACCTGATGCATTTTTATAAAATTGTTCATTCAAAACATATTCACATAAAATAAAAAGCCTCTCTATCACGAATAGAGAGGCATAGTATCTATGAAATCCTCTCTTATTTTTCAAAGCTGTACGCTTTGCAGGATGTAGCACCTTTTCAACAAGAATGTTAAATGGTTGCCGGGCTTCACAGGGCCAGTCCCTCCGCCTCTCTCAATAAGAGTTTTAATTGTTTATAATATTTTGAATGTAGAGTCATCTTAACACCTTAGATTTATGTTGTCAAAAAATTTTTTTAAAAAATCAGTTTTTAGGAGGTGCTGACGCTAATTTTTGCCTTAACAATTTGTAATCATCTTTTCGATGTGTTTCAATTAAATCTTTTGCTCCCTGGTGATATCCTGACGAATAGATATACTCTACCGCTGTTTCGATAAGCTTTCTTTTTTCTTCGGCACACTCCCGGTCCATTAAGGGGAACAGTCTACCTAAAAGGTCATTTAAATCTTCCTTGATAAAACGATCAAGTCCTTCTTGCATCTTTTCGTTTGCCATGATTGCTCCTCCATTTGCTGTGTATGTTCTAAGCCTCTATAAGCAGGCATTTCACTGTAAATTTTAAGATAAAGTTAAGTCATTAAGCAGTATATCAAGTGAATGTTTTTCTTTAATTACATATGTAATACAAATATATGACAAATATAGAGAATATATCATCATTCATTATCTATTATAACGTTTGACTTAGCCTTCTGCTACAAGGTTTCGTTAAGAGTTATGCACATTTTTCCAAAAGAGGTTGAGACATAACGAAATGAATTCAATCTAAAGGCAAATGGGATACATGAGCTGAATCCCTTGTGACACCGCAGTTGATTTCCGTACGAGATTTCGATTTTTGCGGGAGTCTTCGTCTTGTCCTCCAATCACCTGCTAGAAAGACCTATACACATGAAACCTACGTTTACCCTAACCAAAAAACGAACCACTAATCACACATCTTGATCGATGATTCGTTTCACTTCGTCTAAAACCCTTTTGTTCCAGCCTCTTTTTTTGAACCTAGCTTTCTACTTTCTTGTTTTTACAAACAATTTCTTCGAGGTCGTCCAAAATCCTTCCAAAGAAGAGGTCCTAAAATGTCGTACCTGCTTACAAAAAACTCCGTAAAATTATAATTGTTTAAAATTAAAGGCGGCTCAAAATCAAGGGGAGCACCGGCGCCTCCTGACAATACAAAATCAGTGCCTCTTCCAAGCGTAAACGACCCGTTTCTGTTTTTTCTAATAAACTGCTCGTCATACGCATGCACGTGGCTGACTAACACTTTTTTCACGCGGTGTTCTTGAATTAAATCAAAAAATTCTTGACTTTGAGTAGTCGTTACAGGAAACCCTTCAAGGTTTGTCCACCGGCCAATATTTGGCTGGGCATGCATAGCTAAAACGGTATTACGAGGAGCATCCTCCAGCTGCTGCTCTAAATAATTCAGCTCTCTATCTGTAAATCCATATATTTTATTCTTGGGACTGATAATATTATTTAGTGCGATGCATCGGAAGTTGAAGACAGGAATATCGATGACCCAGTGTACTTTTCCGATAGTAGCTCTGAAGTTTTCTAGGTTGCTTTCCTCAAGGTTTAATTCATCATGATTCCCTACGCATACAAACATAGGAATGTTTGGTGCGATTTTTTCAACAACTTTAACAAAATGCTCCAAATACTCTTTTTTCCCTGTATAGACGGTGTCTCCCCCATGAATAATAAACAGCGGGTTCAATTCTACCGCCTTTTTTAACACAAGCTCAAATTCACCGCTCATCGTGTAACAATTATCGTTTGGTCCGTCACCTCTGCTGTCGCCCATAAAAACAAAGTTAAATGGATCTCTCGGGTTTAATTGTTTAATTCTTTGCTTTAATAACTTTTCAGAACGTTCATGAAGCGTCAAATTCATCAACTAGTTAATCCCCCTATTAATAAATAAATTTAGTTAAAAGTAAACAAGCTTACTTATTTATATGAGAAATTGTTGATGAAGGTCACTACCTTCTTGTAAGCAGAACGCACATTTAAATTAGTTTCCATAGCCTATCTATCCTTTTATTTTGTAAAGCACTGATAGGACCACATAAAAGCTAGAATCCTACTAATCTAAAAAAGAACCCCTTGCTGGGATAGCAAAGGGTTCTTACAAGTTGAGCGTTCACTATAATCAAACGTACTTATTACGCTCAACCGGACTTAAAGACTTGCTTGCAGACCGAGCTGCCATGTCCGTTTCAATTTGCTCTAGGCTGCGTCCTTTTGTTTCAACAACTACAAAACGTATGAAGAATAATCCGAGAATACAAATGATCCCGAACGTTGAAAAGATAACGCCCAAACTAAACTGATCAGCTAAAATTGGGAACACAAGCCCTACTGCCAGCGATCCCGTCCAGTTAAAAGCAGATGAAATCCCAGCACCGATTCCGCGTACAGAAAGCGGGAAAATTTCTCCTACAATGATCCACGTAAGCGGCGCCCAAGAAAACGCATAGCAAAGGATAAAGCAGCAAAGAGCAATTAACGTAACCCAGTTAACAACAACTTCATTAACCCCTAACGCTCCTAGAATAGCCGGTGTAAAAAATGAAAGAGCCATACCCGCCCCGCCAATCGTAAGAATGGTACGGCGGTTGAATTTATCAACAAACTGCAGGAAGATAAGTGTTGTCACCACGAAGATTACCCCAACAATAACCGTAAAGCCAGCAGCTACCTGCGGGGCTAAACCAACTTGACGAGCAATGCTTGTTGCATAATAAACAATTGAGTTTGAGCCTTGAACCTGCTGAAAAGTTGCCATTCCGACACCGATAATTAAAGCTAGACGAAACTTTTTATGAAACAGCTGTTTAATGCCTGATTTCTCATGCACAGCTACGCTTTCAATTTCAGACACTTCTGCTTCCACTTCAGCTGTTGAGCGGCGAAGCGTACGCAGCACTTCACGCGCTTTATCTGGCATTCCATTTTTAATTAAGTAGCGAGGCGACTCTGGAAGCTTGATCATACCGATGCATAAGACAATTGCAAAAATACCGGCGCTGCCAAGCATTAATCGCCAGCTGTTTGGAACCGGCTCAAAAATAAAGGCTACGATATAGCTTAATAATAATCCAATTACAATCATTAGCTGATTTAAACCTGAAAGCTTTCCGCGAATATGAGCAGGTGCGATTTCTGACATATAGGCAGGAACTAACGAAGAAGCCGTTCCTACTGCTGTACCTAAAAAAATGCGCGCAATCGTTAACGTAATTTCCTCCGGTGCAATCGCGGAACCTATGGAGCCTAAAAGAAAGATGATAGACGAAATTAAAATTAATTTTCTTCGCCCAAACTTATCGCCTAATAATCCGCTTAAAATGGAACCGATAATGGCTCCGCCCATTAGCGACGAAACTACAATTCCCAGCCAGAGCGGACTCAAATGAAACGCTTCACGGATATGACCTTCTGCACCAGCAATAATCCCAATATCATAACCGAATAAAATACCGGCAAATGAGCCGAAGAAGAAGATAAACTTACTTGATACTTTACTCATGATTATATCCCCTTTGTATTGTCTTAGTTTTGCTTCCTATCACACAAATTTAAAACGCTTTCATTTATTTCTAAAAACGGCGTTCTTTTACTAACGCTATATTTTCACTTCCAAGGAAGCAGCGCTCCCTCGGAAATGTGAATGCTTACTTAATAATGACGTACTCTAGATCCACAAGCTTTGCATAGCTGACGATTTGATCCGTCGTTAAATTTAGTGAAAAAACCGTATGATGGCCTCCTCCGTTTTCAATCCACGCTTTAAGGCCGTCTTGGAAGTTCGGCTTAATGTTCCAAAGCACGCGCGCTACCGGAAGATTTGGAGCTGGAACTTCCGGCTCAAATGCCGATACTTCGTTAATTAACAGCTTGTAATGCGTGCCGAAGTCAGCCATGGAAACGACTACGCCTTCTCCTTGTTTACCATCAAACACTAAGCGGGCCGGGTCTTCGCGGTTACCGATACCTAGCGGAGAAACGATTAGTTTTGGTTTGTTTACCGCTAGCGTCGGGTCTACTTCAAGCATGTGTGATTGAAGCACTGACTCACGTCCGGGAGCCAATTCATACGTGTAGTCTTCCATAAAGCCCGTTGACTGATTATGACTCATTACTTTAAGCAAACGGTCAAGCGCCGCTGTTTTCCAGTCTCCTTCACCAGCAAAGCCGTATCCCTGTGCCATCAAGCGTTGTACCGCTAGACCAGGAAGCTGCTTCATGCCGTATAGATCTTCAAAGTTAGTCGTAAAAGCGCTGTAGCCGCCTTCATCTAGAAAACGTTTAATCGCAATTTCATAGCTTGCCTGTACTTTTACGCTAGATTCCCAGTCTTCTGCAGAATAATCACCGTAGACAAATTCATACGCGTCTGCATATTCAGCAAATAAATCATTGATTTCTTCTTCCGTAACGGCATTTACATATTGAACAAGGTCGCCGATTCCAAAGTAGTCAACCGTCCAGCCAAATTGAATTTGCGCTTCAATTTTGTCTCCTTCCGTTACGCCGACGTTGCGCATATTGTCACCAAAACGCGCAACTTTAATGTTGAAGCTTTCGTTGTAAGCAGCGGCTACGTCCATCCACTGTGCAATTTGCTGCTGTACTTCGGGGCGCTCCCAGTAGCCTACTACGATTTTATTTTGCTTGTTCAAACGCGCGTTGATAAAACCGTATTCACGATCACCGTGAGCGGACTGATTCAAGTTCATAAAGTCCATATCAATCGTTTCCCAAGGAATGCTTTCGTTAAATTGTGTTGCCAAATGAAGCAGCGGTTTTTGCAGTAGCTTGGTGCCGCGAATCCACATTTTTGCAGGCGAGAACGTATGCATCCACGTGATTACGCCGGCAACTTCATCTCGGTAATTCACTTCTTTCATCACCTTTGTAATTGTATCAGCACTCACTGCTAAATCTTGCAGAACAATCGGATAAGGCAAGACACCGCTTTCATTTAAAGCATCAGTCATTGTTTGCGCGTGTGCTTTTACTTCTGCTAGCGCTTCTTTTCCGTAAAGATGCTGTGAACCAACAATAAACCAAAATTCTTTTTGAGCTGTTTTTAACATGATAATCCCCTTTTCTGTATGTAAGTCTTTTATTGTCCTTGCCCGTAATACGCGTTTTGTCCGTGTTTTCGTAAATAATGTTTGTCTAATATACGCTGCGGCAGCTCTTCAGCCAGCCCGTTTAATTTTTGTGTAAAGAAGTTCATTTTGGATACTTCGTCTAATACGACGCTGTTCATTACCGCCGATTTGGCATCTTTTCCCCACGTAAACGGCCCGTGCCCTTGAAGTAAAATACCAGGAACCGCTAACACATCTAAGCCGCGCTCTTCAAATGTTTCGATAATCACCTTGCCCGTTTCCACTTCATATCCGTCATTCACTTCTTTTTCGGTCAAAAAGCGTGCGCACGGTACGGAACCATAAAAGGTATCGGCATGAGTCGTTCCCATTGCCTGCACATCAAGTCCTGCTTGAGCCCAAATGGTAGCCCACGTTGAATGCGTATGGGCAATACCGCCAATTTGGGGGTAATGTTTATAGAGTACGGCATGCGTCAGCGTATCAGATGACGGATTAAGCTCACCTTCTACCACGTGACCATCTAGATCAACGACTACCATGTCTTTAGCCGTCATTTTTTCATACGTAACGCCGCTTGGTTTAATTACAAACAAACCGCTGTCTCGATCAATGGCACTTACATTTCCCCACGTATACTTGACCAGTCCGTGTTTTGGCAAATCGACGTTTGCTTGAAATACTTCTTCTTTTAATTTATCTAGCACACTAACTCCTCCCGTTCTTCGCTGTGGTGCTCTGCAGCTGCTTTTTCAATCACTAGCCCTTTTTTATATCTTTTAATAAATGCTTCAAACCCTTTTACGTCCAGTTCGTCAGGATAAATTTCTTGTGCGGTCACTTCTTTAAAGACTCTATTATCCAAGAAATCTTCTAAACTTTCATTCTCACTTTTATTGAGCATATAAGAAGAAAGAATAGCCATTCCCCACGCTCCTCCTTCTCCAGCTGTGGCCATGACGGAAACCGGGGTATTAATTGCCGCTGCCATCATTTTTTGACCAACTACCGGCGTTTTAAATAATCCTCCGTGCGCTAAAATACTGTGAATCTTTACGTTTTCTTCTTTGACTAAAAGATCCATTCCTATTTTTAAAGCGCCAAAAGCTGTAAAAAGATGTGTACGCATAAAGTTTGCTAGATTAAAATTGCTTTTTGCTGAACGGACAAATAGCGGACGGCCACTTTCTACTCCGGTAATATTTTCACCTGAGAAATAGCCGTAGCTAAGCAAGCCCCCTCCATCAGGATCAGCTTCTAACGCTTTATTTAACATCACTTCGAATAATTTATCCGACTCTACTTTTTGCCCCATCGCCTCCAAAAATTCGCGAAACAATCCGAGCCAGGCGTTTAAGTCGCTTGAGCAGTTATTCGCATGAACCATTCCAACTGGACTGCCGTTTGGCGTAGTAACCAAATCAATTTCCGGATAAACGTTTGAAAGCTTTTTATCTAGTACAATCATTGCAAAAACGGACGTTCCTACTGAAACATTTCCCGTGCGTTTTCTTACGCTGTTTGTCGCCACCATTCCCGTTCCCGCATCTCCTTCTGGAGGACAAAATGGAATGCCTGGCTGCAAATTTTTAGACTGATCTAAAATACTAGCCCCAATGGCTGTTAACGTACCTGCTTGCTCACCTGAAGTATAAACTGTAGGCAGAATATCTGATAGTTGCCACAGATATCCTTTGTAAGAAATAAGCTCATCAAACTGCTTCATCATATCTTCACTGTAATTTTGCGTGCGTTCATCAATTGGAAACATCCCCGAAGCGTCTCCAATGCCAAGCGCCTTACTGCCCGTCAGCAGCCAGTGAATATAGCCGGCTAGCGTTGTCATGTAATCAATGCGCGGCAGATGTTTTTCTTGATTGATGATTGCCTGATAGAGATGCGCAATGCTCCATCGTTCAGGGATATTAAATTGGAAATGTTCAGTTAATTCTTTTGCTGCTGCGCTTGTTGTTGCATTACGCCACGTTCGAAACGGAACAAGCAGCTCACCCGTTTTATCAAACGCCATATATCCGTGCATCATAGCTGAAACGCCGATGGAGCCAACTGTTCGAATGGTGATTCCGTAGCTTCGTTCCACTTCTTGCTTCATTTCACGGTAAGCACTTTGCAGACCTGTAATAATATCGAGTAAGTTGTACGTCCAAAAACCGTCTTCTAAGAGATTTTCCCATTCATAACTGCCCGATGCGATCGTTTCAAAGTTTTCATTAATCAGCACCGCTTTAATACGAGTAGATCCAAGTTCAATTCCAAGGGACGTTTTCCCTTTAGCAATTGCTTGTTTGATGCTTTCTTGAGTTGTTTTCACGTTTATTCTCCTTTCTGATAGCTATAAATATACCTATAGCAGTAAGGAAGCGCTTTCCGTTTTATGTAACGCTGTTTGAATTTGTTAACAACCTAAGTATATTTATTTGTACGTACATTTGTCAATATAAAAATTATATATGCACACAAATACTCAAAACACCCTACTCTTCCCTTCTTAAACTTTTAAAAAGTCGGTATCCAATCCTTAAATCATTTCCCTTTCGATTAAAAACCAAGGAAATCTTTTCATTTATTCATGTTCATGATAAAATATGTCCATACAAATTTTACGCATAAAAAAAGTTGAATGTATACAACTACGAAAGAAGTGAAAACATGAAGCCAAAATATCAGGTGATTATTGAGGATATAAAAAGCAAAATTCTTTCAGGCGATTACAGCATGGGCGAACAAATCCCGACTGAATCGGTCATGCAAGAAACGTATGGTGTCAGCAGACATACGGTTCGAAAAGCCATTTTAGAGCTGTCAAATGAAGGATTTTTAAGAAGCGAAAAAGGATCTGGCACCTATGTAAGCAATCAGTATCAATCCAAATCTAGCGGGACTTCTGCCAACAAAACAATCGGTGTAATTACCACGTATATTTCCGACTATATTTTCCCTTCTATTATTCGCGGAATTGAAAGCAGATTAAATAAAGATAATTATTCGCTGCTGCTGGCGAGCACGAATAACGATGTAGAACAAGAAAAAAAAGCGTTGGAAATGATGCTTTCCTACGGAGTAGACGGTCTAATTGTTGAGCCTACAAAAAGCAATTTGTACAATCCAAACATCTCGTATTATTTATCATTCAAAGAACAAGACGTTCCGTTTACAATGATTAACGCCTACTACGAAGAATTGGACGTTCCGTTTTTTTGTCTAGACGACGTTCAGTCAAGCTACCTTGCTACAAATGAATTAATTTCAAAAGGACATACGCAAATTGGACTCATCGCAAAAATGGATGACCTGCAAGGGAAGCACCGAATGAAAGGCTACATAAAAGCGCTCGGTGATGCAAAACTCCGCTTTCAGCCTGAGCATATTTTGTCTTTTAACACGGAAACAAAGCTTGATTTGTACGCTAATTTGAAGACGTTTCTTGCTGAAAATCAAGACGAAATGACCGCTCTTGTCTGCTATAACGATGAAGTGGGATTAGAAGTCGTAAATGTATGCAGACAGCTCGGCATTTCCATTCCGGACAAGTTGTCAATTATTGGTCAAGATAATTCGTACATCGCTAAAAATGCAACGATTAATTTAACAACGTTAACCCACCCGCAGGAACAAATGGGACACGACGCGGCGGATTGGATTATTAAAAAGCTGCAGGGCAAAAAAGAGTTGCCAAACGAAACCTACTATCAGCCTGTGTTAGTTGAAGGTGAAACGATTAAAGAGTTAAATGCGAAGCGCGACGAAGTTCGTTAAAAGAAGGCTTCCTTAGAGGTCTATAAAACTTTTTATTGTTTACGAAAAAAGTGACGGTTGGCGAGAAAAAGTAAATAGCCTATCAAAAAGCGACCTCTGCTTGTCAAAGGTCGCTTTTATTATTTCTTTGATTGTTTAATACGGTCAAGATACTGCTTCGCATGAAGCAGACCAAGATTTTTTTCTTTTCGTATGTATTTAATAGCCTGCACATCACTTCGCCCATTCATCATCATCAAATTGACTCTGTTTTCAAAAGCCTCGTCTTTCTCTATTTCTAGCTGCTTCCACTCTTCATCTAAATCACGTTTAGGTGTTTTGAGCAGGAATATCACGAGTATAACAAGAACGCTGCTTGTGGTGATATAAAGCCAAAGCCAATCGAGAAACCAGCTGTTAATCACATTCACTACGATGAGAATGGTGAAACAAGAGTATAGCCTTGTTTGATACTTATTAGCTTTTTTTGAATCTATTTTATTAGAAAATATCCCCACAGTCAGTCCCCTTTTAACACGTTATCCGCGCTTTTTTCTACTAATCTCTCTTAGTGTAAACTGCAGCTTCTTTTTACCTGACGATGACGCTTTTGGTCGTACCCTCGCTTGTCTGATAGCTTCCTGAACTGTTGCTGCCAATCACTTGTATGCTGCCGTAATTACGATAATCTTCGTCCGAAACATGAGAGGTTTGTAGTTGTTTTAACTCCGTTCCTTCTAAAATAAAGTAAGGGCCGTCATAACTCGTATTCTCGTACTCACCGGAAGAATAAAGGTGCGTGTACGCATAGCGACTAGTTGTAAAGAAATGCTGGTTATTAAGAACCTCTACCTTCGAAAAAAACTCATCTGCGGTCATTAATCGGTCATATTGAGCAGGCTTTCCATCAACTTTGTCACTTGTAACCGTCAACCGATCCTCTCCTTTGTCTTCACATGAAAAACAAGAGCTGTAATCTAGCATTTTATAGGAGTTATGATCAGAAGGATCTATTAATGTAAACCGCATAGAAGATATGTTTTGATTCCTATCGAGCGTTAAACGAAAACTTTCTATTCTTGCATTGTTCTGTGACAGCTGCTGTTCTTTTCGAAATGATTCCCAGCTTTTGCTTACTTCTCCAGACTTCAGCTCATCTCTCGTAAATAGAAGCGTTTGTTTTGTACCTTTATAAACGACATTTACGATACTGAGAATAAGGAGAGCAAGGAGAGCAAGGATTGCCAGCCAGCAGATGGTTTCTGCTGCCTTGTTTTTCGCCATAGTTGTTCTCCCCCAGAAGTTACATGTGTGCGTATCATAAAACAAATACACATCATACAAATTACCATTTCCCCTAAAAAATATCAATTAATCTTACATTATAAAACTGAATATCTAGTTAATTAACAACTCATAAAAAAAGCAGGGCTCTTTTCAAAGCCCTGCACTTTTATTTCATATTTAAATAAGGTTAAACGCTTTTACCACTTGAGCAACCGCAAACGTAACCCCAATCGCAATCACTGTTGGAATCGCAAAGGCAAGAAACGTCCACTTGACATTTTTGGTTTCTTTATAAATATTCACAAGCGTCGTTCCGCATGGAAAATGCAGGAGCGAAAACAGCATCATATTAAGAGCCGTTAGCCACGTCCAGTGGTGATCAAGGAAAATTTGTTTGAGTCTTGTTGCATCTTCAATTTCAATTAATGAACCCGTTGATAAATACGCCATCAGTAGAACCGGTACAACAATTTCATTAGCCGGCAAGCCAATAATAAAAGCAGCTAGTATATACCCGTCTAGCCCCAGCGTCTTGGCAAACGGATCAAGAAACTGAACGAAGTGCATTAAAATACTTGTGTCACCGATATAGATATTAGCCAATACCCACGTTAACACCGCTGCGGGTGCTGCAACAATAATCGCGCGTTTTAACACAAACAGCGATTTATCCAGCGTCGCGCGCACAATCGTATCAACAAATTTCGGCTTGCGGTAAGGCGGAAGCTCTAGCGTATAGTGTGTTGGTACTCCGCGCAGCGCCGTTTTAGACAGTGCCCACGATACGAACAGCGTCACCACAATTCCAAATAACACCGTTCCCACTACAACAAGAGCCGTTACGAAAGTTTTAGCACTTCCTGTAAAACCGGTCGCCATAAATAAAGAAGCTAACAAAATCAGCGTAGGCCATCTGCCGTTACACGGAACAAAGTTATTTGTTAAAATCGCCATCATACGTTCACGCGGCGATTCAATAATACGAGTCGACATAATCGCTGCGGCGTTACATCCAAACCCCATCGCCATGGTTAGTGACTGCTTGCCGTGTGCGCCTGCTCGTTTGAACAAACGATCCATATTAAACGCTACGCGAGGCAAGTAGCCGTAGTTTTCTAAAAGCGCAAACACCGGGAAAAAGATGGCCATCGGAGGCAGCATCACGCTAATAACCCATCCCGTACCTCGAAACAGTCCTAGTACAAGAATTCCGTGCAGCCATTCTGGTGCATGCATCGCTTGAAAGAAAGCTGTTAAGTACCCTTCCGCCCAGCCAAAACCTTGTGCGATTAATCCAGAAGGAACGTTTGCGCCGGCTATGGTGATATAAAAGATGACCGATAAAATGCCAAGCATAATTGGAAAGCCCCAAATTGGCGAGGTAAAGACTTTATCTAGCTTTTCTGTGCGCTGAAGCTTTGAGCGGTCTTCGTACACAACTGATTTTTTACATATTTGCTGCGATGACTTGTAAATACTTGCGACCATATTGGAACGATGATCTTTTTCTTTTGCCTGCTGGGCATAGCGCGTTAGCTGTTCCATGGCTAATGAGTTTTCAGGAGTTGACGGATTTCCCATATGCGCTGTTCCTCCTTTCTGTGTGACTGATATCTTGCTGCTGACGCTGCTGAATGGTTTCTAAAAATGACGTGTCTCCATCAAGAACCCGTAAAGCAATCCAGCGTAGAGGAAATTGATTTCCCACAATAGAAGCGACTTGAGGTTCTAGCTCCTTTAGTGATGCTTCAATTTCTTTTGTGTACTGCACCTGGTAAGGATTAAGATTTACTTGCCCTCGCACGACTTGCTCAATCGCATCCAGCAAATTCGTAATTCCTTTTTTATTGCGAGCTGATATAGTCACAACCGGTACGCCTAACGATTCAGCGAGCTTTTTTTCGTTAATTACAATTCCTTTTTTCTTTGCTTCATCCATTAAGTTCACGCAAATCACGACGTTTTCCGTCATTTCCATTACCTGCAGGGCTAAATTAAGATTTCGTTCCATCGCCGTTGCATCCACCACAACAACCGTAACGTCAGGTCTTTCAAATAAAATATAGTCACGCGCTACTTCTTCGTCCGCTGAGTTTGAATAAAGTGAATACGTTCCAGGTAAATCAACGATTGTGTAGAGCTGCTGGTGATGTTCAAATGTCCCTTCTGCTTTGGCTACGGTTTTTCCCGTCCAGTTTCCCGTATGCTGCTTAAGACCGGTTAAGCTATTAAATAACGTACTTTTTCCTGTGTTCGGATTTCCTGCTAATGCAATACGATACTTACTCATCGTCGTCACCTACTTTTTTTACATAAATTTTTGAGCTCTCTTCTTTTCTGAGACCAATCGTTGTATGACTGACTTGATAGGCAACAGGATCTCCTAACGGGCTTTTTTGAAGCACTTTGATAATTGCTCCTGGAATAAATCCTAAATCTAACAAGCGTCGCTTCAAGGCACCTTCGATTTCGATTCGCTCTAGCTGTACCGTTTCACCTGTCGTAAATGTAGACAATGGATAATTATTTACACTAGCCATCTATTTTTCGTCCCTTCTCATTTTTTACCTAAGGTTATGTTTTTTTCACCAGACCAACTTTTAAGGTAAAAAAAATATGCTCGTTGATTTTTAATAGGGTATTCTGCTGGTGCAGAAAAATGAACATGTCAGCATCATTTATTTAAAATTTTCAGTTTTTACTTGTCATGATACCGAAAGTTTACCACAGGAAACTTTTTTAGTCTAGGGTAAAATACTGTGTTTTTTCTTATTTCTACTGAAGGCATAAAGTGCGCCCGCTATTTTATTTAATCATTTAATAAGAGGAATCAAGTCGAAAAATAATTTAGTAAACACAAATTAACAAAAGTAAAAAACTGTAAAAATATGCTATACTAGTGAATGGGTTTTTTTGAAAATAAAGTATTGATTAGCTTTAAAACCTCAAAAAATCACTTTAGGGGGCTTTTATGAAAAGGTTCAAAAGAGTTAGCGCAGTTGTTTTAGGTTTGGCTTTGTTATTCTCACCGCTTGCTCCGCAAACAGTTGCAGAAGCAAAAGACGTGTGGGGGAATCAGGAACTGGTTAAAGGGCAAATAGGACGCGTTACCGTTTTAAAGAACACGAATCTTTACAACATTAAAAACAACAAGTTAGTAGCGGCTAGAAAAGTGACAAAAGGGCAAGTATTCCGCGTGTATTCTGAGTCCAGCAAATTTGGTGGTCTGTATGGGGTATCAAAGGGTACCTATGCTCAGAAGTCATCAAGTATTAAGTATGAAAAAGCACCTAGTGACAAAATTCAAGCACTAGGAGTAACGGTTACGAAGAAATCTTTAGCAAGCAACATTAGCTATCCGCAGGTATCCGGCCTTATCAATAAACCATTTGAGGCTAGCTATAATCGAAAGTTTTTAAACATTGCGAAAGAAGCACAAAAAGAACACAACGAGCTAAAAGAACAAGAAAAGGAAGACCGCAAAAACGGCTGGGCACCAGGTCCTTATTCTCGTAATATGACATACTCTGTACCTTACAACCAAGATAATATTTTAAGTGTTGCTATTACGAATGATGCGTACGCTGGCGGCGCTCACGGCAACGCTTGGATTGATACTTATAATTACGATTTGTTGAAAGCTCGACAAATTAGCTTAAAAGATATTATTAACAACAACACTAAGTTGAATAAAGTTAATAACTATATTCGCAATGAAATGATTGCTCGCAATAAAAAAGGTGCTCAGTTCTGGGTTAATGAATTTAAGTCTGTAAACTTAAAAGAAGATCAGTTTTACTACACAAGTAGCGGCATTGCCATTATATTTGGTGAGTATGAGTACGGCCCGTATTCTAACGGCATTCATACGTTTAAAATCCCGTCCAGCGTTTATAAATAAGATAATCGTATAAAACAAAAAAGAAGCTTACGAATCATCAGTTCATAAGCTTCTTTTTTGTTTTTCTGCAAAATAAGCGGAGCAAAAAAGAAAGGTTATTCCTAATCCCCTTCCCTTTTACCATCATTTTTTCGGATATTGCAGAAAATCAAATTATACAGCCATGGAAGAACTCAGGGCTGCCTACATTACGCTGCTGATAGCCGAGGAGAACTGCTTTTCGAGGTATTTTTATAGTGTTTAAAAAAGAGAAATGGTCAGAACTAACGTCAGCAAGGAGCCTGCGGATGTTAACATCATTATTTTTCGGTTACTCTGATTCTTTTCAGGCTTTAAAAACTCTTGAATTGCTGCAAACCAGACAACAAAAGTGATTAAAGAAAGTATCCCCATAGACATACGAGCCTCTCCATTCATATATGTATTTAGATTTTCAACACATCTAATCAACAAACTTTCCAGACCAAGTTACTAAAATAAATGCCACTTCTGATCCAATATTAACATAAAATCCCATAACCCTTTAATGCATTGTGTAAAACTACAATATTTTAAAAAACAGGCCCTTTATAAAACACTCTTTTGAACTGAAAATAGACATACAGCTGTCTTTGTCTATTCTCCACTTTACAAATGATATACTTGCTTATAGAAAAGCCTCTCAGATCTCATCAAATACTTACTCTATCTTCGAAGAAAGCTCACATTGTTAGGAGGAAACGACATGATTAAAAAGTTGGACCATTTTGTACTAACGGTAAAAGACGTTGAAAAAACCATTCACTTTTATACGATTATTTTAGGCATGCAGAAAGAGACATTCGGAGAAGGAAGAATAGCGCTTCGTTTTGGTGAACAAAAAATAAACTTACATCAAGCGGGACATGAATTTGAGCCAAAAGCAAAGCACCCTCTTCCCGGCTCTGCTGATTTATGTTTTATTACAGAAGAAAAAATCGAAAGCGTAATTAGTCATTTACAAAAACATGATGTAGAAATTGAAGAAGGACCCGTCAAACGAACAGGTGCTGTAGGCCCTATTGTTTCTGTTTATATTAGAGATCCTGATTACAATTTGATTGAGCTATCGAACTACTTAGATTAAAGACATCTTACTAAAAAAGAGAATGCACGAGGCATTCTCTTTTACATGGCTATATAAGCCCCTTCTTCAGCTATAAACTTTACTCTTTAGACTTGCCTATCTCTACTTTTTTCGTAAACATTTTCATGTCACCGTCTACCGTAACGTGAGCGGTAATCATGTATTCACCGTCTTCTTTAAACGTATAGTCCGTGCTGTATACACCTTTTCCTTCGTGCGGAGCTTTTGTCATTTCTTGATTGATGTAGCCTTCTTTTTCAACTTGGAACTGCACGTCATCGGCGTTTTCCACTTTTTTATCTCCTTGCGTCACAAGGACTTTAAGCTTGACTTGTTCATTTGCTTGAATTGATTCCGGTACTTCAATCGTTCCTTTTACTTCTTTTGAACTTGAATCATTTCCTTTTGAACAGCCTACTATAGCTATCATTAAAACGAATAATACGATGCTGAGTTTTTTCATTATGTTGTTCTCCTTTGTTATGTAAATGTGAAGTCTTCCTGCAATTTCATATTATACTCATTTATCCGGTAAAAAGAGAAAAAATGCTTATTGTCCACATAAAGTTCTTATTTCTACAGTAGCTTTTGCATCTTTTCATTTCTCTACTCGCCCTTCGCTCCACAAAAAAAGCTGAAGAAGCTTATTGCCTTCTCCAGCTTTGCCTTTATCTCTGCGGTTCTTCTAACGTGTACGATGAGAGTGCGTTTTCTACCCATCTTACAAAATCTTTGCTTGCTCCCCAATCAATATTTAATATCCCTTCTGCGCTTCCAGAAGGAATACACTTTACTTTGTTTGGACCCGACACATTTTCTAAAATAATCGTTAATGATCCTCTGCCGCCGGTGCGAAAAAAATAGCGTTCAAACACAAGCGTACACATCTGCTTACCGTCTCCGAGATCATAATATTCTTTGTATAATAAGTCACTTTCCGAATTATTTGCGTTCACAAGCTTTTTTGCTCCATCAAAAGGAAGCAGCGTCGTTTTAAACTCAATTACTTTTTCCATCACTCAAGCCCCTTTCTATCGCAATAGATATCTACTACTTCTCTTTTTCTCTCTAAAAAACCTGCCGCTTCTCTTTATGTACAATATGGTACAATAGAAAAGAAAAGAAATTGTTTGAACGGAAAAAGGAGCACACAACCTCAATGAATACACGAGATGAAATTATCCAAGATGTGGTTTCAACGATGCGAAACCAAACTAAAAAAATGCAGATGTCAGTTATCCCCACTTTAAAATCATATATTCCTTTAAATGAATTTTTAGCGCTTCACATGCTATATAAAGAAGGGAATCATATCGTTTCTGAGATTGCCGAGCATATGCACATCTCAAACAGCAGCATGACGTGCATCAGCGACCGCCTCATGGAAAGAGAATTTGTTACGCGCGTACGCAGTCAAAAAGACCGCCGCGTTGTCTACTTATCGATTACGGATAAAGGAAAAGCGTTTGCAGAAGAAATGGAAAAAGTACTCACCAAAGAATATGGTGAAAAGCTTAGCCATTTTACGGATGAAGAATTACAGACGTTTCTTCGCTTGTTAAATAAAATGGATATCTAATAAAAAACCAGATGCTCGCTAAGCGCATCTGGTTTTTATTTTGTTATTTGTCATTCACCTTCAAATTAAAGGCGTCCGAGGTTAAATCTTTTGAACTGTCGTTTTCGTAATCACTTACATACGGAACAAATCGCAGCATAACCACTCCTTTGTCATTTCGGTACTCTCCGTCCATTTCTATCACTCTGTCTGTTCCGCCTCCACTGCCGCTTTCAGAAAGATCTCTTCCATTTTGGTCTTTTATTTTTACGCCCACGTTCGTTCCATCATTGATGCTTCCTGTTGACGATGTAAACGTATAGTGCAGCTTAATCGAAACAGGTGATACCCGAACTTCTTTGATCGACAATACGCCTTCTATTCCTTTTTCGTTAATCGGAATTTCTTTATTCAACGGATACACTTTTGTATCAGCAATAATTTTTGAGCCGTTTACGCTAGTGTGTACCATCCAATTCCCTTTAATTTCTCCGTAGGAATCCCGGTAGTTCCCGCTTTTCGTCTGGTCAGGATTCTTTTCAAATTCTAGACTTGTGAACTGCGCGCTGATTTGATAATTTTTATTTCGATCAATATGATCCAGCACATTGTAGCCTTCCACATCGATTTTCCCGTCTCCGTCCGTGTCCGCTTGCGTTAATTTTAAAGCATACAGATAGTTCCAGCTTCCGTCTTTGTTTTTGATTGGTTCCTCTCTAATACTGGAAGCTGAATCAAAAAACGACATATTTCCGATTTTCACACGCAGCGCTCCCGGTCGAATTGGCGCGTCTCGGTTAAGTCCTAGTGCGGTTCGCCTAAATTCATCTGCGCTAATCGTCAATCCAAGCAGCACCTGTCCGTCATCAAGCATCAGCTCATTTACTTTTACTTGAATGCCTTGGTCCGTTGCCGTTTCATTTACCGTTTTTTTATAGCCGCTCAAGCTGCCTTCAGGCTTGTTCATAAGCAGCTCAATTTGCTGGCCAAGTTGCTGACTGATTCGCACAGCCGATGCCCGTACCGTTTCGTTTTGCATCATCACAGGCGTCACAGCAAGCAGCAGCACCGCAGCGGCAATCAGCGGACGCCCTTTTTTCCGCGCCGGCTTTATTTCACGTTTTAAGCGCTTTTTCATTCGTTTTTTCTCACTTGCCGTTAGCTCAATTTCTTCATATTCATCAAAATCTACAGAAGATCCGTTTAATAAGTCGTATTGATTTTTCATCTTTGTCCCTCCTTATTTCTCATTTAAAAATGGCTTTTAATTTTTTTCGTCCGCGCGACAGCCGGTTATATAAATTGCTGATAGTGGTCTGCTGTTTTTCAGCAATTTGCTTCAGCTCAACTTCCTGTAAGTAATACGCTTTAAACAGCTCGCGGTCTCCTTCACTTAAGTGATCTAAAAGTTCTTTCACGTCGTCTGTTTGAATGTTATGAACTTCTGACGTTTCACCCACTCCCGCTTCGCCAAGCGATTCGTGCTGCGTTTTTATGTATTTGCGCTGATAGTCAATGGCTTTGTACTTTGCAATAGCCGCAACCCAGTTTTTAAACGTATTTTTCTCCGAATCAAAGCGGTGAATATGATGCCATACCGCTAATAATACGTCGTTTATACACTCTTCTTCATAGCTTTTTAACGTGCCTAAATGTTTGCGTACAATGGCCGTAATTAACCCTCCGTACTGATCAATTAACAGCTCCAGCCCTTTTTCTTTTTTACGCATTATACTCGCAACAATCCAGTCATCTTCCATGACGTTGCTCCTTTCCGCTTGCTTTTACATCTATTAATACGGATTCTTTTTACAAAACCTATCAATCTTCCTAAATTAAATGAAAAATAAGCTTGTTCAGTATTTCTCTCGCTGGTAAAATAAGCTAAAACCTTTGAAGGAGGCCGCTATGATCACCTATCCTTTTCTTACATCCAACCCAACCATCGGCATAACCGCACCTTCTTCTGGTGTACCTCAAGCTCTTCATTCCATGTTTTCTTTATCGTGTGAACGCATGAAAGAAAAAGGCTTTTCTGTTATACCGGGCGAAACCGTGTGGACGCAGCATAAAGCAAAATCCGCTTCTCCTAAAAAACGTGCAAATGAGCTTCAAGCCATGATTGCTGATGAAAACATCGATATCATTATTCCTCCTTGGGGAGGCGAGCTGCTAATTGAAATTCTTGAACATCTAGACTTTACAAAATGGACAGCAAAATGGGTGCTTGGCTATTCTGACACCAGCGTTCTTTTGCTGGCTATTACACTTAACACCGGGATTGCAACGGCTCATGGAACCAACTTTGTGGACTTGCGAGGAGAATACTGGGATCCAACGACTGCCATGTGGCAGCAGGTGCTGACGACCCAAAAAGGAGAAAGCGTGGCTCAAGTTTCTTCTGATCACTATCAAAAAGAATGGCAGCATGACAACCCGTCACCATGCGTGTTTCATTTAACCGAACAAACCGCTTGGAAGCATACGGAGTCAAGCGACGTGCACATCAAAGGGCGTCTTCTCGGAGGATGTATTGACGTGATCAGGCACTTAGCGGGAACTCCTTTTGGAGATGTAAAAACGTTTCGAGAAAAACATATTCCTTCAGAACCGGTGATTTGGTACTTTGACAACTGTGAACTCACGACCGCTGACCTTCGCCGTTCACTTTTTCAGCTTAAGCTAGCGGGCTGGTTTGATAACTGCTCAGGTATTTTATTCGGCAGAAGCAGCGCTAATAAGCCCGTTGATTCCTACACCGCTGAAGACGTGTATCATGACCTTGCCTCTGATTTACATATTCCAGTTATCTATGACATCGACTGCGGCCACCTCCCTCCTCAGCTCACGCTTATTAACGGCGCGTATGCTCGTGTTAACGTAAAGAAAAATAAAGGCACAGTCGTTCAATACTTTACGTAAAAAAAGAAGCTTGTATAAAAGTAGTTTGATTAAAGGAAGATCCGAACGAACTTGATTTTTGATGGAGAATCAAATTCGTTCGGTTTTTTTTATGGGTATGGTGAACGTAGGCTTGTTTCATATATGCAGGTGTTTCTAGTGGTTGATTGGAGGGCAAGACGAAGACTCCTGCGGGAAAAGCGGGACAGGTGAGACCCCGCAGGAGCACACGCGACGAGGAGGCTCACCGCCCGCCCGCGGAAAGCGAAGTCTTGCACGGAAATCAACAGCGGTTTATTTCGTTATGTCTAAATCTTATTTTACATATCTGTCATCAGTAATATAAACGTCCCAAATAAGAAAAAAGTTGCACCAAACCACGAGTGGTAGTGCTCTTTTTGCTTTCTTGCAAACTTCCATTCTTCGAAACCTCGAATTACGTAGAGGAGAAAAAAGAAAAGAAACATAAAAACCGAGGTGTAGGCTGGAGGTATAACGAAGACGAGCACTAAAAACGAAGCAAGCATCACCATTTCAATTGTGACAAACAGCGGACTCCTTCCTTTAAAACTTCTCCAATAGCTTTTTTTCATCTTTGTATGGAGCTTTTTTCGCATGACAAGATCCAGAAAGATATAAACAACTGCCAGAATGAGCAAATACACAAGCGTCATTTTCATTCCTCCTTCCGATCGAAAATATCCTTATACTTCCATCTTAAAGAACTTTCCACAAATTTCAAGCGTCTAAAAAATCTTTACACAACTTATTAGTGCAAGCATTCATATATTCAAAAATCGCTAATATATTGACTAATGTACAGGTTGAATTCTCTGTATAAACTCACCTAGAGGGGGACATCAAGTTATGAGAATAAAAGAAGTGAAGCAAGGTGCACTCGCAGCGCTGAAAAACCGCTGGGGATTTGCCGTACTGCTTACGTTCGTTACGTATCTAATTGCTGCCGGGATTCCAGGACTTATTGACTTTTTAATCAACGGATTTCCAAGCGGGTCTGAAACCGAATACTCTCAGTCTACCTTAGCTAATATTGTATCCCTGCTGCTCGTACCGCTCTTTTTCTCTTACTACTGGGTACTACTGCGTCTGGTGCGAGGAGAAAGTGTACGTGTAGGAAACGTGTTTGATTCATTTTCATCTGCAGGATTATATTTTAGAACACTCGGACTTTACTTGCTAACGATTATTTATACCGTGCTATGGAGCATTTTATTAATCATTCCCGGCATCATCAAAAGTCTTGCCTATTCACAGGCTTACTACGTATTCCGCGATAACCCCGATTATTCAGTCAACCAGTCTATTACTGAAAGCAGACGATTAATGAACGGCTACAAGTGGACCTACTTTTTACTTGTTTTAAGCTTTATCGGCTGGGGAATTTTAAGTATCATCACGCTTGGCATTGGGTTATTATGGCTCGTTCCGTATGTAACGACTTCGCTTGGCGTATTTTATGAAAAGCTAAAAGCAAACGAAACTGAAGTTGCTGAATAAACGAAAAACCGTATTCGAGTTGCGAATACGGTTTTTTTATGGATAGCTTTACGCTGCCTGGTCTCCTCCATCAGAGGGCTTTAACTTTTGATTCTTCGCTTTTTTATTCACTAAATAAATACTGATAATAATAAGCACCAGACCTACAAGAAGTGACGACGTAAACGGTTCGTCTAAAAAGAGTGTGCCGATGACAATTGAAATAATCGGAACAAGAAAATTAAAGGACGCCACTTTGCTGGCCTCTCCTCTACTGATTAAATAAAAATAAATGAGCCACGCAACGGCAACGGAAAACAGTGCTAAAAATAAAAGCAGCAGCATAGATGATGAATTCCACACCATATGAGACCATCCTTCCACTCCGCTTCCGGCTGCTGTCATAACCACTCCGCCGACAAGACTTTGAACGGTAATAAGCCAAATGCCATCTACACTGTCGCTAATACGCTTGATATAAACGGTTCCAATCGCCCAGCTCAGTGCCGTAAGGACAGCTAAAAGAATTCCAACGGCTGAAGCATTAGCAGATAATTCTCCCGTGCTGATGGTAGCTACACCTACAAAGCCAAGAAGCAAACCCCCTATCTTCACAGCGTTCATGCTTTCGCCAATCCACGTCCATGCAATGATGCCGATGAGCACCGGCTGCAAGTAGACAATCACGCTGAAGACCCCTGCTGGCATAAACATAAGTCCAATCGTTTGCAGACCGTAGAATAAGATTGAATTAAATAGACCTGACACCATATATTTACGCCAGTTCTGCTTCCAGTGAAGCTGTTTGTATCTTGGCAGTGCGACTGCTAATAAGATGATTCCCGCACTTAATGACCGCAGTCCAGATAACAAAATAGGCGATGAATAGCCAAGTGCCAGCTTCGACATCGGCCACGTTAATCCCCAAATCAATACGAGAGCAGCTAAAAGAATTCCATTAATAAAAGATGATGACTGTTTCATACAACAACCACTCCTACCTATATGAATGTAAATGACTCACGCGTTCATTCCTCCTTGTATACTACGCTTCTTTTTTGCTCACTTCAATTGCACGCTCTTAATGTACTTCATGTATAGCAGTTATAGTAACTGAGTTTCTACTATGACAGCTTATCTTTCTTCTCTATGTGCTCATCCAGAAAAAATAAAGTGCATCGCTAGTGAAGATATCACTTTTTATCTATAGCTTTTATACATCCTAAAAGCCTTGAAGCCATTCAGCTGCTGGGTTTCTGCTCCCCTTTTTCATTTAGCTTACATATTTTCTAATAAATCTATGAATCTCCTAAACATTTCTACCTAGATAAATTGTCAGAATTATTACAGAGAAGGTGACAATTCTACTTATATCGCCCTTTAATATTAAAACTATGTTACAAAATGTCGTAATTTGGAATTAGATGTTTACTTTTCCTGTCAGGATTGATAGACTCACACTTGTGAATAAAACAAGTTATGGAAAGGGAGAAAGAACATGCTAAAGAAAGCAAATCGTACAGTTATGAATATGGGGTTAGCAGCATTACTTGTTCCCGCTGCCCTAACATTTAGCACAACTTCAGCAAGTGCTAATGACGGAGGCGCTGCACCAGCACCCGTACAAGAAAAGGTAACGCCAAGCGTACCTCAACAACAAGCAACTACTACTACTAATCAAAAAGTCATCGTAAACGTGAGTGCGTTAAATATTCGTCAAGGAGCTAGCTTTTCATCTCCAGTCGTTGGAACTGCAACACAAGGTCAAGAGTTTGCTATTTTAAAAGAAGCAAACGGCTTAGTTGAAATTGCACCAAACAAATGGATTTCAAAAAGCTCAAGCTACGTAACAATTGCATCAGGTAAACCAAGCGCAAGCCAAGTAAAAGGTGTAAGCACATCAACTCCTTCTACTTCTACAGCATCTGCATCTACATCTGCAGCACAAGAAACTAGCACACCAGCACCTGCTCCAACAACAAGCACGGCTTCTGGAAGCACAGTAAATGTTGCACGTAGTTTAGTAGGATCACCTTACCAATGGGCAGGAAACACACCAAGCGGTTTTGATTGCTCAGGCTTTATCGCATACGTGTTCAACCATAGCGGTCACAGCATTTCACGTACAAGCGTAGCCAACTACTGGAACATGGCGACAAAAATTTCGTCTCCACAACCAGGCGATCTAGTATTCTTCCAAAACACATACACAAGCGGCCCATCTCACATGGGAATCTACATCGGAAACGGCCAAATGATTCATGCTGGTTCACATGGTGTAGCTGTAGCTGACCTAGATGTTTCTTATTATCAAGATCATTTCTTAGGATACGGACGCTTCTAAGAAAAAAATGCCCTCTAATCGTTAGATACGTTCTAACGATTAGAGGGCATTTACTTTTTATCGCTGCGCGACGGAAAGCGCCTTTTCAATGCGCGTTTGAAATTTATGCTTCCAGTCTTCAGCCAGCTCAGCCACTTCTAAAGCCCGCTGCATTCCTTCTACATCTTTTGAGCGATGGAAATATAAATCAAGCGTAAACCAAACGGATACTTGGTTTGGATGAGCTTCAATCAATTTCACTTCCGCATCTTGCGTAATCGTACCTTCTTTCAGCACGCGGCAAAGATAGCCGGTATAGCTTGTCTCAATCATTCGTTTTAAAATCCCTTTAACTCCCGTTCTCTTTGTAATTGTGTCGCATGGATTTCGACCTTGCGTCACTTGAATAACGGCGTCTCCTACTTGATAAACGTCTCCAATGCATACTTCTTTTTCAAGCATGCCTGCAACAACAAGATTTTCTCCAAACGCAGACATGGGGAGCTCCGTATCAAACTCTTCGTTCCATTTCTTATAGTGCTCATACGGATATACGCACACCGCACGATCCGGACCGCCGTGATACTTTAAGTTCGCTACGCCGTCACCTTGAAACCCTTCTTTTGCTAAAAACGTTTCGTCTACTTGCTTCTTGCATATGCCTGTACGCATTTCTTTATCAGGACTGTAAGCCATTTGTTCAGGCATTCCGGTTGCTAAATGAATTATTTTACGTTCATTCATTTGTACCTCTCCCTTCCCCTTTTTCCCTTACTAATTACGTCATATTTTACCACATTTTAAAGATGGCGTTCTTATCTTTTGTGTATCCCACTAAAATCTTGGCAATATCATGAAAGTTTAAAAAATATTTCACAATTATATTAAAAATATCTTCATTTCCTCTTTTTCTTTTGTTCGAAATGATTTAAGATAGTAGAGGCTGTCGAAATATAAGTTATTATGTCAGCTCTGCATGTTTCTTTACATAATAGCACATAGTAAATATTATTTTACAAACACGTCATTTTTTACAATGGCCTAAAAAATTTTGCCCATTTTTAACAAAATTGGCGTAAAAGTTCCGTTTTTGTATAAAATAGAGGCCGATTTACATAGTCATTTCTATGCACGTCCCTCTTTTATAAATATAGAATACATGTAAGGAGAAAAGTAAATGTCAATTTTAATGGGAATTATCGGGATTGTAATTATCTTAGCAGTTGCATTCCTCATGTCGAACGACAGGAAACTTATCAACTATAAAGGCATCGCAGTTATGCTGGTTATCCAGCTTGCTATCTCTGCTTTTATGATGAATACATCGATTGGTCGCAAGGTGCTTGACTTTATCACAAGTGTATTTACAAAGATCTTATCATTTGGTAACGACGGAATTTCGTTCGTGTTTGGAGATCTTGCAGGAAAAGGCATTTTCTTTATCCAAACGTTAGTTATGATTGTATTCGTTTCAGCATTATTAAGTATTTTAAACTACTCTCGTATTTTACCCTTTGGGATCAAATATATCGGAGGACTTGTTTCAAAAATTACCGGACTTCCTCAAATTGAAAGCTTCACAGCCGTGAACGCAATGATTTTCGGTGATACAACGGCGCTAATTGCGGTGAAAAACCACATCGGGGGTTTAACACCAAACCGTTTATTTATCGTTACAACAACGTCTTTAGTATCCGTTTCTTGTTCGATTCTAGGCGCGTACATGCAGATGATTCCGGCGGAATACGTCTTAATTGCCCTTCCGCTAAACGTATTCTCTGGCTTAATCGTTTCTTCTATCGTTGCACCAGTAAAAGTAGAAGATGAAAACGAAGTGGATATCAAAGCACCTGCTAAGCAAGGCACGCTGTTTGAAGCAATCGGCGACGGAGCACTAGACGGCGGACGGGTTGCGTTAATCGTAGCAGCGATGCTTGTAACGTACGTTGGTCTTTTAGCATTAGTGAACTATGTATTAAACGGCGTCATCGGATTAACGGTTCAAGACATTTTAGGCTATATCTTCTACCCAATTGCCTTTATCATGGGTATTCCGGCAGATGAACTAATGAAAGCCGGCGGCGTAATGGGAACAAAAGTAGTAGCAAACGAATTCGTTGCTATGCTTGACTTCCAAAAAATGATGCCTCACCTTTCTGAAAAAACAGTCGGGATCGTATCAGCTTACTTAATCTCATTTGCCAACTTCAGCTCAATCGGTATCGTTCTTGGTACGATCCAAGCAATCAACGGTGAACAAGCTTCACGCGTTGCGAAGTTCGGCTTGAAGATGCTGTTAGTCGCTACAATGGGCTCGATTTTAACAGGTATTATGGTTGGATTGTTTATTTAATGGAAAAGCACTCACTTGCGGTGAGTGCTTTTTTGTTGGGGCTGGTTCTTTTGGGGTTATAGCTGGAGCGTTTCTACAATGTTGAAATTCATTAAATATCTCTGTTGACATACTCCGAGTTATCGGCACTATTATCAAATGCTTTTTATCTTCATTCTAATAACATTTAAATTAGTTTTACATAATGGATTAAAGCAATATTTCTTATCCAATAAAAAGACAGCTTGCTTTATCAGCAAACTGTCTTTTTTTGTAATGACCCGTCCGGGATTCGAACCCGTGTTACCTTTTTAAAAGGACAATTTCTCGACCACTCGATCAACGGACCAGATAAAATTATAAAATGGCAGAGAAGAAGGGATTCGAACCCTCGCACCGTGTTAACGATCTACTCCCTTAGCAGGGGAGCCCCTTGAGCCACTTGGGTACTTCTCTGTATGGATCTCCCACTGAGATACTATGGAATAATAGCAGGCCTAAGTGGGCTTGACACCGACCTTACGCTTATCAGACTTGGGCTCTACCAAAATGAGCTGCTTCCCGTTTATGGCGCGCCCGAGAGGAGTCGAACCCCTAACCTTTTGATCCGTAGTCAAACGCTCTATCCAATTGAGCTACGGGCGCTTCCTAAAATGGTGCGGATGAAGGGACTTGAACCCCCACGTCATAAGACACTAGATCCTAAGTCTAGCGCGTCTGCCAATTCCGCCACATCCGCATGTGAAAAATGGTTGCGGGGACAGGATTTGAACCTGCGACCTTCGGGTTATGAGCCCGACGAGCTACCGAACTGCTCCACCCCGCGATAATAATAAAGAGACAATGGAAGAGGAAGAGGGATTCGAACCCCCGCGGGCTTTGACACCCCTGTCGGTTTTCAAGACCGATCCCTTCAGCCAGACTTGGGTATTCCTCCATATTTCAGATTCAATGGTGGACCTTGTAGGACTCGAACCTACGACCGGACGGTTATGAGCCGTCTGCTCTAACCAGCTGAGCTAAAGGTCCTTTCTAAGTTCTCTCTTAGAATGTGGACTAGTAATTTAATAATTAATATCTGTTTCGCTACCAACAAAAATTATTTTACCTTATAATTTCGCAGAAGTCAACATCTATGTAAATTGTGTTTTAATACTTAATTTTGCAATTATTAAGTAGGAACATACACCTAAATAAAAAAACTCTGTAACAAGAATCATGATTCTTGTTACAGAGCTTATTTTTATAAAAAGGTTTGCGTAATCGCATTTTCTAAATCTCTTGTAGAAGATTTTAGGTATCGTTTTGTAACATTCACATCAGAATGGCCTGCTAATTCGGCAACTGTTGCAATATCTATCCCTTCCTTAACTAACTCATGACAGAAAGTATGGCGTAATTTATGAGGATTTACATTATATTTTTTTAACATGTACTGAACCGTACGTGCAGACATTCTTCTATCAAAATTAGAGACAAATAAAGCTTCATGATTAGAATCAAGTGAATCAATATATTTCTTTAAACTATTTCTTGCTTCTGTAGAAAGAGGAACAAGTCGCTTTTTAGATCCTTTAGCATTACGGATAATTAAAAAACCGTCAGATTTGTTAATCTTTACGTCTTTATGATTCAAAGCACAAATCTCTGATACTCGAATCCCTGTATGTAATAAAGTATATACAATAGCAATATCACGAAGGTTTCCCTGTTGCTTTACTTCAGATAAAAGGCGCTCACGCTCACTTGCTTCTAATGACTCTGGTACAACCTCGTTATTTTTCTCTTTTTGTTTACGTTCAATATTTTGAACAATTTCTGGTTTTTCAAGAAAGCGTGCAAAAACGCTAATTGTGACAAAAGCTTTTTCTATAGTCGACGCACTTTTATTATTAGATTCAAGGTTAATCATATAAGTTTGGACATTATTTCTTGTTACTTGCTCTAAATGTCTACCTTCACTTAGAAGCCATTCATGAAATTGGTTTAGCACTGCTCGATAGGTTTTAATCGTATTATCAGATTTGCCTGATTCTATTAACCATTGGCTAAAGTCATCAATCAACGGAATAACTTCTAGGCTATTTTTGTTCACTCTAAATCCTCCTACATGTACTAATAAATTACATAAAACATAACATTTAATTTCGTAGAAATCAATTTAAACGAAATTAATATACAAAAAAACAGCCCATCATTGATATGATGGGCTGTTTTTTTGCCTGACAACGTCCTACTCTCACGAGGACAAAGTCCCCACTACCATTGGCGCTAGAGAACTTAACTTCCGTGTTCGATATGGGAACGGGTGTGACCTCTCTGCTATCGCCACCAGACCTATTAAAGATAGTTTTCTTAACACTAAATAAAAATTGCTAAGTAAAAAACACCGTGCACCCGTCATTGACATGATCAAATAAGCGTTACTTGTACAGTTAGCTCGACCGGGCTGTGCTGCAACACACAGAAGAATCTACTTATGGCTGCTTCCTTCCGGACCTGACCATGTTCATAGGTTTCTGTTGTGCAGGACCTAGTTGTCAACACCACTTGTCCAAGTCAGACCTTACCTGACTCATACCTCTGTTAGGAATTAAACCCTGCTAAGGCGGATTGCAGGTTACAGGGCACCGCCATCTCCCCGTCTAGCACGGTATGTATAGTTAAGGGATTCCCACCTATGTCGTCCTCCCAATCTGTTTTGTGAACCCGCGATCTCGCAGGTGGGTTTCCGCATATTAACGTTCCAGCGATCCTGTGTCAAAGACAGGCATGGCATCAGTCAACAAATGTAGGAATCCCAAATAAACAGTACGGTTCAAAACAAATAGGGCATAACGTGCATCGTAGGATAAGTATTTAATGTGTTTATTGATGATATAGATTATCCTACAATAAAATTTCGTAGAAGTCAACATAAACGAAAAAATAACTCCTAACCCTCAATGTTTTCTTATTTGCTTGATTTTCTGTTGTTGGGAAGGGAGTCCTTTGAAAGGTGGAAGTTATAAGGAGTGGTGTTTCATTATATTGAGTCCTCCACTTAAAAGTGAAGTTCATTACGATTAGATTTTTATACCTCCTTGATCTGACAACACTTTTCTGATGCGGTTATTTTTCTTCTTATCCTATGGGAGAAAAATAAAAAAGCCTACATAAAACGGCTTTTTTATTCTAAGAGTAAATTATTGTTCTGTTAGTTCAGTTATAGAAACACTTCGCTTACTATTTGGTTCATCCAGGTTATGAATTGTAGCTACCCCATTTTGTTGGTCTACATGCTCAATGTAAATGCTTTTCCCGTTATGTATGACATTGGCCATGTCCACTGAATCGGCAATTTCTTGTGCTCTTTGTGCATCCATCTTTATCTAGCCTCCTTTTTATTTATGACAGTGAAAGTATTTGTTTTTAATTAATTTTTATGCATTTAATTCCTCTATATAAAACCAACTTAAACTTTTCAACTGAGACATGAAGCAGTAAAAAAGCTATCTCATTCATAATTTGAGATAGCTTTTCATTTTATTATTCAGTTTAATCTTCTTCTGGAATCTTAATTAAAATGGCTATAGCTATTGTTGCCAAAAATATAACCCCTAAAGTTAGCAATAGACTCGTACTCATATGCCTCATCTACCCTTCTCTCTTCATCCCTATGATTCCATTTTAGCAGAGGAAATTAGGTAATAAAACTGGAAATGATAGCGTTTTACTAAAAATTTTATACATGTTAAAATAATGTAGTTGTTTTAACTCAACCAACGTATTCAACTTTTTGCTTGAATAGAGCAAGCTACCTCTTTCCTATTTTGGGGTAGCTCTTTTTTTATCGTGATAAAATAAAATGTTGTTTTGGATCTATTTCTTCCTACCTTCGGTTTACATTCGTTATTTACGAATCTGTTCAATCTTTTCTTCTGTAAGCTCCGTTAATTCAGATATTGTTTGATTATCCATACCTTTTTGCAGCATTCTTAATGCTACTCTCTTAATAGCTCTTTTTTCTCCTTGCTTTTCAGCTTTTTTTAATGTCAATGTTTCATCTACTTGGAATTCCTGTTTTACTTCATAAGTCATTAACATTTGTGGATCCTCAGTTACACGTGCCCATTCATTCATCGCATTTTTCAACGTTTGATCTTTCTCCATTACAACTTCCTCCAAAAATGAGTAAAATCTTCATCTCTTGACACATTAAACAACAATAATTGTTTTACTAATTATGTGTCCTTTTTACGATACTATTCTCACTTATTCCAAAATCAAATTAATCCCATAAAGCTTGTCCGTCCACCCTAAAACTAAAAAAGAGTAATTACTGCATTAGGTGAGGTGTAAGTAGTAATGTAAGGTGTGCTCGGTTGTTTATATGCCGGGGTTAGCTTGGTGATCAATAGGGTTTTGATTCAGAAGCAACTAACAAATTATTTAATTTATATGTTTTTTCTTATAGTTGCACATATTAAAAACAATACTAAATGAAAGCGAGATGAGATAAGTAATGTCAAAACAAGGGACACAGAAAAAGAATCAAACAAGAGAGCAAGTAGAGAAGCAAGATAAAAGAAATGATGTTGAATTAGGCAATGAATTTCAAACTGGCAACACAAGTTCCCAGAGCCAGAAAAAAAGTGGACGCCAAGTAAATAAAAAATAAATTTAACCTTTCGAGGATAATAAAAAACCTCCGTTCAAATTTATGACTTGAACGGAGGTTTCTTTTATAGAGTGAAGAAGACTTATATGGAAAATAGGCACCAAGCTAAAGAGAATGGGATTAATTTTGCTTTACTTACTTTCATTAATAGTAGAGATATTAATAGAAAACTCCTCAAAACTTACTTGTCCCAAGGCAAACTTCATACTTTCAACAAATATACGTTCATTTTTAGTTAGTTCACGCTTTGCTTCCTTTTCAATCCATTCATGCTCAACGTCTAAAACATCTAAAACATGCTTTTGTTTTGAAAAAGCCTCATAGTATCTTAATCCAAATTTTCTTTGAGAGACAGCATCAATATGAATGCCATCTGGATTTGCTGTTAAGCCTTTTGAGGTTACAAAATAACAATTTTTTTCAGTGTGGGCGACTTTAGATAATATCTCGTTAATTTGTTTATATTCTACAGCGCTTTTTCCAAATCCGACGTCTCCAAGGTAATGTCCCAACTCACCGATAATAATCGGGATATCTGGTGCATTCAATTCTTCTCTCACATGTTTAAATAACGAAAGCACTTTGTCTTCATACGTCTTATAACGTTCTCCGTAACTGTCGCTTTCTCCCTGATGCCACAGAATTCCCACTAACTCACTTGTTTCCATTGCGAATTTCGCTTCAGAAATCGCGTGTCTTGTTAATAGTCCGTCAATTGTCCACTCATCAATTGAGCTTCCTCCCTCGGCACATGGTATTAACCCAATGGACTCGCCAGGATGATCCTCTGTCCAAGCTTGAGCAAAAGAGGCTGCCGGCCCAACACCAGATATGTGACGATCAAAATTAAGTGGTTCTGCCATCGTTTGCCATCTACCGTTTCTCAACATATGTATATGCTCATTGTAAATCGGCGGTACATCCTCAATAAATCCTCTGCCTGCCATATTTGATTGTCCAATTAACAATACAGATTTCATAGAAATACCTTCTTTCTCTTCCATGTTGATTACTTTTTTCTAAATTACTCGTGGTTATACTTATAGAATTAGTTACACTTTGATATATAGCTTAATTGATAGCTTCAAGGGCTTGTTTCAAATAATCCATTTCAGAGGTTATATCATCTATCTGTTGGTTTAACTGATTTACTTTATCAAGAGTATTCTGTGCATCTAATAAATTAATTTCTAACATCAAACGGCTTGCTTCACTCTCAAGTTCTAGTCTCTTTGCAAATAATACCTGATGCTTTTTTATAATTTCAGATTTTAAATTCTTACTATTGGTTTCTTTCATACTTCTACCTCCCTAACTTGTAATAACAGTATTTTATTGAGATGTAAATTTCCCTATATAATTTAATAATTACCTATAGGGAGGTTTATGACATAGTTAAAGCTGCCTTTTTTACTTACAGGAAAACCACATTTATTTCGCATTTACATAAGATGAATAATAAGAACCCATTAAAATAAATTCCATTATTCACTTTCTTTGGATGGCGTTCATAAGTTCTTGGTATTGACATTCAGATACATACTGAGTGTTCAAAAGCTTCCCTAACTGTTAAAAATAAACGTAAAATTCCATAATAAGGGAAATTTTAAATCATTTAGTTTTTTTTGCAGGAAAAGAAAGCGAAGTATATAAAAATAACAGTATGCATTAAAAAGTGTTAAGAACATTTTATTATCATTTTATATCAGCACGAGAGCAATATTGAGAAAAGAGCTTATATAAGTCCGTGTCTTAAGTATGCCTATTATATAGAATGGGTTACTTAGTAACTAAGGGAAGGTGATTTATATGTTAGGGGAAGAAGATTTAAAAGTAAATTGTATATCAGCTGCTATAGGTTTACTCATCCAACATAATATCATCACTCACCAGGAACTGGACAAACTAACTAAAACGAATTATCACGTTTTTTATCATTTTCTCATGGATAAGCTAATTGAAGAAGAGTTTAGTAAGGATAGGGTTGTACAAACATAAGTGCTTCAACAAAAAAAGAAGCGCAAGATCCAAAGCAGGAATCTCCTATTTCAAATGTAATTCGTATAGGGCTCCTTACATATTAGACATATATAATATGTAAGGGCTTTCTTATTTATCAAAGCCTCCTATAGTTTAAATGTATTTCTTCACAATCTATCATTTGATCAAAGGAACTCTGCCAATAATGTTACAAAAAAAGTCCTCTCCTCGTTTCAGAAAACGAACTTATATTCAGTGAATTTCACAAGCTACTTCCAAGTCTGATCCAGTTTATCTGAATAAAAATGTAAGGCTTTTTTATAACATAGTATTTCATTGTCATTTGTCGTATGTAGTAAGCACTTCAATAACAGTTCCATCGCTTGACTATGTTCTTTTAAATTGTACAAGGTCATGGAATAAAACACTTTAATTACATGATTATCTGGGAATAATTCCATCCCTTTTAAAAATATATCTTTTGATTTTTCATATTCCCCCAAGGCTCTATATGTGCTGCCCAATCCCAATATTGCACCTTCCATATCCTTAGAAGGTAATCCTATCTTTATGGCATTTTTGTAAAAGGGCACTGCCTTTTCTTCTTCTCCTAATATGTCAAAGCTCCACGCACATTGATAGTTATATAAAGCATCGTCTGGAAATTCCTTAACTAATTCACTTAGCAATTCGTTAGATTCTTTGTGATTTCCATTCTTTCGTAACGCTAATGCTTTATTTAGTTTGTTATTCAACTTAAATCTCCAACCCTTCTTTTTCCCACTACTTATCTCTTAACATCCTTACATATCCAGAAATTCAGCGTATTCGTACACTTTATCCAGAACTATTTCTTGTTTTAACTATCCTTAATGTTTAATTTTTAAAGGCTAACCCATTGGCCTGCAAAGCTGTTCTAAGTTTAGGTAAAGAAGCCGGCCCCATGCCATGAAATTGTAATATCTCTTTTTCACTAAATGTTGATAGCTGCTGCAAAGAAGCTATCCCGTTGCTTTCCAATGCTCGTCTTGCTGGTGCTGATAGCATGGAAAGAAATCCATTGTCAGGTTTGCGTTCTTGCTCACAGGTTGGGCAGGTCGAACAGTTACTGCTTTTATAATATTTGTGTCCTTTATGACAGATCCTTAGATTTTCCTTTCGGATGTTCATCTTTAATCTCCCCTTTTCCCAAGAATTTTTTTGCTTTCATCCTCTGCCACTTCTTCAATGGATCGTTTATGAAGGAACAAAACCTCCTACGTATAGTAAGCTAATTACCATTAAATACTTATGAGTCTCGTTTCAGGTAGCGCAGCTCCATTACAAATCATGCTAACACCTTACATGTTTGCGTTTGAACCCAAGCCTTCCTCTATCTATATCCTTTTGAATGTTTTCGGAAGCAAGAAGAATACTACTTTTTTTCTTATTCTTCTTAACTTCGACTGGACCTACTGCCTTTGCCGTTTCAAGCGCCTTCTCATGAAGTGGCAAATATGAAACACCGACTGTATAGATAAAATTATTCATAGCCGATTTCGTCCGATCTGGAGAATCGTGAATCGTATTTTCCACTTGATTAAGCATATCGGCAATCTTGCTTGTGCTAAATTCCTCGTCAGGACGATTACCCAAAAGCCAGCAGTAACAACTCCAACCTGCCGACATTTTAAGTTCTTCATCGCTTGCCACCCATCTATCAGCAACAACATGCGCAAAATCGGTTTCTGACAAAGTTACTGCAACTACATAATCGGACAGCATGTAAAAATACGCTTTATCGATCCAACGCTCAAAACCCTCCGCAGTCATCTCTGTTGGGTCTGCAATGATACCAGCAAAATACATAGCGTCATAATTGCCAGACGCATAAAGCTGCTCGGCTAAAGCCTGATCTTTCTTGATTTTCTTTGCAATCGGCTTCATTTTTCCTGTTGCCACTCCAAAAAGTGGATCGTGTGCACCATTGTTTATGTAAGTCTTTTTAATTCGTTCCGTGCCAAGCGCTTCAAGTTCTTTCATAACCATTTCAAAATCCACCGTTCTGTACCCTCCTTCTTCTCCGTTCATAATCTGCTTTTTATTTCCGCCAAAAAGTTGAACAGTCTTTCTTATCTAACATATTAAACTCAATTATTTTTTTAAGTAATTCATAGTTTACTGGCTCAGTCCATAGAATTCGAAACAGGCCTTTAGTAGCGCTGTATCCAGCCTCGGCAATGTCATGCTTAAAGTGCACGATTCCTGTTTCTTCAGGTGAAACGCTCAAATGATGTTTCGCTGAGGCAAAGCCGATGATGAATGTGCCATGATCAGTAAACATTGGCGTATTCCATTTGATTTGTGGTTCCAAATTTGGGAAAGTATCAGCAATCCACGCCAAAACCTCCTCTATTCGATTACGGTGGTCAGGACTATCTATACGCGCTAAATATTCTGCAAAAACTTCCATAGCATTTTCTCCTCAAATAAATTTTTTTTAATTTACTCTACTTTTATACAAATGGAACACCAGTCAGTTCACTTAACCTTGTTTCACTTTTGACTCAAATACATTAACAATTTGTATTCGCCATGTTTTAAATAAAATGTATTAATCATTTAATCCTTTTCCATTAAGAATGTTCGGAACGCATTTTTCAATCCTTGATTCCCGAGTCTTAGATTGTTTGGCCGCAGAAAAATGCAGAATGTACGCTCTTTGTCGTCCTGGAGTCAATGTAGTAAAAGCCGTTTTTAAAGCAGGCATTTCATCAAATTTATGTTGTAGCTCTTCAGGAATAATGAGTTCTTTAGGCTTTTTAGCTTTGACTTTTAATCCCGCTTTTTCCACCTCGATGGCCTCATAAATATAAGCTTTTAAGATGGCTTCCTTTTCAGCTATTTCTTGCACATTGGTAAACCGAATTTGTCGCGCGCCTTGTACATTCTCCGTTTGTTGGATTAGAATACCATGAGAATCTTGTAACAGAGAACCTTTAGGAAACAGCAGCGCACAGTATTCTTTAAATCCATGCATTAAAACAATGTTTTTTTTCTCGAACGTGTAACAAGGATTCATCCACTTAAAATCTTCGGTCAACTCACAGTCAAGAACAATCTTTCTCAACGTCTCATATTCTTCTTTCCACTTTTTAGCTTTAGTTAAAAATTCATCAACCTTAGGATTCATTTTGTTATTTGTCATCAAGGAACACTCCTATTCAATTTTTTAATCTGTGGCTCTAGCAGCCATACAGGCAACCTTTAATTCATTTAATGGTGTTACTATTCTTCAAATATAGGAAATGCCCTTCTTCAACGTTTGCATTTAATATAGAAAAAAACAAAGCAAAGAATGCCTTCATGTCGATACATATAATGAATCTGTTTAGTAGCTGCTCATAATCGATCAAAAGAACCTTCAAAAAAAGAACAGTCGTTCCCTATATTATATAAGAGCAAACGTTCCCTTTCAATAAAAGCTCTAAACCTTTCCGAATTATTCCTATGAATAACGTCGAATCTATTATTTTATAAAAAAATACCTTATGTACCTAGAGAAAGATATCAAGATAACGAAAAAAAAAAACATGAGAAAATGTTCTACAAAGCAAAATTTCGGAATGAAATAATCAACAAAATTTGCCATAATAAGTGAAGTAAGGAGGTGTATTATGTTTCGATTGTATGGAGCCTTAATTGGGCTTAGTTTAATTTGGGGTTTATCTTTTGTATTTATGAAGTGGCTGCTTCCCTCAGCTGGAATATGGGGAATTGTATTTTTTCGTTGTTTAGCAGGTGCTATCATCTTGCTTCCGTTTTTATGGTGGAAGCGCAGAAAAGTTAAAGAGAAACTGCCCTGGAAGGCATTGATTGTTGTTGGTATATTTAACTGTGGTTTGGCTTGGGGATTAATTTCCTTAAGTGAAACTGAGATAAACAGTACGACTGCCTCCATTCTGAATGCAACCACTCCAATCTGGACAGGTCTTATCGGATTTATTCTTTTTTCTTATCGACTTACCCGACGTCAGTGGATCGGTATTCTTATCGGTTTTTTCGGGATACTCGTCCTTATGGATTTTCAATTTGGTCAGATTTTCGGGAAAGGGTTTGTTGGGATTAGAACAATGCTTGTTGCTTGTATCTGCTATGGGCTTGCTGGGCAGTTAACAAAACGGTTTCTGTCTGAGGTGAGCGTGCTAACTATAACAACCTTCACCTTACTAACAGGTGCTATCATTGGTTTATTTGGGATGTTGATTACCGAACCATTCAAATCAGATTTGTTGATTCATCCACTTCCGATTCTGGCGATTGTGGGTCTCGGCTGTTTTGGTTCAGGATTGGGTCAGTTGATCTATTTTTATATTAATAAAAATGGTGGTCCTGAATTAGCAGCGACGGTTACATACCTGATCCCTGCCTCGGCCATGGTATGGGGTTATTTACTACTGGGAGAGACAATTACTCCAAACGTAATCGTTGGACTACTTGTTATCTTTGCTGGCGTTTATCTTTCATCTAGGAAATCAAAAGGTAAAACTCCAAATGTTGCTCTTGTTAAAAACAAAGAAAATTAGTTAGGTAGATTTTATAACGCGGGTCTTCTAGAATATCTACAAAAGAGAAATTAAGAAGCTTATGAATTACATAGTAGGATACATTTCTAAAGGAATAAGTCGTATATAATGACAAAACATAATTACAATTGTTTAATTTCACCAAAAGGTAACCCGACATAATATTGGGTTACCTCTTGCTTCAAGTACCAAGTAAATTCACACTAGAATGCTAGTTTACATAAAATGGATTATAGGTATCTACAAAAATAAAAAAGAAAATTATTGTAATCGACCTTGTATATAATCAGGAATCTATATTGAGTTCATTAACTGAAAAAAGTATTCGGACTTCTGAGTTTTATTTAAGCTATACCATGAATCTAATGTATTTGATGCAAATACATCTAATTTTTTTAATACGTCCCTCGCGAATTCTAGAGGTGCTACTCCTGAAGCAGTAATCATGTTATTATCGGATACTACAGGTCCAATCTCATACAACTTCTCTCCTTTATAATTAGGACAGACCATTTTTGTATATTCTAAGTTATTCAGCGTATGCTTTCTAGAATCTAAGTATCCATTATTTGCAAGGGCATCAGTAGCACCACAAATTGCAGCTACAATAGTACCAAGCTCTAAAACTTCCCCAACTTTTTTCAATATAGGTTGATGAATCTCCTCACTCCATGTAGTTCCTCCCGGTAGAATTAAAAGATCTTTATCCACAAGAGTGCACTCATCAAGAGAAATATCCGGCTGTATACTCAGTCCCCCCATTGTTTTAATAATTTCTTTATTAACTCCTACCGTCATTACTTTTAAAGGGGCTAAACCTTGCCTGAAATATCTTCCTGAATTTAGTTCAGCAATTAAATATCCATACTCCCAATCTGACATTGTATTAAATACATAAATATAAACTTTTTTTGTTTGCATAGTAAGCCTCCCGAACTGACGTTCTCTATATTATACCATTTTAAAGGCATATATCTATAGAAATGTTAAAATATTCAGAAAAAATAAGGAGATTGAGAATCATTTGAAAGAAAACAAAATAGAAAAAGTCGTAATAGTAGGATTAACGACTCCACATTGTGTATCAACTGTTACTCGAATGAGTAATAATTTAGGATTTGAAACGTATCTCATATCAGATGCCACAGCTGCATTTGCAATAAAAGGAGCAGATAATGCATATTATCCAGCTGAACAAATACATGCTGTATCATTAGCAACTTTAGATAATGAGTTTGCCAAAGTTTTAACAACTGAAGAATTGATCAAAAAGTTAAATTTGACTGAAAATCACTGTCGAAATAAAGATAAACCACAAACCTACTGCGATAACGATCTCCGTTCCATAAGCCCAACATACCCAGCTAGCTGTATCAGCTGAAATAAACTGAGAAAAAATACTCAAAAAGAAAAGAGCAGCTTTTGGATTTAATACATTACATATAAACCGATATAAGCAAGCTATGACTTTGTTATGATTTCTGACAAAAACAATCTAATATTATTTTTCATTTTATTATATTTAGATTGCCTACGTTGAATAATATCTACTATAACGAGCAAACTAAACAAGACGCCGTGAGGCATCTATCCAATACTTTAAAATCCTTGTTGTTTTAAATAGAAAAACCTACTGGTGCCAGATGAACCAATAGGTTTTTCTGTTTTATAACAAAGTGCACGACAGTTGAAACTTCATAGCTCTGAAAAGCTACCTCCAATCCTAGACATTATAGTAGAAGTAGTTACTTGTTCGCATTATATTTTAAAAATAGTGGCACAAAACCTGTTGGAAAGGTACACACTGATGAGTGCTTTTAAATAGCTAGGACTGAAATAATGCTAATGCTTTAATGAAACTGAATTTTTTCATACCCTTTTCCTTTTATTAAGAAAATACATTCACACATGTATGACAATTGTCATACTAACTACTTGACGTTTATATCTTTTATTACCAGCTACTATGTTCTACTATAAATATAAAGAAGAGTTGAATACTAATCAATGTAAAGAAAGATGTAAGGAGGAACACATGAGCAAACAAAAAACGACTGAATTAAGAAAAAATGTAGCACCTTTTGAAAAATCCAATACGAAATCGAGTATAAAGCAATTAATAAACACATTTCTTCCGTTTTTACTACTTTGGTTTCTAGCTTATAAAAGTTTGTCCGTTTCTTATTGGCTAACACTGCCAATAGCTATTGTTACAGCCGGGTTCGTCGTCCGAACCTTCATTATTTTCCATGATTGTTGTCATCAATCATTTTTCAAAAACCGAAAAGCGAATAATATCCTTGGCACAATCAGTGGGGTTATCACCATGTTTCCGTATGAACAGTGGAAACGAAGCCACTCGATTCATCATGCCACGAGCAGCAACTTAGATAAACGAGGAACTGGTGATGTGTGGGTCATGACAGTTGACGAGTATGTTGCAGCTTCCTACTGGGGGCGGTTAGCTTACCGAATGTACCGCAATCCACTTGTTATGTTTGGATTAGGTCCCATCTATCTTTTCTTAGTTTCTAACCGATTGAATCGAAAAGACGCGAAACGAAAGGAACGTTTGAACACATATTTAACCAATTTCTCAATTGTTGCAGTGTATGCACTTTTATGTTGGGGTATTGGTTGGCAAGCTTTTCTGCTTGTTCAAGCTCCCATCCTTTTTGTAGCAGGATCACTAGGAATTTGGCTATTTTACGTACAGCATCAATTTGAGGATTCCTACTTTGAAAACGAAAAGGAGTGGGATTACGTGAAAGCTGCGGTTGATGGCAGCTCCTATTACAAGCTTCCTAAAGTTTTACAATGGGTAACAGGTAATATTGGTTTCCATCATGTACATCATTTGGCTCCAAGAGTTCCAAACTATAATTTAGAAAAGGCGCATGAGTCTACGCCACCATTACAGAAAGCAACAACAATTACACTAAGTACAAGCTTGAAGTCCCTTCGTTTTCGACTTTTAGATCAACAAAATAAAAGTTTTGTAAGCTTCAAAGAAATTAAGCATCTACTAGACAATAAAAAATCTCGTATGAATTTGAATAACAAAAGACCCAACCTCAATAAAAATTGAATATCTTCTTTTTTATTTAAATTTATAAAATGAATAATAAATAGTGAATTGAACAAACTGCTTAAGATGCTGTGAAGCATTCTCTCATAGACCCTTTTAAATAAAATTCAAGTAACAGAAAAAACTACTGTACAGTGAACTGCACCCCAATTGTTAGACAAAAACTAATAATTGGAGGTGCAGTTTTTTATGTCAAAACACACACTTGAAACAAAGTTAAAAGCTGTAGATTTCTACATCAATAAGCAATATTCATATAAAGAAACAGCTGAGTTATATGGTGCGAATACATCAGATGTTATTCAATGGGTGGCATTATTTAAAAAACATGGGAAAGAAGGTTTAGAATCAACGTATACAAAGTACTCTGCCGAGTTTAAAATGGACGTATTAACGTATATTGAAAAAACGGGAGCGTCTATTCGTGAAGCATCTTCTGTATTTAATATCCCTTCATATTCAACGGTTATAAAATGGAGAAGGATCTTTGAAGAACAGGGCATGGACGGTCTGTATGCCAAGACCAGGAGGCCGCCAAAAGTGAAGAAGAATTCGATTAAAAATAATGATTCACAGAAAACAAATGAAGAGCTAGTAAAGGAACTTGAATATTTACGAATGGAAAATGCGTACTTAAAAAAGTTGAACGCCTTAGTACAAACATCAAGGGAATTAAAGAGCGAGAAAAAGCCCAAGTAGTGTTTGAATTAAGGCATGAGTATAAGGTCGTCGACCTTATCAAAGTAGCTAGAATCGCTCGTAGTACGTATTATTATTGGATAAAAGCCTTTAAGCGCCCTGACAAGTATAAAGAAGTTAAAGAAACCATTCATCATATCTTTCATAAACACAAAGGGAGGTATGGTTATCGTCGTATTACGCTAGAATTACATCGTCTAGGCTATCTTATTAATCATAAGACGGTCTGTCGATTGATGAAAGAGCTAGGCTTAAAGTGCCTCGTTCGGCTCAAAAAGTATCGTTCTTATCGTGGGAGAACAGGAAGAATCGCTCCAAATATCCTTAAACGTGATTTTAAAGCATCTAAACCAAATGAAAAATGGGTAACCGGTATCACAGAGTTTCACCTATTCGGAGAGAAGCTTTACTTATCACCTATTTTGGACCTTTTTAATGGGGAAATTATCTCCTACCATATCGACAAGAGACCTGTATTTTCACTGGTCACTACGATGTTACATAAAGCATTTGACTGTTTAAATGAGGGAGACTGCCCTATTCTTCATTCTGATCAAGGATGGCACTACCAAATGACCAAATATCAGCATTTATTGAAGGAAAATAACATTACTCAAAGCATGTCCCGTAAGGGTAACTGTTTAGATAATGCGGTTATTGAAAACTTCTTTGGTCTATTAAAATCAGAGTTACTCTATCTACAAGAATTTGAAAGTATAGAACAGTTCAAACAGGAATTAGAGGCCTATATCCTCTATTACAACCATCTACGAATAAAAGAAAAATTAAAAGGATTAACCCCTGTAGAATACAGAATTCAATCCTCATTAGCTGCCTAAATAACGTGTCTAACTTTTTGGGTTCAGTTCAACAGGAGCAGTAGTTTTTTCTGTGTTTAAGTTGTATATGATATACGCCTTTAGTTAATATAAAAAGTGTTATCGGTAGGAAAATAAGAAAGCAAATCGAATATCCAATTAGGCTCTTTACTTGTTAGAAGTGCATTTCTTTTAAAGAAGTCAATAAACTTTTATGCATGTTTAACGATGAAGCAATATCTTCCTTTGAAAGATTTTCTAATGCTTTTGCCATGGCTTTATATGATGAAGTATTTTTAATTGCTCTCTCTGATACCTCTTTTCCTTATAGAAGAGAAAGAGTAGCAAAAAATCATCCTTGATAAAGTTTACGACTATGCTGAATTTCCGAATAAAGTTAGTGTCCGATGGGATAACTGCAATTCATCTTACTTCAAAAGTTCTATAAAAGGGGGCATTTTTCTACGTGAATGTCGAGAGTTTGGCATGAAGAAAAGCATTTAGGTGGTACTTAGACTATAAAAAATAGCATGGTTTGAATGGTAGTTGGTATTTTTTGACGTGTATATAGAAAATAAGCCACCTAGGGATATCCAAAGTAGGTGGCTTATACGATAAACTTAATATGGAGCACGCTTTAAAAATTAATTTCTGTCAAAAAGAGAGCTGCCAGATATACCTGGGTTCGTCATTTCATAGGGATTTAAAATTAACTCAAGCTCCTCCTCAGTCAATACGTCATATTGCAAACATAGTTCTCGTACCGACTTTCCATTTAAAATAGCCTCTCTAGCAATTCGTGCTGCTACTTCATATCCGATATGTGGATTTACGGCTGTAATAATCCCTACACTTTTTTCTACATATTCTTTTAAACGTCCCTCATTTGCTTCAATGCCTCTTAGGCAATGGTCTGTGAAGACTTGGAATGCGTTATTCATAATACTGATCGACTGAAGCAAGTTAAACACAAGAACAGGCTCCATCACATTTAGTTCAAGTTGACCTGCTTCCGATGCCAGGCAAATTGTATGATCATTACCTATAACTTGAAAAGCTACTTGATTAATCATTTCAGGCATGACAGGATTGACCTTTCCAGGCATAATAGATGAACCAGGTTGACGAGCTGGTAATATAAGTTCAGCTAATCCTGCACGAGGACCCGATGCCATTAATCGGATATCATTCGCAATTTTAGACATATTAATCATGCAAACTTTTAAGCTAGCAGAGACTTCTGTATAAGCATCTGTATTTTGAGTCGCGTCTACAAGATGATTGGCTTTCTTAAGTGGTAAACCACTGATATTTGCTAGATATCTTACAACATTTTCGATATAACGTGGATCTGCATTTAAACCAGTTCCAACTGCAGTTGCTCCCATATTAACCTCATATAAATGTCCATAGGATTGCTTAATACGTTTCATATCGCGCTCAAGAACACGACTATATGATTCAAATTCTTGACCAAGACGGATTGGAACCGCATCCTGTAGGTGAGTACGTCCCATCTTTATAATAGAATCAAATTGTTCTGCCTTTTGCTGAAATACACTGTGCATATAATTCATTGTTTTCAGTAACTTATTTAACAGATTAAGCGTTGCAATATGGATAGCAGTTGGGAATACGTCATTTGTTGACTGTGACATGTTTACATGACTATTAGGGCTTAAATCGGAATAAGAACCTTTCTTATGACCAAGTAACTCTAAAGCTCTATTTGCGATAACCTCATTTGCATTCATATTCATTGAGGTCCCCGCACCACCCTGTATTGGATCAACAATAAATTGATTATTTCTTTTCCCTTCAATAACCTCGTCTGCTGCTTCAATAATTGCATTACCCAACCCATCATATAACCTTTTTGTTTCCATATTAGCAAGAGCAGCAGCCTTTTTAACGATTCCTAATGCTTTAATGAGTTCCGGGTGAATCTGGTAACCTGTTATTGGAAAATTTTCAACTGCACGTAATGTTTGAATTCCATAATAAGCGCTGACAGGCACTTCTTTCGTTCCTAAGAAATCTTTTTCAATTCTTACATCTTGTTTTTCAAGCGTTCCCATATCTGTCATAATATTGATCTCCTTCTTTATAAACAAATAAATTATTTTAAGCTACATCTGATTTTTTAATAGAATCTGTATAATGCTTTGCTTTTTCTTTATCGAATCCGCCTTCCCACTTAGACATCACAATAGCAGCTAATGCGTTACCTACTACGTTGACAGATGTACGAAGCATATCTAAAATACGATCAATACCAGCAATGAATGCCATGCCTTCTAGAGGTAATCCCATTGATCCCAGTGTTGTTAATACAACAACAAATGATGCTCCTGCAACTCCTGCCATTCCCTTGGAAGTCAACATCAATACAAGTAAAAGTGTAATTTGTTCTACGAAAGATAAATGAATGCCATACATTTGTGCAATAAAAAGGGCAGCAATGGCTTGGTAAATGGATGATCCATCAAGGTTAAAGGTATATCCTGTCGGAATAACAAATGATGTAACAGCTTTCGGACAACCAAAATTCTCCATTTTAGTCATTAACCTTGGCAATACTGCTTCAGAGCTTGCGGTTGTAAACGCTAAAATCAACTCATCTTTTAATATTTTTATAAGGACTAAAACATTAGTTCCAGCCATTTTTGCAATAATACCTAATACTACAAAAACAAAGAAAATCATGGTCAGATATATAACGAGTACTAACTTTCCTAAAGGGATTAATGAACCAATTCCAAACTTCGCCACATTCAAACCAATTAAAGCAAATACGCCAAATGGAGCAAATTTCATAACTAAGTTTGTCATCCAAAACATGGATTCTAGTACACCTTCAAAAAAGTTTAAAACTGGTTTGCCTTTTTCTCCAATTGCTGCAACTCCTAGACCAAATAAGACTGAGAAAAAGATAATTGCTAATAAATTTCCTTCAGTCAATGATTGGAATATATTAGTTGGGATGATATGAACGATTTGAGCTGCTACACCTGCACTTTCAGTTGTTTTAGATGTTTCTTCATATTTGGATATATCACCTTTCTCAAGGTTCCCCATATCTATACCAGTACCTGGATGGAATAAATTTGCGGCCAATAAGCCCACTGCTAATGCAATGGTAGTAACAATTTCAAAATAAAGAATGGTTTTTCCACCTAGTCTTCCTAACTTTTTAATATCACCTACACCAGCTATAGATACGATGAGGGCGGATACAACGATAGGAATAACAATCATTTTAATTAGGTGAAGAAAAATATCCCCTAAAGGTTGAAGAATTGCCATCGCTGTATTGTTTCCATAAAAAATAGCGCCTATAGCAATCCCGAACGCAAGTCCAATAAATATTTGTGTAGCTAATCCCAATTTCTTCATAGTTGTAACCCCTTTCAATTTGCGGTTCATTAAAACACTTAAAGAGAGCCTATGCTTAGGCTAGCGTCTATAAAAAAAGACAATAATTAAAAATAAGTCCAATGTGTGAATAACCTTTAAAATAAATGGTAACCATATGATTTGAAATTAACTCCCCCCTTCAGTAAAGCGTTTTCAAAACCTTTAATGTAAAATACACTTTTTCGGCTCATCTTATATACCTGAGCATATAGTATCGTTTATAAAGAGATTTTCTATTATCCTTTTAACCTTTTTGAAATCCTGTTTATTGTCTAACATTCATATAAATCTAGTGACAGTCACTTCTAGATTTATATGAATGTTAGACAACAATATCCTAATCTATTATTCCCTCATTTCAGATAAAGAAATATCTTCTTTTTTATCTAGTGTCTAGAGATAAGGTAGCAATAACACTAGATATCTCTATAACTTGTTAAAATAATTAAATCTCTTAAAATGTTTTTCTTTAAATAAAATGATATCGCTTTCAAAAAGTCTCAATCGTAGTAACTACACATATCTCTCCGAAAGCTAAAGGAATTTAGTATTTATTCCAGGTGTAACTTAATTAACGAAACTACAGCATTAAGTTGGGGTATCTCCTTCAACCTCTTCATACTGTAATCTCATTATAATAAACATGCGTTTCTTGTATATAGATAATGAACGGAATCAAAAAAATGATAATAACGAAAAGGATATTTTAAATTTCATGTTCTCTTTTTGCGTACTTCAGTTACATTATATTTATATACAACAGATAAATCAAGAAGAATATTATTCATTTCGCGTACATTTTATTTAGACAAGCCTCATAGAAGTGAAGAATATTTAAATAACGACGAACTGTTATTTAAATATTAACCTTGTTCGCTTGGCTTAGTTCCTGAAGAAATCGTGTACAGGAAGCATTTATTTTGGTGGAGGTACATTTATGTACAATTTTAAAGTATACACGTTACGTGACGGTTCAAAGAAAATCATTAAACTAAAAGAAGGAAAATCCCTTAAACAGGAACTTCAAAGAGCCAATATTCAAGAAACGCAAATTTTTCAGATGCAACTAGTGGAAAAACCAGAGTAATTTTAACATACCCCTTCTATATAGATGTAATTGTGGTAGTCTAATAAAAGCCAAATAGAAAAGAGTGATCAACCTGGAAGAAATAAAAGAGCAAGAAATCGATCTAGATAAAGTGTATGACTATGCTGCATTTCCCGATAAGGTGAGTGGCAGATGTAACAACTGCAATTCATCTTACTTCAAAAGTTCTGTAAAGGGTGGCGTATTCTTACGTGAATGTCGAGAATGCGGGATGAAAAAGAGTATTTAAACATCGATGATATAGAAAAAGAGAAGGTTAAAAACCTTCTCTTTTTTAGTTTAACTGTGTTTTAGCCATCTTAAAGTAGAAGAAATATCTTACTCTCTAGATGTTTTTTCTACTTTATTAGGTTATAACTTTTCTCTTAACATAGAAATTTCATTAATTAAATCTTTTATTAATCGTCCTAATGCTACTATGTGTTCATCTTTGCGGTCATAATCATCAATTTTCATAGATAGTTCTAAAACACGACAGGTCTCTTCAACTGTCAGGCCATGATCTCTTGCAAGAGTTTTTACTGTATCAAGAAATTTAACAGCATCATTATCAAAATAATCTTTTCGTGTTGTTTGATTAAATAATGTTCCCATTTCCTCTCTCCTTAAAAGTTTAATATTAGTAAATTGCACAAATGAATCAGTGCCAGATTTGTAACTAGTACAGGCTGAGAGATGATATTTATTGCGAAGGCATATTTTTAAAACTTGAGGCATTCGATTTACAATGTTACTGCCTATAACGTATTCGATAAGCATCTAACGATCACCTACTGCGGTAACTAATTATTATCAATTTATTTAATGGTAATGATTAAATATGCGCGATGATATGTGAAAACTAAGCATTGCTAGCTTATAAACAATGACATCAATATAGGCTTTTTTTCATACTATGTTTTGGGGGGTGAATAAATGGCAAGAGTAAAGTACAGTAATTCAGACATTAACTTAATGGCAAGGATGATGCGAGCAGAAGCTGAGGGTGAAGGAAGACAAGGAATGTTATATGTGGGAAATGTAATTGTTAATCGTCTTGCAGCAAATTGTATAGACTTTAAAAATTTAAGAACCGTTTCACAAGTCATTTATCAAGTCCAGGGGGGGGAATTATTCGTTTGAAGCTGTTCAAAAAGGCAATGTATTTTATCAAAGAGCAAGAGGTGTTGAAAAAAGATTAGCAAAGCAGAATTTGGATTATTGGAGACAACACCCAGCGAAATTTGCTCTTTGGTATTTTAATCCCCATGCTCCGTGCCCTCCAACATGGTACGGTCAACCTGCATCTGGTCAATTTAAAAATCATTGTTATTATGAGCCAAAACCAGATACATGTGCTAGTGTTTATAGAGGTTAAGTTATTGAGGAGTTTTCTATTAATGTCTCTACTATTAATGAAAAATAGTTAATAATTTAAATATGACATAACACCCTCAAATTCAACAGTATAGAGAACTTGAGGGTCTTTGTTTGATTCATTTTTAGTTGTAGCTTTCTACTTATTCAATTGGTTTCTATTTATCTTATATAAACTAGGAAAAAAATAATCTCTTTAGTATATGAAGTTTTGATTAAAGTTGCAGCCAGAAGCCTGAGCAGCCTCCTTCCTTTCTGTCATGTTAATTACACCTGTTCGCTATGTATTTTTATCAAAACATATTCGTATCATACAGTTGGCAAGCACTTATGAATTTTTCGCATAAAAAAAAGCACCCTCATCGTTAATGGTATTGGAGAATAAGGGCACTTCTTGAGAATTTAAGTTTTCTATACTAAAGTATAAGAAAGATTAGGTCTATAGTCATCATAACACATAAATTGATAGGTTGTCATACAAAATTTATTGTAGAAGAACACCCCTGTATTCAAAAAACAGGAGTGCTCTTTAGCATGATTATAAGTATTTTTATCTTTTTGTACCTCTACTATTTTCACTTTCCTCCCTCCATACTACCCATTTGGGAACCGTAGGGTAATCGAATATACTCTACTTTTTCCAATCATGATAGTCACTCTAAAATCCATCTTAAAATCACATTAAAAATAGATGAAAATAGTAGAAATTTATAAATTTAGTGGTATAGTAACAGCTACATAAGCTCTCTAAGAAAGAAACTTTATTATAAATTAGCTATATTAGATTAATAAAGACAGGAGTAATTGTAATGAAAAAATTGACCTTAATATTTGTATTAATATTTGCAATAGCTTTACCAAATGTTGCTCAGGCAAAAGGATTTAGTGGTCATAGTTCTTTCAGTCACAGTTCTTCGTTCAGTTCTCATTCAGATAGGGGCACATATTCAAGTGGCACTTATCATTCTGGATATAAGTCTCCGTCAAGCAACGTTACAAGAACACCATCATATACTAGGTCTCACACGACATATAACCAGACCCCGCCTTCACGAGCAAAAAGTATACTGACTCATGCTGCAGCTTTTGGAACAGGTGCGTTTTTAGGGCATATGCTTCATCCATTTGGTGGGAATTATAACGGTGCATATGGAAATAACCCTTCACATGGATTTTCTTTTTTAGGAATTCTTGTAGATATACTTGTGATTTTAGTCATCATTTGGGTAGTTAAAAACATCTTTACAAGAAGAAGATATTAAGGAGAAATTTAGAATGGAAGTACTATTTAACGAACAAGATATTGTGGATAGCGTTTGTATTTATATTGCTCTAAAAGAAAGAATTGAACCTGAACAGGTAGAAGTAGATTTGGAGCTTCATCCTTCCCTTGGGATTACTGCTTCCACCTTAGCATTAGGACGTACAGCGCGATTGCATGAACAAGACATTATTGATGCTGTTGCAGTATATTTACAGGACTATCACCAGTTAGTCGCGAATCATCTACAAGTTAATTTATCTTTTTCGGAAAAGAATAGATTTACTGCATCTATTCAAGTATTAAGTAATTAGTAATTGATTTTGACATGAGACTTCCGAGCATTTTCGTACTGGAACCAATAAGTTTAGTTTAATATTTGGACAATTTGTTTTTCTGGTTTTTTTTTGAAAATGGATGGTTCTTTTTTAACGTGAAATTGCTCTTTTAAAAAGCCCCTTAAATTTCTCTCTATCTTCGGGTGTAAATGGTTTTGGCCCCTTTGTACGCTTTCCACTTTTTCGAGCCATTGCACTCAAATAACGTGTTTGTAATAATTGGTCAATGTTTTCATTTGTATAGCTAGACCCATTATGGTGAAGTACCACACACCCTTTTGCTAAACCTAGCGAAGCAAGACCATAATCTTGCGTAACGATTATATCCCCTTTTTCTACTAACCCCATAATCCGATAATCCGCAGCATCTGCCCCAGAATCAACATAAATGGTTTCCACTCCTGATGGTTGTTCCACATTAGAAAAATGAGAAAAGCTAGTAACAAGGATAACAGGAATTTCAGCATTCGTACCTTCAGAGATAATGATATCTTTTACCGGACAAGCATCTGCATCAACATAAATTTTCATCTTTAACTCTCCCCGTAAATAAGTTTGAGTTGATGATAATGGAAGACTTATCCTTTGTCAAATGATAAAGATATTTTACCTAAAATTATTAACAAACAGTTGTTGTATTAAAGCGCGCGTTTGATGCTCTCTTTTTTAAAAGGAGAAGCTAATTTGATCTCACGTAATCTTCTAAAGTATGAAAAAGATGTTATTATCACTTATGAAACCTATAATAATAATGTGTTTTCTATTTATTGGGAGTGTGGTGAGATTTGTTTTTAATTCATTTATATGAACCTTGTAATGTTGAGGAAATAACAACTCAAATAGATCCAAAATATAAATACTCTAAGTGTGGAGTTGTTAATCCTACTATTACGACTTTTTCTATTTTGTTTTCTTTCAAATGATTCTCAATCTCCTTATTTTTTTCTGAATATTTTAACATTTCTATAGATATATGCCTTTAAAATGGTATAATATAGAGAACGTCAGTTCGGGAGGCTTACTATGCAAACAAAAAAAGTTTATATTTATGTATTTAATACAATGTCAGATTGGGAGTATGGATATTTAATTGCTGAACTAAATTCAGGAAGATATTTCAGGCAAGGTTTAGCCCCTTTAAAAGTAATGACGGTAGGAGTTAATAAAGAAATTATTAAAACAATGGGTGGGCTGAGTATACAGCCCGATATTTCTCTTGATGAGTGCACTCTTCTGGATAAAGATCTTTTAATTCTACCGGGAGGAACTACATGGAGTGAGGAGATTCATCAACCTATATTGAAAAAAGTTGGGGAAGTTTTAGAGCTTGGTACTATTGTAGCTGCAATTTGTGGTGCTACTGATGCCCTTGCAAATAGTGGATACTTAGATTCTAGAAAGCATACGCTGAATAACTTAGAATATACAAAAATGGTCTGTCCTAATTATAAAGGAGAGAAGTTGTATGAGATTGGACCTGTAGTATCCGATAATAACATGATTACTGCTTCAGGAGTAGCACCTCTAGAATTCGCGAGGGACGTATTAAAAAAATTAGATGTATTTGCATCAAATACATTAGATTCATGGTATAGCTTAAATAAAACTCAGAAGTCCGAATACTTTTTTCAGTTAATGAACTCAATATAGATTCCTGATTATATACAAGGTCGATTACAATAATTTTCTTTTTTATTTTTGTAGATACCTATAGTCTGTTTTATGTTGACTAGAAAGAAACAAAAAGAAGCCTTTATACGAGATTTATTTTTTCTTCATCTCGTATAAAGGCTCCACCATACTTTTAAATTAATTAATTTCTATTCTGCGTATTTATTTCTAACAGCATCATCCCATTTAAGCAGAATCTGTTTTAGCTCAGCTGTTTCAATTAGACAATTCGCATTTTGTTCTTCTTCAGCATATTCATTCATAATTTTTGTTACATCATATTTAATTTCTATAGTACAGGCATTTCCAGTTAATTCTTCATAAGAAGATTTCTTTGAAAGTACTTTATCAATTAAATCTAGCCATAATTTTGATCCATCTTCTTGTACATCACTTAATAATAAATCTATAACTAAAAAATTTTCATCAGGCACATCTACCATAAGCATTCCTTGGTTATCTTCATAGATTTGAACATTATATTTCATTACTGGTTCTCCCTTTATTCTTCATAAAGACGAATTGCTTCCCTTACTACAATACGTCCTTCTCATTAATCCTCAATCGTAATTCCGGCTTCCTTGAATGGTTCTAATACTTCTGGATCGCACATTGAAATATAGTCCACTGCTTTTAGATTCTTTAAGTTCTGAAATCCTTCAACAGATAGTACGTCAAATGAACTGTCTTCTCCATCCCAGTCTGGCTTTAGAATACGATAAATTTCATTACCTCCATCAAAACAAAGGGATTCAATCTTTTCCAAATCACTCATTTCCAACGTTAACTCTTCTAAATAATCTCTGATTTCAACAATGGGTCCAGCTCCAGAATACCATTCAAAATTATTGGTATACTTATCTTTTAAATCGGTTAATTCTTCTATAAATAGCGGATCTTGATCTAATAAAGCTTCAATAACCACTAATTTAAAATTAAAATCTTTAAACATTCCACTCTTCTCCATTTTACTACCTCCGATTTTATTTCTTTCTTAGGCTTTTAATCGAACCTGCACTGTTAGTATTGTAATAATCATCTATGAATAAAGACTGCTTATATCATCAACTTTAACATGCTGAGAAACAACACCGACCCTTTTTAGAGAAAGAAAAAACAAGCTTTACTTATAATGAAGGGTCTGCTCTTATTTACTGGTTTTGATTACTGCTGCAAGCTGACAATGCTAGTACTAATACAGCAGAAGTTGTTAGAACCTTTTTCATAAATACACCTTCCATTGTCTAATAACCATTTTCTATCTATTATTCTTTGACTATTGTTAATAAAAGGTAGAAACTTTATATCTTTTATCACGCTTTTTTTATTCATGAACCTCACAACTGCCTAACCTAATAATCTTATTCTTATACGGCCTAAAATCCTCTTTTATAGGTAAAAAAAAGCATAAACCCGTTGGTCTCCAACAAAATTTATGCTCTATCTTTAATAAGACTTTTACGAATTCTCTTTTAATCCAGCCACAAATGATTTCTATAAAAACTATAGAACTATAAACAACCTTACACAATATCTCGATTCAATTCTTCATCTGTAACCACTTTAATTCTTTCTACTTTTCCTACAAGGAAGATATACGAAAGTGCTCCTAAAAGGGCCAATGCCGCTATGAATACTAGCGCTGGAGCAAAGTTTCCTCCTTTAGCTAAGAAACCAATAACAATTGGAACGATGATAGAAGCTAAACCTCCGATAAAGTTAAAGACTCCGCCTGTCAAACCAACTAAATGTTTAGGCGCTAGCGTTGAGACAAAGACCCATGTAATAGAAGCTAGGCCATTTCCAAAAAACGCAATAGCCATAAACATGATAATGAGAGATGTGCTATTTACATAATTGGCTCCAATGATTGAAGTTGATAAAAGCAGTCCTACGATAATAGGTGTTTTTCTTGCAATACCTAGTGATACTCCTTTTTTCACTAAGGCGTCCGATACAAAGCCAGATAATAATACCCCTACAAATGCTGCTAAAAACGGAGCTGATGCTAAGAATCCTGATTTTAAGAAATCTAACCCTCTGTACTCCACAAGGTACGTTGGAAACCAGGTAAGGAAGAACCATAAAGTAGAGTTGACGGCAAACTGTCCTAAGTAGATGCCCCATAGCTTTCTGTGAGAAAAGGCTTCTTTAAGATTTCCCCATTCGAACTTTGCCCTTTCTCCTTTCGTATCAGCAGCTTTAACTAAGCCTCCACCTTCTTCGATATGCTGTAACTCTGCTTTGTTTACTTTGCTATGCTGAGAAGGATCACGATAAAAGATATACCACATAATGCCCCACGCTATACCAATAATCCCTGTAGTAATAAACAGACCTCTCCACCCTAAAAAGTGCTGAATGGTAACTAGTGTAGGTGTTAAAAATGCTAGCCCTGCAAACTGTCCTGAAGTATAAAAAGCAATAGCTGATGCTCTTTCCTGATTTGGAAACCAGCTGGTGACTACTTTATTATTGGTCGGAAAAGCCGGTGCTTCGAATGCTCCTGTCGCTAAACGCAGACCAAAAAGACTCACAAATCCCTTAGTAAATCCTTGCAGTAGCGTAACAATAGACCAGGTAATTAAGCTAAAGGCATACGTAGCACGAGCGCCAAAGCGGTCAGCCATTACCCCTCCTGGTATTTGTAAAGCAGCATAAGCCCATCCAAAGGCTGAAAATATGAGACCCAGTTCTACTGATGATAGCTTTAAATCTTTGGACATGGCTGTGGCAGCTACAGAAATATTACTTCGATCCATATAGTTGATGACAACGCTTATGAAAATAAATGCTAAAACACGAAATCTAACGCGAGTCGGCTTTTCGCTATACCCCTTCATTCCCTTATCCCCCTGTATATGACTAATTTAAGAAGAAGATCTGACTGACAGTCATTTGTCAATCAGATCTCCCGTACTAAAATGGTTTCCCCATTACCATTCCGCTACAGAACCGTCTTTATGACGCCATACTGGATTACGCCAATTATGACCGATATCAGCCATTTTTCTAACATGGTCTTCATTAATTTCAATACCTAAACCAGGTCCATCAGGAATTTTCACGAAGCCTTCTTCGTATTTAAATACGTGGTTATCAACAATATAATCTAGTAAATCACTGCCTTGGTTGTAATGAATGCCTAAGCTTTGCTCTTGAATAAATGCGTTGTGACACGTTGCATCTACTTGAAGACACGCAGCTAATGCAATTGGGCCTAACGGGCAATGAGGTGCAGCTGCTACATCAAAGGCTTCAGCCATTGAAATAATTTTCTTACACTCTGTAATTCCTCCTGCATGTGATAAATCAGGCTGAATAATATCGACGTATCCGTCCGTTAAGAGCTTTTTAAACTCCCATTTTGAAAACATTCTTTCTCCTGTAGCGATAGGAATGGATACGTGATTGGCAATTTCTCTTAACGCCTCATTGTTTTCCGGCAAAACCGGTTCTTCGATAAACATTGGGCGATAGACCTCTAGTTCTTTAGCTAAAATCTTTGCCATTGGCTTATGTACACGTCCGTGAAAATCAATACCTATTCCTACATAAGGTCCCACTGCTTCTCTGACAGCAGCAATACGTTCTACTACTTGATCAATTTTTTCGTATGAATCCACATATTGAAGCTCTTCAGTTCCATTCATTTTTACTGCTGTAAATCCTTGTGAAACCACTTCTCTTGCTGCTTCACCTACATCTGAAGGCCGGTCTCCTCCAATCCAAGAATATACTTTAATGGATTCTCTTGCTTTTCCGCCTAATAGTTGATGTACAGGAGCATCGTAATATTTTCCTTTTATGTCCCACAGAGCTTGGTCAATCCCTGATATGGCACTCATTAAAATAGGTCCACCTCGATAGAAGCCGCCTCGGTACATAACGTTCCAATGATCTTCAATATTTAATGGATCTTTGCCAATAAGATACTCCATCAGCTCATCTACTGCAGCTTTAACGGTAGAGGCTCTTCCTTCAATAACAGGTTCTCCCCATCCAACAATTCCTTCGTCCGTTTCTATTTTTAAAAACAACCAGCGTGGCGGCACTTGGAATAATTCATAATTAGTAATTTTCATGTACTTTTTCCCCTTTCGTTATACGATTTACTGCGGCTACGTACGCTTTAGCCTTTTGTGTTAACTCCTGCAGGTATGCATGAGTAATTTCACGTTTTGTATCAACTAAAGAACTTCCAATACCAAACCCTACAGCACCTGCTTCTTCAAATTCTTGAATATTGTCTAAGCTCACTCCTCCTGTTGGAAGAAGTGGAATATGGGGAAGCGGCCCTCGAATATCTTTAATATAGCTAGCACCCAGCCTAGCAGGAAATACTTTTATAATATCTCCCCCATTTTCATATGCCGTTAGAATTTCAGTAGGTGAAAAAGCCCCTGGAATACTCACCGCACCGTATCTTTTCGTTAGTTTAATCGTTTCCGTGTTAACAGTTGGAGAAAGGATAAACTTTGCTCCTGCTAAAATAGCTGAACGTGCTGTTTCAGGATCAAGCACTGTACCTGCTCCTACTAACACTTGATCACCCAGCTCTGTAGAAACCTCTTTAATGGCTGAAAGTGCGTCCGGCGAATTTAGAGTAATTTCTATATTTTTTACACCGCCGTCATTAAGCGCAGAAGCAATTTTCACTACATCCTGCGGTTTGGCTCCTCTAATAATCGCAACGATTTTATGCTCTAGTAAATGTGATAAACTATCCGTCATTGGTAAGCCCCTTTCTTTTATCGTATAACGTCTTCTTTTGTAATCGCATTCATAAATTCGTAAAGCTCTTTTTTATCCGGCAAGCCTTCAATGTCACCCTCTACGGTTACGACCATAGCTCCTATAGCACACCCTCTTCTGACCGTTTCTTTTAAAGAGGATTTATCTATTAGTCCCGATAGTATCCCCGCGGCGAACCCATCACCAGCTCCTACTGGATCTATCACTCTAGCAACTTTAAAACCTTCTACGTAAGCGGATTCATTTTTAGTTGAATAATAAGCTCCTTCTTCACCTAGCTTAATAACAACTAGTTCTGCACCTAATTGATGAAACGCTGATGCAATATCTTCAGGATTATCCTTCTCAAATAAAAACTGACCTTCATTCATTCCTGGTAAGACAATATCCGCATATGTAGCCATTTTAATGAGTGTTTGGCGCGCAGCTGATTCATCCCAAAGCGTCTTTCGCAAATTTGGATCAAACACTATTTTCACACCATTTTTTTTAGCAGCTTTCATCGCTTGAAAAATAGCTTCGTGGCAGGAATCGCTCAGCGCAGGTGTAATTCCTGTCACATATAAGTATTTTGCAGAAGAGATATACTCTTCATTCATATCACGCGGATTCATAAAGCTTGCTGCTGAACCTTGTCTGTAATAAAAGACTTTACTGTTCATTTCATTTGTTTTTTGCTTTAAAAACAGACCTGTAGGAGCATGATCATCAAATATCACATGTCTTACATCTATTCCTTCTCCTTTAATACTTGAAAGAATCCGCTCTCCTAGCTCGTCTTTTCCTAATCGGCTAACCCATCCCGTTTGATAACCGAGTTTTGACAGGGCAATCAACGTGTTGCTTTCTGCTCCTGCAATTTTCGAAGAAAAATCTTTAGCATATCTCATCTTCCCATTCGAGTGTGGGGTAAACAGAATCATTGTTTCCCCCATGCTTATCACATCCATTTTACCCCTCTTTTCATTTATCTCTTCGCCTCTTCATATCCAGCAATAAAAGATATATTAGCTGATGTTTGAAGCAGCCTTTCTACTATAAAGTCCTTATGCTTCAGCATTCTTTCCTTAGGTCCAGCTACGCTAATAGCAGCTTGAATGCTTCCCTTTGCTCCAAATACAGGTGCAGCAAGGCAAAATAACCCTTCCTCATTTTCTTCATCATCAATTGCATAGCCCATTTGAATAAAAGAGTCTAGATTGTCATTAAGAACTTTTTTATCTGTAATTGTATAATCCGTAATAGGCAACAGCTCTATATGTTCAAGCAGCTGTTCTCGCTGATCCTTAGGAAGAAAAGCTAAAAAGGTTTTTCCTAACCCTGTACAATAGAGCGGCTTACGGTTACCAGGCTGAGCTGTTGTTCTAATCGAGCGATTATTGTCAATCTTAACAACATAGACTAATTCTCCATCTGACAGCAAGGCCATAAACACCGTTTCCTGAACATCCTCCATCAGCTTCTTTAAATACGGTTTTCCTTCAGAAGAAATATCCAATGATTCCATAGCCGCTGTCCCAATTTGAATTAGCTTTGGCCCTAGCTTGTACCTCTTTAATGAGTCCTGATTTAAATACCCTTCATTATGAAGTGTTCCCACAAGGTTAAACGTACTGCTTTGCGGAAGCGAAAGTAAATCACTAACTTCTTTTACTGTTAGGCCCTCGGGATGTTGAGCAATTAATTCAAATACCCTTAATACACGTTCTGCTGATTTTACTGACATGAAGAAATCCTTTCTGAATCACATATGTGATTTTAAATTTTATATATGATTTACTGTTTTAAATATTATCATAGACCGATCATTAATTCAAAATATTTTTACAAATTAAATAAAAATATTTATGATAGTTTCTGAGAAATGATTAATAAATAGCAATAAAAAAAGTTTCTATGATAAAATCATAGAAACTAGAAAAAATTGTAATGGGAGCTAATCATGAAAAATAAAGATTTTTTATTATCTATTGTTTTAAATATCTTTTTAGCTTATTTATGGGTCTTTCTCATTTATTTAATTTTTGATTTTGTTCAGTTAAAGGAGAATGCTTTGTTGCTTGGACTAGCACTTGCATCCATAGGTACTCTGCTCTTCGCAGAGGTAATAAGAAGAGTTAATCCCTTTATTGCATATAAAATTACTCACCCTGTAAAAATTGTGGGATTTACATCTTTTGGGTTGGTTGCTAGTGCGAATCTATATTGGATAAGTTTTTGAAGATTATGATAGAAATTAGGAAAAGGAGCTTAAATTAAGCTCCTTTTCCTTTTAAATACTGGTAACATCGATTTTCTTCGCATATAATCTGAACGTAAAAAAGCTACTTCAATGATATTTGCATCGCAGTGAAATAGCTTTTTTCTTTTACAGTTTTTCCGTATAACCTCTTAAATTTCGAATGAGAAAAGATATCCCTGTCAGTAAACAATTAAGAAACAAATATTTCGTCAGGTAGTGTTGAAAACTATATGTGAAGTAGAAGTATAAGAAGAACACAAAGCTAAAATAGAAAATAAATTTTAAATATCTTTTTAAAACTGCGTTATGAGGAGAATTCACGTTGACTACTCCTTTTAAAGTCATATAATAAAATTATTTTTCAACCTATATTCGAACGTGTTTCTTTGTCATTTTATAAAACAATTAGAAAAATGATAGGTAATGTAGCAAGGCTTAGAGAGGTACTAATTAACGTTGCACTTGATACAAACTCCGGCTCTGTATTGAATTGAAGCGCGTACATAGTTGTATTCGCAGCTGTGGGCATAGCAGCCATAATAATCATGATTTGTTTCACCATCTCATCCACCGGTAACAGAAGTGTTAGTATATAAGCGATAAATGGCGAGATCACAAGTTTGATAGCTAATGACCATGAAACTTTTGCTTTGGCTAAATTTCTAATTGATATTTTAGCTAGCTGCATTCCAAGTACAATCATGATGGTAGGAATAGCTGCACCCGCTACTAAATCAACCGCTTCTTTTACAGAGTTGCTTAATGGAATATGAAGAAACTGAAATATAGCTCCTAAAAGTCCCCCATACACAATTGGTATTCGTCGAACTGCGTCAATGGCTGATTTTATACCATTTCCTTGTGGACTCCCTTTAGCGGCATAATAAACTCCAACTGTACACATGACCAGTTGCTGTATCACCATTAGAATGATGGCAGAGTCTAAGCCTGTAACGCCGAAAAGTAATAAAACAACAGGTGTACCGTAGTTTCCATTATTCATAAATGAAGACGCTAATATCATTCCACAGGTTTCTGAAGTAGAATATCGCTGAAAATAAGCAATAATATAGACGACAGCAATTAATGCAAAGCAAAGTGCAAATGTATATAACGTAAGATATAAGTAATCAATCGTAAATTTGGTTGTGTAAAATGTTTTGAACACGAGAACTGGAGACATCAAATAAAGTGCCATTGTTGAAATCGTTTTTGTATCAAATCCTATTTTCTTTTGTCCAATAAATCCAAGTGCAAAAATCCCGAAAATAGGAAGAAGGATTGTTAGGAACTCCATGTTTGTTCACCTTCGTCATTTTTTCTTTGTTATTTTCCAAATGAAAGACCTAGAAAATTAAAAATCTAGGTCTTTCATTTAAACTAATAAATTATAAATTTAGAACAATGATACGTTCTTCAGTCATTTCTTCAATTGCATATTTCGGTCCTTCTTTTCCGTTACCGCTCTTTTTCACACCGCCATATGGCATATGATCGACACGATACGCTGAAGCATCATTTACAATTAATCCGCCTACTTCGATTTCACGAGCTGCCTTCATAGCAAACTGTAAGTCGTTTGTAAAAAGGCCTGCCTGCAACCCATAGTCAGAATCATTTACCTTTGAAATCACTTCATCAATCTCATCATATCGAGCAATAGCTACTACTGGCCCGAATACTTCTTGACGACAAACTTTCATATCGTCATTTACATTGGTCAAAATTGTAGGAAGATAGAAAGCACCATCACGCTTTCCTCCTAGTTCAATTTTCGCCCCTTCTTCCACCGCTTCTTTTACCCATTCTTCCACTCGCTCTGCTTCTTTGAGACGAATCATAGGTCCAATATCCGTTTGCTCATCCATTGGATTACCGACTACTAGCTTTTCTGTTTTTTCTTTTAGCTTATTAACAAATGCAGTATAAATATTCGTATGAACATAAATTCGTTGAACGGAAATACAAACCTGTCCCGCATTATTAAAGCTTTTTTGAGAAATTAAAGATGCAGCTTTTTCTAAATCAGCGTCTTTATGTACGATAGTGGCCGAATTATTTCCTAGTTCAAGTGAAACTTTACGCAAACCTGCCTTAGATCGAATGAGCTCTCCTACTCTTGGGCTTCCTGTAAAAGTAAACATATTAACATCCTGGTTTTCTAATAACCATTCACCAATTTCTGCCCCATCTCCAGTCAATACTTGAAGGCGCCCCTTTGGCAGTCCTGCTTCTTCCATTAATTCAGCGAGCTTGAGGGCACAAATTGGAGTGACTTCAGCAGGTTTTAATACTACACTGTTCCCAGCTGCGATTGCTGGTCCGAGTTTATGACAAACTAGATTAATAGGCACATTAAACGGTGTGATAGCTGCAACAACACCAACTGGGACTTTTACTGTAAAAGCCATGCGATTCTCCGAGCCTTGAGCCGATTCAACAGGTACACCTTCTCCATGAATACGCTTTGCCTCTTCCGCTGAAATTTGTAAAGTTGTAGCCGCACGCTCAACTTCTCCGCGAGATTCACGAATAGACTTGCCAACTTCAGTAGCCAAAATTTCAGCAAATTCTTCTTGACGGCTTAGTAATAAATCTGCTGCTTTCATTAATACCTCGTAGCGTTCATACGGTGAAAAAGTATTTTTTAATGCATCTTTCGCGCTGGCCACAGCTTTATTTACATCGTTTTTTGTTGCTACTGAGATTTCAGCTGCAGGCTGCTGTGTATATTTATTTAAGACTTCCATTTTTTCTGCTGTTGTTTCCCATTCCCCGTTTACATATAAACCATATTGTTTGACTTGAGTTAAACTCGTCATTATCTCCACATCCCCAATTGTATTAGCATTTTATCTTGTAAGTTCGATATTGTAATGATATTTGTCACTGCGATATTTTGTTACCGTAAATTCAAGTGGCTTATCATCAAAACCGTAACTTACTCTTGTCATTTCAAGTAAAGCTTCTCCGCCCCGTATGCCTAAGAGATCTGCTTCATAAATCGTTGCATTAATGGCGGATACCTTCTCTTTAGCTCGTTTTAAGAAGATTTCATTCTCTTCTAGTACTTCATAAAATTTTGCACGATTTAAATCTTGTTCAACTAGTATTTTCCCAATATGCAGAGGCCAGCAAGAACGTTCAATCGCAATAGGCACTTCATCAGCAAAACGAATTCGTTCAATAACTAAAACCTCTTCTCCAGCATCCAATTCCAGCATGGAAGTTTCATGATACAAATCTTTTTTAAAATCAGTACGAATGAGCTTTGAGTTCGGCGTTAATCCTTTTTCCGCTACTTCCTCTGCTAGCCCTTTAAGCTTGCCTAAGCTCCCGCCGATAAGTGGCTGAGGCTTTACAATTGTTCCCCTGCCTTGTTTTTTTTCCAGCAGCCCGTCCTGTACTAACATAGAAATAGCTTGTCTTAAGGTAGTACGGCTTACGTCAAACTCTTGCATTAATTCTTGTTCCGTTGGAATTAACGTATTGGGCTTCCAAACTTTTTCTTGTATACGTTTAATTAAGACATCTTTTACTTGAAGATAAAGCGCAATATTTTTATTAGAACCTATTGTATCTTTCATTTTCTCAAACTCCTTTTAAGTTAGCGTTTGGTATTATTATATAGTATTGGCTAACTTTTACTGTAGCAGAGAAGTAGGATCTTCTTAGACATACACCTTTGTTTCTAAATTAAGCATACGCCCTAGTTCAATTAGATGTTCTGTCACATCACCATACACTAGTGCAAAGTGAGGCTCATACCCCGCGTGCATAAGTTCATAAAGTGTGTCTGATGCATTTGTCGCCAGTTCCACTTCTACAGATGTACCTGTAAAAGGCTGCTCTACATCTAATGCATCTCCTTTCATCACTAGAAGGCGATATCCATCAGGCGTATGACTTACCCTAAAGATCGTTACTTCTCCTGCTTTTAATCCAAAATCCATTGCAAAACCAATTTTTCTGTTAGGATGCACCCCTGCTGTTGCTCCGGTAGAAGGATTGGCAAGTGAATATGCTCCTGCACCGCAGTGCCAAAAAACAACCGAGTTTTTTTCTTCGTCTATGTGAACCAAATCTCCAAGGTAAGGTGCATTTCCGCCTGCTAACTCGCGCAGGATAAACATGGAGATTGATCCGTGAATATCAGACTCACAGGATGTCACCATTCCGTCTTCCGTAAACTGAGACAGCGTTGAGCACGGAGCAGCTCCTAAATCATTAAAGAAATCCGGCCAGCATCGCATAGCTAGTGCATCTAACTCTTCACGTTGAATGTGCTTTTTAATATATGTGGAAAATTGAGCAAATTTAGTAACCGTTTCATCATTTCGATTTAAACCAATCACCTGCTTTTCTGCCCGCTCAACTTCACCTATCCATTCTTGTTCTGGAAGCTTTACACACTCTTTAAACGCTTCTTGTAAATCCATCTTATGAAGGGTTACGCCAAGTGCGTTTTTTAATTCTTCTTCGTTAGCTGCTGAGAAAAAGAATCCTGGTGGATAATCTCCCACTACCCCAATTTTTAATTCATTTAATGCTTTTAGCACGCGCATAACGTTAATTTGTCTTAATAGACGATCCTGTAAAGCTTTCTCATCTGGATTTCCAAATACAAATGCAAACGGATGCTGATGGTTGCGCAGTACATTACTGGTGCTATTTCCACCTGTTAGCGAGTTTAAACGTAAACGTCCGCCTACGCTTGGCTCACGTACGGACCAAACAATTACAGGCTGTTTAAAATACTCCAATATCTTAACCATAAATTCACCATCGGCAAACGTAACGCTTTGATATAAAACGGTATCAATCTTATCCCCTTTAATTGAATCAAGAAACCCCTGTAGTTCTTCAACCGAAGTTATAATTTGCTCCGGCGCAATCACAGTACTGCAGTTACCTTTCAGCCACTCCATGCTTTTTTGACGATAAATTTCAGCTGCTTCAATATCAAATGTTTTTCTACCTATAGGCACATATAAAACTGTCGTGTTTTGCATATAGAGTTCCCCTTGTCATAAAACTATTTGTTATAACCATTTTAAAATACATCATTACCTTTATCAACACTATTTTTCCGTTTGACTACATTTCTTATATAAATAGCTTTTAAATTAGATGTGAATTAGTTTAGAAAACAACTCACTCCAAATCGATTTTTTACGGTAAAATACAGGTGGATAACCTAATGGCGCATGAACAGTAACCGATCCTCCTGTGTACTCTTCACCACTCCATACATGGACCCACTGATCTTCTGGTAAATATACTTCCCACTCTGTTTGGTTTTCTTGATGAACCGGCGCAACAAGCACATCTTCACCAAATAAATATTGGTATTGAATATCATATGTTTTTTCATCTTTTTCATAGTGCATAAACAAAGGTCGCTGAACAGGAATTCCTCGTCGGGCATTTTCTTCTACAAGCGATTTAATATAAGGTGCCATCGTTACATAAACATTAGACATTCTTGCTAAATGTTCTAATGTTTCTTCATCACCGTCAAACTGGAAACAATCATCCGGACGATTTCCTTCATGTGTTCTCATCATAGGCGTGAAGGCTCCCATTTCTGCCCATCTCATCAGCAGCTCTTTTGAACGTTTATTACCATGTAGGCTTGTGTACCCGCCAATATCACTATGGTGTAAGCCGCAACCACTCATTCCTGAGGATAAAGCTGCAGGAATAACGGAAGCCAAACCATCATCTAGCGACCAATCTACGCTTTGATCTCCGCCCCAAAGAAGCGTACAGTATTTTTGTATGCCCGTATATCCGGCACGCATAAAGTATACAATCTCACCAAGTTTCCCTGCTTCTGATACCGCTTCATAGTTTGCTTTTGCCCACATTGTCGGCCAAGCATTGTGCATCATCTTAGCGTCGACTCCATTTTTGAGCACAACATCCGTTGGCAAATATTCGCCAAAGTCGGCCATCCATCCATCTAATCCAAAATCAATCATGTTCTCTTTAATAACTTGTTTATACCATTCAGTAGCCTCTTCGTTGGTAAAATCCACAACTCCGCAATAAAATTCACCGAAATCCACTAAATACGTATTTCCTTCCGCATTTAATGCTAAGTATCCTTTATCTTCAGCTTCCTTATATAAATCACCTTCAATGGCTACATATGGATTAATGTAACCTAGAAAACGAATATCATTTTCTTTCCACTCTGCAATTTTTTTATCTAACTCTGGGTATTCATTCTCGTTCCATTTCCAATTCCACATTAAACGTTTACCAAAAGAAGTAATACGTTTGCCCTGCCAATCTTGGCACCATACTCCGGATACTTTCATACCTTTCGCTAAAACTTTTTCTAACTTTTGTTCAACAACATCTGTACCACCTTGAATACCTAAAACTACGCCGTTATATACCCAGTCTGGTAGCTCGGGCTGTCTTCCGAATAAACCCGTAATTTTTTCAACTAATTCAAGGTACGTCTCCGCCGTTTCAAACAGCATATATTCAGGTACTTCCCAAACCTGCAGTTCATGGAATGTCTCATTGCGAAAGTCAAAGTCCGCGTATGCCGTTGTTTCAACATGACAATAGTACTTTTTACTAGATACATATGTAGGCTGAGGAAAGTTGGTATTATAATAATCTCCTCCAGCCTTATCAACTACATCAGCTTGCCATGTTACATATGTCTGTTTGTTTCTTCCTACGCCCGGCTCAGATGTCCATAAAGGAAAGTTTTTTCCTCTCATATTAAAATGAGAAAGTTGTTCTCCGCATCCATATACTTTCTCTTGTTTATCTGCAGCTACTCGTAACCAAAAGCGGTTAATGTTCGCATCGTGTTTTTGGTATTCTACTTTTAGACGATTCTCTTCTTCTTTAACTATAAGAGACAGCATGTTATCTCCATTTTTATAGTTAGAAAAATCTATTTTATATGCGCCTTCTACTTCTTCAACAGCTGCGTAGCGAAGAGCTGCACGTTCAGTAACGTAATCTTTAATATCAAAGTTACCTCTATACATTTCAATCGTTTCTTCTCCATAACCAACAAACAGCATTGGTTTTTGTATGGTATGCTGAAGTAGAGCTACACCGTTAAGAGCCACTTCAAATCCATCTTGTAAGATCTCCACATTTACCCCTTTAGTTACGTTTAAGGTACCTGACATTTTTATCTCTCCCATCAATTAATAGAGCTTAGTCTTTTGTTTAACATTCATACGCTCTATTGATAAACTTTAATATTTTCTCCTTTTATACCTGGATGTGCACCTTTATTGATTAATTGCTCTCTTTCAGGATGAGCAATTAACCATTTATTTTTCATGAACAATAACTCATCTTCTTTTGTTCTTTTTTGAATATTAGTTGATAACGGATCATTTGTTCCTTTAGGTAAAATAACGATTGTTTTAAATCCTTCATCATTTACCTTACAAGGAGCAAAATGTAAGGTCGTACTATATAACTCAACTGCTGTTCCTTTAGGTATGAAGAAAGCGATTACATCATTTGAATTAAAAAAGTTATCCTCAACGTCCTGTACCTTTCCTAATAAAAGAACCATATCTGTTATAGCGATGTTGATTTCACTGCTTTTATGATACTCAAGGCCATTTAAGGTTGAATTAGGACCATTACAATATCCAATTTGAATAGGCATATCACCATAAAAAGCTTCTTGAAGTTGGTTCTTAATAATGGTATTTTCCATCTCCCTGACGGATGCTACATATACATTCTGATCTTGAGGAATAGCTAAATTATCCATATATGTTTCTAGTTCACTGAAGTCATATTCGTTTACTGCCTTTCCATAAGGTTTAAATTTACTGTCCTCTATATGATAGAAAGGCACATGTTTGTTTAAGTCTTTCATGTATTCAAAGCTGCTCAACGTTTTCTTCTCTCCTTTTCTATGTAAAAAACCCCTCAAAGAAGATAATAAGATTCTAAGAGGCGCCTTTTATAAAATATATATGTTTATTTTAAGACAGGAGCTTCTGTGACTGTATTATCCCAAGCATTACGGAATTTGTTTAATCCATAGTCTGTGAACGCATGCTGGAAGCTTTCTTTATATACATCAAATCCGCAGGTCACAATATGCGCACCAGCTTTTGCCGCATCTACAATTTGTTTACCATTACGTAAAGCAGCAACAATGATTTCTGTGTTGTAATCGTAGTTTTTATAAATATTCACAATATCCTGAATATATTGAGTTGTATCGTCCCCGCTATTTTCTTTCCAACCTACAAATGGAGATACAAATTTAGCACCAATTCTTGCAGGCTGAAGTGCTTGTGATGGCGAGAAGACAAGAGTGACGTTAGTAGAAATACCTTCTTTTTCAAATTCCTTTGCTGCAATTAAACCAGGTTCTGTGCATGGAATTTTAATAACAAAGTTTGAAGATAACTTAGCAATCTTTGTCCCTTCTTCTACCATAGCTTTAGCATTATCTAAATGAGGATTGATTTCCACTGAAATTGGGAAATTTTCGACTCCTTTAAACTCACTTGCAAATTCATCTAGAACCGTTAAGAATGGCTTACCGCTGTTCATAATATGACGAGGGTTGGTTGTAACTCCATCAATTGCCCAGTTTTCATACGCGTAACGAATTTCCTCTAAAATTGCACTATCTAAAAAATACTTCATCTTTATACCTCCAGTAAGTGATTATCACCCTTAAAAGATAATAACCTTTATATAATTTGTAATAACCTTTGTATTTATAATATGAAAACGCCACCAATATTTCAAGTACTTTTTGCTAGATTATTAAATTAATTTTGTATTTCGTCCAATTTACCTATCATCTTACATTGGTATTCTATTTTTACTTTTAGCAAGATCCGCTACGATTTTATTGTATTTATCATCTGAAAGTTTATAAAAGAAAAACATGACAATAATCGTTGCAATGGCTAATGCACTTGGATAAATAAACATTAATCCTCTAATTCCTTGCAGCACATTTGCATTCTGCACCGCATTCGGAACGTAACCCACTATCCCTAATACAACGCCAGGAATAAAGCCTGCAAGCGCTTGAGAAAGTTTACGGAAGAACGTAAAGAAAGAATACACAACACCTTCCGATCGATTGCCCGTTTTCCATTCGCCATACTCTACAGCATCAGAAACTAATGCCCAGTTCAAACTGTTTACAAATGAGCTTCCGAAGAAAGCAAAGCAGGCTAATGTAATAAAGATCACTGCGTTATCTGCAAAAACATAAGCTAAAATATCTCCTACAGCCCAAATCGCGCACCCCAATATGTACGTAGACTTTTTCCCAATTTTTTTAACCATGAAAGGAACCATTGCCACGCCGATAAATACACAGCCAATACTGAAAAAGCCCATATAAGGAACGATTGCTACGTTTTTTAATACGTACTGACAAAAATAAACTTGTACAGCAAGCTTGACGTTAAAAGCTGAAAAGGTAAACAAATTAACTAAACAAAGAATGAGTAAAGGCGTATTCTTAAAAAGCCCTTTATAGCTGTCGGTCAGCTTTACATTTGTATTCTGGGGTTTTTCATACACATATCTTTCTTTTACATTGGCATAACAATAGACTTGTAACAAAACACCCAAAAATGCAAAAATAGATACAGCCACTAAATAACCAGTAGATTGATTGTTAAACATTAAGACAATCGGCATAAACCCTACAGTTGTAATAAGAAGTCCTAAATTTGAGCCTGCTTGTCTAAATGATGCCATTTCTGCTCTTTCAACAGGATCTTTTGTCATCGCAGGTACCATTGATCCATAAGGAATATTTGAAATGCTATAAATCGTTCCAAATGCCATATACGTTACATATGCCCATATAATCTTTCCGGTTATTGAAAAATCAGGATTAGTAAAGCTGACTATTGTTATCAAAGCAAGCGGTATTGCAGCATAAAGAAAGAATGGTCTAAATTTGCCTTTAGGACCTATCTTCTTTCGATTATCAATCCAGGTACCTACTGTAATATCAGCGAACGCATCCCATATTTTCGTAATTAAAAATACTAAACCTGCTGTTGCAGAAGGCAAGCCTAACGCGTCGGTATAAAACTTCAGCAAATAAATTTGACCCAAGTCTAACATAAAGTTATTTCCTACATCTCCCAATCCATAAGCAACCTTCTCTTTAAGTCTTAGTTTCTTAGGTGTATTAATTGAATGTTCTACATTTTGAACCAATGGCTGTCCCATAAGTTCTCCCCCTTTGTTTAACACATTTTAAGACTTCGCATTAAAGATGCATCACATAGGAGATTACAATTTTGATACACTTCCAAACTTATAATCTCCTCTAGGTTGATACTAAAATCACCCTCCTCCTTCATAACATCACAACGTTTTTAAAAAAAGTTACTACCTTTTTACTTATAATATGAAAACGCATACAAATTATCAAGTGTTTTTTTATTTTATTTTTTAAAAAAGAGAAAAAATAATACTAGAATTCTATAGCTATCCCTTGAGGAGTAAGGCTACCCTATTCTTATAAACCGCTCGTTAACAATTTTGAGCGGCACGTAGAGAGTGTTTCAACATCTACCTTTGGGCTATTCGATAAAGAGAAAAAATTCGTTATATCGAGGATGGATAAAGAACTGTATAAAACAAAAATTGTAGCTTCATTGAACCCATTCCCTACCAAGGATTCTTTTTGGCTGTGTGCCGGAAAGAACGGTTTATGTATACTAGTTTTGGATATCCTATATAGCTTAGAATAGAGAAAAAACCTACATAATTGTGCATAAAATGTCGGATAGCATTGTTTGAATCCTGCTATTCTGACAATAAGGGAGGTCATAAAAATGGATTTGCTTAAAAATATGAACAGAGCTTTGCATTACATTGAAGAGAATCTAACTAACGATATAAATTTTAGAGAAGTAGTAAAGCTAGCTCTTTGCTCGGAGTATCACTTTAAGAGAATGTTTTCTTTTCTTGCAGGTATCACTTTGTCAGAATACATTCGCAGAAGAAGACTTACTCTTGCAGCATTCGAACTTAAAGATAAGAACGTGAAGGTTATTGATATTGCGATTAAATACAGATACAACTCACCGGATTCTTTTGCACGAGCTTTTCAAAACTTGCATGGTATAAGCCCTTCAGAAGCCAAAAAGGATGGCCGTTCACTTAAGGCTTATCCACCCATGACCTTCCAGCTATCGATTAAAGGAGGAGATGAAATGAACTATCGAATTGAAGAGAAAGAGGCATTTCGTATAGTCGGCATTAAAGAAAGAGTTCCTATAATTTTTCACGGAGTTAACCCAAAGATTGCTGCTATGTGGGAAAGTTTACAGGATGAAACAATAGATACACTAAAAAAACTTTCTAATGTTAAACCATTAGGGCTGCTTAGTGCGTCTGTAAATTTTTCTGAGAAACGAATGGAGGAAAAGGGAGAGCTTGATCATTACATCGGGGTAGCAACAACCAAGAATTGCCCCCATAATTTAATAAAGCTTGAAGTACCTGCTTTGACATGGGCTGTATTTGAAGCCGTTGGGCCATTTCCTGATACTTTACAAGATGTATGGGGACGGATTTATTCCGAATGGTTTCCATCCTCAAATTACGAACAAGTAGAGGGACCAGAAATTTTATGGAATGAACATAAGGATGTAACCTCACCGACTTTTAAAAGTGAGATTTGGATACCAGTATCAAAAAAATAACGCTGATTCAATAATAACTATTTTAATATAAGAAAAAGGGAGTCCACAAATGTAACCTCCCTTTTTTTAATTTATAGTTTGCTGTAATGCTGGTTATGACAACTATAAACTTACGAAGTATAAGTCTTACTAAGCAAATTTTTTATTTATTGTTATATTGTTTTATAACTGTAATTGTAACTGCCAGTAACAGAACAATTGCGCTATTTATAAGTAAGTAGTATCCAACTTGCAAACCATAAAATATGGCAAACGCGTCTCTAATAATCAACAGTGCTAATATACCGCCTATTGCCCCAAATAAAGCCGCCAGTATCAATATTGTAAAAGCAGCAGCGTATAAACTTTTCTTTTTTTTGTAGGATATAAATCCAACGATATTTGAAATGATAATAAAGAATCCGATAAGTATTAAGAAAAAGTTAGCCATTTTCTTTAATTCTCCTCTACGGACTATTAATTGCTTAAAATTATCAATATCTAATATAACTTTAACATAACATTCTATGTGAAAGTTTTGCTTCTTATAACATGTTTTATATTCATCAAAAAGAAGCTGACTTACAATTTAAGATCTTTCTTTATATTTTTCTTTATACCTAAACTGGCTAAGCGTTTACGCGCTGATTCCATAGGACCCATTTTAAAATAGCGAAGCCACAAAGCAGCAAATAACATTTGAAACAAACAGATTAGTATCCACACAAAAATGACGAAGAATGAACGAGGGTGTCCACCCCACCCAAGTCCCCATCCATAAAATAAAATTGAGCTTAAAACATTCTGTAACACATAGCAACTTAAAGACATCTTACCTACTTTTTCTAAAACGCTCCATAATGAAAAGTCCTGAAATTTTTCAATTAGGAAACTAATGGCTCCCATGTATCCAAGCGATAAAATAGGGGCAAATACATACCTCACTGGAAAATCAAAGTATCCTCCAGGAACAAATAATAATAGGTTCAGAGGTAGCCCAACTAAAAGTCCCGCCTTCATCATCCTCTTTCTGATATTAATACCATTGGAATTATTGTCAAAAGCCCCTGTTCTCACTAGTAAAACACCAATTAAAAACATGCATATATTAAATGGAATGACGAAAATTGCTTCTGTGCGCAGCTCCCAAAAATGAAAAAGTCGATACTGCATTTGGTTCATCCACGATCCATGTTGATAAAGGTTCACCACTTCTTTTGGGACAGCAACTAGCTCATCTCCTATTGAGTTAGTTAGCACACCTAAGAACACAAGTACTATAAAGAAAAGATGAATCGCTGCTGCACTAATCATTATTATTCGTATCATCGTCTTCCGCATTTTCACGATAAACGATACGACAATGGCAGTTACTGCATAAGACATTAAAATGTCGTACTCTAAGACAAAAATAAAGTGCAAAAGCCCTTCCGTTAATAAGATTAAAGACAGCCATATGTACCTTCCCGGCCAAGCCTGATTTAATCGTTTTGATTGCTGATATTTCAGTTCTAAACCAACACCAAACATAATAGCTAAGAGGCCGAGTAATTTCCCGTTAATTAAGGATAGAAAAAGAATTCTTAAAAAATCATCTCCTGATAACCACCATTTGTTATGGGTAAAAGTAAATATATAATTTATATCTCCCAGATAGGCAAACAGCCAAATGTTCGTTCCTAATGTTCCAAGAATCGCTAGTCCTCTTAATATATCTAAAGAGCGAATTCGTTCTTTATTCTTCACTTCTCATCTCTCCATCCGTTACATTTACTCTAATAACGTTCCTAAAAAGGATTGTTTATTTTTGTTACTCTCCTTCTTGGTATGTCATAGTTCAACTATATTAGATTACGTTGCGTCACCTTCAACCCTTATTTTTAAATATTTTAAATAAATGAATGAATTATTTTTAGTGAGATAAAGAAAGCGTGGATACGTTTTGAGAAGTGCAAAGACTGCCCGCTTTGGAAACAGGTTTAGCCAAAATCCAAAAGGTATACTGGCGTCTGCAGAGTACTAATTACAAAAAAAGAAACCCTAGTATTTTCAAGGTTTCTTTTTTAAAAATATTCCACTCTAAGCGACAATTGAAGATGAATTAAAATGCTGTTACCGCGATATAGCAGTTTCCGGCGTTTTGTAATTCATACAGTAAATAACGTCGTCAAATACGCACTTTTTAAAATCTGATACCTAGCTTTGTTTCTCAGGATTATTTATTTCTCTTTCAATAAGAGCCACTGAAAGCTCAAATGCTTGTATCCGTCTTTTAGCTAAGGTGATTTGAGATTTATATCTACCAGCATTTTCTTTAGCTTCAAACGTTTTTACTGTCTGTCTGAGTTTATGTAAAGTTGAATCGATTTGACGCTTTGCTTCATCTAATTCAGCTACATCAAATTTCATTTAAGTCTCTCCTTTTTATAATTGTTGTTGGCAGCCTTCTCATATGAAAAAGCTGGTGCCTCATCTCGGTATAAAGCATATCATCAAGACCTATTCCTTGGTGCTCTACCTCTTATTAAATGACCATACATAAGAGTGAACAAATGCTAGAGTTTAACCCTCCCATTTATCTCCATCCGTAATCCACTTATCATTTTGCAAATCATAGCATGTATCATAATCATGAAAACTAAAATAGGTAGATAACGTACTACTCTTTCTGTCTGCCTTATTCCGAAACTCTTCAAACCATTCTACAATGGCTTTTGTTTCACCTTCCTATATTTCCCGTGCGGAAGTTTTATAGAACGCCCAAAATCCATCTTCTTTGTCAACAGGTATACTATACATTTCAATCTCGTCAAACAAGTCGTAGATATCTGAAAAAATACTGCTATTTTCCCCTTTTCAATTTATATTGTTATTATATAAATTGAAATTTTCTTTTCTATTACTTAAATCTTACGTTTTTCTTCATTTTCTTTTTATAAAAATTAGAATTTTACCCTTTATATTAAATAGAATAATAGTCAAGCTCGAATAAAACCTGATTATCTATAATAAAATTTAAGGAAAAACCTTTTTGATCATACTATGTAGATTTTTATTAGGTTCATTCTATGAAATGTAATAGATTATTCAGAAGGAAAAAGGAGTGAATACAAATGAGTTTAGCCACCTATATAGGTTCGAATGTAGAATTAGCTATTAATGACGAAATGGATGATATAGTTACTATTGGAAGCTGCTTTTCAGATGAAATGCATCGATTAAACATAAAAAAGCATCATTTTACTACTTCTTATGTTTATGAAGTGTCAAGTGACTGGGGAATTGAAATTACGGAATATATGAATAAAAGCAGACTGAAAGAATCAAAAGAGAAACTACTTGCACTATGTCGATTGATGGATCACTATCTTAAATCAGGAGATTTTTTTGAATTGTATAGCTGTTGGATAGGAGAAGAAGCTGAACAGCGAGAAGGAGCACTAACTTTAAACATCCATTATTTTGATATAGATGCTATTGAAATGCCTGAAAAAACATTAGTTACAATCAAAAAATAAACTTCCCTTATTATGCTAACAATTTTTTCGTATCTATAATCTGAACGCAAAAAAAGCTATTTCAATCGTATTGGCATCGGAGTGAAATAGCTTTTTCTACTTTACATTCAAGAGTGTGTTAGATCCTTATGGATATCTCCACATGTGAATTGTATCACAAACTTTTCTGCGTGTGAAGACGAAAAATAAAATTTGTATGACAAGTACCAAAAAAATTTAAGAGCAGCCTCGTTTGCCAATGACGAGGTTGCTCTTTATAAGTGTTCATTCATACTTATCCGAGTACGAAGCAGCATTATAATCCTTTTTTATTGTATCTTTATCTTTAGAATCTTCTGGTCGTCCAACCCCTACTCCACCGCCACCCATAAGTATGGATTTTTTACTAAATACTAATTCTCCTGTATATGCATAATTATAGTTTCCAATATACTCAGAATTAATTACTTCTTTTCCGCTGTAAATGCTAGCATATATAACCTTTAATTGTTAAATTAAAGGTTTATTTCTATATATTATGTTATACTTTTAAACATGTATTACGCTTGTAGAGGAGTTTTCAATTGAAACAGAAAGAGCTTTTTTCGTGGATTAAATCCATTATCATTGCCTGTATTCTGGCTTTTGTGGTAAGAGAGTACCTATTTACACCTATAGTAGTAGACGGCGAATCGATGATGCCGACTTTAAAAGACAGTGAACATATCATTCTTAATGAAGTGGGTAAAAATAACCCAGATAATATAAAAAGATTTGATATTATCGTTTTTCATGCTACAAAGGAAAAAGACTATATTAAAAGAGTCATTGGTTTACCTGGTGATCATGTAGAATATCGCAATGACACGCTATATGTAAACGGTAAAAGATATGAAGAGCCTTATTTAGATCAATATAAAAAAGAAATAGGAACAGGCCCATTAACTGAGGATTTTAAACTTGAAGATTATACAGGCAGCAAAACCGTTCCAAAGGGTCAATTATTTGTCATGGGAGATAATAGAATGTACAGCTTAGATAGCAGATCACCTGAAGTAGGAACAATCTCCGTAGACAAAATCGTAGGAAAAGCTAAATTAGCTTATTGGCCTTTAAAAGAATTTGAATGGATTAAGTAAAATCTTTTAAAGCTCCCTTATGAAAGGGAGCTTTTTCTATTTCTTTGCCAGTCCGTCACATGAAATGAAGCATTGTTGCTTTAAGTCCCACACTAACTGCAGCCCCTGTTTAAATTCACTTTTCCTTATATTTTCCGCGAAAGTGAGAAATTGCTGCTGCTCCTACAGCAGCAATCAAAATTAAAAAAATAGTAGATAGCGTATCATTGGCAACAAACATCTTCACCTAAAATACAGAAAGAAAAATAGCTACAAAACCTATTCCTAAATATGAAAGATTAATAATTGATCACTCCAGCTATAACGTTATTCTTATGTAAAAGGTTTTACAATTAAAAACATGATGAACATAATAACCGTAAATAAAGCCCCCAGAAGAGCAAAGTTAAGTGGCCTATGAGTATCTTCATTAGCCTTTACAAACAGCTTGGACCATCTTGTATACATCACTAATTTTGTACAAAGACTAAACAAAACGCCTGCAATGATTGAAGCAATTGCTATTTTTAAGATATGAATTCACTCCTTTCTAACACAACAGAAGGATATCCATAACCTAACATAAAAACCTATATAATACAAAAGTCTAAGAATCATAGGAAGTAGTCTTTCCACTTTCTATGCCGCTACTGGTTAACCGCTCTACATAGTATCTAACGATTCAATGCTTTATTGGTTGGCCATTAAATCTTTCATTAGTTGTACCGGTTTAATACAAAAATAAAATAGCGTTCTTGAAGAACGCTATTTAAACTGGATAATATATGATCATACTTAATTTAGCTAATGTTTTTCCGCGATTATAATAAGAATGAGCTCTATCAGCTTTGAACCTGATAGCATTCCCACTCTTTATCGTATATTCATTGCTATTTACACTTATAGTGAGTTCGCCTTCAAAGACAGTGATGAACTCTTCAGTCCCTTCCCTATGCGAATCAGCGTCTAGAGATCCACCTTCTTCTATTTCTACAGAATAAACTTCAAAGCGTCTATCATCCTCGAAGGGAAAATAAGGGTAGACTTGATATTTTCCGTTGTCTTCAGATAATATTTGAATGTCGGTTTTTGAAATGACTTTGGTGTCTGGCTGAGGATTATTTATTAATGAAGTAAAAGAAATTTTTAATCCATTAGCTATTTTCCAAATAGTTGTAATTGTAGGACTCGATTCTCCTCTTTCAATTTGCCCTATCATTGTCTTGCTTACCCCAGTTAATTCTGCAACTTTTTCGAGACTTAATTTCTTACTTTCTCTAAAATTTTTTAGGTTTTTGGCGATAATAAGATTTATTTCCTCCATAAATACACTCCTATCACTATGTACAATATAACGACCGTAATGTAAAATAAAAAGCACGACGTTATATCGTCCTTTTTGAACATTATAATATACATATTAGAGGAGGTACAAATATGCCATTATTATCATTTTTGCTATATATTTTTGTCACCAGTTTTACCCCTGGTCCTAACAATATTATGGCCATGTTATTTGCTAACAAATACGGTTTGAGAAAGACTACAAAATTTTGTTTAGGAGTAGGTGCAGGCTTTCTCGTAGTAATGTTGTTATGTAGTTATTTTAATGTTTTACTCCAAAATTCCATCCCGAAAATTGAGTTTTTCATGACGGTCTTAGGAGCAATCTATATGGTCTATCTAGCTATAAAAATTATTTTGAGTAAAGATGATGATAAAAATAACGATGAAAACAGGAATAACAGTTTTTTCATGGGGATGCTTTTACAATTTATAAATCCAAAAGGTATTCTGTATGGTATAACGGCTATAGCAACCTTTATTCTTCCATATCACAACTCGAATTTTAGTTTAATAATGTATTCTTTATTTCTAGCTTTTGTGGGCTTTGTAAGTACTTTCTGTTGGAGTTTATTTGGTTCGGTTTTTCAAAAATTCCTCTCAAAGTATAAAAGCCAGTTTAATATAGTGATGGCTTTATTATTAATGTATAGTGCAGTCTCCATTCTTATCAAATAACTTGCTTATTTGATTAAGGATCCATTTTAACGTTAGAAATATTCGTTTTATTGAAGAGTCAGTACTTCTCTTATGCGAAATATTAACCCCTTATCGAACGTTATAACGTACATATTGTACTTTATATCACTATTTTGCTTAAAAATATAAATTGACCAGTTATGCATAATTCGAGAAGGATACTCTTATGTATCTATTGATTTGCTTATCTTTTTAATTTTATAAAATATGATCAATATTAATTTGTTATGAAATTTCAATAGTTATTTAATATTTAGCTACAGCAGCCCATTTCTACACAAAAATTAGGTTAGAAAATTTGAGGGTAGATATAAGACGAGATATAAAATACTACCATATTTATAAAAAAGAGTGTTTTTCATGCAAGTCTTCCAGTTTCACGAGTGATAGAAATGTTGATAATTTAACAATGTATAAAGTCGTGTATAAATGAGAGAGTCAAAAAGTGAACGATCCCCTGTGTATTAAGGGATCGTTCTTTTATAAATTAGGGAAAGAATGATCATGGTAACTAACTTTGATGGAGTATACAATGTATTGAGACACAATATTATATTAACTAGTTTAACTCTTTTTCTTTAATTTCAACGATTAAGCCAATGCCATTTAAGCGCTTCTTTTTCGATTCTTTTAACAAATGCATCCTTACCATCACTATAGCCCTGGATATCATTGGGAAATCTATGAGCTAACTCAGCTTTTAATGCTCCATATTCATTGCTTATCATTTGATTTTGACGAAGATAGTCTCTAAAAGATAGGTGTCTTTCAATCTCTTGAATATTATCATACTGAAAAGCGTGAATTTGATGGGTGCGATTATCCCCACCTTTACGGTAATACCTTCTTCTTTTAATTCCAAACTCCCCCATTACTTCATATCCGAGCTTCTCAAATTGGTCTGAGTAATTATCTAACCTTCTAATGTCATTAACTACCAATAGAATATCAATAATAGGTTTTGCTTTTAAGTTTTGAATAGAAGTACTTCCAATGTGAAAAATATTTACCAATTCTTTTTGAAGCATTTCCTTAATTGAGTATTCTTCGTTTAGATATTCGTACTTCCAATTTGGATTATGTGCAACTACTGTAATATTCATTTTTCTCCCCCTTAATCCTTGATCACATGGACAATATATTAAAGGATAAATTGATTGCAAAAATCTTAGTATCTTCTAAATTATAATATATGCCTTCTTAGAAAAGTATTTATGTAAACTAGCTTTATATATAGTACACATCGTTATATTTTAATCTTGAGATAAATAAATCCAGTTCATTTCATCAAATTCTTCAATAATATAATTTGAACCTATATCCTTTAAAATTTTATTAAAAAATTTTATATTAACGTCATGATCATACAAATCTTCTTGAATATATTCCGTAATAATAAAATTTGTTAAATTTGTATTATTAACAAAATCTGAAAAGAACGATTTTAGAAAAAGTGAATCTTCTTCACTTAATTTTTCATCATTGATTAATGAAATCCTAAACACATTTAAAATCGCGTTAATATCTTCTTCCTCCATATAACATAATGGATCTAGTTTTTTATCTTCTTCTGTAAATGGCTTTCTCGTGTCTTCTATGACTACATAAGAAAAGATAGTTCCCTCTCTTTCTACTTGGAAAATTTCTAAATCACGTAATTTTAACACTCTATGAAGCGATATCATAATTTCCCCCTGCTTAAATATTAATTTAGGATATTTTAATAAAGTAGATACTGTTAAACCTAACGAGCATAGGATTCAGTTTACAGTAAAATCATCTTGTGTGCTGGTAATTAGAGGGCAAGGCTTATCGGCCGCCTGCGGAAAGCAACGTCTTGCACGGAAATCAACCGCGGTGTAACAAGCCATTCGCTCATGCATTCCATTCGTTCGTCTGTAGATTGTATTGATTTATTTATGTCTCATTCTCTTTTCATTTTAATACATATAAAGCGTAATCCTCTTCATTCGAAAACCCAAGTTTATTGGCTAGTGCTTTCGAGGCTTTATTGTTCTTATCGCAATCCCAAGCAGGCATAACATTCTTTTCTAAACATTTATTTATAAACGCCTGGCCCACTATCTTTCCCAATCCTTGTCCTCTATAGTTAGGATTAGTCACAATATCGATTTCAGCTATGGTTCCACTATGAAAAATAGACACACATTCAGCGATAATCTTTTCTTTATGGATTAGACAAACTCCTAATCCGTTTTTCAGAAAATTATTTTCTGATCCCCAGTACTCCACTATATATGATTCATTGAAATTCTCACTTTTCCTTAAAGAATCAGCGTTAAAATCTTGTAACTTATAGGGATTGGACAAGCTGTATGTAGAATGCACTTTTGAAGGAAGAAACCTATACTTAGAACGCGTCATTTTCTTTACATACGTTTTGAAAGTTTCGTCAAAAACAGTTTCCCAGTCAGTGGATGGAGTAAAAACTGTAAACCGTTTCTCCTTACCATACACGTTTTCAACAAAATAACGATAGAGAAAGTTATTAAATACCTCGTCATTCCCTTGTCCAAATACATAATAGTCACCTGCACGTATTCTAAGAAATCCTGATGAAGGTCTTATCATATCATTTACGTACACAGCTCCTGGAATAACATGATTAACGACAGAAAAAGCAAATGTAGGAGTCTTAAATGACGCTTCTAACATGTTGTTTATCTTGTAATAATCTTTCGGTTCCAAACAATGCATTTTATTTCCCCCTTAATAAATATCACTGTTTTCATTATATAAGTGCATGCATAAATTTAGTTATCATAATGTGCTTTATCGATACAAAAACAGCCCGACGAATAATTAAAATAAAGGTTAATTACTCTTTTTCAAGAGAGCTAAATCAAAAAAATTTCATATATAAGTTTGTTATAATAAAGATTGTTAAAAGCAAGGAGGAGTATATAAGTGCAAATAAGAAAACTTGAAAGACAGTCATTTTATGCCGGATGTCAATTCGTAGATATAGAAGATCAAGCAAATGAACACGCCTTGCCTCTCCTTATTATGTATCCTACATATAAAGAAGAACAAGTTGAAAAGATAGGACCTTACACGATAAGCGCTGCACAAGATGCTCCGCTTTCAAATGGATCATTTCCTTTAGTCATTATTTCTCATGGAGATGGAAGCACGCCTTTTGTTTATCGAACCATTGCCCAGTTTTTAGCACGTAATGGTTTTATTGTAGGAATACCCCAGCATCTCTTTAATAATCGAGAGGATAATACGCTGTCTGGAACAATAGATAACCTAAAAAATCGGCCTACCCATATACGTACTGTAATCGATTGGTTTTTAAAAGAAAGTTCCTTTTCTCCATCCATTAAATCAAATAATATTTCTCTTATTGGCCATTCAATGGGAGGATATACGGCTCTTGCTGTAGCAGGTGGAGTTCCCACTTCTTTTCCTTCTGAATCTCCTGACCAAAAGCCTTATTGTTTATCTGTTGATCATGATAAGCGGGTTCAATCACTTATTCTTTTAGCGCCAGCCGCCGGATGGTTCAGAGAAAGAGGAGCTCTTGAAGACGTGAATATACCTATTTTAATGATTACAGGCGAAAAAGATACGATTACTCCTTCTTTTCACGGGGAATTTGTGTTAAATGGCGTTTCTGATAAGGAAAAAGTTCAGCATATCGTTGTAGAAAATGGAGGGCATTTTTCATTTCTCAGCCCATTTCCCGACTTTATGAAATCTCCTTCTTTCCCCCCTTCTCAGGACCCGGTAGGCTTTAATCGCAAGGAGTTTCATGAGGACCTGCAAAACACTATATTGAACTTTTTATTACATTCTTTTTAACAGATTAGTCAGTTGTACCACCTTTTCTTTTGAAGCAATTATATCTAGAAAGAGAAGTTAAAACCTCTTAGAAACTGATGAGCTTCTAAGGGATTTTTATTTCCTATAAGGCCCATTATGCTAGTCTCCTTCTTTCTTTTTAAAAAGCAGCCAGCATTTACAAATAAATATTTTTAAATTCAAAAAAGATAACATATGATCTTGTTAATCTGTAATAATTAAGAAATAGAGATATATAGAAAAAGTGCTGCTTATTGAATTGATATTTTTACTCTTTTACAAAACAAAAGGGGGATTTACAATATGGCTTTAAAAAAAGGTCAGCTAAGCGGACATATATTTTTGTCTAAACTTATTACACAGTACGCAATGATTCATGAAAAAACGGTAGGCCCCGTAGCTGAAGAATATATTAAACAAATTGGTATTCGTACTGGAGAATGGATGGAAGACTTTTATAGCGATAAGCATGAAAAGTGGACGGTAGAGGAATATGCAGAAGTTATAATTGACCTTAAAAATTCAATTGGAGGTCACTTTGAAATTGTGTCGGTTTATCCAGACCATGTGGTTGTAAGCGCTACCCAATGTCCATTTGGTGACGTCGTACAGGATGCTCCTCATTTATGTAAGATGACGTCTAGTGTGTTTGGAGGAATTGCAGCTCGGAAATTTGGCTATGGAAAAGTGAGCTTGCGCCAGCGTATTGCTCTTGGTCATCCAATGTGTGAAGTTGCTATATATTTTACAAAACACAGTGAAGAAAATGGAGATGTGTATGAAGATCTTCCTATTACGCCTTCTTATGGTAATCCTTTCAATTGGGAAGAGGAAACAATTCATATGCTTAATCAAGAACTTCGAAGAAGCGATGAAATGATTGAAACCCTTCTTGCGGAATTAGAAGAATTACGTAAATAGTATTTCATTACCACACTTAACTATTAAGACATTTTGTTTTAGTTAGAAAAGCAAAATAAGATGTATAAAACAAAGAGCAGCCTTTAATTAAAGGGTTGCTCTTTGTTTTCACCACTCATTTTAGTTATTATGGTAAGCAGAAAAAATAAAGTAAAAGTTATTATAGCTATTTAGGGATTTTATTTGTAATCAGATGCGTCACCCTAAAGAATCCTTGGAGCGATCAGATGCCTTTGTTAATTGCATGAACTGATAAAAAAGAAGCGCCCTCCGGCAACTTCTTTTCGCTTTTCCTATTCATACGTCAGATTTCCACTTACAAAATAATCATTTATATTTAGTCTCTTAAAAATGACAGCAGCGCTTCGTTAAATTCGTGTGCATGCGTTGCATTTAAGCCGTGCGGACCGCCTTTTATTAAAGCTAACTTGGAACCAGAAATGGCTTCATGCGTTCGCTTTCCGCTATATTCAAATGGAACGATCTCGTCTGCATCACCGTGAATAATAAGAGTAGGTATTGTAAACTTGGCTAGATCGTCTCTGAAATCTGTTTTGCTGAAAGCAGCTATACAGTCTAGCGTCCCTTTAGGCGATGCGGCTGCTGCAATATCGCGGTTGTAAAGTCGAAATGGTTCGCTGACTAAGTCATTTCCGTCTTCAACCCCAAAAAATGTTTTTGTAAAATCATCAAGGAAAGCTAAGCGATCATTTTTTACGCCGTTTTCAAATTCTTGGATTCCTGCATCATCTAATGCTCCTTCAGGATGATCTTCTGATTTATAAAGAAATGGTGGTACAGCTCCTGCAAATACAGCTTTTTCTACTCTATCTGTTCCGTAAGTTCCTACATAACGAGCTACTTCTCCGCCGCCCATTGAAAACCCGACTAGCGTCACATTTGTTAAATCCAAATGTTCTAGCAGCTGATGTAAATCAGCAGCAAATGTTTCATAATCGTAGCCGTCCCATGGCTGAGAAGACTTTCCGAACCCTCGGCGGTCATACGTTATAACTCTGTATCCAGCCTCAACAAGAGCCGGAACTTGATATTCCCAAGACCGTCCGCTTAGCGGCCAGCCGTGAATTAAGACAACCGGCTTTCCTGTCCCTTGATCCTCGTAGTATAGTTCAATAGGTGCTTCATTTTCTGTTCCTACATTAATTTTTGCCATTTCGCTACCTCCAGTATATAGTCGTTCTTTATTTGGTTAAGTGGTCGTAAACCTAGCGTAGATAATAAAAAAGATGGCTAACTCTCCTATGATGAGGGTGTTCGGGACGACTAAAAGTAAGTTAATAATAAAAAACACAGCTAAAATCCCTAAAAACAAGCCTAAATGATACACTTTCAAACGATGTTCTTCGAATCTATACTGGTGAAAAACAAGAGTGGTTGCCATGAAGTAAAGCAGCACGGATCCGAATACAAAATATAAGCTGAATGTGTACTGAACTTCATGTAAAAACATGAGCTTAATCGATGCTGCAATCATGCTTAGAGACATGAGGATAAGTAAGTGTCCGTAAATAATCGTTTGTCCGGCTCTTTGAATAGACTTGTTCACTTTCTTTTCTACGTTCTCAAAGTACTGCCACCACATGGCGATGATCAGGACAAATGAAATAACCGAAAATAAAATGGTATTCCAGTCCCCTTTTTGTGGCTGTATCACAGCAAGAATGCTGACAACGGATTCTCCAAACAAAATTAATGTCAGTAACGCAAAGCGTTCTAACAAATGAGCCGTGTTGGTCGGTAATTTCGCCAGTCGCTTATGTCCTAAAATAGGTAAAATCATGTCCACTGCAATTCCTGTATATAACACGGCGTAGCGGACCCATGAATCAAAAAAGAGCGACAGAAGCGAGATAACAATCCCAATTCCAAAGCATGTTCCTAAAAACACAGCAACTTTTTTTCTCTCACTCTGTTCAAATTTTTGGACAATAAGATATTGAATCGAGGTTAACGCTCTTAGCCCGATATAGCCAATCAAAAAAGACACGTAATATTGATCAAAATCTACGGACAGGCTTGAGATCATGATAAGAACAAACAGCATTTGAAAAATCATAAAGATGCGCTGGTGCAAAAAATCTTGTCCAAATCGATTGATAAACATCGTTTGTCCCGTCCACGCCCACCATATCGGAATAAAGATCAGTACAAACTTTAACAAATACTCTCCATGAATATACCCTTGTTCAACGTGAAGCAAAACATGCGTAGCAGTCGCAACGGCTGCCACAAATAACAAATCATAAAAAAGCTCCAGCCACGTAACTTTTTTTTCTTCCACTACTCCGCATCCCTTCCTATCATTTATCAGGCTGTCGTTAATATACTTTATTTTATATACAAGAGACGCATATTTCATGACAGGTAGCGTAGTAAAAGATAGGTGAGCCAGCTGTTTATCAGTCGGCTCACCTATCTAACAATTACTTTTATGTCGTTACGTTTTCTCCGTCACATAAATGATCCACAGATGCCATTCTACTTTCATGTCTTATATGTAAAGAGAACGACCTTTAGCATGCTATGTTATTAGACACTCTGCTTGCTGAAATCGCGCTGAGCTCCTCTATAGCTGCCCATTAAGTTTTGATAACCAGGAAGATGACTAGAAATTAAATTGCCAAAACCTTCAACGTCGTTGCGCCAGTCACGCTGCAGCTCGCACGCTACGCTAAACCAGTTCATGAGCTGTGCGCCCCCGTGAGCCATACGCGTTAATGCTGCATCTGCGACTTGCTTATTAAACGTTCCGGAAGCATCCGTCACAACAAACACTTCGTAGCCTGCTTTAATGGCAGAAAGTGCAGGAAAAGCAACGCAGACATCCGTCACTACACCGGCGATAATCAGCTGTTTTTTCCCGGTCGCTTTAATGGCTTTAACAAACTCTTCGTTGTCCCACGCGTTAATTTGTCCAGGACGAGCTATTTTGGGCGCATTAGGAAACAGATCAACGAGTTCTTGCATGAGCGGGCCGTTGGGTCCATTTTCAAAGCTAGTTGTTAAAATAACCGGTAAATCAAAGAATTTAGCTGTATCACCAAGAGCTAATACGTTGTTTTTAAATTCATCAACACCATAGTCGCGTACAAGACCGGAAATAAGCCCCGTTTGGTGGTCAACTAAAAGCACGGCAGCATCATCTTTTGAAAGGCGAGAGTAAAGATCAGACATTTTATAATCCTCCTTAAATTAAGGCAAGTAAGGATACACGTACCTCTTCCATTCCTTACAAGCGGTCTATAATTTGAACGGTTTTTTGGATTTCATTTATGATCTGTTAGGTAAAACATGTATAGAAAGAAAAGCTATTTCTGAGGTGAAGGTTCGTGAGGTGTGTTCTCTCTCTTAATCTAGAACAGGAACAGGCGCTTGATCAACCCAATGAATGAACTGCTGTAGGTAGCGCTGAAGATAACGTTTTGTTGATTCATCGGTTAGTACTTTTTGTTGAGCATCAACTTTTTCATGAACTTGCGAAATCAGCATTTTTTGAAATGGTAAAACGTTGACTTGCATAGCTTCCAGTACTTCTCTCGTTTGCATTTGAGCAAAAGCCGTACCGAAGCCTCCTGGAGTTGCTCCGATTAGGCCAACTGGTTTTCTGTTTAAAACAGAAGAGGTCCGAGGTCTTGAGGCCCAGTCTAAGGCATTTTTCAACACTCCTGGAATTCCTGAATTGTACTCTGGACTAACTATAATAACGCCGTCAACATCTTGAATCGCAGCTCTAAAGGATGCGACAGATTCTGGTGATCCGTCAGCTTCTAGGTCTTCATTAAAAAAAGGCAGGCTGCTTATTTCAATCCAGCGATATTGAGCTGAGTCATCTAATGTAGTCAATGACTCAGCAATCATTCGGTTATACGAATTCTTTCGTAAGCTTCCACAAATAAGACCAATAGTTTTCGTCATCTATTCACCTCCTTACTTGGAATTAATTTCATATTACCACGGTGTTTCAAATATAGATATTAGTTTTATATATAGATAAATTAATTCCTTCTTTGTACCTAATGTAGGATTGAACTAGCGTTTTACTATTACTAAAAGAATTCTTTCATTAAAATTTAGTCTAATTCTCTCACTTCAAAAGGAATCAAAGCTCTTTCAATTTGATCTCGATGGGTTTCGTACTGTTCAGGCAGCATGAGTTTTTCTCCCATTGTTTCAAGTGACTCATCATGAGCAAAGCCTGGAGGATCTGTTGCAATTTCAAATAGAATTTCTCCGTGTTCTTTAAAGTAAATCGCATTAAAGTAATTTCGATCTCGAACAGCCGTTACTCCGTATCCGCTGTCGGCTACGTATTTCTGCCATTCTAATTGATCTTCATCATCTTTTGCTCGCCATGCAATATGGTGAACCGTTCCAACGCCCATTTGCCCGCGTCCAATGGTTGTTAATTTTAAATCAATCACATTTCCAATGTCAGCTGATGATTGAAAACGTATAAAATCTCCTTCTTGCCCTACTTTTTGTAGACCCATTACGTTTTCTAATAACTGAGCTGTTTCATGAGGCTTAACAGATAATAACGTAGCGCCTCCGAATCCTTTAATAGCCACTTCAGGTTTAATTTCACCGACTTGCCACGTATTCTTTTCTCCTTCTTCTCTTTCCACAATCTCTAGATGTAAACCATGAGGGTCGTCAAACTCTAAATACTGTTCTCCGAATCGCTCCATCTTTGTAGCTGGAACCCCAAACTTTGCTAATCGCTGTTCCCAAAAGTCCATCGCACCTTTTGGAACCACATAGGAAGTTACGCCAACTTGCCCGTCACCTATTTTTCCTTGTCGTGCATTTGCCCACGGGAAGAATGTAATAATCGTTCCAGGTTTTCCGCCTTCATTCCCAAAGTAAAGGTGATACGTTCCTGGATCATCAAAGTTTACCGTTTGTTTGACCAAGCGTAATCCTAGCACGCCCGCATAGAAATCAACATTTTCTTGAGGATGACCTACAATCGCCGTGATATGATGAATACCCGCTGTTTTTTTACTCATTACTACCATCTCCTTCGATACATTTTTCGTCATATGTTTCGTGATCCCTTTTACAATTACAACTATTTATCGCAAATATCTTGAATTCGAGATATTAGTCAAAAAATAAAAGCGTCTTTCTTATTCAACCCATTTTCTCTTTTAGAAAATAAACGTATCTAGTGCATAATAACCTGGTCCTGCAATTGCTACACCGATTGCTACAACTAAAAGCGTAAGGTTATATTCATACCCATTTTGTGTTGCCCAGTATCCATTCGGACCGTGTACTTTCACAATTGCCATGACCATTGTTCCCGCAATCAAAAGCGCTCCTAGCGGTGTAAGAAGTCCTGCAGCAAATAAAGCTCCGCCTACCAGCTCGGATAATCCAGCCATTAACGCCATTCTAACACCTGGCTTCATTCCGATGGATTCAAACCAGCCTCCCGTTCCTTTTAAGCCGTGGCCGCCAAACCATCCAAATAATTTCTGAGTTCCATGTGCCATAAAAGATAATCCAATAACTAAACGTATTAACAATAAACCAATGCTCACCATTTTTTATTCCTCCTATTTTTTCATCACTTTAAAATCTCGAATTAAAACATCTTGAATTAAAACATATTGAATTAAGGATAATTATAAAATCATATGGTTCCCCTGTCAACATAAATTTTTATATTTTTTTGTAGTTAGCTGAAACGCTTAACGACGTATTAAAAACATATTCATGATTTTATATGGATATGAGCACGGGAACGGAAAATATAAAAGCTAAATTGTATTATTTATTGAATAAAAAAAAAGTCACCCCTTGGTAACTTCTTTTCCTCTTCTGCTATGGATGTATCGTTCAATAAGCAGATACTGCAGTTATCACCCCGTTTATAAAAGGGATATCTACATCACTTGAATTAGTATCATTTTGTTCCTAATTTATCAATTAATTTAAGCGTATCATTATATAGACTTAATTGATGTCGGTGGGACTCTAATTCAGGTGGGATACGGATTTGTAAAGGAATTGAAGACAGATCCAGTAAATCCAGAGATGATTTGTTTATAGCGTGATTTTCTAAGTTTTGATTAGCTTGTTTTGTGACATATTCTCCTAATACTTGTAGTTGAACAGCCCATTTTTGCCGATCAACTGTGGGTAGAGAATTCGTTTCGGACCAGTCATTAAATGTAGTGACCACACCTGAAATATAGGTGTAGCCATGCTTCAGGTGAAAAAGGAATTGTTCGTTTTGTTTTAACTGCTGCTTTTTATTTCTGCCAAATGGGTTCAACTTTAAACTCTTCTCTGCTTTTTCGAATTCCTTTTCGACCTGATGAAGTTCCTGAAGCAGGTCAGTCGTATCATCTATTAAGTTTTCTCCCTCAATGAATTCGCAGTTATTGTTTACCCAATAAGCCGCCTTTTTAAATAATTGTCCAAGGTCTATTCCAAATTGGGTCAAGGTTCTGCGAGCTTCTTTTACGTAATTTGGAGGAACAATTATGATATGGATTATAATAGCGACAAGAGCTCCTATAATCGTGTCTCTTATTCGATCAGAAACATAATAATTTGTTTTATGAACGAATACAAAAACTAATAAAATGGTAAGAGCAATTTGATGAATGATCGTCTTATGTAGCCTTAGTACAACAGGAAGCACCATTCCCATTATTAATAATAATCCTATTGTCCACCCGTTTACTTCTAAATGTTTAATGATAAAAATCGTAGCAGCAATTCCAAAAAGAGTGCCGATAATTCGATAAAAAGCATACACAGCAGAATGCTGGATGGTTTCTTGAATAGAAAGAATCACGGTTAAAGGCGCTAAATAAGGATGTTTAGAGCCTAACATTTTTGCCAGCTCCCACGATACACCCGAAGCTATAGATATTTTGGCTATAAGTATTAATCCTTTTATTAGTTCGAGCTTTTGCTTTCCCTTATTTATATCCATAAAAACTCCTTTATTTAAAAAGTGCTCTTCTACACCTGTGTATGTAAGTCAACTTACAGTCACTTCCTGCCGTTACTTACTATTTTTCGTTAGTAATAGCTTATATAGTAAGTTTCGGATTTAAAAGAAAAAGGTAAGATCAACTAAATCTTTTCACCTTTTCAAATAAATACTGCACTCCATATAACAAATATGCTTTGTAATGAAGGTAGATAAAAAATTGAAAATGACTTAATCGGTTTAGACTTACAATTTTCAACCTTTTAAGAACATCAATAAAGTAAAAAGCAAAGATTCCATCAACTATAATATTCATTAATATAAACTTTTTAAAGTTGCCATACGAAGATTTAAGCAGCCACATTGAAAGTGGCATATAAGGCCCAATGCTAAAAGGAAGTTCATCTTTTATGAACGAATCTTTTTTGTCATAAAATCTCCACCACTTCCTCTGATGCCCATACAAATGATTAATAATTTCTAAGATAATAATAAAAACCCCTGCTAACGAATAACGTCTTATGCTGCGTTTCCCTATAAATAACAACGACAACCATGGAATCGCTATTATAGATAGGTTAAATCCTAAGTGTTTTCTTGATATCATAAGCGAACTCACCTCAATGTACTTTATCTAGTTCTTCTTATAGTGTCCGCCTATTACAAAAAAAACACAGACCATCCAATGGTCTGTGTTTTTTATTAATGTGCTTTTTGTTCAACATGGACTCTCTTAATAAAGAACGAGATAACCAATCCAACAATGGAAACAATAATCGCAAAGACAAACGCGTGTTGAACACCGTTGGTAAAGGCAAGAACTTGGTTTAATGGATCCATTTTATTTGATACCGTCTCAAGAAAGCTTCTTGAGCCCGATGAAAGAATGGAAATTCCAACAGCTGTTCCAATTGCACCAGAAACCTGCTGTAAAGTGTTCATAATCGCTGTTCCATGCGGGTACAGCTCAGGTGGAAGCTGGTTTAATCCATTTGTTTGAGCCGGCATCATAATCATCGAAATGGCTATCATAAGCGCAATGTGCAGAGCAACGATAAATCCTGTTGACGTTTCCAGCGTTACGGTTGAAAAACCATACATGGCGCCGGCTACAATCACAAGGCCAGGGATAACTAACCATTTGGGACCAAAGCGGTCAAATAATCCGCCCATAACCGGTGAGAGAATTCCGTTAATCACTCCTCCAGGAAGAAGCATTAGGCCAGCGGCAAAGGTTGATAAAGCTAGTGATGTTTGTAAGTATAAAGGTAAAATCATCATCGCAGACAATAGTACCATCATGCAGACTAGAATTAATAAAAGGCCAATTGTAAACATTGGATACTTAAAGGCTTTAAGATCTAACATTGGCTCTTTCATCTTCGTTTGACGAATAGAAAATGCCACTAATGCAATAGCTCCAACCACAAGAGTTAGAACAACCTGTAGACTTCCCCAGCCTCCGCCTTCTCCAGCGCTGCTAAATCCAAACACGATTCCTCCAAAACCGATTGTTGAAAGAACAACAGAAATCATATCGATTTTTGGCTTTGTTGGTGTGGTAACGTTCTGCATAAAGAAAGCTCCAAACACTAAGGCAACAAATAACAGCGGAAGCGAAATCCAGAAAATCCAGTGCCACGTTAATGTTTTTAAGATTAATCCTGATACGGTTGGGCCAACAGCTGGCGCAAACATAATAACAAGGCCGATAATCCCCATTGACTTTCCACGTTTATGCGGCGGGATAATAACAAGAATCGTGTTAAACATAAGCGGTAAAAGTAAAGCAGTTCCAACGGCTTGCACGACACGGGCAATCATGAGTACCCCGAACGTTGGTGCAATAGCGGCAATAAATGTTCCAATAATGGAGCAAATTAGAGATGCTATAAAAAGCTGTCTGGTTGTAAAGCGCTGAAGAATAAAACCCGAAATAGGTACCAAAATTCCTAACGTTAACAGATACCCTGTTGTCAGCCACTGTGCGGTTGTTTCGTGAATGCCAAAGCCAGAAATTAGCTCCTTTAACGCCATATTCAGAGCTGTTTCACTAAATAAACCGATAAATCCAGCAATAAGAAACGACGTAATAATCGGCAGCACTTTGATGTTAGAGCTTTCGGCTGCTGTTTGTTGATTACTCATATTAAATTGTCTTCCTCTCTTTTACGTACTCTTTTTGGTGAACGTTTTTTCTATCTCAATGATAAGTTGATTAGCAGACAAACAATGCATATTGATATAAAGATTAAAGATAGATTTAAGGCATTATGTTGACTAAGCTTTTTCTTTCTCTTCTCTTTTGACCGAAGTGCTTTTTGTCTTCTAAATTCGTTTCTTTCCACAGATCCCTCTCCATTTCATTTCTAAATCAGCTTTAGAAACCTTCCTATGTAAACTAATTTCTATTCCTAATATGAAATTTTTAATAAGCAAGTTAAAACGAAATAGAACTATAAAATGAATTTCACTCTACATAACAGGAATATTGTAACACAGCTATAAGTACTGTTTCTATCTAAAATATACTAAATAACAACAGCTATATACCTAACTTAGTGCTCTGTGACAATTAAAATTTGGTTCTGTTAGATGCTTTTTGTTCCGTTTGTCCTAACAGAATACACTAACTTTTTAATCATCAGCCAAAAGAAATAGTATCAGAAATGAAGTAATAGTAAAAATTGATACTATGGAGGTGTTTTCTTATGAAAAATTATGAAGTAACATTTCATCTAATTAACGGTGAAATAAGTCATTTAGTTGAAGCTAAATCACTTATTCGTGCAAAGAACTACATACAGTATAGGTTTGAAGACAAAAGTAAAATATTGGATTTATCAAATGAGTTGGTCATTGTTAAAAGGAACGTCCAATATTTTACAGTAGTTGAAAAAGAATAATTAGTTATATAAAAGGACGTTATCTACAAAAGTAATGTCCTTTTCTATCCATATAATATCTTATAGGGTAGTCTCTTTTTTCCTATTCTAGTCACTAAAATTTTTCTCCGACTTGAAGCCAAAATAGATTTTGCGCCCTCTAAGCGTACCTTTAATTTAGTCTACTAATTTTTCTTTTTTGGATAAAACTCATTATTTCATACTTTTTAGATAAAGTAAGAAACAAGCTAAATACATGCATTTAATGTGCAGACAAACGCTCTCTGAGGAAATTGTTTTTTGAGACAAACAACTCGAATTCATCTAAACAAAAGGCTCCATCAAATTTTAATATTGATATTAAGCGTAAAAACAGAACTCCCTATTTTATGAAAGCTCTGTTTTGTTTATTCACTATTATGTATATTTTCCGCGTCAAAACGTAATTTATAAAAATCCTGAACTAATGTATTTTCTTCTAAAATGAATTCTTTCATTTTACGTAAAATTCTTTTCCCTACACGGCGGTCCAACACACACAATATTTTTATTACATTAAAAATTAACCTGCAGCATTAGTTGAATTTTATATGGATAATTAGTATTTCTGAACAGGATTATTAAATTCAATGTCTCCATTTTAAGATATTTTCATTTTCCATTTGAAGCAGCTTTGTCATATAAACGATTTGTCCCGTATGATAAGCATAATGTTCAACGGCATATAAGATAACACTTAAACAGGACTGTTTTTTGCCTGGTTCTGGAATTAATGTACTTGTTGTAGAAGGCATTTGTATGGATTTTTCTAAATCGTTAAAATCAAAATTTGCGATAACTTCTTTACTTTGTTGTCGTGTAAAGATTAAATTTTCTATTAGCTGCTCGGAATCCATTACTCTGTTATCAGTAAATTCTTTGGATCTCTGTCTAATAAAAGGCTTACCACCAATTATGCTGACGATAAATGCATATTCGCTGCCAGCAAGATGTAAACATAAGTTTCCAATACTATTCGTTTCTTGGCGGAACTTTTTCCAAATATCATCATCTGCTAATCTACTAATACAGGTTTGGATTATATCTAATTGTGTATCAAGGGATTCAATGCTTTCTTTTATGAAGGGATTCATCTAGTTTCTCCTTTTGTATTTTTATTCTATATTATAAATAATTATACATAATTCAACACATATTTGCACTGTATTTTTGTATTAGTTATTAATTTATTAACAACATATCTGCAAAGCGCACGTGTAGAAATGAAAAGAGCAAACTCCCTGACACGTGAGTTTGCTCTTTCTGTTCTTTATTCAAATTTCTTCAGTTTAACTTATTGTCCTATATCCTTCATTCTCTTAAGAGCTTTTCTATATTCTTGATCTCTCATATGCAGCATTTTATCAGCAGAAGGTTTAGATTGACCAAACTTTTTCAAAGCTGCTCTATACTCGCTGTCACCAATGACTCGATTCGAAATAACCTCTTTAGATGAACGTTCAACAACGGGAGTAGCTTTTTTATTGGGAAGCTCTTCGGTACTCTGCTTTTCTTTATGTGTTTCTTTGTCATGCGGCTTGTGAGCCAGCTTATGTCCTTTACCTGTTAGGAACATCAAAAACGAAAGAATTAATACCACCATGCTCAATACACAGGAAAACGTAGAAAATGTATGATACGTAATGATTTCAGATTTTACATGTAGAGATTGCGTGAAATTTTCTTTACTAGCCACCTGGCTCTCTGCGCTTACTGTTGCAAGGTGATCTTTATACACCTTTGCAAAGACGATACTGCTGATTACAGGGATGACCGCAGATACAGTAACTCTTATAAATTGAACGGTGACCATCCGAGGGACTAAACTTGGTAGCGGTCCGCCTAAAGCTGCACCCATAAGACCTGCAGCAACTGTGAACCCTACTCCTGCGATTAAAGCGGCAAAGCTGCTAACAAAGAGAAATGCAGAAGCATGACCGTCTACATACATCCACTGTATGTTCACTCCCGTAATAATAACCGCTCCTATAATACCTAATACGCCCGGTCCAACTTTATCATATAATACGGCACTTAATATGGCGGCAATTACTATTCCAGCAAAAAGCCCGATATAGATCAGTGAAGTGTCTCCTTTATCAAAACTAGATCCACTTTTAAGCAATCCTTGTAGAGATAAAAGAGTTAAACTCATACTAATATTGCCTATAACAGCAATTAAGATAGCAAGAGCTGGTTTTCGAGAAGCCACTAACCTAAAGGGAATTAACGGATTTTTAATATGCCATTCTGCTGCGAATAAAAAGCATAGAAAAGTGATGCTTCCCACTATGCCTATCCATACATAAGTAGATGCCCATCCTGATTTTTGGAGATTAAGTAATGTAAAGGTAATAAATGCAGTAACCATAAACATTAACGCTACACCGATGATGTCAAATGGTTCATGGTGTTTGTGCTGTTGCTTGGCGTGATCATTTGTTAAAAATTTGTAGCTGAAGCATATTCCCAGTAAGGAAAGTACGGCCGCTATATAGAATAACCCTCTCCAGTGTCCGTAGCTGTTCACTAACATTCCGAGAAAAATGCCCACAACGCTAGATCCATAAAATCCGCCAATAAGAATCAATAATGCCAAGTTCCGTTTCTGAATCGGAAAAGAAAGAACCAGCATTGGAATCATCATCATAAGTGCTAAACCCGTTCCTGTTCCTTGTAAAAAACGACCAATGCCCATTCCTAAGAAGCTGTTAGACGCAATACTTACGATAGCTCCTATAAGAAATAAACACATCGAAAGAACATACGTCCTTCTCTCCCCTAGCTTATGTCGAAGGATAGGTCCAAACGGAATACAAAATGCAAAGCTTATCACCCCTATTAAAACCGGTGTTATCGAAATATAAGATTGATCGTTAAACGTTTGTTGGAGAATTTCACGTATAGAATTTAATGACGTGTTTAACATTAAACCAGGACCAATAGCTAAAACTGCCAGTAAGGAAATCCCCCAGTGTTTTTCTATTTTCATACTACAATTCCTTTCTGCCTTTCATGATTGTAAAAAACTAAAAATGCGGCGTTCATGTTTCTTCCAACCATCACAGTAGCTAGGGTAAAGAAGAAAGATGTTTATCCGCATTTGAACAAACTAAAAAATAAAGCTTCAGTAAGGAAGCTTTATTTTATTTTCTAAACCTGCTACTCGAATTGGCCCTAAAAGTGTTAGCCTGGTTAATTTTTCAGCCATAAATGCAGGGCTGAATTTCATATCACTTTCTAACCAAGAGCAGATGACACCTATATGAGCTGATGTGATATAACTAATCAGGATATCTTTAGGGATATTAAGTCCATCCTCTGCTTCTCCAATCGAAGAAATTAACTCTCCATACACTCTTTTCTTTACAATTTCCGTCATATGACTTCTAAATTGAGGTAATCCTCGGTCGCTTAGCATAACTTTAAAATAATCGGCATGGTCATAGATGAATTCAAAAAGCTTTAAGAAAGAAACGGATTCATCATTTTCTTCTACTGCTGCGAAATCCTCATTATTTTGTTTAGGCTTTACTTTCTCTATTAGCTCTTCTAGAACTTCATTCATACTCTGCATGAGAAAGTCTTGCTTATCTTGGTAATGCAAATAAAATGTTCCTCGCGTTAATTCCGCTTTTTCCGTAATTTCTTGAATCGTAATAGATGTAACGTCTTTCTCTTTAAGAAGTTCGACTAAAGCGTCTCTTAAGTATTTATTTGTTCTTTTTATCCTAGGATCTACTTTTGTTTTTTTAGACATCGTTCGTCTCCTTGTATAACTTTTATTGAGTCTCAGGCATATGATTATGACTTGTATAGGTGCAGCCATTTAGACCTTTTCTGGTGATTAACTATTTAAACTGCCCTGTATCATCAACATACATTCTGCACACGATGTAAACTAATGAACATTATGTATATTAAGTCTCACAAAATATAACCAATCTGTCAATATCAAAAACTGATTAAGAACGAATCATTTGGTTGTTAGGTATGGATGGCGTGAACGCAAGAACAAAATCTTTTGTAGAAACGTTCAAAAGAAACGGTAATGGTGAAATCAATCACTTGGTTGAGTATGCACCAGCTAGAAGCACCTGCATACAGGAAACCTACGTTCACAATCACAATAAAAAGATCCGAACATTTTATCGTTCGGATCTCCATTCCACTAAACTACTCTTAAGCTCTTTTCTCGCTACTTTTTCACCCAGTTGTCATCATCATCTTTTTTGTACTTTGTTTTCACTGCATTCCAAGCTACTTTATGAGCCGTAGCTTCTTCTTTGTATTCGTCACTAGCTGAATTAAATGCTTCTTTATAAATTTCCTGAGCATGATGAGGAAGGTTATCTTTTACTCCATCAGGCAATTCTTTTAACGAATTGTAGGGCATAATCGTGTTCCTCCTTGAAAACATCGTTTACTACTGATTTACCTGTTCTTAATGAGTATAAACATTTAATAAATAATAAAGCTTGAAAACGAATTGGAGTTTTGACTCCATAAAAAAGAACAGCTCCTCTCTAGGAAGTCTGTTCTTCAAGTAAATCTAATTACCCTTTAAAAACCAATGGGGAAACGCCCTTGCTTAGGTTCCATTTATTTAAGGTAACCAATTCAATTTCTTGATCTGCAAAGAAACAAATACCTTTCGCGTTGTCTCCAGGATAGATTCTGCTCGTCATCACTTTCTCGCCTTCATTAATAAAAACTTCAATGGACGATTTATCGACAAACAGATGAAGATGTAAGTGATTATCATTTAATCCAACAGGTGCTTTTCTTACTCCTCCGTCGCCTTTGCCTGAGTTATCACGATTAAAGATAAACAAACTTTCTAATTTATCGTAGGTTAAAAGCGTTTCTTGATGAGTTCCGTTATGTGTTCTCACTTTTATGCCAAATTTTGAAGAAGCTTTTGCGTTTATTTTCACTTCAAGTTCGTAACAATCACCTGAAATACCTGCAAGTTCCTGTTCTCCATTAACGATAATATTTTCATATTGCACCTGATTTTGACGAAGCTGCTTAAGCTCTGGAATTGGTTTACTAATTATATTCCCTTGTTTAATAGAAAGCTCACGCGGAATAGTCATTGCGCCTGCCCAATTGTGTTTTTGTTCGGGCATGCTGCTTTCCCACATAGCCATCCACGCTATCATAATGCGTCTGCCGTGTTCATCTTCTGTTGTTTGAGGAGCATAAAAATCAAACCCGTAGTCCAAAAGCTGAAAGTCTTTATGTTGAAGCAGCCCTGTTTGATAGTCTAATTTCCCTTTTATATATCCAGCTTGATGTAAGTTATGATAAAGATCTCCTTCTGGTTTTACTCCTTGAGGCGATATAACAAGCACGTCTTGTCCTTCGAGACTAAAAAGATCCGGGCACTCCCACATAAAACCAAGATCCCCTTGACTTTTGGCCATTACATTTATAAACTCCCATTTCAACAGATCTCTTGAACGGTGCAAAAGAACTTGGCCTTCATGATCTTTCGTGCGTGACCCAAGAACACAATAATAATAGTCGTCTTTCTTCCATACTTTTGGATCTCTGAAATGATGAGGATGAATATCCCCTTCAGGCACTGGACCAATAACTGGATTTTGAGGCACTTTATTAAAATGAACGCCGTCTTCGCTTACAGCAAGGCACTGAACCTGTCTTAAGTCCGTATCATAGTTATCCCCTGTCCACACATTCCCTGTATACATTGCATAAAGTTTTCCGTCTTTTTCAATTGCACTTCCTGAAAAACATCCGTCTTGATCGTATTCTTCACTCGGAGCAAGAGCGATAGGAAGGTGTTCCCAGTAAGTAAGATCTCTACTTTTTATATGCCCCCAATACATGGGCCCCCACTCGGGAGAGTAAGGATGATGTTGATAAAACAAATGATACTCACCTTTATAAAAGCTGAATCCGTTTGGATCATTCATCCAGAATGCTGGTGTAGACACATGGTATTGTAGTCGCCAATGATTCTGATCAACAGACTCCTGCTCGTGTAACACAGATTCCATTGCCTTTGAGATTTTTTCTTCATGTTGATTTCTTAATGTTCTCAAAAGATTTCCCCCTGCCTTTCTATACGTGAATGAGTCAATTGTGATAAAAAGAGATTAAAATGATGAATCGATTTCACAAACAATGGACTCGTAAGGTCGTAAATTTATCTGATTTAGGTGTAATTCTAAATGATCATAATTCGATAAAATAACATTTTTTATATTACAATCTAAGTTTAGAGTTAACTCTTTATTATCAAAGTTAGCAATCACCGCTATTTTTTTATCGTTCAACTCTCTCGTGTAGGCCATAATTTGTAGGCTATCTTTAAACATGTCTTCATATTTACCAAAAGCAATAACATCTGAATATGGACTGCTTTTTCTTAAACTAATTAACTTTTTATAGAAATAAAATAAAGAATTACGATCTTTTAAAGCATTCTCGACATTAATAGAAGAGTAATTAGAATTTATCTCTAGCCACGGTGTACCTTGGCTAAATCCTGCATATTCAGAATGATTCCACTGCATAGGTGTTCGAGAATTATCACGACTGCGTCTCCAAATCGCTGCTAATGCTTCCTCTTTTGAGAATCCTTCTTTCAGCGCAGAGTAATATTGATCGATTGAAGCCAGGTCATTGTAATGCTCAATTGATGGATACTCTACATTTGTCATTCCAATTTCTTGCCCTTGATAGATAAATGGCGTCCCTTTTAAGAAGAAATAGACGGTAGCTAACATTTTAGCTGGAATAGGTCCTATATCTTCTGGTTTAATAAATTTGTTTAAAGAACGAGGCTGGTCATGGTTTTCTAAATAAAGCGCTCCCCACCCTGTGTTGTTATAGAACGTTTGACTGTCAGAAATGGCTTTTTTGAAATCAAGTAGATTCCAATTATACGGTTTATACCATTTTCCTTCTTTTCCTACATCTAGATCGACATGATCGAACTCAAAAAGCATACTAAAGTGCCCGTCTTCTCCCGCATAAATAGGCAGTTCTTTGTGTGATACCCCAGGTGCTTCTGCCACGGTTAAAATATCATGTGAAGTAAAAGCTTCTTTACTTAGTTCACTTAAAAATTTATGAATGCCTTGTTGATTGGTTTCAATTACATTCATTCCATCCTGCGAATCAGCAAAGTCCTGTCGTTTTTTTATAAATGTAATGGCATCTACTCTAAAGCCGCTAATTCCTTTATCTAACCACCATGTAACCATTTTATAAACGGCATTTCGAAGATCAGGGTTTTCCCAGTTAAGATCAGGCTGTTTTTTAGAAAATGCATGAAGATAATACTGTCCGGTTTGCTCATCATACTCCCAGCACGAACCGCCAAAAATAGATTTCCAATTGTTAGGCGGAGTCCCTTCTTCGCTTCCGTTTCTCCAAATATACCAATCTCTTTTAGGATGATTTACATCACTTTTTGATTCTATGAACCATTCATGTTCATCCGAAGTATGGTTAACGACTAAGTCCATAATAATCTTTATATCTCTTTTTTTAGCTTCATGAATTAATAGATCCATATCTTCCATAGATCCAAATTCCTCTGCAATTGCTTGATAATCAGAGATGTCATATCCGTTATCGTCCATTGGTGATTGATAAACTGGGCTTAACCAAATAACGTCGATACCTAACTCTTTTAAGTAATCTAATTTTTGAATAACTCCTTTTAAGTCACCAATTCCGTCACCATTAGAATCATAAAAACTTTTCGGATAAATTTGATATACAACAGCTTCCTTCCACCATTGTCTATTCTTTATTGTAGCGCTTTCTTCATTCTTTCTTTCACTTAGTTGAACCATTTCTTATCAGCTCCCGTATTTTTGTATTAAGATTATGTACTTACCTTCGTTTATATGGTATCGATACCATATATGATTAAAAAAATTTATGCTATTAAAAAGTCTGATATGACCCTTCTTCTTTAAGATAAATTTATTGTATTACATCATGGGAACGGTTTCAATGATTTTTCTGAAAATTTTTCAAAAAAGGTGAGAACGAATAAGTTCAGTCCTCACCTTCATATGTGACCTCCTATTACGTTGAACTTCGGATAACCAGCTCGATTGGAAGTTCAAAAGTTTCCACTTTTACTTCCGAATCATTCAACATATCAATAAGGGTTTCCATTGCTTTAATCCCCATCTGATCAATAGGTTGTCGTATAGTCGTTAGCTTTGGATCTAACATTTGTGCAAGAGGTTGATCATCAAAGCCAATAATCGCCAAATCATTAGGTATTTTTAGACCACACTCTTTGGCTTCAATCATCATTCCCCCGGCAATTTCATCACTTCCTGTAAATATAGCTGTTGGACGATCCTCCATTGACAGGATTTTTTTAACTACTTGTTTTCCATCTTCAATACTGTGTTGATTAACAAAGATCCATTTTGGATCTGGCTCGATCCCTGCCTCTTGAAGTGCTTTTTGGTAACCTTGATTACGGTCCTTGTCCTTACCTTCCTCAGCAAACAATCCACCTGTACAGTACCCAATTTTCCGGTGGCCTTTTTCAAGTAAATGCTTTACGCCTATATACGCACCCTTGTATTGATCTAATCGAACGATTGGGACACTTGCGTTGTTTACATATTCATTGCATAACAAAATAGGACCAGATTCAGTAAACGGTTCTATGATACTCCAGTCATTCTCAATAGAGGTCATAATAATTCCGTCAACTTGCTTTGTTTTTAGTAAATTTAAAAAGGCCAATTCTTTCTCTTTGTCTTCATTACTTTGAAAAATTAATACATGATAGCCGTTTTTATAAGCAATTTGTTCAATTGAATCGACTAAATAAGAGAAAAAAGGATTTACGATTCTTGGTACAATGACACCAATTGTAGTCGTTACCTGTCCCCTTAACTTTCTTGCTGAAGGGTTCGGGGTATAATTAAGCTCTTTCATTGCTTTTAGCACCAGATTTTTTTTCTCCTCTGAAACATACGAATGATTGTTTATAACACGGGAAACGGTTGTTTTTGATAACCCCGATAATTTTGCTACGTCATATATGGTAGGCATTTATTTATCACTCCATCACTAACTGAAATCAGTTTCATACTTATTTTACGTTAAGAAAGAGCCACAATGCAATGAATGAATTCGTTTGCATCTCTATATCATGCGTTCAATAAGATTACCAGTAAAATCACTGTGACTATTTAAAACAGAACCTTTTTATATAAAATGTTTCATGCTTAATAAATCAGCGTACTTAAAAGTGTTTGTTTCACAAGTAAGAAATCAGTACCATACTCAAAAAAACACATTATACTTAAATAAACCTTTTTTAAAGGGTGTTTTTGTTAATTAATTTCTTATTGACATATGAAATCGGTACCATATATAATACAATCAAATCGAAAACGCTTTCTAAATAAAATTTAGATACATAAACAGCAAAGGGGATTTAAATATGCAAAACAATAAACTTTACTGGAAGCTAAGCAGTTTCTTTTTCTTGTTCTTCTTATCTATTGCCTCTATTTTCACTTTTTTTGCTATCTGGTTGGGGCAAAGCCTTAACCTTTCCGGAGCACAAACAGGTATTGTTTTTTCTGTAAACGCTATCTTTACTATGCTTTTCCAACCGCTTTATGGATATATCTCTGACAAATTGGGCTTACGAAAGAATTTATTATACTTCATTTCAATTTTAGTTATTTTATCTGGACCATTTCTCATTTTTATCTATCAACCACTTTTAAACTGGAATTTTTGGTTAGGAGCTCTGACAGGTGGGTCTTATCTTGCCATCACTTTTTTAGCTGGTATCTCAGCTATCGAGTCATATATTGAAAAAGTTGGAAGAAAGTACGAGTTTGAATTCGGTCGTGCAAGACTTTGGGGATCAATAGGAGCTGCCGTTGCAGCTGCCATCGGGGGACGAATGCTTAATATTAACCCTGATATCAACTTTTGGATTGCATCGGGATCAGGCATTCTCTTATTACTTGTTATTTTTCTTACAAAAGTAGAAGTATCCACTATCGAAGAAAAAAAGGCAAAGTCCCTTTCTATTCAAGATTTGGGCAGTTTATTTAAACGAAAAGATTTCTGGGTTTTTATGATTTTTATGCTCGGGACGGGCTGTATTTATAATGTGTTTGATCAGCAATTCCCTGTATATTATGCCTCTTTGTTCCCAACCGAACAATTAGGTAACCAAATATTCGGTTACTTGAACGCAGGTCAGGTCTTTTTAGAGTCCGGTATGTTATTAGTTGCTCCATTCATTGTCCGTAAAGTCGGTCCTAAAGGAGGTTTAATTTTAGCGGGAATCATTATGATTTTGCGCGTGATAGGTTCAGGGTTAGTATCAGATCCATACAGCATTTCATTTATTAAGCTTCTTAACGCACCAGAGTTTGCCATTATCATCGTTTCTGTGTTTAAATATCTTGCTACACATTTTGATACAAAATTCTCTTCAATTTTATATTTGGTTGGATACCAGTTCGCAATGCAGCTAGGGGCTGTTATACTCTCTCCTATCGTAGGAAATCTATACGATTCCATTGGCTTTCGTCAAACATACTTAATCATGGGGGTTATTGTTACTATCTTTACTCTATTTGGTGCATTTCTTTTAAGAAACAAGAATCAAGCATCTAAAGATAATAATGATTCAAAGCTTACTGCTTAGAACCAGGAAAAATATGTATTAACTGTGATTCTCATATTTTTGAAAGCCCTTGCTAATTGTATCAAGGGCTTCTTTTTGATGAGTGTCTTCTATATTTACTCTTTATCTTTTAATTCAAGCTCTCTACTCCAGAATTCCAATTTCGATCTACAGAGTTAAAGTAAGCTTGTTCAAGAATTTGCATATAATCAGTCTCCGTAATTAAACAGACGTTACTTGATGTTGAGTTGTTTTGCATGGCCAACCTTACAATGCTCGGAAAGTCTTCTTTCTTTACACCCTCTAAATCTTTTAATTTAGGAATATTTAATGATTCGGTTAACTCTATAATCCCTTGAATTAATTTTTTAACAGCTATTTCATCTGAATCTGAATCCTTGGCAAAGTTCATATACCGTGCTAATGTCGCATGCAATTGCTTATTCTCCATAGAATTGAATCTTAATACATATGGCAAAAATACAGCATTAGCAACTCCATGCGGGGTATCATAAAGTCCTCCAAGCGCTTCTGCTAAGCAGTGTACTGAAGCAACATCTGCAGATCCAAAACAAAGGCCTGCTAAGAGACTTCCTTCCAGCATATCTTGACGAGCTGCTTCATTTTTGCCATCGCGGAAAACGATAGGCAGTGCCGACACAATGGTTCTCATTGCTTGAGCTCCGAGCGCTTGTGAAATAGGATTTGTTACTTTACACGTATAACCTTCAATCGCATGAACGAGTGCATCAATTCCAGTAGCAGCAGTAACAGAAGGCGGAAGACTTAATGTTAGTTCAGGATCAAGAATCGCTAAGACGGGTCTTAACAAACTATGTTTGAGTGTCATCTTTCGGTGTGTAGATGCTTCCGTAATAACAGCAGAACGAGTAACTTCTGAGCCCGTACCTGAAGTAGTTGGAATACAAATAACTGGTGCAATGTTTGAATACAAAAGTCGGCCGTCTGCATAGTCAGATGGTTCCCCGCCGTTTGGACCGCACAGTGCAATAGCTTTTCCTGTATCCATTGCACTTCCGCCACCAACGGCAACAACTGCATCTGCACCAAATTCACGAAATAATTTTGCACCCTCCAAGCAATTTGCATCTCGAGGATTTTGCTCAATGGAGTCGAATAATAATACGCGATAACCAGAAGCCTCCAGGGCCGTTATAATTGGTGAAACTAGTCCTGTACGGACCACACCTGGATCACTCACAATTAAAATGGATGAACCAATATTTAGAGATTTTAGCATTTCTGGTAATTCTTTAGCTTTTCCCGTCCCTACCTCAATTTGAGTAGAACAAAAATAGTTATAGGATTTCATTTATACCCCTCCCATTATCTAAAATCAAATACATCTCTTAACTGAATTTTAACCTTCTCTACCATTAGCAGATTCAACTGTTACGCTGCAGGTAACTTATACTTATGGTGGTTTAGGCAATACACATACAGAATAGTAATGTAGTAGAGAACATAAATAAACTATATGTATATCCAACAAACTTCTTATCATATATAATACAAGCCCGGCCCCAATCATTACAGATGAATATTTAGATTGTTACTATCTAAAAAACCGATTAGTAACCTCTATACTATGTAATCAATTTATTTATGCAGCCCAATCTTGTTGTTCAATAAAAATAGATTCAAATACTAATCCCCTTAATGATCCAGTATTACTTCTCTAGTTACATCTAAAAAAGCACTCAAAGCTGGAGACACCCATTTGTCTTTATGCCAGACCAGCTGAGTTACGATTGGAAACTCCGGACCTTTCCATCTTAATACACTCATACTCCCTTCCTCTATTTCCTTCTCCACTGCTAGCTTAGGCAGTGCTGCTATTCCAATTCCAGCTATTACACATTTTTTGATAGCTTCTACATCACCAAGTTCAAGATCACATAACGGTTGAACGGCTGCATCAACAAGTGATGCTTCAAATATATTTCGATAATCGCACTTCTCAGTAAAAAGCAGCGACTGACCGTCTAGATCCACGGGTCTTACTTCAGATTTATCGGCTAAAGGATGATTCGGCGGACTTACTATAACAATAGGTTCCGCGACAAGCTGCTCGGCAATCAGCTTATCCGAGTTAATGCAAGTCATCGATATTAAAACAGCATCTATGAGACCTTGAGCAAGTAAATCCTCAAAATCATTTTCAGAAATTCCAGGTCGAAAAATCAGTTTCACTTTAGGAAAACGAGCTTGAAATAGTTTCAGCAAAGCTGGTAAGCGATAGGTGCATTGGGTTTCTGAAGCACATATTGTTAACGTCCCGCTAGGCTCTTCATTCCCACCTACAGTTTCCTTTGCCTCTTCGGTTAAATCAAGCACCTTGTCCGTATATAGCTTAAAGCGCTTTCCAGCGTCAGTTAAGATAACTCGCTTCCCCAACCGATCAAAAAGTTGGACAGCAAGTTCTTCCTCAAGAGATTTAATCTGAGCTGTTACACTTGATTGAGCATAGTGAAGAATTTCAGCTGTTCGAGTAAAGTTTAGTTCTCTGGCAGCAATTTGAAAAATTTTTAACTGTTTGAGTTCCATAGTTTTCTCTCCTAAATCATTTTCACCAATAATAATATTATTCTAAATATATCATTTCACTCGTGCTGCTTGTAAGCGTAATGTCTTTCACTGCTCGCTTCTCAGAGAAACGTTTGCATACCAAGAATGTATGACGTAAAGCTGCTTATTTCGGAAAAAGAACCCTGGACAGTGAATAGGACTGATCCAAGGGTTCTTCTACTTGATTGGTTCCTTTAAAAATGATTATAGTAACTAAGATTGAACACGATATACAGAGTGAAAACAGAAAAGACCTACCTCTTTCCAGCCAAAAAATGAAACATCTTGTAGTATTGTTTACACAGTGTTTCTTAAAAACAGGATCCATTTTTCTCTAATCTAAGATGATTCCTTCTGATAAATAAACCCCATTACGTTATTCCGATGTAATAGAAGAAGGATTTTACTTTTCAAGATAGAATAGTTCCTTAAAGAATCATAAAGGAGTTGATTTCATGTCTAAACAAACAAAAGATAGAAAAGAAATAAAGCTTTTGGATTCTCAAATTTATTTATGTGATGAAATTAAAAAGTTGTTGAAGAAAAAAGAAAAAAGAAGTCTAGCTTTTGAACAAGAGTATACAGAGCATGATATATTACACATTGCTTTAAACAGATTAATGAGTGAATTAATCTCCAGACATTAAAAATGTCACCTATCATATTTGATATTATTCGAAATAGATAAGTTTCATATAAAAAATAGACAGAATATTTCATCAATATCTTTACTTTGTAAACGCTTTCGTTTATACTAAGTATAGGTTGGATGGCATGAGTGGCTGTCATAGTATTTAGCGTAGGCGGGGCTGATACGAGGGAACAGGACATAGAAGAAATGTCCTTTTTTGTTTGGGCAACATTTCTTAGAAACTAGTAAATGTTATAAAGTGCTTTCAAACGCTTTTTTTACTTAGTATATCTTATCCAGTCTGTAAATTGAAAAAGACCACCTCTTCCCAATCAAAAGAGGTAGCCATTTTTTTAAGTTGAATTAACAGCGGTCGTTAAATAATGCTTTATTGCACCTTGAGCAGTTTGCCTAATTTAATAAACTGTATTCGTAGACAACATATTCACCGCTTTTTCTAACAGTAAAATATCTTCTTCAACCATTTTTTTCACATCGTCGAAATCAAGTTGAATATATTCTTCTTTTAAACGTTCTAATTCCCTGGTGAACAGGGATCCCGTATAGTACCTATAATTTGTCACTACTATTTATCCCCTTTGTGTGCTCTTAATATATGTGATTCCCCTTTATTTAGATTAACAACCAATAAAAGCAGGATTTATAAAAAAATAATCCTTCCCTCATGCAGGCAAAGGATTTTTAACTTTATTGTAATAGGGAGAATATGTTATTAGTGTGGCCAGATTTGTAGTTTCATATACATACAAAGTTTAAAAATGTTATAATCACTCTAATTCTCTCTTACCTGAGATTCATAGTTTATTTAGTAAATACTAAAGTACTTCGTATATTATTACAGTTTTATCATTTGCGCTTACGGGCGGCAAATAAATGATATATGAAATCGTGACTTTTGTACAATACAAGCACTAGCTTTTTTACTTTCATGATAGTCTGTAAGCTTAGCTTTTTATGGTGAAGAAGTAAGTTTACTTTTTCCATTCTGATGCCAGTATACCCATAAAGTATGTATCTACGTACTTCCCATCCACATAGGCATGATTTCTTAATTTCCCTTCGGTAACAAAACCGATTTTTTCATACAATGCAATTGCCTGTTCGTTTATTCCTCTTGTAGTTAAATAGATTTTATTTAGACGGAGCTGTTTAAACCCTAGATCAATCATTTGCTCCATGGCCATTTGACCGTATCCTTGCCCTCTAGATTCTGAAGATAAAAGAATTCCTATACTAGCTCTTCCATGTGCGTATTCTATATCTTTTAGAAATACCCATCCAACTAATTCTTTTTCCTCGCTTTCAATTCCTAAAATTAAATCGTTGTTCATTCTTTTCTTTTCTACTTCTTGCACTACCTCTTCATAAGTTAAAGGTGTTCTGCCTACCATTCGTATTGCCCGTTCATCATTTAACCATTTATGTAAGTATTGAATATGAGCTGTTTCAAACGGCGTAAGGTATATTTTTTTTGTACTCATTTATTTATCTACTCCTTTGTACGTATATTCAATCTTTATCCTTAATTAGAGTTAATTCATTAGTTTGAGATATTAAATCAGTTATCTTATTTCTTTTTATATTGATTATTTTACCATTAATTATAATTAAAGGAATTCTGTTTTCAAGGATTTCGTTTTCTTCCTTAAGAAATAGTTAAATAAAAAACCTTTGCCCTTCTGGGCAAAGGTTTTTTATTTATTAGACACAGAGGGAATATTTTATAAGTCTAGTTAGGTTTGTAGATTCACATACAAATACCAATATTTCTTATTCGCCAACTGTCGCAAAATCACCATGCAAAGCAATTAGTTAGCTACTAGTTTAGTTATTCACCTTATAAAAGAAAGAATAATAAGGTTAGTAGTATCAAGCGTCGTTATCTCTATTTCTTAGTTCATAACGTTATTTACTATTAGTTTTCCATCCTCCATATGATATACATGATCGCAGTAAGCTAACATACGTTCATCGTGCGTGACCATGATTGCTGCTTTTTTTCGTTTTTTCACTTCACCCGCAATTAATTGCACTACTTCATGAGCACGTTCTGAATCTAAGCTTGCTGTTGGCTCATCAGCTAGAATAACGCTTGGCTGGTTAAAAAAGGCCCTGGCAATTGCTACGCGCTGTCGCTCACCGCCAGATAATTCATTAGGCATTTTGTTTATCTTATCTCCTAACCCAAGTTCATTCAATATTTTTTTGGCAAGCTGACGATCCACATTACTTGCTTTACCAGCCATTACTTTAATTAAAATTAACTGATCCATTACAGATAAGTAAGGAATTAAATTAGATGATTGTAAAATAAAACCTATTTCGTTTAAACGAAATTTGGCTAGCTGCTCCTCATTTAATAGCCCTACATCTTTTCCATTTACAATTACTTTTCCAGATGTTGACTTCATTAATGCACCGATAATAGATAGTAAAGTACTCTTTCCTGAACCAGATGGTCCTACAATCGCTGCCAGCTCTCCAGGATTAACCTTTAAAGAAGCTTCTTTTAAAACTGTTAGAGTAGAAGTTCCCTCCGTATATTGTTTTGTAACTTGGTGCAACTGAATACTGCTCATTTATTCCACCCTCCCTAAAGCTGTTAATGGATCAATTTTTGTAATTTGTCGGACTGAAACAATAGAACTTAATAGACTGATAACTAATAACGTAATTGCATATAAAATTACTAATTTAACATCTAAATCAAAAGGCATATTTTTAGGGAAGAAAAGAGCGGTTACATATGTTATGCCTATCCCTGCCAAAATTCCAAAGAAAGACAGAATAAATACCTGTGCAACAATAGCTTTAGAAATAAATCGATTTGAAGCTCCAATTGCTTTCATTACACCAAATTGAGGAGTTTTTTGAATTGTTATAACATAAAAGAAAACTGAGATGATAAAAGCTGAAATAACAATCAAAAATGAAAGCATCATTAAAATGGTTCCATTTTCCTCTTTATAACCAGGCATTCCTTTTACAGCGGTCGATTTTGTAACAGTTTTAATTCCTTCCACCTGTTTATCCAGCTTAGCTGCATCTAATTGAGGAGCTTTTAAAATAATAGATTGCACTGGATTTTTAATGCCGTTGTCAGCCCCTGGTGCTGCATACTGATACTCTCTCCAAGTGTCCATATTCGTAAATAACGCCGGTAAATGGTTGAATGTTTCATTCTCGACAAAACCAATAATAGTTAATTTCAATTTAGAATTAGAAACAAGAATTTCATCCCCAACTTTATACCCTTCATCTTTCAAATTACTATTGGCTAGCACGCCAAATTTCTTGTTAATTGAAAGTTGCTTCCCTTCTATAACGTTTGGCTCAATGAAGGATCCTGCAGTAATTCCAACTACTGCTACATCTGTTTTCTTGCTGCTATCATCAGTTTTTTCTTTAGAAATTGCTCCCATTGATGATCCGAAAACAGCGGCATCTTTTACATCTGTGTTTTTTCTAATATCGTTAATTAAATTACCAGACATGATAGATTTGCTAAACGTAGTACCAGCACTTTTCTCATAAACTACATAATCTGCATCTAAGTTTTTAATTGTGGCAGCACTTAATGTCGAAAGGCCATTTCCCAGTCCCGATAAAATAAACACTAGCCAAGCAATTAAAACGATGATAATACTCATCATTACATAACGAAATTTAGCATGTTTTAATTCTTTAATTGCTAAAAACAACTTTAACCTCTCCCTTCAAAAATAGTTACACATTTGTCACTTTCAAACAAAAAAATAACTTATATACTTTTAAAAAAATTACTATATATGCAGGTCAGTATGTGTAAGTTAATTACTTAGTTTCTAAAAATAAATTTAAACTCTCCCTTTAAAATTAGTTACACACCTGTTACTTTCAAACAAAAAAAATAACAGATGTGATTTTCGCACCACTCACTGCATCTATAAGTTACATATTTGTTACTTTTGAACGAAAATAACCTATGTGTCGTACAAAGGTTATTATATACATAAGTTACACATTTGTCACTTTCTTTTTATAATACCGTCTAAAATTAACTTTTTCGTATAGATGAGTACTTGTTCAGCGTCCATTCCAGAATGGTTAGGAATAGAAATACTTTGAAATATAAACCCTAACAACATTTCATTTGGCATATCCATTTCAATGAAGCCCTCTTCTTTTCCTTGCTGCACTATATGTATAAGAGGCTTGTATAGCTCATGGTGCATATGAGAAAGCTTTTCTTTCTTAGCTTCTAGCAAAGGGATATTTTTTGTAGGTATTCCAATTCCAAGAATTAAATGTAAATCCTTGTACATGAATATTTTTTCCAAGAGTAAGTCTATCTTTTCTAAGAAAGGTAATTCCTTTGGAATAGAGGAAAAGCTTGTTAATGTATTTGTTATTTCATCTAACATAAAGTCTAATAGCAATTCATCTTTATTTTGATAATATTTATAAATTGCTGCTCGTGTAACATTTAATTCTTTCGCTAATTGACCAATTGTAAACCCTTCATATCCAGTTTGGATAATAAGCTTTTTGGTAGAACGGAATAAGTCAATTGTATCAAATTTCCGACCTCTAGCCATGTTATAACCTCTTTTCAATTCATTCCCGCGTGATTTTCACAATCGTTCTTTAATCACTTTTAAACTTTCCCTTTTTCTTCTTGTTCAGTCCCATGATGTTAACGTATAAAGTCTAGTTAGTTAACACTATCTATTACTGTAATTGAGAGCTAGCTATATGGATCATCTTCTACTAAACCGAGCCAAGAGTAGTGCCTGCTACTTTCGTAAAAAATGGTATTATTTTGTATTGATATTTTTACTAATTCTAGACCAGGTCGTTATTTTGTTTCTCCACTCATTTTATCGTAAAAAACTTTTGCACACCCGTGGTTCATTAGTGCTTCTGTTTAAAATTCTAAATTTCTCAATAAAGTTGATACACATTCATATCCGATAAACGGCAGTTATCACTCTTTCTCATTTAGATATCAATTTATTGTAACATAAAGTCAAAACAAACAGGTTATTGAACAGAGTATACCAAACAAGGTTTTTTCATGTTTGTGGTAACCAAAAGCAAATCTTTTTAATAATACGTTTTAAGAAATAATTAAGGTACAATATCCCCTTAATGAACGCGCCTCTTTAAGAAGTATCCACTTAAAGTATGGTTTCTCTTCTTCTATTAAAGGGAATTAAACCATAAAAGTGAACCTTAAAAGGAGACCATCATGGTTACAATTGAATCAATCATAATAGGTATTGTTTTTATCCTCATTCAACTATACGCATTAACGATTGTCGAACGTTCTCCAATCGGGGAGCAAAAGCTGCTCTCATTATCAGGCGGTGTAGCTATTGCCTATGTATTTATTTATATCTTACCGACGCTTCACAAGAAACAAGAAGAGTTTGGAGGGTCGCTAGCCCTTGATACTGAACTATATTTTCTTGGTCTTCTCGGCTTACTCGTCTATTTTTCTGTGTATTCATTTGCTCAGACAAAAGCAGCCACACACCTAACGGAACTGACCGTGTACATGGTACAGGCTAGTTTTTTTATGGTTTATTCTTTTATCATTTCTTACGTCGTATTTTCAACCGATGTTAAGCGAGTTGAATCAGTATTTTACGGACTGGCTATCAGCCTTCATTTTATCGGGTGGTCTTACCATCTAGGAAAAAAACATCCGCGCCTACACAAAACTAGAGGTCGCTATATGCTGGCCGGAGCAACTTTTCTTGGGTCCATTCTGGGCGTTTTCGGCCCTTCATCAGGACTGCTCATTGAGTCGATGATTGCTTTTAGTTCAGGTGCAATGTTATTTAACGTGATCAGTAAAGAGCTTCCTTTTGAAAAACATGCGCATTTGCCTACCTTTTTAATCTCATCTCTTATCTACGCGGCTACAATGATTTCGTTAAAAGCTTTTTTCAATTGGTAGTTGCGTGCGCGTGTTTTTACAAAACAAAAAGAGCAGCATTTAATGCTGCTCTTTTAAAGTATGGTTTTTATTGCTAGATACACTGCAGCAATCGATGCAAGAACGATAAGTACATTCAAAATGCGATGTTGAGTAGCTAAGTGGCCCCGCTTCATTTCTGCGCGAGTCAATGGTTTATTTTCATCGTGATTTCCACTCACTCTGTTACATCTCCTATCCTGTTTAGTTATTGGTTCTGCCAATTTAAGCAATAAGCTGATCTTTTTCAGCTGCTTCTTCCTTTTTTATCTTCCCTCTACATAAGATATAGAAAACACTAAACATAACAATCGACCAAATAAGATTAGCTCCTGGCTCAGTGTCAGCTACCTTAAACAAACTCGGTATAGATCCGAAAACAGAATCGTCCGTTGTAAGGAACAGAGCGAGAAACATGTTGTTGGCTGCGTGTGCGCCAATGGTAATTTCTAAGCTTTTTGTTTTAATCGCGATATATGTAAGAGCAAAACCAGCTACAATATAATCTAGTCCCACCAATATAATGGATTTATTCATTTCAGGATTAGCAAAATGACCTATTGAAAACATTAGTCCCACAATAATCGCAAGTAAAATTGGACGCTTCACTTTCTTACTCACCCATTGAAGAAGAAGTCCTCTAAAGAAAAGCTCCTCCGTTGTTGTTTGAATAGGTACTAATAAAAATGTAATAAGTATTAATAGTACATACTCTTTTACACTTACATGGTTCCATGAATAATCCGAATGGTTAAACACAACATCAATTAATTGTGAAATGATTAGTAACAGGCTAAAAGCTCCAAAAGCCCATATTACTTTCTTCCAATTCACACGTTTGTTAGCAGTGATTAATGATTTCATTTTTCGTTTGTGAATAAAACGAATCCCGATCCATAAACCAAAAATCCAGCATATGTACATAATATGAGACAACAGAAAATCAAGATTAGCATTGATTCCTACAGCTACTCCGCTATCAAAATCAACATATGATTTTCCACTTTCATCAGCTGCAACCATTATCATTTCAGCAATAATATAAATAACTGATCCTAACAGCATAAACATAGAAGCAAGGATTGTTGTACTTACATAACGCTTCCAGCTATTTTTTCCTTCTTCCACATTTAAATAGTTTTTCATTTTATTCTTACTCCCTCAGCCTTCTCTTCTCAATTACATCTTTCTTCTCTACTTTGTTATTGTCTAGGCAATGTAAAAATCTATTAGGAACCGAAGTCCTGCAATCATTTTAACTACCGCCTGCTTTTTACCTTTGAAGATAAGGAAAGAGACTGACAATATTCAGAAATTACAACTCTACCCATTACCTCTTTATATAAAATTTAGCGTCTTAAAAGCCGTTAAAACACAGCTTTTTCTAAAAGAAGACTCGACACCAAGTCATCGTTAATCTTTATATCTTGCTCATACGTGCCCGCATACACATAATTTTGAAGAAAATACTTGCTACTCAAGAATATATATCCTAGAACAACTAAAATAAATATTTTTTTCAACATCGTCCTCACCTTTTTATCTAAAGTTTTCCCCTCACAGCTACTACCACAACCGCTAAGGGCTTATCCATAAAGAGCTTTTCATTTTTTAAAATTAGCTACCATTCTATCTAACATCGCAAAAATGATATAAGTTACAAAAATATTACATTATTATTACAAATGTAACAATTACATTATAACTAAGAAAAAGAGGATAATCAATATGAAGTGTTTAGTAAAGCAAATAAAATTGCTAGATTAATATGATGCGTGTAAATAAATCGAAAACATGTTGGAAAAGACGTTTGTTATTAAACAGCAGTATTTAAAAAACAAAAAGAAGCAAACTCCCTACCATTAGGAGTTTGTTTCTTTTATTTAAGAGTTGTTTTTATAACCTCTTTCATCTCATGTAGTGTTGAGATTTATGAAGTAATAAGCTATAAACTACTTCTCCTGATTTAACATGACACTTAACCATTTTATCTTGACACTCTTCTAAAGGAGTGATTAGATATATATGTTAACTATATTAAAATTAAAGTTAACTAATCTTATTGTCGGTGGTGAAAGCGTATTGGATTGGGAAGAAGATATTAAAAGAGAACTTGCCTATTTAGATGAAATTTTTCAAAATCGGCACCTTGTTACTACAGAATTTGCTGAACAACCATGGCTTATAGTCAATGGACATAGGATGTTAAACCTTGCCTCTAATAACTATTTAGGCTACGCAGGAGATAATGGCCTGAAGAAAACAATGAGTGATGCTGTGATGACATATGGAATAGGAGCAACAGCTTCACGCTTAATAATAGGAAATCACTCTCTTTACGAGAAAGCAGAAAAAGCACTTGTTAATTGGAAAAAAGCTGAGGCAGGACTTATTATCAATAGTGGTTATAATGCAAACCTAGGAATCATCTCAGCCTTGGTTCCGCGTAACGGCTTCATCTTCAGCGATAAGTTAAATCATGCAAGTATCATTGATGGCGCCCTACTGAGCCGCGCAACACTTCAACGCTATCGCCATAACGATATGAACCACCTAGAAAATTCATTAAAAAAAGTTCCCATGGAGTCACGGAAGTTAATTGTAACAGATACTGTTTTCAGCATGGATGGTGATTTTGCCAAGCTCGAGGATCTTGTTAAATTAAAAGAGCAATATAACGCAATGTTAATGGTTGATGAAGCTCACGCAAGCGGTGTATACGGAAAAAATGGTGAAGGATATGCGCATTTTCTTAATCTGCAAGATAAAATTGATATTCAAATGGGAACGTTTAGTAAAGCGCTAGGGTCATTTGGAGCTTATGTTACCGGAAAACAGTGGGTCATAGATTATTTAAAAAATAGAATGCGAGGATTCATTTATTCAACTGCTCTTCCCCCTGCTATACTCGGTGCAATAACGGCTGCGATTGAAAAGGTGCAACAAGACACAGAGCGTCGCGCACTTCTTCAACAACATGCACTATTTTTTAGGAAGGCACTTACATACGAAGGATTTAACACATGCAATAGTCAATCTCAAATCATTCCAATTTTAACGGGAGAAAACAAAAGAACAATGCAGTTTGCAGAGCGTTTACAGAAAGAAGGAATTGCTGCTATTGCAGTTAGGCCCCCTACTGTTCCTGAAAATAAAGCAAGAATTCGTTTTACTGTAACAGCCGATCATACTCGAGAAGATTTAGATTGGGCCATAAAGAGAATTTCTATAATTGGAAAAGAAATGAGCGTGATTCAATGAAACCATCCACTATTATAATATTTCCCGGATGGGGAATGGAAAAAGCAGCGTTTCACCCAATCATAAAATCATTGTCTGCTATATGTAACGTTTTGTTTAGAGACTGGCGAAGCGTAAAAGAACTAAGTGACTTTAGAGAACGAGCAATCCAATTGCTTACTTCTACTCCAGGTACTGTTTATTTAATGGGTTGGTCATTAGGTTCCCTTGTAACGCTTGAACTTGCTAGTTTATACCCTAGCAAGATAGAAGGACTCATATTAATCGGCGGAACTAGTCGCTTTACAAACGGCATGCATAATACATTTGGATGGGAACAACGTATCGTTGAACGTATGAAAAAACAGCTACAGCGTAATAAAGAAAAAACCCTTACTTCATTTTATAACGCTATGTTCACTAAATCTGAAAAAGAAGAAGAATTTCATCATCAATTTATGGAAGTTGTTCAGCGTGATTATCAAGGAGACAGTATGTACTCCCTCCTTACAGGGCTGGATTATTTACTCCAAAAAGATGTTAGAATGCAACTTAACCAAATTCAAACTCCTTGTTTGTTGATCCATGGAAAAGATGATCAAATATGTTTACCTGAGTCTTCTTCTTTCATAGCTGAAAGAATTGGTGGAAAAGCGCAGCTGTGTATTTTAGAAAAAGCTGGCCATATTCCTTTTTTTACAAAGCCTCAGCACTGTACGCAACTTATAGAAAAATTTCTCGAAAAGGAGCTCATTTATGATTAATAAGCAACTTTTAAAGAAAAGGTTCAATAATCATGCTAAAACTTATGATGCTTATGCCGATGTACAAAAAAGCATGGCAAACCAGTTAATAGATCAGCTTCCCACTAATTTCTTTAACCAGAAAATAGCTATTCTTGAAGTTGGGTGCGGCACGGGTTATTTAACACAATTATTGTGCAAAAAATTTCCTAAGGCCGCTATTACAGCAATTGATTTGTCATCAGGAATGATTGGGTTAGCAAAGAAAAAAATAAGGGAAAATCGAGTTTCTTTTATATGCGGAGATATCGAGGAGATAAGTATAGAAAGAGGTTATGACCTTATTATTTCGAATGCAACATTTCAGTGGTTTAATAGTCTTCATACGACAATCAAAAAATTGTATAAACAACTCAAGCCTACAGGCAGCTTGCTATTTTCAACCTTTGGAAATCGTACATTTCAAGAGCTTCATTCATGCTACAGTCATGCGAAACAAAAGCTTGGTCTTTTCAGTAACAGTTCACCTGGCCAATTGTTTTTTTCTCTTGAAGAGTTGTCTCAAATTTGTGAACAAGCATTACTTTCATTGGGGGAGCATCCATTTAAACTATTAAAAATGGAGAACCTAGAGATTCAATACTTTCCGACGGTCCAGGCATTTTTTACATCAATAAAAAAGATTGGAGCAAGTAACAGTAACGAGGAAAGCTACTGTCAGCGCCCTTCCTTTTTTCGTCAGTTGATCAATTTATATGAAAATAATCATCGTGACGAAAATGGCGTAAAAGTAACCTATCATTGCTTAATGTTTAATATTACAAAAACGAACCAATAGCCAATCCAGCCCTGGTTACTCTCTAGAGGTGATGAATTGCCGCCAGTAAAAAAGGGTACTCTTCTATTTAGAAAAGTACCCTTAAATAATCAATTAGATTTAATTAACTTACTGTTTTTTAGAAACTAGCTCAATAATATTTGTTATACCTTGCTCATTGTACCCTGTTTTTAATAACTGTATTTGATTATGTTCAGATAAATTTGTAAAGATGATTGGTGTAACAAGTGATTTAGCATTTTCTTTAATGTAGTTTAGGTCTATTTTTAAAAGCGGGGTTCCTTGTGTAACCTTTTCTCCCTCTTTAATTAGACATGTAAACTCTTTCCCGTTCAAGTTCACTGTTTCTAACCCTACGTGAATTAATAACTCTAGATCTTGATCTGTTTTTAGACCTATGGCATGTTTTGTAGGAAAGATGCTAACAACCTCCCCATTGATAGAAGAAACAAGAATATTATTAGTTGGTTCGATGACAAAACCGTCTCCCATCATCTTTGAAGAAAAAAACAGCATCAGGGACGTCTTCTAGAGGCACAATATATCCGTCAAACGGAAGTTTGAATGCGCTTCCTAAAGTTGTATCGTTCATTTCTTTTTGCTCACCTGTTGCAGCAACTTTAGTTTTTGTCTTCGCTTCAGGTACTTCTTTGTTATTAGAGCCTTCTGTAATAGCCTCTTTTGGTATGCCAAATAAATATGTGCAGATGAACCCTCCAGCATATCCTGCAAGTAAGGCAATGATATATTTCAGCCATAAACCGTGAGCAATTAATGGAATTAAAGCGAAACCAGATGGACCGATAGCGATGGAATCAACGTTTCCGAACATTCCAATTACGGCTCCTCCAATTCCTCCACCGATACAAGCCGTAATGAACGGGCGCTCTAATGGAAGAATAATTCCATAACCAAGTGGTTCTCCAATACCTAATATTCCGACAGGAAGAGGATGCTACTAGACTGCTTTACCCCTTTCTGAAATCCGTTTTACGTTTATATCATGTATCTTAAAAAGCAGAAAAAACAAGAAGGATCTCATAAGAATAATGCGTTTATCCATTTATTCTTCGTGCGGACAAATGATTGGATATTTTAAATTCAAATTACCAATAATACCGTTACATGTCTTTTGCCTAAAAGGAGCTAAGTAATGATGGAACTGAAAAGAATAGTAGGCCTTACCTTTTTATCAAGCGTTATCTTATTTTCGGGACCTTTATCATTGGTCAATGCATCGGTAAATGATTCTAAAATGACTGTAAAACATTCAGTGAAAGAAGAGCTGCCCAATATAAAAATTTTGGCCACTGGAGGTACGATTGCAGGCTCTTCTGAAAGCAGCACAGACACAACTGGATATGAATCAGGAGCTCTTGATGTTAAAGCCATCATTAAAGCTGTTCCTGAGTTAAAAAAAGTAGCGAATGTAAGCGGAGAACAGGTCGTAAATATCGGAAGTCAAAATATAGATAACAGCATTTTGTTAAAGTTAGCGAAGCGAATTAATACACTATTAGCTTCTAAGAATGTTGACGGAATTGTCGTGACGCACGGATCTGATACGATGGAGGAAACGGCTTATTTTCTAAATTTAGTAGTAAAGAGTGACAAACCTGTGGTTGTGGTTGGTTCAATGAGACCAGCTACCGCTATAAGTGCAGATGGACCGCTAAACTTGTATAATGCAGTGAAAATTGCTTCTACAAAAGAAGCACGAAATACCGGTGTTTTAGTAGCGCTCAACGATCGAATTGGTGCAGCTCGTTATATAACAAAAACACATACAACGGCAGTAGATACGTTTAAATCCCCTGAACAAGGATATGTAGGGGAAATAGCTGGAGATAAGGTAATATTTTATAACAAACCAACTCGCAAACATACAACACAATCAATATTCGACGTATCAAAATTAGATAAGCTTCCTCAAGTAGACATCATATACGGGTATCAAAACGATTCTAGGAATTTTTATGACACAGCCGTAAAAGCTGGAGCAAAAGGAATCGTCGTTGCAGGAGCAGGAAATGGACTGCTATCTGATGCTGCCCTAACAGGTGCTAGAGATGCGGTAAAAAAAGGCGTAGTTATTGTGAGATCTAGCCGGGTAGGAAGCGGAGTTGTGACACATGAAAAATCAGATGATAAAGATACGTTTGTGACATCCGATTCGCTAAACCCACAAAAAGCCCGTATTCTTTTAATGCTTGCTTTAACAAAAACAAAGGACCCTAAAAAGATTCAAGAATGTTTTAATGAGTATTAAATCAAAAATATCTTTCATCCTCTGTTTTGACTAAATTTTTTAAGAACAATCGGTAACGACAGCTTATAAGAAAGACATAAAGAGGTTGAGACATCACTAACATATTTTTATCTCAGCCTCTTTTAATTGAGAAAGAAACCATCACCAGGTCCCTTATTCATTTCCCCAGTTCTTGCTTTCTATAATTAAATGAGTTGATGTGATGTCTAGCACACGCCATACCAAGGTCTTACCTTCTATATCTTTTAACTCGATAATGCCTTCTAGCTTATTGGTATTCACATGGACACGTTTCTCATCTATTCTTTGCGCACTTTTTAATCTTGTTCCAAATGTTGCAGGACTTTCTGCCGTTAGCTTCACAATGACATCTATCATACGTTTGTCAGAAACATAGCTTTCGCTGTTCTCATAGTTATTAGCAGCAGGCTTAATAGCGTGTTCTAACCCAGTTTCGTATTGGCGCCAATCAACAATTAAAAAAACCGCAAATACTAAAGACACTGTGAGTAACAAACCGTATGCAATATATCGTTTCATTTATTTTTGCTCCTTTCGCAGGAATAGGTTGTATCAGAAAATAGTATCGTTTTATTTACAGAAATATTCCTTTTTTGAAGAAAAGATAAAAGAAGATATATTTTTTGTAGACCTTCCATGCTCAAATTACAAGAACCAAAAGAGATTTGTATACGGCTCATTTTTAGCTGCCACTATTACTTCACCATAAACTAAATTAAAAAAGGTTCCACTCATCAACGTTCAATGAGTGAAACCCTTTTTTGAGTATCTGCGGCTAGCTGTGCCTCTGTTTTTTTGCAGGTGAGCTTTGTGCCGTATAGCTAACAGGCTACTTTATTACTGAAATACTGCCGTTATGAGTAGCTAGTTTAATGATATTCTTTCCTTTTCCAATAACAGCGTCCCCATCATATTTATTCAAGATATCTACTTTCCCGTTGTCGACAGAAACATTAAATTGAACGTTACTTGGTTCTTTTTCCGTCGTAATCTTAATCTTTCCATTGTGCGTTTTAAAGTCAATATCTCGATCAAGTTCTTCTGTTTCAAGAGCGATGCTTCCGTTATGCGTTTCGCCTTCTAAACTACCTTCCACGTTACTCAGCGTTATTTTTCCATTATTTCCTTTTACTTGAACCGCTTTTGCTGCAGTATTTTTTATGCTTGTAAGTCCATTGTGTACGCTGGTGTTCAAGTTTTGTGAATCAATGTTCTCTAATTCTACACGTCCGTTGTTTGCGCGAATGGAAACATCTGCTGCGCTTAATTTTTTAACAGACACATACCCATTGTTGCTGGAAATCCCCAATGAATTATACTGTTTTTCAGGCAGATAAACGTTGATGGATAGCGGTTTTAATACACTAACAATGTCAAAATTGACCCAGCTGCGCTGTCGTTCACTATAAGAGATAAAAAGCGTTGAATTTCTAACGGCAGTAGTGAAGTCTCTTTTTATATTAGGAGATGTTTCGCCTTTTAATGTTACTTTGATATCATTGCCTTTACTAGGGTATACATGAACACGAGTATTATCCGTATCGATGTTTACCTTTGATACTTGATTGCTGTTGATCGTTTTTTCTTTTGAAATAGGTTCAGGATCAATAGCACGATACGTAAGGAGGCCTCCTATAATCCCAACAAGGATGAGAATACCTGCAAGAATGGAGAGTTTCTTTTTATTCAGCACGTTTTAAACCGCCTTTCACGAGTGATACATTGTATTTTAGATAACGTACAAAGCCTTTTATAGCTAGCTTCGTTACAACTAACATACCTAACATAATAAAATATCCAATTCCGCAAAATGCTAAAGACATAAAAAGATTAAAGAGAAAAAAGCCGCTCGAATGTACAATAGCCTCACCAAGAACTAGAATCGGAGATAGCAAGAAACATAGACCTATGGCCCAAGCTGACAAAATAAAGCCAGCTAATGCGACGGCGGGTCCAAGAACAATCACTACATTAAAAAAAGCTAAACCAATTACGGCCCACGTGGCTCTTAAGATATTTTGAGTTGTTGCCTTAGCTGTTGCTTGCTCAACATGATAATCTGCCAGCAGTTCTTTAGCTATTTGATTCGGAGAACCTAGCGACGTTACAATTTCTTCTTCCGTTTTTCCTTCTTCTAAGCCGATGGAAAAATGTTCTTCATAATCTTGTAAAATATCTGCTCGTTCTTTTGAAGACAATGGTTTTAAGGATTCATTTAATTGCTGTAAAAAGCTACTCTTTGACATTGTTCACACCTTCTTTAATTAATTGATTAACACCTCTTGAAAACTCGTTCCACTCATCGACAAGTTCATATAAATAATCTCTTCCTTTATCTGTGAGCTGATAATACTTTCTTGAAGGACCTTCTGTAGATTCTTTTAAATACGTTGTAAAGTATTCTTCTTTGGTTAACCGGCGCAGCAAAGGATATACGGACCCTTCTGATATTTCAATTTGATCGGAGATTTTTTGAACTAGTTCATATCCATAGCGGTCTTTTTTATCAAGCAACACAAGGACACAAAGCTCTAAAACTCCTTTTTTAAATTGTACGTTCACTGTTCTTCACCCTTTTCTTTTCACAGTTCACTACTGTTTATTGTATAGTACTGATTCACAATGATTTCCTAATAATTACAATATATCACCAACTATTGTTTATTGCAAGGTACTGTTTAATATTTTTTCAAATTTTAAGCATTTTTACAGTCGTAAGGTGTTTTTTATAAAGCAAGGTTCAACCTTCTTTTCTAATTAGCTTGTAGATAAAATTATTTAAACGTACCCAAAAGAAAAAGCGCCTATAGCTATAGACTACTCAGTAGCGAACATTCTAGGCTATTTTTCTTTTGCTTGCTTGATAAATAAAAAGAAAACCGTAATTAAGATAAAATAATTTAGCGGGTTTTTAAAGATATTACCGCCTAAAACCAATTGTAATAAGATCCATAAAGCGAAGATAACTAATATGGCTGGTATCGTAAGTTTGTTCATACGTTGCTCATCCTTACTCTCAGAGTAATACAGTAATCATGACTCTCAATATTTTTTATACTGTAAAAATTAAATCCACAAATAGCTTTGAAAGTATATTTATTGAATTCCTGTAACAATATCACTTTTTAAAGATAAAATTTAACAGTTTCCGCTACAATTGATAGAAATGGATCAGTTTTATTTGATTTTTTTGTAATAAATTCAAGAAAAAAGTAACCGTTATTTTACATTTTCTAATAATAAAAACAGTCAATTTTATGACTGTTTTAAGTAGAATGCTATCAAAAATTTAATTTCCTAGGTGGTGTATCATCTTTATAAAAAATGCAGTTTTTATAGATTCGTTTTTTATTCCCCCTACTGAAAAAACGTCCATAAATCAATGCTGGCTGTTCATATCAGTACTTTTGATAATCCACACTTAATTATGAAGCCAGTCACTTGCATCCTTAGCCTATATGATTATTTCCGCGTTGATATATCATCGTATTCATTCTTTACTTTGAGTAGATCTTCTTTGTTCAAACTTCTTCTCCTGATAGCGTTGATAGAACCAAATAGCAATAGCTAGCCAGCAACCACTAGCAAAATATCCTCCAATAACGTCGCTAGGATAATGTACACCTAAGTAAATACGACTAATACCTATTGCTAGAATCATTGTAATGCTAATAACCATTAAAAGTGTCCGTCCCCAGCGAGCCGGGATATGACGCCAGATCAAGAATGAAAGGACGCCGTAAACAGCAAAGGCACTCATGGCATGTCCACTTGGAAAACTATAACCATTGATTTGGATTAATCGATGGAAATCAGGACGTGCACGATGAAAAATTAGTTTTAGCAGCTTATTGAGGATTGGAGACCCTACAATAATCGCGATAAATAAAATAAGCTCCGTTCGATGTTTTAATACTTTATAAAGAAAAAATAAACTAAAGAGAGAGATAACTGCAACGGATGGTGTAGAGCCAATGAAAGTAAAGCACTTCATAATAGTCGTTAAGCCAGGAGATTCGAATCCTTGAATAAACATTATAATAGAATGATCAAATGCCGCAATTTTTGATCCATTAATTAAAATAGCCATCCCACTAAAACAAACCAGAGACAACACGCTTAACATAAAAGCAAGTGTAAATTGAAATTTCAACTTCATACTAGATACCTCTAATTTCTGTCCTTTATCAAGCTAACTTTGATGAAGTGTGATAAAGTTTTTTTATTTTTAGATTTTGATGCTTCTTTGCTTTTAAACTTAGGAGCATTAAAAATAAAGAGCTTGTTTTATACCCACATTTACAAAGAGTTATCAAACAGAGGGAGTACAATTGTTACATTTGTTCCTTCGCCTTCTTTACTTTCGATGTTAATGGTGCCGTGGTACTTTTCAACCCATCGTTTGGCTATAGCCAGTCCTAAGCCAAGTCCCCCTTGCTTTCTGCTCCTTGCCTTATCTACTCGGTAAAATCTATTTAAAATATAGGGTATATCTTCTTTTGGAATTCCAATTCCTTTATCCATTACTTTAAGAGATACCTTTTCATTAATTAGAGAACAGTCTATAACTACCTCTTTCTCTTCCTTCTTAGAATATTTGACTGCATTATCTAACAAAATGATTAATATTTGTTCTAGATGGCGAGAAGAAATATTCACATAAAGATTTTCATGGAAATGTTTTATTTTAAACTCATAATCGCTATACACTACTTCAAAATTTCTTACAACATGTTGGACAGTCGTCCATACGTTGATAGGTTCAGCATCTACAGGGTTTATCAGACTATTTTCAGCTCGGGATAGCTCTAATAATTCTTGCACAAGATTCGTTAAACGCTCTACTTCTTTCAGACTAGATTTCAAGGATTTATCCAGTACTGCCGCATCATTTTTCCCCCAGCGGTTTAACAGCATTAAATGTCCTTGGATAATGGCTAACGGAGTCCTTAATTCATGTGAAGCATCCTCTACAAACTGTTTTTGCTGTAAAAAGGAGTCTTCTAGGCTATCCATTAACTCATTAAATAAACTGCCTAATTGAGCAAACTCATCGTTTTTTTCATTAACTGGAACCCGTTCCTCAAGCCCATTTGTTTTTATTTTTTTCATCGTTAATGTTAACGCTTGAATGTTGGATAGTATTTTTTTTGCTAGAATGGTTCCACCTAGAATACTAAAGATTAGTGAGCCTACTCCTGCAACAAGCATTAACAAAAAAACCTTGTCCATAAAAGCATCCGACATCTCCATATTTCTAACAATTTCAACAGTTCCAGTGAAGTTGTCGGTGACAATTGGAGAACGAAGAACGAGTAGACGTTCATCGTGGTTTCGAATCACTTTATACTCTTGGTGCTTCACTGTTTTCGGTTGCTGCCAGTTTGGTGAAACATTATTTGAAGTACTGGTTATGATGTTCCCTTTCCTATCAAGAATACGAATCAACTGATTCTTTTCATTAATTTTTGATAAATATCCTTCACTATTTTCAATTTGTTTTAAAGATAAAGGCTCATCATCAGATTGAATAAAAGCGAGAACTTCTTTTAATTGATGAATACCATTTTGCTTCTCATAATTTAAAATACCGTTATCAATCACAATATATTGAAAGAAGTTATAAGAGAGAAAAAGAAAAAATAAAAACATGGAAGACCATAAAGTTATCTTCCACCTTATAGGTAAATCTTTCATATATTTTATCCATTTTCTCATTTAAACATCACGCATCACGTACCCAACCCCTCTGATAGTTTGAATATATAACTCTTTGTCCTCTGCACTTAATTTATTTCTTAAATATCTGACATATACATCTACAACATTCGTTTCAACAACTGAATCGTACCCCCATACTTTCTCTAGGAGTATATCTCTTGTCAATACTTTATTAATGTTACGCATAAAAATGGCTAGAAGTTCAAATTCCTTATTCGTGAGTTCAATCAGATTTTTTTCTTTTATCACTATTCTTGATTCCATATCAAGCTCAATCTCTTTAAATGCTAATATTCGTTTTTGATCCAGTACCTTGTTGTTCTCTTGGCGTCTAAAAATGACTCGCATCCTTGCAAATAACTCTTCGATCGCAAATGGCTTAGACAAATAATCATCAGCGCCATTATCAAGACCCATTACTCTGTCCATAACACTATCCTTGGCCGTTAACATAATAACAGGGGTATTCTTAGTTGTTCTTAGCCTTCTACATACTTCGATTCCATTTAGTCCGGGCATCATTAAATCAAGTAATATAATGTCATAATCCTGCTTGGTTGCTTTATCTAAACCAGTACGACCATCGTAAGCTACGTCAACTAAATATCCTTCATATTTTAGTTCTAATTCTAAAAATTCTACTAATCCTTCTTCATCCTCTACAATTAGTACCTTTTGCATATAAAGTACTCTCCTTTGTTTAAAAATTAAAAACGTAGAAACTTCTTCTACAAATGAATATGAATACTAATACTATATCCCTCAATTTCGAAAGATAATAAGAAAAAATATGAAATAAGTTTTCTATGACTTTCTTCTTTATAGGCTTTTCTTCAATTTATCAAATAAAAATTAGATTTGAATAAAAAAGAGATTAAGAATAAATGAATTTATTTCTTAATCTTCTTTAATGAATCATATAAAATTGCTTTCCTTGTTCCTTTAACTTTCTTTAATACTGTATCCTATACCTCGAACAGTCTCAATAAGTGAGGGACTAAATCCTTCTTCAATTTTCTTTCTCAAATAACTTATATAAACATCAAGTATATTTGTATCTCCTTCGTATTCATATCCCCATACATTTAGTAAGATTCCTTCACGAGTAACCGTCTTATTTTTATGGATGACTAAGTAAATTAATAAATCATACTCTTTAGGGGTTAAGCTGATTTTTTGCCCAGCTCTAGTTACTTCTCTTGATTCAGTATTTATAACCATATCTTTAATTAATAATAACGAGTCTTTTTCTACCTTATTCCTAATAACAAGGTGCTTATAACGTAGTAAAGAACGTATTCGAGCCAGCAATTCTTCAGTTTTAAATGGTTTAGTTATATAATCATTTGCGCCCTGATCTAACCCCAGTATTTTGTCTAGAGTTGAATTGCGAGCTGTCAAAAGAATAATAGGCACGTAATTTTCTCTCTTTCTTACTTTACGCAAGACCTCTATACCACTCATTTCCGGTAGCATAATGTCAAGTAAAATTAAATCAAACATATTTGATAAGGCCATTTCGAGACCATCTCTTCCATTGTTTTTAATCTTCACTTGGTAACCTTCATGTTCAAGTTCCATTTTTAATATATTGCCTATTTCTACTTCATCTTCCACAATTAAAATACTTTCTTTCATCTAACTAACCCCTTTTTTCAATCTCTATATTTTTGCTTTCCATATCGATCGCTCTTTCCAATAATAAAGAGAAGTGTATAGCTATCACAAACCAACATCTCAGTGGACAATAAGAAATTTTAAGTGCTGGACATAAAAATATAAGGTAAAAGACTTCTATTTCTATTAAGGTATGATATTAAATTCCCTACCCATTGTTCCGTGCTTTAATAACAATTACTTCACTAATATCATTAAAATTGGATGAGGGTTTCACAACGGCCAATTGCGTTAGTCCATATTCATCAGGCTTTACTTTGATGACTTTTCCTAAGGCTAATTTCCCTTGAAAGATCGAGCTGATAGGAGAGGTTTGAACTTTATCCCCTACATTAACCTCAGCCTCACTAGGGATGTTTCTAATAATTAAATTACCTTTTTTATCATCGTAGCCTTCTAATGTTCCATTCACGCTTTTCCTATCCTTTAACATTACCGCCATACGATTTGTCCTAAGGTTTGAGCTAATTAGTTCTACAATAGAGGTTGACGAAAAAACTTTCGATACCTTCCCAATAACTCCATTTGTTCCAAGCACATTCATGTCTACTTTCATCCCCTGCTTCTTTCCCTTGTCAATTGTTATTTCATTGTTCCAATTATTCGTTGAGCGGCCAATTACAGTAGCTGTTAAAGGGTTATAGGCTTTCACCTTATCTTCTGCTTTTAAAATTTCTTTCAATACTTTATTTTCATATTCCCACTTATAAGTATTTGCTTCCTCCTGGTTTTCAGTGGCTAGCTTATTCTTTAAGATAGAGTTTTCTTTGTAAGTGGAAAATAATTGACTCACTTGTTGAGGTACACTCCAAGAAAGCTTGTCTAAAGAAGGTAAGCTACCTTTGTACAAGGTTCCAACAAAAATAAGTCCTCCTACAGTAAGAATCCCTCCTATCAAAATATATGTATGTCTTTTCTTCTTTCTTTGAAAACGTATCAAAATGGCACCTTCCTACCAATAGTCATGCTATTTATAATATTACTAGCTGTTTCTTAAAAATTTCTTAAGTATCATCATCTTTGACCTCTTAACAACTGTTCAACGTTCTCCTTCTTTTAATGAATTGTACTTATTTTCTAGTTTCAAAAGCTGAAGGCATAACGTTATGTTTAAAAAACTTGGCTCACATAATTTAAATTTAATACTGTGTAATGAAATTTAAATGAAATTAAAACGAGAATTCGATAAAAAATAAATATTTTATTTTTATAAAAACATCATGGTGCAACAGAGTTGATAAAACATTTAATTAAAACATTAATAAAAAGTTTTTTATAAAAATCTCATTAAATTCTTATTTATTTTTCATTTTGATTTTAGAAAAAGACTGTACAGTTTGAATTGCAGCGATGAAGCTTTTAAAGAATTTCTTTAAGAAAAACGTTAGGCAAGTGTGCCGTTTATTTAAGAGAATAAACAGTTAGCACAAGAAGGAGAGAAAAATTAAAAATGCAAGCATCTTCGCCAATGAATAAAATTGCACAAATTACACTTGTTTTTTGGATTATGAAGATTTCTGCTACGACATTGGGTGAAACCGCAGGTGACTTATTAGCACAAACATTAGGGGTTGGATATGCAGTTAGTACGCTGATCTTTTTTAGCATATTTTTAATTACACTTGGAGCTCAACTAAGCTCTAAGAGGTATATTCCGGCCCTTTATTGGACTGTTATTCTGTCAACTAGCGTAGCTGGCACAACTATGTCTGATTTTATGGATCGTACACTGGCATTAGGTTACGCAAAAGGCTCGATGATATTAATCACTATATTGTTGTCGATATTTGCATATTGGTATTTTAGCGAGCGTTCATTAAATATCAATTATATTAGAAGCCGCAAGGCTGAAGTACTTTATTGGATTGCCATCCTTTTCTCAAACACATTAGGTACAGCTTTAGGAGATTTTTTGTCTGATACGTCTGGCCTTGGATATATAGGTGGAGCTATTTTAATCGGCAGCTTACTAGCATTCATCGTTATATGTATCTACTATACAAAGATTTCTCGTGTATTTTTATTTTGGATAGCATTCGTTTTGACTCGCCCTTTCGGAGCAACATTTGGAGATCTTTTGACAAAGCCACATGAAAAAGGTGGTTTAGACTTGGGTACGACAGGCTCTTCTCTAGTCCTAGCTTCTATTCTTATTGCCTTTATGATTTATACGACATTTACACAAAATAACGTAAGCTCAGAACAAGCGCTGTAGGTTTTCTTTTTTATTTAATACATTATAAAATTCATAAAAAGAAATAATCTAATGAAGTGACTGATTGCATGAATTCCCTCTTTTTCGCACATACTCGTAGCGAGGTGGTGTTTATGGTTAATCAATTAGAAATTCTTAGCCAGCATGTCAATGATAAACAATACGATTACTGGCTTCATCACGATTTATTTAGTATTCAATGGTGGCTAATTGTAATTCTAAGTGCGCTCTTTCTATTCGTTTTTTATCTGCTCATTGACCGACAGCGAATGGTATTTATTCTCTTAGTATTTTTCATTAGCTTTGTTTTAGTCGGTACTGTGGATGAATTCGGGAAGTTCTTTGGGAAGTGGAGCTACCCTCACCAATTCTTAATCTTTACCCATCGGTTTAATTCCGTTGATTTTGCAGTTATCCCGATTATTCTTACATTATTATACCAATTCTTTAGCAAATGGAAGTTCTATTGGATCGCTTCTCTTATTGCTTCCGCTTTTATTGCTTTTATTGGAGTTCCTATATTTACTTTTTTCCATTTGTATGATTTGAATCATTGGAATACATGGAAGGCATTTATAACCGTCTACCCCATTGGATTGTTCATCAAAGTTATTAGTGATTTTGTCTACTCTAGTCAACAAAAGTAGCATATTCCTTAATGACTGTTGCTCTATATGAATAAATAAATAAATAGCAGAAAGATATACTATATATTAAACCCAAACAAGTAGGCTCCTCTCCTAAAACAAACGACTAATATGAATGTTAGTCGTTTGTTTTATTTCCTGTATGTACAATATTCTATGGAGATTGCAGACACAAAAAAAGCTCACCTTAAAAGGTCAGCCTAAATAGGGGAGTTTTATAGAAAATGTGGTATTGCATTACTGATATATATACTAGCATCTAATAGTGAAAAATTGGTAAAATGTTCGTCACACTTATCTTTCAAAAATTTCTTCTTTTAAAAATGAAATCTACGTTTTAAGCTCTCACTATAAAAGCATGAACTCGTGACAGTCCACGCTTTTATACATCTATATTCCATTAAGATATATGAAAGTTAACCGGTCTCTAATCATCGCTTACTCGTTCAATCCCGCTCTTTTTCGCTTCGTCTCTTTTATTTTCAATAGCTACCCGTATTAGATATGCAGCTATGCAAATTTCTCATTATTAGTTATCGATGAATCTTCCATCCATTCAAGGCTTTAGCCGTATCCGCGGTAAAATGATCAATGATTTCACTTTTCCCGCTGTCCATAGCAGTAATTGCGGCTATGTCTTCCTCACTTAAAGTGAAATCCCAGAAGTCAAAGTTTTCCGCAATACGTTCTTTGCGAACAGATTTTGGAATGGTCGCAACACCGCGTTGAATATGCCAGCGCAAAATAACTTGTGCGACTGTTTTTCCGTATTTCGCCCCAATACCGGAAAGTAATTCATTTTGAAAGATATTATTCTGGCCTTCTGCAAATCTTACAGGTGTAAAATTTTTAAAACAATGTGGAATGACAGTAGAAGACATTAAAACCTATGTAAATTTGTGTTTAGAAGGTGGAAGTACCATCCGTGAGCGCTATGAGATCATTTTAAAGCAAAAAGAGATCGCTCAAGCTCAGTTAGAGAAAGCGAAAAAAACTGTAAAATATATGGAAGAGAAAGCAAATCACTATCTTGACATTATGAACGGTTTATCTCCAGATGATACGAATCCTGGCGAATGGGAGCTGCTATATAATAAACCATTCCAAGGATCTTAACATCACCTCTATATCAGCAGCAAAAAGGCGTATCTATCATACCGCATAGATACGCCCTTTTACTATCCTCGTTTTTCAACTTTCACTCTATTTAACATGTCCCGGGCAATTACAGCTGTTTTACTCCACTTGTTTGAGCTAGACCGATACCCTGTTAGTTTCGAATGTGTGAAAATTCCTCCTGTAGTTCTTTTAAAAACGCAGCCGCCGCAGCTGAAAGAACATGATGCTTTTTCCACACGATATTTAAATCTGATTCAAGCCTTGGCTGTAACGGCTTGAAACAAAGACGGCTAGTCGTAGACGTGTTGACGATTTTATCAAGTGTTATGGCATATCCAACGCCTTCTTCAACCATAATGCCCGCATTATAGGCAAGATTGTATGTAGTGACAATGTTCAATTTATGAAAATCTTCGCCAAACCAATCCGCAAATTCATTTTTTGAAAAAGTCTGTTTCACGGCCTGTCGTGAACAAATCAGTGGAACGTTTACTAAATCCGCAGCTTGAATGCTTTCTTTGACGGCAAGAGAGCTGTCTTTTTTCATAACGACGCCCCAGACATCTTTGGCAGGCATATTAAGATAATTGTATTTTGAAATATCGGCTGGCTGAATTAAAATACCAAAATCAAGCAGACCCTTGTCTAGCCGTTCCGTTATATCTTCTTCGTTTCCGCTGTAGAGGTGATATCGTATATTGGGATAACGTACCTGTACATCTTTTGCTACTCGTGCAATGTGTTTCATCGCTTCAGTTTCCCCGCCGCCTATATAGACATCACCACCTATTGTTTCTTCCATCGAACTAAATTCTGCCTCTAATTTATCCATCATATTAACGATTTCCTCTGCCCTGTTTCGCAGAAGCATTCCTTCATCTGTCAGAATGACACTGTGACTGCTGCGAATAAATAGTTTTTTACCTAACTCTTGTTCAAGATCTTTTAATTGTCTCGACAAAGTTGGTTGTGTCACATGCAAAAAATCAGCAGCTCTCGTGATGTTTCCTTCTCTTGCAACCGTAAGAAAATAGCGTAAAACTCGAAATTCCATATACCGCTCCTCCTTTCACAATTTTTAGTGTATACGTCTCAGAAATGCTTATCAAGCATACCACGATATAAGATATAAGTATTTTCTATATTTAAAAGGAGCCATTAAAATAAATAGCAACAAAGTTCATATCACGAAAACAACACTTTTAAATATTCAAAATTGAAAGGAGCTTAAAATGAAAAAATTCTTATGTCTGTCTTCTATCTTAGTAACAAGCTTTGGCCTCGCTGCTTGCAGCAACAATAATTCATCTGCAGCGGACAGAGATCGTAATACAAATAACCCTTTAAAGCAAGCATCAGAACAGCTAAAAGAAGATTCTATTTCAGCTACAAGAATCAAATTAACGTTTAACGATAAAGAAGTCTTGATTAGGATGTACGATAACTCAGCAAGTATGGCTTTTCTAGCTCAATTGCCTTTAAAAGTCACTTTTGAAGATTATATAGGTAAAGAGAAAATTAGTATTTTACAAAAAAGATTATCAGCAGATGATGGACAAGCTGGAGATCCATCAAAGAAAGGCGACTTTGCTTATTACGCTCCTTGGGGAAATATAGCGATTTTTTATAAAGGTTTTGAGGATGCCACAAATGACCTTATCATGCTAGGTCAAATTGAGTCTGGAAAAGAAAACGTTGAAAATATTCATGGTGATTTTACAGTTACCATTAAAAAAGTGACTAAGTAAAAACATGACGGTTGCTCGTTAAACAGCCCGCTTTGAAGCAGCTAGAACAGAACGCTTTTTAGAAAGAAGGAATTTGATTTTATGTCTAAACAACATAAGCTACTTATATTTGTCTTAACCTTAGGAGCTTTCGGGATTATAAATACCGAAATGGGAGTTATAGGGATACTGCCCTACATTGCGGATCACTTTCATATCAGTGTATCAAAGGCCGGGTGGCTGGTGAGTCTCTTTGCTCTTACTGTATCAATATCCGGTCCAACTATGCCGTTATTATTTTCACGAGTCAATCGTAAGAAAGCGATGTTGCTTGTACTTGGTATTTTCGTTTTAGGTAACATTATCTCTATATTCACCACTAACTTTGCTGTTGCCATAATTGCGCGTGTGATTCCAGCTATCTTTCATCCAATTTATTTTTCAGCAGCTTTTACAATGGCTGCAAACTTAGTCAGCAAGGAAGACGCTCCAAAAGCTGTTTCAAAAGTCTTTATTGGCGTATCTGCAGGTATGGTACTTGGTGTACCAATCGCAAGCTTTCTTGCAAGCACAGTTTCGTTTCAACTATCAATGACATTTTTCGCTGTCATTAACGCTATAGTATTTATTGCTACATGGACATTCTTCCCTTCTATGCCTGTTAAAGAAAGACTTTCCTACGGAGCGCAGCTCAGCGTATTAAAAAACCCCGTTACTTGGCTTTCTATTATGGCCGTCCTTTTACTGAATTCAGCAGTATTTGGGGTATACAGCTATCTTGCTGAGTATCTTAAAAGCGTTACGAACATCTCTGGAAAATTAATTAGCTTCATGTTGATTCTATTCGGTGCGGCCAATATTATTGGAAACATTATCGCAGGGAAGCTGCTTACGAAAAATGCCATCAAAACGGTAGTAGTTTTCCCTTTCGCATTGGGAGTCGTTTACATTATTTTATTCTTCACCGGACAGTTCACTTGGCCTATGGCTCTCACGACTTTAGTTTGGGGAATATTCGCTGGTATAGGAACGAATATTAATCAATATTGGATTTCATCAGCAGCTCCAGAAGCTCCTGATTTCGCAAACGGACTATTTTTAGCATCCGTTAACTTAGGAACAACGATTGGTACAGCTGTAGGTGGACTATTTATATCAGGAATGGGTACAGAATACGTCGTACTAGTGGGGATCTTGTCGTTAGTATTGAGCGTATTATTTATTTTACCAAGAAGCTACATGCACCGTCCTGTAAGTCGACTTTCAAAATAACACATCAACGCAGCTTTCTTTTTGGGTCCCTATGCAGGATCCCTTTGTTTTCTTTTATTACATCTATGAAGAGCAGAAATCTATTCTAGTCAATGCTTACATAATAGATAAAAAATGGAGATTTAAGATGGAAAAATACACTAAAGTTACGCTTATTCCCTTACTATCATATACCTATCACAAAAGACGTTTTTTTATGACTTGCTAAGGGAATTAAAAAAGTAATTCAAGAAAAAGAGGGAGTTACAATGTCAGAAATGGGAAGAAAAGAAGACTACGGGGAGATTGAAATAGGTAAATACGAATTGTTCTTTAAAAAGAGTTATAAAGTTATAAATACGATTAATGACTTCTTGATAGGCATCTGGTTCCTAATTGGCAGTATTTTATTCTTCTATGATTCCTTAAAAAATATAGGGATTTGGTTATTTATTCTTGGGAGCGTGCAATTGCTCATTCGTCCAACGATTAAATTAGTGCATGATTTCCACCTACGAAAATATTTAAAGGAAGGTTATCGTAATAAATAATCTTCCTTTAAATATTTTTATTTTGAATTCTATATATCAAAAGGGGGTGTACGCTAACGCGTACACCCCCTTTTGGTTCGATTTTTAAATCAAATATATCACTCTAGGTCTAACCCTTTTTCATTCAATTTATGAGAAGTCACAGCAATTACAAACTTTCCATCATCCAAATCTTTTTTATGAGAGGTTAGCTCCTCTGTGGGAATACCTAAATTTGTTGCACGATCTTCTTCATTTGAGTAATTTTGCACCACAAAAAATTTCTTTAATTTATCTAAAAAAGAATCCGGCTGGGCCCCTCCAGTCATATCTTCCTGAGTGACTTTATCTTGGTCAACAGCAGATAGCTTATCCACGTTTACATTCGTTCGATAAGCTAGATTGCCCGCTGCGGTCTCTTGATTAGTTAAAACTGTAATTTCATTATCCTCATACCCTATCATTCTTAATTTCTCAATTCTAGTTAATGTTTCTTCCGGTGACTCATATACGCCTATAATACTTTTACTCATGGAGCTTTCCTCCTTCATTAAGATCTTTTCTCCTTACTTTTTATGTACCCGCTACTCTCCCCTTATTAACAATAGATCCATAGTTAATTGATTTAATCCCATATTCTAGGTCGATCAACCTCCATGATTCTCAAATACTGCAAGAGTTGTCCAGCGTGTACGGATTCATGATAGCCTATCCGCATCAACATATCCCCTAAAGAACGAATATAACCAACATCTGAACGGTCTATTTGAATGTTAGTTAAATCTTCTTCAGAAAAAGCAGTAATCATGTCTAAAAATTGTTGGTGGTATGATGCTGCAAACTCCAATTCATCCTTTATAGATTGTAAGGGTCTTTTTTCAAAAGGAGAATCAAATTCCTTTAAGCTGCCTACATTTTTGATAGCTAGATGATAATAGTATTCTGACTCCAAGACATGACGAACCATTTCTATACATGTCATAGCTTCTTTATCTGGCTTCCAATCGAGTTTATCATCAGGAATTGCTTGCCAAACCTTTATACTTCTTCTTCTAATCTCTTTTATATTTAATACTATTGCATCTGTTCCATTCATTTCCATCCCTCCTCTTATCATCATTTTACATGATTTCCCCAAAACAAAGAGGTGAATTTTTAATTAAACTTATTTCAAATATTCATGGTTCTTATGCTGAGTATAATATATTGGTCATTCTCACATCTCTTTTAAAACAGCATGCTGAGGCTATGTTACAATGTAATTATAAGGAAGAAGAGGTGAATATAGTCATGTTGACCGCGATAGTTGTAACTGTTTCTGTACTAGGTTTGGCTTGGAGCGTTGGACAAAGAAGGCAATATCAGTAACTTTATAGATGATCTGTATGTAGAATTGAGATGTTATAAATGAGTAAGAGAAATATTTTGGTCAAATTAACGTTCTTTTTAGGATCATTTTCTATAACGATTTTTGGATTTATTTTAAAACAGGGATTAACCGCATTACTTTTATCTGCTGCCTTTATTATCTTGGCAGGATTCTTAATGAAAACTGAAGTTACAAAAACAGGCTTTAAGAGAACTTAAAGCCTGTTTACTTACCTTTCTTCCTTAAAATCCTTTTTTATATTCCAAAACGTTTGTTTTAATTCGTTATAAAAAAGCATAATTGCAAACCCTAGTATCGAAACACAAAATGAAAATTTACCCCAGTCAAAAAATATTCCTATAAATACAATGATAATCCCTATGACAAACCCTGGAGTAGATGGCTCCTCTTCCTCTTCATCTATTGCAATTTTCTTTTGAAACTTCTGATCCCCTTTAATCAATTCATCCAACGTCACATCATATAACTCACTTAACTTAATAAGGTTTTCAATATCCGGATACCCTTTGTTGTTCTCCCACTTGTATACAGCTTGTCTAGATACATTCATTTCCCCAGCTAATTCTTCCCTGGACATCTTTTTCTCTTCTCTTAACTTCTGCAGCTGTTCCCCTAAATTCACCTTCATCACCTCTAAGGCTCAGCTTACAATAAATATGTAAAAAATTCCATAAACGCTTAGTAACAAGCTGTAAACCATTGGTTAACACAGCAGGTATTAGTACTAATCACTATACATGTCCTCATTTAACAAATAAAAAAAGCTAGCATAAAGCTAACTTTTTTAAGTTAGAGAGAAAGGCAGGCTAATAATTAGCAACCGCCAAATCCTCCCCAACAAGCACAGCCAATAATGATTAATAAGATAAACAGCACGATAATTAAAGCAAAACCACTGCCACCGCCGTAACCGCAGCCTCCGCCATAACCATAGCCACAACCTCCGCCATAACCGCCAAAGAACATAAACTTCACCTCCTTCTCGTTCATACATTTAGCATATGATGAAAAACGAAATTTGCTCCACGAAGTGGATAGACTACGTTTTATATCACTATAAATAAAAAAATAATAACCTTTTAGTTTCTTTTACATACAATGAAGCATCCTCAGATCCCATATATGAGCTTGACTCCCTCTGCAATAGATTGCTTGAATTCCGCCCGATCAGTTCTATTGCATATAAAAGCACCCCCGCACAACCTAGAATAAAAAAGTCTTTCTCACATTAGAGAAAGACTTTTTTATTGTTATTAATAGCCAAATCCGCGGCCGTAACAGCTGCATCCAATAATGACAAGAAGAATAAACAAGACAACTAATAAAGCAAAACCAGAACCAGCTCCACCATAACTAGACATACAAACACCTCTTTTCGTGGTATTTAACTAAAGGAAAAAACTTTAAATATACATGGGTTAAGGTATTATATGTAGACATAGCTCATATCGATTGGATTTTGGTCAAAAATAGGCTACTTTGTTTAACAATAGCTAAATAACATCCTAAATTTCACATAGTAAAAACCCTTCATTGCTAAAATGAAGGGGCTTTTTTTGCTATCAGCACCAAGGACGAGGTCTAGGAGGACAGCTTGGAGCACAAAAATGTTGATGCGTTTCCTGACATACAACGGATTCTGTATGCGGGAATGAGTGCATATATTTATAATTTTTTTGATAAACATTTGTGGTATGACTAGGATGCACCACTGGTACAAACACATTTTGACCAGTAAAAGATGTATTTTGTTTAACTGGGTCATACTGAGCAGGCATGGTTTGAGGAGGCAATTGACCACATGGTTTAGCTGGAGGATAACCGCAATTACTTTGCTGAGGATACATAGCCCCTTGATAACCACCGTAATTAGAGTGCTGATAAGGATAGTTGTTTCTCATATTAAAAATCTTCTCCTTTCTGTTAGTAGACTCCTATTACTGTATGTGAAACAATCATAGAATGTTTGGACAAATACCTAAAAAAGACCCTAATGATTTAGGGTCTTCTTTACCAAGAGAAAAAGAAACGTGTATCCTTAGTAACATAGCTATGAGACTAAGAAATAGAAGGTTTTTTAATGTCCATTATTCCTCAAGATTAACATCCATCGCTGCGTTATCAATATTATTTAAAATGGTTTTGTTTTTATCATCTAATTCATTACGTAAAAGTGAATTACGCGTCGCTTTGTATAAATCGTAGCTTCTTTCATCAACTGGAGAATTATGATCTTCACATATCATTTTTTCTGATTCTTTGGATTGATCCGCCATATCAGTCACCTCCTCTGTATAGTATGTGAGTTGATTAGAAAAAACATAAGAACTTTATCTGGCTACTGTTGGGTAAGGTTTAATCAACGGTTGGCTGTTTCTGTATATTGTGTCCACCTAATATTAGGTGGACACAACCGTTTCTTGAACATGCTTTTGGATGATTTCTGGAACTTCCAGCAACGAATTAACGGTTATCAATTTACCTTTTGGCGCAATATCAATTTTAACTTCGTTGTAGCTCCACTCCAGTTCAGAAGGCACGTGAATCGCATGTATTCCAGCTTCTACTGCCGGTCTTATATCGGTTTTTAATGAATTGCCAATCATCCAAGTCTTTTTTGGATCGTACTTAATTTGGTTTAGTATCTCTTTTAATGCAGATGTATCTTTCTGTTCAGAAATGAACACTCTTTTTTCAAAGTATTTAGCTAGCTCTAGCTGAACAATTTTTCTACCTTGATTTTCCTCGTCTCCACCTGTATGTAAGTAGAGATTATGTCCTTGTTCTTTTAGCTTATCTAATACTTCATACATATTTGGCAAAGGCTCTATCGGTACTTCAAATACACTTTGACCAATTTTTTTCACTCGTTCGACTCTATCTTCATGGATATCTTGATAATTTTGTTCACTAAAAAATAAATAAGTAGCTACTAATGATTCTGGAAAACGGGAAGAATGAAGGCCATACTTTTCAATACTTTTTAAATCTATCTCTAACTGCTTTTGTTTTATTTCTTCCTTAGTCAGATTCTCAAACCACTCCTGCAATTGAGCCACAAAAGCATTTATGGTGTCTCTAAAATATTTATTACAGTGAACAAGCGTATCGTCTAAATTAAAAAGTAAGGTTTGCTTCTGCATTTCGTTAAATCCTTTCTACAATGGATGTACAGACAATATATAAAAAAACACTAACCACTTTTATTACCTCTCCAAACCTAACACGAAGGTGAATTTCCCAATACGTTAGGCACAAGCAATTGATTACTATACTGAAATGAGAATATTTAGTGGAAAGACCCTTCTAGCGTATAAAATAGAAGGATCTTTTTATAAGATAAAAAGCTGCAGGATATTCCTGCTAATACATATAACGTTCAAAATGTTTTCTATTCATGTTTGTTTTGAACGTAGAGGTACTCAGTCCTGAACGATTTATTAGCGGTTGGCTGCCTTCGCCTTCTTTAGGTATATTCATTTCAAGACCTTGTATAGTGAAAGGATCATACATATACGTTTTTTGTTCAGTTTCTGTGTGCGACATTAACTTCACCTCTATTAATAGCCCTCATTTTTTCAAATCCTGTTAACTCGTTTACAGCAGGTTCTTTAATGAAAATATCTGCGTTTCATAGGTCTTTTCGCTAAAAAAGATCCGTCATTTTCTACTTTTTTTATTAAGTTGTAATTTCTTGTGGCTCTTCACCTTCAAGGTCAGTAAAGAAATTTTCTAAGGTTTCCCTCGGGTCGAGAGCACGCCCATCTTCTTCGACAATACGGTTAAGCGTAGGATCATTATTGCTATCTTTATTTTTATAGTTGTTATAATCAACTCTTTCTGCAATTCCTGAATTATCAACGCCTGTAAAGTCTTTCTTTGGCATAAAAACACCTCCTAGCCCTATTGTTTGAAAATTTGAAGATAAAATAAGTGGAAGGTTAAGTTATATTTTTATTTCCCGAGAATTAATTAGATACGGGTTGCTAAGAGACATGTACAACATACTTAATTGTTTTACGAACTGGGGAAACTAAAACGTCAAAACTCACTTTACTGAGAAGGAATATAAGTGGAAAGAAATCCAAACACAAGATAGTTTCAGGATGATTTAAAGCAGTATCAAATGCCAGAGTCAGTAAAGCAACAAAAATCAGGAACTTATCGAGTCGGATTTCAGTCAAACACTGGAATTGAAAAAGGACAGAATCAGCAAGAAGGAAGAGAAAATAAATAAGCTTGATCACTTTATCCTTTTACATGACGAGGAGGACATCTCATGGATCACCAAAAGATGTTAGTCATTTGTCATTTAAATGGTATACACATGAACATGAAAAAAGAATGACAAACGAAATGTCATTCTTTCTCCTACACATGGCAAGCGTTTAATTTTTAGTCACAAGGAAATGAAACATCTAATTCCACTTTTTACAGTGTCGATTGTTTCTAAAAACTAGTATGTCATCCTGAAAACAAAATAAACATCCATCATTTACCACGCATATACCTCTTGGCCTCTAGGAAACTTAAGAAAAACAAGGAGGTGACACAACATGGCAAACAACAAAAGCAGCAACAACAATGAATTATTAGTATACGGGGCTGAACAAGCAATCGATCAAATGAAATATGAAATCGCGAGCGAGTTTGGTGTAAACCTTGGTGCTGATACAACTGCACGTGCAAACGGATCAGTAGGTGGCGAAATCACAAAACGTCTTGTGCAATTAGCTGAGCAACAACTTGGCGGCGGACGCTTCTAAGACAACTTTATAATTGATGGCTGAAGGAAGAGTGGTTATCCACTCTTCCTTTTATTATGGACATTTTCTATTGAACATCACAAGCAGAAAACCACATAAAGCACGACAAAACAAAAAACTGCCAAAGAAGGCAGCTCTCTTTATAACAAGGGTATTGTGACTGATGCCCTTATAGGCATCTTGAATAGTATGTGTAAAATAGTAGATTGTATTCACTGATAAAATTCCTTTTTTATATCTAGAAGAATAATCAAACATGATATGGAGACGTTAAGTGTGTGCATAGTAAGAAAGGTGGCACATTGCTATGAATATGTTAAGGAGGCTAACAATGGGTATTTTAAGTGGAAATCCTACAGATGAACCGATGCATTACGGTGAAGTGTTTGGAACATGGTCGTTTCTTTCTGCTTCAAAAGGATTAGTAGCTGGTTATCAAACGTTTCTAAATCATGTAGGAGACAAGGATCTACATAAGTTGGTACAAGAAACGATTGAACAATGTCAGCAGGAAATGAAAGGTGTAGAAAAGCTATTAAAAGAAAATGGAGTGGCTTTACCTCCAACTCCGCCTGAACGTCCAGAAGCTTGTTTAGATGATATTCCAGTAGGTGCACGTGTTCAAGACCCCGAAGTTGCTGCGGCTATTTCACTGGATATAGCTGCTGGTCTAGTTGCTTGCAGTCAACTGATTGGCCAATCTATTCGCGAAGATATTGCAGCAATGTTTGGTCAAATTCACATGCAAAAAGTAGCTCTTGGTGGAAAGTTTTTGCGACTTAACAAAGAAAAAGGCTGGTTAGTTCCACCACCTCTTCACAAGTCAAAAAACACGGATTGTTAATCGTAAAATTCGTATAAAACGTGAAGATTTCACATTAAGTCAACCCCACAGCACGCTATAAGAAAGAACTGCTGATTCATTCCACATTAGTAATTCTTTCTCGAATAAAGAGCACTAATGAGAGCAAACTACTCAAGATGCAGTAGAGCATTATCAATATAATAACATCTATATTTCAACGACTAGGAAAACTACTGCACAGAAGCAGTAGTTTTTTCCATTTTGATACTGTAGAGAATAGAAAAAGATCGCGAACATAATCTACGTTTATAAGCAGTACCAAATTAATTCTGGAATACACAATAATCTTTTAAGAGAAACTACTAACAATGTACAAAAAGATACTTCCAGTATAGTTAAGGAGATAAAACCAATTGAATAATAAATTTGAAAAGCGTTTTTTGAGGGTTCTCTTTATTTTAACTCTATCGGGTTTGCCTTTTTTATTAAGAAAGCCTCCTGTGAAAGACTCAATATTGACTTTTCTACTTAATGGGTATACCAACGGCATAGTTGACAGATTTGTTATTACTCATAAGCTGATTAAATATCCTGTACGCTATTTTCGAAAAGAGTTTAAGATACATGTTCTATTTGACTTTTTGCTATATCCAACTGTCTCCGTTATCATCAACAAACTAACAAAAAACGATAAACCCTTAGTTATCATATATAAAATTATTTTATTCATCTTTCCAATGTTTTTAATCGAACTCTGGGCAGAAAAAAAGACAAATTTAATTAGATGGAGAAGACCTTGGAAATGGTATCATACTTTACTTAGTCTTACAGTCAAATCAGTATTAAACAGGTTAATGATCGGAGCTATAAGAGCATTAGATGAAAAAGCAGAAAAGAGTTCTTGATTCATGAAATAAAAACTAAGTTGAAGATATTTCTATACCTTGAACAAATGAGTCAAGACGCCGTGAAGCATCTAACCACCTCTTTATGGAAAAATAAAGAGCTTTTTTTGTCACAGAACTCTTCATTTTGATAAAGATTAGGTGTATATCAATGAACTGCATAAAATAAATGAACAAGACCATATTAAATATCGGTGATAGGTATGAAAAGTATATTTTTTTCGAATCCATAGGAGATCGTAGATGAATAATTATAAAAATGACAATACTGCAAGACGCTATATTGCTCATGTCAGTATATTTGGAACGACTCAAATCCATTTAAGAAACCCCTATATTATCGCTTGGTGGTCAGCAGCTTTTCCAGGCTTTGGGCACCTACTACTTTCTAAATACCTTCGCGGCTTTGTTTTATTTGTATGGGAAGTCGTCATAAACCTTAAATCTCATGTAAATTTAGCTATGATTTATTCTTTTCAAGGAAACATTGATATGGCCAAAGACGTGCTTAATACAAGGTGGCTTCTTATTTATATTCCCGTTTATATTTTTGCTATATGGGATAGTTACCGAACAACCGTTGATTTAAATAGAATATACGTGTTAGCTGAACGAGAAAATCATCGGTTCAACACCTTTAGTATAGGAGCCATGGAAATAAACTATTTAGATAAACGGAATCCCATCCTGTCCGTTTTCTGGTCCTTGGTGATGCCAGGTCTAGGACAACTCTATATTCATCGCATCATTGGTGCTTTCTTTGTCATCATTTGGGCAGTTGTTTTCTTTTATTATTCTCACTTGCTTGAAGGAATTTCTCTTCTATTTTTAGGAGAAATAAAACAGGCTACTTCCGTTTTAAATAAAGAATGGCTGTTATTTTTCCCTTCCCTATATGGTTTTGCTACCTTCGATTCCTATATAAATACGGTTGAGAATAATAAACTTGCTGAAAGAGTGCAGAAAAACTTCTTTGAAAAAACATATCAACATCCAAGCTTTTGTATTGCGAAAGGAAAAAAGGTGGAGTGAAAACATGCAGGTCTTTTCTACATTTGAATACTCCAGTTACATAGAATTAGCTGTTTCAGAGCTAGAAAAAAAAGGGATAAAAAAAGAAGATATATTTATTGTCCCGCTTAATAATCGAACGGAAGATCGACGGATTTTTGATAGCCTCCATCGAGCCGATGGAGTTTCTCTTATTGATCTAGGAATGGCTCTAGCCACAGCCTTTTCAGTCATCGGTGCAAGCATTGGGTTTAAACTAAGCTGGGGCCCTATCTACTGGGGAATAATTAGTGCTTTTATCGGATTTATCTTAGGACTAGGAATTAAACTATTTATGTTTAAAGTAATCAGGAAAAACCAACGGCTTTTACGCGGCAAACATTCGGAAGTCATACTCATTGTTGATTGTCGTACGGTGGACGCCGGAGTTGTTGAACAAACTTTGTGGAAAAACCTTGCCTTAGGTGTTTCAAAAGTCCGATCTGATGGCTTATAAAAATAAGTCATCATCGTACAATATAATGACCAGATACAGGATGAATAAATTACTATTCAGGATTAGAGATAACTTCCTTAACGCATTGAGGGAGTTTTTCTGTTTTTAAGCTGTATATCTTTAGTTAATATAATGTCATTTATTAGAACCAAAAAAGCTTTTAAAAAGAGCTTTTTTGGTTCTAACATATGTTAATTAAATCCCATTCTACCAACCTCTTTGATTTCTTAATGTCGTAATATGAGCAATATGATGCTTTCCATGCCAAGCGTAAGTAGCTATTAATTGCTCAATCGTCACTTCCCCGTTTTCAGGGTGGTGGATCGTTTTCTTTAGATCTATTTCATCAAGTGAGTTCAACACTTTATGAAGCCGCTTATGTAAAGCTGAAAAAAGTTGAAGAGAAACTTCTATCGGTAAATCATTATCAGGCAGAGTTGACCAAGCCACTTCATCATAAGCCTTAATAGTAGGCGCTTGCTCTGTTAAGCCTAGTTTAAAACGAGTATAAGCATTCATATGTGAGTCAGCTAAATGATGGACAACTTGACTTAATGTCCAACCGCCTTCTCGGTAAGGCGTGGCTAATTGTTCTTTTGTCAGCCCTTCTACAGCATCAGCTAACTGCTTTGGGGCATCTCCAATGTCATGAATCCACCCTTGAATATCTTCTTTCTGAATATTTTCTTTCACAGTAAATTTCCCAATAGGATATTGATTAAACATATTTTGTCCTCTCTTTCTATTTTTATTACTATCTATTATAGCAATTTTAAATGTAAAAAATTTAAATATTCAGAATTAAATATAGATAAAAAATTATAATTTATAAATACGCTGTGTACTTTCAGTTACCATCATGTACATTCTCCGCAACACAAAGACCTGCCTTTGCTATAATTTATGATAATTTCCCCCTAAATTAGGCCGCTTTTAATTAAAACAATAAACATATAGATAAACTTGCCGTAAAATTAAGTTGAGGTGAGTAAATTGAGCAGTGATTATAAAAGCTATTTCTACAAAAAGTTCTTTTTAATATATTTTATTACCGTTTCCTTATTTATTAGTGTTGATATTATAGAATCAGGAAGAATTACACTTTTTTCTTTTGAAGACAGCTGGAATTTTATCTTGTATCAAATTGGTTTTTGTTTAATTTCTATTGGCTTTTTTAGTGCCTTCCTTGCAAACTTATTATGGAAAATAAAAAGAGCTAAATAAATACATCATAACCCCCCACAGAAATAAAAGAAGACCTTCAGCTATTGGAAGGTCTTTTTTGGATATTTGCTTTAAGCGCTTGTAATCTTGATTGAGAATCGTTGGTTTGTCTAATTACTTTTTCCACGATGTACTGATATCCATATAAAACAACGGCTAAAACCGTAGTCATTCCCCAGTACATGCTTGGCGACATCCTTTTCATTTTAAATATACCCGCTTTTTTCAAGGCACCGCCAAAAGGAAAAATATTAAACCAGTCTAACACCGTATTGGCAAGTATGTATTTTAGAAAAGAGCCGTACGTTAGCTTAAATATCCAAAGCGTTCCTATTAAGTGCGGACCTAAAATATAAGTGAAATCTATCGGAGCTTTAGGAAATAAAGGATTGTTGTTTCTAAACCATTTTTTCTGATTGGCAATGACGGTAAACACAATGATGAATAAATTAGCGAAAGTAGCTACAGGCAAAAAGCGGACAAAGGATTTTGTTCCTATAAAAGGCGCGGTTAACCATGGAATGATTAGCACGCTTAAAGAAATGATCAATTTTCTTTTGTACTTACGCATGAATTTTCTCCTCAAACTATAGTTTCGGAAATATTATTACCTAAAATTGAAAGTTTATGTAATGCTGCAATAATTTCAAGCAAAGATAAACCAGCTAAGGATGACATACGTATATTTCTAAACGGTTCTACTGTTGCATTTTATAGTGGTGAACCTTGATAAAGAAAAAAAGCAGAGAGAATGTTCTCTTTGCTTTTTTTGTCTTTATGCTAATTTATATATCTTGAGTTTTCATTTTGTTTAATTCATTTTGCTGCTTCTTTTTAAATATCTTTCTTCCTTCTTCCCATTCGATAAGAAACATACCTAGACCAAACAAAAGTAATAAAGTTAATTTTATGGGGTGTTTCACTTGATGAGCTGTAAATATCCACCCGCAATATGCTAGATAAGCTACCGGAATAATAGCTCCCCAGTATACGCTCGTTCTAGTAGATAAAAAATAATGAACTGCAAATATGAGTGCAAAAATTAAAACATGAGGCATAATTGAGTCTCCCTTTCAAAGGTTATTTTATATATGCTGAGTTTTCATCTTATTTATTTCATTTTGCTGTAATGATCCCCCATAAACACCTGCTCTAGTAAATAAAAAATGAGGGCTTAAAATTGCAATGGCAATAACTGCAATAGTAATCCAATTAGACATTACTTAATCCCCATTTCACCTTTATATTTCTCTATGATCAGCTTGGCATCTTCTAAGCTAATGCGCTCTTCAATAGCAAGCTTTTTAACAAGGCTAATTAATTCTTCTTTATCATGTTCTTCATTTATCTCGATCTTTTGTATTAAACGATCCAAACGTATACGAACAGTTGGATAGGACACTTCGTAGTCTTTTGCAAGCTGTTTTAAAGAACCTGAATTTAATACAAATTTTCTTATGAATTCTACATCATCACTTTCTAACGACAGTATCCACGAAGGAACATCTTTATTATCCATATATAACCACCTCTTCCTTTTTTAATATACCATGGACTTTAATAAAGTTAAAGTATTTTTTAATAAAATTAAAAACACTAATAAAACAAAGTTTCTCTTTATTAGTGTTTTTATTGATATAGCGTTTATTTTTAGTGACGATGTCATTAGAATCCAACCTTCAAAAAAGAAGCATCTAGCCTTTAAAGACTAAATGCTTCCTCTCCTTTACACCTTATAAATTTCATTAGACGACAGCCAGTCAACGAATTGATGATACGGATAATAGGTAGTCCCTTTCAGCTCTATCTTTGGAGCTCCGGGATATTTAGTTAACAGTTCTTCAATTTCACCTTTGCTTAAGTGAAAATGATAGTGTAGATCTTTTTCTTTAATCAAATAAGGATATTTTGATTTTCTTTGAGGTTTGCTGAAATTCTTTAAACCATCGCCTATAAAATAACCAAGGGCAGCTAATCCTAACGCTAACCAAAAAAAGTTCATTTCCAAAGTAGGATACCCCCAAACATTCCCATAAAATAAATCCCATCATAAAATTCATAAAAAAGAGACCTTACTTTATAAGGCCTCTACAGATTAGCCAGCTTTTTATCAGCTATAAACTTCATAAGTATACCTGCACCTGAAACATTTAATACGATGCTGCTACCTAAAATAAAACCATATAGTAATCCCGTAATATGTAATGTTAAAGTCAAAATCAAAAAGACTGTTCCTGTACCGACTAGAACTAATCCCAAGTTTCGATTATCCATCTATTTCACCACCAAAAAAGTAAATATAGTTATATTTTAACATAATTACACTTGTTTTACTTTTAAATGTTAAAATATACTTATTAATAAGCAGGGAGATTATAGAATCATGAAAAAAGTTATATCGTTTTTGATTTCTACCTTGTGCGGTAGCTTAGTTCTTTCTAGACTATCTTTTTCTGATGGTTACGAGCAAATGAGCTTAAACCATTTTCTAGACCAAATAATGTTTGGGTTTATGTATATTGCACCGTTTGTAATTATATTAGGAATTCCTTCTTCTTTCATAATTGATGCCATTATAAAGAATCAAGAGAGGCATAAGCATACAGTTGAACTAGCATGGTATGTTGTGTTCGGTGTTATAACTGCAGCCATTAGCTCCATACTTATTTCACTACTTATCTCAATAGATGATAACAAGTTTTTTATAAACTTGAGTTTATTTAAACCATTCCTCTTTTTTTCTCTTAGTTGCTCAGTGCCGTTTGGAATTTGCTCTATCTTGTTGAAAGTTAGAGTAAAAAAGAATTTTTTTAGTAAATAAATAGTGTACATCCTTCTAGCTTCTTATAAAAATCAAAAAGTTTAGAACCACAGTGGTTCTAAACTTTTTGATTTTTATCTATATCGCCTTGCTGAAAAGAATTGGACAATCGGAAAAATAATTAAAGAAAGACATATCGCTACAAATAAAGATATGTTGCCAAAATCATTTCTTCTGACGAAAATAATTCGATCTAGTACCCAAAGAATAAAAAGAGCTATTGTTAGGATATGATAGCTTGTCTTTGCACTGATAGCAGCAACTTTCTTTCCCATTTCATCTTTTTGTACTTTTTTATCAGATCCCCATGTACTAAATTGCAACCAAGCAATTAATAAAAGGACAATTCCTAGAATACTATTTAGATTTAATTTCTTGTCATTTATAAAATCCGTTATGTATAAAGTAAGCAGCCCTAAAGTAATAATCCCTAATATAATACCTCCAACTACATTGTTTCTTCTCCCCTTATTCACCATGAATCCCTCCCGTTTCCATAAAAAATACTTCGTCAACACTTACATAAAAGTTCTCTGTCAATAAAAAAGCTAGAACTTAACTGAAGTCATACTTAATAATCTCAACAACATTAATCATTTTTCTGAAGACTTAACAAGTATTCAGAAAAATGATTAATGTAAAACATCTTTTACATATATAGTTTATGGTAAAAATTTCATAATGTCAAACACCTTTTACAAAATTATTGAATTACTTTATGGTATTAGTAACTCCAAAGACAGCACCTTTAGAAAACATCGTCTAGTTTACCTATTACAGTAAACACTACAATCCTTACTTTTATTTTGGAATACCGGCTCGTTTTATCAGCACAAAAAAAGCACCTAATTACTACAGGTGCTCCTTTTCTAGATGTGAATACAAATAAACCAATCTACTACTATTTCACGTGATAATAACCTCTGCAAAAAACGGAGTTCTTCGGTTTAATCGCAATTAAAAATGAATTATAGATATCCGAGCCAGAAATGAATGCATTTATCCAGCATACACATAATAGGATGGATTTGATGTTTCCTGATACATAGAACGACGTAACAGCTGGAACTACCGATAATACAAGAAAAGGCAAGCTCATAAAGATCCAATATCTCGTTTTGGATAGAACGGCATTTGTATTGAGCCAGAAAAATATTCCGCTAAATGTTAAGCTAATATCACCTTTTTGATGGATGACTAACACGTGTAGCCCTTCGTGAATAACAAAGACAACGATACCTATTATGATGAGATAAAATAGATTTGTGTGAGTAAAGCCTGCTCCAAAGAAATAAGGTATCAATAGAATAATAATTTGAAGTAAATATACAAACTTCATATAGTGTTTTCGATACCACGTATTCTGGATAAAAGGCGTCCATTCAGAAAAGTTCATGCTTATTTGTGGCAAGTGGCGAAACCAAATGATGATAGGCGTTTCCTCTCCTTCATGTAAACTTCCGCTAATTTATTTAATATAGAATTTCCTACTCTATATTAAGCTTTATTATTTAAATACTGAGTAAGCAAATGAACTGCGCTCTCTTGTTTTTTCTCTACTGCAACCTCTAAAGGTGTTTTCCCGTCATCTTTTTGTATCTCAATATCTGCACCTTTTTCGATGAGAAGTTTAATCATATTTGCATCTCCTAGCAACGAGGCTTCATGAAGGCTCGTCCATCCACCGCTTTGTTTTGCATTTACATCTGCGCCTTTTGTAAGCAGCAAGTCTGCAGCTCGAATTTGCTTATTTGCTACTGCTGCATGAAGAGGCATGTTCTCATTCGAATTTTTAGCCTTAATATGAATATCAGCCCCTAACGACAACAATAACTTGGCGCTATCCACTTGCCCAAAATAACAAGCTAAATGTAAAGGCGTCCACCCATCTGAATTAAAAGCGTTAAGTAAAGATGGCTCTTTATTTAATAAAGCTTTTATCTCTTCACTTTCTCCATTCACTGCAGCATTTGTTATTTGATCAATATATTCCATTTTACATCCCCCTAATATATAGAAACACCTTGATTATATTTCCATTTTATCACATATTAGTAAATAGACACGATATACAAATCGGGTTATACAAGTAAGAAAGACAATAAAAAATAGAATGATAAAATTAAGTATGGCGATTCCTTTAGTAAGAATGGAGAGTTGAGATGAAAACAACTAATAGCGAAGAGTTAGACGTCCAGTGGTATGGCGTAAAGGTTCTTTATAAGTACTTAATAGTGGGTAAACCTAATACAGAAAAGATTGACGAAAATTATGAAGAACATCAGATATTTGAAGAAAGTATTTTATTAATTAAAGCCCAATCATTTGATCAAGCCTATGAAATTGCAGAAAAGAAAGCAAAAGAATGTGAAGACAGCTATACCAACGTTTATGACCAGACTGTGAACTTCCAATTGATTGAGAGTTTAGATGCCTTTCTCTTGTGTGAAGAAGATGAGTTACCAAGTGGTACGGAAGTATATTCACGTTTTTTGCATATACCTAAAGAAGAAAGTTTAGCTAATGTCTTATCTAGGCACTATCCAGAAGTTATGGAAAATGAAACAGAGCAGATACGAAAAAACTTCATTTTAAGGGATAGAGATTTTAATTGAAGATTCGGTATATGGTATCCATACTCTGTGGAAACAACAAATAAAGAGCCTTAAATAAGGCTCCTTATTTGTTCTCTATTTACCTTTGTCTTTTAAGAATAAAAGCCCAAGCACACTACTAATTACACAGCATCTGTCATTACATATAAATTAGATGGAGTAATTTTGTTTTCTAAAATTAAGTATGGATGACATTTCATTAAAGCGAGTTTCAGAGCTTCTGGTACTCTCTCTTCATCATACGCGCATACTAAATATAATCCGCCTTCCGTTACTAATGTGTCTGCTTCATTTTCAAACTCCTCTAAAATAGGGACTATTCCTTCTTGCTGTCCCCATTCTACATGAGCCCATATTTGAAAAGACATATTGTTTTTATAGAAAGGATCTAAATGTTTAGAAAGATGCTCAAAAATTATGGCAGGCTGAAAACTGCCACTTGAACAGTAATAATCAAAATTATTAATGGTATGTATATATGTTAATTGATCTTTAGTTAAAATCCCTTCTAACCTTTTGAAAATCAGCGGAATTAGTCTTTCACTTTCTATAACTAAAGTATGTCTCTCCTGTTCAATCCCCGACACAATATAAGACACAAGGTTATCTAAGTAACTTCTCATATCGTCAATATTATAGTAAATATGAACGCTTTCATTATTCTCTATCAATTGAGCAAACTGATTTTTCAAGTGTGTACGCTCCCTTATATAAAATCAACCTAAATTTTAAGACTCTTAAAATAGTAAATTGTCTATTCATTAGAACAATTCTACGCTTTGCATTCTTGTCTGTCAAAACTAGATATTTTCCTCTTTGTTTTAGGGTGTAAAGCTAGTCTTTAGAATAGTATCTCTAAGTTAATTGCAAACGAGATAACAGTTGCGACAGTTATTCTGGCGATTTGACTAAAGAATACTTTACCCTTCTCAAATGCGATTAAAACTTAATAAGAAAGAATGAAAGAATTAAGTTCATTTATCCGTTTATTCGATAAATTCTTATGTAGCATTGATAAGAGCATTAGACATCTGTTTTTCACTTTGTATAACCTATGGAAAACTAGTTACTACAAAACACAAAGAAAAAACACCACTTGCTTTAGTAAGTGGCGCCTTTTCTTTTAAAATATTTGAGTAAAAGCTACAATTAAAATTGTAATCCCGCTTATTAACGTTCCAAATTGACTCAATGTAAATTTCCCGATTTGCACATTTGCGGCTTTTTTCCCCACCATTACTCCTAGCCATACTGTTATAAAACTGCCAAAGGCTGATGTAAGCGAAATAGCTAAAGGCGATAAACCCAGTAAGCCTGCTCCCAGACCGTTTGTGAGTGCATTTGCTGAAAGTGCAACACCTAGGACACTGCTTTCGATCCACCCAATATATCGTACGTTTTCTTGACCACTACTATCTAATTCATCACTTCCGTTATTTCTTTGAGATCCAACTAATAAAATAATGCGAATCCCAATTAGCGTTAATAATACGACGGCTACAATAACATGGAACACCCCCGGCAAGATGGTTGAAATCCACCTGCCAAACGTAATCCCCACCATGCTAAAGAGGAAACAAATAGCCGCTATCAGTAAATTAGAAAGCCATTTTATCCTTACCTTTCGAACTCCGTATGATATTCCTACACCGAAGTTATCTATACTCGATGATAATGCAAAACCTACTATGAATAACCATTCCATTTTGTATTCTCCTTTTGTTCATAATATTGAGGAGATTTGCTTCCTTGTTGCATATATTGTTGATAAACCTTCAATAAAATGATTACTGCACGTTGAAAAATAGAAAGAGGTGAACCGCTATGTCTAACATCCAAAATGATCAAAGCCTTGGTTTGTTATTGAGGTCTTTATTAAAGGAAAATGCTTTATCTATGCGGAAACTTAGCTCACTTACGGGGATTGATACGGCAACTATCTCACGGATTATAAATGGAAAACAGCAAGCAAATCTACATCATTTAAAACAATTTGCGCACTATTTAAATACTCCTCTTGAAGCATTGATTGATCCTGCTGGAGCTGCTTCAAACAATACAGAAAATGAAGTAGAAACAGGCATTCATTACTCCATTGATAAAATTCAAGAAATACTTAAATCTTTTAATATAGTAGATACAAACTTTACGATTGAGCGTGTCGAACAAGAACTAACAAAATACAAACAATATGCACAGACAGACGAAGGACACAGCATGATTTGTAATAACTTTCAAACCAAAATAGAGCAAGTCGGCAGCGTCGGAACCTTTATTGATCAATTAAAGCAAATGTATCTTGAATATTGTGATGAAAAAACATCAGCTGCCAAGCGCTCGATATTGGGAAGTGCGCTACTGTATTTTATTTTGCCTACCGATATTATCCCAGACTATGTCTTTCCAATCGGCTATTTAGACGATGCAATAGCTGTACAACTGGTAATGAATCAACTTACGGAATAAAAACTGAGTTTTATTAAGGGAACTGAACGCCGTATGCCCTTATTTATTGTGAAAACGGAACTTTTTCTGAACGATGAGCAGGTAAATACTCTATTGCTTTCTTTAATTTAAATAATTCCTTTGGCACAATCTTTTTGATGATTTTTTCTTTTTCACATGGCTTGCATGACTCATATTTACATCTATGCGCGCACATACCTAAAGGAATTTTCTCTCCTAAAAATGGATCTATATAAAATCCATTTTCAAACAGCGTACTCTTAATAACATTTTCATTTTGCAATCTGCAGCAAGTAACGCAATAGTACATTCGTTTTCCACTCTCTTTCTTATATTTGATTTTGAAACATCTTATGAGAACTCATCAACAGAAGTGCTTGTTCCTATATTAAAAGTTGAAAAAATCTCAACAGGCGTTGAAGGATATTCAACACACCTCAATCTAGCATCATACTTGGGTTAATAACCGTACTATTTAGCTTATGGAGCTTGAACTCTAAATCAAAACTAAAAGCTGTTAGTTAAAGAACGAATAATATTCCACTTTTTGTTTAAACTACTCAAGATACCGCAACGTATCGACTATGTGAGAATAATTCTCCTAGCAGAAAAGCTCCCTACGGAAATAGGGAGCTTTTTCTGCATTAAAAAAAGTGATGATTAATTTTATCTTGAACTTTTTTTACATATCTTTATACGCTTCATCCTCAAGATATTCAATACTTCTAAATAGTAAATAATCTAACGTCTCATTTCCAGTAGTTACCGTAATTACCATTCTAGGTAGTAAAAATAAAAGGTGGTGAAAGAAGTTTCTCTTTCACCACCTTTTATTTTGCTTTTAAATCAAATTCTTCTGTTTTACCGTCCCAGTTGATAGTTACATGAAAGGGATCAGAACTATCTTGTTTTGCACACCCTTCACAAGCATCATTGATACCCATTTTGCCATCCACTGGTGTTGAATTCACATGGATACTGCCATAACTACCTTCAATTTTATATGTAACTTCTCCAATATTATCTTTATTGGGTCCTTTATAAATAATGCTTCCTTCACCATTTTCCTTATCTTTATCTTGAGTTAAAAAATACTGAGACTTCCAATTCTCACTTTCCCCTTCAAAGCGTAAACTCTTATCTTCTTCACTACAGCTAGCAAGAAGAATCAATATACAACTAAATACGATGACTAAACTGAGTTGTCTAAAGTTCAAATTTAAATCCTCCTAATAATATCTAGTTTTATGTTAACACATCCAATGTAAATTAAGGATAAAAATGTATATTATATTCATTCCTGGTTTACATAAACACTCTTTCCGGTACACATCAAAAAAAGAACCCTTGGCGCACAAGAGGTTTTCGATAGGGTGTTATTCGTTTTATGGGCTTTTTTATACACCCCTGATTTAACAATATTTCATTTCGATAGGAATGAAGAACTCCTGTATAAAAAGAAAACCTTTTATACACCCGTTAAAGCACATCAAAAGTAGTATTTACATTTAAAAACATGTTAAAATCTAGTAGTCATTTATGCTGAGATACGTATAAATGAATCCTTACAAAAAAGCAGCCTCGCTTGCCAATGCCGAGGCTGCTTCAAGTTCTTATTGAAAAAAAGGACAAGCAATAAGCAGACTGCTATTTTTATACCCAAAGCGAGCTCGTGCCTTCGTTTTCAAGATGCAGTACGTTCACTTCTGTTCCTTTGTCATATCCATGCTCTCCTCCTGGAAGAACAATCAGCGCGTTTGCTGCAGCTAATGATGAAATAGCACCTGACTTGTCCATGCCAACAGGCGTCACGACAAGCTTTCCGCCTTCATCTGAAATCTCTCCTCGCACCATTCGCGTAAAAGCGTTCGGTTCTTTGAAACGGCCGTTTAACATCGCTTTTGTTTTATGTAAATGAGGCGCTGGTGAATACAAAAAGCTGCGAACAATCGGACGAACAAACAGTTCAAACCCGACATAGCAAGCAGATGGATTTCCTGATAGTCCAAACAGCAGCTGCCCATTTCGTTCTGCAACTGTTGTGACGCTTCCTGGGCGCATCGCAATTTTGTTAAACAGCACGTTCGCACCAAGCTTTTCATAAATAGCCGGCAAATAATCATAGTCGCCAACGGATACCCCGCCGGTCGTTAGTAGAATGTCCACTTCTTCAAGCGCTTTTTCTACCGCTTCATAGCAACGGTCAAAATCATCTTCAAGTTTCCCTAAATATTTCGGAACTCCCCCGCTTCTTACGATTTGTGCAAGTGCCATATAGGAGTTACTGTTGCGGATTTTTCCTGGCTCTAACGGCTCGTTCACATCAAGCAGTTCGCTTCCTGTTGTTAACACGCCAACAACCGGCTGCTTCACGACAGCGACGTCCGCATAGCCAAACGTAGCTAAAAAAGCCGTGACGCCCGGATTGATTCGCGTCCCTTTGGAAACAAGCACGTCTCCTTTTTTTGTTTCTTCTCCTTTTAACGCAATGTGTTCCCACTTTGAAGCCCGCCTGCTTAACGCCATATATGTTTTCCCGTCTTTTTCATACGAAGTTGTGACTTCAAGCATCACAACCGCATCACACGAATGAGGGACCTGCGCTCCTGTCATAATACGCACCGCTTGAAACGGCTTTACTTCTCCTTCAAAAACAGAGCCTGCACCGATTTCACCCACAACTTCGAACTCCACAGGATGTTCATTTGAGACTTCTACGCAGTCTTGCGCTCGAACCGCAAAGCCGTCATAAAGAGATTTATTAAAATGAGGAACGTTTTGGTCGGCGATAATATCTTCTCCTAAATAGCGCCCGTAGCTTTCTGTGATCGATACGCGTTCGATGCTGCCTTTTCTTTTATATGTCATAACTATTTCAATTGCTTCAGGAATTGAAATAGGTGTTCTGCTTTCTAACATACATTCTTCACTTCCTTTATGTCTGTTCACTTTTTATGCTATGGTGTAAAATCATAGCATATCTCACTATTTCTATCATACAACAAAATTTACTGAAAAAGGATGAAAACACCGATGTCTTCTTTTACACATTTTAATGACCAAGGCCGTGCCAACATGGTCGATATTAGCGAAAAATCTATCACTCGCCGCGTTGCAACGGCTCGTTCAAGCATACTTGTTAACAAAGAAATTCACGAAGCCATTGTAGAACATAAAATCGGAAAAGGCGACGTCCTTGCTGTCGCCCAAGTAGCGGGAATCATGGCAGCAAAACGCACGTCTGACATTATTCCGATGTGTCACCCTCTTTTATTAAAAGGCGTAAACCTTTCATTTGACTGGGATACAAGCAATGATCAGTACCGTTTATTAATAGAAGCAACTGTTAAAACCGAAGGCTCAACGGGCGTTGAAATGGAAGCTTTAACTGCCGCTTCTGCCTGCGCTCTAACTGTTTATGATATGTGCAAAGCCATTGATAAAGGCATGATTATCGGCGAAACGTATCTGCTTGAAAAATCTGGCGGCAAAAATGGTGACTACAAGCGCACGGAAGCGTAAAGGAGGTACATAATGAGCGTACATGAACATAAATCCAAAGCAACGCAGCCCGTTCGCTGCAAAATCATTACGGTATCCGATACACGTACAAAAGAAACCGATAAAAGCGGCGCGCTAATGATCCAACTTCTAAAAGAACACGACGTGCAGGTCGCTTCCTATGAAATTGTAAAAGACGACCAAACGTCGATTCAACAAGCGATACTTGCCGGATGCAGTGATGAGGACATTGACGTTGTTCTCACAAACGGCGGGACCGGCATTACAAAACGAGACGTTACGATTGAAGCCGTTCAAGCGCTGATTCATAAAGAAATCGTTGGATTCGGCGAGCTGTTTCGCATGCTGAGCTACACCGAAGACATTGGCAGCGCAGCGATTATGAGCCGGGCAATTGCCGGGACGATTAACGAAAAAGCCGTTTTTTCTACACCAGGATCAAGCGGTGCTGTTCGTCTAGCGATGACCAAGCTGATTTTGCCTGAACTTCGCCACGTTGTGTGGGAATTAAACCGCCAGCGCTGACAAAATGCCTATGCACACGCATAGGCATTTTCATTAATCATAGTCTTTATGTACCCACTCATCTTCTGGAATGCCTAAATCTTCTCCAGAAAAACGCTCTTCTTTAAACGGATCTCCTCTAAGATGAAAGCCGTTTTGCTCCCAAAAGCCAGGATGGTTTTCATCAATGGCTTCAAAGCCTCGAAGCCATTTAACACTTTTCCAAAAGTACAAATGCGGAACAACCAATCGCAGCGGATATCCGTGCTTAGCTGTAAGCGGCTCTCCGTTAAAGGAATGAGCGAGAAGAATATCGTCTTTCAGTAAATCTTTCACTTCAATATTTGACGTATAGTCATTATCTCCGTGCAGCATGATGTATTTACTTTTTAACTCCACGCCGATTGCTTTTAAGAAGTCTGTAAACAGCACGCCTGTAAATTCATTATCAAGCCTTGTCCATCTCGTAACGCAGTGAATATCGCATTTCACCGTTGTTTGCGGCATATCCAATATATCTTGGTACGAAAGCGTTACTTCCTTGTTTACTAATCCAAACACTCGAAGCGTCCACTCCTCTAGGTTATACTCCGGCACGTCGCCTTCATGTAAAATCGGAAAGCGCTCCGTTACTACTTGCCCCGGAGGCACTCGTCCTTCATACTTTGGGTCAATTTCTGGTGTTTTCATTCGTTTGATACGGTCTGCTTTGTTCATAGGTACCACCTCTTTATTTTTTTATCAGCGTGCACTTTGCTGACTTGTTTGATTCGTTTCGACGCCTTTATCCCGCAAGAAAAACATCGCCGCTAATGTCAGCACGTAAGGGACCATCATCGTAAACTCGGTCGGTATTGAAAAACCTTGCAGTCGTGTGCTCACCGCATCCATTAAGCCAAAAAGTATACTTGATGCTAAAATACCGAGCGGATGAGACTGACCGAGCATCATCGCAACAAGTGCAATAAATCCACGCCCTGAAGTCATACCTTCTGAGAACATCGTCACTTGTCCTAATGAAAGCTGTGCTCCGGCAATCCCACACAGAATTCCGCATGCTGCAATCGCAAACAGCTGATATCTGATTGCTTTTAAGCCAAGCGTACTTGCTGCTACTTGATTGTAGCCTACTGCTAGGAGCCGAAAACCGAAAATCGTTCGATAAAAGAAGATATAAAAAGCAATAGCTGCTATAAAAGCAAAATAGACAAGCGGCGACTGTCCTGAAATAATGTCGCCGATTACAGGTATGTCTTTGATCAAAGGAATATCCCATGTGCCTATTCCGTGCATGTTTTTATCGTAATAAGCACCTTTTGTATGAAAAATTGTCCGGAGTAAAAAGGTCGTTAAGCCTAGTGCTAAAAAATTAATGGAGACCCCAACAACAATTTCGTTCGCTTTAAACACCACGATCATCATTCCAAACAGCAAAGCAAAAAGTAAGCTTGCTCCAGCTGCAATCATGATCGCAAAAAAGACATTATGAGTATAATAGTTACCGGCAATCCCGCTAAAAGCTCCAATCAAAATCAGACCTTCTAGCCCTACATTAAATATGCCTACGCGCGCGCAAAGCATTCCGCCCAGCGCCGCTAATAAAATCGGTGCAACCATTCGCAACGTTGCATTTAACAGTGACCAATCAAGCAGCTCCACGAATATCAGCTCCTTTCTTTTTTGCTCTCCACCACTGCTTTGTGAATTTTGCTGAGATAAATAGAATAAGCACAGCTTGCATAATACTCGCAATTTCTAACGGAATTTCTGTATTACGCTCCAGCCCCATCGCTCCTGTTTGCAAAGCGGCAAGTAACAGAGACGTAAAAACAATGCCGATCGGATTCGAGTTTGCTAACAAGGCAGCCATCACTCCAGTCCACGCATATCCAGGAACAGTGAGCGCACCGTCTACAAAACGGTACTGTGAACCAAGAACTTCAAATCCTCCAGCTAATCCAGCCAAGCTCCCGCTAATAAACATACTAAGCAGCATGACTTTTACTTGATGAATACCTCCATACGCCCCGAACAACGAATTTTTTCCGGATGCGTTCACTTCGTATCCAAACACAGAGTAGCGAAGCACCGTCCACAGCAGAAGCGCACCTACTAGAGCAATGATAAACCCGATATGAAGAGGCATTCCTTGAAACACTTTTCCAAGCCACGCCGATTGCTCAATCATAGGCGTTTGAGCGAGAGCTGCTGAGCCTGTTTTGTCTTGAAACGGATGGCCTGCTAAATAGCTTGCAAATAAAACAGCGATATAATTTAACAAAAGTGTTGAAATGACGAGCTGAATTTTAAACGCAGCTTCCATCCAGCCTGCTAAAACAGAAAGCAAACCTCCTGCCACAACGGCAGCTGCAATAGCCGCTATAAGCTTGACTATCCCCGGAGCCGGCAGGTAATAAGCGACAATCGCTGCGCTAATCGCTCCAACGACCATCTGTCCTTCTCCCCCTAAATTAAACACACCTGCTCTAAAAGCAAACCCGACACCTAACGCAATTAAAAGAATAGGCGTAGCGCGAGCCAGCGTAGTGGTGAAGAAATAAAAATTACCAAACGCTCCATTCCAGAGCTCTGTATATGTTTGAAGAACCGAACCACCAGTTAAGGAAATAATAATGCCTCCTACTGCTAAGCCAAAAATGACTGCAATAACCGGCTGGATTAATGATTTAAGAAGTTTCTGCAACTGTATCACCTTCTACCGTTCCTCCTGCCATTAATATGCTTAGTTTCTCTTCCGTTGCTTCTTCCCTTGTAAGCTCTCCGACAACGCTGCCTTCGTACATAACTAAAATTCGATCTGATAGGGAGATAATCTCCGACAGTTCGGAAGACACAAGTAAAATAGCGGAGCCATTATTCCGTTTTTGAATCAAGGCATCATGAATACGTTCCATTGCCCCAATATCTACTCCTCGCGTTGGTTCAGCAGCAAGTAGAAAAGAAGTGTTTTGCCCAAGCTCTCTGGCAACAATCAATTTTTGCAGATTTCCCCCTGACAGCTCTCCTGCTTTTTGCTTAGATGAAGTGGCTTTAATCGAAAATTCGTTTATCCATTCATTCACACTAGAACTGAATATCTTTCTTTTTAACCAGCCCATTTTTGAAAATGAAGGTTTATACTGATAGCCCATCAGTGCATTTTCTTCAATCGTATCGTCTTTGGAGGCTCCCCACATATAGCGGTCTTCTGGAATATGAGCGATGCCTGCTTCTCTTCTTTCACGCACAGATCGCCCTGTAAGGTGCTCATCGCCAAGTTTGATACTGCCACTATCTGTTTCTATTAATCCAGCAATGGCTTGAAGCAGCTCTGATTGTCCATTTCCCGACACGCCTGCAATACCGACAATTTCGCCTGCAGAAACGTGAAGAGACACATTTTGCAATACGTTTTTTTGTCCTTTTCCTTTTAAAAAGAGATTTTGTACGTTTAAATGAGAGGTACCTTGTGATGGTATTCTTGCAGGACGCTCTTTTAATTCTCGCCCTACCATCAGCCTGGCTAGGTGGTGAGCATTGGTATCTTCTTTACTTGTGACGCCGACTACTTTACCATTTCGAAGAACCGTAATGCGGTCCGCTACTTCCATCACTTCTTGCAGCTTATGTGTAATAATAACGATACTTTTACCTTGAGAAGCTAAAAAACGGATTGTTTTTAATAGTTCCTTCACTTCATGAGGAGTAAGAACGGCGGTAGGCTCGTCTAAAATAATGATTTCTGCTCCTTGATACAGCACTTTTAAAATTTCAATTTTTTGCTGTTCTCCAATCGAGCAATGCTTTACTTTTTTATGAACATCTACTGAAATTTGATACGTTTCGGTTAATTTCTGTACATCTGCTTTCGCCTGCCTTCTATTAAAAAAGAGGCCTTTCTTTGGCTCATGCCCCAAGACAATGTTTTCAGCCACTGTAAAATGAGGAAAAACCATAAAATGCTGATGCACCATGCCTATTCCGTTTTTAATGGCATCTGCAGGAGATGAAAACGAGACGGTTTTCCCATGTAGCTGAATACTTCCTGAACTCGGCTTTTCCATTCCGTAAAGCATCCTCATTAACGTCGTTTTTCCAGCGCCATTTTCTCCAACCAGCGCGTGAACCTCGCCTTTTTTCAGTGTAAAAGACACGTTATCATTCGCTAAAAACGAACCGTATTTTTTCGTCAAATTCGTTAACTGCAGCAGCTCACTCATTCCATTCATTGCTCCTTTCCACTTTAGGATTTTTTCAAAAATAAGAAAGAGAAGCCAGCCTTACTCGACTTCTCTTTTCAACTCACTTGGCTAACGGATCTTTTACTACGGTTTTTCCATCAATAATCGAATCTTTAATTTCTTTTAATTGATCAATTACATCTTGCCCTACAAAGTCATTAAGAGGTGTCTTGCTGTCTTGAGTCACATACGTTAACCCAACACCTTTTTCTTTTAAGCCGTATGTTACTACGCCCGATTTAAATTTGTCATTTGCGAGTGCTTCTACCGTTTCATAAGCAGCCGCATCAGATCCTTTTAACTGCGATAAAACGATATGCTCAGGATCTACTTCCGTACGGTCAATATCTTGGCCAGCCGTATAAAAACCTTTTTCTTTTGCTGCTTCAAATACACCCAAGTCGCCTACCGCTGAAGCTCCGGCAATAAAGTCAGCTCCTTTTGAAGCCTGTAAAATAGCAAGCTCTTTTGCTTTAGCTGGATCAGAGAAGCTTCCAACATAGTTTACTAGAAACTCTGCTTTTGGATTTGTTGATTGTAACCCTTCTTTAAAGCTTACCGTCCATTTTTTTAATAATGGAATATCATCTGCTGCAACCATTCCTACTTTATTCGTTTTTGTAACCAATCCTGCTGCTGCTCCTAATAAATATGAAGCTTCTTGTTCACGGAATACAACGCTTCTTACATTTGGTAAATCGACCACTGTATCAATAATCGCAAATTGACGCTGCGGGTTTTCTTGAGCTACTTTTTTCAACGCATCTTCGGATTCAAAAGAAGATGTAATAATCAAATCATAATTTTCTGCTACGGCAGCACGCAAATTACTTTCAATGGCTGCTTGGTCCGTGGATTCAATTGTCTTTATATCAATGTTATACTTCTTTCCAGCGCGTTTTGCTCCATCATCCATTTGTTGAAAAAACGGGTTAACTCCAATCTTTTCAGGTAAAACAAGAGCAATTCGCTTCTTTCCTTTCTCTTCACTTCCGCTGCTTTTTGTGCTTTTTGACTGACAGCCAGTTACGAGTAGTACAAGCGCAACGGCTAAAATAAGAAACTTCTTCATTTAACTTACTCCCCCTATAATATAAAAAAAGCTCTTCCTTTATATAAAGGAAGAGCTCGTTAACCAAACGTCTCTTCCTCATCTTCAAGAACATACTGTTCTTAAGGATTTGGCACCATTCTGTCATAGACAGCGGTTGCCGGGTTTCACAGGGCCAGTCCCTCCACCTCTCTTGATAAGGAAAACAATAGCTATTTGTTTTATGTAATATAGTCAATATTAATAGTTTTTTAACAATTGTCAATATTATTTTTCTTTTTTACGCAAAAAAACTTTAAAAACAGATAGGATTATACGGTTTTAGTCTACTAAAATACAGATCAACCTTCTAAATTAATCATCGTATGCCTCCTAGCAAAGCGCTTATGGTAAGTCTGCTAGTCTTCTAGAAGGATCATGTGTAGCAGAGCACTTTTATTACATCTCTTTTGTTAATCCACTATCGATTGAAAACACTTTACCAAGAATGTTAGACTTTTCCTGAGCGATATTTTTTAAGAGGTGTTAACGTTGAAATTGATGAAAGAATTATCTGGAGTAGCTATTGGACTCATTATCGCTTTGGCGGTTTCAAAAATCTTTTTTGATACCCCGACCAATATTGGAATTGTAGTTATTTTTATTACTAGTATGGTCGTAACAGGTATAACAAGAGCGAAACTAAGATAAGATAACCTAACTAAAAAACACCACCTTTTATTCGCAAGGTGGTGTTTTCTTTTAATGATTTTAGTATGTAGTTATTCTCAGTGAATGCTTTTACCCTTCTCTATCAATCATCGTATACTTCCTAGCAAAGCGCTTGTAGTAAATTTGCTCATCCTCTTGTCCATCGTTAAAAACAAGTCGGTTATGATTAATATCTTTTTCTTTTAACACATAGCCTTTTTCATTCATCAGTTGAATATATTCATCTAAATGCCCTTTTTTAACCATATAGTGAAGAGCATCATCTGAATCCGTAGTGTTTGCTACATCTTGACTTCCCACTTCTAACTTGAATACAGCTGTTGCTGTTTGAATGGGACGATAATCTCCAAACACTCTTTCCCAATTTAATAGCAGCAGCGCGCCGGAAATTATTATACATCCTCCAGCCGCTACGGTTAGTACAAATCGTTTTGACACTACTTTCTCTCCTTTACATTCTTTTTCTTCTATTTAATACAATGGATTGCCCTAAACTTGTTTTTACGCCAAGTCCTAGATACACGGCAGCACCTAAAGCAATTGAAATACAAGATGTACTAATTGCAAGTGAAGATGCAGACAGCTTATTTTCTAAAAAATAGTGAGAAGTATAATTGCCGATAATCACAGCGGCTGACATCACACTTACTAATAAAACAGGTGTCAACGCAGCTTGTCCCAGTGATTGAACTCGGTAAGAAATGGATTTTTCAATTAAATAAAAGTTATATATAACCGATACACCATACCCTCCGTAAGTCGCGACAACCGGTCCAATTTCTTTTAAGCTTGAAACCAACAGTACGTTTAATACTAGCTTCACAACAATTCCTAAGCCCAAGCCTAAAATTAGCTTCTTTTGCTGATTAATTCCTTGGAGAATTGCGGCTGTTACTGTAAAAAGAGCAAATAAAACGGCAGCAGGCGCGTACCATTGTAAAACAACTCCACCGATTTCAGGACTGTTTTTTGCTCCAAAAATCATCATATATACCGGCTTGCCTAATAAACAAAGCCCCACAGCAGCAGGAAGAGTAAAAAATAACAGCAGTTGCAGCGTTTTTGTAATCTTTCCTTTTACTTCTCGTAAATTTCCCTGCACAAAAGAAGATGTAATGCCGGGAATCAGCGACATGCTGAAGGCGGTGGCTAGCGATATCGGCACCATCACTAAAATCTGAGCTAATCCAATGACAGAGTTGATTATTTCGGCTTTAGCTTGTCCATACCCTATTGATTGAAAAAGGATGTTAATCGTAAACGTATCAATATTTTGATAGATTGGAATCGCTAAACCAACTAAGACAAACGGAACAGCGTACGTCACAAGCTCTTTGAACATTGAAGAGAACGAAATGAATTTATTATTCTTTCCGCTGTTTACTTCCTTCATAATCAGCCGCTTGCGTTTTAGATAAGTCGCACCGAGAATTCCTATACCCCCTACGCCTCCAATAAACGCTCCAAACGTACCGATTCCAACAGCTTTTGTCATCGTGCTATGAAAAAGGTGAATAACAGCGTATGCTCCTGCTAAAATAAACAGCACGCGCACTATTTGTTCAATAATTGTACTTAGCGCGGATGGTCCCATGGACTGGTTACCTTGAAAGTAGCCTCGTAGTAGACTCATAGGCGGGATAATAATTAAAGCAAAGCTCACCATTCGAATCACGTATACTACGTCTTTTTGACTATTTCCTGAGGAATCTTTTCCGTTAATCACTAGCTCAGAAAGCCACGGCGCCATCGTATAGAGGACTAAGAAGCCTATGATGCCCGTTATCGTCATTAATAGAAGTCCTGCTTTTAATAGATCTTGTCCAGCACGGTAGTTTCCAAGACCGTTATATTTTGATATATACTTTGAAACAGCAAGCGGAAGACCCATCGTCGACAAGCTTAGCATCAAGGTGTATGGACCGTATGCATACTTATAAAGCGCGTATCCTGACGTTCCCACCAAGGCCGTAAACGGAATAATATAAATAAAACCTAAAATTTTTGTTAGCAAAGAAGACGCTGTTAACAAAAGCGTACCTCTCATCAAATTTTTTTCCATACATCAAAACCCCAGAAATAAATATTGTATTTTTAACAAATACTTGATTTATTGTATCATACTTACAATTATTATCTAGTTTTTTATAAAACATTAGAACCCTCTCTATATTACGTTTTTTACCTAATAAAGGAATATAAACCAATCTTTTAACCTATGATAAATGAATCGTTTTTTGCTTTTTACTTTACCTGACGTTTACATTTTAAAAGACGTGTTACATTATATATATCAGTTACCAACTCAACTAAGACTCCTTGACTATTCTGGCCTACCTGCTCTTTTAGGTAGACTGAGGTTGCTAAATCGTTATATATAGGAGGAAAAAATCATGAAAATGAAACAACGACTATCAAAAGCAGCGGCGGCTGCAACGATTACAGGAATTGCTGCGTTTGGATTTGCTCCTGTCGCTCAGCTTGATACACCAGCACATGCAGCTACATCTCAAGAAACAAGCAGTCAAAGTCAAACAGCTGTAAAAAACATTAATGAAATTTACAACGCCGCAGTAAAAGGTGAAGTGCCACGCTTAACGGCAGACTTCAAAATTGGCAAAACACTGCGTCAAGACGTTCGCGATCAGTTCGGTCCCCCGCCTGAAGGTTCATCAAACAACTTTGACTACTATCACGCGGAAATGGGTCACCCTGGATACGCATTTGGCTATGATCAAAATAACATCATTAACGAAATCCGCTATTTTGGTACAAATGTAGAGCGTCAAACAAATCTAGGCTCCATCACCCAAGCTAACTTAAAGAAAGAATTAGGTCAGCCGAACTTTATAGGCAAAGTAAAAGGTGATGGTACTACTCAAACGAAGTACACCTATCACGCCGGCGCCTATGATCTTGAATTCATTTTTGATGATAGCAAAACGTTAAATCACGTTAATTTAGTTAAAAAACCTTAAGTAATAGAAAAAGTAGCAGGCTGTCTGCTACTTTTTTTCATGAAATAAAACCAATGCTGAATCCGCTACGTGTTCATACCCAATCTCCATATAAATCTTGTTAGACGTAGGATTTGTCATATCTGTGTATAAACTTGTTGTTTGAAATCCTTCGTCTAGCATAAGCTGAGAAAGCGTGGATACACAGCTTGAGGCATAGCCTTTTTTACGTTCTTCAAGAGGTGTGTACACATAGTTAATCGTAATGTTATGGGCCGTTGGACGCGTAGCATTGGCAATCGACACATACTTGCCATTCACTTCCCATAGGAATAACCTTCCTGCTTTAATAAAAGCTTCTCCTGTTTTGGCAGCTTGTTCTTTTGATACAGGCTCTCCAATGACGCCCATAAACTCCCAAATCCATTCTGTCACGAGCGGAAGATGCTCCAAGCTTGCTTTTACCAGCACTCCGTCAGCATCCGCTGCTTTTTTTACTTTGTCTAACCGATAAATGCGCTGATCCATTTTTAAAGAAGCTTCTTGATTTTTTAAATCTGCTAGCTTTTGAGAAAGATATAAAACCATTTGTCTTTCTCCAACTAAGCCCGGTATATCGATTTCTTGTAGCAGCTCTGCCGCTTCGCTTAGTTCACCCTCCGTTAGCTTCTGTATGTGAGACAGTATGATTTGCTTAGGATGGGTTTGCAGCAACACAAGCGCAGCACGGCTGTCTTTTAAAATAACACCCATAAAATTTGGTTTGCTGTTTTCCTGCAAGCTGTGTAAAATGCCGAGCGCTAAGTTATGAAGAACTTCATTCTTTGATAAAAGCGGCTCTACTTGGTTTTTAAATTCCTGCACTTCTCTATATCTATGTAACTGGATCATTTTCTTTCTACCTCCGCAAATGCTCTTACCGGAAACGTTCCAACTCCTTTTATTTTAGGAGGCACGGCGTAAAATAAAAAGGACTTCGCCGTTAGTTGATCTAAGTGACATAAGTGCTCAGCAATCACAATGTCCGCCCCTAACAGCAGCGTATGAGCTGGTCTTGCTTTTCCTTTTGTATCATCAATATTCATCGAATCAATTCCAACAAGAGCGGGCTGTTGAGACACTAAATAAGCTGCCGCGCTTTCTGTTAAGTATGGATGATTTTCTAAATAATCGTCTGTATTCCAGTAGCGATCCCATCCTGTATGAATTAATACCGCTTTGTCTTTTACATCTACATGTTGAAAATGAGATTCATCAATCGCTTTTAAAGTCGGATCAACTGAAACGACTATTCCTTCTAACCCGGCTGTTTTATCAATAGCCGTTTGAGCTAAATCCGCTCCGTCTTTGTATCTGTGAAACGGCACATCAATATACGTACCGGTATTCGTGACCATTTCAATTTTACCGATTTGAAATTCAGTGCCTGATTCATAAAGCTTTCTAGACTCTTCTCGGCTTAAATAGTCGCAAATGATCGGTGCCGGCAAGCCTTTATGTGTGATAACTCCGTCTTCAATGATGTGGCTTAGATCAATATACGTTCTTTTTTTCATACCTCCACCAACTTTTTCAATATTCAGTAAAAATATTCTAACATAAAAAAGCTCTTCCTAGTTTCCTAGAAAGAGCTTTTTTTAGAGAACATTATTAACTTGATAAACATACATCATACGTATGCTTTGTATAAACAAATCCTTCAAAAATAAGACGGGCTGTACGCACTACTTTGATTCCGTTAACCTGTCCACCTTTTAGATCCACACTGGTTTCCATAATTCCCATTGGATGAGCAAGTCGAACGGTATCGCCTTTTAATTGAACCATTTCTGACGGAAGTGTGCCTTTTGTATAGATAGCCGCCGTTGTACAAATTGCTCCTGTAATCGCAAGCGTTTGATGTGGTTTTTGCATCGACATCATACGGATTAATACGTCCATTTGAGAAGCAGCTTTTTCTCTGCCAGTCCCGTCGCGATGGTCCATAGGAGGAGAAATAATCGTCATTTTTGGAACCGCTGGTGATAGTTTAGTTGCTTTGTCTTGAGGTGCGAGCCCCGCTTTTTCCGCTGCAATGGAGCGAATTTCTTCAAATAGCTTCAGCTGTTTGTCCGTGTATTCATGCGGAAGTTCTGCTCCCTTTAGGCCAATATCCTCTGCTTTAACAAATACAAGCGGATTTCCTACATCAACAATTGATGCTTTTATCGTCCCAATGGATGTTTGCAGAAGATCGATAGCGTTCCCGGTTGGAAGCAGTTTTCCAGTAACGGCTCCTTCTCCGTTTTCAAACGAAAGATAAATGGGTGAACCCGTACCTGGCACTCCAGGAATCATACAGGATCCTTCTGTTTTCACTTTCCCGTTTTCTACTTCTACTTCCGCTACGATTACTTTTTTGGTATTTGTATTATAGATCCGCACTTTAGTCACCGGTTCCACAGCTTGTACAAGTCCTTGTTCGATTGCATAAGGTCCGACCGCTGAAGAGATATTGCCGCAGTTTCCTTTAAAATCAACGAGAGATTCGCTGATGCTAACCTGCGCAAACGTGTAATCTACGTCAGCTTTCTCTAAATCTGATTTTTTTATAATCGCGATTTTACTTGTCAGCGAATTAGCTCCGCCGAGTCCGTCAATTTGACGTTGATCCGGACTTCCCATTATATCTAGCAAAAACGGTTCCCAATCCGATTTGTTCACAGGCATTTCTTCATGATTGATAAAAACCCCTTTACTTGTTCCACCTCTCATAACCGTTACAGGAATACGCGTCATATTAATCACCTTTCTCCCCTACTAACAAACGCCGAGGCGTTCATCAAACCATTTTATTTTTTTACTATTTAGAACCGGTTCATTTGCCATTTATCGTATAATAGAGGTGGTCATAAGTAAAATACATAAAATTTATTGTCTTTTTAAAAATTTTTTTATAATCTAAATACAAGGGGGAATCGGGATGGATCAAAAAGATTGGATATTAATTAAAACTCTTCACGAAGAAAAGAACATTACGCGAACGGCTGAAAGGCTCTACGTATCGCAGCCTTCTTTAAGCTACCGCCTTAAAAATCTTGAGGAAGAATTTGGCGTGTCGCTTTTTTTCAAAACGAAAAAAGGAATTGAGTTTACATCTGAAGGTGAGCATCTTGTTCGCTATGCGGAAAATATGTGGAAGCAGCTGCAGGAAACAAAAGACAGCATGCGTAATATGAGCGAAACCGTTACGGGAACGCTTCGCTTAGGGGTATCGAGTAACTTTGCACAGCATAAGCTTCCTAAAATTTTAAAACAGTTCTCTCTTCACTACCCAAATGTACAGTTCAGCGTCAATACGGGCTGGAGTACGCAAGTTATGAATCTATTAGACTCTTCGCGTGTGCACGTTGGCATTTTACGAGGCAATTACCCGTGGAACGGAGAGAAATCACTGCTGACGAAAGAACGGCTATGCTTAATTTCGAAAAAAGAAATTGCGATCGATGACTTGCCGAACCTGCCTTATATTAACTATAAAACCGATACGTCGCTAAAAGATCTCATTCAAGACTGGTGGCATGACAAGTTTTCAGAACCTCCGTTTGTGGCAATGGAAGTTGACCGGCAAGAAACAGCCAAAGAAATGGTCAAAAATGATTTAGGCTTTGCCATTTTACCTGAAATTTGCCTTCACTCCAGCGACAACTTATATACATACGGACTTTCGTACCGAGATGAATCACCTTTGCTTCGAAACACGTGGCTCATGTATGATCCTTCTTACTTGAATCTATCGGTCGTGAAAGCGTTTATTGACTTTTTAAAGCTAAGTGAAAAATAAAGCCAAAGCTAAAAAGTTTGCGTCTTGGAAGAATCTCTCTTTTAGACCAAGCTTTTTTCTAGACTACCATTATAAAAATTTTTTATGAACTTTCTAAAAAAACCTATATTTCCTTTATTTTTAAAAATGTACTAACATGAAAACAAGAAACATCAGCGGGAGTAAAGAGCGGCTTTAAAAATTCTTAATAATCAAACTACGACTCATACATGGGGATGAGAGGTGTTAGTCACGTTTTTTTACTCTAAAAGAAAACGCTTTCAGAGAAAAGAGGGAAAATAAAGGAGGTTGTTTGAATGCTAGCACTACTAGGTTTTACAATGATTATTGTCTTTACGTATCTCATTATGTCAAAAAGGATGTCTCCTATCGTAGCTTTAATGGTCATTCCACTTCTTTTTGCAGTGATTGGAGGGTTTGGCAAAGGCGTCGGAGACATGATGCTAGAAGGTCTAAAACAAGTAGCTCCGTCAGCTGCGATGCTGCTGTTCGCCATCTTATATTTTGGGGTTATGATTGATGCCGGACTGTTTAATCCATTAATTAAGCAGCTGTTAAAAATCGTAAAAGGCGATCCGCTTAAAATCGTCATCGGAACGGCTCTTCTATCGCTTTTAGTTGCACTAGACGGAGACGGTACAACCACTTATATGATTACGGTTTCTGCTCTTCTTCCACTTTATAAACGCCTGAATATGAGTCCGTTAGTGTTAACGACAGTTGCGATGCTTTCTCTTAGTATTATGAGCAGCATGACGCCTTGGGGAGGCCCGGCTACTCGTGCGATTGTCGCCCTTCACCTTGATGCATCAGAGTTCTTTATTCCACTTCTTCCAACGCTAATTGGCGGAGCTTTGTGGGTTGTTTTTACAGGCTATATTCTTGGAAAAAAAGAGCGCAGACGACTTGGTGCTATTGACATCGAGCAGTTTGAATTAAAAAGCTCGCTTGCGTTTGCTGAAGACGCATCTTTAACTTCTCAAGAAGATATTACACAGCCTAAAAAAATCTGGATCAACTTAGCTTTAACCATTGCACTCATGGTCGTATTGGTTTCAGGCATTTGGTCAGTTTCTGTTTTATTTATGATTGGCTTTGCGCTTGCTCTTATGATTAACTATCCAAAACTTGAGGATCAAAAAGAACGTTTAATGGCTCATGCAGGCAACGCACTGACCGTGGCAGCACTTGTTTTTGCAGCCGGTATTTTTACAGGAATACTATCCGGCACTAAAATGGTTGATGAAATGGCAAGCCTGTTAATTCATTTAGTTCCTGATTCACTCGGTTCATTTTTACCGACGATCGTTGCTTTAACAAGCATGCCGTTTACATTCGTGATGAGTAACGACGCTTATTACTTCGGTGTTTTACCAATATTCGCTGAAACAGCTGCTTCTTACGGAATTGATCCGATGGAAATTGCGCGAGCTTCAGTGCTCGGACAACCTGTTCATCTGTTAAGCCCGCTCGTTGCGTCTACTTTCTTACTTGTAGGTATGGTAGGTGTTGATCTTGGTGAACATCAGCGATTTGCATTTAAATGGGCCATTTTAACGTCTCTTGTTCTCATTGTCCTTGCTATTGTCACAGGCGCACTATCGCTATTTTAATAGGAATAAAAGCCGTTATGGCTCTTTATTAATAAATTGATAAATGATAGGTGGAGGTACTTCTAAAATGTATGTAATTACGTGTTATGTAGGAAAAGGTGAAATGAGAATGTACGAGTTTGATAGCAAAGAAGAAGCCCTTTCTCAGCTCAAAAACCTGAAAGGCTGCACCATTCTTTCAGAAGTTGTTTACTTTAATGATTCATCGGTTATTCCGGTAGCTATTTAATTATGCACCACTCAACCCTATAGGTACAAACTTGATAAGCTTCCTTTCGCTCAAAAGGAAGCTTCTTTTTTTATGTTCTTCTGAGACTTCGTCCCCTTTTCTCTCCTCAACGTTTTGTTACGTCTGGTTCGTTTTGTTTTCTTGCTTCAATCATATTAATAATTTGATTTGTATGTGGAGTTAGCACTGTGCACTTTTGGTAGAAGGCTCCGTCTACAACAAGCAGCTCTTCATCCATCCCGCAAAACTTGCAGCGGAGCTCTTGTGGTCCTGCGTAAGAGGTGTGATAAACACTATCGTTAAAGATGGTGTAGAAAGTATCTCTTTGCTGGGCATCGTAAAAGCTATATTGCTGGTTAGCGTCATCACGATAGTTAACTCCATAGTTCCGGTCAAATTCTTCTTGAGTAAATCTATCCTGTAAAAGTTCATTTTGTACTAGTTCTTCTAAACAGCACTCTATTTCTTCATAGTTAAATGAACAATTATGTGCGTAAACATTTAGTTCTTCAGTGCTGTTCTCTTTTACCATCACTTCACTGCCGCAAATCTTACAGGGATGTTTGGGACTCTGTTGATCAAAGTAAGAGAACGTTTGGACCTTTTCCACTGCTATTTCATCGCTCACCTTTTTAAACTTAATCATCACATTTTCTGTTTGACTAACGTTTTCGTTATATAACATCACTTCGTATTCATCTATATTCTTTCCGTTTTCTTTTCGACTCAAATGCTCCATTACTTCATACGAAGAAATAGTAAAAAACTCTTTAAAATTCACCACTAACATGCATCCTTCCAAAAAAGTTTACGTTCTCTATGTACCAGCTCTATACTACCACTTTTCCAAAGACCCGCACCACTAAACGAACTTGTTTTAGATTCGCATATCCTTTTCTTATCTGGCATACATAACACTAACCCTTTTATAAGGAGGATTTCATGAATACGTATATAATCATCAGCATTGGCGTCGTTGCCAGCGCATTTTTATTTCGGAAATATCGAAAGCAAGTCGTTGAAATATATACAATCAGTGAATTTATTCACGCTAAAAACGGCGCGGTCGCTACAAGTTCCACGTGGCTTGAAAAGTTTTTTAAAGATCCTTACGCTACCGGACCAAACTATGAAAAAACAGAGGATGGAGATGGAGATGGGGACGGCGGAGAATAACTAAAACAAAAAAGAGATTGTAACATAACTACATCAATCCCATCTAAAGATCAACAGGTTGGATACATGAGCTGTACTACTTATTACACCGCTGCTGATTTCCGTGCAAGGCTTCGCTTTCCGCGGGCGGCCGGTAAGCCTCCTCGTCGCTTCCGCTTCTGCGGGGTCTCACCTGTTCCGCTTTCTCCGCAGGAGTCTCCGCCTTGCCCTCCACTCAACAGCTAGAAGCAGCTAAATAGATGAAATCTACGCTCATCCTACCAATAAAAAATCCGAACGAAGTTGATTCTCCATCAAGAATCTTCATCGTTCGGATCTTCCTTCAGCTAAAACACTTTTGTCCCAGCCTCTTTCTTATTAATCATCGCTGCCTAAAATACCAAAAAAGCGAAGCAAGTTGATGAATAGATTAATAAAGTCTAAATAAAGAGATAGTGCCAGCAGTGGAACAAGCTCTTCTGTGATTTCACCGTGCTTCATTTTGTTAAAATCATACAGCACGTAAAGTGAGAAAACGATGGTACCAATCACTGAGAATGCCATGAGTCCAGGCGTTGTTAATGGACTAAACAACGAGAAAATGCTGATACAGACTAATGCTAACAGCGCTACTAATAAAAAGCTGCCTAAAAACCCTAAATCTTTTTTCGTTTTTGCGCCAATTACACCCATCACCGTAAAAATAACGAACGTGCTTCCAAACGCATAAAGAACGACTTGTGCTCCCGCTACTGACGCATAGTGGCTAACAATTGGAAAGAGCGTGATGCCTGATATAAATGAAAACGCATATGTAAAACCGTATCCTACGCTTTTTTTCTTTCGTAACATAAATGCCGCAACCAGCATCACAAGCTCAGCAATCGCTAACGGAAGGAAATAAGCCGGAGGCACATATTGACCTACATATAAGCCAACTGTTGAAATAAATAACGAAAAAATAAATGTTACTAATACTTTTTGAAACAGAGACCGCTGCTCTACTCCAATCACTTCTTGCATGTGTAAAACCTTCTTTCTAAAATCTGTTATATTTTATATATTACCTACCTTTTCAAGAAAAATAAAGATAATAATAAGGTCTTTTTTCTTATTTTTATAGAAAGGAAGCATAGACACTGCTGTCTATGCTTCCTTATTATACCTTTATTTCGGCAACAGAATACCGTCAATAATTCCGTAAGTTTTTGCTTCTTCAGCACTCATAAAATAATCTCGTTCCGTATCATGTGCCACTTTTTCAACCGGCTGCCCCGTTCGTGTTGATATGATTTCATTAATATGCTGCTTCAATTTTAAAATTCGCCGGGCGCTAATTTCAATTTCAGTCGCCTGCCCTCTAGCCCCTCCTAGCGGCTGATGAATCATAACTTCACTGTTCGGAAGTGCATAGCGCTTTCCTTTTGCTCCTGCTAGGAGAAGCAGTGCGCCAAAAGAAGCGGCCATGCCCGTGCAAATCGTTTGAACATCTGGCTTGATATACTGCATCGTATCATAAATCGCAAACCCTGCTGAAGTCGAACCTCCGGGGCTGTTAATATAAAGTGAAATATCTTTTTTAGGATCATCTGCCGCAAGAAACAGCAGCTGCGCGACCACGCTGTTAGCAATATGATCATTGATTTCATCACCAATTAAAATAATTCGGTCTTTTAAAAGTCTCGAATAAATATCATACGAACGTTCACCGCGGTTGCTTTGTTCAATTACATATGGAATCGTACTCATATATATCCTCCTTATCACATGTAATATGGCTATGCAGCCATGCAGAGAGTGCACGTCGGAGTATACGTTGGTTTTTGAATGACGCTTTTTAAGGAAGGCAAAGCCTGAATCAAAAGTGCTGGATCCTGCGCTTCTAACGTTTTATAAAACAGTTCTGACAGCTCTTTTCGTTCTTTTTCATCCCAAAAAGAATCTGTAGAAAACGGCTCACCGCCTTTTTCTAACCGCTGCTTAGCACGATGTAAATTGCTTTTCACCGCTGTTTCTGACGTTTGTAAAATCGAAGCGATTTCTTTCAGCTGATAGCGGAATCCTTCTTTTAAGAAAAAGATAACCGCTTGCTTCGGCGTAAACTGACTAAGCAGCAGCTCGACCGAGTGTTCCTTACTATCAAACGCCTGCTTGTCGGCTTGCTGCTCCAAACCCTTTTCTTCAGCTATTACTTCACGCTTTCGTTTTCTCAGCAGATCAATCCAGTGATGATACGCAATTTTATTTAACAGCGCGGAAGACAGCTTGTGCTCTTCACCTTTATATCGCTGAGCTTTTAAAAACGTTTCTTGGGCAATATCGTCTCCGTCCCACGCATTTTGCGCTAAAAAACGGCAGTACTGCTGCAATTTTGGGTAATGCTCGTTCCAGCATGCATCGTCAAAGCTTTCTGTTTGTGTTTCGATTTTTTTTGAATGTGACATGATTTTCACTCCTTTTGCACTCTCTATTTACTAAACGATTAAAGGAAGTTCAAAAGATACGGGGGATCAAACTTTTTACACATTATACGCTTAAGCAGCCATTTTTTTGTATTATAATGAAGATACCTTTATCTGAGGAGTCTAAAATAATATGCGAAGAAGAAGATTATATGGCAAGAAGAAAACGAACAAACTTCACTTTAAAGACTTAACCTGTGAACACCCTCAGCCTGCTTTGCCTATGAGCTATACAAGTGAAGCTCCTTTTTACTATTATGACGCGTCAGACGATGAAAGACAAAACGACTTTGAACTATATTCAGAGATTTGTATCATGAATCAAGAACATTTTTTCGTAAGAGGCTGTGTTGAAATTCCTGTTTTTAATGAAGAAGAATTTTTCACTTGGAACATATGGGTTTCTTTAAGCGAAGAAAATTTCCGCCGAATGATCGATTTATGGGAAAGTGACAAAAGAGAAAATGAACCGCCTTATTTCGGCTGGTTTTCAGTTTCAATTCCAGGCTATCCGGAAACGTTAAATTTAAAAACAAATGTGCATACAAGATCTGTTGGAACAAGACCACTCATCGAGTTAGAGCCAACGAATCACCCTTTAGCCGTCGAGCAGCGGGAAGGGGTAACGCTAGAGCGAATTAAAGACATACAAAAACAATTGACTACCTATTAAAAAACCAAGACAGCCCCAGACTGTCTTGGTTTTTACCTTTATGGCATGCGCTTTGCTCCGTAGTATTTAGGAGCCCAGTAGCTGTCTACTTTATAGTTTGTAATTTTCACGCCCTCAGATGTGGATACGTGAACGACATAGTCATTTCCAATATAGATAGATGGAATAAGTGAACTTCCTTCAAAAAAGACGAGATCTCCCGGCTTCAAGTCAGATTGTGAAATGGTTTCTCCTGCTTCCCACTGCTGACTCGCATAGCGCGGAATGTCTTTTCCAGCTGCTTCTTTATAAATATATTGAACAAAACCAGCCGTATCAAAGCCTGTAGAAGGACTTGTCCCACCTTGTGCATAAGGTACTTCTCCTACATATTTAAGAGATTCGGTCACAAATGGGTTGTCTTTTGACAGCGATAAGTCATCGTAGCGCCTTGCTCCTGCGTACTTAGACGTCCAGTAGCTGCTTGTCAGGTAATCCACCGTCACATTTTCGCTGCGCTTGGCATGAATAAACTGATTGCCGCCTGCATAGATACCGACGTGTGAAATCCCTTCACGATACGTGTCTTTAAAAAAGATAACGTCTCCTGGCTTTAAATCTGCGCGAGCAACTTCTTCTCCAACTTGCCACTGCTGATCCGTTGATCTCGGAAGATAGACGTCCGATGCGTGTTGAAATACATATGCAACAAATGCGGAACAATCAAAACCGTCCGTTGGCGACTCGCCTCCAAATACATATGGTGTGCCGAGATGTTTTAGCGCTTCTGCAATAACTTCATTATCTTTTGCAATTTCCGGTGCTCCTGTAATGCGCTTTGCTTTGGCGAAATGTGATGACCAATACGCGCTGCTTGAAATGTTTTTCACCACAACTTTTCCGTCTGAAGAAGATGCATAAATCATCTCATCGTCTCCGATATAAATAGCAGCTACGTTCACTTCACCGTTTTCATTGGTGTCAAAAAACAATACATCGCCCGCTTGCAGCTCGTTTTTATCGACGGCTGTTCCAAGCTCTGACTGTTCTTTCACGGAACGAGGCAGCGTTGTATCGAGCGCTTGCTTAAACACATATTGAACGAAGCCAGAGCTGTCAAACCCTTCGCTTAGCGTCTCTCCTCCAGACGTATAATCCGCTCCTTCATACGTTTTTGCTTTGTCAGCAATCACATTTTCATCTGTAGCAGCCTGTACTTGCACAGCTTTTTCTACAGGAAAAGCGCCTTCATAAAAAGTGGCAAGACTAAGCCCTAGCGCTGTGACAATAAGAGGTTTCATTACTTTCATCTTTGTTCTCCTTTGTTTTTTATTTCATCCAAGAAGTTTTATATGTAAATGGTTCCTCTGTTAAAGTATGGTGCAGATGGATAGGAATTGGCTAGTACCTTTTGACTTAAATATGCTTCCCTTCCAAAGTCCTGTAAAAAATCCAGAAAAAACTCGGCGCATATTACGCCGAGCTTTTTTATTTCATGCCCACCTGGATATTTGCTGCTTTTTGTTTTTGACGTAAATTTGCAATCCACTTGTAGTAAAGTGTAATCAAAAGAACAAAAATACCAAGCGCAAAGTACAGTTTTGAATATCCTAAAGCACCTGCTGCAATTCCTAATACAAATGAACCAACCGCAATGCCGCTATCATAAAACGTAAAGAACGTGGCAGTTGCATACGCGCTTCGGTGAGCAGGCGCCGCTTGGATAGCAAGCGTTTGGAAGCTAGGAAGCAGCGTTCCGTAGCCTAGTCCTACTAATGCACCTGAAAACAGCAGCATCCAAGAAGAATGTGTAAGGCTTAAGCTAAATAGACCAATCGCAAAAACAATACATGATGGAATAATCACAATGTTTGGGCCAGATTTATCAAATAATCTTCCTGTAAACGGTCGTGAAATCAGCATCGCAGCTGCGAACACGACAAAGAAAAAGCTTGCTGTTTTAATCAATCCAAGCGACTGTGCGTACACAGAAATAAAAGAAATAATACTTGCATACGAAAAAGAAACGAGAATACCTACAGATGAAATCGGCATGGATTTCTTTTCAAATAAATCGCTCAGTGAAAATGATTTCTTTACTGACGGAGCAGCGTTTTCTTGAAGATTTTTGACCATCATTCCGCAGAGCCAGCCAACGAGCATAATCACGCCAAATACAAAGAAAATAATGTTGTATGCCATGTATTGATGAAGCGTTAGTGCTAAAAACGGCCCTGCAACAACGGCTAAGTTCATTGACATTCCGAAGTAGCCAAGCCCTTCTCCTCGTCGTTTAGCGGGAACTAAATCCGCTGCGATCGCTCCGGTGACGGTTGTCGCTAAGCTGAATGAAATCCCTTGAAAGAAGCGCAATAATAAAAGCACGTTAAAATGGTGGATAAACATATATAAGAAGGAAGAAAGCGCAAAAATGAGGGTACTAAATACAAGCGTTTTTTTCTTTCCAATGTTTTCAATGACTTTCCCTGAAAACGGTCTAACAATAATCGCAGATAATAAAAAGATGGTAACAACAAGCCCTGCCTGCGTACTCGTGCCTTCTAAGGCGTCTAATACATAAATCGGCAGCAGCGTCAGCAATGCATAAAACACAACAAAAATAAAAAAGTTGGTAATCGCAATGCTGATAAAACTTTTAGTCCAGATTGGCTCCTGCTGGTTCGTCATTCATTTCACCCTTTTCTGTAGATTTACAAATTTTCTTTAATAACGAAATAAGCTGATCTTGTTCGCTGTCGGATAAAGCAATCAGCAAATTTTCTTCTAAACGTTCAATTTCTTGCTGAATTTCCGGAAGTTTTTTCTTCGCTTGAGGAGATAAATAAACGATGCGCTCTCGTTTATCACTGCCTGCTTTTCGAACGATCCATCCGCTTTTTTCAAGCCTTGTTAACGTGCGGGTAACCGTTGGCGCTTCGACATTTAAATACTGCCAAATCTCCGTTTGCGTCATCGAGCCGAATCGCTTTAAACAAAATAAAATTGAATACTGTGAGCTGTATAGCCCGTACGCTTTTAACACTTCATTTACTTCTTTAATAGACAATCTCGACTTTTGATGAAGCTCATGAAACACCAAGTTATTCACTTTTTCCCACCTCACCTTTTCATTTTATTTACCTAGGTAACTAATTGTTCTTTTATTAGTATATGTGCTGCTACTTGATGTGTAAAGGCGGCTAAAAAGGGCGAAAATCAGCTGTTTTCTTTCTTTTTCTACTAATGATTTACGCTTTCACTTCTGTTTTCTTATTCTTTCGTATCACGAAATTTTTTGTATATATTTACATGCACCTGCAAACTCTGTTAAAGAAGACGAAACACTATGCGGGAGGCTGGTATATGTTTTCACTGCGCGGCGATGCTCATAAAGTCTACCTTAAACTGAAAAAAGCAGCTCATCAAAACCAAAACGCAGAAGAAATTGATGAATTAGCGGAAATGGAAGAAATCCGGCAGCTTTACCTTACGCTCGAAAGCGCTACTTTGCGAAAAGTGTATTACCGAATGACTAAAGAAAAAAACGGCTCCGGCGTCATTCCCATCCTTGTTTCTGCTTTGCCTTGGCTCTTTTTTTTATTTTCGCAGCGGCTGCAGCAATTTTTATTTAAAGACGGCAGCTGGCTTTGGATTATTTTTGTGGTGCTGTATGTTTTTATTCTCATTCCAAGCGTGTTTCTTCATTTCCGTGAACAATCGTGGGCTTCTGTTCATATTGAAATTATTCAAGACATTTTAAAAGACCGTGAAAAAGAGCCGAAACCCCTTTGAGGTCCGGCTGTTTTTTACCTATTATGAAATAGCTTGTCTGCTTTCTACGTCTCGACCTAACTTTCTTTTGATACGCTGCAGCGCGTTGTCAATTGACTTGACGTGCGTATTTAATTCTTTCGAAATTTCAGCGTATGAATGGCCGTCCATATACAGCGTCAATGCTTTTCTTTCCAATTCACTAAGTGTTTCCGCAATTTTTAACTCGCGGTCTTCCACTTTTTCTTGATGAATCAGCACCGCTTCCGGATTAGCAATTTGATCGCCAGGAATCATATCCATCAGCGTATAGTTTGATTCTTCATCATACAGAGGCTTGTCCAATGAAATGTACGAATTTAACGGACCGTGCTTTTGACGAGTAGCCGTTTTAATCGCCGTAATGATTTGTCTTGTGATACATAACTCCGCAAACCCTTTAAAAGATGTTAGCTTGTCTTCGTTAAAGTCGCGAATTGCTTTGTACAGTCCAATCATTCCTTCTTGGACGATATCTTCTTTTTCAGCACCAATCAAAAAGTATTTTCTTGCTTTACCCCTCACAAGATTTTGATACTTATTGATTAAATACTCCAATGATTTTTCATCTCCGCTGTGAACCATTTCAACCAAAACATGATCTTCTAACATAGCATAATTTTGAACTTTTTCAATTACGATGCCTACGCTCACTCATATCCCCCCGTTACACTTAGTTGAGTTTTGATGTGTTCTAAACTGATGCATGATCTACTTGTTACGACGCTACTGCAATACGGTCCAGAAACGTAAAAAGCGTACAGGTAAACTGTCGCTTTCCTCTCTCACTTTATGCTCCCCTGCATCTTTCTATAATCTATTATAAAGAAGTATAACCGATAAAAATCAAAAAGGTTGTCGAAATATGAAAGTGTTTGCAAAAAAAATCAATTTTTATAGAAAATTCACACAAATCACTTTATTATTTCATATAGTGACAGCAATCTGTCAAAAAAGCAATAAAAAAATAATTCCATATGAAATAAACTTACTCAAGCAGAGTAAGTCGAAGTTGCAGATGATACTGCGCATATAGGATTAGTTGCCTTCCGGCTTATCAGCATTTTTTGTTCCCTTGCTTTTATAAGGCTTTGCATTTTTCTTCTTTTTTGCACTCGCCTGCCAGCGGTTCCACCCTTTTTTGCCGGTGCCTCGCCCCGTGCCGCCTTTACCTTTTGCTTTACTCATACGTATTCCTCCGTTACCTGCGTGTTTGTTACAATAAAAAAAGACCCCGTCCAAAGTCGGAGTCTTTTTTGGATTGCATAAAATTATGCTTTTACAACGTTAGCAGCTTGTGCACCGCGTTGACCTTGCTCGATGTCGAAAGTCACTTTTTGACCTTCATCTAAAGATTTGAATCCGTCGCCTTGAATTGCGCTGAAATGTACGAATACATCTTCTCCGCCTTCAATTTCGATGAAACCGAAACCTTTTTCTGCATTAAACCATTTTACTGTACCTTCAGTCATACTATTTCCTCCAGTGGTGGAATTACTCCACGCATATATTACTACCCTTGCTCAATCGTACTATTTCCAGATAAAAATTTCTATTGAAGAATATTTCTCTTCTTTCAATTTCATACCGAACAAAAATAATTAACCTTAGTGTAACATATCAATTTAGAAATAGCAAGCTCCTGTTCTAAGACAGACTTCAACCTAATTATGTATCTGCTAAAAGCCTACAGGACAGCTTTGAGGCTACCAACATTTCTGGATTGAGATGGGGCATGAGGTTCTTGTATTGAGCTAAACTTATCATCTGCACAAATGTACAAAAAATCTTTTATTTCATTAATTTGTTTTCTGCTCACTCCAAAGCCTTGTAATGGAAACGTTCTTCTTTTGAAGATCGATTTGATATACATCAGGATTTGTTAAACGCGACCATTCACCAAACCCAAATTTCGGATCAAAATATCTGAGGATTAACGTCATCAAATTGCCGTGCGTAACAAACAGAGTTGTTTTCTGTTTTTCATTCATTACTTCTTTAAACAGCTCTAAAACACGTACCGTGGCTTCTTTGGTCGATTCTCCTCCGTCTACCTTAAAGTCTATGTCATCAAAAGTTCTTTTCAATACTTCTATCCAGTTGAAAAGAGGCTGTCCGCTTAAACGCCTTTCTTCTAGCCTTTTATCTATATGAAGAGACAGACCGGTATCTTTTGCATAAGGTTCAATTGTTTGAACGGCTCGTTTGTACGGGCTTGAAATAATTTTATCAATGGGATAACTCAGCTTGTTCAAATAATACATTAACTGCTGGGCTTGCTGTATGCCTTGTTCCGTCAGTGATGCTTTTGCTTCTTGCCCTTCTGCTTCACAATGCCTAACTAATAAAAAAGTTTTCATTCATCTTCCCTCCAGGCGTAGTAAAATAACCATTAATTACAAAATAAGATAATAATAGTATATAATGATACGTGATTTATAGCTAAGGAGGAACAACATGATTCGTGAACGATCACTTTTGATAAAAGGACTCACCTTTTTACTAGCCGTTTTTATTTTAAACATCCCTTTTCCTAACTCAACGCCGCTCAGTCATTCTGTCTTTTCTTTTTTAGGTCTTCCCCTCTATGGAGATGAAGAAACAATGACGGGAATTCAATATGCTAGCAATGCGTGGGGAATTATACTTTTACTTGGTCTTTTTGCCCTTTACAAAAGTTTAAATAGGCATCGTTTGAAACTAACGATGTTTGCTGCGTTTATTGTCATATCGGGTCCTGGTCATATGGTTGAAGCGATGCAAAAGACCGTATTACCAGGTATGTATGCCGTTTCTTACGATGTGGAAAACAGCATTTGTACATTTGAGAGAAATAAAAAAGAAACCGTATTAACAGGCACCTGTGACCTTTCATTTGAAAATCACAGCTCAAAACCCGTTACGTTTGAAGTAGCACTGGATGAACGCTCCTATTTTAAAGAAGATACCCCTTTTTTAGTGATGATGAATAAACCTAAGCTTCATACTGTTACGTTGGAACCAAAAACGTATCAAACTGTCGAAATCACTTCATCTGTCAAAGCAGCAGGATTTCCTTCTAAAATCTTTATGGGTGAAGTAAACGGCTTTCACGTCAACATTTATCAAAACGGAAAAAAGCGTTATTTATAAGCATAGAAAAAGCCCTTATAGGGCTTTTGAAATGAGTGAATTACCAGCCAAAGCCTCCGCCGTAGCAGCTGCAGCCGATGATCACTAATAAAATAAACAATACAACTAATAAAGCAAAACCAGATCCATGACCATATCCAGGGTTTCCAGACATACGAACACTTCCTTTTCTTTAAATACTCTTTCCTCAAGAAAAACGCCGCTTGCATTTCACTTGAGTTGGATTATCTTATGCCTAAACGCGCCCTTTTGACTCTGGTTTTTTCTTTTTTCTTTTTCTTTCTTGCCATGCACCTCATTAATAAAAGAAGAAAACAGCCTAAGAAAAGCGCTGACTTCGGTTCTTCTCCTCTGTCCAAAAGAGATTAAGGCATAACGAAATCAATTCAATCTAAAGACGAACAAATGAGATACATAAGCTGAAACTTACGTTCACCATATCAATAAAAAAATCCGAACGCGTTTCATTCATCGTTCGGATCTTCTCCTTAAACTAAAGTGCTTTTCAGCTCTCTTACAAAATCATTTATTTCACTAGCTTACGTCTTTCAGAAGACCGTACTTCCGTACGTTTACCGATACCTAGTACATAGTAGCTCAGCACAACAATAGCTAAAAAGATAATGCCGACAATCAGCGATATGCGCGTTTCATCATTAAACCACATGCCTACAAGCACCATCAATAAAAACGCGATTGTTACGTAGTTCGTCACGGGAGCAAAAGGCATTTTAAATGGATGTTGGTCCATCGCCGCTCCTTTTGCTTTTCGAAAACGAATTTGACTGATAAGAATCACAAACCACGGAATCATACCTGGAAGCACGCTCGCACTGTACACATACACAAAAACGTTTGGCGGTGCAATATAATTTAAGACAACGCCCGCAGCTAAGCCAAGCATCACCGCCACGGTACTATAAATAGGCACACCGTTTCGAGAAACCTTTGTAAAAAAAGCCGGAGCCTGACCGTTTACACCTAGCGTGTAAAGCATACGTCCCGCACTGAAAATTCCGCTGTTGCACCCAGACATGGCCGCTGTGATGACAACAAAGTTGATAATGCCCGCCGCTGCTGTAATTCCTACTTTAGCGAACGTAGAAACAAACGGACTGCCGAGTGAATCCAGCTCGTTCCACGGATACACCGTTACAATCACAAAGATGGCGCCGATATAAAAAATTAAAATACGCCAAATTAAGCTTTGAATTGCACTTGTTAACGTTTTTTTAGGATCTTTTGCTTCTCCTGCTGTAATTCCAATAAGCTCTACTCCTTGATAGGCAGCAATAACAAGCGACAAGGCAAAGAAAAAGCCGGACCATCCGCCTGTAAAGAAACCGCCGTTTGCCCACAAATTCGACAGGCCAAGCGCTTCGCCGCCGTTTCCAAGACCGAAAAAAATAAGGCCAAGACCGGCAATAATCATGAGAACAATCGTGACAATTTTAATCATTGCAAACCAAAATTCAAACTCTCCAAACGATTTCACCGAAATTAAATTGGCCCCACCAAGAATGACCATGGCGACAATTCCCGGAACCCACGCCGGTAAATGCGGGAACCAGTACTGCATATAAGCTCCGACTGCAATAATCTCTGCCATGCCCACAATCACCCATTGAAACCAGTTGCTCCAAGCCGTGATATAACCCGCTAACGGATGAATATATTTATGACCGAATGTCGCAAACGAACCCGTACTTGGCTCTAAATAAAGCATCTCACCCATTGCACGCATAATAAAGAAAATAAAAACGCCGCAAATAGCATATGCAAGCAGGACGGATGGCCCCGTCCATTTAATAGTGCTTGCTGAACCCATGAATAACCCTACCCCAATCGTTCCTCCAAGAGCAATCATTTGGATATGACGAGATTCAAGCCCTCTTTTTAACTCTTTGTTTGCCAATTTACTTCCCCCTAGCCCCTCGTGATGATTTTCTCTTCTATTAAGAAATTCTTTTATTCCCCTGTCCTGATAGGGAACTATCATCTTTTTTCTTTTTCACAAAGAAGTATGAACATACCACAAATACAGCAATCAGCAGCGTGAGATAAAACTGAGTGCGAAGTGAATCAATAAATGCCATCGCAATAAAGATACTTGTGATTGCCGCAATCGTTCCATACGTTAAATAAGGATACAGCCACATTCTGATTTTTAATGCTTCCGGCTTTTCTTTTTCGTATTTCTTTCTCATGCGAAGCTGTGAAAAAGCAATAACAAGGTACACAAGAAGCGCTACGCCTCCCGATGCGTTTACTAAAAATAAAAAGATTTTATCAGGTGAAAGATAGTTAAAACCAACGCTGATGTAAGAGATCACGGTACATCCTACAATGGCATTAAACGGAATGCCTTTTTTACTCACCTTCAAAAACATGCGCGGCGCGTCTCCTTTTTGCGCCATTGAGTACAGCATACGAGAACTCGTGTATAGACCTGAATTTAAGCAAGACAAAACAGCAGTCAGTACGATAAAGTTCATAATTTGAGCCGCTGCCGGAACGTTTACCAGCTCTAATATCGAAACAAACGGACTTTTCATCAAGCTTGAAGAATCCCACGGAAGGATCGTTACTAAGATTAAAATAGACCCAAGATAAAAAAATAAAATACGATAAATAACGGTATTTGTTGCGATGGTGATTGCTCGCTCAGGCTGAGCCGATTCTCCAGCGGCTGTTGCGACAATTTCTGTTCCCATAAAAGAAAACATGACAATCGCCACTCCTAAAAAGACGGAGCTGATTCCATTTGGAAGAAATCCGCCTCTATGAAGAAGGTTCGATGCTCCCGGAGACTCTACTCCCGGTATTAAACCGAGGATGATCGCTCCTCCTAAAAGTAAAAACAGCACTAAACTAACTACTTTAATAAGTGAAAACCAGTATTCAAATTCACCAAATGATTTAACAGAGTATAAGTTCGTTAACGTTAATAAAAACGTCAGGATGAGACTAACGCCCCAAGACGGTAAGGACGGAAACCAATATTGAATAATTGTTGACCCGGCAATCGCTTCAACAGCAATAACAATTACCCAGAAAAACCAGTATAGCCAGCCGATTGTGTAGCCAGCCCACGGTCCAAGTGCTTCTCTGGCATAGGTCGCGAACGAGCCGCTTGAAGGATTAGCCGTAGACATTTCCCCCAGCATTCGCATCACTAAAATCACCAGCAAACCGGCAAACGCGTACGAAAAAATGGAACCAGGACCTGCTGCGTTAATGAGTGATCCGCTTCCAATGAACAAACCGGCACCAATGATTCCTCCTAAAGAAATCATGGTTATGTGTCGAATTTTTAATTCTTTTTTTAACTCAGGCGGTTGATGACTCATGTTAAAATCCTCCTCATAAAAACCGTCATTTAAAGAATTACACGTTCTTCGCATCGCGCGTTAAATATGTAAGCCCTTTCAATACTGTGGACAACTAACTGCCGTTTTCCTACCCTCCCTCTATCTGTACATTCAAATGAAGCCTTCACTTGACGAAAAAGACAGCTTCATTCGACAAAAATTACTTTTCGAATTATATGATAATTTATTTTGAACAACTTTGTCTATTGTTTTTTTGAAAGGAAGATCATTTTCATTTACTAACGATAAACTCTTTCTTTTATCGTAATTCTTTAGTTCAAAACATCTTTACTTCTGCTTACCTCTGTCCTTTATTGTGCTTTTTGTTCAAAATCACTATAAAAACGAAGAATTGATTGTTTATTTAAACAAAAGTGTTTATTTATAAAAATTATTGAACATTTTTGTTAAAAAACTATGTACAAAACGATAATAAGGTGATTATAATACAGGTATAGGGTGTTGGAATATTAATTATGTTTAAAATTTTCTAAAAAAAGGGGTAATGAAAATGAACACAATGAATATCAACGAAATCAAACAATACAAACACGAGCCTTTCACGGACTTTACGATTGCACAAAACAAAGATGCATTTGAATCTGCATTGGAACTTGTACAATCAGAGCTTGGCAAGGACTATCCTCTTGTAATTGGCGGAGAATTAATTACAACAGAAGATCAAATTCAGTCCATTAACCCAGCAAATAAAACAGAAGTTATCGGCCGCGTGTCAAAAGCAGATCAAGACTTGGCTGAAAAAGCTATGCAAGCAGCACTTTCTACCTTTAATACGTGGAAAAAAGAAGCGCCGGAAGCACGAGCAGATATTCTTTTCCGCGCAGCGGACATCATTCGCCGCCGCAAGCATGAATTTTCAGCTTATCTTGTAAAAGAAGCAGGAAAGCCTTGGAATGAAGCAGATGCTGATACAGCAGAAGCAATTGACTTCCTTGAATACTACGCTCGCCAAATGGTGCAGCTAAAAGACGGCGCGCCTGTTGAGAGCCGCGAAGGTGAAGAAAATAAATTCAACTACATTCCGCTTGGTGTCGGCGTTATTATTTCACCGTTTAACTTCCCGTTAGCGATCATGGCAGGAACAGCTGCAGCAGCAATCGTAGCAGGAAATACGGTTCTATTAAAACCGGCTAATAACACACCGGTTATCGCAGCAAAATTTGTAGAAGTAATGAAAGAAGCCGGCCTTCCAGACGGCGTACTGAACTACGTGCCGGGAAGCGGAAGCGAAATTGGTGACTATTTAGTAGATCATCCAAAAACACGCTTTGTTTCATTTACAGGCTCTCGTGAAGTAGGCTGCCGCATCTATGAACGCGCAGCAAAAGTACAGCCTGGTCAAATCTGGCTAAAACGCGTTATTGCTGAAATGGGCGGTAAAGACACGGTCGTTGTAGACAAAGATGCTGATTTAGATTTAGCTGCTTCTTCTATCGTGTATTCAGCGTTTGGCTTCTCTGGACAAAAGTGTTCAGCAGGCTCTCGTGCGGTTGTTCACCAAGACGTGTACGATATCGTTCTTCAAAAAGCAGTTGCGCTGACAAAAACATTAACAATGGGCAGCCCTGAAGATGTGAACACGTATATGGGACCTGTTATTGATCAGGCTTCTTTCAACAAAATTACAAAGTACATTGAAATCGGTAAAGAAGAAGGCCGTTTAATGACGGGCGGAGAAGCAGATGATTCAAAAGGCTACTTCATTCAGCCTACGATCATTGCAGATGTAGATGAAAAAGCACGTTTAATGCAAGAAGAAATCTTCGGCCCAGTCGTAGCATTCTGCAAAGCGCGCGACTTCGATCATATGATGGAAATTGCGAACAACACAGACTACGGCTTAACAGGTGCCCTTCTTTCAAATACGCCTGAGCACATCGAGCGTGCAAAAGAAGAGTTCCACGTCGGAAACCTTTACTTCAACCGCGGTTGTACAGGTGCCATCGTTGGGTACCAGCCGTTTGGCGGATTTAATATGTCAGGAACAGATTCAAAAGCTGGCGGTCCTGATTACTTGATTCTGCACCTACAAGCAAAAACAACAAGCACGACGCTTTAATACTCAGTAGAGCAGCCTTAGGCTGCTCTATCTTAAAACAACAAGGGATTTTTTCTATAGGGGGAGATATTTATGTTAGCAGAGGTATCTAAAAATGTGTTTCTTCACGCTTCCCAAAATAAAGCGCTAAACAAAGCGGCGAAAAAATGGGGTCTTCGCTTTGGGGCAGCTCAAGTGGTAGCTGGCGACACGATTGAACATGCGATCAAAAAAGTACGGGAACTGAATGAAAAAGGACTTGTTTGTACGCTTGATCATTTAGGGGAATTTGTTTCAAGCAGAGAAGAAGCTATCGAAGCGACTCAATATAATGTCAGAACGCTGGAAGCTATGGGGCAAGCCGGTGTAACGTGCAACTTATCTGTCAAAATGACGCAGCTTGGTTTGGATATTGACCGCAGTTTTTGCGTTGAGAACATGCGCCGCATTCTTGAAACAGCGAAAAAATACGATAACTTCGTCCGAATCGACATGGAAGACTATGCTCACTGTCAAATGACGCTGGATATTTTACGAGAGCTTCGCGAGACGTTTGATAATGTTGGAACGGTTATTCAAGCTTACCTGTTCCGCGCTGAACAAGACGTAAAAGAGCTAAAAGGCATTCCTCTTCGATTGGTAAAAGGCGCGTATCAAGAATCACCAACCGTGGCGTTTCAAGATAAAGCCCAAATTGACGAGAACTATATGCGAATTATTGAAGAGCATCTGCTGAGCGGGACATACACGGCTATCGCATCTCACGACCACAATATTATTGCAAAAGTAAAAGAGTTCGCTCACAAAAACAACATCCCGCGCACGCAGTTTGAATTTCAAATGCTGTACGGATTCCGCACAGATATGCAGCTTAGCCTTGCAAAAGAAGGCTATACAATGCGCGTATACGTTCCCTTTGGCAACGACTGGTTTGGCTACTTTATGCGCCGCTTAGCGGAAAGACCGCAAAACGTCGCATTTGCTTTAAAAGGTTTCTTTTCTAAATAAGCATTGATTTAGTAAGTTCCATAATGAAAACGCTATCATCTCTTTGTGCCCTTTGCGGATGCTTCTGCAAAGGGATTTTTTATACGATTTCTCTTCCCTTTTCGTGTGTATTACGCTAAAATATAAATACGAACAAACGTTCTTTTTATTCCAAACAAAAAGGAGAATACATATGAATCCTCTATCAAAATTAGAACTGCCTCCTAAGCTAGAACCTTACCGAAAAGAAATCGAACAAACATGTAAGCCTTATATCCACCTCCATACGGTCATGAACATTCCAAAATTATATGAAAGCAAGTTCGGCGGCAACCCTTATCTTCCTTTAGAAGCAAGTCATCCTCTTGATTCTCAGGGCAAGCCGATGCTCCTGATGGCACAAATCAATTTTTCTGAAGTTCCTTCCTATGAAAATATGCCCTTTCAAGGCATGCTTCAATTTTTCATTTGCGGAGCTGATAACGAAAGCACCGGCGATATGTACGGTCTTGATTTTGACCATCCTACGGCTCAAAAAGACTTTCGCATCGTTTTTTATGAAGACGTAACCACAGATGAAAAAAAGTTAACAACCGATTTTACGTATCTTGAAGACATTGACCGGGATATGTTCCCTATTCCTCAAGAAGTAGGCTTACAGTTTGAAATAAAAATTGAACCCGTTTCCCCTACTGACTATCGATATAATGATATAGAATCAGATTTATTTGAAGATGAAGAAACGGAAGAAATCTACTGGGATGAGCTTACGGGCGAGTATCATAAAATGGGCGGATACGCTTTTTTCACTCAAAGCGATCCTCGAGACTACGATGAAGCGCTGCGAGCATACGATGTTCTGCTTCTTCAATTCGCCATGGACGACGAAGCGGATATTATGTTTGGTGATGCGGGAGTGGCCAATTTCTTTATTAAAGAAGAAGACCTTCGCCACCGTAACTTTAGAGATGTTTTATACAACTGGGACTGCTGTTAAAAAAACGCCCTCTTAGAAAAGTGTCTAGGAGGGCGTTTTTTACATTATTATTATTTACTACTCAGCCTGTTTTTGCGTCTCTTGCAGCATTCAGCGTTTCTTTAAACTGCTGTAGCGCTTTTACATCTGTAAATGCGCTTGTAGGAATAACATATCCGCTCATTGCACTAACAAGGATAAAGATATGTTCATCGGTTTCTCTAATTTGAATGATGCTTGACCAAGGAGTCTTCACTTCTCCTTTTGAGCTTTTCTCTACCAAGCCATCTTCCGTAACCATCATAGTATGCTCACCCGTCAGACTGCTGTTATCTCCTTCATTTATTACCTTTACAATGTTCTTTTTAATACTTCCGTAAAAGTACTTCGGATAAAATAAAAACCACAGCACCGCAAGCAGTGCAAACGCTACGAACATGCCGAGTAAAAATTCTCCTTCAACCCACGAAACAAGCAAAGGAATAAGAAGAAAAATAAGCGACATCCATCGCTGAACTCTCAGCACTTTTTGTACTCTTTCCGAATGTTGAGCGTGATGCATGTTAAAAGCTACGTAATCCTCTTTTGTTAACGTATAGTGATATTCCATATTAATCTCCAATTCTCCTAAATAACAACAAAATAAAATATACCTCATTTGGTGTTATATGTATATAGAATAATAAGTTTTTCTTATGAAAAGTATCATATTTTTTACATTTATTTACACGTATACATCACGTAAACTTAACTAGTACTCTACTGTTTAAGGAGGAATGTTTATGACTTTTACACTGACGCATATTGATCATATTCAGCTAGCTGCACCACCGAATTCAGAAAGCAAAGCACGGCACTTTTTCGGAACTGTTCTTGGATTAACAGAAGTCGAAAAACCGGAAAGTCTAAAAAAGCGCGGCGGCGTGTGGTTTGAATTTGGTTGTTATCAGCTGCATATTGGTGTTGAACCTGCCTTTTCACCCGCAAAAAAAGCGCATCCAGGCTTTCACGTCAAAAATCTCCCTGAGTTCAAAGATCATTTGACTAGCTTCGGTATTTCTTTTATGGAAGACAAAAACATTCCCGGTGTCGAAAGAATTTACGTGGCTGATCCTTTCGGCAACCGAATGGAGTTCTTAGAGAGAGTGAATCTCCCTTTTTCTAACTGAATATTAGACAAAACAAGAGCTCTTATTTAAGAGCTCTTGTTTTCTTTTGGTCCTTCTTTTTGCTTTTCTTTCCACGGCATGTACAGCAACAGTCCCAGCACACAAAATGCCACGCCAAACATTGTTAAAGGAAATAAAAATGTATTAATAAAATGATGATAAACCCATGAGTCGTTCATCTAACCAGCTCCAATACGCACCGTTTTTTTACAGTATGCCCTAATATAAACTTTTTTATGTTGTGTTAAATATCATAGTTTCTATCATATTTCTATTTCTTTTTAATAGAGTAAATAGTAGATACATAACATTCTCCTCTTAGAGTTCTCATCCGCTGATTTCAAAATTTTATTAGAGGAGGTTTACTCTATGAAAAACAAGTTTACTGAAAAGCCTAAAAAGCTTTTTTGGATCCTTTCTTATAAATCATTAATTATCGCTATACTATTTGTTCTTTTAACATCAGCCGCTATTTTTACCGTCACGTATTCAACTCTTCAGCATACGCTGCGCTCGAACGTTGTCTATCAAGCACTATCAAATTATAAAGCACAAAGCTTGTTCTACTTCATGCATACGGAAAACCATCATTTCTCTCATGCCTTTGAAGAAGATTTCTCTCCGCCTCCTCTCTCTTCTGTCGCCCTTCAGCTGGCGACGAATATTCGCGTGGCAGATACAAGAAGTCTATTTGGATCAGAACTGCCCGGCTTTTCTATTTTTGATTCCCATATTCTATTAGCCGGTGAAGGAACGGATTATACCACGATTCCTCATGAATCGGCTCCTCCGCTCGAAAGCATTTCAGGCGAGCGTGATTTGGATCCTGCTGAAAGCAAAACGTACGAAGAAAGCAAAAAACAGTCTCAAACACAGGCCAAGCAAAGTACGGGAGACAGAAAAGTTGTGTACATCTACCACACGCACAGCTGGGAATCTTATTTCCCTTTACTTGGTATGCAAGGTGAAGCGAACGAAAATAAAGCAGTTGATAACAAAACCAACATCACGCTCGTTGGTCAAATGCTAGGAATGGAATTAAAAGCAGACGGAATCGGTTCGGAAGTAGATACAACCAATATGACGCAAAAGCTGAATGAAAAAGGCTGGGGTACAGGACGAGCCTATATGATGTCTCGCAGCGTAGTGGAAACAGCTCTTCAGCAAAACAAAGACGTCGATTATTTAATTGATATTCATCGTGATTCACTGCGCCAAGAAAAAACAACGGCTGCTATTAACGGCAAATCATACGCTAAAATGATGATTGTATTAGGTGAAGCGAATCCGAAATTTGATGAAAACGTGAAAATGGCTAAAGCGATTCATGAAAAACTAGAAGAAAAATATCCAGGCCTTAGCCGCGGAGTGTTAAGCAAAAAGAAAACAAGCGGCAATAACGGGCTATATAATCAAGACTTATCCGACCGCTCCATTTTAATCGAAGTAGGGGGCGTCGATAACAATATGGAAGAACTCACAAATACCGTCAAAGCTTTTTCTGATGTGTTCAGCGAGTATTACTGGCAAGCTGAAAAAGTGAATGCGCAGTAAACAAAAACTAGCTACCCCAGGTAGCTAGTTTTTGTTTTTATGAGAGTCACGCTTCTCCTCTTCTTCACACGCAAAGCACACCAGCTTCCCTTCAACAACCACACCATTTAAAAATCCCTCTAAACAGTATACGTTCTTTTGACATACTGTGCAGATTCCAACGTACTCTTTCACGACTTTCTCACTCCTTACATACGATTAAAAACCATAAAAAAAAAGCTCTATTAAAGAGCTTCTTTCCGTACATAGGATTTTCCTTCATTTCAACAAACGGCTCATTTCCTCGGGAGAAAGCGGCTTATCAAATAGATAGCCTTGACCGATATGACAGCCTTGTTCTGTCACAAACTGCAGCTGTTCTTCGTTTTCGATTCCTTCTGCAGTGAGATCAAAGTTAAGTTTCTTTCCCATTTGAATAATCGTTTCAACCAGCACTTTTCCAACTTCGTCTAAGTCGTCAATAAATGATTTATCAATTTTTAACGTATTAATCGGCAAGTGTTTCAGATAGCTAAGAGAAGAATAGCACGTTCCGAAATCATCCATCGCCACTTTTATCCCTAGACTCCGCAGGCGGTTTAGCACTTTTTTCGATTCTTGACTGTTTTGAATAACGCTTTCGGTGATTTCAAGTTCCAGAAAGTGCGGCTCAAGGCCTGTTTTTTGCAAGATTTGTTCAATCTCCGCTACGAATCGTGAGGACTTCAGCTGAATAGGTGATACGTTCACTCCTATTTTGCTCGCTTTTGAATTCAGCTCTGTCCATGCTTTCATTTGCTTACACGCTTCTTCTAACACCCACTTGCCAACCGGCACAATCAGACCCACTTCTTCTAAAATAGGCAAAAATTCATTTGGATAGACGGTACCAAATTTTGCGCTATTCCAGCGGATAAGCGCTTCTGCCCCTATCACATCAGACGTTTTCAAATCGATTAACGGCTGATAAACAAGCTGAAACTCATGTCTTTCTAACGCATACTTTAACTCATTCTCCATGCTGATGGTTTTAATTATTCGTTCATTTGATGAAGACGAACTCATTTCATATGTGTTTCGTCCATTTCGTTTTGCTACATACATCGCAATATCTGCTTGCTTGATCAGCCGATCAATTAGTTCATCTGCGTCTTTTGGGACAATTTGCTGCTGACATTCCTTTGAAAACAAGCTGATGCCAACGCTTGTAGAGGTTAGCACTTTATCACCGTCTATATAAAAAGGAAGAGACATTTCTTTTACAATCTGCTCGGTCATTTCTTCAATTTCCTCAACAGTTTTTAGTGTATGCAGCACTAAAATAAACTCATCGCCCCCGTGCCGCGAGATAAAATCAGAGGACGGAATACATTTTTTTAACCTTTCTGCTACGCGCCTCAGCAGCACATCGCCGTGATGATGGCCAAGCGTATCATTTATTGATTTAAAGCGGTCTAAATCTAAAAATAAAATAGCCAGCAGTTCTGGAGATTCCTCATCTATAAACAGTTTTTTCAGCTGCTTGTTTAACCAATAGCGGTTAGGCAAATTGGTTAACGGATCATAATAAGCCATTTGCTTAATTTTTTCTTCATATGCTTTTCGTTTTGTAATATCATTACGAATCGATACGTACTGATACGGCTTACCCCGCTCATCTAAAAAAGGAACGATGGTTGTATCCACCCAGTAGTACGAGCCGTCTTTTGCCTTGTTTTTTATTTCTCCGTGCCATACCTTACCGGATCTGATCGTGCTCCATAACTCTTTAAAAAACAAGCTTGAATGATGTTTCGAATTAATAATACGATGGTCCTGCCCGAGAAGCTCATGTCTTTCATACTTAGAAATTTCACAGAATTTATCGTTCACGTGATTGATGAATCCACGACTATCCGTAATCGCTACGATTGATGATTCATTTAACGCAAGTTCAATATCATTTAGTTTTTTCAGCGCCTCTTTAAATTTATATTCAAAATGCCTGTTTTCCATATCCTATACACCTTTATCAAAATTTTAACGATAAAACAAAACCCATGACGAAATGATAGAGAGGAATCGTGAATAATGAATACAATTTAATTAGCAATGGACAGCGAATTAGTTTGTCCGATTGCCTTACATTCGTAAAATAGTAAGCGTACAATTGCCGCTTTTCCTCTTTACACCTTTACAAACTTCTTACACGCAGTTTGTAAAAGGATTGATAGATAGTTTCGTTTATCCATATCTGTTATCACAACTTTTCTATGGTACCATTAAAATGATTTTTATAGAAATGAAAGTGTACTTTCTTCACGTAATTGACATACATTTTGATGGTAAAAAGAAAAAAGCCCCTGCTTTAAACAGAGGCTTTTTTCACTTTCTTCTTACGAGCTTGTACGGTTCAGCCACGGAAGAATAAGGTCTTGAAAGGTTTTATTGTATACAACAATTCGATTAAGATAATACGGATCGTTATCTTTTGTAATAAGGTGCGGCGCTAGGATAGCTGCTTGGTGAAAACCAGCATTTTTTACAATTTTAGCTACGTCATCATTTGTATTGCCGTATGGATACGCAAAGTAAACAGGGTCTACTCCTAAATGTTGCTTAATCGTTTCTTTGCTTTTTCGTAAATCTTCAGCAAACGCGCTGTATTTAGCAGGCGTCAGAAATAAAGACTTGTCTTCTTCTAAACGGTGCATATCATATGTATGCGAACCGACTGTCGCAAGGCCGCTGTCTTTCATTTCTTTTAGCTGACTCCACGAAGCCATGTTTAAATTTTGAAAGTCCTCTGCTCCCACTTGTCCTGCGATTACATATAGCGTAAACGGAATGTTTTCCTTTTTCAAAATTGGAAACGCGTTTTGATAAACAGTACGGTCGATATCATCAAATGAAATCCATACGCAGCGTTTTGGAAACGTACCTTTTTGCTGATACGTTTCAATATCTTTTGGCGTAACAAACGTAGCGTCAATTTCCTTCAGCTTTTTTAACTGATGTTCAAAATCATTGCTGTAGACGCTGTACTCTGTTAGTTCGTCAGACTTTGTAACTGAGCTGACAATTCGGTTAAACCAATTATGCTTGCGCACGCGATGATAATTTAAGCCTAAGCATCCGTTCGTCTCAAGCGCTGGCTCCACGGTTGTTGTTGCTTTCGCCTTGTCTTCCCAGTTCACTACTTTAAAAAAAACAAAACCAACTACCGATGCCGCAATCAAAAGAAAGAATACATATTTCTTCATGCGTGCTTCCTCTCTTCAGTATGTTTTAACGGATTAACATCAAACTCGATGTACTGTGCACGCTGAAGCTCTTGAATTTGATCCTTGGATAAAAGCTCAAGACGCTCTAAATCTTTAATACTCGTATACGCCGGCTCTTTTCGTCGGTTTAAGCTTCCAAATCTCTTTTTGTTGTAGGATCTCCATAAAAACAGAGCCAGGAAAAAGAAGCAAAAAATAGCGAGTCCAATTACTAAAAATGTTCGAATTTCGCCGTTCGTCGTTTTGAACGCAATTTTTAATACCCCGCTGTAACGGTCATTTACGCCGATAACAGCTGAAAGGAAAAACCAAAGAACAAGGGCACAATACAGCCAAAAAACAGATGAAATAATGATGCTTATCACTAATCGGGCAAGAGGCTGTTTGGCTTGAATCATGATTTGCTCTTCGTTAAGCCGCGGTCTGGACTGCTCCATGTAGCATAGCCTCCTTTCACTCTAGATCTGATAGCACGAGGAAATGCGCCCACTACCACAATCGTATTCATAATCCAGTAAAGCGCTGGGTACCATGCAGCCCATACGTAATACCGCTTCACGTTGTCGTATTTTGAATCAATTTTCAGCGCAATAAACAGCTGAATTAAGCTCATAAATACAAGGGAAAATGAAGTAAACGTAAACCAAAACAGCAAGTCTTGAGGGCTGCTCGCCGTAACAAGCAGCATGATAGTCACAAATAGCCATGCAAATGACCAAAGGGTACTGATCCACTGCTCTAGGTATACAATCCAAATTCTGCGCTGCTTCCATTTTAATAACACTTTCCAGTGGCGAAGCATTACCTCTTGTCCGCCTTGAGCCCAGCGTACTCGTTGCTTCCAAATTCCTTTTAAGGTTTCGGGCACAAGCATCCAGCACAATGCGCGCGGTTCATAGCGGATATCCCAAAAGCGCTGCTGCAGCTTCCAGCTCACGGCGATATCTTCCGTAATCATGTCACGATCCCACAGTCCGACGTCCACAAGTGCTTTCTTTCGAAAAGCCACCACTACGCCTGAGACCGTCATTACTTTTCCTAAAATTCGCTGTGTTCGTTTGATAGAACCGATAATAGAAGAATACTCAACTAGCTGAATGCGACTCAGCAGTGTGTTACGGTTTCGAATACGCGGATTTCCGGTAACGGCTCCCAGCCGTTCCCCTTTATGAAGAAAATGATGGATTAGATAATACGGAGCGTTTTGATCTAAAATAGCGTCGGAATCTAAGCAGATTAAAAACTCTGCTTTAGATGCGTGCGCACCTAAATGTAACGCGTTGGCTTTTCCTTTATTTTCATAAAGCTGAATCACACGAACTTCAGGGTGATTTCTGCTGATGTTCTTTAATATATCAGCTGTTCCATCCGTGCTTCCATCGTTAATAAGAATAATTTCTTTAGACGGATAATCTAACGCCAAAAGGTGCTTAAGCGTTTCTTCAATCGTCTCTTCTTCATTATAGCAAGGCACTAAAAAGCTAACTAACGGCCAGTCCACTGTTGAAAAATCAACTTTAGGATCTCGGTCGCGATAGCGTATGTAAATAAGCGTGCCCGCAATCCAAAATAAGGACATGATAAATGGATACCAGAAAACAAAGCTCGCAAGCTTTTCAAATCCAGGTATTAATACGTGTTGCATATTCATTTTTCTGACTCCTTCACACCAATTAAAATTGCACAGAGTGACAATTTTATCACTAAATTGGTTAAATAGAACATAGTAATTTTAACCATCTAAAAAAAGATACTTTTAAACTACTTTTATTCCTATATTATACAAACCTTATATGTAAGTAAGAAGCACCAATAAAGGATGGGCAAGTTACCTACTTAAAGAAGTAACATATAGTATCTGTGTAGATTAAAAGCGTGATAGGTAGTATACCTTTCCCTAAGGAGGAATAACGAATATGAACGAACAAATTCAAAAGCTGCTCAATAACTTAATTCAACTTGAACACGTCTCTTCGACTTTATACCTAGCTATGTCTAACTACATGAACCGATTAAACTATAAAGGAATGGGCAGCTGGCTGCGTCTGCAGTCTGAAGAAGAGCGCACTCATATGCTAAAACTTATTGACTACTTAGTTGACCGCGGCGGAACGGTAGAATTAAGCTCTTTGCCTGCTCAGCCAAGTGAGTTTGGGACACCGTTAGAAACGTTTCAAAAAGTATTGGAGCATGAGAAGTTCGTCACGAATTCTTATCGTCAAGCGTTTCAATTTATAAGCCAAGCGAATGACCCTCAAACATTAGTCATCGTGCAGGACTTTTTACGAGAGCAAGTCGACGAAGAAGCCCAAGCTCAAACGATTGTAGACCGTCTAAAAATTGCCCAAAATAACCCTGCAGCTATTTTTATACTCGATCAAGAACTAGGACAGCGAAAAGCTGCACCAGCGGGTGGAGCAGCTACGCAAGGTTAAAAGCGCAGAAGAGTGTAGAACAATGTGCAGAGCCAATAACACGACGCCCGTTTCCTTGTTTCGAGTTGGTATTCATCACGGCTATTATGGCTATCCGCCCAATGTGTATGACGCCATTCAAAGGCTTATGAATCAATATATGCATCAGCTTCACTATCATCGGCCTCAATATGTTCACGTCTACTACGTGCACCCTTCTCTTATTCACTACTACCTTCACTAAGTTGAGGAGAATAAACATTTTGCTTCTTGAAGAAATTCACCGTTTCTCTACCCTAATTCAGGAATCCCAATCAAAAATATGGATATTTATGCTAATATAGGTTTTGTTAATCAAATAAAGAAACAATTATTAGCGGGGTGTCATATGGATAATCAATACGTTGTAGGATGGGGAACGCTGGCTTTAATTAATGCCGGATTAGCGCAAGGTAAAAATCGAACGGGTCTGAACTGGTTCTTATTATCTCTTGCTTTAGGACCGCTTGCTACCTTCATCTTACTACTGGTTGAAAAACGATAAAGAAAAAAGCTCAAAGCTCATTGCTTTGAGCTTTTTTCTTTATCCTTCGACTATAACTGCTCTTCAAAACAAGTAAAAAAAGCTCCGCTTGAAATTTTTTTCTCGACTTAATATGCATAAATCTATTCATCATTCAGCGTAAATCCGGCTGCATTTTGTTAATAAAAAACCTACTCTTTAGAAAAGGAAGGAAGCTCCTTTTTAAACCTTTGTTTCTGACAATAAAATCAAAAGAAAGAAAAACGCTTTTATTCTATGCTTTTCTAATTAACAGATTAACTGTTTTCTTCAGATGATGACCTTTTACATGGGACAGCTGTGCATCTACTGAATGAGGTCAAACTTCCTGTATTTCTCAATCTGTAGGATGAATAAATACTCATTTGCTTCATTTGACAAAGAAATAAATGCTGTGTAATTTAAGTAACATACCCCATCTAAAATGTTTTTAGAAAGGATTAAGTAGCAAGATGCGTACAAAAAAAGAAGAGTGTATAATTGACGAAATGGGAAGAGTATCCCTTCCTTCTTTGTTTATGCAACTAACAAAACTCGAGACAAACGACAAAGTTTTTTTGCGGAGCTGTGATGATTGGATTATTATCGATCATCATGATGAAAATGTCCCGGTTCCTTCTCATATCTTCATTCGAACAATTGACCATATGGGTAGAATAGTCATTCCAAGATCCCTGCGAGATGACTATGAACTTAAGCCCTTTGATTATGTAGAACTATACATGGTAGAACAGCAAATTGTTATGAAAAAAAGAGACGAAAAATCGATAGCGCTTTCACAAAAACCTGCGGTGGCTCCTCTTTATTATGCAACATTAACCGGCCGGCAGATTCAGCTCACTTCTGAACTTTTAACGTCCGTCGAATTGGATGCAAACATGGAGGTTCAATTTTTTATTAACAAAGAAAATAACATTGTAATTCAAAAATATGAAATGAATTTTGGTAAGAAAACGACTTTAACATTTACGGCTCAATCTCGAAAAATTGATGACCGTTTTCGACTTACTATTCCTAAAAAGCTGCGAGATGATTTCTCCATCCACTCAGGTACGATGTTAAAAGTCAAGACAGGTAATAAGCAGCTCATTTTAGAAAAAGTGGAGAATGAAAAAGAGATTAGCAGCGTATTATCTCAGCAAATAGATGCAGCAATTATTGAGAAATTACCGAAATAAGAACGACGCCAAAAACAAATGGTTTCCTACGGCTTCAAAGCAAAAGCTAAGAGTTACGCATAGACTGACCCTTTCTATACTCAACTCTTAGCTTTTAGACTTATCTTCCATAAACGTTTACAAGCCTTTTACTCCACATGATAGCACCATCTCCAAAATAAAACAAAATTTCCATATCCATCAAAATTATTGTAAATAATTTGAATATATGATTATAATAAGGTACTTTGCATGGAGGAGGCTGATTTAGTTGAAGATCCCAACAGGAGCTGAATTTTACGATAATGACGAGACGTTTTTGGCCTATACAAAACGCCGGCAGCAAAAAGAAAATGCTAACGATACGATTGAAAAACCGGCCATTTTACAGCTTCTAGGTGATGTTACAGATGCAACCGTTTTAGACTTAGGGTGCGGAAACGCCCGATTTGGCGTGGAGCTTCTTGAACAAGGATGTTTCTCTTATACCGGAGTAGACGGCTCGATCAATATGATAAACGCGGCTCAGCAACAGCTTTTAAATTATCCAAATGCAAGAGTGCTTCATGAATCGATGGAGCATTATACTCCACCACGCACCGAATACGATTTGGTTACTGCAAGACTGTCCCTCCACTACGTGGAAGCCTTAGCCTCCATTTTCACTAAAGTGAATCAAGCACTCAAACCTGAAGGAAGATTTATTTTTTCCGTTGAACACCCAGTCATTACTTCCACTTTGCAGCCTTCTGCTCTGCGCACAAACTGGACCGTGGATAACTACTTCTCAATGGGATTCCGTCAGCAGCACTGGATGGGCGGATACGTTCAAAAGTATCATCGCACGCTTGAAGAGTACTTTTCTTTGATGCAGCAAAGCGGATTCACCGTTACAAATTTAAAAGAAGCTTGTCCTCAAAAAGAACGTTTCGACAGCGCTGAAACTTACGAGCGTCGAATGCGTATTCCTTTGTTTTTACTGATGAGCGGCGTGAGGAATAGATAAATGAAACCTATTTTCACCGTAACCATAAAAAAATCCGAACGCGTTGGATTCCCCATTAAGAATCTCAATTCATCGTTCGGATCTTCCTTCAACTAAACTACCTTTGTCCCAGCTTCTTTCCTAACTTTCTTCGTATAAAACCGCTTTTTGTTTAAACTTAGCGTATTTTATTTATTCACGCTCACGTTATAAAATACAGGACCTAAGTTAAAATCATAGCCTTTTACATGTGTAGACACGGCGTTAATATTGACTTTATGGCCAATTAACGTAAACGGAAGCTCATCCCATACGTATTTTTGCGTAGCATCAATAGCTGGTCGTGCATCTTCTACAGAAGCAGCGGCTTTGATTTTATCTAAGTATTTCGTTGACTTTTCAACCGGAGCTCCTCCTGACGTCCAAAAGCCTTGGAAAATGGTTGAACGCGCCGCCCAGTCTACGGGGTAAATATCCCATGCTTTAGGGTCACTTACTTTATCTGTAAACGTTGCCCAGTCATACACTTCCAGCTTTACTTTCACACCGATTTTTTCAAGCTCTTGCTGCACGATAACAGCCGTATTGTACTGATCTTGATAATCGCGTGACGTTAAAAGGCGCAGTTCCTGCCCGCTGTATCCAGCCTTTTTTAAATAGCTTTTTGCTTTCTTTTCATCATGCTGATTGTACTCTTCTTTTCCTGCTTCACTGTAATAGTTCGGAAACTTTTTATTCACAATCGATGAAGTCAGTTCATAATAATCAGAACCCCCGTATGAACTTGATAAAATATCTTTTGCATTAATCGCGGCATTTACGGCTTTTCTAGCATTTAAATCGCTAAAGAACCCTTCTTGCGTATTATAAAATAAACCAATAAATCCGCCTGGAGCCAGCTTGTTCTTAACGTTTTGCGTACTTTCAATTTGAGCCGCGTTGTCGCTTGAAACACCTAAGGCAATATCAAACTGTCCGGCTGTAATACCTGAAATTCTAGTAGATTCATCGCTTAAAAAGCTAATTTTAATTTCATCTACGTGAGGAGTCTTTTTAATTTTTCGTCCTTTTGAAGAATAATCTTTAAACCTCTCTAGCGTGATATATTGATTCTTTTTCCATTCCTTCACTTTAAATGGACCTGTGCCAACGAACTCAGTAGCTCCTTCAGCAGGTGCTTTTTCGATGATTTCTTTTGGAAAAATAGCGGCCGCTGGAATTGGGTCTGCTAGCAAGGCCAGCGTATTCACATTTGGTGTTTTCAAATGAAGCTCAACCGTGTAGTCTCCTGTTTTTTTGACTTGTGCACCAACAAAGTTTGTTTTGCCAAGTGAAGACAGCTTAATCCAGCGGTTAATCGAAGCTTCTACATCGTCTGCTGTCATTTCCTTTCCATTATGAAACTTTACGCCTTTTCGCAGCTGAAACGTATAGACTTTTTTATCATCGCTGATATCAATTTTTTCTGCTAAATCAGGTTCTACATTACCTTTACTATCAAAAATAACGAGTCCTTCGTAAATATTTCGCGCCGCATCTTTAACCGAAGAATTCCCAGTAATCTGAGGATCTAAAGTTGTTGGCTCGCTTTGAAACGCAATGTTTAGCGTACCTCCGTCTTTTGAAGCGGCACTGGTGCTTTGATCGCCTGAGCTTGCTTGATTATTACTGCACCCGGCAGCAAATAAAGCAATCACAATAAATAATAACCATTTCACCTTAACCTTTTTCAACGTCATTCCCCCAATAGTTAAAATCGCTTCTTAAAAACCTACTATTTTTGTAAGGTTAGTAGGAATATAAACCATCCTACCACCTTTCCATTTGTTTGTGAAATTAGAAAAATTAAACTATTTATTTGCAATTACTGATTCAATTTATCTTGTTCCAATTCTTAATTCTTAGTATGTTTATAAGTAAAGTATTTTATCTAAAGGAGGATATTATGAACTCTGCCATCCGTCTTCATATTAAAGAATATATTGCAACGATCGAACACTACAAACAAGCTTTATCTCTTCTATCGTGGGACGCAAAAACATCCGCCCCTCTTAATAGCCAAAAGCAGCATGCAACCATTCAAGGCACGCTTTCAAAAGAGCTTTACCTGCTGCAAACAGATCCAGCCTTTGCAAAAGAATTGCAGTATCTTCAAGAACACAATCTAAATCAACTACAGCAAAAACAAGTACAGCACTATTGGAACATCTATCAAAAACTTTCCGCTGTACCACTGGAAGACTATCATCAATTTTCCGTTTTAAAAGCTGCTACTCATGCTCTTTGGTCACAGGCTAGAGAGCAAAATGAATTTAAACTCGTCAAAGACAACCTGCAGCAGATGATTCATATGCATAAAAGATTTGCGGAGTACCGTAATCCTCACCTCGCTCCTTACGAACAGCTTTTAGAAGAATATGAGCCCGACGTTTCTAGTGAAACCATCGATTCGCTTTTTCAACAAATTAAAGATGCTATTCTTCCTTTACTGACAAAAATTAAACGCTCTTCGATTACACATGATACATCATTTATCAGCAAGCCGTTTTCAATCGAAAATCAGCAGAAGCTCGGAAAACACCTTCTCACTGCTATTGGCTATAACTTTAAGTCTGGCCAAATCGGTATCACGACCCACCCGTTCAGTGCAGGCATTCACTCGCAAGACGCACGGCTTGCAGTAAGATACGACGAACACAATGTAAAACTGGCAGCTTTTATGTTTTTACATGAAGGCGGACATTCTATCTATAACCAACAAATTAGCTCTGACTTACTTGACACAGGGTTAGGCGCGTACACGTCTATGGGACTGCATGAATCTCAGTCTCTTTTTTGGGAACGTATCATTGGAAAACACGAAGGCTTCTGGAGAAATCACGCTCACTTATTCAAAGAGTTAGAACCTGCGATCTACGGTGATATTTCATTTGAAACTCTTTACTTTGCCTTAAATGAAGTCACACCTTCTCTCATTCGTTTGCAAGCAGATGACCTTACCTATCTGCTCCATATTATCATTCGCTACGAACTAGAAAGAGATTTATTCGCTGACAAGCTTCGCGTTTCGGATCTTCCTTCGGCATGGAATACAAAATATGAAGCGTACTTGGGGATCAAACCGGAAACAGACCGTGACGGGGTATTGCAGGACGGCCACTGGTACGGTGGAGCGTTTGGCTACTTCCCTTCCTACAATTTAGGCTTTATTTATGCAGCTCAGCTAAGAGAATCCATGATCAAAGACCATCCTGACTTTGATGAAATCATTTCGAGTCAAAATCTATCGCTTATAGCAGACTGGCAAAAACAGCATATCCACCAGTATGGAAAACTAAAAACGCCAAAAGAGATCTTAACGAGCCTTTCTATAGCTAGAATTGATGCTCAGCCGTTAATTAATTATTTGACGAAAAAATATGAAGGGTTATACAAACTTTAAATTTGCCATCAAAAAAAGCATCAAAGCCTTTTGTTAGAGAAACAAAATCTTTGATGCTTTTTTAAAGAAAGATTTACTTAGCGTTTGTGCTAATATAATGTTTAATTACTTCATAAACATAGTCTTGGCAAGCTGCTGCTGTGTTTGGATTATATTTTCCACCGTTTACTTTGTTGTTAGATAGCACTCTAATACCTAAGAATGGAACGTCATAGCTTCCTGCAATTTATGCTGCCGCTGCGCCTTCCATTTCTTCTACAGACGTCCCGTACTTAGTATGGAACCACTTAATTCGATCCACTTCGTTATTCCACGTGTCCGCTGATCCTATCGTTCCTTCCACCACTTTTCCTTTTTTATATGTATCTTTTACTGCGTTTGCAGCCGCCAGTAACTTCTTATCTCCTTCATAATAGCGAGCTTTTTCAGCATCAGGATCTTCACCAGCGCTTCCTTCAGAAGCCATTAAATCCATCGGCTTCCACGCAGCAGGATCCATTCCTTCGCCTTCTTTTTTATCTTCTGTTTTTAAAGAGCCTATATTTGTTGTTCTCTTTCCTAATACAATATCAAACACGTTCAGATTTTCATCATGTCCGCCTGATGTTCCTTGATTGATAATTGCTCTAGGATGGTATTTTTCTATAGCTACCGCTGTAGCAGCTGCCGTGTTTTCCATTCCTTTTCCCGTTTTAACTACAATAACCGGATAATTATCGACAGTTCCTTTGTAAAAAACAAAATTCCCTGACTTTTCTTCTTTTACATTTTCTAATTTTTTAGCGAATTTCTGCGCTTCTATCGGCATCGGCCCTTGAACAATAACAGGCTTCTGCTTCTGTTTATCTCCGGCTTCCTTTTTTGAAGCTGAATTACACCCGGCAAGTACAGATAGTAATAGAATCATACTAATACCCAATAAAATTCCTGATTTTAACACCTTGTTTTTCATAGATTGTTACTTTCACTCCATTTCGTTTTGTTGTTTCATACACTCGATGATTGGACAAAAGAAAAAACCTAGAACACTTTTGATTTTCTAAGCTTTTTAGAGTCAAAGTATAAGAAGTTAAGCACGGAATAACATTTATATATTGATAAACCGAACGTTTTTACACTTTAACTCGTAGTCCAGTTCTTTGAATGGGAACCAGGTAGAGACACTCAGACCATATTTCCAAGCATATACGAGCAATATTTTTCACTTTCTAAATGTATCAAATACAAAATGGTTATTCAATACATAGACGAATATTTTAATTAAAAAATTGTTCAAACGTTCGTTTTTATGATTGAAACCTACTGAATCTTTTGTTAATTTTTATCTCAATACAAAAAAAGTGTCTCAAAACCGAAACTTCGAGACACTTTTTATGCTTACTGAAAGCCTATATTTATCGTTCTACTTTCACTTCACGTTAATTGGCAGCGGTGCATGAGGAGCTACAAGCTTCTGTTCACCCATTTCTTCCCAGAAGGCTGCTGGAATTGCGGTGTTTAATGCTGCTTTGTCTTCGGCAATACGCTCTGGACGACTAGCGCCTGGAATAACAGCAGCAACCGCTGGATTAGCCAGTGAAAATTGGACAGCAGCAGCCTTAATGCTGATCTGATGACGATCTGCAATAGCTTTGATTTTTTCTACTTTTGCCATAATGTCTGAAGATGCTTTTTGATATTCAAAGTGCGTACCTCCAGCAAGAACGCCTGAGCTATATGGTCCGCCGACCACAATGTCCATATTATGCTTTACGGCTTCGGGCATTACTCGCTGCAGCGCACGCTCATGATCTAATAACGTGTAACGGCCAGCTAGCAACGAGACATCCGGCTTTGCTTCTTCCAGCTCCAGCATGATTTCAATTGGCTCTACTCGGTTTACTCCAAGTCCCCATCCTTTAATAACTCCTTCTTCACGCAAACGTGTAAGCACACGAAATGCGCCCGTTCGAGCAGACTCAAATTGTCCTACCCACTCATCTCCATAAAAATCTTGCGCAACATCATGAATATACACAAAGTCCAAGCGATCTGTTTTTAAACGGTTTAAGCTTTGCTCGATCGAACGAAGAGTTGCATCCGCGCTATAGTCATTAATAATTTTATTTTTACGGCCAAATTCAAAAAGTCCGCCTTTTTCTCCCATATCACGTGAAGATGTGTCTTCTAGTTCATCTGAAATAACGCGACCTACTTTCGTACTTAGCACATACTCATCGCGATTTCTTTTTGACAGGGCTTCACCAAGGCGCATCTCGGCTAAACCAGCTCCGTAAAGAGGGGCTGCGTCAAAGTAGCGAATTCCGCTTTCCCAAGCAGCATCGACCGTTGCGATGGCCTCTTCTTCTGGAATATTACGATACATATTGCCCAGTGGTGCTGTTCCAAACCCTAGTTTTCCCTGCAGTATTTCTCTCATATTCATAAAACCTCCTGAAATTTTTACAACTCTATTTTAGAAATTGATCAGTATGAAGGTAAACTCAATGACTGATCTATTCATTAAATGTGATTATTATCCCCTGACAAAATTTATTATGAAGCATATACACAATAAAAAAAAGTACGCACTTCAAAGTAATATGGGAACTAAAAAGTAACCTACTAAGGAGTAAATGAGCTTTTCAGACTCTTCTTTTATTTATGTACTTTCTACTTCTTACTCATGCAAACAAACATTGTGCATACAATAAGCAGAAAGCTACTTTATAAATGAGGTGAGATTCTTGAGAGATGAATACTTCAAAAAAATTGAAGATAAGCTCGATAAGCTTGATGAAATGGACGATTCCACAATGAAAGAAGAACAAAAAGATGAGTATTTTCAAAGTTTGCTAGATGATATGGATGATTTGTTAAAAGACATGCGCCAGAGAGAAAAAGACTCCGACCATCTTGTCAGTGAACATATGAAAACGGTTAATGACATATTTGATAACGCAATCAAAAACTTAAAAAAAGACCGAAATTAGCGTTACAATGCTTCTACTTCTTTTTAATATACTGATTTTTCTGTTTTTTAAATATAAAAACATAGTATTTCACATGTAAAAATGGTATTTTCAGTATACGCAAAAAGTAGGAGTGAAAAAAGGAATGGAAAACAGTCACTTTAAAGAACAAGTAAAAACGAAGGAAGAGCTTCGCCGTATAGTCGGAGCGCCTAACAAATTGGCGCATCAAAAAATAATTTCTTATTTAGATCGACACTGCCGGGAATTTATTAAACATTCCCCTTTTGTTATCATCGCTACAGCTGATTATAAAGGAATTTGCGACAGTTCTCCGCGGGGGGATCACCCTGGTTTTGTACAAGTCGTCGATGAGAAAAGACTATTGATTCCAGAGAGGCGCGGCAATCAAAAAGTAGATTCATTGGAAAATATTTTATCTAATCCTCAAATAGGGCTGCTTTTTTTAATTCCAGGCATAGAAGAAACGCTGCGGATTAATGGCAAAGCTTGCATTGTAAAAGAAAAAGCGCTGCTTGAAACAATGGCGGTTCACAATAAAACTCCGCTGCTCGCTATCGGCGTTGAAGTACAAGAATGCTTTCTCCACTGCAACAAAGCGTTCAAGCGATCAAAGCTGTGGGATCCAGCATCTTGGGAAAGAGTCGAAACGCTTCCTTCCGCAGCTAAAATTGTCGCAGAGCACGCAGGCTTTTCCACCCTAGAAAGCCGCAACAATCCCGAAGAAAGCAAAACTCAGCATCTCTATGAAAAAAAGCCGCTATAATGCGGCTTTTGTCATTTTACCATCAGAAACAGTATACCTCCGGCAATGATTAGAACTGGTAATAAAGCAAGAAGCACGCCTTTTTTTGAACTTCCTATGTATTCATGATCACCATAGGCGCGGCCTGTTCTAAAATCGACTTTCACCTGAGATTTTTCTTTTTTATGTTCTTTTTTCATCCTCTTTGCCTCCTAGCGGCAGTTGAGCGTCAATTTGCTTAATATGATGCTCTAAATGAGCAATATAATCTTTAGCCAACCAATGGAGCGAAACGAATTTTCCATCTTCTAATTCGAATTGATACATATGCTTTTCTGTTGGTATATGCGAAAGAACGGAAGCAATTTGCTTATTTAAACTGCGCCATAGGGCAACTATTTCTTCCATCGACGTATCTTGATAGTGCTGCAGTTCTACCCATTCATCTTGTTTGTAAGGCGTCAGGGCCAAAGGTGTTTTTTCATGCTGCACATTGATAAACCGCTGCAAATTGTGAATGGCTGAGTCACATAAGTGCCCTACAATTTCTTTCGGTGACCACTTCTTAGGAGCAGGACGGTTTGACGCCGCTGCTTCAGAGAATACTTCAAGCTTTTTAGGGAGCTTTATCACCCATTCATCTAACTGAGCAATCGTCGTTTCCATGTTCATTTCTCCTTTAAGCACGTTTTTTCAAAAACTTTCCCCATATAATATTCATCGACTGATTTTTCATCTACAACGAGCGAACATACTTTTTTCCCTTCTATTTCAAAACCCATCTTTTTATACAGCGAAATGGCCGGTTCATTGTGGGTCATCACCGTTAGCTCCACTCGTTTAATGCCGCTCTGTGCTGCCCATCTCTCCATTTCTTTAAACAACGAAGTGCCGATACCTCGGTTTCCGTAAGATTGAAGCACGCCAACAGCTAAGTATGCGCTGTGTTTTTTTCGGTTAACGCTTCCGCCAATCACAGATAGATGTCCGACGAGCTGTCCGTCTTGTTCCGCCACTAAAATGGTCGAGTTCGGCATCTTTAAAAAAGTTGTAATCATTTTTTTCTGCTGTTCAAGCGTAGTCGCACGCTCATTTTCCTCGTACAGCATATATGCTGTTTCTCGATCAAGCTCTTTATTTAACGCTAAAAAAGCGGCTGCATCGGAAGCTAAAATTTCTCGAATCACGTTTATCCCTGCTTTCGTGAATAGTAGTTAACTAGAAAAAAACGGATGATATCCTTACACACGTGCTGAACGTTTTCCAAGAAACGCCGTGAAGATAAAACATACACTAAAAGCGACGGCTGAAACGAAAAAGCCAAGCATCCACCCTAAAGCTCGCATAAACGTATCTTCATTGGGATACAGAGGCTTAACGTTTAACCACTGGATCACCATAATCAATGCCAATATTAAATAAAAGCTGCTTCCCGTTAAAGCCATTTTAAGACGGTTTTTAAATGACCCTGTCCATGCGGCACTAAAGGCGCTCCACGTGAAAACACTTACAATCGTCGCTAAAAACATAAGAACAATATGTAGATAAGGGATATCTGTAAACATAAGAAGATAGAGTAAAAATATTGTAGTACCAAAATATAAAGCATTAATGCCAAACAAATAGCCTCCGCTCAGCCAATGGTTTTGAAACCACTTTTTCTTGCTAAGACGTTCTACCATTCCGCCGGGCACCCACAGCGTACGCGAAAAAATAATCATCGCCAGCACAAGTACCATGCCGGCTAAAAAGAATATGAACACCTTTTCATCAGCCTTTCTATCTAAAAGAAATATGGTTAATTATACTATTAATAACAAAATTAAACTATTGTTTTCTTTACTAATGAAGAGGCTGAGACAAACGTATTTTAGTGGTAGGGAAATTTGAACGATGCATTGAGATTCTTGGTAGAAAATTATATTCGTTTGGATTTTTTATGGATAGGCTGAATGTAAGTTTTATGTAGGTAGCTGCTTCTATCGGTTGATTGGAGGGCAAGGCGAAGACTCCTGCGGGAAAAGCGGAACAGGTGAGACCCCGCAGAAGCGTAAGCGACGAGGAGGCTCACCGGCCGCCCGCGGAAAGCGAAGCCTTGCACGGAAATCAACAGCGGTGTCACAAGCAATTCATATGAGCTCATTTATCCTATTTGTTCGTCTTTCAATGGGATTAATTTAGATATGTCTTAATCTCTATTTACATTCTTCCTCCGGTAAACGGATTGATTTCCCCTGTTAAATCACGTCCTGCTTTCTTTTCTTCGTGTGCGATGCGCTTGCCAATCGCAATTTTATTCCAAATTAGCGGCACCCAAATACACGCTCCGAACAAAATCATCCAAAAAAGTTCTCCCATTTCTTCCACCCTTTCATTTTCTGCTTTTATGTTGAAGACAATAAGAAACGCGTATACGCTTTTTACTCTTTGTTTGAATCACTCATATCGTATGAAAAGAAATAAACCAGGATTGATAAAGCCATTCCGTACACAGTCCAAGCCGCTAGTAAAATGGCGTACTGATGATTGATAAAAAACACTCCGCTTGAAATCAGCAGCAGGATAAAACTAATCCATTTTACTTTTTTCATTACTCTATCCCCTTTACTTAACCTTTTACAGTAAGTTTCTTATTGTCTACTTGTTATTACGGACAAACTGTATAAAAGTTCCATTTTTTTCAAAAAACGAAAAAGAATTTGATAAAACGTTCAACTATCGATTATCATATACCTTAAAGTAAGCTATACGATTCATAAGTGGGAGTGAACAATCTTGTCTTATAGCATGAAAGAAATGAATGAAAAAACCGGGCTTTCCGCACCGACTTTACGCTACTATGAAAAAGAAGGAATCCTTCCTTTTGTAGAGCGTGATGAACATGGAAAACGCCTCTATAATGAGACGAATATTGAATGGATCCGTTTTATCTTAGCTCTGCGCTCAACAGGCATGCCGCTTGCAGAAATCAAGCGCTATGTAGAGCTCTATAAACAAGGCGAAAACACGATTAAAGAACGAAAAAACATGATGCTTCAGCACAAAGAAGCGGTAGAAGAAGAAATGGCCAAAACTTTTAAATACCTTGAACAAATCAACTATAAGCTCGCTTTGTACGACTCACTAGAAGCAAAATTAACGCAAAAGGAAATTAAAATTTAAACACAAAAATCCGCAGGTTCACCTGCGGATTTTTTATTAATACAGTGAATTCACGGTATTCAACAGCTCTTCTGACCATGTCCAATCGCTGATTTCAACTGCATCTGTTACGTGGTGCAATTTACTAGCTCCAATAATGCTTGACGTTACAGCGGGCTGATTCAATACCCATGAAAGAGCAAACTGAGACAAGCTTACTTCATTTTGTTCTGCTAACTTGCGATACTGCTCCACCAGCTGAAAATTTTGGTCTGTAAAGTAGTTTCGCAGCAGCTTTTCACCATGCGCAGCGCGACTTTCTGGCGGCACGTCATTTGGTGTTTTATATTTGCCTGAAAGCATGCCGCGCGCTAACGGACTGTATACCATGACGCCTACACCTTCAGATTGACTAAACGGCAGCAGCTCTTGTTCAATTTCACGAGAGAGAAGATTATACTGGGGCTGAACGGAAATGAATTTTTCAAGATTCATTTTGTCACTAATATGATGAGACTTTGCGATTTGCCACGCAGCATAATTAGAGCAGCCAATATAACGAACTTTACCTTGACGAACTAAATCATCTAGCGTGCGAAGCGTTTCTTCCATAGGTGTATGGTGGTCAAAAAGATGAACTTGATAAAGATCAATGTAGTCTGTCTGCAGTCGTCGCAGCTGATTATCCACTTCTCTCATAATGTGTGTGCGTGAAAGGCCTTTATCATTTTTGCCTTTTCCTACGGCAATGCCGACTTTTGTTGCAAGTACAACATCATCCCGTTTTCCTTTTAACGCACGTCCAATAATTTCTTCAGATTCCCCTGTGCCATATCTAAACTCTTCATCCTGCCCTTTTCCGTAATAGTTGGCTGTGTCAATGAAGTTAATTCCGTTTTCAATGGCGCTATGTAAAATAGCTGCGGACGCTTTTTCGTCAATCCATCGTCCAAACGCCATGGTACCTAGACATAAATTTGATACTTCCAGACCTGTTGTTCCAAGCTTTCGATATTGCATCGATACCCTCTCCTTTTTATAGCTGTCTCTACTCTCTCTTATCATACACCTTAACGTCCACTTTAAGACAAGCCTTAAGCGTGCATGCATATACAAAAAACGGCTAGGAACAAGCAGTGCTTCTAGCAGTTTCCGGGTTCATTTTCCACTTATTTTTTTGCAATTCGCTTCTCCAGTAGACATAATATGGTAAGATAAATCATAGCTTACTTGTCACCGAAACTACATTAAGCTGCCGCTGTTAAAATAACGGCGATTCCATTAAAACAAGCGTGAATGATCATACTTGGAAGCAGCGACTTTGTTTTTTCGTACACCCACGCAACCACGAGACCTGATAAAAAGTTAACGGGCAAGGTATTGTACGTTGGAATATGCACCAGCATAAAAATAAACGAACTTCCCACTAATCCAAACACAATTCCTCCTTTACGTTTCAGCCACGTATAAAAAAATCCTCGGTAGATAATCTCTTCATAAAAAGGTGAGATTACAGCGGCTGAAACAAAAGCAAGTATAAATGAAAACAGCGACAGATCTTGTTGCAAACTAGCTGTTTTTTTATTTTCATGTGTTATACCAAGCCATTCCATGAGTACAACAATCCCCACACTTCCTAAGATCAGCACAAAAAGCCAAAAAAGAATGAGCGGCCAGTGCCGTTTTGAAAACGATTGAAAACCAATTTTTCTATCACCAGCCTGAACCATCAGCACATACAGAGCTGATAAAAACACAGCTGCCATAACAAATCCAGTAGCTGTTCCAGCATAAAGGTCATTTTTAAACAGGGAATGTAAAGCATCCTGCAATATGCCTTCAATTAAGATAGGCACACCAACAAACGTGACGCCCAGCATAATTACGAATGATTTTATTGTCCATAATCCTTGATTTTTTTGTTTCAATTTACTTCGCCTCCCTTTTACATATATTCAGTGTAAAAGGTGACGTAACGTTACCTGCAAGCATTTTTTTGGAGGGGTTAAAAATGATTTATTTTTCTACTGGGCAAGCCGCTAAAAAACTAGGCCTTACGGTGCGTACGCTTCGTTACTACGATCAAATCGGCTTGCTTCATCCATCGTCAAAAGCCGAAAGCGGAAAGCGGTCCTACTCAGAAACGGATTTAGTCACACTAGAGAAAATTACTCTTTTAAAAAACTTAGCCGTTCCTTTGCGAGATATTGAACTTATTCTTCACAAAGTGAGTATCGATGAACTTCTAGCGATTCATCAGCAAAAGCTTCAGCAAAAAGCGATGGAAATTCAACAAGCTTTAGAACATACTCACACGCTTCGCAACAGTATAAAAATAGAAGGTGAATTAAACTGGAAGCAGCTCCTTCCTTTAGTTGACAATGAAACTAATGCCAAGAGCAGCTGGACGGATCTCCTTTCGCTTTCAATAGAAGAAAGTGAGATTCTGCAGCATGATTTGCCTAAAATGGAGAATGCGAGTGCCGATAAATGGATTAACATCATAAAACGAGTTCAGCTTTGCTTAAAGCACCAGCGTGCACCTCAATCTGAAGATGGACAGCTGATTGCAGCTGATATACTGTTTTTATCGAGTGAGCTATTTGGCCCTCATGCGGCTTTAGAAAAAGCCTTTTGGGATGTTCGCAAATCTCCTGAGGCATCAAGTTCACTTAATCTCTACCCTATTGACAGCGAAGTCCTTCAATTTATTGAAGATGCGATTATTTTTTACGAACAACACATAAAGGAATGAAGGTATTGAAAAAAGAAAAGCTGTTTGCTAATTCTTCTTATAAAAAATTATTTATTTCAAGCACTGCAGCAAGCTTCGGAGATTTATTTGATATGTTTGCGGTGATGACGCTTTTTACATACGTGTGGCACGCAAATTCCCTCTGGATTACGCTTATTCCTGTCGCGTACGCTTTACCTAGCATCCTGCTAAGTCAAGCAGCAGGAAGTTTAGCCGACCGCTATGATAAAGTACAGCTGATGTTTCTGTCTGAACTAGTCCGTCTTCTGTTCACATGTCTGTTATTTTTTACAAATGAACCGCTTTTGGCACTTGGGGTGCTGATGCTGCGCTCTATGAGTTCTGTTATGAAAGTGCCCGCACAGCTCTCTTACGTTCGAGAAGTGGTCAAAGAAGATCAGCTGCTGCAGGCCTCTACTTTACAAAACATTATGTTTCAAATTGCCAAAGTTGTGGGGCCGTTTCTCGGAGCCGCCGCGCTGACGATTACAACGCCAAAAGCATGCATTTTAGCTAATGCCGCAGCTTGTATGATTTCTATTGGCGTGCTGTTTTCACTTAAAAAAGCACGTAAAAACATTCAAGGGCAAGCTGCTCGTTCTTCCCATCAACTGAAAGAAACGTACTCAAACGGCTGGAAAATCGTTTTTCAGCACTCAATCCTTTTACGCGCCGTTATTTTGTTTCACCTTTCGTATTTTGTAGTGATGCTTGTTGACGCTCAAATCAGCATCTTCCTACGAGATGTGCTGCCTCATCATCCGGAAATGCTCGGCTGGCTGCTTTCTGGAATCGGACTGGGGGCGCTAGCAACAGGAATGTATCTTAATAGAAAAAAACAGGTTCACCATCCATTTAGACTGTTATCACTTGGACTGCTTCTATTTGGAGGGGCTTTATTTTTCATTAGCTGCTTTAATCCAGCCGTTATGTCACGCTATTTCATTTTGATTGCTGCACCTATTGGAGGAGCCGGAGTTGGGCTTAATTTACTGCTGTTTAACTATATCGTTCAAACATACAGCGACAAGGAACACCTCGGAAAAGTGTACGGATTCATCAACACCTTAACGAGTGCCGTTTTACTTACTGCTCCTCTTCTTGGAGGCATGGTTGTAAAGCTTGCAGGTGCTCAGACAACTTTTTTAACGGCGGCAATCATCATTGTAAGCGTTGGATTTGTGAGTATGCTGATGCCTCTGCGTGATAAACTGGAAAGAAACGTTCAGATTGACGCATAAAAAACAGCTTGAGGTTACACCTCAAGCTGCTTTTATAGACTTCTGTTCATCAACCAGCGGCTACATAAATCAAAGCAGCTAATACGTTCGGTACTGCAATAGCTCCAAATCGTTTTGCATCTTCAACTCGGCTCACCCTGCGCGTCTTTTTGACTGAAAAGAATGTGCCTGTACTTCCTAGCACGATACTGTCAATAAGGTATGCCAAAGCTAAAACCAGTGACACTGCTCCCATTGTGCCTGACACAAAATAGAGATAGCTCCACTTCCCTGTAAAAGCAGCAAGAGCAAGAACAATCCCGACCATCACGATACCTGCTATCAATCCTTTTTTAATCACTGCATTCCTCTTCCCTTCCTACTCCTTAAATTTTACCATATACTTCTTTTTTTTGTATGACACCTTACATTTTATTCTACTACACTCACATTTTATGGTAAAATTAGTAAGAGAGGTGGTACATATGAAAAAACGTCAAGGAATCACGCTGCTTTTATTTATACTCGGAGCAGCCTCTATTTCTTTTGGGATGGCTTTAAAAAGTATCTTTCCTTATTCCCCTGCAGCTGGCTGGATTCTAGGGACACTGCTTTTGCTAGGAAACTCATTTTATACGAGAAGATACTTACATAGAAGGTCAATTAAGAAGTAAATATCCGCCCCGAGCCGTATATACAAACCTTCATTCGGTTATGGTAAAATAGATAAGCAAAAACTGGATGTAAGGAGATTTTGAGTTTGAAAACAGGATTAATATCTGGCATTATATCTTTAATTATTGTGATTATCATTTCTATTACAGCAGGCAACTGGCAGTATATTTACTATATTTCAGGTCCTCTTGGCATATTACTTACAGCGATTGCACTCGTTACGCTTCTCGACGCATTTCGATTTGAAACGAGAGGTCCTTACTTTACACCCGTCCGGCAGCGAGAGGATACAGAGTGGATGAAACGTTTTATTATTGCAGCTGTTCCTCACTTAGTTGCTTCATGTATTTGTATTTTATTTTTATAGAAACCAAAAAGCCAATGAATGATATTCATTGGCTTTTCTCATTTATTATATTAAATACCGCGGGACATGCCGTAATAATCAATACGGTAGTCCACGGCCCCTTCTGCAAATACATTTACAGCTGATTTGGAATCTTTTTTCGGGAATACCCGGGAAGTGAAGACAATTTTGCCGCCGTTTATATAAATTTCGACGATGCTTTTGTCGACAAATACGCGAACATCGACTTCATTTGACGCTGTCCATTTTTCAGAGCGAACCACACCGTATTCCGTTGCATATTGATGGTGGAATGAAGAACGGTCGAGTCGCACTTCTTGCTTTCCTGTATCAAACACGAGGCGAAGCTCTTCTTCTTTACTATTAAACAGCTCTAAACCAAACTGTTTGGCCTCTATCTCGCGGAACGTCATATTGATTTCATATGCATTGTTTGTTGCTTCATCAATGATCACTTCTTCATTTTTTAGCGTTCCTCTAAAATGAACCGCTTGATCTCGAAGCTTATTTAACTCTTCTACAGGCTTTTGAACAAGTTCATTTCCTTCAAGCGAAAGCTCACGAGGAAGCGTTAAGGCATGGGCCCATCCGTATTCGTCTGACGGATAGTCAACGTCCGGGTTTCCAATCCATGCAAACAGCAAGCGACGTCCGCTTTCATCTTGGAACGTTTGCGGTGCATAAAAGTCAAACCCCTTATCAATTTCACGGTAATACTCCATTTCAAACGTTAAACTTTCCATATCAAATGTTCCCACCGCGTAAATCACATTATAAATATTATGAAAATCGTGGCCATCCGCTTTGATTCCTTGCGGCGAAAAGACAAACACATCTTTTCCGTCCAGTTTAAAGTAATCCGGGCACTCCCACATATAGCCAAAGTCAGGAAGCGATGTTTTAACTTCACCTTTAAATGACCACTGAAGCGCATCGCTTGATTCATACACAATTAACGCGCCCGTTTCGTTTTCACGCTGAGCGCCTAGCAGCATATAATATGTATCATTTTCTTTCCATACTTTCGGATCGCGCACATGTCCTGTATACCCGTCAGGAACGCCTCGTACCGCTGGATTATTCGTGTATTTTTCTACACTTCCATCCCTGTTTAGCATCGCGATACACTGATTAGCTGAACGTGAGCCGTCTTCGTATTTTACATTCCCCGTATAAAACAGCAGCCCTTGACCATCTTTTTCAATCGCGCCGCCTGAGTATGCGCCGTGCGATTCATATTCTTCCGTTGGCGTTAACGCAACCGGAAGGCGTTCCCACGTTACTAAATCCGTAGATTTCACATGAGCCCAGTGCTTCATTCCATGCATCGCGCCGTACGGATACCACTGATAAAACACGTGATATTCACCGTTTAATTGAACCAATCCGTTTGGATCATTCATCAGCCCGTACTGTGGATGAATATGATAAATCGGCTGCCAGCTGTCTTTGATTGCTTTGTCTTTTAATGCTTCTAACTCTCCAGATTTTGCTTCTAAAATCGTTCTGTACTTCGATTCAGCCATTTCTTCAATCCCTCCAGCATCTAAAAAAAGAGAACGTATTCTCCTTGCCCTCTATGATATAAAATTTCAAGTGAAAATGCTACCAAAGAACGAATGTTGTCGTTTTCTTGTGTCGGATTTTATAGATAAGTTTTTTTTTGTTTTTATAGCAGAAAAGAAGGTTTTTCTGTCAGGTGGTTGAATACTATATACAATCAAATTTCACCAGCCTGTACGAGCGTCCGACGGCACTTGCAGATTTTTTTAGCGAATCATTTGCGTTTTGCAGGAAGTATTCAACAAAATGGTAAACCCTTCATATTACATATTATAAAAGGAGGAAATGTCATGACAAAAGAAAACGTAAAAGAAACAGTGGGTAAAGAAACAAAAGGTGGAAGCAAAGAGTTATTAGTCGGCACGTTAGTAGGTAGCGTAGTGGGTGTAACAACAGCTTTACTAGTAGCGCCAAAGTCAGGAAAAGAGCTGCGTGCTTCTATTCAAGATGGAGCGAATCAAGCACTTGCTAAAACAGGTCAAGTGAAAGAAACGGTATATGCAAAAGGCCAAGATCTCAAACAGCGCACGGCTCGTCTTTCACAAAAAGTCTCCGAACAGTCTTCGCAAGTTGTCAACAAAGTGAAATCTCTGCGCACTGCTAAAGAACAGCCGCTTGCAGAAACGGCTGCAGCAGAAGAGCTTGAAACGACAGAAATCGTTCAAGATCCTGTTCTTGAAGCTGAAGCGGTGCAAGAAGAATTAAATACAATTACGCAAGAAGTAAGTGACTTAGAACAATCTGTCGATGAAACAAGACGTTAATAACAAGCTGTAGAGATATCTCTACAGCTTTTATGTATATTCGCTACCCTTCCTTCCACCCTTCAAAAAAATAGCCTCCGTACGGACACGGCTCTGATTCCGGCAGTTCTTCATAACGCTGTCCGCTGTAATATTTCGCCAGCACAATCTTAGGCTTAAAAGCCACTACCTCTTCACTGTCTTCTTTCCCCGCTCTGCTTTCTCTTATCATACAAAAAATATCCATTCCCGCAAACTCTCCGTACCCCTGATAGCACGACTCATAATAAACTTTACCAGGTGTCACCAAATAACACTCCCGCTGCCATGACGGCTGCTTACTGTAGACACTGGCAATACTTATTCCACTCACTGCACACTTCCAGCTGCAAATTCCAACCATACAACGCCTCCAACGACTTGATAGTCTATTCATCTACAACTTTTGATGAAATCAAACATCCGTTGACATGTACAGAATTTTATCTTCGACCAAAAACCTATACTACCAGATATCCTGTCCCCTTGACTTCACCCCAAAATGCTGCATCGATAGAAATAAAAAAGGTCTGATAAATCGACCATTTCTGGTGATTATCAGACCTCAAGTTTTTCTGCATTTGAGCGGCTTATTTGCTGTTCAAGCGATTTAGCCAGCAGTACGATTTCATGATCTACATATTTTGTTTTGATTTCTTCGATTTCCATTAATGTTTTAGAAAAGCTTCCTGCATTATTTCCCTGTCTATGCTGCACATCTTTAAAGAAATCAAGCAGTGCCTCGTTAGACTGCGTTGGACGGCTAAAATCAATCGTGTACATTTTGTACCCCAGTGTTAAATTTGTTGTAGTTGTCATAATTATTTCCCCCATTCTTCCTATAGTGATATATCTTCTACTCTTTACCCTTTAATTCCTTCTTTTTAACCTAAATTAATTATTTTTTTCAAAAAAACTTCCCATTATAAGAAAAAACACCCTTATAACAAGGATGTTAGAGTATTCTTCCCTTCGGTAAAATTCCAGATGCAAAGTCATCTTTGAACTTAAAGCTAGCAGAATTGTTTTCCGTTAGAAAATGTATTTCCCATTTAAAGACCGGATATTCGGGCTTGTACATTTCGACTTTCTGATCGGGATTTTCTTCTAATCTTGCAATTACTCGTTTGAATCCTTCATATGCAATCCACCAATCGCTTCCGGTTTCATCGGTAATAAAACAAATAGAACCGTCAATTAAATGAAGGTTTTGCTTGATATCGTCAGCATTTGTAAAATACGCATTTCCAAACGTTTGAAGACAATGATCGCAATAACCTGCTTTGCCTCCATCTTTATAAATCCAGTGCGCAATTGGCTCACTGCAGTCTTTACACGTATTCGTCACTTCTTGGAGAAATGTTTTTCCGCTCCACTGTTCCTTTTCATCTTCAAAAACGGTCCATACTAAATAACTTTCCGTTTGCTCTGAAATAAAAAGGCGAAACGGCTCGTCTCGATGCCAAAAGTGAATATTTTGTTCATCTGATTCTTCAAAGTCAATGACAAAATTATCTCGTTCTAATATATGTCGAATAACATTGGTTAAAAAGGTAACATCCATATAAGGACCTCCCGTACTAAGCGTGACTTCTAGTAAAAATAGCGTTTATGAGTTAAAACATATCATGCGTGCTGAAATAACGTCAACGATTACCTCTTGCTTTCTCCGAAAACTGGAAAAGAAATGGTCAAACGCGTTATAATGGTAGTCATGTTGAAACGGAAAGGAGATTTTATGAAGTTTACCGTTCAATCAACTGCACTTTTTCTTCTCTTTTTTATTTGTTTAAGCGGCTGTTCTGATAACGCCGAGCAGTCAAAAAAGCCGGCCGGCTATTTAGTTCAAGGGCGCATTTTAGAAGTGAAACAGGATGAAATTCTTATTGCAAACGTCATTCCGCGAGATACCGCGCTTGACTATACAACAAAAGAAATACTTGGTTCTAGCGATGTACAGCCTATTTATGTAAAAGTTTCGGATGATCAAACGTACAAAAAAGGACAGCTCGTTAAAGCATGGCTCAAAAAAGACAAAAGCGTTCAGTATTCCGTTCCGGCAAAAGGCGAATCTGTTGAAGTCAACATTTTAAAACAGCCGTAGAAAAGCTCCTGTTACGGGAGCTTTCTTCGTGTCAGCTGCCGTCCGGTCCGATTCATCTTATGCTGTTCAAAATCCCACTTTTCTAAAAAGCGCTTTGCTGATATATAACCAGATTCATATAAAAATTCGATTTCTTCTTCCTTTAAGGCAAAATCCGTTGCCGTAATCACACCGGTTGGAATTTGCACCGTTCGTTCTTTTGTCTCCGCGTTCAAATACCGCAAATCATGAGCTTGCAGCATCGTCGTAAACATACTTTTAAATAAATGGACCGGCGTCGGAATAATAGCGGCTGTATCAATTTCTTCTTTGACAAATCGAAAACCAAATGTCGGGAAACGCGGATGCTCCGTATCAAACAGCCAAATCGGAAAATTGCTTAAAAGCGCTCCATCGACAATGTATGATCTCTTGAACCCTTTGGACTTCCAGATGACCGGACGAAAGAAAAAAGGAATGGACGCACTCATCATCACGGCTTGTGAAATCTTCATATCGCTTGGCTGCATTCCGTAGCGAGGCAAGTCGTCAGGCAGCACAAGCATCTGCCCGTTCGAAATGTCTGAGGCAATAATTTTCAGCCTATCTGCCGGCAAATCCGCAAACGTTTCGATTCCTTTTTCACGCAGCAAACCATACACCCATTTTTCCAAATAATCATTTTTATAAAAACCTAAATGAACCATCAGTTCAATCAAGTTTCCAATCAGAGGAATTCGGTTAATGATCGTTTTCCCGCGAAACTTAGCATAGTCCATGTTTTGAAGCTCTCTGCGAATTTCACCGCTTTTATAGCCGCTCGCTAAAAGTGCCGCAATTAACGCTCCCGCTGACGTACCTGCTAGACGCTGCCATTCTACATTGCTTTCTTCCATCGCTTCAATCGCACCCGTGAATGCAATTGCTCGAACGCCTCCCCCTTCAAATACAGCATCTGCTTTCACATTTTCCCCTCCAATACAACTCTCTACTTTTTATATACCCTTTTTTTATATTCAGGATTTCATTACTCCATACCTTTTATTTTCCCAACCCAAAAAAGACTGTTTCTTTGATCGAAACAGTCTTTTCTTTATAGTCGCTTTATTACCATTCGGTAGTAATTCATTGTCAGCCAGTAGAAAAAGAAATAAATAATCCCGTATACTGCATCCGCTATTAAAACAGGGACTATCAGACTTTCACCGGTTAGGTTCGTAATGACCTTCAGCGCAAATAGACTGTGCAAGATGCCAATCACTAAAGGCAAACCAAACGTAAACAGCTGCTGCTTTCGAACGGCGCTCATCATTTGAGACACTGAAAACCCAAGCTTACGCAGAACTTCAAATCTTTTGCGCTCTTGTTCCGCTTCAGAGATTTGCTTAAAATAAATAATACTGCCCGTTGCCATCAAAAAGACGAGCCCTAAAAACCCTCCAATAAAAATAAACAATCCTTTACTCATTAAGCCTGCCTGAAACACATCATAGTATGAAGTACGGCTTTCGCCAGCTTCTTTTGCGATTTGATGATAGTTCTTAGCAAGTTCATTCTGTTTGTTTCCATCATCGGTATTAAATACGTACACCGCTTGCTTTTGTCCAGCTTTTAAAAGCTTGTTAAATGTATCGTGGTGGACTACAAACTGATAGCCGGCACTGTCAGAATCAAGAATGAGCAAAGGCTCGGATTTAACGACTTTTAAAGTAAGCTCTTCTGATTTGTTCAGCTGCACAGCTGCGGTTTTACCTGTACTAGGCTTAAACACTTTTCCTTTTGCCATTGAATCAAAAATAACAGTTTCGTTTGCGCTTAGCGCAGGAACCGAAACGCCATTTTTCCGCACTTCTTCTTCATCTAAAAAACTGATTTGTTCCCTATCTTTATAGTAGCCCGATGTAATAAATCGAAAATCCGATAAATCAGCAGAGTGCTTCACGATATGATAGACATACCGACTTGATTGGATATCTAGCTCATCCAGTACATCCATAAATTCTTGCGCTGCTTTTTTGCTGTGCAGCGTATAGTCATAAGGCTGCATGCTTCTGGCGTCGGCTTTTGTATTATAGTACGAGGAATACGTCACACCAACTGCTACAAGTGTAGTAGCCGACAAAATCGTAATTAGGGTTAACACTCGTGCATTTGCTTTAATTCGATACATCATGGTAGAAACGCTTAGCATATTTGCAAACGAATAATATCGGCTTGCATGCTCTCGGTAAAGCCCCATCAGCCACTCAATTGTGGCTTTAAAAAGTAAAAATGTACCAAAAATGACCGAGAACAGTACAACGGCTACAATTAGAAAAAACTTAGGCGTCACAATGTTTCCCGATGAAAGGTAGTATCCGTAGCCAACGAGTAAGATACCCAGTCCTCCCACTGCAATTGAGCGTTTCGAATTCATTTTATTTACGCGTTCACTTTTACTTTCTGCTTGAAACAGATCTAATAGCGTATAGCGGTACATAATAAAATAGCCTTGAAACGATATAAAAATGGTAACAAGCAAAAACACTACGGCTGTTTTTAAAACCGCTTGAAAAGAAAATGTGAGCGTAATAGAAAGCGACAGTCCCATAAGCTTTAGTAAAAACAGCACAAATAGCCTTGAAAACACGGTACCTAGTAAAATACCGACCACCAAAGAAAAAATCCCCAGCAGCATATTCTCATAAAAAATCATTTTTCCAATCGTACGTTTTTCAATGCCGACTAAATGATACAGCCCGAGCTCTCTCTTACGCTGCCTGATAAAAAATGAGTTTGTGTACCAAATAAAGACAACAATAAAGGTAAGCAAAACGTAGTTTGAAGCATTAAAAATGCCCTGCAGCCTCAGCTCTTCTCCAATAACCTTTGAAATCGATTGGTCGTACTGAAGCGTAGCAAACACATAGTACACAATAATACTAAAAATCATTGAAAAGAAATAAAGGCTGTACCGGCTAATATTTTTGCGCATATTCTTTTTAACAAGATCAAATACGATCATAGCCTTCACCGCCTAATGCGCCTTGAATGTTCATAATTCGTTTAAAAAATGCTTGTCTCGTTTGTTCGCCTTTAAACAGCTCCGTGTAAATTTGTCCGTCTTTAATAAACAGCACGCGGCTGCAGTAGCTTGAAGCCAGCGGATCATGCGTCACCATAATAATCGTGGCACGGTCTTCTTGATTTAATTGCGACAGCTTTTCAAGCAGGCTTGAAGCAGCTTTGGAATCAAGAGCTCCGGTAGGTTCATCGGCGAAAATAACAGCTGGATTCGTAATCATTGCTCTCGCTGCTGCAACGCGCTGTTTTTGTCCGCCAGAAATCTCATACGGATACTTATCCGCCAGCTCATAAATGCCTAGTCGCGTTGCGGTGTCTTTAAGCTTCGCTTCCATCTCTTTCTTAGACATTTTTGTAACCGTAAGCGGCAGAAGAATATTTTCTTTTACCGTTAACGTATCCAATAAATTATAATCTTGGAAAATAAACCCTAAATGATTGCGTCTGAAAGCAGACAGCTTCTTATCTTTCATGAGCGCCACGTTTTCTCCTTGAATCCATATCTCGCCGTCGGTGGGACGGTCAATCGTTGAAAGAATGTTCATCAGCGTCGTTTTTCCCGCTCCAGATGGTCCCATAATACCGACAAACTCTCCTTCTTCGATTGTAAAATCAATGCCTTTCAGCGCTTCGTATACATTTCCTCTTGATCCAAACGTTTTGGTTACATTTTTTCCTTCAAGAACAACGCTCACTTTTCCTCCTCCTTTCGTTCTTTTGTAGGCCACACGCTTTTCACTCGCTGCGGCAGCTCATTCTTTGTTATAATGTCATATTTTCGAACTTCATTGCCTCGAACAAAAAGGTCAATAACCGTTCCTTCGTTTAACTGTTTAATCGTTGTAAATGTTTGAAACGTTGTTTGTCCTTTTTCGTTTATCACTGAAATGGTATATTGAACTCGTCCATACTCATCCACTTTTTTTGCTTCTTTTGGGATAATCCCGTATTGATGCTCCGTTGCGGCTTTTTGATAAATCTTTATTCCTCCTATACCTGCTCCTACAACCAAAAGCAGAGCTAAGAGGCTAATCCACTTTCGCTTCATGTACGTTCCCTCCTTGTGTATAGCTCTATCTTACTTTGAAACAAGGAAAGATTCGTTTGAAGCAGATGACAATCTCAGCGTGCAATCTTACATTTTTGAAAGGTTATCAAAAGAATTCGGTTTGTAGAAGGTCAAGATCACCGTGGTGCCTTCGTGTAAAAGTGAATTCACTTCTATTCGATGGCCAAGAGCATCTGTAATTTTTTTTGAAAAATACAGCCCTAGCCCCGTAGCTCCCTTCGTTTTTCTTCCCGCATTTCCTGTGAATCCTTTTTCAAAAACCCGGGGAAGATCTTGAGTTGGAATCCCTTTTCCTTGATCAGCGATAAATAGCTTTACGTACTTTGGAGTTTCTTCACTAAAAAAAGAAAGCTTTCCTTCTAGAGGACTATATTTAATGGCGTTAGACAGCACTTGCCTCACAACAAACTGCATCCACTTTGAATCAGTGTGTACCAGTATGTCTAGTTTTTTTTCATCAATATGCAGTTTCTTTTCAATACACCATTTTGAGAAGTACGCAACGTTTGGAAAAACAAGTTCGCTTAGCGACACTGCCTGCACCTGATAATCTTTTTCTAAGTACTGCAGGCGTGCAGAATATAAATTCTGATCTACTAATCCGTCAATTTTCATCCACTCATCTTCAATATCCTTTAGCCAAGGCCATTTATAAAGCTCTGTACGATGAGCATTAATAAGCAGCTTCATCGCAGTAAGCGGCGTCTTGATCTCATGAACCCAAGTCATTACATATTCCTGCTGCTCTCTCTGCTGTACGTGAAGACCATGAGTTTGTCTGCGATACACACGATCTATATGCTGCAGCAAACTCAGCATGTCTTCATCTGCTTTTGTTCGAACATATGGCTGCATTTCTTGCAAATCGTACGCATCATTCCGCATCATTAAGCTCAACTTTTTTAGAAATCTTCTTTCTTTTATTCCTCTCCATAAAAGAAACAGAATCAGCAGACACAGCGTTAATAGATTTAAATACCAAAACGAAGTGGACGACACCTTAATATCATACTCAAGCAGCAGCAGAGCATCGATTACACTCAGCCATATAAGAACAAATAAAATCCAGCTTAGTCTTTCTCTTAAAAAACTTTTCCACATCTTAATTCACCAAATATCCTTGGCCTTTTTTAGTCACAATTTTATCATTCAGCCCGATTTCTTCCAGCTTGGTGCGAATGCGTGTGATGTTGACAGAAAGCGTATTGTCACTTACAAATTTCTCATCTTCCCATAACCTTCGCATAAGCTCTTCTCGCGATACAATCTTGCCTCGTTCTTCCAAAAGAAGCCGCAAAATAAAAAATTCATTTTTCGTTAAATGAATTTCTTGGTCGTTGTAATGCAAACTTCCTTTTTTTAAGTCTAGCACCGCGCCGTTCCACTCGATAACGTCCGAAATCGTATCTCCATATGAATACGTTCTGCGCAGAAGCGCCTGCACTTTAGCAACAAGAACATCCAAGTTAAACGGCTTTTGAATATAGTCATCTGCCCCAACATTCATTGCCATAACAATATCCATTGGATGTTCACGAGAGGAAAGAAAGACGATAGGAGTTTTTGAAACTGCACGTATTTGCTGACACCAGTAAAACCCGTCATATACAGGCAAATTCACGTCTAAAATAACAAGCTCTGGGCTTTCTGCAATAAATACTTCCATTACCTTTTGAAAGTCTTCTACTCCAGCCACTTCAAATGACCACTGTTCAAATTTCTCTTTCACTAATTCATATATTTTATCATCGTCTTCTACAATTAAAATTTTCATACATTCACCTCTGTATTGTCCTATATATTATGTATAACCTACTGTTGAATACTCTCTTAAAAGCTCATCTAATTCATTAGCATGACAGCAATTTTCTTAAAAATAAACCATTTATTTCTGTAAAACGAAGAAGGAACGAGTATTATCGTAGTGTAAACTTGTATATGTTACAAGTTTCTCTGTTCAAATACTACAAAATAATGACAATATCGTTAATAAGTAATCTTTAAACTCCATTAAATGCTCATTTTTTGTTACTATAGTATATAAGATGAAAACTTAAACTAATTTGACATGTGGATATGTAAAAAGGAGCTAGTTATCAATGAGTGTACCCAACAAATTACGCGACAACGCAATGGTGATGTTAAAAGAGACAAGCCGAACATTTTTTATTCCAATTAGCCACTTACCGGCAGAATTGCAGGATGCAGTAGGATCTGCTTACTTATGTATGAGGGCAATTGATGAAATTGAAGATCACCCTGAGCTAGAAGCCGGTGTAAAAAGCCGCTTGCTTTACGACATTAGTGACCTGTTAAAAAAGTCTTTTAACGAAGACGAGTACATGGCATTAGTAGGTCCTTATCAAGCTGATTTACCTGACGTAACGCTTCAGCTCGGCAACTGGATTGCGCTTTGTCCGACTGGAGTTGCAGATCAAGTATTAGATGCAACTTCTATTATGGCCAAAGGAATGGCCGATTGGGTAGAAAAAGACTGGCATATTCAAAATGAAGCGGATTTAGATGACTATACGTTCTACGTAGCTGGTCTAGTAGGTGTGATGCTTAATGACATTTGGAAATGGTATGACGGCACAGAGACAGACAAAGAATTAGCTATTGCGTTCGGACGCGGCTTGCAGTCTGTTAATATCCTGCGTAATACCTCGGAAGATTCAGAGCGCGGAGTCAGCTTCTTTCCTAACAATTGGAGCAGAGAAGATATGTTTGCCTACGCTCGCCGCAATCTTTCACTAGGAAAGAAATATTTAGAAGATGTCAAATCGCTTCCGATCCTTCATTTCTGTAAAATTCCGTTAGCGCTTGCTGATGGAACATTAAACGCCTTGATGAAAGGAAAAGAAAAAATGACGCGTGACGATGTAAATAAAACGGTAAATGAAGTTGTGGATATGTAAAAACAAAAGCACGGAGCCCCTGGGTTCCGTGCTTTTTATATCTCCACCTGCAGACTTTCATATAAAGCGACTATTTCTCCTTGAATAATTGGGTATCGTTTCAGGGCTGGAACACTTGAAAGCTTTGGCGCTCGTTTTTGCTCAGCTGCTGCAGCTAGCTGAGCAAATGTTTCCTTAAGCTCTCGTTTCTCCGTTTCTGACAGCTCATATCCTTCAAACGACGCAAGAAGCATATAACCTAACTGCTGGGTAGCGACAACGGCAGGCCACAATCCTTCTAGTTTGACGGCCGTTTTAGAATATTCTCCAATCACATTATCGTACAGGGCCCGAAGATTAACGAGTTCCCCTTGAAGCTTATTTCTTTCTCGTTTAATTCTTTCTTCATCTTGTTCGGTGCTTAGCATTTCTAAAAACTGTCCTTCTTTTCGTATCACATCTCCGAGCAAATACGGCAAACGAAGCGAAGAAGCTCGTTTAAAAACTAATACCGTACCGACCACTCCGATAATAGAACCAATAACAATATCAATCACCCGAGCAGACGTAAAGTAGCTAATCGCTTTATCCGGATGACCGCTTTCAGCGATTAAAAGAGCATTTGGCGTGATAAAGAGCGTGCCGAGAGCGTAGTTTTTAACAATTACAATCTCGATTGTCGATTGAAGCACAAAGACAATGAGTGCAATCACGATTCCTGTGGGCTCAAGCATTAAAATTCCGGTCCCAATTAAAATACCTAAAATCGTTCCGACCGAACGCTGAATACCTCGCTGAACCGTTGCACGAACGGTTGCTCCAAGCATCACTCCCGCGCACGTAAGCGGAATCCAGTAAGACCTAGGAATATTTGTCGTGTAGGCAACGGCTGCGGCAATGATCATAATAATTCCATAGCGCAAAGCGTTTTTAAGCACATACGAACGTTTGTGAAAAGCAGCTTTTAACCGTGTTTTTACGCTGCCTTGTGAAAATTGAATGTACTCCGTTTCTTTTAATTCCTTCATTTGAAGAACGTCATTTACATCCAATAATAATGTGCGCAGCTCTTCTTTGATGGACAGCTCTTCAATTTCTTCACGCACGTCTCGGATTTTTTTATGTTTTTTTAACGTGGCCATTTCGGATGCGAACGTTTCAATCACCGCTTGTGCCTTTTTAGAAACAGCCGGATTAAAATCGTTCGCAGCGGCCATTACAAAGATAAACAGCCCTTCGGCTTTTTGATTTAATAAAAACAGGCGATGCGCAAACGATGATTTTTTCCGATTAATTTTCGCTTGTTTCATCGCCGTTTCCGCTGCCCGAAGCTCCACAACCGTTTTATGCTGCTCGGCGTGAAACGATTCCGTACCAAGAGACCCGACAAATGAAGCTAGCTGCCTGTACGCTTTCGCCACAGCAGCGGTTTCAGGTCCGCGCGGATTAATAAGCCAGCCGCTCATGCTAATACACCAAGATAGTGCTCCTCCTAAAAAAACGAGTCCTGCGTGCAAAAAAACAGCCTGCAAATTCGGCGCTGGAATGCTCGTACTCACAGCAAATGAAAGGACAAAAAACATGGCAGAAGGCCCTGGAATTTTTAACGCTCCGAAAACATAAACCGATACAGCTCCAATAAGACCAAATAAAATAGTTTTCATCCAAGCTATGTCAGCAAATAACGAGCCGAGTGTAAAGCACAGTGTAACGCCAAGCAAAGCTAAAAATAACTTAACGGCACGCTGCGCATAAGGCTCATCTTTTGTATATAAATATGTAAAGCCGCCAATGCTTGCAATGAGTCCGTACTGCAAATGATCAAACAAAATCCCTATTAAAATCGGTAAACTTGAAGACAAGCCTGAGCTAATTCCTCTTACCCAAGGAGAAGAAGCGTGGTTAAAGCGAAAAGCAGCTTTGATTCCCGGCGCTTTTGGAGAAGCCTCAATTTTATGATGAATTTCCGTATGATTATATGCTGGTGACTTTTTGTCATCACTCACCTTGACCTCCTCCTTTCTCTCCATATATCTTTCCTGTTCTTAAAACGAGATAAACCTAAAAAACCGCTGTTCCTATCCGTATTGTGTTTAGGAACAGCGGTTTTTATCCTTATGAGCAGCGTACAATAAAAACAAAAAGCAGATGAAACGAATGTCTCATCTGCTTTTTACTAACAGCTCTACTGCTTCTTTTACTAAGTTTTCGGTATTCTCGCCTTTTTCAATGCTTTCTCTTACACATTGTTCAAGATTGGTGCTGACAATAACACCCATCGTGCGATCAATTGCGCTTCTGGCTGCTGAGAGCTGTGTCACAATGTCACGGCAGTCTTTTCCTTGTTCCATCATATTTAAGACACCTTTTAACTGACCTTCAATACGTTTCAAACGATTTTTAACTTGCTTATCATATTCCATCATACTACTACCTCCGCTCATACATGATTGCGTTTCTTGCTTTTAAGCTGTACGCAAGAAGTAAATGTATACACAACTTTATACCTATTAGGGTATGATGTCAAGTAAAGGAAGTTTACTCTTTTTTGCACTGCTGAGATTTCTTTTCGTTACCTACCTCTTCACACTACATTTAACCTGACTGGTAAGCAGGTTCACAATAAAAAGTATAATTCCCGGAATATTAAGGAGCTTTTCTACTCCTTACAGATAAGAAAAAAAGATCATTTTCACATAAATGTTAATACTTGTTTACACCGTATTTATTGTCCTGTAATCTAAACTTAGCAATCTGAGAGTATAGTTAAGCTGTAAAAACGACTTACACTGGAGGTTTGAGATGGCTGCATACGGGAAAAAATTAATGGCAAGTCTATTCATTATCATGGCATGTATTTTAGGGTTTATGGGACATGCGGCTTTTTTAGCTCCTGAAAAAACGGAAGCTGAAGTAAACTATGATGCGACGCTTTATTTTCCGTTAGACCGATATCCTGAAACGGGTAATCATATTCGTGACGCAATTGCCGCTGGGCACTCTGCCGTTTGCACAATTGATCGCGAAGGTGCTGAAGCGAACCGAGAAGAATCCCTGAAAGGATATCCAACAAAAACAGGCTATGACCGTGATGAATGGCCAATGGCTATGTGCGAAGAAGGCGGAGCAGGAGCTGACATTCGCTATATTTCACCTTCTGATAACCGCGGAGCCGGCTCATGGGTTGGAAATCAGTTAGAACAGTATCCAGATGGCACACGCGTACAATTTATCGTTCAATAATAGCAGAACAAGCTTTACTTTGAAGAGGTGAAATCATGAAAACAAAATGGAAAGAACAAGAGCTAACCATGTCTTATCATCAGTTTACGCTGTTTCAAAAAGGACAGCCAAAGCCCCATCACGACTGGAGTGATGAAGATATTCAAAAAGGATATGTCGCAGACGATAAAGCTATTTCATTTGAAGCCGTATCGAACACAAAAGCCATTATTGAAGTGTGGGTAAACGAAACTCCAGACGCATCACGGGCTGAAAAGACCACTCGCCTTCCTTTTCACGTCGAAAGCGACGGGATTGAAATCAAAAGTGTCTTATCTGAAACTTTAAGCTACGATATTCCAAACGGGTATTATTACGTCACATGCCTGACCATTCCTCTTCAAGAAAAAACAAACTCAGGCCTTTATTTAGTGAAGTATTTACTGCATTTTGAAAGTCAATAAAAAGAAGGCGGCCTACTGTAAACAGTTCAGGCAATATACAACAGTAATAGCTCATAAAAAGCTCAGAGCGATATATAGCTCTGAGCTTCTTGGTGCAAGATGCTAAAATATCCATCCGTTAAAGACCATACCTAAATTAATAATAAAATGAAAAACTATGGCCGGGTATATGCTTTTCGTCTTTAAAACGACAAATGCATAGAAAAGTCCACCAAAAGAAAAAAGTAAACTCATGATTACAGGAATTCCTATTGATATGTGCAAAAGACCGAATCCAATACTCGTAATGAAAACAGCATAAAAAGTGGAAAGATTACTCTTTAAATGAGATAACATGATCCCTCTCCAAAGAAACTCTTCTAAAATAGCGTTTATAACGGAGAATACTATACCGTATATGACGAATGATTTTGTATAGCTTATATCTTCAACGAACAGTAACGGTACAAGGATTGTAGCCGAACCAATCAGACCAAACATTAAAAAGTACGTTAGCTTAATCGAATGATATGGCATCACTATACGTTTCTGCCAGTCTGGTAATGAGGCAAAAAGAAATACCTTCTGTTTGGACAACAAAATGGAAAGCAATAGTCCACCTATGATGAACAGAAGTAAAATTCTGTTTACAATGATTTTCATCTCTTTAGATAGATCCCATTCAATGAAATAATTGCTTCCTATTTGAAACATACATGTTCCTATTAAGAAGAATAGAAAAAGAGAAACTGTTGAACGATATTTAGAGGTTAAAGCATAGATAAAAAGCATGCCTATGATGGGCAACATTCCCGCAGCAAATAACTTATAAGAAAAAAGAACAATCCCGAAGAAAAATAAACTTATTATAAGGATGAGTAATACATTTATTCGTAAATATTGGATATAAAACTCCTCCTTTTACTGTCCTTCTGATTCGTTTTATAGTAGCGGAAATTTAACCAAACAATTTTTAATTAAGCAATGAAAATAAGCTGAATCCGTTTAAATAAAAAAACGAGGACAAAACCTTTGCGATTTCATCCTCGATTTCCTTTACTAATCCTACTGTTACTTTCTCAGATAATCAGAACACCGGCCGTCTTCTTTTTATTGTGCTTGGTATTCATAAGTTTCTTTATTTGATATAAACGGGCTGATTTCACCAAGCGAGAACAGGTGCAGCTCATGCATCGCTCTTGTGCATGCCGTATAAAATAAATTACGCTCGTATTCATCTTGGTAACATTCACTCGACGCATTGTAAATGATGACAGCATCAAATTCAATTCCTTTTGCTAAGTAAGCTGGCAGAACAAGCATGCCTTTTTCAAATGAACTTGTTTCTTTTGTCAGCAGCCTTGCAGACATCGCTTCAGGAAGTGCTTGGAATGCCTGAAGACTTTCCTCAGCTGTTTTGGCAATAACGGCAATCGTTTTATAGTTTTGCTGCTTCAATTCATTAATTTTGTGTATGATTGCCTCATGAAGGTCTTGGACGTTATCTGCAGCCGTAACGGTTGGCTTCGCACCGTCTCGATTAAACGGCTCGATTAAATGACCGTTTGCTACCATATCCCTTGAAAACTCGACAATTTGACGTGTTGATCGGTAGCTTCTCGTAAGAGTCAGCGTTTCTGCTTCTTTCTCTTCGTACAGTTCGCTTGAAAGAATAGTCGGTGCGTTCAAGGCGTGCGCATAGATCGCTTGATTCAAGTCTCCAAGCAGCGTCATTCTGGCATGCGGAAACAGCTCTTTTAAAAACGCCAGCTGAAACGGTGAATAGTCCTGTGCTTCATCAATAAACAAATAGCGAATGACAGGATTAGCTTTGCGCCCTTCAATTTGATCTTTTATATATAAGTAAGGCGTTACGTCTTCATAAGACAGCTTCATGTTCATGACTCTTTGCACCGTATTTTTAGCAGTGTCTTCCCATCCTTCTACATGTAGAAAAAGGTGCCTCCTTTCAAACAGCTGCATATAGATACGTCGAATGTCGATAAATTTAAGCTGCTTGATCGCCTGCTTAATAAATTTCATTTTCTTAGCTACAACGGCCTTTGCTAAATACGCTTGTTCCCGGTCGAAATCATCAAATGAGCTTTCCGTATAGCCTTCCTTTTTCTGCAGATGCTGATAGGCCTCTACATAATCTTCTTTTTCTAAGAGCTGAATTTCTTCTTGAACCCAATCTTTTTTGCGTTCAAGTTTTTCAAGCTGATTAATGAGTTTAAGCGCCCACTCGGCTACGAGCTGCATCCTGTTAGGAATGGAAATTCCCGTATCAAGCGAATAGAAATAAGACAGCAAACGCCGAGCAGATAACACGATTTCGCCGCGAAACTTAATGTTTTTAAAAATGATGTCTTTAGTAGACAGTTCTTTGATATACGCATCTACCTGCTTTTTAAATTCACGGCTTGCCTTGTAGCGAATTTCCTGCATTTTTTGCTTTTTTGCCGCAGCATCTTTTTCCGTTAGCAAATATTCGATTTGAACGAACAAGTCCTCCACTTCAAACTCGTTTCCTAACCGGCCATCGGCATATTGCTGAAACGTTGTTTGTTTCATATTGTCTTCTCCAAGCTCTGGAAGAACGGTTGAGACGTAGCTGTTAAAAAGCGGATTTGGTGAAAACAGCATCATGTTTTCTGCAGTCAGCTGCTTTCGGTGATGATAGAGAAGATAAGCCACGCGCTGAAGAGCCGCAGACGTTTTACCGCTCCCTGCTACTCCTTGAACGATCAGCACTTTATTTTTTTCATTTCGAATAATTTGGTTTTGTTCTTTTTGAATGGTCGCTACAATACTTTTCATTTGACTGCTTGCATTGTGTCCGAGCACTTCTTGAAGCAGCTCGTCGCGAATGGTAATCCCTGTATCAAACATGCTTTTAATTACGCTATTTTCGATAATAAACTGACGCTTTAGCTTCATCTCGCCTTTAATCGCTTCACCTGGCGTTTCGTACTGCGCTTTTCCCGGTGAATAATCATAATAAAGACTCGAAATAGGCGCCCGCCAATCATAAATTAAAAACTCTTCATCTTTTTGATCCATTAAAGAGCCCACGCCCACATAAATAGCTTCTGCTTCTTTTTCACCATTTTCTATAAAATCAAAACGTCCAAAATAAGGGGATTGCGTTAATTTTTTCAATGTTTTTAATTGATCATACGCTTGTCTATGGGTAATTTCACGCTCAGCTAAAAGTTCTGCCTGCTGCTTAATGCTCGTAAATGTCTCAATCACGTCATCTGGCTCATCCATATTAACCGTAACATCGTCCCAAAACGTGCTTCGCAAATCGACAATTTCGCCTTTTACGTTTCCTACGCTTTTACCTATTTTTTCAGCTTTTTGGCTAATTTCTTCTACTACCCAATCAACTCGCTGCTGTTCTTCTGTTAAATTTTTGTCTTTCACTTATCCACACCCCTTACACACGTTACCCGATAACAAAACTTGTTACCGGGTAAAAGCGATCGTTGTTTATTTTTTTCAGAGTCTACATACTTCCCTACTGAGTTCGTAAATCCCTGCTATGTAACCATATTATGTCTTAATTTCCACCGTTAGTATACTGAAAAATAATGAACTCCACAACAAAAAGGGCTGAGAAAGTCTCAAGCCCCTTATCTTTATAGGTCGTTCCTCTACTTATTAGCTACTACTGTTTCCAAAAAGTTAGCAGATGAATGATGGCTGACACCACTTCTACCCCTTGAAACGCCAGTAAACCTGCTGCTGCCGCTGTAAACAATCCGACTACCGCTTCTTTAAAAATGAATGGCATTGATACCAGCTCCTTTGCTTATTTAAAATAAGTAGATTTGTTATCATTCTACTCCTTTTTTCAGAATTTTCAATACCTTTTTATCAACAAAATAAAATAAAACGCTTTCACTTTATAAAAATAAAGTGAAAGCGTTTTTTAAGCTTCCTTTTCTAATGCGTTCAGCGCAAGTGAATATTCTAATCCTTTTCCTTTTTGCACAACGTGCTGCACTTTGCCCATATTACATGCTTCTTGCGCACTAACGGTCATGCCGTTTGTTAACTTGAGCTGTACAGGTTCTTCTGCAATTCGTACGTCGCACGCTAAAGCTAACTCATACCCTCCGCCAAATGTAAAGTTTGTAAGAAGCGCAATCGTTTGTTTGGAGCTGCATGAAATACGCTGAAAAATCGCCCGAGCTGCTACTGCATGAATCGGCTGATAAAGCCTTCCTGTTTCTTCACGTAGGAAAGAAGTTGTTCTATGATCTCCGTTCATTTTATAGTACTCTCCCATAAATACAATAGATCCAACCGACGCATCGTGCTGAAGCTCATTCATCGTTTCTTGCAGCTCATACATGACTTCACTGTTCAAACGATTGAGCATTGACTGATTCATTCGTACAACCGCCACGTGATTTCTTTTTTCTACTTTGATAAATCTTTTCATCATTCCTCCGCCCTTTCCCCTGTCGTCCTTTATAAATAAAGCGCTTTCAAAATATTTCGCTTTTTAATAGAAAAGTTATTTTCATAGTTTCATCATACAACAAACTCATAATTATTTCCATTACTTTTTTAATTTTCCGTCAATAATTCCATGAATCATTTCCATGTTTTTATCAAATAAGACGTGCTATAGTATAAACAGCACAAATGCAGCTGAACTCACTGATAAAAGGAGTAATCACTATGAAATACGACTTAACAAAATGGGAGCCTCACGGCTATTCTTGCCCTGTGGAAGCAGCCGTTGATGTAGTCGGAGGCAAATGGAAAAGCGTCATTTTATATCAATTATCAAAGGAACGCCGGCGCTTTAATGAACTGCGCAGACTCATTCCCGGCGTGACGCAGCGAATGCTCACACTGCAGCTTCGCGAACTCGAGCGCGACGGAATTATCCACCGCGAAGTCTATAAACAAGTTCCGCCTAAAGTAGAATATTATTTAACACCTTTTGGAGAAACGCTCATCCCTATTATCGAGCTGATGTTTAAATGGGGATATGATCATACGGATAAAATTGCTGAAGCGAGAATTCAAGCAGTGAAAGAGTAAAAAGCACGCAAAGCGTGCTTTTTTTATACATGTTTACGAATCAATAATTCTTTTAATCCGTACACAAACGTGCTTTCAATCGGCTTTAACTCAAATGACGGGCTCCAGTCCATCTGCGGATAGCGGTCAATCAGCTCGGCCAGCATAATTTTTGCTTCTATTCGAGCAAGGGGTGCTCCTAAGCAAAAATGAATGCCTCTTCCAAATGCCATGTGCACATTTGGCTTTCGATCGATTTTAAATACATCCGGGTCTTCAAAATACTCCGCGTCTCGATGCGCAGATCCCATCCATGGAACCACGTGTTCGCCCGCTTTTAGTTTCTTGCCTGCAAGAGTCACATCTTCTTTTACGATTCGGTGAAGAGCCTGAACGGGTGAACGATAGCGAAGAACTTCTTCAATCGCAGAAGGCAAAAGTTCTTTCTCTCGTTTGAGTCGTTCAAAAGAAGCTTTATCTTCCATTAAACAATAAATCGTATTTGAAATTAAATTTGTGGTTGTTTCGTTTCCAGCAATCAGCAGCAAAATAGAAAAACCGACGATCTCTTCATCCGTTAGCTGTTTCCCTTCTTCTTTTGCCTGAAGAAGCACGGAGATAATATCATCTCCTGGACGCGTGCGTTTTTCTTCAATGATTCGATAAAAATAAGTTTCTAGCTCATCATTTGCTTTCATTTTCTCTTGCTGCAATTTTTCGAGCGTTTCACGTTCGTTATTAGAAGGACCGGCTACGATAATATCCGACCAATCTTTAAACTGACGCTGATCTTCTATCGGCACGCCTAAAATATCGGCAATTACCATAACCGGAAGCGGATAGGACAGATGCTCGACTATATCAATATCTTCAAGATGCTCAACTTCTTGTAATAATTCAGCTGTAATACGCGCAATTTTAGGCTCCCATGCTTTCATTGCTTTAGGCGTAAAAGCTTTATTAACAAGCGCTCTCATTTCAGCATGCTTAGGCGGATCAATATTAATTAGACTCGTTCCCAGAGCAGTTTGTCTTTGGTTTTGTGGAGGTCTTCGATCAGAAGAAAAAATATTCTTTTGTTCCAGCACTTCTTTGACCCCGTCATAGTGAAAAACATCCCATACCTGCCTTTCTTCATCCCATTGCACAGGCGCGGTGTTTCTCATCTCTTCATACCATGAAAAAGGATTAAAGCGCTCTTCTTTTGTTTGAATTGTATTCACCTGACGGACAATTCCGTTTTCTCTTTCGGTTTTCATGTTAAAACCTCCCCGTATCGTTCAAATAGAATGACTGTGCAGTCATCTATGACCAAATAGTACCATATATACGAATTTTCTTAAAAATGATAGCTGTATATTTTAGTAAAAATGAATCGATAGAAGGATATTTTTTACAAAAAAGGGTAGGCGCATAGCGCCTACCTTTTTAAGAATAATGTTCTTCTGGTTTGTGTAACCGGTTGTCTAACGCGTACGCGCCGCTTCCTGCTAGAATCATATGAAGCGAAACGACAAAAAGGGCAACCTCAAGCTCATAGCCGCCTGTAAAACCAGCACCGCTTTTCGCTGTAAAAATAGCGCCAATCATCACAATTGCAAACAAGACACCGATTAAACGCGTTTGAAATCCAAGAATCATAGCGGCTCCCCCTACGAATTCAATAACCGCAACCGCATAAGCGAAAAACGCAGGAATGCCCATGCTGTGGAAAAAACCGACCGTATTATCAATACCGCTTTGGAATTTGCCAAGGCCATGAATAAAAAACGTTAGCCCTAACATAAGACGAAGTAAAAACGTTCCAAGCTGATAGCTTTTCATTTCTTTTCCTCCTTTTTTACTTTTGTCTGCACATGTAACAATTTTAGTTACAACTGTGAACAAATTCAAGGGGTTAGAACAGAAAAACAAGATATCAGCAAATTTCTTTCCTTATCTTAAACGTTTCTTTTGTAAATGAGCCCCCACCCACACTCCCTACTCAGTCGCGCTGAAGATACGAGAGAAATGCAAAAATATGATCCTGAATAATAAGTTCTGCCGTAGCAGAATGGCTCTTTAATAATAGGTGTTCAGAATATCGAAATCGGTTAAATTTATTTACATCAACATGGTGAACGGCCTGCACATGACAACCTTCTATGATGGCTTTTATTTGGGCAAAAGGCGGTACAGCAAGAGATTCGGGCCTAATTTTCTCCAGGCACTCTCTACTTATGGCATGAGGAACAGCAGTCATGGAGCTCATTAATAAATCTTTTCTTCCTATTGTCTCGTTCAATACGTACTTCCACCCCTGCACAACATGCGTGAGCTTCGCTTCATCTTCACATACGTTTAAAGCTACATCAACACCGCTCGCTACCGCTGAAGCAAACGGATACAACTCTTGAGCTGAAAGAGCAAAATCCCCGTCTATAAAGAGAAGAATATCTCCCGTTGCTGCAAGTGCCCCCGCAGCTCTTCCGCAGTCATGCCCTAACCGCTCATCGTAGACGATAGTTTTGACGCCCTGTTCTTTGGCGTACTTCTCTGACTGATCCGTAGAGCCGTTAATCACAACAATAATTTCCAACGGTTCAAGTTTTCTTGCTTCTGCAATTACTTGTTTGATTGTTTGTTCTTCGTTGCAAACCGGAATAATAACAGAGAGCTGTTTTCCTCCATAAAAAGAAGATAGTTTCCCCCAGCCGTGCTCCACAACTGGAATGGGCTGCGCAAGCATATCCACTCGCCTTTTACGATTCGACGACAGCGTATAGTATGTTTGAAGAAGCTGCTGATAAGATTGAATTCGCTCTTTTCTGCGCAGCGGACGATCAAACGGGCGAAAGCTTCCCTTTCCCTCTGTCTCAATCGTAATATGCGTGCTTACACGATACTGTGTTAAAAACGTCACAAATAAAGAAAGAGGCGGCATCTCCCAGTAGTTCTTTAATACGCTCAGCAGCACGCCGTAAGGTGCTTTTAAATAAGCGTTGGCACGATGAGGCTTTCCAAGCGCATGATGCAGGACCGTACTCCACGTCAGTTCACTGCGATTAAAAGTATTCATCTTTGTTTTTTCCCACTTGTTTAGTACAACATCACTATGTCCGAATAACAGCGCCTGCACAAAACGTTCAATCTCAGAAGCCGAAAGAATAATGTCTCCGTCTACAAATAAGACGACCTCTCCTTTGGCGGCTTTGGCTCCTTCCATTCTTGCTTCATGGGGAGAAAGGCGTTTTTCCACTACTTTTACTATGCACCCTTCTTCTTTTGCTATTTTTACTGAAGCATCGGTACAGCCATTTGCGATTACAATAATCTCAAGCACATTCACTTTCTTAATTTGTTTAAGCACGGTCTTTAGCGTGTCTTCTTCGTTGTAAACAGGCAGCACGACAGAAAGAGTTTTCATTAATATCACCCCTAAAAAAAGAACCACTGAATAACTCAGCGGCTTCATTCATTTAAAATACCTCTTGTATCTACAACTTTTTTTGCATTTTTTACGATTGACCAATCCACCTGACTATGGTCAGTTAATACCAGTACAACATCGCTTTTTTCGATTTCCTCTTTTGTGAGCGGGACAGAAAAGTACGTTTGCTTATTAAAGACGGCAGAGTCAATATACGGGTCATGATACTTTAATTCATACCCTTTTTCTAAAAGACCTTCACACACGGTTAGCGCTGGCGATTCACGTATGTCATTTACGTCTTTTTTATACGCAACGCCCACCACGAGCACGCGCTTTTCATTTGCGTTAAGCTGCTTTTCAACCCGTTTAATCACTTTATTTGGCATTTCTTCATTAATATGATGAGCCGCTTCAATAAGTTCGCTCGTTAATCCATTTTGCTTTAGTTTCCATAAGAAATAAAGCGGATCAACAGGTATGCAGTGCCCCCCTATTCCGGGACCTGGATAATAAGGAGTAAACCCAAACGGCTTGGTAGATGCCGCTTGTAAGACCTCATAAAAATCTATTCCTAATTCCTCGCACAGTTCATTTGTTTCATTCACCAATGAAATATTGACCAGACGCTGAATATTTTCAAACAGCTTGCACATTTCCGCTACTTTTGGAGAAGAAACAGGTACAACCTTATGGAAAATACTTCCGTAAAATGTCTGTATATGATGAAGGCACTCTTTGCTGTAGCCGCTGATCACTTTTGGAATATGCTCAATGTCATACGACTTGTTTGCCGGATCAACTCGCTCTGGAGAATAAGCTAAATAAAAATCTATTCCTGCTTGCAAGTTAGAATCTTTCAAAATAGGCAAAACAATTTCTTCAAGCGTACCTGGGTAGGTAGAGCTTTCATAAATAATCGTTTGCCCTTTTACCATGTATTCTTTTAAGAAAGTAGATGCGCTAATAACTGGTCCTAAATCTGGATTGTGCGTTTCTGTAATTGGGGTTGGTACGGTCACCACTACATACTCGCAGGCTTGAAATGCCGAAATACCTTTTTTTAATTCATATGCTTGAAAATTTTTCTCCTTTTGAATCACATCATTACTTACGTCTGGAATATAGCTTTTCCCTTGTCCTAGCGCTTCAATTTTCCGCTTGTCAATATCAAGTCCAATCACGGTATAGTTTTTCTTAGCAAACAAAAGAGCAAGAGGCAGCCCCACATACCCAAGACCAATAACGGCAACTTTTTTATTCATTCTTCAACACCTCAAACAAAATATCATGTCTTCGTATGTCCGGGAGAAATTCGCCTCTTTCGCTGGTTTGGCTGATATAGTACGCCATGGCTTCTACATAATCACCTAGGATTCGCTGCGTTGATGCTGCCAAACCCTTGACTTTCATATGCTCTTTTCGAATCCGGTTTGTTCGCGCGACATCCACAAAATGAACAGGCTGGACATTAAAGCCGTACATAATACTTTGTAATTGGAATAAAGGCGGAATAATAAGAGATTCGTAGCCTACTTTCTCCATTACACCCCGTTTAATTGCATGCGGAATCGCCGTCGTCGTATTAATGGTTAAATCCGGACGTTTGCAAACAATATTAAGAAAATATTTCGCCGCGCTTACAGAGTGGATGGGATGCACTTCGTCAAGCAGACACTCTAAATTATTAAGCGCTACATCAACTCCTTGGTCAGCCGCTTCTAAATATGGACGCAAATGTTCCGCGGAAATCACAATATCTCCATCTACGAACAAGCAAACTTCACCGCTGCTGTACATCGCACCAATTGCTCGAGGTACATTGTGTCCAAGGCGCTGCTTATAATGAAGAACAGTAGCTCCGGCTTCAATCGCTCGTTTGACCGTTACTTCATCGGCTCCGTTGGCAACCACAATGATTTCCTCCACTCCGGCTTTTCTTACTTCTTTAATCACGTTTGCAATCGTCTCTTTTTCTTCACCTGCTGGAATAACAGCACTGTACTTAACTCCTGTTTTCCGTTTTACATTCGGTGTATAAGCGGAAACAACTTCTCGGTTTCGATTACCATCTGTGAGCCCGCCTCTTATTCCTTTTTCTTCGATAAGATGAGCTAACGCTTTAATATGATCTCCAATAATATAGTTAGTGGAAATAGGGAAAGGAGAATTGGTAGGAATGGTTTTGTGGGTAGTTCTAATCTTATTGGTATAAATAACGTCTGAAGAACACGGTGCAACGATTGACATTCCTTTTAAAAGAGCAATCGTATGAGCAAGAGGCGGGTGAGCTAATTTCTCGTATCCAATTTTAGCTGCCGATGTTTTCTTGATAGCATGGGGAATAGCTGTTAATGCTTGAATGGATAAATCTTCACGCTGCAAGCATAAGTTCAGCATGTATTTCGCAATGGAAACCGGATGCGGACGCACTTTCCGCTTCATAGTCCATGAAAGGTTGTTCAACGCTATATCATGACCGGTTTCTATAGCCTTCGTATATTTCATCAGCTCCTCATGAGGAACCGCTATATCTCCGTCCAAAAAAAGCAAAATATCTCCTTTTGCTTTTTTAGCCCCAATGGCCCTTCCAATATTAATACCAAGAGCTTCTTCATAATAAACAACGTGGCATCCTGCACCCTCGGCGATTTCCTGTGTTGTATCACTGGATCCATTTACGACGACCATAATCTCAAACGGCTTCATTTTTTGAACTTCTTTAATGACAGGTAACAAAGAATCAGCTTCGTTACAGGCTGGAATAATCACTGATACTTTCAAACTCACTCAACTCCGCTGAAAATTCGAACATACGTAATGGATACTAATGGAATGGTTACATCTGCAGGCTCGCCATATGAGCTTGATGTACGTACAACAGCCGCTGCGTCCGTAACAGCAAGCAGTGTTCCATTAATAACCTCAATAGCTGTGATGATTTGCACAAATGAACCTACATTTTCTCGTAATGCATCTTGAAACATATTTTTTTCCTCCTTTCGTTTAAGCGCTTTGAATAGTCACAATGCTTGTAAATGGCAGTAATACCGTTGACGTTGGAGACTCTACTAATTCCAAATAATCATCTCCCACAAACGTGACCACACCTTCAAGTGGACCAGCTGTCGTTTCGATCACAACTTCCTGTCCGATATACTGCTCGGCAATTTCTTTAAAAGGTGATTCTTGAGATTCTTTAATAATACTTATTACGTACTCTTTGAACGTGTCAGAATAAACGACTTCTTCTACTGCTTTCTTTGTGTTTTCCTGAATAAATTCAGCAAATCGATTTGAAAACAAAAGGTGTTTTATCTTTTCTACATAGCGACGGTAACAACAAAAAAACATAAATTTTGTTCCTCCTTTTTATACTGTTATCCCTTCAAATTACCTATAACAATTGACGTAACCTGAGAGATTACTTTATCAATATATACAAGCTGTATCATAAAGGTGACAGAACTTTTGTCGTATTTCCATACAAATACGCACTTGACTAGTCCATTTTGTATAGGGGAATCCCCTACCTACCTCCTACCTACTACTGAAACCAATACAAAAAAGACAAAGCCCTTAGACTTTGCCTTTTTGTATCTATTAAATGATAAATCAGTTAGCTGCAATACGCTTTGCTCCTATATAGCGCTCTTTCCAATAGCTTGAATTTTTATCGCTAATTGTCACGCCTTTAGAAGACGATGCGTTAATAAATTTTCCGTCTCCAAGATAAATACCTGCATGAGAAGGCCCTTCTTTGTACGTTTCAAAAAACACAAGATCTCCTACCTGCGGTTCACTTACATTTTCACCTGCTTTATAGATATCTTCAACCGTTCTGGGAATATCAACGCCTACACTTTCTTTATATACATATTGAAGATATCCGCTACAGTCAAATCCTGAAGGTGTAGTGCCGCCCCATTTGTACGGCGTGCCCATTAAAGATTTTGCTTTGCTGATTACTTTATCCGTATTCACTTCTGATTCGCCTTCTACAACGCCGCCTTTACCTAATGCATTGTATGTATTCTCTCCAACAATTCCATCTGCTTCTAGGTTATGTTTCTCTTGAAAAGCCATAACCGCTTTTTTTGTTTCATAATTAAAATAACGCGATACTTCGCCTTTTAAAAATCCTTTATCTTTTAACACCGTTTTAACTTGTTCAACATCATCATTTGTCATCCCTTGTTTTAAAACCGTGTCGCCAAACGCAGCGTGTCCCATTGCCGGACTTGCAAATAAAGCTCCTCCTACAAGAAGCGCCGATAGCATTTTTTTCATTTCGTTTCCTCCCGAATCATGTTTTAAGCACCGTACAACCATACCATCTGCGGATAACAATTCAATTAATAGAAGATAACAATTTGATAACAATCTTCTTAAACAGCCTCAACTCTTGGATGTAAAACGCCGAAATATAAGAAGAAGAGAAAAACAACTATTCTAGCAAATAAAGGTGATAAACATGAATTGGTTTAAACGAAACAAAGCGCACGCCGAAGCAGCGGCTGTCGAATCCATCACTGTAAAGCTTCATGTATCGGACCCGATGATAAAAAAGCAGATTAACATGATTTCCTTAACAGCAGAGGATCTCGAACGGATTGCCAGATTTCAAGTTCACGCGCTGAATGCCATCGAAGAGATCGTGAACGATTTTTACAAAGCTATTGGCGAACAGCCTCATTTGGTTGCGATTATCGAAAAGCACAGCAGCGTCCATGCATTAAAGCAAACGTTAAAACGGCATATTTTAGAAATGTTTGATGGACAAATAGACGATGCTTTTGTGGTAAAACGTCAAAAAATTTCCAAGATGCACGTCAAAATTGGACTTGAGCCAAACTGGTATTTGTGCGCATTTCAAAATTTATTTACTTCGCTTCTTTCAGTATGTGAACGTACGATGGAATCAAAAGAAGAATGTCTGGCTTTTATTGCAAGTATGACAAAGCTTATTAGTCTAGAACAGCAAATTGTGTTAAAAGCCTATGAGCTTGAATATGACGAGCGGCGCGCTGGACTTCAGACTCAAAAAGAGAAAATTCAGCTAGAAATCTCGCGTACATCCTCTATCCTTTCTTCGTTATCTGAAGAAACGAAAACGTTTATGAATCAAATGCACAGTCAGTCTTCTGACGTCGTTTCCTATGCAAACAAAAGCTCTGAACTAGCAGAAGTCATTGAGAAAGAATCTGTTACAAGTCAAGCAAAATTAAAAGAAGAACAAAACATGCTGGGAAGCATACAAAAAAATACGTCGCTCATTCAAAACAAAATGAAAACGCTCGAACACACATCACAGCAAATTCATCAAATCGTTTCAATTGTTACTTCTATTGCGGAGCAAACGAATTTATTAGCACTAAACGCTTCAATTGAGTCTGCTCGAGCGGGCGAGCATGGAAAAGGATTTGCAGTGGTGGCACAGGAAGTACGGAAGCTTGCAGAAGAAACGAAGAAATCGATTGCTAATATTTCCACTTTTATCGGAGACATTCAAAAACAAATCGAAAGCGTCTCGGCGCTAGGCGGAGAAGTCGCTACATTAACAAAAGATACGGCTGACAATATGAACAACATTACTTCTTTTTTCACGAACGTTCTTAGCATAACAACCGAGAACAAACAGCAAACCGTTCTAACAAAAAAAGAACTTGAAAAAATAGCCGATGTAATGAAGCAGCTGTCTCTGCGTATTGAGAAGATGGCCCATTCCTCAGAAGAACTTGAACGGTTAACTGAAAAAAGTTGATATGCAAAAAAGCCTTCTCAGCTTGCACAAGAAGGCTTTTTTTATTTTTTAAAGCTAGCGGGCTCTTGAGAAGAACGTTCGATAAACTGGACAAAATCCTCTCCGTATATGCTTCGAATCAGAGCCGTCAGCTCCACAAAGTCAGGCAGCTCTCCGTAAACATCTCGAAGCGGCATCGCTCCTTGAAACAAAGGATTTTCAAGAGGGTTATAATCCTCAAGCGTTTTTAAAAACATCTTTTTTCCTTCTTCTGTGAGCTGTACGTATGTATTCCGCTTATCTTTCTCATTTTTAGAAAGGGTAAGATAGCCCCGCAAGTGCAATTTTTTTGCAAAGTTAAAAGCTGTGGATAAATGCATGACGCCTAGCTTTGAAATGTCGGTCATCGACGCGATTTCCAGCTGATAAGCAATCCCCAAAATGTGATGCTCATTAATGCTCAGATCGTACGGCTTAACCCACTGCTCCCAATCCTTTTCAGTAGACTTCCAAAGAGCTTTACTTACTTGCATCACAAGCTGATTAAACAGCATGGCATCTTTAATTGTATCTTGATTTAACGTGCGTTTCACCTCTTCACTTCCTCTCTAGAAATGCAACCGTTCACATCATTTTCCCCTAAGACTTTATAAACAAAAAGAATGAAAATATATACAAAACATTATACATGATTGCTTATATATTTCAACTTATTTTGCATAAAAATAAATTTAAACGTTTCTTTATGTAAAAAAACAGGCGTGAACGTTCAGCGTTCACGCCTGTTTTTTAATGAATATACCGTTTACCAACCAGAAGGTTTGAAATAACATCCGTTGGAATTTCAAACTCAACGTTTCCCATATATCCTGGGGCGACTTTGTATTTATCAAATACAATTCTAAGCTTATGATCTTTCGTAATGTAGAAGCTTTGATTTTCATCAATCTCTTTAAAAGGATCCATATCTTCTTCAGTCAGCCAGTAGATTTTGCCTTCTTCATGTTTCATTTGATCTTTCATTTGCTGTTTAATATTTTCACTAATGACCTTTATATAGCTTTTATCTTTGAACAAACTTGGAAGCGTAACGAGCACTTCGTGTTTTTTATCAATCGTGTCGTACTGATTGACGCTCGACGTTGAAGCTCTCGATTCTTCCACATATCGATGAACCACAAGCAAATCATCGGTATCCGTCATAATATCATAGCCGCTGCTGACAGCCACGTTTCCTTTCTCTCCTTTTTGTAATGTTTTCATCTCTTTTTTAAACTGTTCATACAGCTGCTCGTTTTCTTTTATATACTTTTCATTCAAGCTTGTTTGGAGACCTTTGTTTTCCAAGCCTGAAATCGATGGTGTTTTCACGTCAATACGAGAATGCTTTTCTTCTTGCTTTAGTTCATCAAATGTGATCACTTCTACTACTTTTCCAAGCACAGGAATTTTTGCCATTGCATTTGCCGCGTCTGGACTCACATTCACCGTTGTGATAAAAACAACCGCTGCTGCGGCAATTGCGCTCGGCCAAATATAGGATTTCTTTTTACGAGAATATGAAGAAAGTGCCTTTGCAACAACATCATCTAATTCCTCTGGAATAGGAATGTCATGATACTGCTTCTTTAACTTTTCTATTTTTTCATTCATTGTTCTAAGTCCTCCTCCGTCATCGTAATCCGCAACAGGTTCAACGCTCTGTATAGCCTTGTCTTGACCGTATTTACATTTTCCTCAATAATTTCCGCAATTTCGTCCATTTTTAAATCTTCGAAAAAACGCAGAATAATAATGGTTTTATATTTAACCGGCAGCTGATCCATTGCTTGGTTTAAATCGATATCTTCATACTGATCTTCACGTCCGCTGCTCAAGTACTCAAGCGCTTCATCGTCCATAAGCGTTAAACGTTTATGCTTGCGCAGGAAATCGATTGCTGTTCGTACAACAATTTTATAAAGCCAGCTTTTAATCGATTGAATATCCTTGATACTGTCCATTGAAATGAGTGCTTTTTTAATTGATTCTTGCACAATATCAAGCGCATCTTCTTGATTTTTTACATAGCTAAAAGCAAGCCGGTAAAAATCCGCTTTGTGCTCGGTTATGCACGCTACGAGCATCTGATGTGCATCATGTTTTTTCATCATCTTTCATACCCTTCTATTTTCTCTTGCTGAAGTACATCTATAAGGTAGACGGAATAAGTAGAAAAATAGTTTGGTTTTTTTAAAAAAAGTAAAACTAAATGATCGTCTCATGCGTCTATTAGGTAGATATATACAAAAAGGGGAATATTACCACATGAAAACCATGGGCTACAAACGTATTTTGACACTGCTTGGATGCTGTATTTTGTTTCTTGGTACAGCAGGGTATATCGTCAAAGCAAACAGTACAGAGAAAAAAACGGCAAACATTCAAACAGATCAAACCTATCCAAACGTTGAAATTCAAACGCTAGTTAAAGACCTTACCGACGGAGGCTATGCCATTAGCTACCCTTCCTTTGGTAAAAAAGAAATCGATCAATCCATTCAAGCTTACGTAACAGATCAAGTCGCACACTATGAGAAAAAGCTGAAGAAGCAGTCAAAAAAGAAAAAATCTGAATTAACGATTACATATAAAATTGTTCATTACAGCAAGCAAACGCTAAGCGTTGTCTTTGATGAATATGAATCTGTAAATGGAGAGAAAGGAACGTCTTCTCTCAAAACCTTTACCTTCGACCTGCCTGCTCAAAAACAAATGACGTTAAAGAATTTATTTAAAGAAGATGCAAACTATTTAGATCGCCTTTCGGCTATTTCATATGCTGAATTAAAAAAACAAATGAAAACAGCTGATTTTGACCCAGACCTTCAAAAAGGAACTCAGGCAGCTGATCAAAATTTCAGTCAGTTTGCGCTGCTTGAAAACAGTATTGTGATCTATTTTAAACCTTATCAGCTAGGTGCTGAACAAACGAAAACCAAAACAATCGCTATCCAAAAAGATTTATTTAAAGACATGCTGAGCGATGCTTACAAAGACGAAGTAGCAAATAAAAATAAAGTCAAAGAAACGCCTCCAAAACATATCGTTAACGAAATGCCGCAGCAAGGAGCGCCTATTGATCCAACTAAAAAAGTCGTTGCGATGACCTTTGATGATGGACCTAACCCTGCATCTACCAATGTGATTTTAGATGGATTAAAAGAAGTGAACGGGCACGCTACCTTTTTTGTGTTAGGAAGCCGCGTTCAATATTATCCTGAAACAATCGAACGTATGGTCAAGGAAGGCAACGAAGTCGGAAATCACTCTTGGGATCATCCTCAGCTCACACGGTTGAACGAAGCGCAGGTCAAACATCAAATAGGCGATACCCAAGCGCTCATTAAACAAGTGAGCGGCTATGAACCGCTGCACGTACGCCCTCCTTATGGAGCCGTGAACGCAAATGTAAGACGTTATATCGGAAATGTTGGCGTGACTCTATGGGATATCGATCCCGAAGACTGGAAATATAGAAACGTTCCTCACTCCGTTCAAGCAGTTATGAGCCAAGTCGGAGACGGAAAAGTTATTTTAATGCATGATATTTATCAAACAAGTGCCGAAGCAGCGGTTGAAATTATGAAGCAGCTTCACGCACAAGGGTATCAGCTTGTTACGATTTCACAGCTAGAACAGGTAAAAAAAGAGCGGGAGCAGCTGCATGTGCAGTAGCAGATAGCAGACGAACGCGCTGCAGCCGTTAGGATGGCTGCAGCGCGTTTGTTTTTTTCATACGATGCTTAATAAATGCTATACAGAGCAGCGTAAACGGAATCACTACGTGAAAAGGGATAAAAAGCAATACCGGCATAATCGTTAGCCCTTCTTTTAAATGCTCTTGAAAATTACTTGCAATCGTCAAAGAAAAAAATAAAATCACCGTGCCCACAGGATATGTCAGCGCAGAAGGTCGTTTCACCTTAAACAATGTGGAAAGTCCAACAATGACAGCGTAAAAAAAGACGCTGATTTTAACAAATCCTCCGATGACTAATGCAATCATAAAAAACACGTCCAGCCGTTCTAGCTATTACTTCAAATCCTTTGTGCACCGTATAAATAATTAACAGCATCAGCATCACATTCATTACAAATAAAGGACTGTCGCTTGTTCCTCTGACGCCGAACCTTCTGTTTCCTTTTTATTGTCTTTGTTTTTTTTATTTTTAAATAAAGAAGGCACGATTAAAAACACCTTTCTTTTCTTTTTTAGCTTTTTCCAAATAAATGCTTTGTATGCAATTTTTAATAGAGCAATCAAAGCGTAAGACAAAAAAATAACAAAAACTATCGGTAGAATGTTTTCAAGAAAAAAAACAAAACCGGAGAGTGAGACGTATGAAAATCGTTTGGATATCAGCTTTGCTGTTAGGATGCTTAATGGGATTTTCTATCGGAGTGGATATGATACAAGGATTTAGTTTTTCCATGGCCTTGCAAAATGCCTACAGTCCGTTTCGGGTTATGGAGTTCGCTGAACTATTTGTCCTTTTTTTCCTTTTGTTCTGTTTTGTAGCTGAAGTATTTTATCGTTCATTTAAAGTGAAAAAAGCAAAACAGCGACAAAAATAAAACTCTGTAAAAAACACATATTTCTCCTTTTTACCACCTATTCTCCTTCTCATTTAAATGTTATAATTTTCATAATTGGAAAAACTTTTACACGCCTTTCTACATGGAAAGCTGTACGCTTAAACTACAAAATAAACATTGACTTTGAACTAAAAGGTGAAGAAATGATGAAAAAAAAATTAGCCGTTATCAGTACAGCTTGCTTACTTATTCTTGCAAGTGATCCCATCCCTTCTTATGCTACTCCCGATTCCCCGGACTCCTCTTCCGACGTTTTGGACCAGTCAACAGACGTGGATACAACTGAAGATGTAAAAGCAATTTTTGACTCCCTCTATCAAGAAGGCTATTCGCTTGGAGAAGAAGATGGATACGCACAGAAAAAATTCGAACAGTTTGATCAAACAACAGGACTGGACAAATCTTCTGAAGAATTCACGTGGTTTATGATGGGGTATACGGTAGGATATAAAAAAGGACAGCAGCAAAAAGAGGAAGAACTCAAGACTGAACAAGAAAATGAAATGGCTGCCGGCGAAGAGGAAGGCTATCAGCAAGGCGTCCTTGATTACAAACATGCTACTGTTCAGTCAGAAATCGACCCTTTTCCTTCTAAGTCATCCGACTGGAATAAAGGGTATGTTCAAGGCTACAAAAAAGCTATTTCTTTAATGGACTTATCTGTTAAAGCAAAAAAAGAAGGCTATGACCAAGGTCTTGAAAATGATTCAATGAGTGTTCCGAGCATGTATGATGATGAGGATGTCACACGTCAGGCTTTTACAGAAGGCTTTGAAACCGCTCAAGCCGAAGTGCTGAAGCACCAAAAAAAGCAGTTTGAAAAGCAGGGCTACGTACAAGGCTATCACGACCTTCCACTCGAGGTACCCGCAGAAGCAGAAGGCGAATTGCAAACAGCCTTTGAGCAAGGATATGAAAAAGGACAGAAACAAAAGCAAAAAGACGTAAAAGCAGACGGATACGACTCAGCTTTCACTTATCAGACCTATAGAGCGCCTAAAAGTCTTCAGGACAAGCCCGAGCTAGAAAAATGGTACAAAGCAGGTTTTTATTCGAATAAAGATGTGAAATCTTTACAGCAAAAAGCTTATAAAGACGGCTGGAAACTCGGAAAAGAAGTGAGCGTTCCCAGAAAATACAAGCAAAATAAAGCTGCGGTGGCAATGTACAAGAAATATTTTGAGCAAGGCCAAAAAAAGCAGGATAAAACAGTGAGTCATATCCTGCTCGGCAGCGGTATTGTTCTTACACTGGTTGCTCTTATCACGCTATGGAGGCTCCGCCGCCGTAAAAATGAAGACACAACACTAGATAGCTAAAAACGAGTACATAAAAAACCCGGAAAATCACGATTTTCCGGGTTTTTTATGTTAAATAATCATTCGTTTATTTTCCGCAAGCTGAACTTCTTGCTCTTGTTTTGACTGATTTTGTTTTCGAATTTTCAAATAATAATAAACATAGCAGCCTATAAAGAAAATACCTCCGCAGTATAACGCCATTCGCTGCTCGGGATCAAACGCAAGACTGATCATAACGATACAGTTCGTAATAAGCGCTACGATAGGAAGAACCGGATAAAGAGGTGTTCTAAATTTCAGATCTTCCACTTTTCCACCTTTAGCCACGTAAGCACGACGAAATGCAAGCAGTGAAGCGGTAATCGCAATCCAGCCAATTTGAGCACCGAGTCCAGCGAGTGAAATCAGCCATACAAAAACGGTTTTAGCTGCCACTACGCTTGAAAGCAGCGAAAAACATGAAATCACAAGCGTAATTAATAGTGCATTAAACGGAACTCCTCTTTTGTTAACTTTTCCAAGCGCAGGACTTGCCATTCCTTCTCTTGAAAGAGAATAAAGCATACGTGTAGCCGCGTAAAATCCAGAGTTTGCGACTGAAAGAAGAGCTGTTAAAATGATAAAGTTCATAATATCCGCCGCGTAAGGTACACCTACACTGTCTAACACAACAACAAATGGGCTTTCTACGACGCCTGCTTTTTCACGAGGAATCATGCTTGCTAGGACAAACACGGATAAGACGAAAAAGAAAAGCGTACGCCAAACCGTTTGCTTAATCGCTTTTGGAATTGTTTTTTCTGGATTTTCACTTTCCCCTGCCGCAATTCCAATCAATTCTGTTCCTTGAAACGAAAAGTTCACCGTAATCATTGTAATCAGCAAAGCCGTTACGCCATTTGGAAACAGCCCTTCGGCAAAGAAGTTTGATAGAAGCGGTGCTTCCTGTCCGCTTTTCATATCAATGAGTCCAAACATCGCCGCTCCGCCTACAACAATAAACATAATGATGGCGAAAATTTTAATGCTTGAAAACCAAAATTCTGTTTCACCAAATGCTTTAGCTGAAAGTGCATTTAGTGAAAAAATTAACGCTCCAAAAATGGCGCACCATAACCAAACGGGCGAGTCTGGGAACCATCTTTGCATTAATTGTCCGGCAGCTAAGAACTCAAGCGCCACCGTTACTGCCCATCCTAGCCAGTACAGCCATCCAATCGCAAAACCGGTTGCAGGGCCGATAAATTTAGTGGAGTACGTTTGAAACGATCCTGCAACTGGCATAGCAACAGATAATTCTCCAAGACACAGCATCGTTAGATACATAATGATCCCTCCTACTAAGTAGGAAATCATTGCTCCCATCGGACCTGCTTCATTGATGGTATAACCTGAACCCAGAAAAAAACCGGTACCAATACATCCTCCTAGTGATATCATAAAAAGATGCCTTGTTTTCATCGTTCTTTTTAATTCTCCTGGCTGTCCCTGTGGAATATTCATCCCATTTCCTCCCTTTGCTGCACAAAAAATGAAATCGCTTTCATTTTTTTAGGTTTATTTTGTTTTTATAGCCGCTTACTAGGTAGCTCTTCATGGCTCAAGTCCATTAATGCCGGATGTTTTTCAAATGGCGCCAGCCCCGTAGCGAGGATGGCAGCCGCTTAGCCCTGCATGAACGTTTATTGGATCATAACAGATTTTCTTCTACACGATACCTATTAAGTAGCTCTTTCTTATAAAAGCTTATCGCCAAACAATGAACTCATTAACGCAACCGCTACTTCTGCAGTTTTGTTATGCTGATCTAAAATAGGGTTCACTTCTACAAATTCAGCAGATGTCACCATATCTGCTTCCGCTAGCATTTCCATTGCTAAATGACTTTCTCGGTAGCTGATGCCGCCTTTTACAGGTGTACCTACGCCTGGTGCATCATCCGGATCTAAGCCGTCTAAGTCCAGCGACAGGTGCACGCCGTCTGTACCGCTTAAATAATCAATCGTTTCTTTCATCACTTGCGTCATACCTAAACGATCAATTTCATGCATGGTATACACTTTAATTCCTTTTTCTTTAATTAACTCTTTTTCACCATCATCCAATGAGCGTGCACCGATAATAACTAGATTTTCAGGTTTAATTTTTGGGGTATACCCTCCAATATTTAAAAGTACAGGATGTCCAATACCAAGGCTCACCGCTAACGGCATGCCGTGAATATTGCCTGATGGAGATGTTTCAGCGGTGTTTAAATCACCGTGAGCATCATACCAAATAACGCCTAAATTTTCTGAACCTTTTGCGACTCCTGCAAGCGTTCCAATTGCAATGCTGTGGTCTCCGCCTAATATTAACGGAAAACGGTCTTGCTCTCTCACTTCTTCAACTCGTGCAGCAAGCTGTTCATTTCCGCTGGCTACAGCCGCTAAGTTTTTCAAATTCGTATTTTTATCTACGTCTGCCCGCTCTTTAATTTCTACTTTAATATCGCCTTCATCGTGTACGGTATAGCCAAGAGCTTCTAAGCGTGTATTCATGCCTGCATAGCGGATCGCGCTCGGCCCCATGTCTACACCCCTTCTTGTTTGTCCGTAATCCATTGGTACACCGATAATTGAAATGTCTTTTTTCATTTTCTATACCTCCGTTGCATTTTATTCTGTGTGAAGTAAACATAGGTGTTTATGTAACTATGTATTTTTTTCATTGATACAGCCCCTCATCTATTTCTTATGCAAAAATGATGCCAACTTCGTTTGTAGCATTCTATCAGTCTTTCTATCACGGGTTTTCTTACACATGCAAAAAAAACTGTCGATTTCTACAACTTTTTGGCAAACTATGCAAATTTTTTTGTCGTTTGGTTTAAAATCGCCAATTTTATTTGCTTTCATAAAAAAGAGATTGCGACATAACAAAATTCATTCAATTTAAAGATGAACAAATGGAATAAAGGAGCGAGTATGGATCGCTCGTTACACCGCTGTTGATTTACGTGCAACAGCTAGAAGTAACTACACACTGAAAACCTACGTTTGCCATACCAATAAAAAAATCCGAACGAGTTGGATTCTCCATCAAGAATCTCAATTCATCGTTCGGATTTTTCTTCACCTAAAATACTTTTGTCCCAGTCTCTTTTTTAATTTGTAATAACGTCTCCGTCTTCATCATCGCCGGCATCGTCTTCACCAGGATCTTTTTCTAATGAGACCACTTTCTTTTCTTCATCCCATTTCACTTTGTAGCCAAGTGATTTGGCTACTTTGATAACTGATAAATACGAGTGATGATTTGGTTTATACAGCTTTAAGTCACTCGAATCAATGACGCCTAAGCCTAACAGCAGGCGATCGGATTGAACGTAAGGCTTTCCATCAATCAGCTTCACTTGCTTATCAGTAAATGGATAAACGGCACGGTTGACTTCAACTGTAAACTCTCCTTTTTTCTCTTCTTTAATTGGTTTTGGCTGTTTGGATACATATTTAATTGCGTCTACTCCTAATACCGTGCCTTGGCGCGTATTATCAGCGCCTCCGTACATTTTCCCCGTTTCATAATCATAGATAACCGCTTGAACGTTTCCAATATGCTCAGGCTTTTCTTCAAACGCATGTCCTTTAGCCATCATTTCAAGAAGTGTATCTTGGCTAAAGCCAGGTTCCCATCTTACGGTTGGATAGCCGCCTGAATAAATACGAGGTGTTAAAATCGCTTTTTGAATCGGCATCTTATGGTCAATAACATTTATAATCGTTTCTGCTACAGACGCAATAATGGTTGGGCCTCCCGGTGAACCAATTGCCATGAACGGCTTTCCGTCTTTTAACAGCATCGTTGGAGACATGCTGCTTCGAGGACGTTTTTTAGGCTCAACCTGGTTCACACCTCCCGGAGTGGCATCAAAATCCGTCATTTCATTGTTGAGCATAAATCCGTAGTCAGGAACCATAATTCCTGAACCAAAAACTTGTTCAATGGTAGTCGTGTAAGAAACCATGTTTCCCCATTTGTCTACAACAGAGAAATGAGTCGTTTGGCCGATTGGATTTTCTTCCTTTACTGTTGCTTTATTTGGATTTTCTTTTCCTTCATATTTCCAAGGGTCTCCTTCTTTGACATTAGGCGTTGCTTTGTTTGGATTAATTAATTTACGACGTTCTTTAATATAATCTTCATCTAACAGTCCTTTTTTCGGCACTTCGTAAAAGTCTTCATCTGCCATATACGCCGCGCGATCCGCGAAAGCTAAGTGCATCGCTTCCGTTAAATGCTGCAAATACTGAGGCGTATTGGAACCCATTTTTTCTACATCATAACCTTCCATTAGCTTTAAAATCTGCTGAACGGTTAATCCGCCGGAGCTAGGAGGAGCCGCACTAACCACATCGTAGCCTCGGTAAGTTGTTTTAACCGGCTCACGTTCTTTTACAACGTAATTTTTCAAATCATCCATGGTCATGCTTCCATCGCGTTTTTGAACTTCTTTAACAAGCGCTTTTCCAATTTCTCCTTTATAAAGAGCGTCTGATCCTTCTTTTTGAATAAGCTTTAATGTTTTAGCAAGATCCGGCTGAACAAGCTTATCTCCTTCTTTTAACGGCTTGCCATTCGGCACGAATACATTACCGGCCGTTTGGTATCTTTCAAGCTTGTCCACATTTTCATCAATGTACTGAGCCATCGACCAATTTACTTTGATTCCTTGTTCTGCTTGAGTAATAGCTGGTTTAATAACATCTGATAAGTCCATTGTTCCATAATCTTCAAGGGCTGTTTCTACTCCTTTTAGCGTACCAGGAACTCCAACTGCCTTTCCTGTTATGTGACGCTTGCTGAAAGGGATGACTTTTCCTTTTGAATCTAAAAACAGCTTAGGCGTGACATCAGCTGGTGCCATTTCACGGCTGTCTAGCATCGTAATTTTATCTTTCTTTTTTTCATAAATCATCATAAAGCCGCCGCCGCCGATACCTGACATCATCGGTTCCACAACGTTGAGAGATAATTGAATGGCAGCTGCCGCGTCCACAGCATTTCCGCCTCCAGCTAAAACTTTCCTGCCCGCTTCAGCAGCCAGCGGGTGAGATGCCGCTACAATTCCTTGTGTAGCACCTCGTTTCATTGAATGGTCGACACCCGGAACTTCAGCAGCAGCTGGTGTGACAACTAAACTTAAACTAAATAATGCAATAACCAACATCTTCATAACCTTCATCTGGGTCTCCTCCTTCAAATACATTATTTCACATCGTCTGAAACGATGGATTTCACAAAGAATAAATTGGTTTATTATGATATTTTTTACATATGTGTATAAATAAAAAGCAAAGTAAATCAGACCTTTGCTTTTTTAGTTAATTGCATGTTTACCTTTTTCTCTATTCATTTACAATTATCTATATTTTCCAACAATTTATCCATAGGCTGATAGTTTCTTACTATTTTTGGAATTATGTAGACTGAACGCTCTAATAATGTAGAAAATCTAGCAGTTAAGAAGTCGTTGGACTTACATGCACTTCTTAAAATTTCTATAAATATTCTTATTGTTATATAAAAAGCAATTCTTTATGAAAATCAGCATATGTTTCCTCAAAACCAAAAATAAAACAGGACTTTTGATTCACCGTCCTGTTTGCAGCATGTTTTCGACTTTTTTAATATCTCCGTGAGTAGGATTGATTTCCCGGGCATAGGCGATTTGTTCTTTCGCTTTTTCCATTTCTTTTAATTGAATATAGGTTTTGGCGAGTTCGAGCGGCAGCATAATCCCTTCAAAACCAAGATCTTGCGCCCGCTGCAAATAAGACAGCGATTTTTCGTAATTCCCTCCAAACATAAGCGGAGTTTCCCGGTATTTTATTCCTCGAACGAAGTGCGCCAAGCTTGAAGATGGATTTAATGTTAGTGCCTGATGAAGAGCTCGGTCCATTTCTAAATTCAATACCATTTTTTCGAAAATAATTGATTCTTCGATTTGCTTTGCTAAACAAACCGCTAAGTAACAGTACAAATCAGATGCTTGAGGTTTTTTCTTCATTTCTTGTTGAATTTCGCGTTTGATCTCTTTCCACTTACCCTCTTCTAGCTGATTTATGACGTATTCTACATGTATTCCCACCACTTTGCCCTCCTTTTCCTCTTTATCATAAAGGATTTCTGCAAAAATGAAAAAAGTAAGTGTTCTTCATTTTTCTCAAAAGATCGTTACCGTCAAAAATAGGCAAATTTCTCAATCACTTAACCCAATTAGTACATAGGATATAGAGAATTTTAGTAAAGGGGGGTACACATATGGGCGCAAAAGGCGGTTTTGGTTTTTCATTTATCGTTGTTTTATTTATTCTATTAGTAATCGTAGGATGTTCTTGCTACTACTAATTTTTAGAGGGGATGAACATCATTCATCCTCTCCTATTTCAAAAAAAAACCATGCTTTCGCATGGCTACATACCGATTAGATGAATGAGTAGAGGAACTCATTGTTCGGCAATATTGAAAAAATTTTTGGTTTTTACTTCCGCCTAGTATGCCCTTTTTGACGGGGGCTATGCGCAAATAAAGTTAACGTTTAAAAGCGAAAGCCAGACGCACCTACAATAACAAGTAAAACAAATAACACAACGATTAACGCAAAATTTTGTTTTCCCACGTACCATCCCTCACTTCCTATTATCTGCTTTTAGTGTATGCAACAGCTTGGCAAAATGTTTAGGACAGGGGTGCGGATTTTTCTAATGAGAAAAACCTTCAAATTTCGCCAAAAAAAGTGAATCATATTTTTGTTTCTTTCGTTATATATAGTAAGAGATTTTCTACTATAAAAAAGGGGGACCTTTAATGCGCCGACATTCCAAATTGCCCATTGTTCTTGTCTTTGCCTTCTTTTTATTCATCGCAACTGTTTTGTGCGTAACCTCTTATATGTCTTGAACGTATAAATAATATAAAAAAATCGCCTTATCGAAGGCGATTTTTCTACCCTAGCATTATATCTTCATTTGGATAACGAACAGCTTCGCGCTTTTGCTTAGATAATGAAAACGCAAGCGTTAATGGCCCCACTTTTCCTAAAAACATGATAAAGATAATAATTACGCGTCCAAAGTACGAAAGTTCAGGAGTTGCTCCCATTGATAAACCTACTGTTCCAAACGCTGAAACAACTTCAAACATAATTTTTACAAACGGAAGGTTTTCCGAAATATTTAACAGGAAAATAGCCCCAAATACAAACATAATTGAAATCATCGTGATGGCTAGTGCCTTAAACACGTGAAGAGGAAGAAGTCGTCTCTTTAACAGCACAATATCTTCCCGGCTTCGTAAAAATGCCCATACAGAAAAAACAATCACCACAAACGTTGTTAGTTTAATACCGCCTCCTGTTGACGCACTTCCTGCACCAATAAACATTAATAAGACCATTAAAAAGACCGTTGCATCATGCAGGTGAGCTAAATCAATTGTATTAAATCCAGCGGTTCTTGTCGTTACTGCTTGAAAATAAGAAGCCCATACTTTGTCTCCTAATGATAAATTTCCGAGCGTATGCGAATTGCTGTACTCTAAGAAAAAAATAAAAAGCATGGCAATCACATTAATCGCAAACGTGCTGATAATCATAATTTTTGAATGCAACGTTAGTTTTTTATACGATTTTTTCACCCACATATCAGCAAGAACGGTAAACCCTAACCCGCCAATGATGAATAAAAAAGAAATCGTTATGTTAATAATAGGATCTCCAACATACTGTACTAAGTTATCAGACAGTAGTCCAAACCCTGCGTTATTAAAAGCTGAAATTGAATGAAACAAGCTAAAGAACAGCCCCTTAGACCATCCGAATTCCGGAACCCAGCGTATCGCTAAAAAAACAAGTGCAATAAACTCAATTAAAAATGAAAAGATAAACAGCCTTTTAACTAGCAGGACAACTCCGCCGACGCTTGTTTGATTTAATGCCTGCTGAACGAGCATACGCTCTTTAAATCCAATTTTTTTACCTAGCATCATAAAAATCAACACGGCAAATGACATAATGCCAAGACCGCCTATTTGAATTAACAGCATAATGATCGTTTGACCGATGACGGTAAAACGCGTACCTGTATCTACGACGGCTAAGCCGGTCACTGTCATAGCGGAAGTAGATGTAAAAAGGGCGTCTACCCATCGGATTGGCTCAGTAGTAGAAAAAGGCATCATCAATAGAAGAGCACCCATAATAATTCCTCCGCCAAAAATGGAGACAAGCAGCTGCGGAGGGGTGAGTTTAATGATTTGTTTTTTCATGAGTTAAACTCCTTCTTCTTCAAAACGGTTCAAATCGCGGTTATGTCCGATAACAATCAGCATATCTCCTTGTTCAATTATTTCATGCGCGGTAGGCGAAATCACCATTTCCCCGTCTTTTCGCTGAAAGCCAATAATGTTGCAGCCGTACTTGGCACGAATGTTTAAATCAAACAGCGTTTTATTATGAAGTTTCTTAGAGGCGACAATTTCGACAATACTATAATCCTTTGATAATTCAATGTAATCAATGATTTTTTCTGACACTACGTGATGAGCAATACGTTTAGCAATATCACGCTCAGGATGAATGACTTTGTCTGCTCCTATTTTCTCCAGCACTTTTTGATGATACATATTCACTGCTTTTACCCATACTTGCTTAACGCCCATATCTTTTAAAAGCATCGTTGCGAGAACGCTTGCTTCGATATCATCCCCAAACGAAATAAGAGCATGATCAACATTGCGGATACCTAGCCCCTTTAAGCTAGCTTCATCAATCGCGTTTGCTTGCACAACATATGTAGCTGAATTGCTAAATTTATTTACTACCTCCTGATTGCGGTCAATAGCGAGCACATCCACATCCAGATTAGCAAACTCTTCAACCAAACTGCCTCCAAAACGACCTAATCCCAATACAGCAAACTGTTTTTTCATAATGTATTTATTCCTTTCTTCAACTGCTGTGTGTTCTCTTAGCTTATACTTTTTCTAAAAAATTACATCTTTTTCTTAAAAAAAGCGCAAAAAAACACAGGAAGGCTCCTGTGTTTTTTCACACTCTTCCCCCTCAAAACGCTTGCGAAGTTAGCTGTCGGGTTCGGGTTTTAAGAGTAACCCTACCTTTTTAAGGATTCACCCCAGAGCACAATATGTGCGTAAATAATGGGTCCTCCGCTCCGTAATGGATTAAGCGATTTTTATTCAAATATCTATGATCTATTTTTTAGAATAATCGATTCGATTCATGATACGTTTCACTTCACGAAAGCTATCTTACTCCTGTGAATTTTGTCTGTCAAGATATTTTTAGCAAAGACCTCACTTGCGCTGCAAGCTGCAAAAATCATATAAATCTAAACTGACAATCATTTTGTGAAATTGATCAAATAAATTAATAACAGCTAAAAGCTCTAACAGCTGCGTATCACTGTAAAATTTCTTTAATTGATCCATATCAGCATCCGTTAACTCCCTTGGACGCACCCGGTATACATCAATAAATCGAAACAGCAGTCGATCTTTTTCTTCCAGCTCTTTTTCTCTTAACACTTTTTGATTAAGCGTCTCATCGCCTACATATGACATGCTCATACACGTCTCACAGCCGTTAACACCTGCTAGATAAAGCCTTATTTTTTCCTTAGTCTCTTTTTCTACTATATCGCTGTTCCAAAGCGTGTCGTAAAGCTCATCGTATAATCTTTTTACATGCGGAATTAAATTCAATGCTTTTTCAAAATTTGTTCCCTCTTCGTTTGCTAACAAAACTCTTGCCATTTTTTACTCACTCCTTTTTAATTATTATAGTAAGAAAAATGGAAATTTCAGATTACATATAAAACATCTTATCTACTATTACTAATCAAATGAAACGTTAATGAGAAAGAAGGTTTTCAATTGAAAATTGATGAAATTGATTTATCGATTTTGCAGGCGCTGCAGCAAAACAGCCGCCTTTCCTTACGAGAGCTAGGAAAACAAATTAACTTGTCCCCTCCTTCGGTGGCAGAGCGAGTAAGGCAGCTAGAGAGCTTTGGTGTTATAAAAGGGTATACGATTGATATTGATTATGAAAAGCTGCATTTGCCCGTGTCGTGTTTTATTGAAGTAACGATGAAAAACGGAGAGCACGAGCGTTTTAAACGATTTATTTCTCAGTATCCCTACGCTTTATTCTGTGAACGCATCGCCGGGCAAGCCTGCTTTATTACAAAGCTTCAGCTTCCTCACCTGCACGTACTCGAACAATTTATTAACGAAATTACACCTTATGCCAAAACGATTTCACACATCGCCCTTTCTCACGTAGAGATGGTTCCTGCATTATTAAGTCATTTAAAAGACGAAAAGTGATTGAAACGTAACGAAAAAATCCGAACGATTGGATTGATCGTTCGGATTTTCTTTCCACTAAACTACTTTTGTCCCAGCCTCTTTTATTCGTCCAACAGCATAAAAAATAACCCTCCAAAGCTGGAGGGTATAAATTTTCCGAATAATGAAAGTTTTACAACTTCATTTTATCAGGTGCCGACATTTCTGTCTACTTAAAAATGTAAAAGAGCTCTCTATTAATAGAAAGCTCTTTTACCTGCTTGTTTTTTGAAAACAATCAATCTATATAAAAGGAAACTACCTAAGGCTGAACGTCACGTGAAACCTTGGCAGTTGATCCTGGATATACCGGTTGATATGATTCAAAACAAGTTCTTTCATCATTTCTTCTCTGACTTCTAATTCCGTTTTTTTATCTTTTTGTTTTAAAATAAGAATATAATAGACTTTACCCATTTTAATGGGCTCACTACTCTCTCCGATGTGCTGTTTTTTTAAAACATCTATAAAAGAAGGAGATAAACTTGAAAGCTTTAGATTATCAGCATTCTCTATTTTGCTCACTGTCTGGAATTCAGCATATTTTTTTTGAACGCCTTGAAGAGATGTTCCCTTTTGCAGTTCAGCCGCAGCGGCGTCGGCATCATGTAAAGTGGAAAAAGCCAGCTGCGTAAAAGATACGCGCGTCAGATCGTTTTCAATACGTTTATAGTAAGCAGTTAGTTCATCAGACGTAATTTGTTTGCGGAAATATTCTTCTAATTTAAACTCATTCGTTAGCTGGTTGGTTACATCACTGGAACGAATATTTAACACTTCATAACCTTGTTTTCTTGTATCCTCGTCATATGAGCGTTTAATTTGCTTCCACATATCCTCGACTTGTTTTTGTACTTTATCGCTTGTCTTTAGATGTGAAATTAAGATTTTTTGCATAACAAGCTGCCGCAATAACTCTTTGCGGTAGCTTGTATCATTTAGGGGAGCATCTGGATTTAAGAACCCTTCAACGGCTAAAAAACGGTTGAATTCAGCTCCTGTCACCTTGCCTCCCTCATACGCTGCCAGTTCTTTGGCAGAAGATAGCTGACTAATTTCTACAGAAGGAAACATCGTGTTTGAATGCTTCCCTCCGCAGCCGGTTAAAAATCCGAACGCTGTTAATACTGCTAGCAGCAGCTTTAACGGTGTTGAACTCATCCATTGTTATCCTGCTGTTCTGAAAGCTTCAGAGAAATAGTTTGTTTTTTTCCATTTCGATACACGTCTAATTTTACCGTGTCTCCTACTTTGCGTTTTGTGTATAGATATTGACGTAAATCACTGGATGTTTTGACTTCGTTTCCATCGATGGCAACAATCACGTCTTTTGATTGTAAACCTGCATCAGAAGCAGAAGAGAATGGTTCAACCGTCGTTACGACAACTCCTTCAGACGTATCGCTTGTTAGGCCTAGCTGGTTTTGTTTTGTTGCAGCTGAAAGCTGACCTACATCTTGAAGACCTACCCCCATATATGGACGCGTTATTTTCCCATTTTTCATAAGCTGTTCAATCGTCGGCTGCACTTCATCACTTGGAAGAGCAAAGCCGATGCCTTCTACATTGTCTTCTGAAATTTTCATACTGTTGATGCCGACTACTTCACCGGAAGAATTGATCAAGGCACCGCCGCTGTTCCCTGGATTAATCGCCGCATCCGTTTGAATTGCATCTACGTTCCAATTTTCTGAAATAGGGACAGAGCGTTTTGCTGCGCTCACAATACCTTGTGTGACCGTACGAGAAAATTGTTCACCAAGAGGATTTCCGATTGCAAGCACCGTTTCACCCGCTACTAAATCCGATGATTTCCCGAACTTCGCCACTTGTTCAACATTTTTGTCAGACATCTCAAGCACCGCTAAATCCGTTAGCGCGTCAGCTCCGACAATTTTAGCTTTTTCTTTTTGTCCATTTGAAAGTGACACTTCTACTTCGCTTGCGCCGTCAATAACGTGGTTATTGGTCACAACGTATGCTTTTCCATTTTCTTTTTTGAAAATAACACCGGAACCCGTTCCTGCTTCTTGCGTTTGGGTATCTCCAGAAAATGGATTTGTTTGTTGCTGAATATTGTTCACGCCTACAACAGCAGCTGATACTTTATTTACAACTGAAACAAGATCTGACTGATTGACGGTTGTGCTTACTGTTCGAGGCGTTGTGCTCGTTGTTGTTGCCGTTTGAGTCTGCGTTGTTTGATTCGCTGTTTGCGTATCAGCTGAATCCATTAACCCCAGCTGGGGAGCACCGTATAACACAATTCCTCCTCCAAGTACTGCTCCGGCGATAGAAGATGCAATCACTGGAAATAAGCGTCTTCTTGGAGGCTGTGATGATGACGCAGGCTGATACTGATCGTAGCGCTGCTGGCGATTTTCGTATTCTTCTTTTCGTTCTTGCTCTCTTTCATAATCACGTGGATCCATGAAAAACACTCCTTTTAACGTAGCAAATTTTATGTTATCTATACTATAAAATAAAAGTTTGGGATAAGTATCAAAACAATGTGTGAAATTGTGAAAAATTTCTTTATAACAGCAAACACGTAGTATAATAGCGGGTACATAGACCTTTAAAGACACGCGCATAGATGGCGCAATATGCTTTATTTACCTTAATTTTCATATATTCAGAGGAAGGTGTCAAATTTGAGCTTTACACTATATTTAGTAGAGGATGAACAAAATTTAAACGAAGTTTTAACCCTTTACCTTCAAAAAGAAGGCTGGGACGTTCGCTCATTTTTTAACGGCACGGAAGCCAAAGAAATGATTGCAACTCCTCCGCATCTGTGGATTTTAGATATTATGCTGCCTGACATTGACGGGTATCAGCTCATTCGCGAAATCAAGCAGCAAACGCCGCAAGTGCCTGTTATTTTTATCTCAGCCCGCGATGCCGATATTGACCGGGTTCTTGGGCTTGAAATGGGCAGCGACGACTATTTATCAAAGCCTTTTTTGCCTCGTGAACTAGTTATTCGAGCAAACAAACTGCTAAACCGCGTATATGGTTCCAATCAAAAGAAAACCGATACCATTACGCTGACTCCTTATGAGATCGATTTACATACCCGTACAGTCAGTGAAGATGGAAAGCCAATTGATTTAACGTCTAAAGAATTTGATTTTCTTGTCACTATCTCAAAAGACCTTGGACAGGCTTTTTCACGGGAGCAGCTGCTGAATCTCATTTGGGGAGAAGATTATTTTGGCACAGACCGAGTGGTGGATGATTTAGTAAGGCGCGTGCGTAAAAAAATGCCGCAAGCACGAATTGAAACGATTTACGGATATGGATACCGGATGATGAAAGCATGAAAAACAAGTCGCTTGCATTTCAAATTTGGCTCGTCATCTCCGGTATTTTACTGCTTATTTCAATTTTGCTCGCTATTTTATTCCCAACGACGCTCAGGCAGTTTTTCACGAATGAAATTTATACCACTATTGAAAATGAACAGCATATTTTAAAAGAATACGGCCTGCCAAGCCGCTCAGGTGAATACTACTTTAGCAATGAAGACAGTGAACCAACACTTGGCAATCGAACCGTGGATCATATTTTATTGCCTGAACATGCGGATATCTCTTATTTTTCATCACGGGTGTTGCCTCAAGACTTTTTGAGAAAAGCACAGGAAGATGCAATCAATCAGCGAAAAATCGTCGCTCGCTATGAAAAAGATCTTGGCAACCGGACGCTTTTTTATGTAATACGAAAAGTAAGTGTAAACGGACAGCCTGCTTTTTTGCTTTCATTTTCGTGGGATACGTATCGCAACGCGCTCACTTCTACTCTGTTTAAACAGCTGCTTCTTGTAATTTCAATTGTATTTCTATTCAGCTGGCTTCCATCTATTTGGCTATCAAGATATTTAAGCAAGCCGCTTGTATCGCTTGAAAAAGATGTGAAAAAAATTGCCGAACAAAATTGGCATGAGCCCGTTACAGTGAACCGTTCAGATGAAATTGGCAAGCTAGGCGCGTCCATTGAGCAAATGCGCAAAAGGCTCGTATCTAAAGATGAAGCACAGCAAACGCTGCTTCAAAATATTTCACATGATTTAAAAACACCGGTTATGGTGATTCAAAGCTACGCTCAGTCGATTCAAGACGGCATTTATCCAAAAGGTGATTTATCGCAAACGGTAAAAGTTATTGAAGATGAATCCAAAAATCTCGAGAAAAAAATCCGCGATTTGCTTTACTTAACCAAGCTTGACTATATGTCCACTCATCAGCTTGCACAAGATGACTTTGATTTTACTGCACTACTTCATGAAGTAGTGGATCGCTTGCGGTGGAGGCGCCCTGAAATACAGTGGGAATTTGACGACGCAAACGCAACGATTAAAGGAGACAAAGAGCTGTGGACAAAAGTTCTTGAAAATGTACTCGACAACCAGCTGCGCTATGCCGAGACGAAGGTTTCACTTTCACTTGCTAAACACCAAACGAACGTTCAATGTACAATCAGCAACGATGGTCCGCCGATTGATCAAAGCGTGCTTCAACACTTGTTTGAACCGTTTAAAAAAGGCGCAAACGGTGAATTCGGTATCGGCTTAAGTATCGTAAAGCGTATTGTTACAATGCACGACGGAGCAATTACGGCCGAAAATACAGACACCGGAGTAACGTTTTCACTTACTATCCCTATATAAACTAAAAAAGCAAGGGAGCCGAATCCCTTGCTTTTTTATGAAAAAATTGAGGTATAGGCATAAAGAGCCGGTGAACCGCCTGAGTGGACGAACACCACATTTTCATCCTTATTAAAGTAACCTTTTCGAATTAAATCAATCAGACCAGCCATCGCTTTTCCCGTATACACAGGATCCAATAAAATCCCTTCCGTACTGGCCACAAGTTTGACTGCTTCCACCATCTCTTCTGTCGGAACAGCATACCCTGGACCTACGTATTCATCCATACACACAATCTCTTCTTCTTTAAAAGGCGTTTTACTATGTAAATGATCATAAAGTTCACTCGTCAGCTTAGCAACTTTTACTTCTTGTTCTTCTTTAGCACGACTAACATTCATTCCAATAACGGATACGTCACTTTGAAGACCTTGAAAGCCTGCCACTAATCCTGCGTGCATGCCTCCGCTGCCGCTTGTGCAAACCACGTGGCTAAGCTTTATTTGCTGCTCATAGCTTTGCATAAGCAGCTCTTGTGCACAGGCAGCGTATCCGGTTGCACCGATAACATTCGAACCTCCTACTGGAATTAAATACGGTTTATGACCTTTTTCAATTAGCTCTCGCTCTACTGTTTTCATTTCGGCTGTCAAATCAGAACCTTCAGCGACAAACCGCATGTCATGAGCGCCTAATAAATGATAAAGAAAATAGTTCCCTGTCGGCTGATCACTTGCTTTATTTTCCCCTTCTTCTAATACGAGCACGCATTTCATTTGTTCTTTTACAGCCGCAGCGAGCGTCAAACGACAGTGATTGGATTGTATCGCACCGCACGTTACAAGCACGTCTGCTCCTTGCGCCTTTGCATCAGCTACTAAATATTCAAGCTTGCGTGTCTTATTTCCGCCACCTGTCAGTCCAAGCATATCATCTCGCTTCATATAAATTGAAGGTCCATTTAACTGCTGAGATAAAACCGATAGCTTTTCTAAAGGTGTAGGGGAATCTGTATATTTTCTTCTAGAAAATTGAGTTAAGTTCATGCTCTCATCCTCTCTTTCATATTTGTTCTATTTTACCATATAGAAGCTTTTGAAGAGCTTTTTACGAAAGGGCTCTCTATAACTTGTATACATAAGAACAAGTAGTCAACATACATTAAACCATATAAACAGTTTGAAGGAGTGTTTTCAATGAGTGAAAAAGCAGTACTTTGCAGCGTCTCACGAGTAGTCAAATCACAGCACATTTTTCCAAATGACCTAAACAATCACCACACCCTTTTTGGAGGAAAAATTGTCGCTGACATGGACATGACGGCTTCTCTTTCAGCAGCTAAACATTCACGAAAGACGTGTGTTACGGCTTCCATTGATCACGTTGATTTTATCGAACCCGTCACCGAAGAAGATTTTATTTCATATGAAGCATTCGTTGTTGTTACAGGAAAAAGCTCCATGATTATTTTTGTTAAAGTGATTGCCGAAAATTTATTAACGGGCATTAAGCGTATCGCAGCTACTTCTTTTCTCACCTTTGTTGCATTAGAAAACGGGAAACCTGCCTCCGTTCCTCAAGTTATTGCTCAAACTGAAGAAGAAAAAAGCCTTCAAAAAGTAGCTCTTGAACGAAAAGAATCCAAAAAAACGCAGGTTGAGCACAGCAAAGCGATTGCGAGCATTTTATCTAAATCTTTGCGCAGCAGTAATTAAGCTCTTCATCTAAAAAGCAGCTGTCTGCTTTTTAGACGAAGTTTTTTTAGTTTTCACATTGTTATTTAATGTAATATGCGATATATTGGTTTTATGAAAAATAACATTCAACCTCTCAAACGACTTTCTTTAAGGGAAGAAGTCTATCAAACACTTAAACACAATATTGTCATGCTTGAATTTCAGCCCGAACAAAAGCTTCAGGATAAAGAACTGGCTGAGCAGTTTGGAGTTAGCCGCACTCCTGTTCGAGAAGCATTAAAAAGGCTTGAAGATGAAGGCCTTGTCCAAACGACACCTGGCTCTTCTACAAAAGTGGCTCCATTAAACCTTGAGGAGGCAAAACAATCTTTTATTGTCGTCGCAGCTCTTCATGCACTTGCTGCTAAGCTGGCTTGTACTTCGTTACAAGAAGAAGATATGGGCGAACTAATCAAACACAATCAATCTCTAGAACATGCAATCAAAACAAGAAATGTCCTTAAAGCGATCGAAGCAGATGAAGCATTTCATTCCGTCTTTTTAAAACGGGCGAACAATATAGAGCTAGAACGTGTTGTAAAACAAACAAGCGCCAAAATTCAGCGTCTGGAAATCGCTCGCTTTTCGTCTCTTGCTAGCCTAGCTTCTGTTGATCAGCACAAAGAAATCATAAACGCTTGCGGTCAAAAAGATTCCGCCCTGACATCGCAGCTTGCCGAAACGAACTGGCTGACGTTAGGTGAAGCGCTGACAAGTGAGGAGGAATTCAAGTGAAGCCTCTTTTATTAGGCATTGCTGCCTCATTCTTTTTTGCTTTTACATTCGTTTTAAATAGAGCGATGGATTTATCCGGAGGCAGCTGGGCGTGGAGCGCGTCGCTGCGCTATTTTTTTATGGTACCTCTTTTACTTGTGCTCGTTTATTTTTGGGGTGGTATTAAACCTGTGGTGGCAGAAATAAAAGCCCAGCCTCAAAAATGGCTGCTTTGGAGCACGGTTGGATTTGGGTTATTTTACGCTCCTCTTTGTTTTGCTTCAGCCTACGGTCCCGGCTGGCTTATTGCAGGAACTTGGCAAATCACAATTTTATCAGGGTCTCTCCTAGCTCCTTTGTTTTACAAGGAAGGAAAGAAGCGAGGAGGCATTCCCTTCAAGCAGCTAGGTTTTTCGTTTATTATTTTAATAGGAGTTGTACTCATGCAGCTTGAGCATGCGACTGAACTGTCAGCCGCTACTGCCTTGCTTTGTACCATTCCCATTTTAATTGCCTCTTTTGCGTACCCGCTTGGCAACCGTAAAATGATGGAAGTGTCGTCACTTAATACGTTTCAGCGCGTGCTTGGAATGACGCTTTCAAGCCTGCCGTTTTGGATTATTCTTTCTTTCTATGCCTGCGTGACCGATGGACTACCAAAAACAACTCAGATTTATCAAAGCAGTTTAGTTGCTTTACTTTCAGGAGTATGTGCAACAGTTCTATTTTTTGCAGCAACCGACCTTGTTAAAAAAGATTCTCAAAAGCTAGGTGCAGTTGAAGCTACACAATCGATGGAAGTTTTATTTGCCCTGCTAGGAGAGGTCTTCCTTCTATCAAGTCCTTTGCCATCGATTCTTTCTTGGGTTGGAATGGGAGTTATCATAGCAGGCATGGTACTTCACAGCTACCAAACAAGTCATAAAAAAGCTATACCGCAAAAAGAATTGACCTACTAATTAATAACAAAAAAGAGCGTCTTAGTCGGCGCTCTTTTTGTTTATACAACAGATCTTCTTTCTAAATTGAAGACATTCACCTGCTCAGCATCAAAGCGGCTTAGCAACGAATCTACTCCATACTCAAGTGCAAAAGCACGTTCATTTTCTGAAATCGGAACGGCCTGCAGGAACGTTACTTTTTTATCAGATAGTTCAATCGTTGAAAAATTATCCCATAAAAACGGCGGAATCAGCAAAATGTGCTGCATATGAAAGCTGTCATCAAGCACTGCAATAACGTCTTTATAAATAGCTCCTGGGAAGATGGACACATGAGATTTCATCATATGGAAAATACAGTTTGCTAAAATAGCAGAATAAATACCGAATTCCTCATGACAAGCCCCAACGATTTCAATTCGAAGCGGGATCCCCCCAACTGTATAGCCTGTCGGACATTGATGACCACCGAGCGTTGCATACGCGGTTACGTCTTGACGCGGATGATTTTCACACGCCACAACGTGAATACCATGCTTTTTTCTTTCATCTGAATAATCTTCAATTCGATCCTTTTGACCAAATACATCTATTGCTTTATGTATAATTAATTCTTCATCTTTTGTAAAATTACTCATAAAAAACCTCCTTGCTTGCGACCTTAAAAAGCTCCCTACTGTACAGCATATACTACTGCACTCGCTTACGATATAGTTTTTAGAAAATGTGATAGAAATGTTATCGTTTCGTAACATACTATGAAATTGTATCAAGAAGCAAACAAGAAACCTTGGCCAATTTTTTCTTTTCCCATAAAAATAGAGCCTGCACCATGGCAGCCTCTATTTTTTATGACATTATTATGAAATAATTTGTAATTCTTTTGGGTACTTCGTTAACGTTTCGTATCCATCTTTTGTAATGATTACATCATCTTCGATACGCACGCCTCCAAGTCCTGGAATATAGATACCCGGTTCAATTGTATATACCATGCCTTCTTGAAGCACATCATCATTGTTGCGGCTCATCGAAGGAAACTCATGCACGCTAATACCAAGACCATGACCAAGACGATGCAAGAAATACTCTCCATACCCTGCTTCTGTAATAATATTGCGTGCTACCATGTCCAAGTCGCCAATGCGAGTGCCGGGCTTGGAAGCTTCAAGAGCTGCCTGCTCAGCGCGCTGTACCGTTTCATAAATTTCTTTTTGCTTATCATTAATAGACTTGTAAGCGACTGTACGCGTAATATCTGAACAGTATCCGTCTAGCACTACACCTAAATCGAACAGAACCATATCTCCTGGCTTTAACGTGCGAAGACCTGGGTTCCCGTGCGCTTCTCCCGTTTTTTCACCAAATAAAACCATCGTTGAAAACGACATCTCACGAATTCCTTTTCGCTTTAACTCGTATTCAATTTTAGCCAGAACATCCATTTCCGTAACGCCTTCTTTTAAAGCCGCTACGCCTACTTCTACACCAAAATCAGCTAAATCAGCTGCCTTTTGCAGAATCTCAACTTCACGCTCATCTTTAATTAAACGCAGCTGATTTAATTTCTCTTCTGCTCCGACTAGCTCAGCGTTTGGATATAGGCTAAGCAGTTCTTCGGCTCTCGCATACAGCAGCTGCTCTTTCTCTACAGCAACCTTTTTCACATCTATTACGTTTCGTTTATGTAAAGCTTCTTTAATCAGTTCCCAAGGATTTTGATGATCTTCATATCCAATCACATCAAACTTCCAGCCGGCTTCTTTTGCTTGTCCCACTTCCATTGATGGACAAATAAGCATCGGCTCTGCTTCGTTAAACACAAATAAGCCAAGTAAACGCTCATGCGGATCCGTATGAAATCCAGTTAAATAAAATACGTTTTCGGTTGACGAAATAAAGGCCGTTTCTACATTCTTTTCTTCCAGCCACGATACAACTTTTTCTAAACGTGCTTCCATTAAAAAAACCCCTTTCATTGTGCAATATTACTATTATAACATAGTTATTTAGCAATATTGTACAATGAATAGAGGTTAAGACAAAGCCGCGTGAAGAGTAGTAAGCTGCTCTTTAACCGCTTTTCGCTGAATACTTACTTTCATCAGCCAGCCATTTTCTCCGTATCTATAAATAAATTCGTACGTACCTTTAGAAAAATATTCTTTTACCAGCATGTCCCGGTTTTCAACAAATCCCGGATCGCCAATAAAATAGGTACCTTCTTCAAGCGGAAGCTCATGAACTTTTTTTTCTAGCTGCTTCTCTTCGTCTTCGTCCTCATCTATCACAATGTGCAGACCGCATTCGTCACGCACAACATCAAATTCACCGTTTTGTTCAAGCTCGAGCACCGGCACCACTTGTCCATTTACCGTTAGAAGCTGCTTCGTTCCTTCAAGGACCTGGGACCAGTGATCATCGTATAAAGTAGAAGAATAAAAAATATAACCCTGAGATTTATATAATAAAAGCAGCTGTTCAAAATGATTTTTTACTTGTTCTTTATCAAACAGAATAACAAAATGCTTTCGATAGAAAAAACTTGTAAAAGGCAGAATAGACGATTGATTAAGCTCTTTAATTATTTCAGCACTATCTTTACCTGAAATAATAGCTCCGGTCAATTCCCCCGCGCCATAAGGTTTCCAATGACTTAACGCCGTTTCTGGAATCAGCACAAGGTTCGAAGATGACACATATATACTCATTCGCTTCACTCCTTTTTTCTACATTTAGACCTATATTTGATTCTCCCCAAATAGAGACTTTCCTCTTATTCCATTCTTAAAAGACAGAACTTTTCCCCTAACTATGATAGATTATAACAAAGATTCTTGAAAAAAATAACCTTTATTTCCTCTTTCTTCTATTTGTACACTTCTCTCATTTTAGCTGTCTTCGCAGATTTACTAGTGAACGTACTTGCTAATCTAATTCCTTAGTGGTAATTTTATTATGTCGTTTTATAATTTTTTGCATAATTGGTTTCAAACAAAAAAGTATTAATATTTTTGAATGCGATGGTGAGACATTTGGAAGAACGTACAGAACGTAAACAACATAAAAGAAAAAAGCAAAGAAAAAAGAAACGCTTTAGAAAGCTACTTCTTTTCTTTCTCATTCTTGTAATCGCCGCTGGTGCGTATGTGTATTATCAATACCAACAAGGGTTAGCAGAAGCAGACGGAGCTTTTGGGAAAGATGGACAATTTGATTTTAATGGTGCAAGTGCCAATTTAGATAGCATGAATGTACTGCTTCTTGGAATTGACTCTCGAGGTGAAGAACATTCGCGTGCCGATACAATCATGATTGCTCATTATGACAAAGACAGCAATCAGCCTAAAATTATTTCTTTGATGCGTGATTCATATGTGGATATTCCTGGACATGGCAAAAACAAATTAAATTCAGCCTATGCATTTGGCGGGCCTGAATTAATGCGTAAGACAATTAAAGAAAATTTCGGCGTAGATGTAAACTATTATGCCGTTGTTGATTTTAAAGGTTTTTCTAAAGTTGCCGATACGATTGCCCCTGAGGGAATTACGGTTACCGTGCCGCACGAAATGTCATCAGGAATTGGCATGACGCTAAAACCTGGAAAACAAACTCTTCACGGAGATAAATTACTAGGATACGTGCGATTCCGACATGATAGCCAAAGTGATTTCGGGCGCGTGAAGCGTCAACAAGAAGTAATAGGTAAATTAATGGATGAAGCTCTTCAAGTAAAGACGCTGGCGAAAGCTCCTAAGCTATGGGGCGTCATTGATCCATATGTGGATACAAATATTCCGCCAAAAACATTTATCGTGATAGGAAAAGATTTCTTAGTTGGGAATCAGCCAGATTTAAAATCTCTTCGTTTACCGGTCGAAGGTTCCTATTCAAATGAACGAGTATCCGGTATTGGTGCTGTTTTAAGCATCGACCTTGAAGAAAACAAACAAGCGTTACAGTCATTTTTAAATTAGGAAAAGGTGTCCATTAGCGGACACCTTTTTTTATACTATTCAAAAAAACTTCTGTTTTTCCTCCCTATCCTTCAAAAAATTTTCAGCTTCGACAAAAAATGAAGTCATTTTCCAGGAAACAGCTATTTCTTTGAAGTTCTATTTTTGCTGTTACAGGCGTATATGAAAAGAGAAGGACTTCTTTTTTATATTTTTGATTCAAGGAGATGAACGTATGAAATTATATGGTTTTCAATCTGAAGAAGAGCGTTCCTTTCTTCATTCTACCTATAAAGTAAACCCATTGCTTTCTCATACTGGAGATGTCAAAATCAGCTTTTTATCTTTTCAAGAAAATGATTATACCCCCCGTCAAGAAGCTACGATTCCACAGCTTCTACTAGTCGTTCACGGGGAAGGCTGGGTAGCTGGCGATAACGGACTGAAAATTTATATCAAACAAGGTGAATCCGCATTTTGGAGAGCGGGGGAATCATTTGAAGTCGGGAGTCTAACGGCTATGACAGGATTACTAATTGAAGGATTAGATATCGCTCCTCAAAAGCTGCTTACTTCTTTTTCACGAACAAATGTAAATTAAAAGCCGCGTTAACGCGGCTTTTTTTATTACCTTAGTAATTGAGCGTAGCTTTCAGCACTATCTTGAATGACTTTTTCGCTCAGCTCACCGCCTGCTCCTTGAAATAGAAATGGTGTTTGGAACTTCATACCTGTTAAATTTGCCGTAGCTTGAAACGGAAGAAGCAGATGATTCATTGGGTAGCGGTTGTATCCCCCTTCTTGATAAGCTTCCGCAGGTCCTCCTGTCGAAGTAGCTACGACAAACTCTTTTCCCTGAAGTTTAGTACCTTTGCTTCCATAAGCCCATCCGTATGTTAAGACAACATCTTGCCACTCTTTTAAGAGTGCTGGTGAGCTGTACCAGTAAAATGGAAATTGAAAAACAATACGATCGAATTGAACAGCTAACTCCTGCTCTTTTTCTACATCAATTTTAAAATCGGGATAGTTTGCGTATAAATCATGAACGTACACATTCTCTTCTTTTTTTACTCGCTCTGCCCACGCTTTATTAATGCGAGAAGATGCTAAGTTTGGATGCGCTAAAATAACCAGTGTTTTCATTTTGATACTCTCCTTCTGATGTCTGTGCTTGCTTTGTTCTTTTCTATTTTTTACGCTTGCCTCTCACGGCTCATTCAGTCATTCTTTCCTTTTACTTCAGGAAATCCGAGTTAGTTTACACTTATAAACTACCAGTATTATCATTTTGCTTCAACAAAATTGACTTTGCTTTTATCACCTTTAATTTTTTTATGTACCCAAAACGGCAGATAAAGGACAAGAAAGCTAAGAATCATAATTCCTTCAATCCATACTAAATACCAAGGATGAGGTCCAAGAACATCCAGCAAGGAAGCGTGCTCTGGCTTTTTCATCATGTATAAATAATTCGCCCCGAGTAAACGATTCATGACATAGATAAAACCTCCGTACAGATTAACAACTACTACGCTTACCCATAAAGAACGAAACGTTGGCTCATATTTGCAGACAGCAATTAGCATACAGCAAGCAAGTACCACACCGCCATGCGATACATAAAACTGCACATAGCAAAACTGGGCATACGCATAGCCGCCAAGGTCTGGGGTAATCATCGCTTGAACAGAGCTGCTGATTCCGGCGAAGTACACAAAATAAAAAAGAAACCTGCTTTTGGTTATCAGCATAACAGCAGCCAGCAGCACGACTATATCACTGAGCTGAAGAGGCAAGGAAGTTTCAGCAGACCACCGATGACATCCGATTTCCCAAGCCTGGTAGGATGTTTCTGAAGCAATTAGAATAAGTGAAAGCAAAATAAACACAAACCTCTTTTTTCGCAGCTGCTTTCGACACAAAAAAATAAATGCTCCTATGATCACGATAATAGCTAAAGTTACAAGGTGTTCAACTGAAAAAAGCTGAAAGGAATGTTGTACAGGATGACACCTAAAAAATGAATTCATAAAAGCACCTTCCTTCCATCAGAAAACAAATTTGGTACCTTTAGCTTGTTCATAAGACCTCATTTTCATTAATGCTTCTCTCGCATTAAAAAGAGATTGAGACATAACGAAATCACGTCAATCTAAAGATGGACCAATGGTGTAAATGATCGAATATGAATCAACTGCTACAAACAACTAAACTAAAAAGATCCGAACGATTCATCATTCGGATCTTCTTTCAACTAACATACTGTTGTCCTAGCTTTTTTCTTCGTTTTCACTCTTTAATTAATCCTTTTTTCACTAAGAATTGATGAGCAACTTCTTCAGCCGTTTTTCCTTTCGCATTTACTTGATAGTTCATTTCACGCATTTCGTCATCACTGATTTTACCGCCCAGTTGATTTAAGATTTTTTTCAGTTCAGGGTGCTCTTTTAGCGTATCTTCACGAAGCACAGGCGCTCCTTGATACGGAGGGAAGAACTGCTGATCGTCTTTTAAGACTTTTAAACCAAACTGTTTGATTTCAGGGTCCGTTGCGTAAGCATCAAGCATGTTAATATCGCCTTTTTCTACAGCGCGATAGCGAAGCTTCGGCTCCATCGTTTTAATATTCGGGAAGGTAAGACCATATTCTTTTTGAATGCCTACATAGCCGTCTTCACGATCTTTAAACTCAAGCGTAAATCCTGCTTTTACTTTATCTGTTGCATTTGCCAAATCTGAAACAGTCGTTAGATTGTTTTCTTTGGCAAATTCTTTTGTCACGGTCAATGTGTACGTATTATTAAACTTCATTGGATCTAAATAGACAAGGCCGAATTTCTTTTGAAATCCTTCTTTTGCCTGCTTGTACACCTCTGTTTCATCTTTGCTGTCCGGCTGTTCCTTTAGATGCGTCACAATGGCTGTACCCGTATATTCAGGGTACAAATCAATTTCCTTGTTACGCAGAGCCTCAAATACAAATACCGTTTTCCCAAGCGACGAACGAAGATTTACTTTCATATCGGTTTGATCTTCAATTAATTCTTTGTACATATTAATTAAAATATCTTGTTCTGCACCAATTTTCCCTCCGATAACAAGGTCTGGTTTTGTTGCGCTCATCGCTGCAAACGGAGAAACAAGAATGAGTATTAATACGAGGATCATAATAAACGAGCGTTTTTTGGACCCTTTTTTAGCTGAGTGTTCAATCGTTCGCAGAATTCCATCAAAAATAAGCGCTAATAATGCTGCTGGAATGGCTCCTAATAAAATCAAACTATTATCGCTTCGGTCAATACCAAGCAAAATTAAGCTTCCGAGTCCGCCCGCTCCGATAAGAGCCACGATTGTTGCTGTACCAATAATGAGTACCATCGCTGTGCGAATTCCGGCCATAATGACAGGAAGCGCTAGAGGAAGTTCTACTTTAATTAATCGTCTCCATGAGTTCATCCCCATGGCTTTGGATGCTTCAATTAAAGATGGGTCCACTTCTTTAATTCCGGTATATGTATTTCGTACAATAGGAAGAAGCGAATATAAAAACAGTGCAATAACCGCGGGAAAGGTTCCAATTCCGACAAGAGGAATCAGTAATCCTAATAAAGCGAGTGAAGGAATGGTTTGCAGTACGGCTGTTACACCAATGATCGGTTCAGCAATGCGGTCATGCCTCGTTAAGTACAGTCCGAGCGGCACTGAAATTAATACGGCGATAACAAGAGCCAGTACTGAAATTTGAATGTGTTCAAGAAGAGCTTGAAACAGTGCATCTCCTCGTTGATCTAATAATGTGCTTAGTGCATTCATTACAGCGTTCCTCCTTCTTTCGTTTTATCAGAAAGAAACGCTAATAGAGTTTTGCGCGTTACAACGCCAATACGTTTGCTCCCTTTTTTCACGGCTATTGCTTCATGGTCGTAAAGGGCGTCCATTGCCTGCTGAACAGTAGCGGTTGAAGCTAGCTCTTCAGTAGGTTCTACGTCTGGCTGTTCACTTTCTTTGACAAACATATCCAATGTCTCAAATAAAGTATTTCCTTGATTCCCAATAAATGTTTTTACAAATTCATTTTTAGGCTTTTGAATGAATTCCTCAGGGGTTCCAACTTGAACAATTTCCCCATCTTTCATTAGGCAGATACGATCTCCAAGCGTCATGGCTTCGCTCATATCGTGCGTAACAAACACAAATGTTTTTTTGATTTTTTCTTTTAAGCTAATAACATCTTGCTGAAGCTGTTCGCGGCTTAACGGATCGAGGGCACTAAAGGGTTCGTCCATTAAAATAACGGGGGGATCAGCTGCGAGGGCACGTGCTACACCTACACGTTGCTGCTGGCCACCTGAGAGCTCAGACGGCTTTCGGTTTCGATACTGCTTCGGGTCTAGTCCTACCAAGGTAAGCAGTTCATCAATACGCGTTTTGATTTTGTTTTTCTTCCAATGCTTCATCTCGGGTACAATGGCTATATTTTCAGCAATGGTCATATGAGGAAAAAGAGCAATCTGCTGCAGGACATAGCCAATGTTCCAGCGCAGCTCATGTATGTTGTGGTCCGATACGAGCTTATCTTTTATGTATAGTTCTCCTTCGGTAATATCATGGAGACGGTTAATCATTTTTAAGGTGGTTGTTTTCCCACATCCACTCGGACCAATTAAAACGAAAAACTCTCCTTCTTTAATTTCTAGATTAATATTTTTCACGGCGGTCGTACCGTCTGGATATTGCTTTGACACATTCTTAAACGTAATCAAATTATCGTTCACACTCCCTGTTGAAATTTAAGCCCTAGTTTCGTGTACCCAATACTTAGAGGCAATAAACATTCTTTTAAGAATATTTCTAAATATGATTCATAAGACATAGTGGGAAAGATACACATATTTTCTCACAGCCTCCTAGTAAGGCTATCAAACTGTTAAAGTTTTCACAAGGCAGGAAAGAATAATTTGGAGAATAATTTTAAAGCCGACACAAATAAAAAAACCTTCTTTCAACAAGAAAGAAGGTTTTTTAGTATGCTAGCGACAGGGATCGAACCTGCGACCTCTTGCTTACCATGCAAGTGCTCTACCTACTGAGCTACACCAGCGTCTTGGAAAATTATATCACGTTTAAATTCATTTAGGAAGCGCTTTTTTAATTTTTTTTATTGATATATTCTCTAATTTGCGTCTTCTGAAATTCTCACTTTCTACAAAGTTCCATATTTTATGTTAGAACTCCTTACATAAATTGTGTGAATTTTCTTTTTTTATATTACCCTTAGTAAAAGAGCTTACAAAAGAAGGGAAGAAAATAGATGGAACAACAACCAACCATGACAAAATCAAAAACGGCAACTCCCTACCCAAGAGACTGCACGTTCAGCCTGGAAGATTGGACGACGCTCGCTAAGTATTGGTACCCCGTCGCACGCTGCAGTGATGTAACAGAGAAACCAACGTCCGTAAAACTGCTAGATGTAAATCTAGTTCTATACCGTACCACACGCAAAGTAGTAGCAGCTCGTGATTTATGCGTTCACCGAGGCACCCCGCTTAGCATGGGCTGGGTGGAAGATGATGAAATTGTCTGTCCTTACCACGGCTTCCGCTATGCAACGGACGGCGCATGCACGTCGATTCCAGCTCACCCTGATGCCAACATTTCTCCCCGCTTGTGTATGGCCGTCTATCCAGTTATTGAACGATTTGGATTAGTGTGGACTTCCCTGACAGGAGAACAAGATAACCTGCCTTACTTCGATGCGTGGGAGGATCCTGATTTTCAGCAGATTGTTTGTCCGAGCTTTGATATCATGGGTTCGGCCGGTCGTCAAATGGAAGGCTTTTTAGACGTAGCTCATTTTGCCTGGGTTCACACGGACACATTTGGTGATCGAAACAACGCCTTTGTGCCTAAATATAAAGTAAGCGATACAGATTATGGGCTTCATGTAGAATATACAAGCACCGTGAGCAATTATTCCAAAGAACAGCAGCATTTAAATCCACCTGATTTTAAATGGCTTCGCGTCTTTGATGTTTATCCGCCGTTTACAGCTACGCTAAAAGTATACTTCCCAGAAGGCGCAGAGCTGTGGATTATGAATGCAGTCTCTCCTATTTCAGCCCGCGAAACACGTTTATTCGCACCAATCGCTCGAAACTTTGACAAAGATTCTCCCGTTGAAGGTGTGTATGACTTTAACCTTCGGGTCTTTGACGAAGACCGTGAAATGGTTGAAAACCAAAAACCTGAGGACTTGCCTTTAGACCTGCAGATGGAAGCGCATATTATGGCTGATCAAACGTCCATCGGCTACCGGAAATTATTAAAGAAAATGGGCTTAAGCTTTAGATATACAAGCTAAAGAAATCCCCGCTGTCTCAGCGGGGATTTCTTTTTCATTTAGCAAACTGCTCGCGTCCTGCTTTTTCCTTTACCACTTCATCTTCACTTGCCGGCATTGCGCGTTTCATAAACAATGAAAGAATTAAGGCAACCACCACTAGTACTACTGAGACGGCAAACGCATCGTTAATCCCTTGTACCATTGCCTGCATCCCAATCTGTTCTTTCATTTGAGCTGCCCCGGCTGCGGTTGCATTCGCTGCTCCCGCTCCGCTCATTGCATCTTGAGCGAGCTCTTTTGCATGCGTAGCTGTACGGTTTGACATCACCGTTACTAAAAGAGCCGAACCAATAGCTCCCGATACTTGTTGAAGCGTGTTATTCATCGCAGTACCATGAGGATTAAAGCGCTGCGGCAGCTGATTTAATCCGTTTGTCATAACCGGCATCATCACCATAGACATTCCGAACATGCGAAGCGTGTAAAGCGTAATAAGCGTTGTATACGTCGTATCAAGCTCTAAGTTACTGAAGAAATACGTCGTAACGGCTGTAATCGTTAGACCCGTTACAGCTAGTGCACGCGCTCCGAATTTATCAAATAATTTCCCGGTTATCGGTGACATCACGCCCATTAGCAGCGCACCTGGAAGCATTAGTAATCCTGAATGAAGCGGAGAAATGCCTCGTACCGTTTGAACATAAATTGGCATTAGCAGCATGGCTGAGAATAATGCCATTGTGATCACCATTGAAATCGTTGATGATAAAGCAAACATTGGATATTTAAAAATGCGGAATTCAAGCATAGGTGTTTTAAGCTTGAACTGACGCGTAATAAATAAAATCAGAGCCACAGCTCCTACGATAATCGTGCCGTACACTTCCACAGAATCCCAGCCTTTATCCCCTGCTGAGCTAAATCCGTATAGAAGTCCTCCAAATCCAATTGTAGATAACAAAAGAGATAAAAAATCCAAATTGATTTCCACTTTTTCTTTTTTGTCTTTTAATAGAAAGAAAGCCCCTATTAATACAATTGCAGCGATTGGCGTAACAAGGTGGAACAGCATTCTCCATTCATAGTGTTCAATTAGCCACCCTGATAAGGTAGGGCCAATTGCCGGAGCAAAAATCATAACTAAACCGAAAATCCCCATCGCAGCTCCGCGTTTTTCTAACGGAAAACTTGTGAGCAATACGTTCATTAAAAGCGGCATCATAATGGCTGCGCCTGATGCTTGGATAATACGAGCGGTTAACAAGACCGAAAATACGGGCGAAGCACCGGCAAGTATTGTTCCTGCTGTAAATAAAGTCATCGCCGTTAAAAATAAGCCTCTGACAGAATAGCGCTGAATTAAAAAAGCGGTAGTTGGAATCATAATACCATTCACTAACATATAACCAGTAGAAAGCCACTGGACAGTTGACGTTGTCACATCTAAGTCTTTCATAATAGACGGAAGCGCCACATTTAATAACGTTTCATTCAACAATGAGATAAAAGCGCCAATTAACAAAATAGCAATTATGCCATAAGGCGGCTTTTCCATTTGATTTATCGATTGACTCATTATTGTACCTCCTTATACTATAAGTTCATTTTTTTAGACATATGTTCTACATAGAGTATATTATACTGTGAGTTCAATTTATGCAAGCGAAAAATCTTGCGTTCATGTCCTTTATTTTATCGACTTTTTCAGTTCTATAATCCTTTTATATCAATATATTGTCGTGATATCGTCCATTTTTTGAAAAGAACATTTGTGTAAACGTTTTAAATCATGTATCATAAAGTTGGACCATGAGTCTAATTTTACATTCAGGTGATAATAATGAATAACCGAAAAGAGCAAGTTGTAAAAAATGCACACCATCTCTTCGTTGAAAAAGGATTTCAAGCTACATCTATTCAAGACATCATTGATTATAGCGGCATTTCGAAAGGAACATTCTACAACTATTTTTCTTCAAAAAATGAATTATTAATCGCTGTTTTTACCTGGCTTCATACAACAATTGAACAAGAGCGGAATCAGCTGCTGGTTGGTAAAAGCCTGACCGATGTAGATGTATTTGTTAAACAGATTGATGCACAGATGAAAAACCATCATAAACATAAATTTTTCACATTACTTGAAGAAGTATTTGTTTCCAATGATCCCGATTTAAAAGCATACATAAAAAGAACCCAGTTTGTTGAAGTAAACTGGTTTTACAAGCGGTTCATTGATTTATTTGGACAAGAAAAGAAACCGTACCTGCTAGATTGTGCAATTATGTTTCTTGGCATGCTTCATCGCAACTTTCACTATAATTTTATGGTTAACGGCACAAATACTGACCCACATGAGATCATAAGCTACAGTGTCAAGCGCCTGCTTCCTCTTGTAGACGAAGTAGCAAATTCAAGAGACATTTTGCTCGATCCGCAAACGATTAAAGAATGGCTTCCATCTTGCCCCAATACTAAAAATCAAATAGAACAGGACATTTCCGCAGCACTTATCGATTTAAAAAAACAGGTTCACAAACAATTTACGGATGAATTCGAACGTCAAAAATGCACAGAGCTTATTAGTTTTATTGAAGAAGAGCTGTTTAAACAATCAAATCCCCGCAAGTTTGTTGTTGATAGTGCCCTTCAATCGTTAAAGCAGCTGTCTGTCGACGAAAGTAAGACAACGCTAGAGGATTTACAGACGATGATTGATCAGTATGTGAGTGAACTTCATTAAAAAGAGGTTAAGACGTAACTAAATCATTCCAATTTAAAGTCGAATAAATGGGATACATGAGCTGAATCGCTTGAGAAATCGCAGTTAATTTCCGTGCAAGACTTCGCTTTCTGCGGGCGGCCGGTAAGCCTCCTCGTCGCGTACGCTCCTGTGGGCTCTCACCTGTGCCGCTTTTCCTGCAAGAGTCTTCGCCTTGCCCTCCCATCAACCGCTAGAAGCGACTAAATAGATGAAACCTACATTTACCCTGCCAATGAAAAAATCCGAATGCGTTTGATTCTCCCTCAAGAATCAAACGCATTCGGATCTTCCTTCAACTAAATAACTTTTGTCCCGACCTTTTTATTCACAAAGTGGAAACTCAAGTGAAAAGCACGTTTCTTTTCCTTTTACGCTAGACACACTCACTTTTCCCTTCATATAATGAATAATGCTGAAAGATACCATCGTTCCAAGTCCCGTACCTTTTTCTTTTGTTGTAAAATACGGTTCACCTAGCCGGTTGATTTGTTCTTGCGTCATGCCGCAGCCCGTATCAATAATATCCACAATAACAGCTCCGCCTTCTTTTCCTACTTTAATAGTTAACGTGCCTCCGTCTTGCATCGCTTCAATACTATTTTTAAATAAATTGATTAAACACTGCTGAAGCTTTCTTCTTTCTCCCATTACGAAGCACTTCACTTCTTCATCAAATGTAAAATCAATCGCGACTCCATTCATATTAGCAAGAGGAGTCATAATATGGGTGACGTGATGAATCTCTTCTGAAATATTCATTTTTTCATTTCGTTCTGGTGCAGAATTGGCAAACAGCAAGTAATCATCAATGATTTCTTTTGCGCGGTCTAGTTCATTAATCGCAATGGAAATGTAGCGTTTTTTAGCAGGTTCTTTTTCATCTTCTTGCAGCATTTGCATAAATCCTCTGCTTGCCGTTAGAGGATTTCGTACTTCATGAGAGATGCTGGCAGCTAAATGACTGACAATTTCTAGTTTCTCTGCTTTCATCAGGCGCTGCAGCACTAGTAAATTTGCCCGTATCGCTTCCCACAGTATGGTAATTACAAACATGCCTGCTACATCTAAAATCGCGAATTGAACCCACACGCTAATAGGAATGCTTGTGACGTGCAAGACAAAAATAGATACAAGCATAGCTAATAAAGAACCGATTATACTAAGACAGGTGCTCACGATAATTCTATTTTTTAATGAGAAATGTAAAAAGTATTTTGTTAGGAAAAATAAAGGAATGGATAAAATCGGAAGAGCAATTAATGTTGATAAAAACCCTACATCATACCCGCCAATTAGCAAGCGCAGCAGTAAAATAAAGACAAAAAGCAAGCTTCCTAGCGGCCAGCCTCCATATAACGTTCCTAAAATATAAGGAATTCTTCGAAGATCCATTCGATAGTCATCCGGGACATAAGCTCCGTTAACCGGAAACAAAAGGCAGAAGGTAATAGCTAAAATCGGAAATACCGCGATATAACGATCTTTCCACCAATGAATTTTTTTAGCATACTTGATTAAATAAAACATCTGTACTAAAAACAGCGCCAATAAAATAAATAAAAAATTAATTAACAAATCTTTCGTGACAAAACTCATGCATTCACCGGTCTTTCAAATGAGATAAAAATAAACTCTTTTATTGCATTTACATTTGTAACACAAATTAGAGCGTAATCATAGATAAATAAACGTATTCTATTTACTTTTTTACAACTTCCTATCACTTTATCGTCCGTTCCCTAAAATAGTGAAGGCTAAGAAAACCTTTTCAACTTCACTAAAAATATTCAGAATTTTATTTACATATGAGCTACAATGCTCTATAATCAGATCAATGTACTTGGTTTTGAGAGTAGGAGGACGAAATATGGAACTATCAATTACCTTAATGGGATTATTCGTTGGAACCCTTGTAGGCTTAACGGGGGTTGGAGGTGCCGCTTTATTAACACCTTTACTGATTGTTCTCGGCATTAACCCTTCCATTGCCGTAGGAACAGATCTTGTCTACAATTCTATCACAAAATTATTCGGAGTCGCTCAGCACTACAAACAGCGAACCATTAACTTTAAATTAGCAAAATATTTAGCCTTCGGAAGTATTCCGAGCGCTGTGCTGGCTATTGTCACACTTCATGCATTTCCATCTTTTCACGAGCATCAAGAAACGATTATTAAGCACGCTCTTGGATACGTCATGACACTGGTTGCCATTTCAATTATCTTTCGCGTCTTTTTCGATAAATTAATTCGTCCAAATCGATTTCAGGAAATGGACTTAAATCAGAAAAAAGGATTAACAATCGGAATTGGCGTAGTCTTTGGATTCATTGTCGGACTAACATCGATTGGTTCGGGCTCATTATTTGCGATTGCGATGCTGTACTTATTTAAGCTCAAAACATCTGAGCTGGTTGGAACTGATATTGCACACGCGTTTCTTCTCGTTACGGTGGCTGGTATTTTAAATGCAAGCTTTGGAAGCGTGGATTACATGTTGACTGCTAACCTATTAACTGGATCTATTCCAGGTGTGTTAATCGGAAGCCGTTTATCAACGAAAGTGCCTTCAAGACCGCTTCAAGCCATTATGGCAACCATCATTCTAATTAGCGGAATTAAATTAATTTAACTAATAAAAAGCACATGCCTTTGCATGTGCTTTTTATTAGTTTTTTTAAAGATCTGCATTAAAAATAATAATGTTTTAAACCACTTCCTTTCCCTTCTTATACACTTCAACTAATATTTTTATTGAATTTTAGTCAAAGAGACCAATGACACTCCAAACAACCTTACGTTAAAATGTAAAAAAACATTACATCTATTGTGATATTTTAAAAATTGTACGACGAAGGGAGAACACATGACACAAGCAGCGGCAAAAAGTAAGCAAAAACCTTTTTATAAAGGTCTTTTCTTTCAAATTATGATGGCAATTGTACTTGGAATAGCTGTAGGATATCTGTGGCCAAGCTTTGGAAATGCTGTGAAACCGATTGGAGACGGTTTTATTAAGCTTATCAAAATGCTGATTGCTCCTCTTATTTTTGGAGTAGTCGTTGTTGGAATTGCCAAGGTTGGAAACATTAAAACAGTTGGGCGTATCGGCGGAAAAACCATTCTTTACTTCGAAATTGTCACAACATTCGCTCTATTGATCGGTCTATTAGTAGCAAACGTAATGAATCCCGGCACCGGTATGAATGTTGATCCTTCAAGCTTAAGCACAAGCGAAGTAGACGCGAAGACTAACGGCTCCGAACTTCCGAGTGAAGGTGATTTTTTTCTTAATATGATTCCAGACAGTGCAGTTGGTGCTTTTTCAAGCAACTCCATGCTTCAAGTACTTTTAATTTCTTGTTTGTTTGGCATCGCGCTTGTCCATATAGGTGGAAAAACAGCAGAGACCCTTTTAAATGTATTGGAAAAAGTAAATGATGTGTTGTTTAAAATTATGGGATACATTATGAAATTAACGGCTCTTGCCACGTTTAGTGCCATGGCATTTGCAGTTAGTCAGTACGGTCTTGGAACACTTGCTGCATTCGGAAAGCTATTTATCGCTATGACAATTGCTTGTCTCGCATTTGTTCTCGTTTTAGCTGTTATTTTACGAATCTATTTAAAATTAAGTTTGTGGAAAGTCATTCTATATATACGAGAAGAAATTATGCTGGCATTTGCTACGGGTTCCACTGAAGCCGTTATGCCGCAGCTCATGGATAAATTCGAACAAGCAGGATGCAACAAAGCAGTCGTTGGCCTTGTTGTACCTACGGGCTATTCGTTTAATCTAGACGGTGCTTCCATTTACTTGTCTCTTGCCCTCGTCTTTTTAGCACAAGCAACGGGCGTGGATTTGAGCCTCACTGATCAGCTTTTAATGCTTGGTGTTCTTCTTCTTACATCTAAAGGAATGGCTGGCATTCCAGGCTCAGCCTTTGTTGCTCTCTCTGCTACTGCAGCAGCAACCGGATCCATTCCCGTAGCAGCCGTTGCTCTGATGCTCGCTCCTGATCGCTTTATGGGTAATTACCGGACCACAGTTAATATTATTGGTTATGCAGTAGCTGCTTTTATTATCGCACAATGGGAAAATTTATTAGATCTACAAAAAGCAAATGATGTGCTGGACGGAAAAATTGCGTATCAGCCCAAAAATGCTGAAATTTCTCTCCCAGAGAGTATTCCAGCCGCCAATGAAAAAGCAATTTAACAAAAAAATTTCCTGGCCGAGACAAGTCTATTTTGCTTGTTTTTCGGGCAGGAATTTAATTGTTACATGAAAGGCCTTTTGCTGAAACTTATTTTCTTCGAGTATTTTATATACCATTTGTTTAATCGTTTCTTGCGTTTTGGCATCAGCTGAAACGGAAGGCTCCATATACACATCCAGCTCTACTCTGTCTTTTGAATAAAGGGAAGAATTCACGCCCCTTGATTCATAGCCCGCTTCAGTTAAACCGCTGCTGATTTTATGCCAAATATCCAGTTTGTCCATTTGTTTAATAACAGGCTTTGCTTCTTCGTACACTTGTGCTTGCTGAGTCTTGAAAACTTCTTCTTTTTTAGTGAAAACTGCATACCCTGAACCTACTACTAAAAACGTCATAATAGCAAATGCTCGCATCCTTTTCATTCTCTCACCTCATTTAGAGATATAGATTATAAATATGCGAATAATTGCTGCAGTATGACGGCTTGTATCTCTACTTCTTTTCTACGATACTCAGCAGTCGTTCAGAACCGGCTTCTACTTCTTCTCTCATACTGTCAAAAAGCTCTTGCACCGTTGGGATACTATCAATCAGTCCAACGACTTGGCCTGCCCATCCATAGCCTTCATCAATTTTATTTTCATAAATATACCTGCAGTTTGCCCCTCCGCTAATGACGTCTTTTAACTCTTCGTACCTCTCTCCTTGCTCCTCACGCTTAATAATGTCAAGAGTGTAGTGGGACTTCAATACGCGTCCAGGTGCTCCGAACGAACGTTTAATAACCACAGTATCGGTTTCTTTCGCTTCTATAATGGCTTGTTTATACGCATCATGGGCATCTACACATTCTTTTGTCGCAATAAAACGTGTTCCCATTTCTATCCCTTCAGCGCCTAATGATAGCGCTGCCAATAATCCTTGTCCGTTTCCAATCCCTCCGCTTGCTAGGACCGGAATTGACACAGCCGCAGCTACTCGAGGAATTAATACCATTGTGCCTAGATCCTCACGTCCGATATGTCCTCCTGCTTCTTGCCCCACTGCCATGACAGCATCTGCTCCCAGCTTCTCAGCTTTTTGAGCTTGACGCACGTTGGCTACCAGTACGAGCGTTTTAATTCCCGTTCCTTTTATTCTCTCAAAAATAGGTGCGGGATTTGCTCCTGTTATGGAAACAACCGGCACACTTTCTCCTACTGCTACGTCGAGAAGTTCTTTATAAGAACCTTCTGTTTGACCTCCAACAGCAAAATTAACGCCAAAAGGACGCGAAGTTAAAGAACGTACTTTTTTAATTTCAGCTCGAAGTTTCTCAGGTGTTCGGAGCGTCATAGCCGTAATTTGTCCAAGCCCGCCTGCATTTGAGACAGCAGCCGCAAGTTCTGCGTACGCTAAATACGCAAGACCTCCTTGTACAATTGGATATTGAATCCCTAATAAATCTGTTACCCGTGTTTTCATCTATGTATCCCCTCTCCTTTTATTTTTGTATTTATGAATACTTATTCATAATCATAACAAGAAAATAACGGATTTCCTACGAAAAAATTCCAACATTTCTGTTTGCTTCAACTTTTGATAGGGTACACATTTTGTAATGATTATTAACTGAAGATCAAGGAGGAAGACATGTATGACAAAAAAGCACCCTGTAAATGAAAAAAGCAAGCAAGAACAGCTCGAGCAGTTTAAAACAGATGATCGAAACCAAGCGCTCACAACCAATCAAGGGTTAAAGCTTTCCGAAGATGAATTTTCTTTGACAGCAGGTGAACGCGGTCCAACCCTTATGGAAGACTTTCATTTCCGTGAAAAAATGACGCATTTTGACCACGAGCGCATTCCTGAACGCATCGTTCATGCACGAGGCTTTGCTGCTCACGGAGAATTTGAACTGTATGACTCGCTCAGTGAATATACAAAAGCTAAATTTTTACAGAATCCGTCTGTAAAAACACCTGTATTTGTCCGTTTTTCTACTGTAGCAGGTTCTAAAGGTTCAGCTGAAACGGTGCGCGACGCCCGTGGTTTTGCAACAAAATTTTATACAGAAGAAGGAAACTATGACTTAGTTGGAAATAACATTCCCGTGTTCTTTATCCAAGATGCGATCAAATTCCCAGATTTAATTCACGCTGTTAAGCCTGAGCCACACAATGAAATGCCGCAGGCAGCTTCAGCACATGATACGTTTTGGGATTTTGTCGCCAATAACCAAGAGTCTGCTCACATGGTCATGTGGTCAATGTCAGACCGTGCAATTCCACGCAGTTTGCGTATGATGGAAGGCTTCGGCGTACATACTTTTCGCTTAGTTAATGCAGAAGGAAAAGCTCATTTTGTCAAATTCCACTGGAAGCCTGTGCTCGGAACGCATTCCCTTGTTTGGGACGAGGCTCAAACAATTTCTGGGAAAGACCCTGATTTTCATCGCCGCGATTTATGGGAATCGATTGAAAACGGAGACTATCCTGAATATGAGCTAGGCATTCAAATCATAGATGAAGAAGATGAATTTAAGTTCGACTTTGACATTCTCGATCCAACTAAGCTTTGGCCAGAAGAAGACATTCCCGTCAAATTGGTTGGAAAAATGACCTTAAATCGAAATGTAGACAACGTATTTGCCGAAACGGAACAAGTCGCATTCCATCCGGGGCATGTGGTACCGGGAATTGATTTTTCCAATGACCCTCTCTTACAAGGAAGATTGTTTTCATACACGGATACCCAGCTTATTCGTCTTGGCGGTCCGAATTTTCACGAACTTCCAATCAACCGTCCAGTATGCCCGTTTCATAACAATCAACGAGACGGTTACGGACGTCAAACGATTAACAAAGGGCCTGTCAGCTATCACAGAAACTCTCTAGCAGCCAATACCCCGGCTCCTGTACCAGAGTCAGAGGGCGGTTATGCTCACTATCAAGAAAAAGTGGAAGGAAGAAAAGTTCGAAGCCGAAGCGAAAGTTTTAAAGACCACTTTTCACAGGCAACGCTATTTTGGAATAGCATGAGCGACACTGAAAAAGAGCATATTATCAGTGCTTTTAGCTTTGAGCTTGGAAAAGTGAAAAGCAAGTCTGTTCAGCAGCAAGTTGTTGATATGTTTGCCAACGTCAGTACAGTGCTAGCTAAACAAGTAGCACAAGCGATTGGTGCAACGCCTCCATCAGGAACAGACGCGCCAGTGACCAAGTCATCTCCGGCTCTTAGTCAGGAACAGACGATTAAAAAGCCGAATACGCGTAAAGTAGCTGTCATTGTAGCGAATGACTTTAGCAGTGACCTACCACAAGTGTTAAACAGTTTAAAACAACAGGGCATTCAGCCTGAAATTGTAAGCACGACCCTCCAAAACGTAAAAGGAACAGACGGGTCAGAACTTGAAGTACAGCACACGTTCTTAACAAGTGATTCTGTTTTATTCGATGCGGTTTATGTTGTCGGAAGCGCCTCGGCTGATGAGAAGTTTCGTAAAGAAGCACTGACGTTTGCTCAAGAAGCATTCGAGCATTTTAAACCAATTGGCGCGACGGATGAAGGTGTTAAGTGGCTAAAAGCTGCTGGTTTAGATAGCAGTCCCGGTGTCGTAACTGGAGAAACTACACGCTTTACAGATGAATTTATTGAAGCTATTTCAGCTCACCGCCACTGGAATCGTCACGTTATATAAATAACAAAAAAGATAGGGACCTACCCTATCTTTTTTCTATGAAATCGCAGTAATTGAAGAAAAGCTTTTCTTTTGCTTATACTAGATAATGCACCTTAGATTTTCAGGAGGCAGAAAGAAGACATGCTCACAAATAAATCATCTTACTTTTTACAATTAACGAAACGATTCAAAAAAGCTGCAACGGCAAATTCAGTTATCCTTGGAATTTTGTTAGCTATTGTGGGAGGTTTTCTTGATGCTTATACGTATATAAGCAGAAACGGAGTATTCGCAAATGCACAAAGTGGAAATATCGTCTTATTAGGTGTAAAGGCAGCGCAAGGTCAATGGACAGAAGCTTTTCTTCATATCCCCCCTATTGTAGCCTTTATCCTAGGTGTTGCTGTAACCGAAACATTTAAGCAGCCGCGATTTGTATCTGTACTCCCTGATACTTCTCGTATCGTATTGCTTTTAGAAATTGTCGTACTCATTATCGTTGGTTTTTTACCGTCTAGTGTTTCTAATATGTTGGTTACAGTAACAATTTCATTTGTTGCTGCTCTTCAAGTTTCTTCATTTAGAACTTTGATAAAATGGTCATATAATACAACCATGACAACCGGAAACCTTCGTACTGCTTCTCAAGCAGCATACTATGCTATATTCAAACGCGATGAAAACGCTGCTTATCAGTGCCTTCGTTTTACCGCCATTATCCTCTCTTTTTTGAGCGGTGCATTGTTAGGTTCTATTTCTACTTTTACCCTGGGGACAAAAGCAGTTTGGCTAGCTTCTGCTATTCTTTTTCTCGCTTTTGTCATTTTAAATTCAGAATCTCAAAAAAGCCTTTGAAATCAATGATTTCAAAGGCTTTTTTATTAAACGGATTTTCTAAATGCCATAACATGCAAATCTTTTACCGGATAAAAATCGTTATCAGGAAAGCGAACGTAACCTCTTTTAGTGTACAGCTTAATGGCATGTTCCATTGAATGATCTGTATGTAAACCTAAATAAGAACACCCTAGCTCCCGAGATTTTTTTTCACACGCTTCAAGAAGCGCGTTGGCGACTCCTTTTCGGCGATGAGACGGAGCAACTGCCAGCAGACGAATTTCGGCCCATGGAAATGGCTTTAACAATCCGCCGTATACATCCGTATTCGGCGGATAAAACAAAACGCTTCCTGCCATTTCTCCATCGATTTCAGCTACAATGCACTCAAATTTCTTTTCTTCACTCAGGGTATGTAAAATTCCCTTTCGATATCTTTTCCAGTGTGCTTCTGATTTTACAGCTGCATACTGCTCATAAGCAGCAAGCGTCACTGTTTCAATAAATGATGTTTCTTCTTCTCTAGCTTTTCGAACGATCAATTTTTTCTCCTCCATTTACCTTCTTCGTTAGTTCTTATTGTCTATGGTGAACCATGTTTATGCAACACATTTGCATTTTCAAACAGCTTCCTTTGCATATATTTAATCCGTTCATTATGGTTTCTAAAGCGTTCCTTGTGCTGAAACTCGGCTTGTCTTCATATACATATAAAGAGATTCATAGACAAGGATGAGACAGCATGTATAAAAAATTGATTGCAATTGGAATTGGCAGTGTGTTTGTTAGTATTGGAATTAACGTTTTTATTCTTCCGCTTCAGCTTGTAACAGGAGGCATTACGGGAATTAGTTTAATCATTAATTATTTACTCGGCTATAAAGTAGGTGTGATGATTTTTTGCTTGAACTTGCCGATTTACCTTCTCGCCCTAGGTTTTAACCGCTCTTATTTTTTAAATGCTATCTATGGCATGGTTCTCTCAGCCGTTATGATTGATTTGTTGTTTCCGCTTCACGGGATTTTTCACCTTCCCATTATCTTAAGCGCTTGCCTTGGAGGTGTTTTTAACGGAATTGGAACCGGCATCATGCTCCGGCAGCACGCAAGTCAAGGCGGGGTCGACTTATTTTCTCTGATACTTGCGAAATGGTTATCTTTAAACCCCGGCATCATTATTTTAGTGATTGACGCATCTATTATTATTTCAGGTATTTTACTGCTTCAAAACGATACAGCTATTTATTCATTATTCATTGTTGTATGCTCCGGTATAGTGACCAGTTTAATTACGTCATTCAAACGCATCATCGTCTATGTATAAGGAAAAAGCCTCGAGAAATGCATCTCGAGGCTTTTCTTTATTTGTCATTTAAGAATTCTTGCAGCGCTTCTTTATTTTTGTCTAAATCAATATCAAGCACCATACCCACACCGCTATACGTTTTGTTTTCAAACGATCCATCTAACGGCAGTCGCAGGCTTTGAACATCTTTCATGTTTCCTGTTACCACATCTTTAGCCAGAAGCATCATGCTTTTTGTATCTAAATTTGTATCGATATAAGGATCCATTACGCCGAGAAGCTTCGGTATTTTAAACACGCTGTTTAGGCTTGCTACTTCTTCTTTAAGCTTTAAAACGACTTCTTGCTGACGTTGAACGCGTCCAAAATCACTCATGTTATCATGACGAAAACGCACGTAGCCAAGCAGTTGTTCACCGTGTAAAACTTGGGTACCTTTGTGAAGTGTCATACCAATTCCTGAAGACATATCGTGAGGCACGGTTACTTTAATGCCATCAGGTGCAATCGTATCTACAATTTTTGAAAACCCTTCGAAGTCCACAACTGCATAATAGTTAATATCGATATCAAAATTTTGTTTGATCGTTTGACGCAGCAGCTCAGGACCTCCGAACGCGTAAGCAGCATTCAGCTTTTGCTTGCCGTGTCCTGGAATATCCACGTACATATCCCTCATAAGGGAAACAATTTTCGGGTGTTTGCTTTTAGAATCGTAGTGAGCAATTAAAATAGAGTCTGTACGAGAATGCTTTTCCCCGCGCGAGTCACTTCCTAACAGCAGCATATTTACTTCTCCGTTATTTGGGAGACTGCCTTGAAACTGTTCAAATGTCGTGCCGTCATCCGCAAATTTACCATCGCTTGCCATCGATAGCCCTTGCTTATATTGGAAATAGCTGTATATGCCTCCAATGATAAGAAAAAGAAACAACAAAGCAAAGAACACTCTGCCCCATCGAACTCTTCTTCTTCTTTTGCGTCTTGTTCGCTCCACGTTTCTGTCACCAGCTTTCTTTTTCAATGAAGTTCTCATAAAACAAGCAAGTAGCTAAGCTTTTAAAAAGCTCCTCTACTTGCTTGTTTGGATTGTATGGTGTGAAAGCTTACATTACTTTTCTGTTTCTTGGTCTTTTCCATACATGTATTTTGATGGATCGACCGGTTTAAAGTCATCTAATTTATTAAATCGTAATAAATCACCGTATAACACTTTATCAGAAAGTTCTAGCTCTCTTCCAACTTTCTTTTTATAAGCCTTCGCTTCATCTGTTGCTGTGATTCTTTCTCCCGTGTTTGTATCGTAATACTTGCCGTCAATTGACGTGTATTTCGGAGAAACATAATCACCGTTTCTAAATGCTACTACCTGATCATGGTCTTTTGATAATAAATCTGTACCGAATTGAACATACTCTTTACTATCAATTCCCACTAAGTGAAGAAGCGTAGGTACTACGTCAATTTCACCGCCGTACGTATGGTTCACTCCACCTTTTACGCCTGGTACGTGAAGGAAGAACGGTACGCGTTGAAGCTGAGCGTTTTTATATGGCGTAATTTTCTCGCCAAGAACTTTTTCCATTGCTTTGTTATGATTTTCAGAAATACCGTAGTGGTCACCGTAAATCATAATAACTGAGTTGTCATATAAGCCTGAAGCTTTTAGCTCTGTAAAGAATTCTTGCAGTGATTCATCCAAATAACGAGCCGTTTGGAAATAACGGTCTACCGTTCCATCTCCTGTGTTTGCCGGCTCAATGCTAGCATCGCCTTTATCAAGGACAAATGGAAAATGGTTTGTTAATGTAATCATATGCGCATAGAAAGGCTGCTTCAATGACTGTAGCATTGGCATAGATTCTTTGAAGAATGGCTTATCTTTTAATCCATAGTTTACTTTGTTATCACCAGTCATATTGTAATAACTTGCGTCAAAGAATTTATCCACACCGAACTGTTTATAAATTTCATTACGGTTCCAGAACGTTTTATAGTCTCCGTGTAAAACGGCACTTGTATAGCCGCCCTCTTGATCTAAGATCGCTGGTGCTGCTTGGTACGTGTTGCGGCCTTTTAAGCTAAATGCTGATCCTTGAGGCAAGCCGTATAATGATGTATCCATCATAAGCTCTGCATCAGCTGTTTTACCTTGTCCTGTTTGATGGAAGAAGTTATCAAAATACATAAATTCATTTCCATTTGCTAATGAGTTTAAAAACGGCGTTACTTCTTGCCCGTTTAACTTGTAGTTAATCAGGAATGACTGAAATGATTCTAGATGAATTTTAATAATGTTTTTTCCTTTTGCTTTACCGGCATACTCAATATTTGGAGCTGCATAGTGACTTGTACTGAAGTTTTTCACTGTTGTTAAGTCATCACTGCTTGCGAATGCTCGCTGCTTTGAGTTTTTAAACGTTTGAACTGCATCATACACCGTATAGTTGTATGCTCCTAAATATTTCACTAGGTAGTTGCGATCAAATGTTCTTGTTAGTAATTCAGGGCGATCTTTTTCAGCATAGTGCAAGTTAATTGCAAAAGCGATAGCTCCTGCCGCTAGTACCATGAACGTATAGCGGAATTTAAGGCGTGCTTTTGGCCATTCGATTTTTCTAACAAACAATAGCGCAATCAGTAAAACGATATCTACAAAGTAAAAAATATCGTGAGCTTTTACTAAATCAGCGATACTGCCTCCTAAATGACCCGCATTGCTTGTTTGCGTTAAAGTAGGCAATGTCACAAAGTCATTGAAGAATCGATAATATAAAATATTGCTGTACAAAATGACCGTCATGATTGTACTAAGGATAAGCGTCCAAACGATGGCTCTTTTCCCTTTTGCAAACAATGCTAACCCTAAAAAGATCAAAGTTGAACTAATTGGATTAATAAACAATAACGTTTTTTGCATTGAGTCACTTATATCTAAGTTGAACTCCACTTTGTAAGACATGTAAGACTTGATCCACATGAATAAAACCGCTATAAAAAAGTAAAACAACGGCTTTGAAAATAGTTTTTTCATTTTCAAATTCCTTTCACTAAAAAGTAGAGATTTCATGTTCAGCTAACCTCAGGAAAGTCCCCTACATTAAATCGTAACGGTTACGTCCTGCAAAAGATTACCTGAAAATGATTCAATTTGTCAAACAATATCATCTTCATCTCTTTTTTTAGTCATCTACAAAATTTACATTTCAACTTGTAATCTCTTATTTTTTATCGTGATGTTAATATTACACAATTGTTAATTTGTAAATTTTGTTCTCCCTATATTGCATACATATTAATTTACCACATTTCTGCTCTGCAATAAAAGTATTTTTATTTTATTAGGCATAATATTTCACATACTGAATGAAAAGGTACTATTGTACTGGACGTTATTCTTCGCTTGCTGTTAGGACTAGTAAAAATAGACTGATCTATGCTTAGTCTTTATCTTCATCAACAGCTATGCGGTCTCCGTGTGCAAAGGGCTGTGAAATAACTAGAAACTCAATCTCTTCGCTCGAACGATTCATCATTTGATGAAGAATGGACGGAAGCACTTCTATTCCTTCATGTGCTTTTACATCATAAATAATTCCGTCTACTTCTAGAGCAGCTGTTCCTTTTAGCACAAAGAAAAATTGCTGTGCTCTCGTGTGATAATGCCTTACCTCTTTCGTATGAGGAGGCATGCGCTCATGAATAATACTTACGTCTTTATTTTTCACTAGGTGCCACCCATCGCATTTCCCTCCCCACACGTAGTGTTCTGCGTTTTGCTTACTGACTTTCATGACTAGCTCCCCTTTTTCTAATAAATGAAGACCTGCAGATGAAATAGAAATTCTATGTGATTTTTTTAATCTTGCTATTGGAAATACTTTTTTTAGATGAAGGTTTTGGCTTCAAAGTAAAAAGCATTCCTAAAAAGATCAAAACAATGCCTGCCAGCTGAAAAAGCGTCGGGCGAAATCCCGTGAATGCTGTATCTAATAAAATAGCAACGGCTGGATCTAAAAACACTAGAGCCGAAATCACCTGAGTTTTTAAGTAACGCAAGCTGTCGAAAAACAAATAATACACTAAACCAGTATGTACAAAGCCCGTTACCAAAATAGCTGTCCAATTGGCCGCTGTTAAGAAATGAAAATCACTAAAATGAACAAACGGCAATAATAAAAAAATCCCTAAAAAAGTCTGAATAAATGTAACAGCGTAAGCACTCGTATGAATAATTCCTTTGCCAAGCAGCGTTGTGCATGCATAAAACAAAGCGGCTAAAAGCGCCCACAGTATTCCTGAAGACATGAAGCCATCAATCGTAAGTTCCTTCACCCCAATAATCAGAAGTGTTCCCACAAAACAAGTGAAAATAGACATAACGCCAAGAACTGTTAATTTCTCCTTAAAGATAAAGCTTCCCAGAAGCAATACTAAGACGGGTGCAAGATGATAAATAGAAATAGCTACCGTAACGGACATCATTTCAAATGCTTTAAATAGAAACACCCAGTTAAACACAAGGAATATGCCGCACAGTAAAATCTGCTTTATTTCTTTGGCATTCCATTTCTCCCTTTTATATTCACCGGTTACAAACCAGCACATTCCGAGAAAAAGCGTTGCACAAATACAGCGAACAAATACTAAATCAAAAGAAGGAAGTCCAGTTTGTGTGGAGAAAAAGCCAATTGAACCAAAAATACTCATTGAAACCATCATTTTTACCATTGGGCCTGCTTTCATTTTTCCACCTCACTTTCAGAAAACTATTATTATTCAAACATAAAGAAGTCTATTTGTAAATTAATGGTTCATAAGCTCTGTTCCATGAAAAAGCAAAAAGCGCAAAGACACGGGGTCAGTCCCATCGTCTTTGCGCTTTTCTGTCTTTCTTTTAATCTTCAACCGGAAACCAGCCTGGTGTGTTAATAACGGCTTGCCAGAGCGGGTCAGGAATCACAAGCTTTTCCTGATCTTTTTTGCTTAATGTTGTCACAATTTCATTTTCACGGCCTTCTTTGACTTTTTGAACCCAGTCTGGGTCCATAATTAATTCACGGCCAATCGCAAGCAGTGGAATGCCGGTTTCAAGAGCTGCTGCTGCTTCGTCTGCTGTATGAATAGAACCTACGCCCATCACAGGTACGCGGCTTCCTACGCGCTCTTGAATAATCTCAATACGTGAACGAGTATCTTCCACGCCTCGGCGAGGTTTTGACCAGAATTCCATTAGCGATACGTGAAGGTAATCAAGGTCTTTTTCTGCTAGTGCATCAACTAACTTCAACGTATCAGCCATTGTAATTCCAGGCGTTTCAGGCTCTTCTGGCGAGAAGCGATAGCCTACTAAAAATGGCTCTTTTGCATGTTTAGAAACGGCTTGCTTTACTTCTTCTACGATTGCTAGCGGGAATGTTAATCGTTTTTCTACGCTGCCGCCCCATTTATCTTCGCGGCGATTAGAATGCGGAGAAAAGAACTGCTGAATTAAATAGTTATTTGCTCCGTGGATTTCAACCCCGTCAAATCCTGCTTCAATGGCACGGCGCGTCATCTCACCAAAATCATGAATAATGCCGTCGATTTCTTCATTTGTTAACTCTCGAGGCACCGGTGCTCCTTCTTGTTCTGCAGCAACAGCACTTGCGCTAACAACCTCTCCATTTGGAACAAGCTCAGGCGGACACATGCGGCCTCCGTGAAAGATTTGAAGAACTGCTTTTGCTCCTTGATCTTTAATGGCTGTTGCTAAACGGCGCAGGCTAGGAATCATTTCATCGCTGTCTGCAGCAAACTCTCCGTGAAATCCTTTGCCGTTCGGCGTTCCGTATGTACATGCTGTAATGACCATGCTAACACCGTTTGAACGTCGTACATAGTAGTCTACTTCTGCATTTGATACTGTTCCATCTTCATTTGATGAAAAATTTGTCATAGGCGCAAGAATAACGCGGTTATCTAATTTGATGCCATTTGAAAAAGTAAACGGCTGTAAAAGCGGCTCATACTTTTTATTTGTCATTTTGTTTCCCTCCAAAAATGATACGGTCAAAAATATTGGCATATTATAGGTAGAAACTGTTTTTCCTTCTTATAATATGTGTCATTTAAAACTGTAACTTTAAAATATACTGTGATTTTAATCTGTACAGTTTCGCCTGTCAAAGAATAAGACTTTCTCATATAAAAAAGCACTCATATACTGAGTGCTTTTTTATCATTGCGAAAGAGGTCCCTGATTATACATGAATGCTTTTACTTTTACATATTGAGCTTCTAACTCTTGAAGTGTCAGTTCGTATAGGTGCCGATTTCCTTTTTTATAAATACCAAAATTCAATAGCGCATTAATAAACCAATTTCTCTTATGTTCCGTTTCAGGCTGTGTGTGTTGTTTCACCATTTCCACCACCTAAGTTTATCTCATATCAATTTTGCAAAGCATTCGCTTTTACATAAATGATTTTACTTCTGTACGATGAAAAAACAGTGAAATAGAGAGTTTTTTTATTTTAAATTTCCGCAGCCGGACCCGCCATTTTTTTACGTCTTTTTACTCCTGACAATATTTTTTCAATATAATAAATAGCAATAATAAAAACCGACATAATAGCAAAATAAGTACCGATTACAATAAAAGGATTCGGACTTTCAAAACCGCCTTCTTTTCCTTTCATCCCTCTTTCAAAACCTTCGCCATCATGATCAAAGTTCGGGCGTTTGTGACCAGCAGATGCCGTCGCAGGAGATTTGTTTTCGCTAAATGAATGGCGATCAAAATCCGGCTTCCCACTGCCTTTTTGCGGTATATCTGAGGAACTTAAATTCAGCACTCTCACTATTCCTCCAAGCTTTCCAAGAAAACTCGTCTCATTTATTTCGTATATGCCAACGACTAACAGGGCAACGGTTGCAAGCTTAGCAGCTATGCTCAAGCTTTTCTTTGTTTTTTTGAATTTCGTCATATTTTTGCATACATTTATAACCCATTGCCAATGAAGGCCTATGTGAGCGGCTACTAAAATTAACACTAAAAACGATACCGAAATATGTGAAACCTTAAACCATTGTTCATTGCCAACATTAATATTCGGAAATACTACTCTTGAAATAAAAATACCGCTAATCATAATAAATGACATCGCAATCAACAGCATGATATTTAAAAAGTAACCGAACTTTGTTCTGCGCGGAAGCTTGCGGTCAAATAATTTAACCGTAACTTTCTTTACCCACTGCCAGTTTAGCAGCACGTGGGTAAAAAACGCGACGGCAATCGCTAGCCCCGCAATTTCATGAAACGTTAACCCTCCCAATACTTGTTTGTTAAAAAATAAAACAAACGTAACGGCCATTAAAAGATCCAGTCCGAATCGGACGTACATCATCTTTTTCACTCTATTCATTCTCCTCAGCTATGTATTTGTCAAAACAACCTCTTTTTCATATTTCTTAATGTAAGCAGAGTTGGTGAAAATTAGGTGAAACGACTGGTTTTTTTACCAAAATAACCAGTCCTGAGTTCTATAAAAAACAAAGTTCCATCATTTTATTTTTTAGAAAATAGCTGTTGACAAAGAAAAAAGAAGCACGTATAGTAATGGTTATTCATCAAGAACTTTCAGATTTTAATCAAAAACACAGCGATTGGGAGTAGTAGAAGCTTATTATTCGGTCAAGAGAGCTACGGGTTGGTGTAACGTAGTCCAATAATACTTTGAACTCGCCCAGGAGTGGTAATTCAGAAAGAATGCAGAAGTATTCTTTAAGTTTTAACGTCTAACCTTCGTTATCAGGTTTTAAGCAGGGTTCTTTAAGAGCCAACAAGAGTGGTACCGCGGTTAGCTAAAGCTTATCGTCTCTTCTCTCATTTGATAATGAGGTAGGAGACGATAAGCTTTTTTTATTTTATAAAAAAGTGGAGGGAAAAGTCATGAAGAAGGACAACCAAGGTTTGCAGCGAACAATGACTTCACGTCACATTATGATGATGGCGCTAGGTGGAGCAATTGGCGCTGGTTTATTTAAAGGAAGCAGCTCAGCTATTGATATGGCAGGACCATCAGTTATCATTGCTTATTTAATTGGCGGAATTATTTTACTATTCATTATGCAAGGTCTTGCTGAAATGGCGGTTCGAAACAGTGACGCACGAACGTTTCGTGATTTAGTTCAGTCAATTTTAGGAAGCTACCCCGCTTATTTTTTAGACTGGATTTACTGGAAAATGTGGGTGTTAAACATTGCAGCTGAAGCTGTTGTAGCAGCTATTTTTATTCAGTACTGGCTTCCTGATTATCCAATTTGGATGCTTGCTTTAGGCGTATCCGTTATTGTCACAGTTATTAACTTGCTTTCGGTCAAAGCATTTGCTGAAACGGAATACTGGCTAGCATTAATTAAAATTACGGTCATTGTAATCTTTATCATCGCTGGACTTCTGTTACTATTTGTATCATTTGGTCACCATACCGCAGCGGGCTTTTCAAACTTGAGCGATCACGGCGGTTTCTTCCCTAAAGGACCAACTGGGTTAATTACAGCGATGCTAGTTGTCATCTACTCTTACGGTGGAACTGAAATCATCGGGGTAACGCTAGCTGAAACAAAAAACCCTGAAAAAGTAGTGCCAAAAGCCGTGCGCAGCACATTAACGCGCATCATTGCTTTTTATCTGTTCCCGTTTTTTATCATCGTGAGCTTGATTCCTTGGAATGAAGTGAACGGCGTTTCTCAAAGCCCTTTTGTAATGGTATTTAAAATGATTGGAATTCCCGGAGCAGATCATATTATGAATGCCGTGATCTTGTTAGCCGTCATTTCTTCAATGAACTCAGGGCTTTACGGTTCATCACGTATTTTGTATACGCAAGCAGTAGACGGTCGAGTGCCGAAGATATTTTCGAAACTTTCTGTTAACAGAGTTCCTGTCTATGCAATCTTAATGTGTACATCATCTCTTTATGTGGGCGTGTTGATTTCCTTATTTGCAGGAAGTAAAACATTTGATTATTTGATGGGCTCCTTAGGATATACCGTGTTGTTTATTTGGTTGATTATTGCGATCGCACACTTAAAGTCCCGCAAAGTTCAGCCAGAAGCATCGAGCAGCTACTCTGTTAAATGGTTTCCTTATACGACGTGGGCTGCCCTAATTGCACTAAGCGCTATTTTAATTGGCGTTATCTGCACAACCTCCGTTGTTATTACGACTATTACACTAGCTATCTATTTATTTATTACAGCTACGTATATCTTTAAAGGCCGCTTTTATCAATCTTCAGCAGCCAAGCATGCTAAATAAAAAAACGCCTCCTCCCAGTCATCAGAGGAGGCGCTTTTTTATTTAAAATGTTAAGTACCAATAGCCAAGTGCAAAACCGATATAGTTACCAATAATATAGCCAAGCGTTCCTACTACCAAGATAGGACCAACCAAACTTCCCCATCCTTTAGCAATCGCCATTGCACTTGCTGTCGTAGGCCCTCCTACCGTTGCATTGCTCGCTAGTAAAATATGTTCTAAATCAATTTTAAATACTTTTCCTAGAATAAGTCCCACTATTAAATTACTCATTCCCACAATGAGCACAAATAGAATCAAAAGAGGTGCTTTTTCAACAATTAATGGAATAGACGCCGGTACTCCAATGACAACAAAGAAAATATAAATGAAGTACGTGCCGATTTCTTGGCTTCCGCTAATGTTTTTAAAATAAGAAGGGAACAGATAAATAACAAGAAACGTAAGTGTGGAAAGCAATAAGTATTTTTCGCTCAAAATAGTATGTAATAATGTTTGAACTACCGAAACATTTGGACCGGTTGGAATGATTGTTCCAAACCATTCGGCTAATTTAAACGATGCAACCACTAGAAAAAATGATGTACCAATTGAAGCCGCAACGTCTTTTAACGAAATTTCTTTTTTTGCCCAATATTTTTCTGCAAGCGTATGACGATCATTTTCTCCATATTGCCCAGCCTCTACTTCTTGAATATGAGGCGTCTTAAAATGTTTTCTAAAAAACTTCATAGAAGGAACGAACATATACACGGCAAACAGTAAAGCCATGACCATATTATCAGCAACTACCGTCGCCGAAACCATTTGACTTGATGGTTCAAATTTAGCCGTAACGGTAGCAAAGTTAACCCCTCCGCCTACATAAGAAGCGCCGATAGCTGCTGCAATTTTTGCTAGTTCAGGAATATAATCTTTTAATAACAAGAAGCCTGCCGTGCTCCCTATAACCGTTCCTACTGCACAGATTAAGAAAATAAAAAGCAGTTTCCGGCTTTCTTGAAATAATTCTTTCATATTGACTTGAAATAACAATAATGGAATGGCAAGCGGTACTAGATACGCCCAAACCGCATCATAAACCGGAGACTCTGTTGGAATGATTTTTAAATTTGATAGGATAAGCGCTCCTGCTAGCGCAATAATAGCTCCTGACAGAAAAGAAGCCCACTTATACTTTTGTTCGAGAAAAATACTAACAGAAGCCCAAATCGCTAGAATTCCCCATAGTGCCCACGTATCATCAGCTTGAATAATAGTAAAAATCACAAGCTACTCCTTTCTTTCTCTTTGCAAGAAATGGAATTTTCAGAAAATATACTTTAAATTTTATCAATATATGCCAAATTCCGTCAATCTATAAAAAAGAGTCGAGGACAAAGTAGTCTAGTTAAAGTGAAACACGAACTATCTATCAAAAAGGATGAATAGTTCGTGTTTTTTATGATTATGGTGAACGTAGGTTTTATGTAGGTAGCTACTTCTAGCTGTTGATTGGAGGACAAGGCGAAGACTCCTGTGGGAAAAACGGCACAGATGAGACGCCGCAATAGCACAAGCGACGAGGAGGCTCAGCGGCCTCCCGCCGAAAGCAAAGCCTTGCACGGAAATCAACAGCAGGGTCACAAGCAGTCCAGCTCATGTATCCCGATTGTTAGTCTTTAGATTCATTTTGCGATGTCCCAGCCTCACTTTTTATTTACGAACAAGAACTGGAACCTGCTGCTGAATCTGCTGCAAAGGAGCGCTTGTTTTCTCTGTTAACGAACGCAAGATTCCTCCTTCGATCATACAGTTAATCACAACTGCAAGCTCTCCTGCCTGCTTTTCTTGAAATCCGCTCTCTATCATTTTTTCTCTAAAAAGTTTTTCCCAATCTTGAAACGCTGCGTAGCAGACTTCTCGCAGCGGTTCATTAATAAGCGCCGTTTCTCCAGCCAGCAGTCCAACAGGCATACCAGCAATACTTTCTTCGTGTTCAAACTGCTTGGACAATTCTTCAATAAAATACTGAATAGCCTGGGCTGCGTCAGAAGATTTATTTAAACTTTCTTTAATTTGGATTTGGACGTATTTATTCGTATATTGAACAGCGTGAATCGCCAGTTCTTCTTTCCCTTTTGGAAAATAATAATAAAGAGACCCTTTTGGCGAGCCACTCTCTTTAATAATTTGATTTAATCCTGTTGCATGATAGCCTTGCAGCTGAAAAAGCCGCGATGCTGTTTCTAAAATCTTATCGCGTGCATTTGCTTTCTTCACAAAACGATGCCTCCCCTATATAATAAGTGGTTTCTATAACACTACTTATCATATAAGGAAATGAAATTTTTGTCAAAATAAAGTGAATATTTTACCATTTATTTTTTCTTTTTTTCGTTTCTTATGACCTAATAATTGTTTTTCTTACTTCTTCCGCTAACGGTTGAAGAGGCGTAATAATACGGTCGCTTACCTCCTCCGCCGCTTCTACCATCGAGAGCTGCGCTACTGAAACAACGGTATTATGCTCTTTTATTAGCTCATGTAAGACATGTTTTACCTTCTGTTTATACTTCTCTAGGTTTCCAGTCATTACTAGTTCAAAAGCACCTTCTATCACAACAGGGCGAACCTTTATCTTTACATTTTGATAAAATGCAAATTCGTCTAGACGCTTCATTGTTCCTTCTACGGTTTCCGGATTTGTAAACACGATAAGCTGCGGTTCTTCTATTTCACATATTCGGTGAAAATAAGGCTCATCGATTTTAATAATTGGAATATCGCTTGTAAATGCTTCTGGTAAAAGAGCAATGTAATTCGTACACGTAAGTAAAATGGCATCCGCTGAACATTCTTCCATCCACTTTAACTGCTTTTCTACTTCTGCAGCTGCTGACTCCGCTGCAAACTTAGGGTCGGTTGTTACTCGATGTACAAGTCCGGGGTCTACGAAATGCATACAGTTCGCAAACGGCAGCGCTTTTTCTATATAAGAGATGTTCGAATGATGAGCGTGCAGGCAAGCAATTTTCTTCATCGTTTTCCTCCTGTATGATGGTCTTTGAAATACTGAATTAAAAATTCCTGGAACTTTTTCGCAACAGGAGTTAAATATTTATCCTTGTTCCACGCAATCCCAATTACTCTTGAAGCTGTGTCTTCTTTGAGCTTTATTTTTTTAATGCCTCGTAAGTCCACTCCCTTTATTTCAGGAAGCAAGGCAACTCCTAAATGAGCCGCTACAAAACCAATCACCGTCAAAAATTCTTCTCCTTCAAACGTAATATTTGGGACAATCTCCGCTTCTTCAAACAGCTGATCAAAAATTGTTCGACTTCCGTATCCTTTTTTTAACGCGATAAACGATTCATGAGCCAACTCTGAAATCGAAAGCACTTGCCTTGAGGCAAAAGAATGCGTATCAGGGACATACGCGTACAGCTCGTCTTTCCATAAATATTCCCACTGAATGCCTGACCTAGATTCCGTTACAGAAGACATACAAAAATCAATTTCACCCGTTTGAAGCTGATCAAGCATGATGTTCGTGGCGTTCTCAAAAATTTGAAATTGAACGTTCGGATACTCTTGTAAAAAAGCATGAACTAGTTTTGGGACGGACGAAGCGCCTAATGATTTTAAAAAAGCAAACGAAATACTGCCGCGGTGAGGATGAATCAAATCTGAAAGCTCACGTTTAGCTTCTTCCATTTCGTTTAATACTTTAACCGTTCGTTCATAAAAAAGCCGTCCATATCGATTTAAAATAACTTGCCTTCCTTTTCGTTCAAATAGCGGCACGCCAAGCTCTGATTCTAATTTAGAAATTGAGCGGCTGAGCGTAGGCTGTGCGATTGATAATTTTTCCGCTGCCTTTGTGAAATGTTCCGTTTGAGCTACAATATTAAAATATTCGAGCTGCTGCCATTCCATTTTTTCACATCCTTTACTTATTACATAATACTATCAATTTTATATAAATTATACATTGGACGTCATAAAAAATTCATGTTTAAATGAAGAACGTAGCACTTGCTAAAAATGTTATGTGTCTGCATAGAATAAGTGTTGAAAGAAGGAATTAGTTTATGGATGTTTCAATTGTTTTAACAATGTTAGCCGTCGGACTAATCTTAGGATTTGTCGGAGCAGGCGGATCAGGTTTTATTATTTCGATTTTAACGCTGCTGTACGGCGTATCTGTACACGTTGCACTCGCAACGGCTCTTACCGCAATGATTTTCTCTTCTTTATCTGGCGCAGTCAGTCATTACCGCGAAGGTAACGTATCTTTAAAATCCGGTATCTCTGTTGGTATCCTCGGTGCATTAGGCGCTTGGATTGGGTCTAACCTTTCATCCTTTATCCCAGAAGGCGAGCTAAAATGGCTAACAGCCGGTATGCTTTTATTATCTGGTGTTTTACTTTGGCTGCGTATGTTTTTATTTTCCCGTCAGCAAAAAGAACGTACTGTTCCAACAGGAGCTAAATTTGTCGTCTATTCTTTACTAATTGGCTTAATAACCGGCGCTCTATCAGGAATGTTTGGAATTGGATCAACTCCATTTATCCAGCTTGGCCTTATGATGGTGTTAGGCTTGTCTATTCGTCAGTCAGCCGGAACGACAATGCTCGTTATTATTCCGATTGCCATCGGCGGAGGAATGGGCTATTATCAGCAGGGCTTTTTAGATATTCCACTGTTGATCCAAGTAGTAGTCGGCACAATGGTCGGTTCATATATTGGAGCAAAATTCACAAATCGCGTCCCTGCTCCCGTATTAAAAACGTCCCTTGTAGCACTGCCTATTTGCTCTAGCTTCCTACTTGTTATATAAGAAAAAAGCTTGAACTCTTGTTCAAGCTTTTTTTATGTCCATCTCATAAACAAACTGCTTTCCTTGGCTTCCAAAAATATGCCCGCCTGTGTCGATAAAGCCGCTTCTTTTGTACAGTTGCTGCGCGGCCGTGTTTTTATAGTTCACGCCTAGCACCACTTCATTTTTAGTCGGAAAGTGCTGGTTGATAAAAGAAAGAAGAAGTTTCAATGACTTTTTGCCAACTCCCTTTCCTTGATAATCAGGATGAATGGAATACGACCGTATTAAAAGCGCGCCGGAGCTTTTAGTATATTCTTTAACAGCTTTCCCTGCGTCGAGCACGAAAAAGCCGGCTAGTTTGTTTTCTGCCAAAATCAAAACAGGCGTTCTGTCCTTTTCCCGCTCACACTTAGCTAAGGCTTCAGCGGGAAGTGCCGTATAAATGAGCTGCGCTTCAGGCAGCGTATAGCTATGTATAGATGACTCGTAGGCTTCACTATAAAACGCTAGTTCTACGTTTACTTTATTATCCATTCTATACCTTACTCCTTTTCCCATAGTATAACATGCACAAAAAAAGCCGCATAAAGCGGCTTTTCCTTTATCTAGCGTCGGATACAACGGTAAAGCGTTCGTTTACATGCTCTCCTCGCTCAATTTCATCAATGACAGCAATGGCATAATCAGCATAGCTGACATGGCTGTTTCCTTCTGAGTTTAAAATAACATGATCTTTCCCAGTTTTATAAGCATCCGTTCGTTTTCCTGAAGGATTAAAAAATGCTGCTGGGCTAATAAACGTCCAATTAATATCGCTTGTACTTTCTAAATCTTTTAAATTTTGAGCTTGATTGTCAGCTGTCGCTTTATACTCTTTTGGAAAATCAGGCGTATCTGCTAGACGCGTCGTTTTCTCTTCATCGACAAACAAACTGCCTGCTCCTCCTACAACAAGAAGACGAACGTCCGGAGCTTGTTTAAATACACGAATTAACGACTGTCCCGCTTCTACATGCAGATGTTCTTTTCCTTCAGGAGCTCCAAACGCATTCACTACTGCATCCAAGCCTTCGATATCTTTTGCCGTGATATCAAAGATGTCTTTTTCCAGTGTACGAACATCTCGTTCGTCTACTTTGCTCGCATCACGTACGATTGCCGTTACATCATGGCCGCGATTTAAAGCTTCTTTCACGATAAAACTTCCTGCTTTTCCTGTAGCACCTACGACTCCAATTTTCATTTTATAACCTCCAGTAAAATTCTCTATATTTAGGTAATAGCCTTTTTTTGCTATGCTAAAACACTGCGAAACGATTTAAGCAAGATAGAGAACGAATAAAGAGGCTGAAACGAAAGTTTTTTAGCTGAAGAAAGATCCAAACGTAGGTTTCATATATGGAGGTACTTCTAGCGGTTGATTGGAGGTCCTGCGGGAAAAGCAGAATAAGTGAGACCCCGCAGGAGCGCAAGCGACGAGGAGGCTCACCGGCCGCCCGCGGAAAGCGAAGCCTTGCACGGAAATCAGCCGTGGTGTACTAAACGATCATACTGGCCCCTTTATCCATTTGTTCGATTTTAGATTAATTTAGTTATGTCTTAATCTCTTTGACAAAAAATAAATAAGTGCTTATTCAATTTCAATAAATAACACGTGAGCCATAGAGTGAATCGATTTAATCAATTCTACTTTATTCCCTTTCTTTTTTGCTTTTCCTTTTATTTCAACAAAATAAAGCAGTTCACCTTGATGATGATCCTGGTGAATTTCATAGGATGAAATCATAATATTTCCCCTTTCAATCTTATCAAGGAGCTCATAAATATCCTCTTGATTCGCTGCACGAAACTTAATTAAAAGGGAATGAGTAGAAAGAGATGTAAACATTACGTTCAATATTTCTAAGCCAATCAGCACCAGTATAGTTGCGCTAATGCCGACTGTATACATACCCGCCCCAATGGTTAAACCAATTCCCGACGTTGCCCATACGCCTGCGGCTGTTGTGAGCCCTCTAACATGCTGCTTTTGAATAATAATCATACCTGCTCCTAAAAAACCAATACCGCTTACTACTTGTGCGGCAACTCGGCTCGGATCAAGAGCCATATGATCTTGATGAAGCACATCTGAAAAGCCATATTTGGAAATTAACATAATGAGCGTACTACCGACAGCAACTAAAAAATGAGTGCGAAAACCCGCTTCTTTTGCTCTAAACTCTCTTTCTAAACCAACCAAAGCTCCTAACAAACCTGATAGCGCGAGACGACTAATAAAAGCTGCGGTCATTTCCCCCCTCCTTTCTCTTCACTTTTTTATAAATGGACCTATTAACTATTTCTATTTTTGTTATAATTTACTATAACCAATTTTTGAAGTGGAGGCTAATCAAATTAGATAAAATTATCAGTTATTACAGCATATTTCTTGAGTGAGGACGATTAGAACGCGAGCCCATTGAATTTCAAACAAACTGGCACTTTATCAAAAAGCGAAAATATTAATAATCACCTCTATTTATCATAGGATAAATAGAGGTGATTATTAATGAACCGTTTATTCAAATGGAGTACAAGCATTTTGTTGCCTTTGATGTGCTGCTTTTTGATTCTCCCTCCCTCTTATGCAAGCGGTGACTATTATTCCTCTTATGCAGAACTGCAGCAGCACGAGATTCTCCATCAAGACTACGATATTCGCTACGAACAGCGCTTTAGCTACCTATCCATTATAGCCATTCACGGCGGAGGAATTGAACCGGGCACATCAGAAGTCGCCAAAGAACTCGCTGATCGCTTTTCCGCTTCTTATTATTTATTCGAAGGCATCAAGTCCACTAACAACGGAGTTCTGCACATAACCTCAGAAAACTTTGACGAACCGACTGCTAGAGGAATGGCTCAACAAAGCATGTCCGTTTTGACGATTCACGGATACAGCGGCAGCCAGCCTATCGTATATGTAGGCGGAAAAAATCAGCTTTATAAAGAGCTGGTGAAGCAATCGCTGCGCAAACGCGGCTTTACCATCCGTGACGCCCCTTCTGATATAGCCGGAACAAGCGAGCAAAATATTGTGAATGATAATTTGCTAAAAGCCGGCGTACAGCTTGAACTCACAGCAGAACTAAGGAAATCATTTTTCGCAAACCATGACTGGTCCAGAAACAACCGTATGAATGTCACGCCGCTTTTTTATACATTCGTATCTTCCTTACAAGAAGCATCTTCTTCCTATCAAACTTTCCTTTACTTTCAAGTTCACTAACTTATCAACTCTTGCCTATTCCTTGATTTCCAGACAAAAAAGCCAGCGCAGTCTGTGTAATCAAACGCGCTGGTTCTTATCTATTTCTCTTGCTAAAATAGACCGTTTAAATCTTTTCAGCTCAAAAAACTCCTTGATTTCACTTGGACTTTGATAAGAAAGCCTAATCACATAGTAGTTAATATATTCAAGCCAAGCAAACGCGTAAAGGCCCAGAAAAAAGCAAGCCCGTTAATCCCTAACTGCACACAGTGATAAATGAGTACACCTAAACCTAACGCAAGAAGAATTTTATTCATTTTTTTAAAAAGCAGAAACAATTGAATATAGCTAGAGGGCAAATGAGAATCTTCTTTTCGCCTCACTCGCTTCCATTTCATAAACCAGTACAAGCTTCCTTGAAACAAGATAAACTCAAGTATGATAAAAGCATACACACTAGAAAATGTTGTTAAATAAAAACTTAGATAAGAAAACTCATTTAAGTACCCTACCCACAGCGCAGCAAACACTAAAGCTGCCGTAAGCTCTCCTGTCCATAAACCAAATAATTTTCGCTTTACTTTCATAAAAACCCCCCTAGCATATCTCTCAATCCTGCTGTTCAAACCAAGCTTTAAACAGCAGGTTTACACCTGTTTTTATTTCTTCATCAGACAGTCCGGCAAACCCAAGCAATACATAAGGCGTGTTGTTGTCACCGGCACTATGATAATAAATAGACGTTGGATAAATCGTTACTTCTTGCTTGGCAGCTGCTTCAATTAGCTTCTGCTCACTCATTCCGTTTTTTACCTTAAGAAGAATATGCAATCCAGAATGTTCTCCAATAACATTTATACGTTCTCCCATAGTAGCAGTTAAGCAATCTAGCAGCAGCGCTTGTTTCTTGCGGTATGCTGTTCTCATTTTATTCAAGTGACGTTCCCAGTGGCCTTCTTTCATAAACAGAAAAAGCGTATGCTGATGAAGTCTTGAAACAGGCTGTTTAAAAAGTCCACAGTGCTTCATATAGCTTGTGCGAAGCCGGTGTGGCAGCACGGCATAGCTTATTCGAAGAGAAGGCATCAACGATTTTGAAAACGTACCCGTATAAATAACGCGATCGTCTTGATCTAATCCTTGAAGCGCCGGAATCGGTTTTCCTTTATAGCGAAATTCCCCGTCATAGTCATCTTCTACAATATAGCCATTCGTTTCTTCCGCCCACTCTAGTAGTTCAAGTCTTCTTGCAATCGGCATGACCATCCCAATAGGAAATTGATGAGACGGCGTAATGTACACCGCATCCGCTCCGCTTTCTTTCAGTTCCTTCACTTTCAAGCCAGAATTATCGAGAGAAATAGGGATAACTGACATGCCTTGTTCTTGAAAAACGTGCCTCGTTCGGTGAAAACCCGGATTTTCAAACCCAATTATTTTTTCTTTCCCCAGCGTGACAGAAAGCAGCCACATAAGATACTGCGTACCTGCACCTATCACAATTTGCTCCGCCGTACAGCGCACTCCTCTTGAATGATAAAGATACGCTGCAATTTCTTGACGAAGAAGATGTTCGCCCTGTGGATGTCCGCTATAAAAAAGCTGGCTTTCATCATGATAAATAGTTTGAACCGTTAGCTTTTTCCACGTGTTATACGGAAATTTTTCTACGTCTACCTTTCCATGGCTAAAGTCAATGACAGTTGATTTCCGGTCTTCTTGCGGTAAAGAGACATAGGCTGGAGGCAGTTCTTGAAGCACAACTTCATTTTTTATCTCTTTTACAAATACTCCTTTCCTGGCTAGTATCTCGATATAGCCTTCAGCTTCTAACTGTACATAAGCCGCTTCAACCGTATTTTGGCTAATGCTTAAATGAAGAGCTAGCTTTCGTTTAGAAGGCAGTTTTTCATGAGGCGGAATGGTACCTTTTTGAATTTGTTGTTTTATGTAGATATAAAGTTGCATGTACAAGGGATCTGCTTTTCTTTTATCAAGCAAAGGCGTTAGCTCTAACATAGTGTTCTTTCCTTTCTAACTGATACTATTAAATTCGCTGTTTCTGACACTTACTCTCAGTTCAGATTCTTCATATACTGGACTATATCTTATAAATTAAGGAGATGACGCAATGACTATCACTTATAAAACCAACGTCTCAATCCGTGCGGAACAAGCTGCTGAAGTATTTGTACATTCCGGTATTGAACGTCCTGCACAAAATCTTGATCGTATTCAAAGAATGCTTGATCACGCTTCTCTTACTATTACCGCTTGGAACGACAGCGAACTCATTGGCATAGCCAGAGCGTTAACAGATTTTAGCTACTGCTGCTATTTATCGGATTTAGCTGTTGTAAAAGACTATCAAAAGCAAGGAATCGGTACACAGCTCATCAAACATGTTCAATCAGAAATCGGCGAAGAGACCGCGCTGATTTTACTTTCAGCTCCTTCTGCTATGAACTACTATCCAAAAGTCGGCTTTCATCAAATTGATAATGGGTTTAAAATTGGGAGAATTCGGTAGAGGCGAAGAAAGGAGCTTCTCCTTTCTTTTTATCCAAACGCCTGAGCTGCTATAGCAAAAAGATTGCCCTGTCTAGCAGGGAGAGGATTGACACCATACGCCATAACAGGAGGCTCATTTTGAAGCTGAAATCCGTGATTTTCCACAAGTTTCTTTAACGTTTCCTCATGAGAAGACAGGTCAATTCTCAGCTTTTCTTTGTAATTCTTCGCTAGTTCATAAATGACTAGCATCGCTGCTTCAGCGTTTGGAGCAACTACGGGACCAATCACGATATTGCTCGGCGTACGAACCGCTAAACCATAGCCCGTCATTTTATTTTGTTCGTTTTGTAAAACAACTGCTTTTTCAGCTTGCTGAATTCTACTTTTTAAAAATAGCTTTCTATTATCTCCAAATGCTGCTTCATCAAGCTTGACAATCCCTTTGAAGTCACTTCTCTTTAAGGATCGTGTATAAAATCCTGAAACTTTAAAGGCTCTTGGTGTGTATTCACTGCTTATGTATTTACTTACATAGTCCACGGTTTTAAACCCTGCTGTTTGATATAAGTGCTTACCTTCTTTTGTCGCAATTAAGTAGGCATTCATCTCAGGGGAAAGAACTTGCAGACAGTGCTTCATGAGCTGCCCGGCTAACCCTTGTTTTCGGTAATCTTTTCTCACAATCACCATTCCTATAAAAGCTGACTGATTTTTGTACGAAATTACGGCCACACTTGATACGATGTCTCCGTTCTCATTTCTATGGCCAAATACGTCTCCAGATGAAAAAATCGTATGTAAATCTGCTTCACTATAATCCCATTTTTCCAGCTGCGATAACAGCAGCAAACCTTTTATGTCTTTTTCACTAAATGTTTCAATCATTTCTGCATATGTCCTCCCAACTTTTCGATGCTCTGTGTGGCGTTAAAAAGCATAAAACTAACATACTCATCCACTTTCAATTACCGTTTAATCATTAACGAATTCTCTAACTAAATAGTACAGAATAAATAGAATATTTTCTACATTATTTATCCGTACCAATGATCCCTTAAAATAAACTAATCATTCGCACATAAACTAATGAAAAAAGACCTCTTTCCAAGAAAGAGGTCTTTTCTTTTATTTCACTAGCTTTTGCTCAGTCCCAGCTGAACCTTGACTTCGTTTATGAAATCCTTTTGCGTAGTACGCGATAATAAGACCGATAAACCATAATGGTCCGATGACAACTGCAATTCTTGTATCTGGATTATATGCCATAAGAACCACCACCAGCGCTAGGAACGCAAGTGACACATAAGATGTTAACGGAAATAAAGGCATTTTATATTTCAGCTTTGCCTCTTCACCTGTTTTTAACGTTTTGCGATACTTAATTTGAGAAAGCAAAATAATTCCCCATGTCCAAATCGCACCGAATGTTGCAATGCTTGTTACCCACGTAAATACCTTGGCAGGCACAATGTAGTTTAACGCTACTCCGACTAATAGCGCACCGGCTGATGCTAAAACAGCTTTTCCCGGTACGCCGCCTTTTGTAAGCTGGCCGTATCCTTTTGGCGCTTCTCCGTGTTCTGCTAAGTTAAACAGCATACGGCCTGTACTAAAAATACCGCTGTTACAAGAAGAAAGAGCTGCTGTTAGTACAACAAAGTTAATGATACCAGCCGCCGCTGGAATGCCGATTTTTTCAAATGTTAATACAAACGGGCTTCCCTGTGAACCAATCTCTTGCCACGGATAAATCGACATAATGACAAATAACGCACCGACGTAGAAAATCAGAATACGCCAAAAGACAGAATCAATCGCTCTTGCTAGAGATTTTTCCGGATTTTTCACTTCTCCCGCGGTAACGCCGATCATTTCAATTCCTAAATACGCAAACATGACCATTTGCAGCGACAGCAAAATACCTTTGAATCCGTTCGGGAACAGTCCGCCGTTGTCCCACAAATTTTTAATACCAGTCGCAACGCCGCCGTTGCCGATTCCAAACACAATCATTAATAATCCAACGGCAATCATTAACACAATCGCTAAAATTTTAATAAGTGCAAACCAAAATTCCAGTTCACCATATGCCTTAACAGCTAAGAAGTTAACCGTTGTCATGATGACAAGCGCCGATAACGCCCAAATCCAGTTTGGTACATCCGGATACCAATATCCCATATAAATACCAACGGCTGTAATTTCAGCCATACATGTTACAACCCATAAAAACCAGTAGTTCCAACCTGTTAAATAACCAGCAAGCGGCCCTAAATAGTCGCGTGCGTACTTGCTGAATGAACCTGCAACAGGTTTTTGAATCGCCATTTCTCCAAGTGCTCTCATAATAAAAAACATAATCATTCCGCTAAATCCGTACGCTAATAATATTCCTGGCCCTGCTAATTTAATAGCAGATGCAGATCCAAGAAACAGCCCTACCCCTATGGCTGCTCCTAAGGACATCAGCGTCACATGCCTTTCTTCTAACCCGCGTTTCAATTCTTTCCCCTGAGTTTTCCCCTGCATAAACGTCTCCCCTTTTTCCAATCTGTCAAAACGAGATGAACACAGCCTTTTTGTTAGCGCTTTCATATAAGTTTGTGCTAAAAGACAGCTAGGCTGTATATTTGTATTCTATCACCTTTCTCTCACTTTTCTTTTGTCGAAAAACAAAAAAATTATCTTATCATTTTGTTTAAACGCACAATTAGACATAGGCACTGCTTTTTTACTATGTATTTATTATTGCACTTAAGTAATAGTATTTTCAAAAAATAGAAAAACGCCGACTCAACTCCGTCAGCGCATCGTTCATTTTATGCTTTTTTATAAAAACTAGCATTTATCTCGCGGGTTCAAAAGTTTTACAGCCAGGTTCTTCCATATCAGAAACATGGTGACTACTTTCAGGACTCACAACGTAAATGGACTCTGCACTGCATTTGTTTCCCGATTTCCAATACATGCACTCATTCACTTCACATAATACACCTTGGGCCACTGTTATCCCTCCTTTGCTTGTCTTATCTATTTACTACCCGAAATATAGCGCTTCTAACATTCACACGCAAAAAAACCGCTTGTTTCTCAAGCGGATCTTTTTATTGCGTGTGTTCAACATACTGTTTTTTAGCTAAATATAACTCACGGCTCAGCGTGATCCGCCGTTCTCTCAAGCGGCTTAATTTAGCCTGAAATTGTTCGTTAGTTGGCTCTTCTTGAATCAAGCGATACGTAAAAGAAATATCTTCATTTAACTGTTTAAAATCTTCCCATATCTCTTGAACGAGGGCGGATTGTTTGTCTTCAAATGAACGATTTTGCTGCGTTTTTAGCGCAGCTAAAATTTCCTGCTGCCACGTTTCGTCTTTTATTTCTTTGGCTAATAAGTATAAATCTAAATAATCATCAGTGCTTAACGCTGTTTGTCTATTGTTCAATGTCATCACCTTTTCTACACGAAATTTTTCTTCCTAAGAAGAGGGTTTCATCATAGAAAAAGATTCCTCTCCTTATCTGTCAGAGCTAGGCTATGCTGGAATTAGCACCATTCAATAATTGTGGTTGCTGAGGCTTCAAAGGGCCAGTCCCTCCACCTCTCTAGATAAGAATATTTCGTTTTTAAATTATTTCTGACTATTCTAATATGTTTTGTAGGTTACGTCAATAGCTTTTCAATAAAAAGAAAAAAGAAGTAAAATATGGTATGCTTTCATAAAGGATGGTGAGCACATGAAACGATATCTGTTATCTGCTTTTTTGGGAAGCCTGCTGCTGCTTCTTACTATTGCTTTTTCATCTACTTTCCATATTGCAATTGTCAAAACAACCGGAAGTATTGGAGGGATTATTTTAGCAGCGGCGGCTTTGATTATGAACGCGCTTGAAGATCCCCCCTCCTCAGACAATACAGGTGGAGGAGCCGTTGAAGTACTAGATAAAGGTTCCGTTTGGGCTACTTATTTACTTTTACTTTCATTACCGAACCTCATCGCATGTATAACATCTTATGTTTTATGGACTCGCTGACATTCATCAACGTTACGGACGTTTTGCCACTTGGAAGCTCATTGATATTTGTTTATCTACAAAGCCAAGTTCACGATACACATGCTGTGCAAAATTCCCAGCATGAACGCTGAGTCTGATTTCAGGGTATCCTTTGATAGACAATTCATCAATTGCTTTTTGCATTAACGGCTTGGCTAGACCTTGCCCGCGGTATTCCGGTACAACATATAATTCGTAGATAAAGCCCATTTCTTCTTTTGAAAAGAAGTCGGCAGATGGGCCGATAAGAACCCAGCCTGCGAGTTTATTTTCTTGTCTCGAAACTAAATAATAACAGCCTTTTTCAAGGGCACTACCAACTAGTTCATTTACGCGTTCTGCTGACGGATGAAACTGCTTCATTGTTCCTTCAAACAGCGCATCAGCAGATTTTTTCCGAATTTCTTGTATTTCTTCTTCAGTAGCTTTTGCAATCATTACGATCTCTCCTTTCGTGTTCGTTTTCCACATACGAGGATAAATTCCTGCAAAAAAAGTCTTCGCCTAAGCGAAGACTTTTATTTAAATTCAAAATGTTCTTGATGACTACCTTGTTCGTCCGTCCAGTTAATCATAATATCTAAACCTGCCGCTTTTCCAGGAACAGCAAAATTCGCATAGCGAAAACGCTGACCGCTTTTGCTTAAGTTAGACCGTTCAATAGGAGAAAACAAGCTGTATTTCGCCTTATTTTTTCCTTCGTGCCGAAAAGCTTGGACCTGCACGCGCTCTACGTCTTTTCCAATGTTTTCAACGGTTAATCCATATGTATGATAGACGTTATTTTTCCACTTTAGCTGATTATCTCCCGCCATGCTCGCTTTTGTGAGTTCAACCGACCATTGTTCAGATGATTTCTTCATTGGAAGCTTCTCAATCGAAAGAGCGCTGACATGAATGGCTGCAAAAGCAAGCCAAACAAAACAAAAAGTGCTGACTGTATAAAATAGTCTTTTCATAGATTCTGATCTCCTTAGAAATTTTAGTAGTAGCATTTCCTGTTCACTTAAAAATTATGATAAACGCTTTAACAAAAAAGCCTCTCCATTTAGGAGAAGCTTCTTAAATTAATGCATAAGCAAATCTTTTTGTTTGTCTAATGAGTGTTTTGTATATAAATCTCTTTCAATCGCATATTTAGGACGCTGTTTCACTTCGTTAAAAATCTTGCCAATATATTCTCCGACAAGACCCATTCCCATTAGCTGCAGGCCGCCTACAAGCCAAATCGATAAAATAAGAGACGTCCAGCCGATTTGCGTATGATCTAAATATTTTTGAATCAGCGCATAAATACCAAACGCAATACTAAAGAGAAAAGAAGCTCCTCCAAGCAGCGTCAATAAGCGTATCGGCGCTACGCTAAAAGATGTAATCCCGTCGAATGCAAAAGCAAGCATTTTCTTTAGGGGATATTTTGATTCGCCCGCTGTCCGTTCTTTGCGGTCATATGTGACTTCCGTGGAGCGAAATCCTACTAATGGTACAAGGCCTCGTAAAAAGACGTTGCCTTCTTTATATTTCATAAGTTCACCAAGAGCACGTTTGCTCATGAGACGAAAATCGGCGTGATTTTGAACGAGCTGAATTCCTAGCCTATTCATAAAACGGTAAAACCCTACTGCCGTGGTTCGTTTAAAAAATGTATCGGTTTCTCTGCTGTCTCGAACACCATATACGACTTCATACCCGAGCCAATATTTCTCTACAAAAGTACGAATAACGCTGATATCATCTTGCAAATCTGCGTCAATGGAAATGACGCAGTCAGATTGCTTATGGGCTGCTTCTAGTCCTGCCAGCAAAGCATTTTGATGTCCTACATTCCGCGCTAGCTTTAACCCTTTTACAAACAAATTGCTGCAGCTTTCTTTTTCAATAAGCGACCACGTGCTGTCTTTGCTTCCATCGTCTACAAATAAAATGGTACTTTCACTTGATACAAGACGTTCATTTATCAGTTCTTTTATTACAGTAGTTAATTGAAAAGATGTTTCTGTGAATACTTCTTCTTCGTTGTAACATGGAACAACAATTGTTAAAATAGGTCTGTTCATGTTATTGCCCCCTTACTTTGCTTCATATACATACACTTTCCAAGCGGACTGTTTATCGTTAAACGCTTTTAAAAAGTGCAAACCGTCACTTTCAGCATTTTCGATTGGCACAGCTGAAAAGATATAGCGACCGCCCATTTTTTTAAATTGGCTGATATTAAGCTGCAAATGACGGATTTTTTTCGTTGAGTCTTTTCGGTAATCATATTTTTTCCCTAGCTCGCTAACAAACACATAGCAGCGGTTGCCCCAGTGATCATAGTAACTTTCTAACTTTTTATTTTTATCAAGCTCTTTGGCAATGATTTTGCGAAACTCATGTTTATACGTTAACGGATAGAAGTTGTTATACGTATCTAGCGTATAAAAGCCGTTATACTGAGCAATTGATGGATGAAGCCCAATGCTTGCTACCCGATAAGATGATTGAGGTTTCCCTATATATCTGCTGATTTCATCGAATTGATGGACAGCATAAAATTCTTTGACTGACGGCTCGTGATTGTAGCGATAATAAAGTTCAGGATTCGCTATAAACAACACAAGCAGCTGTAAAATCAAACACACCCACACAAACTTTTTCCACGCCTTGCCCCTTTTCCATAAAACATAGCCGCCAACGGCAAACATCAAATAAATAATGAGCGGGCGTAAAAAATGAAATCTAGCAAAGTTAAATGTATTAAAAAGCTGATATTTTTCTTTTAGCGGCTCCCATCCTTTATAAAACCAAAACGCATACCAAATCGACAGTAGTAGATTAAGAATAAATAACTGCAAAAACGTTTTTTCAAGCTTTCCTTTCTGATTCCGAGCAACAATCCACAGTACAATAAAAGAAAGCGGCAAAATGACAAAAGTATGAAGCGTCATTACATGCGTATGCCCAAGCGTGTAGTTCTTAAAAGCAAGGCGAACGGAATGTCCAAAGCTTAGAGTAGAGCTTAAAAATTCATTTCGACTCGTCGGGGCCTCTGGAAATAAAAGAGAATCAACAAGCCGGTATTCAATGAGCAGAAAGACAGCGGTCATCGCTGCAATACTGTTTAAAAAAGGAATATTCCACGTTCGTTTTTTCACCGCATCTCTTAGCCATAGCAGCCCCATCGCCGTTAAAAAGAAGAAAAATCCTAGCACAAAGCTCGAGTAAAACGGAAGCAGTAAAAGTGTAAGCCATTCCTTCCACGTTCCTTCGCGGTTTCGAATGGTTAAAAATGCCCACAGCGCCAGCGGCTGTCCTAATGTACTCAGCATGCCCGAAGGCCAAAAAGGCGTAAGTGCAAAAGCAAGTGATACAAGCACTCGAATCGCATAAGCATCCTCGCTTTTAATGAAGTGCTTTTTTAATAATAAATACATTCCAATTAAAGCAAATACACGCGTAATCGTTTGGCTGAGGCTGTACGCCAGCATGGTAGGAAACAAACCATACAGCCACTGAATACCGCTGAATTCTGTTCCAAACGTATTCCTCGGCAATCCGTTAATGATTTGAGGCAATACGGCATGACTGGAGCCAAACAGCTCTCCGCTTCGATGCAGAACTTTATACCACGTAATATTTGAGTCTAAATTATCATGCACGCGTATATGTGAGTTTTCCCCGAGCAAAAACATAGGGGATACATACGCAAGCAGTAAAAGGAAAGCGATAATAAGCAATGTTTTTTCTTTATTCATAGCTGTTTCTTTCTTCATCTGTTAACACCTATTTCCATTTCATAATTACTAAAAGCTAATCGTGTACAACGACTGCTTCTCTTTTTGCATTAAATACAAAGTATTTTTGACCCGTATAATTTAAAAGCGTATACAGACCTGTTCCGATTAATATACCGACATCTTTTTTGAACGGATGCACAGCAGCAGGAAGTTGATGCAACAACCAGCTGGAGAACTGCAGTCCAATATAGTAAGACAAGCCGTAGCAAACGCCAATAACCAAAATAAAACGCAGTATGCTTGTAGATAAATGAACTCCGCTTTTAAACGTAAATATTCGATTTAACACGTAGCTGACGACTGCTCCTGCTGCGTTTCCGATAAACGTTGCTGCCCAGTAGTGATGAAAAATATGAAGCAGCACATACATAATGGAAAGACCTACTGCTGTATTGACCAGCCCTACTACTAAAAAACGTACAAAAGATCCTTTCATACAAACTCCTTTTGATTTTAATACTTTCATGAAAATTACATATTATGACTTTAAATACAGTTTCAGTGTAGCAACTCCACTTAAAAATCTAATGAAAATAACATTAAAAACAGATGAAAAAAAGCTAAAAGAATCAATAAAAATCGGGATTCTTTTAGCTATTTAGTAGAGCCTTCAATGATTAATTTTTGGTCGCTTTGATTGTCAAACGCATCCACTGCCGCTACTTCTATTTGATACGCAGTATGGGGCTCCAAACCCGATAATGGAAGACTTAGAACATCCGGAACAGGATCGCTGTAATATTGAGAAAATGCATTATATGTTTTGACCACTTCTCCAGTTTCTTTATTTTTGACGGTAATGCGATAAGAGTGAACCATCAGATTATCCACAGCTTGCGTAAACTGGATATAAAGCTGATTTGATGAAGCTTTTTCTTGTATAACAGAAATAGTAGAGCTTGGAAGAAAAATCGGTTTTACTAAATCTCGTTCATTCGTGTAGTGAAACTTTTTTGCATCTGCAGGTATGTTAATTTCCCACGCTTCTCCCGTCCACTTATTTGCGTGAAAATCCCGCCTTTTAACGACTACTTTTCGATTATAAACCTCTACAAGAAGACATTGACTCACATCTCGGTAGCCAGGAGGAAGTTCACCTTGTAAATATCCGGCACCAGGCCATATATACCGAACAGAAGACGTTGCAAGAGATGTAAAATCTCTTTGAAAAATAGTACGAGGATCGTCCAACGGATGGTGGGTATGACCAGAAAATGTAATGACTTGCGGATAAGGTTTTAACGTATTGTAAAGAAGCTGTTCATTCACTTCTATCCCCCATCTGTTTTTCCCGTACAGTGTATTGTTAATAGGCTGATGAATAAAGACAAAAATCGGTTTTTTAGGATCATCTCGCTTTGCTATCTTCAGCTGTTCAGCAAGCCAGTTAATTTGTTTGACTGAATAATCACCGGCGGTCAGACGGCTTTCTGTTCCAAGCATGATAAAATGATATCCTTTTATCACTTGATGAAAATAAAGAGCTTTCATTTTGGTTTTAGATAAAAAACGCTGCTGCGCTTGCTGATTGGTTACACTGTCCCGGTATTCATGATTACCAATCGTAAAAAGAGATACGGCCTGCGGCTGTTTATTTTGATTATAAATAGAAAAAAAGCGGTCGTATTCTTTTAACGCGCCGGTATCAGCCAAATCTCCTACTACTACAAATGCATCTTGTTTCGGTGCCTGTTCATTTAACTGCGTTAATGCATGTTGAAAAGTACGCAAATCAAGCGTTCCTGTTTCCTTAATATGAACATCACTGATCACAGGAAAAACTAGCTTTGGTTCGATGTATCCGCTTCGTCCGCTCTTCTCTTCGGCTCGTACGTTTAAGGTAATACCGCATATAAGAACACTTATTAATACTAAAGCGAGCCAGTCTTTTTTCAGCGTTTCCATAAAACCGCCGAGCATGATGCTTCCTCCTTTCTTCACTGCTGCGTCTCAGTCATTTTCTCTACGTGTATGAGCTTTTATTTTATGTAATTTCAAAATATCTAATCGTATAGTTTCAATATTTCTTTTCGTGTTTGCACACACTATGTTCACAATCAATTCATTACACTTTTCCTAGTCATAGTGGTATGATTTTCGTATATTACAGACTAATTGTTGAAAATGTAGGAGTGAATATTTTGAAAACGGTCGCTGTTATTGGAGGAGGAATTACGGGCTTAACCACTCTGTACTATTTGCAGAAACTAAAACGAGAACGTAATCTCCCGCTTAAGTTATTATTACTAGAGAAACATGCCCATCTAGGAGGGAAAATCAATACGCGTGAAGCTGGGGAATTTATTATGGAAACAGGGGCGGATTCTATTGTAGCTCGAAAAGAAAACGTTATGCCCCTGCTAGAAGAGCTGTACTTAACAAACGATTTAGTCTATAACGAAACGGGCAAATCGTTTATTTACTCTGCTAATGAGCTGCTTCCAATTCCTGAAGATACCATGTTCGGTATTCCAACAAGCGTGGAATCTCTTTTTAAAAGCGAGCTGATTTCTTCAAAAGCTAAAATTACAGCTTTAAAAGACTTAATTACTAAAAATACAACGTTTACGAAAGACAGCTCAATCGGACTCTTTTTAAAACATTTTTTAGGAGAAGAGCTAGTAGAAAAGCAAATTGCACCTATTTTATCGGGCGTCTACTCTGGCGATTTAGACAAACTCACGATTTCTTCGACTCTCCCGTATCTGCTCGACTATAAAAACACGTACGGCAGCATCATCAAGGGAATGGGAGCCAATGAAAAAAAATTTAAAACGGCAGGAAATAAAAAATTCATTTCGTTTAAACAAGGTTTATCAACGATTATTCACCGCTTAGAAGAAGAGCTTTCTGATGTAACAATTTTAAAAGATACGCCAACCACCAGCATAAAACGGAACGGTGAACGTTACCAAATCAGTACGCCGGGGCAAGCCTATTCAGCAGATTATGTGGTGTTAGCTACACCGCACACGGCTGCTCAGCACCTGTTGAACGATCCCGAATTAAACGAAGACTTTGAGCAGTTAAAAGATTCTTCTCTCATTAGCGTATATATCGGCTATGACGTTCCAGACGAATACCTTCCCGCTGAAGGCACCGGGTTTATTGCCTCTCAATCAAGCAACTTAATCGCCAATGCCTGCACGTGGACGAGCAAAAAATGGGCTCACACTTCTAAGCGAGGGAATTTGTTAGTTCGCCTGTTTTATAAAAGTACGAGTCACCACTTTGACAGCCTGCGGACGATGTCAAAAGAAGAGCTGCTAGCAGTGGCACAAAAGGACATTGAAAACAGCTTAGGAATCAAAGAGGAGCCTATTGAAAGCGACGTAACCAATTGGGATAAATTGATGCCTACCTATCACCTTAAACACGGTGAACTTGTACGCAGCTTGACTCAAAAATTCCATGACAAGCACCCCGCTATTATATTAGCTGGCTGTTCTTACTATGGAGTAGGCATTGCAGCGTGTATAACAAACGGCAAACAAACGGCTGAAGCTATCTCTCAACAGTTGACTTAAAAAAGGTTTGAAAACAATAAAAGGCCTGAAAATAAATATATTATTTTCAGGCCTTTTATTACCTTTTCGTTAGCATATAAAGCTACTTTCCTTACTATTAACAACTCTTTTATCGCTTTTCTTTTTGCAAAGCAGCAGTAGCAAACAATACAAGATAGCGCTCGTCTGAAGTTAATCTAAGCCAATGTTTCACTTTATATCTCACAGGTTTCCGCTCCCTTCTTTCAAGGTTTTATATGAAAAGACTTTATATAAAAATTCAATAACGATAAGAAATGATGCTTGATATGTATTTTATTCCCACGCCCGCTTGTTTACAAACTTTTTTAAACGTAAGACTCTTCGTTTATTTCCCTGAAAATAACACCGTTTTCGCCATTATCATCTTACTATTTGAGAAAAAAGTGTACATTTCTTTCCTATTTTGACGAACATTGCGATAAATAAAAGCTGCCAATTGCGGCAGCTTTTATGTTAAAGGACTAATCTAATTATATTGCCTGATGGATCTTTTGTGATGAAATCTTGGTTTTCTTTAGACACAGCTGCTCCGATTTCACGAAGCTTATTTATTGCCTGCTCCCTTTCTTCTTCAGCTGGAAAAACAAGTGTAAATGACGCTAAACCAACGCTGCTTTCAAGAGGACTAGGCGCTCCAATTCCATTCCAAACGTTTAGTCCGATGTGGTGATGATAGCGCCCAGTTGAAATAAACAATGCTTGATTATGGTAATTGCTCACAACCTCAAAACCTAATCCATTTCGATAAAAGTTTTCCGTTTGCTCTAATTCAGAAACGTGAAGATGAATATGTCCCATTAAGGTAGCAGAAGGTAATCCTGTCCATGGTTTACCGTTTCCTTCAGCTAATATCGCTTCTGCATCTAAAGGTTTTGTAGCCATTACTACTTCACTGTCATTCCATTCCCATGTACTTGACGGACGATCTCGATAAATCTCTATGCCGTTTCCATCTGGATCTGCCAAGTACAGCGCTTCGCTCACTAGATGATCAGACGCCCCTTGAAGCGGATAACCGCTATTTAACAAATGCTGCAGTATACTTCCTAAATCAGAACGAGTGGGCAACAATAGAGCAAAATGATATAAGCCTGTTGTACGAGGCTGTTTTGCTGTAACGTTTTCCGGCTGTTCAATCGATAACAGCGCCGTGCGTCCATCAGCTGTTAACAGAGCTTTGTTCTCTTTTCTCCCTAAAAGTTTAAACCCGATTATTTGCTGATAAAAAGCAAGTGAACGCTCTAAATTTTCTACTTTTAAATTTACTTTCCCAACAAATACATGAGGTGCACGGTGAAAGTTCATGATTATTTCTCCTTTTGAATATATCATTTTTTAATCAACTTACTTTATGTAACTTATTATATTTTTATAACTTTATTTCGTCAAGTTATTTATTTTACTATCATAACTTAAAACTTATATCACTGCACAACCAATTGAATAAGCCCGCCTGCTCATAACATAGTATGAACAGGTGGGCTTATTTATCATTAGGCATAAACTATCAAAACAGTTCTCTGCTTTTGCGTTTGACATTTCCATTAACAAAATACTGTATTCTCTCTTTTTGCTCATTTGTTGGCTTCTTGTACGTTTCACATTCAAACTGAAAACATGCTTTTTCTAAATCGACTTCATTTCCTACAATTTCTCCAATCGCACTCAATTGGTTTAAATCTCGCCAAAGTTCCTCAGGAGTTTCAGGGTCAAAATGAGATGAGAGATAATACTGCGCATCATATTTTTTAAGCTCTCTTTGAATCCGCTCAAAGTCTTCTTTATCATAACTCCAGTCACCGCTATAAAAATCTGGACATAGACAATCACCTAAAAACAGGACTTTTTCTTGGGGTATGTAGACAATGGACGAGTCCTGCGCGTGTACTCCGCCAATATGCTGAATGCAACAAGTGATTCCACCTAGGTCAACTTCCATATGATGATGAAACGTTACGTCCGGCTCCTGTAAAATTAACGTCTCTCGACTAGGCATTTCTTTCTTGATCATGTCCCGGCAAAATTCGATTTCTTCACCTTCCCGAACACGTTTATCCAAGGCATCATCGTCCCAGCGCAGTGTCTTTAAATAAGCCAGCTTTTTCTTCGTTAGATGATGGCTGATTGTATACTTGTTCATGGCATGAATGCCAAATGTATGATCCCAGTGCCAATGCGTAATAGCTACTCCTTTGATTGGAGGGACGCCCATTTTTCCAACTTCTTCTAAAAATAATGATGCATGACCAGGAGAATTCCCGGCATCTACGATGAAACTATACTTCTCCCCGCATATAAGCCCGAGCACCGGCCGATCCGTTTCTTGAGAATGAGGAAAGTAATAAACATGGTCCGTTAGTTTTTTCAGCATATTTACACCCGCTTTATGTAGTTTAATAAAAGCCTCTTTATCAAATGGTAAATAATGATAAATAAACTGTATCATACTCGGTGCTGCTTGCCTATCCAATTAGCTGATATTGGACTTTTCTTGAAGAGCCATGACTTTTTCTGGCTCTTCTGCTTTGTACTTTAAGAAGATCATCACACTAATCATCACAATCATCCCTCCCACTAGCTGAGAAACAGTTGTCATTTCTCCAAGCAAGAAATAAGCGAGAATGATGGCACCAATTGGCTCTCCTAAAATAGCCATTGAAATTGTCGTAGCACCTACGTACTTTAAAAGCCAGTTAAATAAGGCATGACCAAAAATATTAGGAATAAGCGCTAAAAGCAAAAAAATCCACCAATCTTTTGGGTCATACTGAGTCAGCGATACATTTGTACAAATATTGTAGACAAATAGAACCAGGCCACCGATTAAAAAAACGGCGAAGCTATAGATGAGTGAAGGCATTTTCCTGCATAATTCTTGCCCCGCAAGCATATGAACAGAAACAGCTACTGTACCTAAAATAGAAAGTAAGTCTCCGTAAAGAGCCGTTTTAGATACTCCGATATCTTCCGATGCAATAATTACCGAGCCGCTAACAGCAATTAAAATGCTGATGATTCCTACTTTGCTTGTTTTTTCTTTAAATAAAAAATAAGCTCCTATCACTACGAAGACCGGCTCAAGCGCAGTCAAAATCATAGCACTAGCAACTGTTGTATGTGAAAAAGACTCCATCCAAAACAGAAAGTGAAGCCCTAAAAACACGCCTGATACAGCTAGCATTAGCCATTCTTTTACCGTGCTGTTTTTAAAAAGAATTTTCATTTTCCTCCATGGTAAAAACGGTAAAAATAAAAGGACCGTAAACAGCAGTCTATACATTCCTAAAATAGAAGCAGGCGCGTCCGACCATTTAATTAAAATAGAAGAAAAAGAAACGGCTAATACACCGATTAAAAGAAAGACAGGAGGCGGTAAAGGAAGAGTTGATTTATTCATGCCATGACTCCTTTTAAAATCTCTTTTTTCATATTTACTACGGGAATATTCACTCCGTCTCTATGTACGATTTCTTTTTCCTCTATGTAAAAGCCGATTGATTCATACAAAGCTATATTACGAGAAACGCTCATTCTCACCTTGCATGATAAACTTTCCTTGCCACACTCTTTGGCATATATCTCTAACCATTGAATAAGCTGTTTAGCCATTCCTTTTCCTTGAAAAGCAGGAATAACAGACAACCGGTAAAAATATAAGCTCGTTTCTTCTAGCGTAAAACGCGCCATCGCTACCGGCTTATTTTCGACGTATAAAATGACAGCTTCTTTTTCGTGCTTTAACGATTGCATAATAGATTCGATTGTTTCATCAAGAGCACTAGATGGTGGGACAGAATCGCGATAGACGGAGAAGGCTTGTAGCATAAGATCGTGAACTGTAGCAGCGTCCTCCGGCTGTGCTAAACAGTACTTCATAAATTTTTACCCTCTTTCTATAAAAATTAAGTATATCGAATTATTATACAAAACCACCCATTTTTTTCCTACACCTTTTATTGATTTTTATTAAGGAGAATAACCTCTTTTTACGCTTTTACACCTTCTTAACTTTACTCCATTAATCTATTAATTCATTAGCACACACTCTTGAGAACTTTTTGTCGAAATGGTTAAAATTCTGTTGGGAGGGAATCATCATGACATTTTCTTGGCTTATACCTTACATAGCCGTGTCACTTATCATTGTCTTAATACCAGGACAAGACATGATTTTCGTAATGACACAAAGTATTGCTTCAGGCGTCAAAGCAGGCATCAAAACCGTATTAGGATCTATTACGGGAACATTTGTACATACTCTTTTAGCCGCAGTGGGGCTATCAATCATCTTTCAAAAATCAATTATTGCCTTTACGATTCTAAAGGTTGTAGGTGTTCTGTACCTGCTGTTTTTAGCCTACCAATCGTTTCGCGAGAAAAGCGGTCCGTTGGAATTAACAGAAAACGTTCAGCAGCACCATCACTTTAGAAAAGGATTTGTTAGCAACTTAACCAATCCAAAAGTAGCCATTTTCTTCATTACGTTCTTACCGCAGTTTGTTAATTCGTCTCTTGGACATGTAAGTTTGCAAATGATTTTGTTTGGTATCATCTTTATCGCCGAAACGCTCATCATCTTTTCACTTATTGCGCTATTTGCTTCTGGACTTGGGAAAAAAGTCAAAAAAAGCCGTATCTTTCAGCACACATTAAAATATGTAAAAGGAACGGTTTTTGGCGTACTTGGCCTAAAACTTTTATTTTCTAGCAACAATTAAGTAAAACAAACTGAAATTTCTTTCATCCCTGCTGTTATCGCCTTTTCATACCCGCTTCATTTGTCATATCACCCTATTTTTCCATGTGAGGTTAGTTGACAAAAGACCAAAATTATTATTTTATATATATATAAGGTTCAGATTTAGCAACAAGATTCGACAAGGATAATGAAGAAAAACAGCGGGGAAATAGGGAGATCTATCTAAATAGAGGGAAAATTCTATAAATTCACGTTTTTTATTATTATTCTACTATAATTCATGAAGAGGTGAAACTATGCAAGAAGTAGTTCAAGGTTTTGTTAGTTCAATCAACGAATTTCTTTGGTCCTACTTACTGATTGCGATGCTGATTGCATTTGGTTTGTTTTTTACATTCAGGTCAAAGTTTTTACAAATTCGGTTATTAAAAGAAATGGTTCGTGTATTAAAAGAAGGTGCGGATAGCTCTTCTAAAGACGGAATTTCGCCATTCCAAGCGTTTTGTATCAGTATGGCAGCCCGCGTTGGTACGGGGAACATTACAGGTATTGCGATTGCGATCGCTTTAGGGGGACCTGGTGCTGTATTTTGGATGTGGGTGCTTGCCGTTATCGGTTCAGCTTCAGCATTTATCGAAAGTACATTAGCACAAATATACAAAGTAAAAGACAAAGACGGCGGCTTCCGAGGCGGACCGGCTTACTATATGGAAAAAGGGTTAAAGAAGCGCTGGATGGGCGGACTGTTTGCTGTCTTAATCACTTTATCATTCGGCTTAATTTTTAATGCTGTACAATCAAACACGATTACTCTTGCGTTTGAAAATGCGTTCGGAACAAATCGTTTAGTGTTAGGAATTATTATGACAGTGGCTTTCGCTGCCATTATTTTTGGCGGAGTTAAGCGTATTGCAAAAATGTCAGAATACATTGTTGTGGTACTAGCTGTTGCCTATATTGCAGTAGCACTTTTCATTATTATCATGAACATTCAAGAAATGCCTTCTCTTATTGCGTTAATCGTTAAAAATGCATTTGGTTTCGATCAAATTGCCGGCGGTTCTCTTGGAGCAGCTCTTATGCAAGGAATTAAACGCGGATTATTCTCAAACGAAGCGGGTATGGGTAGTGCGCCGAATGCAGCCGCAGCTGCAACAACAAGCCACCCGGTAAAGCAAGGGTTGATTCAAGCATTTGGTGTATTAACAGATACGCTTATTATTTGTAGTAGTACTGCCTTTATCATTTTGCTTTCAGGTACTTATACAAATAAAAATTTAAGCGGTATTGAGTTAACACAAGCTGCTTTAAGCACTCACATTGGTTCTTGGGCAACAGGTGCTCTTGCAATTATGATTTTCCTATTTGCTTTTAGTACATTAATTGGTAACTACTACTACGGAGAAACAAATATTGAGTTCTTGAACACAAATAAAGCTTGGCTGATGACTTATCGTGTTGCTGTACTTGCAATGATTGTGTTCGGTTCTATTTCTCAAATTCAGCTTGTATGGGATTTAGCAGACCTGTTTATGGGCTTGATGGTAGTGGTCAACTTAATCGCGATTCTCTTGCTCTCGAAAATTTCTTTTGCAGCACTGAAAGATTATCTTGCTCAAAAGAAAGCTGGAAAAGACCCTGTCTTCTACCAAGACAGCATTTCTGGACTTGATAATATTGATGCATGGGATCATTCAAAAGATAAATCTAGCTCGAAAGAAGCGATCTAATAAAAAAAGCCGTGAATATTCACGGCTTTTTTTATTGTGCAAATTTACTTCTTTTTCTTTCTTCTAGTGAAGCAGTCTAAGACTAACCAAATACCTATAGTATAAATAAATCACGCCGTACGGAATCCAGTAGGAAAAAAATGTCCAGCCGAGATTCCATCCGTTTCCGTATGTAACTCTTTCCATATGCACATACGTTCCTTCCAAAAATGTTGTAAACAGCGCAATAAGAAAAACAAAAAAATGAGGCTTTCCAATTCGCTGGATTAAAAAAATCATATAGCTGGCCAATACAGGATAGACGCCTAAATTAAAAGGCAGCGCTTCTAATGCTTCATTTTCTAAAGAAGTGCCGAGTTTCCAAAAACCATAATAGCTCCCTAATTCATTAATAACGATTGCTAAAACGCAAAAAGCAGTTCCTACTAAAGGCAGTAAACGACGATTTTTAGGATGTAAATAGAGTGTTCCAAAAATCCAAGGTAAAACAAACGCCAGCGCTATATTGATAAGCAAAAATATCCGACCTTTTTGTTTCTAGTATGCCACACCGTTCCTTTTTCTAATCATCTCGTTATCTTGAACGCAGCAAGCGTACAAGCACCTTATCTCCTATCATTAAAACAGAGTGCTTACTTTAGGTTCGTCTCTTGCTTCTTCATTTTAATGAAACAAATTCAGCATCTTTTTTCTCGTAATAGTTTTGAACTAAACGCCCCGATAAAGCAGCTAATACCTGCTGAAATAACATCCCCAGCACAACCGGTACAGCAACGGGAGCTGGAAAATAAGATACGGCTAACACGGCTCCGGCGCTAATATTTCTCATGCCTCCACAAAACGTAAGCGTCACAACTTTTGCTCGGTCCCATCTTAGCCATTTGCCAATCATCCAGCTGAAGAAATAACCAGCTGAACTCATTAAAAAGACGATCACGATAATAAACAGCAGTTTTTTATCAATATGTTTTAAATAAGGTGCAATCACTCCTCCATTTATCATAACCATCACACTTAGCCCTATTTTCGAAACAGGCGCCAGCTTTGGTCCTAATGTCTGCTTAATTGTTCCTTTTGTATATTGATTTAAGCACATGCCTAACAAAGATGGAAGGACAATCATAAAACATAAATCTTTGACTAACTTTAGCGCTTCCAAATGCACGGTGTCTCCAACCACCAATAAAAGCGTATAAGGAACGATAAGCGGGGCTAAAAGAGTATCAATTAAAATAATGGATAGCGCAAGAGGAATGCTTCCTTTGTAAATCGAGACCCATATAAAACTAGTCACTCCTGTTGGAATAATCGCTGCTAGCAAAAGACCCGTGCTTGTAAATACATCATGTGGAAAAATCACTTGGCCAACGCTCCAAGCCCACGCTGGCATAAAAATATGTAAAACAAACAGGGCCATAATGATTGGAAATGGACGGTGTATCGTGGCATTTAACTGGTGAAAGTTTGAATTCAAACTTCCGGCAAACGTCATTAATGCGAAAAGCCATGGAATTAAGAAGGTATACTGACTTAAGGACGAACCGATAAGAACTCCTATGAGCAAGCTGACAGGCGTAATAAACGGCATCAATTTTTCTAGCACTCTATTTAATTGACTTAACAAAGCTTCTCCCTCCAACGCACGTTTTAAATAAATAATAAGATAAATTAACGTTTATAATATCACCTATTTATTATACAACTTATTTTCAGACTATTGCCTGTCTCTTTTACTAAAAAGAGATATATTCATAATTATCACTTAAATAGATTTACAGGTATTTTTGTGCTATTTTAATAGGGAAGAAGCTTTTAAAAAGCATGAATTTAGGGTAAAGAACACTCTACATAGAAATGCTTTCAATTGACGGATATAAATGGACTGTAGCACAGTTTTGGTAACTAGGAGGATTGTATGGATTTTTTGAAGTCTCTGTCATCGTTAGATGATTGGAAAAAAATCGTGATTGCGATTGGGATCTTTTTGATCTTTTTAATTCTTCGCAAGCTTTTCACGACTTATTTGTTTAAGTTTATTATTGGTTTTGTCAAAAATAAAAAAATCAATTTAATTACGAGCGTTTTAGAAGCTTTTGAAAAGCCGCTGCGCTGGATTTTTGTGATTATTGGTTTCAAGCTTGCTCTTCCCTATCTTCCCTTTGATGTTTTAACAGCCGACACGGAAAGACATTTAGTTCGTTCAGCTTCTGTTGGCCTTGCAGGATGGGGCTTGTATAATTTAGCTGCTTCTACCAATTTATTTTTTGCAACGTTTGCCAAAAATTTTGATATCCAAGTGGATCGAATCATTATTCCTTTTATTGAAAAGTTCATCCGCATCGTTGTGGTTATGCTTTCTATCTCCATCATCGCAGAAGAATGGGGTTTTAACGTAAACGGCTTTGTAGCGGGTCTTGGATTAGGTGGTCTTGCTTTTGCCCTAGCCGCAAAAGACACCGTTAGTAATTTATTCGGCGGAATTGTAATTATTACCGAAAAGCCTTTTACCATTGGAGATTGGATTAAAACACCTAGTGTTGAAGGCGTTGTAGAAGATATTACGTTTCGAAGCACCAAAGTTCGAACGTTCGCTCAAGCAGTCGTAACGGTTCCAAATGCTACTCTTTCTAATGAACCTATTATTAACTGGGCTAAAATGGGGAAACGTCAAATTGCCTTTCATTTAAATTTGAATTATAATACACCAAAAGAAAAGTTAGAAACCGTAGTGGCAAGAATTAAAAAGATGCTGACTGAACACGAAGAAATTCACAATGAAACGATTCTTGTAAATTTTGACGGCTTCTATGAATCTAGTCTAAATATCTATCTGTATTTCTTTACAAATACAACCGTTTTTGCTGATTATTTAGATGTAAAAGAAAATATAAACTTCGAAATTATGGACATTCTTGAAGAAGAAGGCGTAGAATTCGCTTTCCCTACGCGCACACTCATCGTTGAGCAGGATGGAAAGCTTTCTGGCAATCCAAAAGAATTTCTAGAAAGTGCTCGAAGCTAAAAAAAGCTGACTTAGTAGTCAGCTTTTTTTCCTTTCTTTTTTAGTTTGAAATGAACATTTGAGTCCAGTAATGGCCGTAGCTTCCGCCTTTAGCGTAACCTACTCCGATTTCGGTAAATTGACTCGATAGTATGTTTTTACGGTGACCTTCGCTATTCATCCATGCGTTAACCACTTCTTTTGGAGTTGCTTGTCCAGCAGCGATATTTTCACCTGCTGTACTGTATGTAATACCAAATTTCTTCATCATGTCGAACGGACTTCCATATGTAGGCGATGTATGACTGAAATAGTTTTTATCAATCATATCCTGCGATTTATAGCGAGCAACGCGAGCTACTTCCCAATTAGATTTTAAAGGCTTAAGCCCTACTTTAGCGCGTTCTTGATTCACTAGCTGAACCACTTGCTCTTCGTATGAACTTCCCGCTTTATCTGTTGGTATGGTAATTTTTTGTCCCGGGTAGATTGAATTAGGATTTTTAATAGCAGAATTCGCTTCAATCAGCTCGGAAACGCCAACCTGATATTTTACTGCTATTTTCCACATCGTATCTCCCGATTGAACGGTATGTACGGTTGCTGCTTGCGCAGTGTTATTAAGACCAAAAGCTAGAGTGACAGACAACAATGTTACTAATAAAAGTTTTGATAGAGTTTTCATACTTTTATTAAAGCAAATTGATTTCAAGATTCATAGCGGTAATATTATCCCATAGTTCCATCATATGACTTTGTCATCTTCTCCGCACACTTTTCTATAACAAAAAGACGCACTGCTCTTTCGCAATGCGCCTTCTTATTATGAAGATAAAGCCTGTGACTGGTTCATGTCCGCCACATTAACCGCTTCATCTGTGCTTTGATGCACCTGACGTTTTTTGATCACATCAATATATTGAATGTGATGGCCTTCCATTTTTGTAACGGTAAAGTCATACTGATCAAAGCTAAGGCTTTCTCCTTGCTTGACGTCATATTTTTCCGTCAAGACCCAGCCTCCAATTGTATCAACATCCGTATCATCAATTGTTGTGCCAAGCAGCTCGTTAAGCTCACTTACTAATAATTTTCCATCTACAATATAATGATCGGGTTTGACTTTCTGAATTAATGGAAGTTCATCCGCATCAAATTCATCACGAATTTCACCGACAATTTCCTCTAAAATATCCTCTACTGTTACAATCCCTGCTGTTCCACCGTATTCATCAATTAAAATAGCCATATGGATGCGTTCACGCTGCATCTTAAGCAATAAATCATGAATAGGAATCGATTCAATTACTTCAATAACGGGACGGATATACTGTTTTAAATCTATTTTTTCCTTGCTGTTGTTCATGACAATCTCGGTTAAAATCTCTTTCATATTGACCATTCCAATAATATGGTCTTTATCTCCATCGATGACCGGATAGCGGGTAAACCGTTCTTCTTGGACCATCTCAAGGATGTATTCGACCGTATCTTCCTGGTCAATCGAAACGACTTCCGTACGCGGCACCATAATCTCCTTGGCAACGCGATCATCAAAGTCAAAAATTTTACTTACATATTTAAACTCCGATTGATTGATTTCACCGCTTTTATAGCTTTCTGATAACAAGATGCGAAGCTCTTCTTCACTGTGTGCAAGCTCATTTTCTGAAGCAGGCTTTAGACCAAATAACCCTGTTATTAAACGAGAAGAACTGTTTAATAGCCAAATGAAAGGATAGGTTACTTTATAAAAGAGTATAAGCGGACGAACAAATAATAAAGTGACTTTCTCTGCTTTTTGAATTGCAAATGTTTTCGGAGCAAGCTCTCCGACCACAACATTTATAAATGTAACAACCGCAAAAGAAATCGCAACAGATAGTACTTTTGTTAAAGCTCCGCTTATCCCTAGTTGATCAAGTAATGGGGAGAGGAGATGCGAAAGTGTAGGCTCTCCTAACCAACCAATTCCCAGCGCAGTAATCGTAATACCAAGCTGACACGCAGATAAGTATTCATCTAAATTTGAAATAACTTGCTTCGCAGCTTTTGCATTGCTGCTCCCTTCTGCTATAAGCTGATCCACTTTGGAACTCCTCACGCGAATAATCGCAAACTCGGTAGCAACGAAAAAAGCAGTTAATGCAATCAGTACCGCTAGTAAAATCAAGTTAAATATGTCCAATCAAGTTCCTTAGCTCGTTTAAAAACGAGTAAGGACTCACCTCCTAAAAAATAAAAAATTTGGATAAAGAACTCTATCCCTGTACTGATCACTTGGAAAAGTGTATATAAGGAGGAATCACATGATAAATGTATAAACATTTTTATATGGAGCAAAACTGCCAGTCTTTCTTCCTTATCTCACGTTTCACTCGTTAATGTAGCAGGTCATTCTTTATTCAGCTGTTCTAGATGTGAAGCAATGGCTCACATCGCTTCATTTCATGATGTTGCTTCAGCGCTGATTCTCTCTTCCATTCATTTATAAAAAATTTAGTAGTTTCCAATCTTTATAAAGTTAAAGTCTGTTAACGTCTTAAAAGAGCGATTATGTGATAAAGAGCGATATGCGTGAAGCAAATGTTGGTTTGTATAATACTGTATTGTACGCTTTGACACTGGTGCATATAATGCTACTTCGCCAACGTGGTACACTGCCCCATCCAATCACCTCTATTTCCGTATATCTAAAAAGATTAAGGAATAATTATCCTATTTCTTTTTAGACTTATTGACTTTATTTTAAATGTTAAAAACTTTGCAGTCAAACGTTTTAGTTAGTCTCCTGCCCTTGCTATTTACTGGTTCGGCGATTTTTAGCAGGTAAATAAAAGCTTGCTGCTACACAAAAAAAACCAAAGACAAAACAGATAATTGGAAGTTTCATACCTATCGCTTCAGCATAATAAGTGAGACTCCTTCCGTGAATAGGGACAAGATTCATTTCAAAAATCAAAGTCAAAACAGCCGTCACTTTGAGTGCAATACCAACAATGAAGAGACAAACTCTCAAGCCTCCACTCATATGCGCAAACATCCCTTCTATCCATTAGCGAATGGATGATGTACTACACCATATGATACATCCCTACACTTTATCACTAAATGCTAAAAAAGCGCTATGTCCATGCATAGACGCTTATAAATTTGCGACCACTTGTCCAATGGAATCATAGATAACCAAATCAAACAAATAATCATAATGCGTAGGTTCTTTATTAATCATCACCATGTTTGTACGATTGTACCGGCTCACAAGCAGCGGAATCTGATTAATCGGTGCTACTTCAAGCGATGAACCAAGCACGATGAATAAATCAGATGACAGCGCTGCTGTAACTGCTTCATCGAACTGATGAATGGCATCTCCAAAGAGAACAACATTTGGCTTTAAAAGGCGCTCACACGCTGTACATTGCGGGAGAGCTGACTGATTTAAATACGCTAAGTCATACTCTTTTTTACAGCTCGGACAATGAGCTCTCTTAATGGACCCATGAATTTCAAAAACGTTCGTGCTTCCTGCATCTTGGTGCAAGCCATCAATATTTTGCGTAATTACATGCACGGTTTTGGCTTCTTCTAGTTCAGCAATAAAGCGATGGCCCGTATTTGCTTTATACTGATGCAGCATTTTAACATGAAAAATTTCTTTAAACAGCGGCCAAAATTCATGAGGATACTGTTCATAGAAGTCAGCAGCTACTACGTCCACAAAGCTTTTGTTTTGGCGATATAAGCCGTTTTGAGAGCGAAAGTCAGGTATACCCGACTCTGTGCTCATTCCTGCTCCCGTAAAAAAACAAATGTGTTTAGCATCATCAATGAGCTGTTTTAACTCTTTGTACTGTTTTACCATTGCATTTCTCTCCTATTTAACAATTAGCACAGGAATCGTTACTTGCTGTGCAATCTTAGAACTCACGCTTCCAAGCAGCATGCCTTTTACAGGATTTAACCCTCTGCTTCCTATTACTACAAGGTCAAATGAATTTTGATTAGCAAATTGAATCACTGTTTTAGCCGCGTCTCCGTGCATAAACGTAATCTCATACTCCACGTTTCCTTGCTTTAAAATTTCATCTGTTGTATGTATCCGGCTTTCACGTTCCTCATCGCGGCTAAGTGATTTTAATCTTGAATCACCCTCTACTGCATAAATGACCTGAATAAAACTGTTTTCCGTCAGCTGAGCCAGCTGAACAGCTTTTTCTGTTGCTTTAGCTGCATGCTCTGAGCCATCTGAGGCAAGTAAAATTCGTTTAAACATCACGCTTCCTCTCCTCTTTTGTAAAATGGTCTTCTTTCTTTACTATATCACTCGCTGTTCAAATGTAATCATTTTTTTGATTATTTCTATAATTTTTAAAATTATTTGTCTACTTTTATGATAAACTGAAAGAAAACTTGTACAGAGGGGATGGAACGATGTTTGGTTTTGAATTAATTTGCACCTTTTGCAAAGGACTCGGAAAGCTAGCCGTTATTCCTGGTATCGGTTACATGAAAACATGCAAACACTGCGAAGGAACAGGGATGCAATCAAAAAAAGACGAAACTCCTTCGATATAAGAAGTTTCGCCTCAGCCATACTGTGATTAGATTGAAAGCTCTTTAGATAAACGGTACATATCAGCATTGATATGGTGAGGTTCACCTAAAATTTCCATAATATCATAATCTACAATTTCATTTTTACGGATACCGATTGCACGGCCGCCTTTACCTTCTAGCAAAAGCTCGACTGCACGACCGCCGAAACGGCTTCCTAGCACACGATCTTGAGCAGTTGGGGAACCACCGCGCTGAATGTGTCCTAATACTGTTACACGCGTTTCAATACCTGCAGCTTCATGCAGCTGCTTCGCTACTTCATTACCATTGGCTACGCCTTCAGCTACTACGATAATGCTGTGCTTTTTACCGCGCTCTTGTCCTTTTCTCAAACGGTCAACCATTTCTTGGAACTCATCTTTTGCTTCTGGAATAAGGATTGTTTCCGCACCGCCAGCAAGACCTGACCAAAGAGCAATGTCTCCTGCATTACGACCCATAACTTCAATAATAAACGTACGTTCATGAGAAGTCGCCGTGTCACGGATTTTATCAATTGCATCGATAACCGTATGAAGAGCCGTATCAAATCCTAATGTAAAATCTGTTCCTGGAATGTCGTTATCAATTGTTCCTGGAATACCAATACAAGGGAAACCAAGCTCTGTTAGTTTTACAGCTCCCATGTATGATCCGTCTCCACCAATAACTACTAAGCCTTCAATACCGTGCTTCTTAAGGTTTTCAATACCTTTTAAACGCCCTTCTTCTGTTTTGAATTCTGGACATCTTGCAGAATAAAGCATAGTTCCACCGCGTTGAATGATGTCACCAACATCTCCAACTTCTAGCTTTTTAATATTTCCTTCTATTAACCCTTGATATCCTTGATAGATACCGTAAACTTCCATACCTTCATGAATTGCTTTACGCACAACAGCACGAACCGCAGGATTCATACCTGGAGAATCTCCGCCGCTTGTTAATACACCTATTCTTTTCATTACTTTCACCTCATCAAAGTCACATACATGACTACTATATTATAGTTCTACATTTTACCCGAGTTCGAACTTTTTGTGTAGTAATTCACAACATATTTCTTTGTTAAATTTTAAATGTACATACTTTTTCATATCTTTTAGTTATTTACCGTCAAATATTCAAAGTTTTTCTAGCAATATTGTACATCTAAAGAACCCTTTTAGTTACAGCTTTTATAAGACTATATTCACCTTTATATTTCATTTTTTTCATATATGTAATGAAATTGTAACGTAGAACACTGTCGAAAGATGATATGATGAATTTACTCAAATCAGGAAAAATTTTCAGGGGGTACTAGTTTTATGAAAAAAGTAATAGCAGCTCTTACGCTTGCTGGCGTTATTGTTTCTACTAGCCCGATTGTCAGCCAAGCGGCTCTAGGCGACCAAACGCTTCGCCAAGGCATGAATCACCAAGATGTTAAACAACTACAACAAACGTTGAAAAATAAAGGTTATTTTAAAGGAAATACGACTACATACTTTGGGACTGTTACAACTTCTGCTGTAAAATCATTTCAGCGCAAAAATGGACTAGCAGCAGATGGTATTGTCGGAAAAGGAACGTATGCTAAACTAGGCGTTTCAGCAAAGGGCAAATCGCCTTCTAGCTCAGCGCGCTATAACCCTAACGCAGTGATTAACAAAGGAAAACAGTATATGGGCGTTCGATATCGCTGGGGTGGAACAACGCCAAGCGGCTTTGACTGCAGCGGTTTTATTGGCTATGCGTTCAAACATGGCGGCGGGGTTCAGCTTCCTCGAACAGTAGCTCAAATTTATCAAAAAGGAACGCGCGTCTCAAGTCCAAAAGCTGGAGATATTGTGTTCTTCCAAACTTATACAAAAGGGCCTTCTCATGCAGGAATTTATTTAGGAAATAACCAATTTCTTCACTGCTCTTCATCTAAAGGTGTGAGCATCTCTTCTCTAAAAGAGAGCTATTGGAGCAAACGCTATTTAGGTGCTAAAAGAATGTAGTTTCTATAAAAAGGGCAAGCTGTGCGATTTTGATGCGGCTTGCTCTTTTTATGCATGTAAAAGATTTGGTATAGTAGAAACAGCACATTACATTGCAAAACCAAGCGTGTAGATGAATACTGTAAAGGAAGTTGAATAAATGCACACCCTTTTAATTGACATGGATTCTGTCATTTGTGATCTTATGACGGATTGGCATAACCAATATAACCAAGATTATTGCGACAGCTTATCGGTTGAAAAGTTAAAATGCTGGGAATCAGAAAAGTATGTAAAGCCGGAATGCGGCACGAAAATTTATGACTACCTCGATCAGCCGGGGCTTTTTTTACATTTACAACCTCTCCCTCATGCTGTTGAGGTTCTTAAACGACTTTATGAGAGGTTTTCCATTTTAATTGTCACAAGCAGCCGTACCTATGCTTATACAGAAAAAGAACAGTGGGTTGAGAAACACCTTCCGTTTATCGGAAAATATAATATCGTGTTTACACACCAAAAAGATAAAATATACGGAGACTTGCTATTTGATGATGCACCGCATAATTTGAAGGCTTTTCAAGCTACAGGTCGCCATGCTGTTGCCATGAGCTACCCGTATAACCAAGAAGTAAATGTCCCACGCGTGGACGATTGGCTTCAGTTTGAACAGTACGTAAATACTTATTTTAACGAATGTTAAGCTAAAAAACACGTGGACTTTGTCATCAGAGAATGAATGCAGTGCGTTTGTTAGCACAGCTATAAGCATAAAAAAACCGCCTTTTGGGCGGTTTTTGACGGATAGCCCCTAAGGGTTATCCGCTTTTTATTTAAAAAAATATAGTTTTTTAGTACTTATCAGCTGATGAGAAAAAGTCCATAATGGCATGGATAATTTCAACGGACTGAAAAGAAAACAATGATATGGCTGTTAATGAAAAGAAACCAATCATGGCCATACGTACAAGTAACATAGACTAATCGCCTCCCTGTTTTGAACTAAATGAACGCACCCAAAACAATTCGCTATCTGTCTTTGTTTGTACGACGTTTTCGCCAAGCAAAGGCAGCTCATTCACTGCGTGTAACAATGACAATGAATCTTCATCTTTCTTTTAAAGACTAAGCGTATAGTTAGTATATCAAATGAAACTTTTTCTTCAAGGCTATACTAGCGGTAAAAAAGGAAATAGTATGAAACGATGCGTTTTATCTTTATTTCATACAATTTAGTACCCTAATATTTATTATATTAAACCTTTTAGGAAAATTGCTACTATTATATCTTTTTTTATAAAAAAAGATAGTAAGACATAACTAAATCAATCCAACCTAAAGACGAACAAGTGAGATAAATGATCTCGACTGCTTGTTGCATCGCTGTTGATCTCAGTGTAAGACTTCGTTTTCCGTCAGCGGCCGATGAGCCTGCTCGTCTACCTACACGAAACCTACGTCCACCCTACCAATGAAAAAATCCGAACGCGTTAAATTCTCAAGCAAGAATCAAACTCATTCGGATTTTCTTTCAATTAAAATAATTTTGTCTCTTCACTTTATTTATCGACACGTACTGTAATACTCATTGACAATGTCTAAAATAGTTGGGTATTCTTCCACCCATGTAAAATTTGTTTTTTCGTTTTCTTTTTTCACTGTTTCTTGTTCTGCACCGATCTTTTCCATTGTTCAATCTCTCCCTTTAACTGTTATATAACATTTATATTAACTAAACTTTGTTTTATAACAACTTTAAAAAGAAAGTTGGACAATGAGTATGAAAAAAAGTTATTGTAGGGATAAAATTTTCACATAATACGTACGAGTCCTTGGTCCATCAAACTCGCAAAAATAAATTCCTTGCCACGTTCCTAGCAGCAGCTGCCCATCGTGAATGATTATATGCTGAGAGGAGCCGACGGTGCTCGCTTTGAGATGCGCAGCCGTATTTCCTTCCATATGAAGATCTAACTTATGTTCCCAAGGATATACTTCATCGAAACGTCGGATCATATCGGTTTTTACATCCGGATCCGCATTTTCATTAATTGTTATACCAGCGGTTGTATGAGGACAGTAAACAACTACAGCCCCTTCTTTTAATCCTTCTGTTCTTATTAATTCTTGTACCTGACTCGTCACGTCAATCATTTCGTCACGCTTATTCGTTTTTAACGTAAATGAATGTAGCATACCATCACCTCTTTTCTTTACCATAACATATCTTTTCTATTCTTCCACATTTTTCGCATAACTCGTTTTCACATCGTAAACACTAAGCTCATTAACACAACAGGCGGTGAGTTTATTTATGCTCGATTCAAAATTTCAGCCCAATGCAGACTACACCGTTCAAACGTTTCTAGATTTGGTGGGTCAAAATACAGATGTTGGTTCCAAAAAATTATGGCTGTCTCCCACAAAATATATATGTATTATTTATCTCCAAGGATTAGTAGACGGAGAAAAACTTGATAATCTTACTCAGCATGTTGTTGAGACAAAAGCAAAAAGTGAAACGCAAACACTCGATGACATCGATTCGTTTATTTCTGTCATTAAAGACAAAGAAGTTTATACATACAAGCAAGCAATCTCGTGTTTTTTTAAAGGTCAGCCCTTGCTGTTCATTAGCGAAAGCACCACGGCATACTCGCTGAATATGTCTATGACCAAACAGCGCTCTTTAAGTGAACCTACAACAGAAAAAGTAGTGCGCGGCCCTAAAATTGCTCTTATCGAAAACTTAGATGAAAACCTTGGTCTTTTAAGGCAGCGTTCTACCGAAGAAGAAATGGTTATTGAAGACATTTATATTGGAAATACAAAGGAACATCGAACAAGTATCGTTTTTCATAATAAACACTGTCAAACTCACATCGTGAATCAAGTCCGAGAGAAATTATTAGACATTCCTTTAGATAACATTCAAGATTCAGGAATGATTGAAGAATTTTTAGAAGAAGCACCTTACTCACCGTTCCCTCAAGTACAAAATACAGAAAGACCGGATCGTGTTCTCGCTGCGGTGAATGAAGGGCGAGTAGCCATTTTAGTAGATGGCTCTCCTTTTGCTCTTTTAGTGCCTACAACTTTCGATATGATTATGAAATCACCCGATGATTATTACGAAAGATGGATAGCTGGTTCATTGCTAAGACTACTAAGGTACTTGTCTATTTTTATTACCCTATTCTTTTCAGCTATTTATATTTCACTGGTTTCGTTTAACCAAGGGCTGCTTCCGACTGAACTAGCTATTACTATTGCTGCCACACGAGAAAACGTTCCTTTTTCTCCTTTTATCGAAGCAGTGGTCATGGAAGTGACGCTTGAATTATTACGCGAAGCCGGGCTGCGTCTCCCTACTCCTGTCGGACAAACAGTTGGACTTGTAGGCGGGGTTGTGATTGGTCAAGCAGCGGTGGAAGCTCATATCGTTAGCTCCGTTATGATTATTGTTGTATCTGTATCGGCAATTGCGTCCTTTACCGTTCCTCAGTACGGAATTGGCCTTTCGTTTCGAATTTTGCGTTTCGTATCTATGATGATTGCAGCAATCTTTGGATTATACGGAGTTACCATGTTTTTTCTTGTTCTCGTCATTCATCTAACCAAGCTCGAAAGTTTTGGTATGGCTTACTTCAAACCGTTTTTTGCGTTAAATAAAAAAGCGTGGAAAGATTCTTATATTCGTCTCCCAAACAAAAGTCTAAAACAGTCTAAAAATAAAGCCAAATAAAACTGACAAAAGGAGGACCATATGGAACAATCACAGTCACAATCAAGCAAGCTTCTTTCAGACTTTTATGCCATTTCAATTATCTCTTCAACCATGCTGGGCGTCGGTTTATTAACACTGCCAAGCAGCATTACAAACCAGACAAATAATGCAGACGGATGGATTGTACTTATTATGGACGGCCTTTTGTTTATTGGAATTGTTCTTTTTTTAGTCTGGATGGTTAAATATTTTACGATCAGCTGTATGTTTGACTTCACGCAAGAAGTAACCGGCAAGCTGATTGGAAATATCTTCAACTTCGCTATAGTCGTTTATTTCACATCTGTAGCAAGTTTTGAAGTAAGAGCTATGGCAGAAATGATCCATTTCTATTTACTGGAAACGATGCCCATTGAGTTAATTATCCTTTCGTTTATTTTGACAGGCGTCTATTTAATCACTGGCGGTATTAATTCTATTGGAAAAGTAATGGCCCTATGTTTTCCTGTCACGGTCATCATTCTTCTTATCTTATATCTTCTTAGTATCGGAATGGTCGATTTAAAAAACTTACAGCCCGTGTTAGCCGATGGATTCAGCCCGCTTCTTGCTGCTTTTACAACCGTCTCTGTTTCCTTTTTAGGGATTGAAACGATTGTATTTCTTCCAAAGCATATGAAAAACAAAAATCATTTACGAAAAGTTTCTATCATCGGATTTTCTATTCCTTTACTTTTATATATTATCACTTACGTATTAGTTGTCGGCGCGTTATCCGTTCCGGAGGTAAAAACGACCGTCTGGCCTACGATTGAATTTGTTCAGACGCATGAAGTAAAAGGAATTTTCTTTGAGAGGCTTGAATTATTTTTACTTATTGTCTGGCTTCTTCAGTTTTTTTTAACCTTTGTAATGTATTTCTTTTTAGCTGTTTCAGGATTTAAAAAGATTTTCAAAAACCGATCAACTACTAATATTATCTTTCTTGTGCCTGTTTTATTTATGAGCTCTTTAGCGCCCAAAACAGCAAGCGACGTGTCGAATTATTCAACTGTTCTAGGCTGGGCATTTTTAGTGACATTTTTGGTTATCCCTCTTTTTTTCAGCATGTTAATGAAAATAAAAAAGGTTGTGTTCAAATGACGAAAAAATGTCTTCCTGTCATAATGACCATTTTTTTATTGTGCGGCTGTACAAATCATCGAAACATTGAACAACTTGCTCTTGTTATAGGAGTGGCAATGGATATTACATCGAAAATCGAACCAAAAACAGGAAAAAATCAGCTTGTGCTGACTCATCAAACGTTAACCGAGACGGAATCCGGAAATATGTCCTCTTCCATTCCATACAAAAACATTACAACCGCTGGCCCTACAATTCATGAAATCACGCGAAATATTTCGCTGAAATCTGATCCTATATACAGCCAGCATCAGCGAGCACTTTTAATAGGAGAAAAAGCGAGCAAGACCATCCCTCTTGATGCGCTTATCAATCAGTTTGTACGTGATAATGAAATACGGCGCAGCAGCCTTGCCTTTGTTACAAAAGGCGATGCTAAAAACGTTTTAACGATTCAAGGAATGTCTGTACCGCCTGTAAACTTAATTTACGAGCTTGTTTACAATAAATTCAAAACGAATAAAATTCTAAATCCCCTAACGATGGGAGAGCTATCGGCTAAGTTAAAAACAGATCAAAGCTTTTTAATACAGCGGCTTTCTAAAATTAAAAACAGCGTTGAAATAGACGGCGCGGCAATCATAAAAGATAAAAAAGCAAAATTCACCTTAACTCAGCACCAAGTGGAGGCTTTAACGTGGTTAACGGGGAATATTAAAGGCGGAATTATTTACGGCAAACACGGTCCATACCCCTTTTCCTATGAAATTGGAGATGTTCAGCAAGATGTGAAGGCCCGCATTGATTCAAATCACTCCGTTCATTTTGACATCAACGTTCAAACAAGCGGCAGGCTATCAGAAGATTGGGAGACTTCAAAACAGGCTCTTGCCGCCTCTAATGTAAAGAACACCGAAAAAAAAATAGAAAAAATTATTCGAAAAGACGCAGAAAAAACACTCCGCTTATTGCAAAACAACTACAAAGCTGATGTGATTGACCTGCATGATTACGTACGAATTCATCACCCTCATTTTTGGAAAAAACATCAGCATGAATGGGATGAAATATTTAGCCAGTCGACAATCGACTATCATGTTCATGTTCAAATTAAAGATTTTGGAACACAGGGCAGAGATTAGCTCTTATTACTCAACGCCAGCTTCAGTCAGCTCTTTTTTCTTTAGTTCCATAATCGTGAACTTATCGGTATAGTTTTTGCTGACGAACAGCTGGCGTTCATTGTCGTTATTAAAATAAAATTTTTTATCATCTTGATATTGAAAATTCACTTTCTTCTTTTTCATTTGCTTAATAAACGTTAAGTAGTCATTTGAATGAATGAGATACCTTTTAGGTTTATCGGATATTTGAACAACATCTTCACCCGAAGATTTTAATTTTACAATACTCCATGCAATAGGAAGAGGATTACCTTCTTGAAAGATCGTTTTGTGAAAAATGAGCACAAAGAAAGCAGCTGTAATAATTGAAATAAGAACAAGCTGTTTTTTCACCGTATTATCATCCTTTCTTCACGTCGTTACTACGTTAAGTAATACGACAGGCGTATGAAAAAACCTGTTCATCCGCAAAGGTTGTGTAAAGAAATAATGCAAAATCAACAAAATATAACAGTTTGGTTACCTTTTGATTAAATAACATTACTTCTTTACAAATTTAGCTAATCACGTGATAGACTAAACTCAACATATTAAGTCAGGACTAAACTAAATGAGGTGTTGCGTATGACTACAATGCGGCTTCAATCATACTTAACAACAATGTTTCCAAATGTTCAAATGAAAAGACCTCTTTTTTATAACGCGCCGGCAGGCATCCGCTTTACGCTTACCAATCAAAAAGGCGTATGGGAACGAGAATACATGAAAAATGTGTACGCACGCGCTTATGAAATTTTTGAGACACTCCATGAAAAAAATGATGAGCTGTTACTTGTTTTCAAAGCGAATGCTGCACAGGATGATTTACTTTTAAAAAAGAAAAAAGAAACAGCTATTAAAAAATTCATTCGCTCTCGCCTGAAGAAACAAGAAGTTCAATCCGTAGCATTATTAAATAACGCTGAGTATATTATTGCCTGCAAAACAAATGATGTGAAAGAAAAGCTTCTTTTGCAATCAATTGCTAACCGTGATCTTCATATTCATCCGGCTATTGAAGAAGAGTGTTACATTGTGAATTTGAATAAAGAAACCATCTTCCACCTATACGACGAGCGCGGACTGGACATTGTATCGAACAATCAGTCTTCTCTTCAACTTCTTCAGCAAAAGTTTCACGACTGGATTCTAGATATTGATGCAGCTTGTTCAAAAAAAGTACAATAAAAAAGCAATCATTCAGTAAAGGAATGATTGCTTTTTTATTAGGCTTGATGGACAGGAGACGCTTTTTTTAAAAACAGCCAGTTGATAAGAAAGAATAGGCAGCTTGTGATAACCATTGTTCCGAATGTAAGTAACAACGACCCGTTCGAAAAGCTTTTTATAAAATGAATAACCGGTTCTTTTGTCACTGGAATGGTAAATAGTAAGATTAAAACAGCACCGGTGATCATCCCTCCTGTTTGCCCGAATTTGTAAACGATGCTGCCGAGCAAACATGCTGCTGCTGTAATAAAAAAGATAAATACAGCGTCCGTTAAAAAATGAATAGCGACAGTAGGATCATGAAAGATAAAGTCACTCGCATAATAAAGCTGAACATTCATTAAATTCAAACTATTAATCACCTTTATTGAAATGCTCATGATGACAACATTGATAAGTGACATTACAATTGCAAATAAAGCAAAAACACAGGTCATCGTTAAAAGATATGCTTTACGAGTAGCTCCTAACTTTAAGCAAAAGGAGAAACTTTTTCGAATGATAATAAAACTTACAATACCTGAAAAGATGTACTGCGGCATGCTTGTTACTAATAGGAGATGCTCATTCACCTGACTGAAAACTAAAATATCTACTACAACAAAAGCTAACAGAATCGTCCAAAAGCGAATCATTAAATACTTTAGTTCAACGTAGAGCGAATAACTAATGGCGGCAAACTGTCCTTTCATTACGCTACACCTCCACGATTTGCTGTAAGATAAATCATAATATCCTGTATGTGAACAGCTTCTACATGAAATGAACTGTCGATAAGCTCCTCAGCATAAATATCTTCGTTAAAAAGCACTATTTTTTTCTCTCCTCCGAATACTTGTTCATGGATTACTTGCTTTCCTTTTTCATATTCTTCAATTTGACTTTTAGGTCCTTTCACACTTACACAGCGCTGCTGCAAATTTTCTGCCGTATCTTGAAGAATCAGCTTTCCTTTTTGCATAATAAGTACTTCTTCAAATAAATTACTTACCTCATCAATTAAATGCGTTGAGATAATGAACGTGCGTGGATATTCTTCATATTCATCCAATAAAAGCTCATAAAAACGCGCTCGCATCGCAGCATCAAGCCCAATATAAGGTTCATCAAAGATTGTGATGCTCGTTCGAGAAGATAGCCCAACAATAATTCCTAATGCTGATTCCATACCTTTAGATAATGCTTTCACTTTCATATTACAATCTAAATCGAACTCTTCCATCAGCCTCTCAGCAGCTTCTTGGCTCCAATAAGGATAAAAAAGTGACGCAATTTTTAGCACGTCTTTGACTTTTAATGTTTTTTTGAAATTTCCGCTTTCGTTAATTAAGCAGATGTTTTGCAAAACAGAGCGGTTTTCAAATGGAGATTGATTTCCTACTTTTACTTCTCCTGTCGTAACTGGAATATGCCCGGCTACAATTTGCATCAGAGTCGTTTTGCCCGCTCCGTTTCTACCTAGCAACCCGTATATTTTATTTTGTGCTAGCGTAAGTGAAATGTCTTTTAACACTTGTTTAGATCCATAGCATTTATTTAACAGCTGCGCTTCTATATTCATTTTATTTCCCCCTTATCTAACAGCTCTTTTAACTCGTTTACCGTAATCCCCAAATGCTGTGCTTCTTTTTTCAGGGGAACGATAAAACGGTTATAAAATTCTTCTTTTCTTTGTGTAAGCAATACTTCTTTGGCGCCCGCACATACAAACATCCCTATCCCTCTCTTTTTATACAATATTCCGTGGTCAACTAGCTGATTAATCCCTTTAGCTGCTGTTGCAGGGTTAATGCGATACATTTTGGCAAATTCATTCGTAGACGGTACTCTTTCTTCTTCTGGAAAAGCATCATTCAAAATATTCTCTTCGATGGTTTCTTTGATTTGTTGAAAAATTGGTCGCTGATGATCTAATGATTGTTTCATTTTGACTACCTCGCTTAAGTGGTTCATTACTCATGTAACTAACTATATAACTAACTGGTTATTTTTTCAAGTTTTATTTCCAAAAAAAATAAAAAAGTCCGTCAGTTAGTTACTGGCGGACTTTTTTATTTGACTGTTTAACCACTTGACCGTTCTTTTTACTAGCTCATCCTGCTGCTCTTTAGGGGAAATACTGGCTTTGTTGTCGCCTTTTTGTTTTCCGTACATTCCAAACTGTGCGTGATTAGCTCCTTTTACTTGAACCAGCTCCGTATTTTTTGAAAGTAAATGCTTGGTTTCTTTAATTTTTTCAGGCGTCGACAAACCATCTTTTTCACCGGTTAAAGACAAAATAGGATAAGTGGAAGTTGAAAAATTATTTTTATTCATCGGATACGATGCTAAAAGAACTAAGCCTTTTATTGAGTTTTGATGATCATACGCATAAGAGGCTGCACTCACTCCTCCAAGGGAATGCCCTCCGATAAACCATGCGGAAATCTTCGGATAGCTCTTCACAATATCCGTCGCTTTGTTTTGACTAAAAAAACTCATATTAAACGGAGAATCTACAACAGCAACAAGATATCCTTCATTTGCAATTTGCTGAGCATAATAGCCATATGCTAACGGTTCTACTTTAGCACCTTGATAAATAATATAGCCGGCTTTTATCTCTTTGTTCGTTTGAGGCTTGAATACGTAATAATTGTCTTTCTTCACTACTTTTTTCTCATCTACTAGTGAGTGAAGCTGCTTTGAAGGTTCATAATCAAAACCTGACCATATGACAAAAAAAGCCACGGTTACCGCAACAAGAACGGCAAGACCGACTCCTACTATTTTTAACGTTTTTTTCATGTCACTCCCTCTTTCTGTTTTTTTACTATGTACTCTTTTTATATCTTTTAGACATTTTACATGTTTGTTTTAAAGATATACAAGAAAAAAGAGAGGTTCGATATGCCCAAAGCAGGACGCAGCAGAAGTGACATAAACCACTCCATATACTCGAAACAAAAAGAGAAAATTAAAAAGGCTGCTGCATGTAATAACGGGACAGCCTTATTAGCAGACAACCTTCACTAATGAATATCTCGTTTCTTAAATCTCCCTCCTCTAACTTCAGCAATAGCTGCTACGGCAAAAAAAGCAGATGGATCTATCTCATCGATAATCGCTTTTAGCTTTGCTTCTTCAAGCCTGGTAATTACACAAAAAATGACTTTTTTATCATCTCCCGTATACGCCCCTTCCCCATTTAAATACGTGACGCCTCTCCCTAAACGAGCAAGAATCGCTTCGCCAATTTGTTCATATTGTTCGCTGATAATCCAAGCTGACTTAGACTCATCTAACCCTTGAATCACAATATCAATTGTTTTAAAAGCAATGAAATAAGCCATTAAAGAATACATAGCGCGATCCCAGCCAAATACAAAACCGGCACTTCCCAAAATAAATAAATTAAAAAACATAATCGTCTCACCTACGGAGAAAGGCGTACGTTTATTAAATAAAATAGCTAATATCTCGGTGCCGTCTAGCGAACCTCCGTACCGAATAACAATTCCTACTCCCACACCTAGAACAATTCCGCCAAACACAGTGGCTAAAAGAGGATCACCTGTTAAGACCGGCAAGTCGTGAAAAATAGAGGTAGCAATGGATAGAATGATAACACCTAAAAGCGTAGATAGCGCAAATGTTTTCCCAATTTGCTTGTATCCAATAAAAAAGAATGGAAGATTTAATACGAAGATATAAAAGCCGATTTGAACATCCGTTAAGTGGGATAAAATAATAGATATACCTACAATTCCACCGTCAATAACCTCATTAGGGACAAGAAAAAATTCTAGCCCGACGGCCATTAAAAGGGCTCCCACTAAAATAAACAGCATACGCTTTACAATCATTTTAGCTGATAGCGAACGATGAACAACCTTTTTTATTTCATGATTCGTTTGCAGCACATAACTTCCCCTCCTTTTGTAATAGAGACATCAACTACTAATCAAACCCTTTTTTTAATATTATCACAAAATTCAAACTATTTACCTGGCCTTTTACAAAAATTTCATCTAATGAAATAAATTATGCATATATTGGATAAAATTGTAGATGATAACAAGTGAATAAATGCCCGAGTACGTTCAAAAGTGAATGAATGCTCACCACTTTTCATACGGGACTAACAGGACAAACTTAGATTAAAAGGAGAGTAAAACGTTATGAACCGTGTAAAGATTATTGCTGCTTCTTTACTCGCAGTTTTATTACTAGCTTTTTCAGATAGTTTCACTTCTGCAGCTGTGCAGGAGGCGATGATACGAGTTGTGCATGCGTCACCTGATGCACCTGAAGTAGATATATATGTGGACAATCAAAGCATCGTAGTCGGCGCATCGTTTAAAGATGTGACAGATTACCTTAAAGTACCTGCGGGGTCTCATAAAATAGAGGTATATGCCATAGGTACAAAAGGAAAAGAAAAACCTGTCATTTCCACTAATGTAACCGTCGAAGCAAACAAGGCCTATACTCTTGCTGCTATTAACCAAGTTGCACACTTGGAATTAAAAGTAGCTCAAGATGATATGAACGTAGCTAAAGGAAAGAGTAAAATTCGAATTGCTCACTTTTCTCCAGATGCTCCCGCTGTTAATGTAGGTATTAATCACGGCCCTACTTTGTTTAAAGACACTGCTTTTAAACAAATGACAAATTATTCTGAAGTAGATGCCGGAACCTATGATTTAACCATTGCAACTAGTCAAGACAACAAAAAAGTACTGGACATTCCAAACCTTAATTTAGAAGCTAACACGGTCTACACGGTGCTCGCTATTAACAAAGCCGACAGTCTTGAAACGCTTTTATTAAAAGATAATACGGCTATGCCTTCCGAAATGCCAAAAACAGGTATGGGCGGTGCTTCACAGAATAATTATAATTCAATTGTGCCAGTTCTTACTTTATTAGGAATTGGAGCAGTCGCTATATTTGTTGTTCGTCGTCACAGAGGATACGAAAGCGAATGAAATGGATAGGAGGGGTTTTCACCTTTTCTTTTATACTATTCATGAGCAGCTGGTTTGCCCAATCAGCAATTGCAAACAGCTCGACGGATTTTGTTGTGAAGATGGCTGAAACAAAATCAGCTCAATCCTTGAAATCTTCAGGAAATGCTTCTACGCCTCTTCCATCTCAGCTTATTATTCCGAAACTTCATATCAAGGCTTTTATAAAAGGAATGGGCCTTACTAACCAAGGTGAAATGAGCGTTCCTGATAATGGTCATGATGTAGCTTGGTTTAAGCTCGGAGCAAGACCCGGAGAGGAAGGAAATGCGGTCATTGCAGGACATGTTGATGATCAAAAAGGACCCGCTATCTTCTATCATCTCGACAAGCTCACAAAAGGAGATGAAATTTTTGTAACCGATCAGCAAGGGGATCAGCTGACCTTTGTTGTTACCAATAAAGCTTCTTATCCCCGAGATTCTGCTCCTATCAGAGAGATTTTCGGTCCAACTTTTCAACACCAGCTTAATTTAATCACCTGTACGGGAACGTTTGATCATAAACAGAAAACTCATGAGCGCAGGCTCGTTATTTATACAAGCCTTCGCCCGGAAAAAGCAGCCGATGTTTCTCACTAAACATCGGCGTTTATTACTTTTAATTACATACTCGTTCGTTTTATTTAAATATTTACACAGCCTTAATATGAACACAACATCTCACTAGTAAACTAATGCACGACCCCTCAATAAAAAGGAGTTTTGATATGAGACGAAAATGGTGGTTTGTAAGCTCACTCACTCTTTGTTTATGCGGTATTTTTATGTTTATACATACGCAGGCAGCTTCTACTCAAGCAGAAAAAGTAGCCATTATTGCTCATCGAGGCGCATCAGGTTATGAGCCAGAGCATACGATGCAATCTTATCTCGCGGCCGTTCAACAAAAAGCGGATTACATTGAACTTGATCTTCATATGTCTAAAGATCAGCAGCTGGTAGCAATTCATGACTACAAAGTTGACCGAACGACAAATGGAACAGGATATGTAAAACAGTATACAGTGAAGCAGCTTCAGCGTTTGAACGCAGGAAAAGGTAATAAAAAAGCCGTCATTCCAACTTTAGAAGAAATATTCCGTACGTTTGGCAATCGAACAAACTATTATATTGAAACAAAATCTCCTCATGAATATCCAGGTATGGAAAAGGAATTGCTGACGCTGATGGCTAAGTACAACATTCATACCAATCACGTCATTGTACAATCATTTAGTCCTGAAAGCTTAAAAACCGTCCATCGATACCGACCTACGATGAAACTAATTCAACTGATTCGTTCTAAGCAAACCAATATGTTAACAGATCAGCAGTTCAGACAAATCAAAACGTACGCGGACGGCATCGGTCCTAATGCAAACACGCTGACAAAGTCATATGTACAAAAAGCTCGCTCATATGATTTAGACGTTCATCCTTATACAGTAAATGATGAAAAGCAAATGAGAATGCTTATCGAGTGGGGCGTAACCGGCATGTTTACTAATTACCCGGATCGTCTTTATAACGTGCTTCATAATAAATAAACACTTGCCGCGGCAAGTGTTTATTCTTTATACATCTCTTCTATTCGCTCTCCACAAGTACAGGCTAATTAATGCTATGGCATAAAGCAAAGCCCAGCCAAACACCAAAAATTTGTTTAATCCTTCGTTAATAAATTGAATGATTGCAGATACGGGCGGCAATACATACAGCAGCAGTCCCCCTCCTTGATACGGAAATGAAACGCCTGCCGCTGCAAGCGTAACGATTAAAATAAAGAGAGGTCCAAACCACGATAAGCTGCCTTCTCTTACAACATCTCTTGTGAAAACAAGGCCTATGCTCATACCAAGCAAACTAAACGTCCAGTGAATAATAAACCCGAACACCATTTGCTTAGTGGATATATCCACTTCAAACATATCAAGCAGCACGGGATAAGCAATGGAAACCGCTGATAAAAATGTAAACAGCAGCATACAGCTAATAAGCTTGCTTATAAAGTACTTGTTCTTTTTCCCTACATGAAGTTTTGTAATAACTTCTTGACTGGAATCTTCCGCGTGAAACAGAGACATCGTAAACCAAGTGGTTAGAAAAAAGAGGAAAAGTGCTGTATTAAAAAAGCTATCAAGCACCGGGTTCGGTCTATATGTATAGTTCATACACAGCGAAATAATATAAAGTGCAAGCGGCGGAATATATCGATACGATTTAATGTATGTAATAAAATGATAGCGAATCAATGCACCCATCTTAAATTTCTTCCCTTTCCATATGATATAGCTTTACAACTTCAGCTTGAACAGCAAGCAATTCTGCAAGAAACTCATTTACATATTTTTTATCTATATAAAAAATCCAGTAGTTTCCGTGCTGTTCAATTTTCGTGCACTTTTCTTTTAATAAACGAAGCGGCTTATTGAGAATGACATTTGCCTCAATGACCGTTAAATGCTCAATGAGTTGAACGCGCTCATTTTTTAAAATGCGCTGTGAGCCAATGGTGATAACACGATCCGCTACAGCATGAATGAGCCTTTCTTCATGACACGTAAATACAATGGTCATCCCTCGTTCTTTGAGCTTTGTAAAAATTCGTTCTACTTCTAGCTGAGCACGAGCATCTAATCCTGATAGAGGTTCATCAAGCAATAGCAGCTTAGAAGAACTCAGCAGCGCTTGCATCATGTTGACTTTTTGCTTCATTCCTTTTGAAAAAGAAATGATTTCTTCATGCCTAAACTCTACCATTTCGAAAGTTTCGAGCAGCTCTTCAATTCTAGAGGTGCGCTTTTTCTTAGACAATCCTTGAATTCGTCCCATGTGCTGCAAATAACCTGCTAGCGTAAAACGGAGCTCCTGAGGAAATTGTTCCACCACAAATCCAGGCGTACCGGTTTCTTTATGAAGGTGAATTGTCCCTTTAGTCGGTTTCGATAATCCGCCAATTAACTTTAAAAACGTACTTTTTCCGGCACCGTTTTTCCCAACAATCGCGACAGTCTCTCCTTTATAAAGGGTCGTGTGAATGTTTTCTAATACGGTATGTTTTTTGTATACTTTTGCAACATTTTTTAATTCAATCAGTTTTTCCATCTGCTGCCTCGCCTCTCCATAATCCTATATGTTAAATCATAGCATATTTATGGGGAATGTGCTTCCATCTCTATACGTTTCAGCTAAATTTTTCCCGTACAAAAAAGCCTTTGATATGATCAAAGGCTTTTTATAGACAATACCATATGCTCTTCATCGATAAATTCACCATCTACTTGAAGAGCTCTTTTTTCATACGCATAAGAAGTAAAACCGAGGCTTTTGTATAGAGCTTTTGCTCCTTCATTTTTAGCAGCGACGGCCAGGTAGATTTGCAAAACATTCGTTTTGGAAAAAGCTTGTTCAACAGCGGTTTTTAACAGCTTCTTTCCAAGACCTTTCCCCCTTGCTTCAGGGGCTACGTACATCCCCCAAATATCTCCTTTATGCTGAACTTTTAAAGGCTTTTGCTGCTGAAACCCCACGATCCCCACAAGCTGTTTTTCCATAAAAGCTCCTACTACAAATTCTGATTGGCTGCTTGGAAAATAATTTCGGATATCAGCAATTTCTTTTTCATATTCTTCTTCATAACTTAAAATAAAACTTTCGGGATGATCTTTTAAAGCACGAAGACGGAGTTCAAAGTACACGTCAGCGTCTTCTTTTACCAACAAACGTATATTCATTTTTTCACCTTAGTTTCTTATGTTTTAATTAGCTATTAAGGGCTGTACACGCTAAATACTTCATTCCACCGATACAGCTCATAATAATTTCCCGGCAGGTCTAAGCCTGAAATAAGTACCTTATCATTTTTCGTATCTTTTACGCGTGTTAAAAGATTTGCTTGTTTTCGATTTGTACGAATCCACATCGTTTGATTCGTTGCTTTATGATAAACAGGTGCATAATCTCCTAAGCCTTTTTGCGGAAATGTGAACTGACTTTGCTTATTAGTCTTTACGTTCATGCTATACAAAAAAGGCAGTGGCCTCTTTTTTTCATCATTCGACCACCCTGCTTCGGGCACACGTGAAATGATGATGTTATCTTTTTCTGTCCAAGTAAAATCCCAATCTGCGAAGCCTTTTGGAGTAAACACATGTTCTTTAAAAACCGGCATCTCTTTTAAAGTGAACTTTTTATTTTCAGTGGCAAATCTTCCTTCCCCATTAATAAATGCCAGTACTTGCTCTTCATTACTCCACTTAAACCAATTAGATACATTAAGCATATCTCCCACTACTTGAAAAGCTTTTCCTTCTTTTGTAATGATGCACAGCTTATTTGCATCTGCAGACATCGAAGCCGTTGGAATAGCGATAAAACTAATCCATTGACCGTTAGGAGACCATTTGAAGCTGCTTGTTGTATACGCAAAAAACGAATCATTTTCTGCTGGCAGCGTCGTAAAAGCCTCCACTTTTTTTACGTCTAACCCTGCATATTTGCTCACTGTATATAGCTTTACCGGTCCCCATCCCGTGGGCGCCAGCGCAGCAGCTGACGTAATTAAAAATCGATCTCCTTCTGGAAACCATGAAAACTGATCAACTCCTACGGCTACACGCTTCTTTTCATGCGTTTTAACATTGTAATATACTAAGATTCCATTCGAAATATACGCAAGTTCCTCAGCAACCGGTGACCATTGATAATGAGTCACATCATGTTCAACTAGTAGCGGTTTTCCTTTTAACGGTGCAATCATTAAAGAATCATTTTCTGAATAGGCAACTATATCTCCATGTGATGACCATTGAGGCATAGAGGCATGACGGGCATAGGATAACTGCCTTTCGGTACCGTTATCATATATCCATAGGTTTCCTTGCCGTATAAAACTGACCTTCACTGTAGTGGCAGCATTTATTTGCATAGGGAACAACATAAGAAAAAGCAGACATAACGCTATTTTTTTCACCATGTTCACTCCTGTCTTTTTTTATAGCGTTACACAAATCTCCTCATCTCATCACATTTTTGAAAAAATAAAAGAGGTTGAGACATAACGAAATGAATTTAATCGAAAGACGAACAAATGGGATACATGAGCTGAACCTCTTGTGACACCACAGTTGATTTCCGTGCAAGGCTTCGTCTAGCCCTCCAACCAACTGCTCGAAGCAGCGAAATAGATGAAATCTCCGTTCACCATAATAAAAAAAACAAACCAGTAATCAAATATTTTGATTACTGGTTTGTTTTTCACTTCGGCTAAACTACTTTTGTCCCGTCCTCTTTTTAAAAAATAAAAAAGCGCAGCGAATAGCTGCGCTTTTTGTATATTATGATTTTGACTTAGATTTTGGTGATGGCTTTGTTTTAGCTTGTGCTGTATTATTAGCCGCATCTTTTTCTTTCAATAAACTCATACGTTTTTTCAAATAGTAACCTTGTCCAATTCCGAATAAGTTACCGATTACCCAGTATAATGCAAGAGCAGATGGAAGTGAAATCCCTGCTACTAAGATGAAGATTGGCATAATGTTCATCATCATTTTCATTGGAGGTTGAATTTCATCCGTCATACTTACACGAATTTGTAAGAATGTCGTAATCGCTGCAACTACCGGTAAAATGAAGTAAGGATCGGGTTTCCCTAAACTTACCCATAAGAATGAATGCTGCGCAATTTCATGCGTTCTTGCAATGGCATTATAAAACGCGATAATAATAGGCATTTGAATAAAGATTGGCAAACATCCGCCAACCGGATTAATTTTATGCGTTTGGTAAAGCTGCATCATTTCTTTTTGCTGCTTTTGCTGTGTTTCAGGATCTTTTTTACCAGCATATTTCTTTTGAATCTTTTCCATCTCTGGACGAAGTGCTTGCATAGCCATCGTGCTCTTTTGCTGCTTTAAAATAAGCGGCAATAGAACTAAACGAATGATAACCGTCGCAATGATAATAGAAAGACCATAGCTTCCGCCTGCCCATTCAGCAATTTTCGTTAATGCCATAGATAAAGGGTAAACAAAATAATGATCCCAGAACCCGCCGCTTGTTGCGGTTACTGGTGTTTTCGTGCTGCTACAGCCGGCTAGAGCTAAAAGAAGCGCTCCCATTAAACCAAGCAATAATAATTTTTTATTTCTTTTCATATTCTTTCCTCCTAATAATGACTAAATGTATGAAGTGTTTTTCAGAAGGAAAGGATCTTCTTCATCATTATTCTTCTCTTTAACTGGTGTTTTTCTATACACATGTATAAATACATTTCGTCTTTTCCATATTGTTAATACTGAAGGGTCAATCCCTGCATTCACATGGTCGGTGACAGGTTCCGCATGAAAAGCCGTAAACCTAGCTTCACGAAGCATATAATAACAAAGGATGTATAAAACGAAAGCAGATAAATACGGCGCATATAGAAAAAGATCGTGATAAAATTCCATGTGCCAGCTCTCTTTCTGACTATAATAGTACAATCCAATATATGTAGTGTAGCATTTACGTTCCTGTTACACAACATCAACTTATCTCTTTGACTGTTCTACGTATTACTTTTTAAAAAGTTTCATATTTACGACACAAAATTTGCTCACCATAAAATATGATGAGCAAATCTAATACCGTTCTCTATTCTCTTATGCTTACCGATGGTTCTCAGTCTTCTTTTAGCTTCATGAACCATGTAACGCCGAATGCTACACCTACAGAAATAATCATACCAATGATATAGTGAATTAAATTACTCATACCAAGCGGTGCAGCAATGGCCATCATTGGAATGCCTGTGAGGCCGTATGCGTTGGCTACTACGTGCATAAGTACAACGTAGCCTCCCCCGGCTGCTCCGCCTATAGCCGCAGCAATAAATGGCTTGCGAAGTCTTAAATTGACGCCGAAAATAATTGGTTCTGTAATTCCTAAGAAGGAAGAAATAGCCGCTGGAATCGCAATTTTTTTCGTTTTGGCATTTTTCGTCTTAAAGTAAACAGCCAGCCCTGCTCCTCCTTGCGCCACATTCGCGCAGGCCCAAATAGGAAGTAAGAAGTTAACGCCGATCTTCGGATTAGCAAGCAGTCCTGCTTCAATAGCATGAAAACTATGCTGCAAGCCTGTTAATACAATGGTCGAATATAAGCCACCAAACAAAATTCCTGCAAACACTCCGGCTACATCGTATAGAGACTGAAGGCTGATCGAAATTAAATCTCCAATATAGCGACCGAAAGGACCAATAAACACAAGTGACACAAAGCCTGTGATAATAACAGTTAAAAAAGGCGTAACAAGTAAATCAACCGAATTCGGCACAATTTTCCGGAGTCCCTTTTCAATTTTGCTCATAACGTAGATAGCCAATAAAATCGGAACGACCGTACCTTGATAGCCAATCAGCGGAATACTTAAACCAAACAAATCCATATATTCTGGCTTAGCATCTGCTAATGTCCACGGATTTAATAACATCGGATGTGTTAAGATCCCTCCGATAACCGCTCCCAGATAAGGATTTGAACCAAATTCTTTTGCAGCTGAAAACCCGATTAAAATCGGTAAAATGATAAATGCTGCGCCTGAGAACATATCCAACAACACAAACAACGCGCTATCTTCTGAGACCCAGTGGAACGCTTTCATCATCCCGAGCAGCCCCATTAGTAAACCACTGGCTACAATGGCTGGAATAATCGGAACAAAAATGTTGGAAAGCATGCGGGCAAAACGGGCAAATGGGTTCATTTTCTTTTTCATTTCTTCTTGATGGTCCGCTGGGACAGCAGCTTCTTCAGCGCCTAGTTCTTTCATAAAAGCAGCGTGAATTTTATTAACGAGACCGGTTCCAAAAATGATTTGAAACTGCCCTGAATTTGAAAAAGCCCCTTTTACATCTTCTATTTCATCTAAACCTTTTTGATCGATTTTGCTTTCATCTCGAATAACAAGGCGCAAACGCGTAGCACAGTGCTGAGCACTAGCAATATTTTCTTTTCCTCCTAAAAGCGGAACAAGCTTTTTAGCAATTTCTTTTACGTCCATCTTACTTCCTCCTTGTTGTATACCATAAAAAAAGCAAGACCTAAAATACGCTTATAAAAGACATAGTTGTCCTTCATGCGCATTCTAGGTCTTGCCTGCTTTACCAGTCACAATCCCGATTATTCAATTAATACGCTTTCATTGTACTCAAAGCAACAATATTCGTCAATGTTTTTTTCTATATTCTTTGCTCTATTCGGCAAATGTGAAGCGTGATATATCCTAGCTCCGCTTCTGGAAAATTAATTTCGTACTCATCTTTGACAAATTGCTTGATCGTTTCAGCACACTGATACGATTTTTTATATTTGACTTTTAATACGTCAAGCATCTCTTCATCCATCTCATGAAAAGGTTCATTTTGCGCTAAACGGTTTAACGCAAAGCGCAAGTGAGTTAGCAGCCGCTGATAGGACATGCTGTTTTCATCAATCTCCATATTCAGCTCTTTTTTTATAATCGTAACCATTTCATTAATAATCGTTGTATTCATCATGAGCTGCTGCATGCCCGGTGAATTCAGTTTCGCCGTATGAATATGAAGCGCAATATACCCTGCTTCGTCAATCGGCATCGTGATATCTAGTCTCTTTTTGATATGCTGAAGCGCCCATACTCCTATTGCATACTCAGGCTGATAGAGAGATTTAATTTCATTAAGTAATTTATTTTGTATGGAAATTCCGCGGGCTATCCTTTCGACAGCAAAGGACAAATGATCGCTCAAAGCAATATGCACATGATGACTTAGCGTCGCAGAAAGCTGCTGCTCCGCATACGAAATGATTTCTTCCGCCACTTGAATATGCTCCTCAGGAAGGTTTTTTAATAGTTCTTGAAACTTTTCCTGTTCTTCTTTCATGACAAAGACTTTCTCCACTTTCGCAGCATTAATAAGATCATTTTTGCCTTTTTGAAAAGCGATACCGGGACCCATCGCAATCTTTTCAACTCCGCCTTCTTTAAAGACAACGGCATTGTTATTTAATACTTTTAAAATCTTCAAATGCGCTCTCCTTTCTTAAAGGAAAAGGCCTTGCTTATTACTTCATCGTTACTTTTGCACAAGCCGTTTCGCCTTTTTGAACTGTCCCTTGAGCCAAAATTTCGAAACTTTCACTTGCATCACTGTTTGTAATAACGATTGGTGTGATAATGCTTTTCGCTTTTTCTTGAATAAGCGCTAAATCAAATGTGATAAGAGGTGTTCCTACGCTTACTTTGTCACCTTGTGCCACGTGAGCTTCGAATCCTTCGCCTTCCATTGCCACTGTTTCAAGGCCGATATGTATTAATACTTCCGTACCGGCTTCTGTTTTTAAGCCTACCGCGTGTTTTGTATGGAAAAGCTGAACAACTTCCCCAGCAACAGGTGAAACAACTTGTCCTTCTGAAGGTTCGATTGCAAAACCGTCTCCCATCATCTTCTGTGCGAACACTGGATCTGGTACTTCGCTGATTGGCAGGATATTACCTGAAAGCGGAGCTAGAACGGTTGTTTCTTTTGATTTTGTCTTATTACCAAATAATTTTTTAAACATCTCAATCACCCTTTTTTAGATTGTACTTGTAGCATACCCCAATGATTCTGCGGAAAAACTTCCCCTATCCCGATGTTACGTTAACATGGTCATTATTTAACCATGCTTTTTTTGTCTTGTAAATAAAAATGTATGAGCGTTTTCATAAAAAGTGCGTTCTCTATGCCGCACTTCATGTAACCCTTTATACATCTTCTGAAGAGTGGATATTGAATTTTAAACCTAAAAAAGAGGTTGAGACATAAACAAATGAATCCAATCTAAAGACGAACAACTCGTATACATGGGCCGAACCGCTTTTGACACCGCATTTGATTTCCGTGCAAGACTTCGCTTTCCGAGGGGGATGCTGAGCCTCCTCGCCGCATACGCTCCTGTGGGGTCTCACCTATTCCGCTTTTCCCGCAGGAGTCTTCGGCTTGCCCTCCAATCAACTGCTAGAAAGACTTACAAACATGAAACCTACGTTCACCGTAACAAAAAAAACGAACCACTAATCAAATATCTTGATCAGTGGTTCGTTTTTCACTTCGTCTAAAATCCTTTTGTCCCAGCCTTTTGAGATTAGAACGTTGACGCAACTTCTTTTGCTTTTTCAGATGCTTTTGCTAGAATATTGTCTGCTTCTGCTGGTGTGTAAGCCATACCTTCTGCAACAACCAGTTGGAAATCTTGAACCCCAATGAAGCCCATCACTGTACGTAAATAGCTTTGAGTAAATTCTAGCTCTGCTGCAGGGCCTTCTGAATAAACCCCTCCACGAGCTTCTAGTAACACTACTTTTTTATCTGAAGCTAATCCTACTGGACCATTTTCAGTATATTTAAACGTTTTTCCTGCAATTAAAATGTTATCAATATATGCTTTCATTAGTGGAGGAAAGCTTAAGTTCCACATTGGAGCTGAGAAAATAACTTTGTCAGCTTGTAAAAATTGCTCTACTAATTCACCCATACGCGTTACTTTTTCTAATTCAACAGCTGATAATTCTTCACCAGCTCCAGCTTTTCCCCATGCTGCTAAAACATCTCCATCAATGAACGGAACTGTTTCTTTATACAGATCAAGCGTTGTCACTGTATCAGTAGGGTTTGCTGTTTTATACTCATCTAAGAAAACCTGTGCTAAACGAGTTGAAAATGATGCTTCATCAACCTGCGGATTTACTTTTACATATAATACATTTGCCATAAATGTCATCTCCTAAAAAGTGTATATTATTATTAATTCGAGATATTACTAAACAAATTATCTTTAATTCGAGATTTATTATATAACGTCATTTTTTATGCGTCAACCTTTTCGCACAAAAAAAACTCCGCAAGCGGAGTTTTATACACATTGAAATTCTCGAATTTGATTTACATCTACCCCAGCATACACCCAGAAAGATCCTGTCCAGCGATATCCTGCAACTGAGCGTCTGCCTACAAAGGTTGGGTAAAACCAGTAAGGCCGACCATTTCTCGGCCATATATAGGTATATCGGTATAAGCATCCTGAAATAGCGCCTGGGTCAACAGCATAAAGTGATGGACCTCCTGAACCTAGCTTTGGTGCAGGTGTAAAAGCTGGCGGTGGACTTGAAGGCGGCTGAGCCCCTCCCTGTGGCGGAAACCCTTGGCCCCCTCCTCCAGGTGGCGGCGGTGGAAATCCTTGACCTCCTCCTCCAGGTGGAAACGATGGAAACCCCTGGCCTCCTCCTCCAGGTGGAAACGATGGAAACCCTTGGCCTCCTCCTCCAGGTGGAAACGATGGAAACCCTTGGCCTCCTCCAGGTGGAAACAAATTTTGAAAACGTGGATCGTATTGATATGGATACATACGCACTCCCCCTTTATAATGCTTGGTACGTTACAATATGCATCATAATGAAGATAGGTGAATGTCTACTTTTACCTTCTATAGACTAGTTGAACGATGTTAAACTTGGTAAACTTAAAGGGGAGTCTTATCGGAGGAAATAATAAATCCAACACGGAAACTACTTGCGTGTTGGATCTGCTTGAGGAAAATATTTTTCAATAAAATTATACAGCCAAAATACGGTAATCAAAATAGGAGCTATCAGAAAAGGATGTTGAATCCACATTTTTACCAGTACCTTTTCAAATGACGGAATCGATTTTAACACTTGAAATAACGAACTTCCGCTAAAAATAACGCTCGTTCCTATCAATAAAAAAGATAGCCAGTTAAATTGTTCCATCCACATGCTCATAGAGATATAAAAACTAACACCCGTTCCTATGCCACCCATTATTCCACTTAACATACTTTTTACCGAAAAAGGAATCCCTACAAACCATCCGGCTCCTAGTCCTGCACACCCTGCTAAAATGCTAGAAAAAAGCAGCGGCTGCTCAAGCCAGAGACATGCATTCACTCCAACCACTAAGGTGACATGTATTCCTACGTGAAGGGAAATTCTTTTGCCAACAGGCTCTGAAACATAATGATAGTAGCGCCCGCTATAAAAAATTGTCCACCATAATAATAAAAATGCTGTCACACTTGCCCCTATAATCATAAACACACCTCTCTACGTTATGATTCTATTAATCTCTATCTATTATTTTTCTAATATCCTATGTCTCTGATTCGGTAATCTATCCATATACCTTCCATACGTTCGTTCATCAGCAAGAAAGTCGAATATAATTATATTCTTGTCTCAACTGTTTACTTGTGGGAGTGCTAAGAAGTTGAATGTCTGCATGTAGAAAAAGATAGTGTAGAACACTTTCTCTTATCTTTACTATTATTCATATGTATAGCTTGCTAGATTTAGTCCTCGCAGTTTAGAATTTTTCAGTCGTTCATATGAAACTATTTGCCCTTTCTTTCGTTATATATATACACGTTTCTTTATCTTTTCACGTGCAAAAAAAGATAAATTCCTATAGTATGTTTTCATATTAACCTTTAAGGAGATAAAGAAGATGAATTGAATAAATCCCTGCAAATAGAGTTTTTAGAAAAAAGAAATTGTTATCATTTCTCCTATTTATGTTATAGAATAATTCATGTATAATAAAAGGCTGTATGGTAACGCAGCTTGCGACATATCTTTTCTTACTTTTAGCAAGTCTATATTCAAAGCAAAAACTGCAAAGTGGGGTTAGTGCGACTCTTCATTAATCGACTTTGCATTAAAAACCAGCATTTTTCTTTTATCATAAAGAAAGAATGAGATTTAATAGTGACAGGTGAATAATATGGGTGAAAATCAAAGAAATGTTAGTAGATTTGACTGGAACTTGGCTTTCCTAATCTTCCTATTGTTTTGCGTAAGCGTTGTGGCAATCCATAGTGCTGAAAAAATTGGGCAGTATGATAAGAACTTCGTAGCGCAACAAGTTGTTTTTTATATAATCGGAATGGTGATTATAGGGTTTGTCATGCGTTTTGACTCCGATCAGCTTCAAAAGCTAACGTGGGTTTTTTATGGATTTGGGAACTTTTTATTGCTTCTTTTACTAGTGGCTCCGTCAAGCATTGCCAGAGAAATTAACGGGGCAAAAAGTTGGTTCACACTTCCCGGCTTTTCGTTACAGCCATCAGAGTTCATGAAAGTGTTTTTGATTATCACACTGAGTACGGTCATTGTTAAACACAATGAAAAATATCGTATCCGGACAGTAAGAGAAGACTTTTTACTGCTTGGTAAACTGGGTGCTGTACTTGCTTTACCTTTATTATTAATCATGCAGCAGCCTGACTTAGGTACCGCTCTTGTGTTCTTAGCAATCACGGTTGGACTTGTATTTGTTTCAGGCGTAAGCTGGAAAATCATCGCGCCTGCATTTTTAGGTATTACAGCGGTTGGTTCTGTCATTTTGGGACTTGTTGTTTATGCACCTAGCCTATTAGAAAAGTATCTAGGGGTTAAGCAATACCAATTTGGCCGTATTTATTCTTGGCTTGATCCTGAGTCATATAGTTCGGGAGAGGGCTATCATTTAAAGAAATCGTTAGATGCAATTGGATCAGGAATGGTAAACGGTAAAGGAATCGGAAATGGAGTTGTCTATTTGCCAGAGGGACAGACCGACTTTATTTTTGCGGTTATTGGAGAAGAGTTTGGCTTTATCGGCGCCAGCATTGTTATTAGTCTTTTCTTCGTACTCGTTTATTACTTGATCAAGCTAGGCCTTGAAACAAAAAATGAATTCAATTCTTACTTATGTGTAGGCGTTATTTCAATGCTTACGTTCCACGTATTTCAAAATATCGGTATGACCATTCAAGTCTTGCCTATTACCGGAATTCCACTTCCTTTTATTTCATATGGAGGTAGTTCACTGATGGGGAACATGTTTGCAATGGGTCTGATGTTTGGAATCTCATGGCATCACAAACGCTATATGTTTGGAAATGATTAAAGAGAGACGATGGTCTCTCTTTTTTCTTTTATCTCCCTATTAAGCATGCTACAATAAAGAAAACGCTTTCAAATCCTGTTTTAAAAGGAGTAGATATGCATGCTTGATTACCAATATCGGCGCAAAGCCTATGCTATTTTGTTAAAACAGACATCCGTACCTTCATCTACAACTTCTTTTTCCACCTGGCTCGTACAGCTACTAAAACGAAACAAGTAAAAAAGGTGTGCTACTGCACACCTTTTATTTGTTCGACAGCGACGTTATGCCAATTTGCCTTACGATTTTTTTACTGTCTTCATTTAGTCCTTTTACAATAACCTTTTTATTCAATCGCTCGTACTTATCGATAATTTTTGAGATGCCGATCACGGCCGATTGATCCCATATATGAGAAGAACTAAAATCAATAATGATGGTATCCGGGTCTGTTTCATACTGAAATTCATCCATGAAGAAGCTGATCGTGGCAAAAAATAATTGCCCTGAAACCCTGTATTGCTTCATATTGCCTTGTGTTTGTGAAGTTGTTTTGATTTTAGCCATCTTCCAGCCAAATACAATGGTGCTTAAAACAATACCTACCATTACTCCTAATGCTAAGTTATGTGTAAACAATACGATAACCACCGTAACAACCATTACAATAGCATCCGATAGCGGATATTTCGTTAAGTCTTTAAGGGACTGCCAATCAAATGTACCCGCGGCTACCATAAACATAACGCCTACAAGAGCAGCCATTGGAATTTGTTTAACAACATCGCCAAGCACCATAATTAAGAACAATAAAAAGACTCCGGCCACTAAGGTAGATAACCTTCCACGTCCCCCTGATTTTACATTAATCATAGATTGTCCAATCATGGCACAGCCAGCCATTCCTCCAAAGAATCCTGTTACAATATTAGCGATGCCTTGACCGCGCGCTTCCTTATTTTTATTCGAAGGCGTATCTGTAATTTCGTCCAGTACCGTTGCCGTTAGCATAGATTCAAGTAGGCCTACAATAGCCAAAGGAAGCGAATAAGGTAAAATGATAAGCAGTGTCTCCACTGATAAATCAACCTTTGGAAAGTGAAGAACCGGCAGCGAACGCGTAATATTCCCCATATCTCCTACCGTTTTTAAATCTAAATGAAAGACAATCGCTACAATCGTCATCAAGACAATGGCAACAAGCGGAGATGGTATTGCTTTGGTCATGAGCGGAAACAAATAGACGATGAGCAGCGTTCCGGCTACCATTGCGTACATCATCCAATTTGCTCCTTGAAAATGCGGAAGCTGTGCTGTAAAAATTAAAATACCTAGCGCATTTACAAATCCAATCATAACTGTTTGAGGAAGAAATGATAAAAACCTTCCTACTTTCAAAACACCAAGTAAAATTTGAATAATTCCGGTTAAAACAGTAGCTGCAAATAAATACTCAATGCCGTGATCTTTGACTAAGTTAATCATCAATAAAGACATTGCTCCTGTTGCAGCTGAAATCATAGCTGGTCTTCCGCCTGTAAAAGCAATCACAATTGCCATACAAAAAGATGCATACAGGCCAACCATGGGATCGACACCGGCGATAATGGAAAAAGCAAGGGCTTCTGGAATAAGCGCAAGAGCAACTGTCATCCCAGACAAAATATCTGCTCGAACGTTTGAAAACCACTGCTGTTTAATACTTGCCATCATGATGGTTTATCACCTCTTATGAATTTTTTATACGATTTTCGACTTTCACGAAAATCAAAGCCGTTTTTAACGTATCAAATCGTACCATACAATTTCCCGTTTGGAAACAATTAATTTTCACAAATAAAAAGACGAGAAGCTTGATTGCTTCTCGTCTTTTCATTTGTTATGCCGCAGCTTTTCGCTGCCATTCAGCAAATAAACGAAATGAAATTATGTTCATTCATTAATTGCTGCTTCAAGCGCAACAACAATCATATCGTTAAACGTCGTTTGACGCTCTTCTGACGTTGTTTCTTCACCAGTGAAAATGTGATCACTTACTGTTAAAACCGATAAAGCATTACGGCCGTATTTAGCGGCTAGCGTATACAAAGCCGTTGTTTCCATTTCAACTGCCAATACGCCGTGAGCTGCCAATTTTTCTAGCTGGCCGTCTTCATTGTAAAATTGATCAGATGTAAATACACTTCCTACTTTTAACTGAAGGCCTTTTTCAACACCTGCATCGTAAGCGCGCTTTAATAAATCAAAGTTAGCTGTCGGTGCATAGTCAATAGGACCAAATTTAACACGGTTCATTTGTGAATCACTTGACGAAGACATGGCTAAAATAACGTCACGCACTTTTACATCTTTTTGAATTGCTCCGCATGTACCAACGCGAATTAGGTTTTGAACACCATATTCATTCATTAGTTCATTTACATAAATAGCAATTGATGGTACACCCATTCCTGTTCCTTGAACAGAAACGCGCTTTCCTTTATATGTTCCTGTAAATCCAAGCATACCGCGCACTTCGTTATAGCAAGTTACATCTTCTAAAAACGTTTCTGCAATGTATTTTGCACGAAGTGGATCACCTGGAAGTAAAATCGTTTCTGCAATATCACCTTGTTTTGCCCCAATATGTACGCTCATTTCGTACCTCCTATATGTAAAAAATCTTACGCTTTCACTATACCATATTGTATCCCTTGCTTGTCTATTTACTTCTAACATTATGCGTCAAAAATAAAAAGACATACGGCCCAAAAAATGGCGTAGTATGTCTTTTTATATAAGGGTACGCTAATAGCGCAAGGGATTTACTAACGTTAGCTGAGGTGATATGTATGGGGAAAAAGCATCGCAATCGAATTAATTCGCCTAAAAAGAATAATCATATTCCTAAAGAAGCAATTATAGCAGAACATGAAGCCCATGGAGATGAATATTCAGCAACAAACCGAAAAAATGGCCCTGGCCATCATACTCGTGATTATTAAGGGTCAACATATAAATAAAAAGCGGCCAGATAGGTCGCTTTTACCTTATGTTTAACGTACGTGCAGGCGGTTCACTTTTTGCCAGCCGTCTGTCCATAGCTTGTAGTAATACTTTCCTCGAGTACCTTCATCAATTAATAAAATATCGCCTGTGCTGATAAACCTCGCATCACAATCTTTTGGCAAATTATCAGCAATATTAAACATCTGAAATACTTGTGTTGCTGCGTCTTGATGATCGAATGCTGTAATCGTTAGACGATGGACAGGCTTATATCCGCGCTTTTCGCCTTTTTCTTCTGTTTGCATAATGGTTACATCATATTCTGTGCTAATATTAAATTGTTTTTTTATTGTGGTCCACACACTCAACATTCTTCCCTCCACCCAAAAGCAAGTATTTACTCTTTTACGTCATGTATTCTTATATAATTAGTGATAAAATCCGAAAATCCTTTATCGAATCAAAACGTTTTTTGTCGAAATTACTAGTTTTTTCTTATTAAACATGTACATAAAATATTTGTTTCCCATTTTATCATTAGTTGTTTTTGAATGGATGAATCAATAGGCCTACTTAAACAAAATGAAATATTAACGAAAAAAATGTAACCATTGCTCCTATTTTTGGTTATATAGGCGTTTAGAAAAGAGATAGACTCCTAAGGACCAAGCAAGTCCTAAACAATATCCTGCTAGTATATCCGTTAAAAAGTGTACGCCTAAATACAAACGGCTAAATCCAATTAATAAAATAACAATAGCTATTACGCATGCAGCTGCCGTTTTAACGGCTCTGCTTCTTGTATACATCCATATTAACAAAAGTACTCCGCTGTAAAACGCCATTGAGTTCATGGCATGTCCGCTTGGAAAACTATAGTGAGAGGCGGGAACGACTTGACTCCAATCAGGTCTTGGTCTTGCAAAAATCTCCTTCAATCCCCAATTTAAAGCGCGAACTCCCCAAAAAACGAGCGTGATATATAAAGCGAGCAATCCTTTTCGTTTATAAAGAAGAAATACTATAATTGCAAACCATATTGGCGCAGTGACATACCAAGATCCTACGGTTGTTATAAATATGATGATAGGTGTTAACGTGTCCGTCCTCCACCCTTCAATGGTATGAAGTACATTAAAGTCAAGCTGTTTCACCCAAGGTGTATTAAACGTAAATAAAATGAGTAAAAAGAAAGCTAAAAGCGATACAATAAATAGAGAATATTTTGTAGTGCGATTTACCATTTTTTATTTCCTCCAACCTATTAAAAGAAAAAGCATGTAGCGTTCTACATGCTTTACTTATTCACACGTTTTGGCTGAATATAGTCTTCTGGCTTAGGAGCTTGATGAACGACAAATTCAGCCGAAAATTCCTCTTTTATGTTTATTTTTTTCGTTTGCTTTGATTGCGGCATATACCTCTCTCCTTTCTTTTTACTGTCTTTAATATACGAAAAATAAAGGAGAGCTATGCACGTTAGCTATAGCGTGAAATAATATTGGTTAATCTATTTTTCAACTGAGGAATTTCTTTTTCAGAAACATGAACATGAACGAGCGACTCATCTGCATCCAGCATTTCAGATAGAAAGCCGCCAAACCCTCTGGCACGTCGATCTACTTCTATAAATAAATCGTAGTCATGCAAGCCGCTCGGCTGCACGATGATTTCAATTTCATCTACTTTCCCAGCGTACACTCCACCGCTTGGAACAAATTCAAATTCTTGAACAAAAGGAAGTCTTTTTCTCATCCGGCGAGGGGCTTCTTCGCACTCAACTTGGCGCAAGCGAAAGCCAAGCTGTTCCATAGCTTCAATTGCGCTTGTTACCATAAGGTTAGGAAGCACTTTTACATGATCAATATCTGACGGATCAACGGCATCTTTAATATCGAGGCTCGTCGCCACCCAAACCCGGGTTCTCCCTAATGTAACAGGCGTATCATCAGGCAGCTGAAAGGTAAAAGGAATAGATTTCGTTTCAGATGGTTGAATCGTGAACGGGTCGTTAATCTTAAACGTATTGAGCTCAATATCCTGCTTGTATTTTTTATCGTCCCTTTCTTTTACATAAGTTGTGAATAGACGCAGATAGATGCTGTCAATTTTCTGCTCAACATTGCCTCCATACACTTCAACAATCCCTTCAATCTTTTCACCAGCACGAAATTCATCATTGACAAGCTTAGCGTCCACTCGCGCTGCACCAATTCCAATGCGGGCTAACGCTTTATTAAATAGCGCCATACTTTCCCCTCCCTGAGTTCTTACTATTTATATAGTCATAAATATCTTTTTGTAAACTTTTAATGCTTTCATACGATTCATCTGCTCTCAGCATTTTTTGAATGATTGTCTTAATAGGCGCCGACAAATGTAACTCTTGTTCCCAGCTTCTTTCTTGTTTTTCCGTCGGCTCATAACCAGAATATAATAAAAATAAAAGAAAATGACCAAGTGCATAGATATCGCTTGCAGCGGATGTTTGTCTCATAAACTGCTGTTCTTCTATAAGGGTGCTTGTTTCTTCATGGTCCCCTAAAAATCTAGCAAGACCAAAGTCAATAACACAGATGGTTCCGTTAACATCAATAATATTTGGAATACGAAGATCACGGTGAACGATTCCTTGCTCATGAATAGCAGAAACTACGTCTAGAATATTAAGTAAAATGTTAAGCGCTTGTTCTTCCGTATACACGCACTTCTCTTCAAAAATTAAATCTTCAAACGTTTTCCCTTGAATCAACTCCATCACTAAGAAACAGCCTTCATCTGTTTCGATAGCTTCATACAGTGAAGGAATTTGAGGGTGATTTAATTGAGACAGCAATTTTGCTTCATAATGATAAGACTTCAGCCCCTGGGACGTGCGCTGCTTCGTTTTACGGAGCTGCTTTACGACTACCTTTTTTTGTTGCACAATGTCGTTAGTAACATATGTTATACCATAGCTTCCCATTCCCAGTACATCTATGATTTCATAGCGCCCGCAAATGACTTTTCCTTTTTTAAAAGGACGGTCAATTAGCCAGCGATGAAGGTGTTTGAACATTCGATTTTTCACCATAAATCAACTTGAGAAAAAGCTTGAGAAGAAACTTCCGCTTTTACGTTTGCGCTTATAGTGGTGGTGTCCATATTTTGAATGACTGTGGCTGTCATAATATTTGCTTCGCTTATAATCGCTACTGCTGCTATGATGACGAGGACGTCTGTAATGATGATCACTGCTGCTGTAATGACGAGGACGTCGATAGTGTCGATCGCTGCTGCTGTAGCGTCGATGTTTAGATCCAGTTAACGATTCGAAAATTTTTCTGAACATAAAGAAAACCTCTTTTCTTAACATTTGTTACCCTTTATACGTACGAAATGTTATAAAGGTTTCAAAAAGTCCCTTACCCTTTTTTTATATAGTTAAACGTTTCAAAGGAGGCTTAACATGACTTCTACTAACACAAATCCCCTCATTAGATTGGAGGATATTCTTCGCCTGCAGCAGATGATGCAGCTCAAACCTCCTGCTACCCTCCCGCTGTCTTTTATCGGAGAAGACGTAAAATTGATTAAAGAGATTCGAAAAAAAGTAAAAAAAGCTAATCAAAACAATGTTACACGTACCCAAGCTTATTTAGACTATTATCAAAAACATCCCGAAATTCACTGGGCTTTTTTAGCACACTTGGTTTCACGAAACGGCGGCTATTACATGACAGATCTCTCCACTACCTTAATAAAATCCCTGCTTTCTCCAGAAAAACAGCACGCGTACTTCTTGTTTTTAGAACATTCCAATTCCGCCATTTTTCATGATGCTTACGCTCAGCTGTTACTCTATGAAAAAAGCAAAGAACAAAACAGCAATCTGTTTCATTTACTCTCCGCTTTTCACATATCTTCTTTTATGAAAACTGTTTGGAATGACTTTTGGCAGCATAGAAACAAAACACTCTTATCAATAGCTCTGATTGTGAACGAACAGTATCATATCGAAAAAAATGTTCTCTTTAAAAAAGAGTTTCAGCGGGATGTTCTTCACTCTTGGCAGTTTCACACTCAAAACTTTCTCGGTATGACTCAAATCGTCTTTCCCTATTATTCAGGTAATAACATTGATTTAAGTGGCACAAAAGTGTATCATTTCGAGTCTGTCTTAAAACGGATTGAAGTGGGAAAAACTTTATACGTTCTTCTTTTTTATTCAAACTTGCATGATTCTATCTATACATTTAGCCTTAAACACCCCCACACAGGGTCTCGAAGCGATTATAATTCAGATATATTTACAAAAAATAGAACTCATTCCAAAAAGCTGTATAGCCCGACGTTAAATATGAGCTGGGGAGACCGCGTACACCTTTTTTTAAGAAAAGATGAGTGGTTTGAAGAAGAAAGCATATTTTCTCTCCTTGAGTCTATTCCCGCTTCTTCCGTTAAAAAAATTCCTCTTCAGCATCATATAAAAGTGCAATCTGTTATTAAAGCTGCTAACCCTTTTTCATAGCCGCTGTCTCATAAACAAAACGACGAGTTTCCCCGTCGTTACAGATGTATCTATCTTTTTATTCTTCATCTTGCTCATCAATAATGCATTTATCAATGAGATAATCAAAAGTTATATCCGCTAATTCGCCTAGCTCTTCTTCAGCGGGAACATAGCCTCGCTTGACTAGTTCATTGTAAAAGAACTCCGCAATTTCTTCCGTATCAATGACCACTTCGATTTCTTTCACAATATCACTCCTTATCCCGTTTGAACGGATTAGCGTACCTTATTTTTCTTAAAAATAGGTTCACTCCATCTTCTGCTTGAAGTTTTACCTTATACACATTTATGAACAATTCGGCAATAGTATGTCTAAAATTTCAGCAGTTTAAATAGAAAGGTAATTATACCCATTCTTTTTTCATTACCATCGCCGTATACACAATAAAAGATAGCTAAGAGAGATGTAATGATCTATCTCGGCTATCTTTTATTTATTAGGCATCTACCTGCTATTTTCCTTGTTCGGATTTTGCTATCTTTTTTAAATGTTTCAGCACTAAGTTCATGACTTCAGCGTATTCTTCATCTTCAAAAAGCTCATACAAAAATTTATAATCATTGTACACATCTAAAAGACCGTTTATAATCTCATGCTTTTCTTTAGTTAACCTCACTTCTTCTTTTTCAGAACCGTTTTGTTTTTTCATCTTTGGTAGCAACTCCGTCTTTTTAATTTCTTTACCTAAATACAACATATCAACACTTTGAGCGTAATTTTCTGTTTCCTCATGAGGAGTTACGAGAATGAGTTCTTCTTCACTAGCCTCAAGCCATTCTCCATCTGTTACACGTGACAATTCATAGACAATATCTTCCCATGAATCCTCTTTATAACGCCATATTTCTGTTCGAATACCAATGATTTTAAATAACTCTTTTCCATAATTAAAAACCTGGACGATATCGCCGAAGAAAAATTTATATTCAAGCTCTACTCTTTCCTGTACTAATATTTGACCTTCATATTCTTCTAGAAGCTCAATTGTATCTTCTAAAAAAAGGCCTTCACTATGGTTGATTTCGTATACAAAAATCCCATCCATCACTTTTATATCGGTAATAGTGCCAACGGTCCCGTATATTGTTACAACGACTGTTTCACCAATTCCGTATTTAGGTTTTTTCTTCCCTGCCATCGTCGCACCTCCTTAGTAAACATACACCTACTGAAAAGTTACAATATTATATGCAGTAACTAAAAAAGGGGAAGTATAACATCTTTAGAACCAAGCCTTTATTATCTATTGCCTTCTATCATTTTCCCTCCTGCTTAGTGCATGAGCTAAAGAAATAAAAAAAGCAGGCTGATGGATATCCATCAGCCTGCTTTTTTTATTTCTCACGCATTATTTTGATAAAGCTCCCATGCTTCATCAAATACGGTCATACTCGATAAATAATGTCCGTTGAGTTCTAAATAAGAACTCAGTTCGTCATAATCTGTTGAAGATTTCGGGAAGCTATGATCATCATAAGCACTTCGCGCAAACTCTCCCATTCGATCATATTTTTTATTTGATCGGAATTTCATTATATAGTGATAAAAGGATTTCATCGGACTCCCCCTCCAGCGGTATGTGTATCTTTTCTATCATTTTTTCAAGAAATCTACAACTTTCTTCTGCGATATGTAGATGTCGAACACTGCAATATAAGTGGTTTACCGGACAAAAAATATTAAATTCATGTTACAGTTGCAAAACAAATTTCACTATTAGCGTAACGAATAAATATTGTTATATCAATATTTTTCTTTTTTCAAAAAGACATTTGTAACAAAAACACATCGTTTTTATAACAAAAACATTGATTCGACAGGTTTCTCAAGCCTTTATGTAATTGCAAAAAAGAAGAATTCATGTTTTAATTCCGTAGTGAAAGGTTATTCTAACAATAATCGCCATTTAAATAAATCTTGTTGGTGGGAGGTTTACATCAGCATATGTTGAGGAAAAATAATACTATGAATACTCGAAATGCTTACTTTGATAATGCTAAATTTGTATTAATTTTTTTGGTTGTATTTGGACACATGATTTCTCCGTACCGAACAGATAGCAGCGGAATGCTGTCCATTTATCACTTTATCTTTATTTTCCATATGCCTGTCTTTATTTTACTAGCAGGTTATTTCTCAAAAAATTTTCATAAAAAAGGCTATTACAAAAAAATATTTACAAAGGTGGCTCTTCCTTACTTAGCTTTCCAAACTATCTATACCCTATATTATAGTGTGCTTTATACAGATGAAACGTACACGCTTCAATATTTGGTTCCTAGATGGGCAATGTGGTTTCTACTGAGCTTAATTTTTTGGAAATTAATGCTTCCTTTCTTTGCGAAATTCCCGATGTGGATTAGCTTAACTGTCTCTATTTCGCTTGGACTTGCAATGGGCTTCATTGATATTGACGGATTTGATAAAATTCTAAGCATTAGCCGAATGTTTGTCTTCTTCCCGTTTTTCCTTTTAGGCTACTATTTGTCACAGCGACAAGAGCCTTTTACAAATCTTTTGACAGCGCGAAATCGAATCATTGCATCCATCGTATTACTAGTTACATTAATTGGAAGCTATTCTTTCTTAGACGACACGGCTTACACAGATATGCTGTATGGAACGAACACATACGACAATGTGGCCGAATTTTTAATGCGCGTTTCTCACTATGGAATTGCTTTTCTTGTATCTTTTGCCTTTATGGCTTTAATTCCAACGCGCGGTTTTGCTTTAACAAGCATTGGACAGCGATCCCTATACGTGTATTTATTGCACGGCTTCATTTTAAAATGGTTCTTTACAACTGACTTCTCAAAAAGTCTGGAGCCAACGTCATGGGGAATTATCGTCTTAATCGCCCTGTCCATTTTAGTAACGATGCTTCTCGGCAGCCGTATCGTCGATTGGTTCATCACCGGTACTAAGCTCATCGTTCAGTTTGTTACACCTAAAAAAGCCATTCAGAAATTTTCATTAGCTTTCAAACGTACGTTTTCATAAAAGTCATACTCCTAAAGGAGTATGACTTTTTTCATTTTCTTTGGAGAAACCAAGTAAATAATTTCATTTTGCTGAATTTTATGTTAACGTTTTAATATCTAAAGGAAGGGAGTTTTTCAAGATGGAATTAGCATATTATGCTGGAGAGTTTAGAGATATTAATGAGGCTGTTATTCCGATTGATGAACGCGGTCACCAATTTGGAGACGGTGTTTATGAATTTATTCGCGTATACAAAGGAGTTCCGTTTTCAATTGAACGTCACTTAGACCGCTTAGAAAGAAGTGCAAAGGCAATCTTTATCGAGCTGCCGGTTTCAAGACAAGAGCTAAAGGACATCATTCATCAAGCAATGGAAAAATCAACGTTAAAAGACGCTGATATTTATATTCAAGTTACGCGCGGAATTGCTCCTCGAAATCATTTATTTCCCGATGTACCTGCACAATTAGCACTCACAATACGCCACCCTCGCCAAACACCTGAAGAAGCCTATGAAAAAGGCATTTCCACGCTTCTTTTGGAAGACGAACGATGGGCTAATTGCTATATCAAATCATTGAACCTACTTCCTAACCTTCTGGCCAAACAAGCTGCGGCTTCTAAAGGATGTAAAGAAGCTATTTTAGTAAAAGACGGATACATAACCGAAGGGTCGAGCAGCAATGTATTTGCGATAAAAGACAACGTCTTGTTCACGACTCCTGCCACAAGAAAAATTCTATCCGGTATTACGCGCGCTAACGTGCTGGAATGTGCGCAGGAACAAGCCATTCAAATCCGCGAACAAAATATTACTCCTTCCTTTTTAAAAGACGCTGATGAAGTTTTTATTACGAGCACGTCTGTTGGCCTCTTGCCCGTTTCGAAAATAGACGAAGTCGAACTTCCAACTTTCCGTCCTGTTACAGTGGCTTTAAAACACGCCTACAGCCTGCGCACTGCTGGAACAAAGGCTTATCAATAAGCAAAGCCGCCCCTTACAAAATAAGGGGCGGCTTTTTAGAATTTAAAGTAGTTGCGCTTTAATAATCTTGGCACTTTTAATAGTTCATCATACCGAATGGATTCATCAAGTTTTTTTGTATCGACAAGAAGCAGCTGTGTTTCCACTTCTTCTATGATCTCTTCTTCTTGATATGACATCCCGCAACCTGAACAGCTGATACATGGCATATGAGTAATTTCAATACTTCTCGTTCCATCTGGCAATTCCCAGTATGCGGTATTGGTTGTTTCTACCGCTTTTTCTTCTTCGCACCATGCGCATTGAACAGTCATATTACAGGACCTCCTTAAGATGATGGAGCATCGTCGCTTTTAACGTCTTTTTTCAATTGAGCTTTAAACTTTTTATCTTTTAATTCATCTCTTTTTTCACGTTTATCTTTTAGACTTTCGTGAGCACTGTCACTTTCATATGTTTTACGTCTTTTTACTCTCCCTAACCCTTCCGGTACAAGGTTGAATTGAGCATCATTCATAAGACCCGAGATGCCGATGGAAGAATCTTTAGCATCCGATGCTGGATAAACAGCGCGAAAATAATCATCTGCACGCCCAGGCACATAGCTTTCTGGCTCCGGATACGTCGTAATCACTCCTTCAAAGTTTCGCAGAACAACTTTACTTGCGCTTTGACTAATAATATAGTTTGGCTGAACTGCAATCTTTCCTCCTCCTCCCGGCGCATCAATAACAAACGTTGGAACAGCATAGCCAGACGTATGACCTCGCAGCCCTTCCATAATTTCAAGCCCTTTGGAAACAGGTGCGCGGAAATGTCCAATTCCTTCTGACAAATCACATTGATAAATATAGTAAGGACGAACGCGTATTTTCACTAAATCGTGCATAAGCTTTTTCATGATAGCTACGCTGTCATTAATCCCAGCTAAAATAACCGCTTGATTGCCAACTGGAACGCCTGCATCGACAAGCATTTCACATGCTTTTTTTGTCTCTTCCGTAATTTCAATGGATGTATTAAAGTGAGTATTTAACCATACTGGATGATATTTCCTTAAAATGGTACATAAATTTTCTGTTATTCGCTGCGGAAACACAACGGGGGCTCTTGTGCCAATCCGAATAATTTCCACATGGGGAATAGCTCGTAAATTCTTCAAAATATATTCTAAAATGTTGTCATTAATCAGCAAGCCATCACCGCCTGAAATGAGTACATCTCGTACTTCAGGTGTTTTGGCGATATAAGCAATCGCAGCATCTAACTGCTTTTTTGGAACGCCCATTCCGATTTGTCCTGAAAACCTTCTTCGAGTACAGTACCTGCAGTACATGGAACATTGATTGGTGACTAAGAACAAAACGCGATCAGGATAGCGATGAGTCAACCCTGGCACTGGAGAATCTTCGTCTTCATCTAGGGGATCTTCTAGATCATATTTTGTTTTATGAAGTTCTTTGCCAACCGGAACAGACTGCATACGGACGGGGCAGCGAGGATCATCTGGATTCATCAAAGATGCATAATAAGGCGTAATATTGAGCGGAATGGTTTTGGTTGAAATGCGTACTCCTTCTTCTTCTTCAGGAGTTAAGTTAATGACCTTTTTTAAATCATCTAACGTTCGAATTGTGTTTGTTAATTGCCAAATCCAGTCATTCCATTTTTCTTCAGGAACATCTTTCCATAACTCAATGTCTTTCCAATGTCGGGACGGCTTATATAAATCATATAACATACAATCGCTCCTTTATGAAGATTTACTATTGTTATATGTTACAGCCCATAAATTGGTTAATTATTTCTCACCCTTTACTTTTTGACAGATCCTTCACCCATACGTTCATATCTTCTAACGATTTATAAATGTAACAATTATTCGTTAATCGTCCCGTATAGATATACCCAAGCTGATGAAAAGCAGCATTCATTCCAAATGAAAGCGCTCTCGCTATTGTGTATGCACAAAAAATATGCCGCTGTTTTAGCTCCGCCTCTAGTGCGTTTAATAAATGCTTCATGAATCCATACTTTCGATAAGCAGGGAGAGTCGCACAATCCGTTAGTTCAGCATTGTGGTAGACATAGTCAATTTCAGCAGAAGCAGCGCTAACGATATCGTTCTTGTCAACTATGATATAAAACAAGCTATCTTCTTGAAGCAAATTAGAGAGATACTCTTCTTCGTAGAGGGGAGTAGGATACACTGTGAAGATTTGACGGTAGAGCTGAGAAAGTTGTTTAGCGTCAGATGAAATGGCTTGGCGCATGATCAGTTGATTCGATAAAGAAGAATAATCAGATGTCGCCAAATTCAACACATCTTGAAGCAGCTCTGTTTCTTTTAACGTCTTCCCGCTGTCTCGGCGGGATTGAGACGTATAGTAGCATAAAAGATACGCGTCGCTTCCGTTAAAATAGTAGGGAACAGTTGCTTCTAAAGAAAATCCCAAGCTTATCCAGTCCAACAGATGTTCAGCACGTACTTTTATAATCCACTTTTCGTACGTTTTCTTATCAATTTCTTTATATATATAGCTGTAAATATCGTTCACATTTCCCCGGTAATCATCTATTCTCAGACGCTTGTTATATTCATCTAAAAAAAGAGTCATAGCAAAGGTTGGCTGACAAACATTTTCTTGTTTCCCCATTTGTTTGTATCCTCTCCCTTTTTAGCTTAGTCTGCAATACTGCACCAGTCTGCTACAGTGAGAGCAATAATTTCCGCTGCGTCAAGCATCGTTTGAATACAAATATACTCATTCGGAAAGTGGGCCACTTCTGTTACTCCCGGTCCAAAAACAACTGTTGGAATATCCCCTACTTGTGACAGTATCCCCCCGTCCGTTCCCCAAGGAGATGCTTCAATGATCGGCTGATTCTGTTTCACTTGATAAAAAGAGGACGAAAGAGAGGTCATAAGCGGATGCTCCAATTCAATTTCACCGGGAAGCCAGTGGGCCCCAAACCATTCCAAGTCGACAGGGTGCTCAGCAAACCACTCATCACACTGATGCAAAAGTTCAAGCCAGGATTTCATTTCTGCTCTGACATTTTTCATTTTTTCATGCGGAGCAACTCCTATCCTGCCTTCTAATATTACTTGATCAGCGACTGAAGAAGGCCACGTTCCTCCTTGTATATTTCCGATATTAATCGGCACGGGAATGGGAATTTTATTATAGAGCGGATCGGTAATTCGGCTGTTTCTCTCTTTTTCAAGACCCTCAATATGTTTAAGCACCACAGCTGCTTTTTCAATCGCACTCACGCCTTCATACCGAGTCCCTCCATGTGCTGCTACTCCATGCACGGTGACTCGAAACCACATGGAGCCTTGCTGTTTAGGGAAGATCTTCATGTTGGTTGGTTCTGGAATAATGGCACCATCTGCTTTGTACCCTCTAAGTACACAGGAAAGTGTTCCTGCACCTCCGCTTTCCTCTTCTACTACGCTTTGAAAAATAACATCTCCTTTTAGTGAAATATCTAGCTCTTTCAAAGCTTGAATAGCTAAAAGTAATGACACATTTCCTCCTTTCATATCCGTTGCTCCGCGTCCATATAAGTTTCCATCTTTTACAACAGCCGTATAAGGGTCTTCCGTCCACTGTGAAAGATCTCCGGGTGGTACTACATCAATGTGCCCATTCAAAATGATGGATTTCCCTCCGCCTTTCCCTTTTAACACGCCTACCACATTTGGACTATCTCGAAAAGTAGAACGGTTGGAGGCAAAAGCTTCATGGCTGCGAAGTATTTTTTCATCCGGTTCCCATATATCAATATCTAACTGCAGCTGTCGAAGGCGTTCAATGACAATTGCCTGCGCATGCTTTTCAGAACCTTGTACGCTTGCTTCTTCTACGAAACGCTTGAGTAAACGCACTGCACTTTGACGATGCTCTGTCATCCAGTTATGAATAGATTGCTGTATGTTCATGTAATGGTCCTCCTTATGGTATCGTAATCAATTGATCACTCAGGCGAACTGTCGCTTCTGTTGAACTCAAAATATCCTCTACGGTATAAGGAGACATTAACTCTGTTAGAAGAAGCGCATCTTTTTCTACTTTAAAAACCGCCCTATCTGTAATAACTAATCCCACGCAGCCCGAAGCAGTCAGAGGTAAAGAGCACGTCTTAACCAGCTTCGGTTCTCCTGTCTTGCTCGTATGATTCATTAGCACAATGACTTTTTTCGCTTTTTGAGCTAATTCCATCGCTCCTCCCATCCCAGGAACTCGCTTACCTGGCACAATCCAATTAGCTAAATCCCCTTTTTCACTCACTTCTAAGGCGCCAAGAATGGTCATATCGACGTATCCTTTTCGAATCATCGCGAAGGCTGTAGCACTATCACAGTATGAAGCCCCGTGAACGGTAGTTGTTGGATAGCCTGCTGCATTGCAGACATTCTCATCTTCTTCACCCAAAGGAGGCGAAGATCCTAACCCTAAAATTCCGTTTTCAGCATGAAACATCACATGAACAGCGCTTGGTACATAATTAGGAATAAGAGAAGGAATGCCAATCCCTAAATTAACAATCATGCCGTTTTTGATTTCAGCCGCAGCACGTTTTGCAATACGATGACGAATATCTATTCCCAAACCCATTTCCAATTCACTCCTTTTGAAGGGACAATATAATCCACAAATACACCTGACGTCATCACGTTCTCTGGGTCAATGTCCCCAAGAGGAACAATTTCATCCACTTCAGCAATAGTGATACGACCTGCCATAGCCATTAATGGATTAGTGTTTCGAGCGCTTTTATCATAAAGCAAGTTGCCGAATGGATCTGCTTTTTTTGCATATACAAAAGCTACATCGGCTGTGAGTGGTTTTTCAACTAAAAATGTCTTGCCGTCTACTTCCACTTTTTCTTTTCCAAATTGAATAATGTCGTTTTCAATTCCTACATCAATCAGTACTCCTCCGAGTCCAACTCCTCCCGCTCGAATCCGTTCAGCAAGCGTTCCTTGAGGAGAAAACTCAACTTTCAGCTTTTCTTCTGTCATCAGCGTTCCAGCCACTGGGTTCGATCCAATATGAGAAGCGATCAGCTTTTGAATTCTTCCTTGGCTTACCAATTTTCCCGCACCAATATGAGGAAAGCCTGAATCATTACATATCAATGTAAAATTTGATTTTCCGCTTTCAATAAGACCGTCAATGAGAGAAGGCGGGCTGCCTACTCCTCCAAACCCTCCTATCATCAGCGTAGCAGCATGATCCACGTATTCAATCGCTTGTTCCACAGTTGTAATCTTTTGAAATGAGTTTTCGACCTTTGTCACTCATTCCACCTCATTTCCCTGTTTTTCATTTTGCACTTCATGCAATGTTTTCGAAAGCAGATCGACCGCTTCATCAAGTTGACGATGAGTAATCGTAAATGGTGGCGCAATAATAATACCGTCTCCTTCGACTCCGTCTGTTCCTGCTTGCGAAGGATAAAGGAGAAGACCATTTTTTTGGGCTTTACTTATTACGCGCGCCGTCATATTTTCAGAGGATGAAAAAGGCTCCTTCGTTTTTGGATTTTGCACAAGCTCAAGACCAACTAATAAGCCTTTACCACGTATGTCCCCAATGATAGGGTAAAGAAGCTGAAGTTTCTTCAATTTCCCTACTAAATAGTCTCCTTTCAGCGCTGCTTCTTGAACAAGATCATGCTTTTCAATATAGCTTAAAACAGCTATCCCTACAGCGGATGACAGCGGATTAGCGCTTAGCGTATGTCCGCTCATAATTAATTTGGATCCGTTCATAATAGGTTCAATCGTTTTGCTGCTAGCTAACGTAACGGCTATTGGTGTATATCCTGCTCCCACTCCTTTTCCAAGCGTCATAATGTCTGGTTTAACTCCCCAGTGCTCATATGCAAACATCACGCCTGTACGCCCAACTCCCGTCATGACTTCATCCGCAATCCATAACACATCATATTTATCACAAATTTCTCTTATCACTTCATAATAGCCAGGAGGAGGTGTAAGGGCTGCTCCGGCTGCTCCTACAATGGGCTCGGTAATAAAAGCAGCAATATGTTCAGGGCCGGTTCGTTTGATAACTGTTTCCAATTCGTGTGCACAAGCAAGATTACAGGATGGATAGGTTTGATGAAACGGACATCGATAGCAATAAGGAGGCGAAACCGAAGGATAATCTTCAAGCAAAGACGAAAAGCGTTTTCGTCTTCCAACGTGCCCTGACATAGACAGAGCTCCTATTGTAATACCGTGATAGCTCATCCAGCGTGACAAAACCTTTGTTTTGGTTGGCTTTCCTTGCTCTTGAAAATGCTGAATGGCCGTTTTCATAGCCGTTTCAGTCGCTTCTGTCCCGCTGTTAACAAAAAAGCTCCACTGGAAATGATTGCTGCTTAATTCACATAGTTTCTTAGCTAAGGCTTCTGTTGGATCACTTGTAAACTGCGACCGATATACAAACGCAACTTTCTGTGCCTGATCGGTCATCGCATCAATAATTTCTTTTACGCCGTGTCCGATACTTGCTGTAACTGCCCCCGACGAAGCATCTATGTACCTTTTTCCATCTTGGTCGTACAAATAAATTCCTTTTCCATATGAAATAACCGGGTAGTCGTCGTCGAGCAGCGGCTTTATTACATGAGTTTTATTCATTTCCGCACTCTCCTTTCAAACATACACTCTTATTAAACTGTATGCTGAAACGAAGAGTTTCTTGCCAATAAAAAAAGCCCTAGCATATAGCTAGAGCTTTTACGCTTATTAAGCTGATTGCGTTACAGATTTATCGATACGCTTTGCTTCTGACTCAGCCACAATAACGGCACACGCAGCGTCTCCCGTAATATTTACAGATGTACGAAGCATGTCAAGCAAGCGATCAATTCCAATAATCAATCCGATACCTGCTACAGGCAAGCCAACCGAACTCAATACCATTGCTAGCATAATGAGACCAACTCCCGGCACACCTGCTGTACCAATACTAGCAAGCACCGCTGTCAATACAACCGTCACAAGAGCACCCAGCGACAGGTCAACACCGTATACTTGTGCAATAAAAATAGTCGCTACACCTTGCATAATTGCCGTCCCGTCCATGTTAATGGTAGCACCTAACGGCTGAACAAAACTGCTGATGGACTCCGGGACACGAAGGTTTTTTTGAGCCACATTCATTGAAATCGGAAGCGTTGCATTACTGCTCGATGTACTGAATCCAACTGTCATCGCAGGAGCAAAACCTTTAAAAAATTCAATAGGGTTACGTCTCGCCATAAGAGCGACTGATCCTCCATATGTTACAATCGAATGGATAAACAGTGCGAGCACGACTACAATCATGTACAGCCCCATCGCTTTAATTGCCTCCCAGCCTTGACTTCCAACCGCGGTTGCAAGAAGTCCAAATGTTCCGTAAGGAGCAAACTTCATCACTAGATTTACAAGATACATCATCAATTCATTGCCTTGCTCAAGTAAATTGTAAAGCCCTTTTGTTTTATTTCCAAGCATCGTAATACCAAAACCGATAAAGATAGAGAAAACGATAAGTTGAAGCATATTCCCTTCAGCCATCGCTTGGATTGGGTTGACTGGAATCATATTTAAGAATGTCTCTCCAACCGGCGGTGCTTTTTCGGCTTCAAAAGAAGCGTTTTTTGTATCAAAAGATCCAAACGTACCCGGTTTAATTGCATACGCTAAAATTAAACCAATAATAATAGCAACGGTTGTTGTAACTAGGAAGTAGGAAACTGTTTTAGCCCCGATTCTTCCTAGTTTTTTAGGATCTCCTAAACCTGCTACACCTAACGTGATAGAGAAAAACACAATTGGTACAACAAGCATTTTAATTAAGCTTAAGAAAATTTGGCCAAGCGGTGTAAACAAGTACTTGTCCAGCGGAGCAAAAGCACTTGGAGCAAAAGCATTGATCAACACTCCCACAACAGCACCAGCAATTAGCGCGATAATAATCTTTGTCGATAGCTTCATAGATTTACCTCCCGTAAATAAATTATATTAGAATGATTCTAACTACCATACTTATTTTACCATGCATTGAGAGCGGTAACACTCAAAATATACAATATATTAAAAATTTTCAGATTAATAGTTTAAGAATATTTTTATCTATACAAAAAACCATGAGAATATCATGGTTTCATAGACCTGTTATTCCCTCACTGAATGCTTACGGAGTTAGCTGTCGGATTCGGGTACGTGAGTTACCCTACTTGATTTATTCAAGATTCACCCCAAGTACACTACGCACAAATATGGGTCCCCCGTTCTCTTATAAAACAAAAGAGATTAAGCAAATAATTTTCTTTAATATTTTTGCATGATAATAATTCTTACTTTAATTAAAATTCATTTTATATGTTTCTGTCAAGTTTTTATTCAAAAATAATGCAGGATTTTATCATAAAAAGTTGAGCATTGTTATATTTTAAAATATTTACATCATATTCCAATAAACCACAAACAGTTATTTAACAAGACTTAAAATCTAATGGATAAAAAATTAATTCAAAAAATAGTTTGTAAAGTGAACTTTCTTTTCATTAAATCACATTCATAAATTTGCATAATTATTCTAATATCCGCGTACTTTACTGCTTTCATAAATATTTTACTCAACAAAAAATAACTCTTTCCAACTGTTGATTTTATCCTTGTATTGCTTGATATAAATTCTCTGAAATTTCACTGAATTTGTTGATAGAAATAAATGGACATTGTCAATTCGCCTTATTCTATTTAATTCTGCTCACGATAGAAATATGGATGCCGTAATACCTTTTAAAAAAGAGCGAGTAATTATCATATAAAACTATCGGAGTTGGAGGGGTATAAGTTCTTTACTTTTTACTTATTCGCTTTCGTTATTTAACACATATAAAAAAAGAGGCCGTGACGGCCTCTTTTTTTATACAGTAACAGGTTCAGAACTTGCTTTACGATTCTTTAATTTTTCAACAATGTCACGCGCTACCCACACACCGCACGCACTTGCCTGCGCGAGTCCTCGCGTAATACCAGCTCCGTCTCCTCCCACGTATAAACCGGAAATTTCAGTTTCAAACTTATCATTTAACTTCGGACGGGCTGAGTAAAATTTCGCTTCCACACCGTAAAACAGCGTATGTTCAGATGCTAACCCAGGCGTTACATGATCCAGTGCTTCTGTCATTTCAATTAAGCTTTTCATCGTATTGTAAGGAAGCACTAAGCCTAAGTCACCCGGTACAGCTTCTTTTAACGTTGGTTCTAAAAAGCCCTCTTTAATTCGAGTCGCTGTTGAACGACGGCCCTTTAAAATATCTCCATACTTTTGAACAACTAAGCCCCCGTTTGACAGCATATTAGCTAATCTTGATACTTCGTGCGCATATTCGTTCGGCTGATCAAATGGATCCGAAAATTTATGAGAAACAAGCAGCGCAAAGTTCGTATTTTGACTTCCAAGCTTCGGATCTTTGTATGCGTGTCCATTTGCTAACATAATACCTGAATGATTCTCTACTACCACATGTCCTGAAGGATTGCTGCAAAACGTTCTAACTCTTGTACCTACGGACGTATTGTAAATGAATTTCCCTTCGTACAAGTGCTTGTTGATTTCTTCCATAACAACGTTGGATGTTTCTACTCGAACGCCGATGTCCACTTGATTGTTAATCATTTTTAAACGACGTTTTTTTAGTAAGTCGCTCATCCACTTCGAGCCGTCTCGACCTGGTGAAACCACCACTTTATCAGCCGTAATTCTTTCACCATTTTTCAATTCAATACCGCGCACGATATGCTGACCATCTTCTTTTTCTGTTATTAAATCGGCTACTTCCGTTTTATACTGCATATCAATTTTTTCTTTTAAATATTCATAAATGCTTTTTAAAATTTCTAAATTTTGCTCTGTTCCTAAATGACGCACTTGGGCACGCAATAGCTTTAATCCTGCTGCGTATCCGCGTTTTTCAATTTCACGAACTTTATCAGTTAACGGATCCGTAATCGTATCGGTTGCTCCGTGTTTTAAATTAATTTCATCCACGTATTTAATTAAATCTACCACCTGTGATTCAGACAGATAATCCGTCATCCAGCCTCCAAATTCACTTGTGATATTAAATTTTCCATCTGAATATGCGCCGGCTCCACCGAAACCATTTGTGATAGAACAAGCAGGCAAACAGCCAGCAAACTCTTTTTTGCCAACCGCAGGCGGACATTTTTCAATTTTTTTCTGAAGAATCGGACAATTACGTCGATAGATATCGTGTCCTTTATCGATTAATAAAATAGTTGCTTCCGGTAATTTTAACGTTAACTCATAGCAAGTAAAAATCCCAGCGGGTCCTGCCCCTACCACAATAACATCATAATTTGAGTTCATTGTACATTCTCCCATCATCTTTTTTCTTCGGGTAAAAGATAAAAGTTATTGACCGAATTTTCTTTTTTTATTATCATTCGGTTATTTTCTAGCCATTTGATAATATATCAAAAACAAACCCTTTAGTCAACAATATACACGAACATTAAAATAAAAAAATAAAAAAACATTCGCTTTTATTTCGATCAAATAAAAACCAGTGAACGAATAGCAAGCGCTATGAAATGTTCACTGGTTCTTTAATATACGGAAGAGCAATTTCTACTTTTGTTCCTACTCCTACTTTACTCGCAAATGAAATATGCCCTTGATGCTGTTCGATTATTCGGTAGCTAATCATTAACCCTAGCCCCGTTCCTGTTTGTTTCGTAGAATAAAACGGTTCACCTAGCCGGGCTAAAGATTGCTCATCAATTCCACAGCCTTCATCCTCGATAATGACCATGCCGTATTCATTTCTTTTCTCAACGGTGACTTTAACTGTACCTTTGCTCATTGACTCAAGCGCATTTTGAATTAAATTAATAAAAACTTGTTTAAGCGCATTTTCTTCACAAAAGATTGTAATCTCATCACTAATTTCATTAATAATACGACAGTTTTTATAATTGGCGTGTGTATCTAATAGTAATGTCACGTGACGGATGATTTGATTGAGACTTTTTGGGTGGTATGAATTTTCAATTTTAGGCTTGGCCAGCGTTAAAAATTCTTGAATAATGGATTCGACGCGATTCAATTCTTCAAGCATAATATCATTGTATTCTTCATTATACTGTTTTGATGCTTTTAACAGCTGAATAAACCCTTTAATCGCCGTCATTGGATTACGAATTTCATGTGCTACTCCTGCCGCTAACTTGCTCACCATTGTAAGCTTTTCAGATTTGCTTGCCATTTCATCATATTTTTTTCGATCCGTTACGTCGCGAATAATATACTGAATGGCATCCTGTCCTTCAAACTTAATTTTGGTTGCCGAAGATTCAATAATGACGACTCCTTTTTTAGTCAATAGTTTCACATCAACACGCGGCCTCACCGACATTCCGTTCATTAGCTGAACCATTCGTTCTTTTACGATTTCTAAATGTTCGGGATGAATAAAATGAAGCCAAGGACGCCCGATATACTCTTCTTTTTTCTCTCCGCCAAGAAGTTTAACACCAGCGGGATTCAAATATTGAATTCTGCCTTCTCTTGTTACAATAAATGCATCTTGGCTTTGCTGGACAAACTGCTTATATTGCTTCATTTTCCGAATGACTTCCTCTTGCTTTTCAATACTTGAGGAAAACTCTTTCCACTGAACAACTAAGAGCGGAATATCCCCTTCCGTGCGCTGAATATGGATGTGCATCGGAAACTGCTGATCTACTTTTTTCTTAAGTAAAACAACTTCTTCCTCTTGCTTTCTTAACGGTTCCACTTCATGCTTTTCAATAAAAAAGCGATTTGGCTCTTCAAATACATTACAGGAAAGAAGTCGTTCCTCCGTCGTTTTAAAAAGGTGGCAGCACGCTTCATTTAAAATTTGGATATCTCCATCCATATTCATTACGAGCATTGGTGTAAATGACATTGAAAATAGCTGTTGAAATACTTTTTCCTTTTCCATATATTCACCTTCGCTTATTGAGTTACTAGCTATAGTATAATATGGTAAATGTTGATTTGGCAAAATTTTTTTATTATTTAAACAATTTATATGTAAGTTTGTCCTTTTCCATCTGTTATAAAAAGCTCGCACATGCGAGCAAATGAGGCCTAATCAGCAAAAACAAGTACAGCCAATGATGATTAATAAAATAAATAGCACAACAATTAATGCAAATGACTGGCCCGTTCCACAATGATGATAACCGCCAATTGGATAGCTAATTGGATAATGGCAAGTATCATACAGGTGGTGATAGCCTCCGTGATGGCATGGGTCGTAACAATCGTAGTTATACATAGCAATCTCTCCTCTTGTTTTTTTCATTTCGTACACTGTACTTTATATGCGTTAGTTGATTGTCCTGTATGTGCATTCGCCCATTTTTCACTTTCTCTTACGCCATATTCGCCTTTTAGGCTGCAGCGTATACGAAAACAACAAAAGTAAAATACTTCCCATCACCAGTAACGTAGTAAAATTTTTCATAAACTCAATAATGACCCCTATATAGGGGAGATGGTATGCGTAGCTTCCAATCACTTTAAAAGAAGCAGGCAAAGAATCTCTTTGAGCTGTAACCAGTACATCAAGCTCTTGATTATGGGCCAGTACAAGTTCATTTTTTGAAGAAGATGATTCGTCTCTAAAGACAACTATATCTCCGCGATGCAGGTGGTGATAATCCGTTTCTTGAACGGTCACGGTGAAACCAAATAGGCTTGGAACTGTACTAACAAATACAAATGTAAAGCAAATTGCATAAAGAACAAGTACATATCGAAACGCGGAAAACATACATTTATTGATCATAGGTAATCAGCTCAATTCGCTCGGTTACTTTATTTAGCACGGGGGTAATGTGATTAAATGAAGTAGAGCGCTCTGTAAATTGAATTAAAAGTAGCAGCAGTAAAAAACTTAACATAATTAACCGTAGCATCCGAGCATAAAAATCGCCCATGCTCTCACTCCTTTTTCCTATACTAAATTCGGTCGTACAATAAGCCTTCAGTCAATAATTTGATTCAGTATATGCACATAGAGGGCATTTGGCTCATTGTTTCTTCTTGGAGGTCTCGGGAGTGATCAGTGATCGGCATAAATTATGAGTTTGAGCATATGTTTGGTTACGTATGGAAATGTTTTTATACTCCGACAATAAGGGAGCTGAACATATGGCTAATTATTCCTTTGATCAATATATTAAAAAAGCAATGAAATACGATTTTCTAGCTAACTACTATAAGTATAGTGATCCATCTAAGCATATTCATTATTATCAAAAGCATTTGTACTATATCCAGCAGGCCATCTTAACTTCTTCTGAAAATACGAATCTGCGCGTAAATCCGCCGCAAATTCGTATACTTCACGCTTCTCCAGATTCTCCATCTGTAGATATTTATATTAACAACAAACGAGTGATTCGCAATTTAACTTATAAACAAGAAACAGATTATATTGAATTACAAGAACCTGGAAGATATACAATTTCTATTTATCCCGCTGGAGAAACGGGAAGACCTGTTTTAACGGAATCATTTACATTTGAAGGAAACCAGAATTACACGGTAGCGGCGGTAGATGAGCTAAACAAGCTTGATTTATTATTTATCTATGACAATACGGATGTGCCAAGTGGAGAAACAAAGCTTCGATTTGTTCACCTTTCTCCTGATGCTCCTGCTGTGGATATTGCGGCTAGAGGTGGAGACGTCATTTTTTCTGGAGTTCAGTTTAAAGAAGTCACAAAATATTTGCCTTTGTCCCCCATGCATGTTCAACTTAGTGTGCGCATAGCAGGAACCAAAAATGTAGTACTCGAAATCCCGGCACTGAACCTTCGTCCGAATCGAACATATACGGTATATGCCGTCGGATTTGCTAAGAACCGTCCTGCATTAGAAGCACTGATTTCCCAAGATCGTTAACGAAAAAAACCTTCCAAATTGGAAGGTTTTTTTATTCACTGCGCGAAATTAAACGTACGCGAATATCATCATTTTTTAAATCAAACTTTTGTACTTTTACAGCAAAATCACTCTCTAACTTCATCTGCTGTAACGCTACGTATACTGATTCATTCTTTGGATCGATCGTTACCCATTCTGGTAGCGCAAAGTTATTATTTACGTATCGAAGCACTGTGCGGACAGGAAGCTGCAGCTTTCCAACAGAAAGCGACTGCTGTTCAAGCACAATATCTCCATTTTTTTGTACGATTGGATCAAATGTCATTCGAATATTAATATCATCGCCGAATACTTGAATCGTACCGTCTACTCTTACTACATCAGTAAGAGTAATTTTGTAGTTAAGCGGCTGATTCTTAAATTCTTTTTTTAAATATTTATCAATCAGTACATTTAAGTCGGCTTTTTTAGCCAAAATTGTTAGTTCTGCGTCTCCTTCTACTTTTTCAGAGGGAGTTGGATTGGCCTTGTCAACCGGTTGAAAAATAAACGCAATAATAAGGATAGCCCCTAGAACATTAATCCCTAATAACGCGATAAATAGGGTTTTCCACTTCTTCATATAACAATCTCCTTACTCGTTCCCACTCTCTTTCGTGTTTTTCTCTTTTTCATCAGATGTAACTTCTTCTGCTGTTTCCTTTTTCTGGTCTCCAACGAGAGGATCTTCTTCCTCCATTGATTTACTAATGCGTTCAGCCATTAGTTTGTACCCTTTTTTATTAGGGTGAAACTCGTCTTTCCCTAATAAATTTACGTCAGAATCATAAAAAATGTCATCAATTTTTACATAACTTACATTATCATATTGAGAAGCAATTTTCTCGCTTGCCGCATTCCATTCATTAATAACAACATTAATTTCTTTCACATCACTTAACGATTTAAAGAATGGATTATAAAAACCGATTAAATAAATATGAGCATTAGGGTTCAGCTTACGTATACGTGAAAACACGTCATTTAGACGTTTTTCATATTTTGACTGCTGTGATTCAAACGTCTTAATTGAGATATTGTAAAAGTAATCTCTTACCACTTTCATCACGTCATTGCCGCCAATCGTCAAGAAAACGATGTCTGCTCTTGATACTTCAGCTGCTACTCCCGGCTGATTTAACCTCGCTAATAGCTGATCCGTCCGATTTCCTCTTTTACCTAGATTCTCTGTTCGTACATTTTGCACTTCATTTTGTTTAGAAAGGTATTTAGTTAAGTATGGTACATAACCGCCTTTTTTAGACTCATCTCCTACTCCTTCTGTTAATGAGTCACCAATGGCTACAATATCTAAATCTACAGGAAAAAATCCTTTCGGAATATGCTTTTTAGGTGTTAAATCCACTTCTTTCTGAACGGCTTCTTCTTTATTGTCCGTTGGCAAAAAAGTCGTCGTCGAACAGCTTGCTAACACCACCGCACTTATACTGCTTATCACTATACTTTTCCATTTTCTCATCATAACACCTACTAACTATGCTGTATTCTCGCTGTCACAAGCAATACTGCTTACCGCTCTGAATAACTATATCTTTATATCTTATCATACTATGTCAAGTTGATATTTTACTACGTTTCTTATATATAGTATATGTAAAAAAAAGGATAAGCATGTTTCTTTCATAAAAATATCCGCTAACACATCACTATAAAGATAGCTGTGTTTGACGGATAGTTTTGACGGATTTATAGCTCTTACTGAAGGGTTTTGATATCTTTTAACATATCTTCATAAGGAGGGTCAGTCACTCCCTGATAAGATTTTTGAACGACTCCATCTTTGTCAATTAGAAAAAAATCTGTACCGTGAATAACCTGCGGATTTTCTTGCGGCTTTTTCACAATCGTTTTAAATTGGTCCAGCGCAAACTTCTCAATTTCTGCTTGTTTATACCCCGTTAAGAAATCCCAATTCGAAAAATCAGCGCCAAATTTAGTCGCATAGTCCTTCATTTTTGGTGGAGTATCGACTTCAGGGTCTACGCTAAATGAAACAAAGCGAACATTCAGCCCTTCATCCTTGGCCATTTTTTGTAATTTAGCCATATGAGCCGTCATTGGGGGACATACGGTTTCGCAGCTTGTGAAGATAAAGTTAGCTATCCAAACGCTCCCTTTCAGCTGACTTAGCCCTACTTTCTTTTGATCTTGGTTAACGTAAGAAAAAGAGTCCATCTTCCAATTAAGCGGATTTTCTATTTTGGAACCACAGGCTGCTAACATCATACAACTAATGAACAGTAAAAAAAACAATTTATAAGACCAGCTTTTCATATGTTCCTCCTGCACGGTTAAAGTTTAGTCATAGCTAGGGAAAATCAAGGTAAACGTTGAACCTTTTCCTGGTATGCTTTCCACTTCAATTCTTCCATTCATTTGTTCGACCAGCTGATAAGAAACCATTAGACCAATCCCTGTTCCTTTTTCTTTTAAAGAATAAAACGCTGTTCCCAGCCGGTTCACTTGTTCACTGGTCATGCCTATACCAGTATCTTCAATTTGAATATGTACATGCCCTTCTCGCTTGTAAAGTCCTACTCGAAGCGTTCCTCCAGCTCTCATAGCTTCAATCCCATTTTTCATAATATTAAGCAGAACTTGATTCAATTCGTTTCGGCTGCCGCGAACATACATCTCTTCTTTTGCGTCTAATTCTATGAGTATATTGTTTGTTAACAAAGCATAAGAAGATAATAAGTCTACTAAGCTTGTAACACACTCTAAGCAGTTAATAAAACGATGCTGATGAACATCCGGCTTGGCTAAAGATAAATAGTCATGAATAATCGCTTCCGCTCTGTCCATTTCGTTAATCATAAGATGAATGTAACTTAATTCAGTGTTTGAAAGCTTTGTGTTATCTTGAAACAGCTGCAAAAACCCTTTTACCACCGTCATAGGATTTCGAATTTCATGCGCTACAGAAGCAGCTAATTGACCAATTGCATTCATTTTCTCTGCTCGCTGCAATTCCTTTTGCATCCTCGTTTTTTCCATAATAACTTCTAATTCATCAATCGCTTTAGCAATTCCATCTTTTGAATGACTGAAATTCGTTTCTACGTTCAGCTGTTCTTTTGTTGCTGACACTTGTTGAAAAAGCTGCTGAAGCCGCTCGGTCATTTCATTAAATCTTGTGTGTACATTCCCTAACTCAGAATCATTTTCATGTGTCAGCTTCACATCAAACTTCCCTTGACTTACTGCTTGAATTCCTTCTATTAATTCCCCTAGGGGCGACATTAATCGCCTTAGTCCCCAGTCTTGAATAACAATAATAAAGGTAAACAAAATCGTAAACGCAACGATCAAAGCCACAATTAAACGTTTTTGGTAGATATAGATAGCGCTTGCATCTATATCTACACCAAGAATAGCCACGACTTTTCCAGAGCTGCTTGTAATAGGCGATAAAACGGTTATCCACGTCCCGAATTCGTCTTTGTATGTAGATGTTACTATATTCCTCTTTTCTTGTTCTGCTTGCTTAAATGATTTGTAAAATTCTTCTCCTCCATAATAAATCATGGACGGCTCTAGTGATTGCTTAATTTTCTTATTCGCTGTTACGATAATCTTATTTCCATGCGACTTGAATTTTTCGGTCGTCATAATATATCCCTGCAAGTACGACGGATGCAATTCATAAATCTTTCTAAACTGCTTTTCTAGCTCGTCTTTTTCAGGAATCGTCCCGTTCCTTGAATCCACTGCTGCTATTACGTCTTGTTTAGATAAAGACTCCCTCCATAAATCAGCCATAATTAACGCGTGCTGCGTTAGTGTCTCTTTTGCCATCTTTTTTTGAACTTGATAGCTAATGGCTAAAGAAATGACTCCAAGGGCAACTACAATTAAAGTAGAAAATAAAACCGTTTTGTTAAACACACTCAAATTTCGAATATATTTTTTCATCGGTATACTCCGGATTCAAAAGAATAGTAACCAGCACAGCATTCGCTGGTAGAAAGTTGATTCTATTATATCATACGTTCGTCCACTTCTCTTTCCCCTTTTTCCAAAAAAGAGAAAACCAAAAAAGTGACTTGCAAAAAGCAACCCACTTTATTCAGCAAAATACATAAAACCAATTGCACCAATACCTGTATGCGTCGAGATAATAGGCGTCGTATCTTCAATTGAAAATTGCGTATAGCCCCTTGCCTTCACAATTGATTCTTTTAATTTAGAGGCGAGTCCAAATCCATCTGCATGTACTAGCCCTACTCCTTTAATACTTTTTCCTTCTGTATGCTCTTCGAACTGTTTTGTTAAAAACTTAACAACTTGAGAATGGCTGCGCACTTTAGCAACAGGAGTATATACTCCGTCAGCTAGAGAAGCAATCGGCTTAATATTTAAAAGAGAACCGATCAATCCTTTTCCTCGTCCAATACGTCCACCTTTAACCAAATTTTCAAGCGTATCAACTACGACAAAAAGATTCGTATTTTGACGCACCTCTTCCAAGCGCGTGACAATTTCTTCTACTGTATGCCCATCTTCAATCATTTTCACCGCTTCAAAGACTTGAAACGAAAGAGCTTTTGTAATGTACATAGAATCAACAACGGTGATGTTTCCTTCTACCATTTGAGCCGCGCTTTCAGCTGCTCGAACAGTTCCACTCATTCCCCCAGTCATATGAATCGAAATGACGTCATACCCTTCACTAACTAATCGTTCATATACTTCAACAAAAGAACCAATAGCTGGCTGAGAGCTTTTCGGTAATTCTTTTGAATTTTTCATTTTTTCAATAAAATCTGTCGGCGTTAATTCCACGCGATCTAAATACGTTTCATTATCAATGTTAATACATAAAGGTATCATCTCAATACCGTACTTTTCAGCTTCTTCCAACGTTAAATCAATTGTTGAATCCGTTACCACTTTAATTTTCGCCATGTGTTCACCCCTATAAGATGCATTGCAGACTAGTATAACATGAACGCTTACAACAATATAGTTATAATAGAATGCAAGTTTTGCTAATTCATAAAACGCATCTTCAACCTTTTATATCAACAAAAAAAAGTTGACTCTGCTGAAATATTCAGAAAAGTCAACTTTTACGTTTATGCATTATGTTTTAATACATGAGACTTAAAGAGCTGTTCGTAATCTTTCCATTTCAACACGCGTTTTAAATATTCTTGAAACGAGTAGGTTTGCTTCGGAACTGATTCGTTCGTGATTTGTCTAATAAATAAATCAAGTTTTGCAGATAACATGAACCGAAACGTGCTATTTTCCTCTAAAACTGGAATTTCAGTAATTTTTACTTTTTGACCACTGACATGTTTAAATTCAAGGCTTTTTAATAGCAAGGCGATCAACCCTCTTTTTACCCGTTTATTTTATTATAATGCTTGAGGCACTTTCTGTCTTGATAAAATAAAAAGAAAATACAAATATTTTTAAAATAAAAATGCTTCATCAACTTATTCGACAGTTGATGAAGCATTCCTTTTTAAAATGACCTTCTATTTAAATAAATAAGTGAAACAAGTTGCTTTCTTTATTAATTTCTGTATAAGGGAATCCTTTTTTATCCATACGATTAATCAGTGGATAATAATCTTCTTTATGCTTAAGCTCGATTCCTACGAGTGCTGGTCCGCTATCTTTGTTATTCTTTTTCGTATACTCAAAGCGCGAAATATCGTCTGTCGGTCCAAGCACTTCGTCTAGAAATTCACGAAGAGCTCCTGCGCGCTGAGGAAAATTAACGATAAAATAATGCTGTAATCCTTCATAAATCATCGAACGTTCTTTGATTTCTTGCATGCGTCCAATGTCATTGTTTCCTCCGCTGATGACGCAAACAACCGTTTTCCCTTTAATTTGCTCACGGTATGAGTCAAGAGCAGCAATCGAAAGAGCTCCTGCTGGTTCTGCTACAATCGCATTTTCATTGTATAGAGATAAAATGGTTGTACAAACCTTGCCTTCAGGAACAACTACAATATCGTCCACAAGTTCTTTACTGATGTCATACGGAAGCGTTCCAACTGTTTTAACAGCTGCTCCGTCTACAAATGGATCGATTGCCGGTAGCGTCACTACATTTCCATTTGCTAAAGATGTCTGCATGCCAGGCGCGCCTGCTGGTTCTACCCCAATCACAGCTGTTTGAGGCGAGATGCTTTTTACGTATGTGCCGACACCGGAAATTAATCCGCCCCCGCCGATACCCGCAAATACGTAGTCAATTTCATCTTCACAGTCATTGAACATTTCAACGGCTACTGTACCCTGTCCTGCAATAACGTCTACATCATTAAATGGGTGAATAAATGTTCGATGTTCCTCTTCACTGCACGCAATAGCTTGTTCATAAGAATCATCAAACGTATCTCCGATTAGTACGACCTTTACGTTATCTTTGCCTAAAAATTTCACTTGATTAATTTTTTGGCGCGGCGTTGTGCTCGGCATAAAGATTTTACCATCGATATTTAAATGACGGCACGCATATGCTACACCTTGTGCGTGGTTTCCTGCACTTGCACAGGCAATTCCATTTTCTAATTCTTCTGGGGATAACTTTTTGATTCGATTGTACGCACCACGAATTTTAAATGAGCGCACCACCTGTAAATCCTCACGTTTTAAATAGATATTACATTCATATCGTTCAGACAAAACGTCATTACGCTGTAGTGGTGTATGCACAACAACATCTTTAATCAATTGATTTGCAATCATGATGTCCTCTAAATGTACGTGTTTTGTTCGATTATCTACTTGTTGTTTCATAACCAACTTCCTTCCTCTTCTACCATTATTAATTTGTACATTATATCACAAAAAATTTAGAAAAATCATTATTTTTCATTAATAATAACTAAAAAAACTTTTCCAACTATTTTACTGTCCACATACTTTACATATGTTTAGCAAACGCTAAATAGACTTACAAAATTGCCCATACTTTCTACATGCAGCTGATGCGATAACAGGTATAAATCAAGAAAGGTTGTGGAATAAATGGAGTTTTCGCTTCAAAGTCATGAAAGTGCCGTTCCGTGCGAAATAGTTGCAGATGAAGAAAACGGTAGATACATGCTTCGCAAAGCAGATACGAGCGGAGAAGTTTTTAACACACCAAGCGAGCTGATTCAATGGATTGAAGCTAACTGGAGCTCTGAACAGTTTGTGAGCCCAGCGGCTTTCCACGAAATGGTGAAGCAATTAAAATCAATATAAAAAGAGATTGAAACATAACGAAATCAATCTAAAGACGAATAAATGGAATATAGGTGCTAGCTAGTAGGGGGCGCTTGTTACACCGCAGTTGATTTCCATGCAAGGCTTCGCTTTCCGCGGGTGGGCGGTGAGCCTCCAATCACCTGCTAAAAGCACCTACATACATGAAATCTACCTTCACCCTCATAATGAAAAGATCCGAACGATTCAACGTTCGGATCTTTCTTCAACTAACATACTTTTGTACCAGACTCGCGTTTTTTATAAACAAAAGCCATCAGCTTCGCTCGTATACGGTAAAATAATACGTGTAGGGATTTTTTTCATCTTTAATTCCTTGCTGCTTCGAAATAACTTTCCATTCGCTCAAATCAATCGCAGGAAAATGTGTATCTCCTTCAAAGGATTCTTCAATATGCGTAATATAAAGTCGGTTTGCAACGTCTAATGTTTGCTCATACAGAGTAGCTCCGCCAATTACGAAGAGCTCGTCTTCTTTTTCAGCATCTAATGCTTCTAGTTCCTCAACTGAATGAATAACGGTTGCTCCTTCTTGCTGATAATCTTTTTGACGCGTAAGAACCACATTTTCGCGATTAGGGAGCGGTCGTCCAATTGATTCAAATGTTTTTCTTCCCATTACAATCGTATGACTCGTTGTGATGCGCTTGAAATACTTTAAATCTTCCGGAAGACGCCATGGTAAATCATTCTCTTTACCGATCAGCCTGTTTTGATCCATTGCGACAATGAGGGAAATCATACGCTCACAGCTCCTTTGATGTGAGGATGCGCATTATAGTCTACTAGCTCAAAGTCTTCAAATTTAAAGTCAAAAATTGATTTTACGTCTGGATTAATTTTCATTTTTGGCAAAGCATGAGGCTCACGCGTTAACTGCAGGTTTACTTGTTCAATGTGATTGCTGTAAATATGCGCGTCGCCAAACGTATGAACAAAATCACCTGGCTCTAAATCACACACTTGTGCCACCATCATTGTAAGCAGCGCATATGAAGCAATATTAAACGGTACGCCTAGGAAAATATCAGCTGAGCGCTGATACAATTGACAAGACAATTTGCCGTCCGCTACATAAAACTGAAATAAGCAGTGACACGGCGGTAAAGCCATATTGTCTACATCAGACACATTCCAGGCGCTAACCATTAAGCGGCGAGAATCAGGGTTGTTTTTAATTTGATTGATAACATTTGTAATTTGATCAATTTTTTCTCCGTCCGGCGTTGGCCATGAACGCCACTGATGACCATACACAGGGCCAAGCTCGCCGTTTTCATCCGCCCATTCATTCCAAATGCGCACGCCGTTATCTTGTAAATACTTAACGTTTGTATCTCCTTGTAAAAACCAAAGCAGTTCATGAATAATTGATTTCAAATGAAGTTTTTTTGTCGTTAATACCGGGAAACCTTCTTGTAAATTAAAACGCATTTGATAGCCAAATGTGCTAATTGTACCTGTTCCTGTCCGATCTTCTTTTTTTGTTCCATTTGCTAACACATGCTCGCAAAGTTCAAGATATTGTTTCACTTCCGACACTTCCTTTATTAAAAAGTCCTTTTCTATTGTATAAGTGTTCACGAGCTAAGTAAACAACTAAATCTACGTTTACCCTGACCATAAAAAAATCCGAACGAATTTCATTCTCTTTCAAGAATCTCGATTCATCGTTCGGATCTTCCTTCGGCTAAACTACTTTTTAATAGCCTAGTCTTTGTTAATTAAATACGATTGTGCGGTTTTCATGCACTAAAATGCGGTCTTCTAAATGCCATTTCACAGCACGTGCGAGCACCGTACGTTCAATTAAGCGGCCTTTTTTCTTTAAGTCATCCGCATCATCACGGTGGTTCACGCGTTCAATATCTTGTTCAATAATTGGTCCTTCATCCAAGTCGTCCGTTACATAGTGAGACGTAGCACCAATCAATTTTACACCTCGTTGATATGCGCGTTCATATGGACGTGCTCCAATGAATGCCGGTAAGAATGAATGGTGAATATTAATGATACGATACGGATTTTCAGCCACAAAAGTCGGCGTTAAAATTTGCATATAACGCGCCAAGATAATCACGTCAATATTATAATCTTTTAATACCTGCAGCTGTGTGGCTTCTGCTTCTTGGCGAATGTCTTTTGTCGCCGGTATATGCTTAAACGGTATACCAAATGATTCAACCACTTCGCGCGCATCTTCGTGATTGCTCACAACGACAGCGATGTCTGTCATCAAATCTCCGCTTTCCCATGCCCACAGCAGCTCTAGTAGACAATGAGGCTCTTTTGACACAAAAATAGCTGTTTTTTTCAAATTATGAGCATATGTAAACTGCCAGTTCATTGAAAACGTATCGGCAATTTTTTTGAAGCTTTCTTCTAGCTTTACTTCTTTAGCTAATAAATCCTCACATTCAAATTCGAAACGGATAAAAAACATACCCCCTTCATGGTTCGTTGAATGCTGACTTGATTCTACAATATTTGCACCGTGCTCATGTAAAAACGTAGACACAGCGGCTACAATACCGGGTTTGTCCGGGCAGCTAATTAGCAGCCGACCGCGATTTTTATATTTCTCTTTATATGAAGTTAAATGTTTTTGAATATGCGATTTCATGTAATTCCCTCTCTTTTTTTAAATATACAGACAATTGTACCATTATCCTTGTAGCGATGCGACATTGAAATAAGGCTTTGACAAAAGAAAGCCGAAACGTTTGCTTCAGCTTGTGTACTTGTTGTTCTAACATCTACTCCCATCAAATCGTTTATTCACTCACCTTTACGTTCTACACATACCTAAAATGAGTGTTTCCTAAAGTGCTGCAGCTCATCCAATTCTCTTGCTGCTTTTGAATCAAACATAAAAAAAGCCGCCAGCACAACACCAGCGGTTTTTCCTTATTATTGCACAGCTTTTTCACTAACTTCATGCAAGGCATTCCGTACCTTGCCATATTCGCTTGCGTGAGGACGATCTCCGTCATCTTCGTATCCGTAATCAAACATTCGATTTCGATTTAACGTTAATTTCGTAATGGTTGGACGTAATAAATCAAACAATTCAAATCGTTTTTTCAAATGTGGAAACGATACTTGATAATGTAAAATTTCTGCTCGTACACTTTTCCAAAATTCCGCTTCTTCTACGCCTTCATGCTCTTCTAAAATAGTCGCTAAATAGCGGAAGTGACAAACAAATAACCCTGTTAAAATAAACTGCGTCAGTCCTTCCGGCTCTTCGCTGCGCAGCACTTCTTTCAATTCAAAAGATAGCTGCTGCAGTTCTTCAAACGGCTGATCGCTAATATTCACGTCGTCTACAAAATCTTTCATAATAATTCGAACGGGCTTGTTGTTTTTAAGCACCAGTACCGTATTTTGACCGTGCGGGGAAAATACAGTACCGTATTGATACAAATAATGAAGAAGCGGCGGCAATACAGCGCTGGTTAACCCATCAATCCACTCGGCAGGAGTTAAGCCCGACTTTTCTATATACGACGAAACTAAAGCTTTCCCTTTACTGTCAACATGTAAAAGCGCAGCTAGCGTAATCGCATGCTCTCCTTCTTCTAACTCTTGATAGATGCTTTCACGCCAAACGACTCCCAGCATTTCTAAATACTGATAAGGCGCGTTTTTAATAGAAGCAAACGTTGGCTGAGTTACGTTTAACGTAGCCACTTCACCTAAAAGTCCTACTTTGCACGTATCTTTTAAAAACGCATCGCGATCTCGTATGCCTTTTATGTGCTTAGTTACTTGAGGAGCAATTACCGTCCGCTCACTTGGAAGGCCTCTGTACACAAGCGTATTTAATATACTCATGGGAAGCTTTACATGATATTTATCTCGATTTGTTGTATTCACAAATGTACGAATCGACTGCTGAGGCAAGTATTGATCTTCACCTTCTCCTAACGGAACAATTAAGTTATTTGCAATGTATTCAGCGAATAAAGGAACAATCACGTTCATCCACTGCCATTCATGGACGGGAATATAGTAATAGTCGGCTGCTAAAAGGTCTTGGCTTGTTAATTCTTTTTCGAATTCAGCTAGCTTCTCACCGCTTAGCTCCTGCTTCATAACATCATCAAAGCCGAGGGTATCTAATGAATGAAACGAAGCAATTTGCTTCGCTACAGCAATCCATGAAAGCTGAATTTTTTGTTTTTGCTCAGGTGCAAACCGCAGATAATCATCATAGCCAAATCCGATGCGGCCTTTGTTATATGTAATCCAAGGATGTCCCATCATTTCACCTTCTAGCTCTGCATAATCCATATCTGCTAATTCATCAGCTGATTTTCGTTTTTGCAAATGCACGTCTGCTATTAATGTATGAAAATATTCTTTTGCTAAGTGGCCTGCGGTTGAGCTAGACATTCCTTTGTCTTCAGATAGGCTAATTAACAGCTGCAAGGCCTCAGAAAATGTAGGGGTTGACGTTTTAGATGTCAGCTTAATACTTTCTGGCAGTACGGAAAAACTGTCAAACAATCGCTGTTTCGCTTGATATGTATACGTAACACCCCGGTGGTCTTCCCACTGGTAGGTGGAAATCTCCCCCTGCTTTTGCAGTTCCTTCGGTGCGATAATATGTTCATACATAAATTCCTGCAGCATTTTAGCTAAAAGCTGTCGATTTGCTTTTTCCCATGATTGCTTATTAAATACGGAAAGATTCGTTTGTTTGATTTTCATCCTTCATTCTCCTTTACTTGTCTTAGAATAGGGATTGTTTTATTACGCAGCGGCATTACAGCGCTAGCAGCTAGCAAAGCAGCGGCACCAGCTGCCAAAGGAAGCGCCAAATTCACTTTGCTGATTTCTAGTGCTAAAAGCGGTGCAATCAGCAGGGCAATATTTTGAACAGCAATAAGCCAGCTGTAATAGTAAGAAGCTCCTTCTTTGCTTTTTTGAAATAAATAGATATCAAGTATAACCATGCTGAGATAAAATCCGGCTCCATATAAAATTCGACTTATAATAAACATGCTGAGATGATCGGCATATGCTTGCAAACATAGCAGTAAAGCACTAGCACCCGTTACGCCATAAAAAAGCGGTATAACTTTGCCATTAAATAGCTTTGTAGGTACCGTAAGCTTTAAGATGATCGCCATAATGCTCGGCATCACATATAACAAAGCGCTGCCTTGACTGCTCATGCCATATGTGTCACTTGTAAACAATGTAAAATAAGGGCGAATGACATTGTGTCCAAGGTGAAAAAAGAAAATAGCCAGCAAATAGAAAAAAATAGGCTCGTTTATACTTTGAATGTATGCTGGTGTTTTTTCTTTTTTTAAAGATGAAGCTTTTCTTGTTATAAGCCATAAGGCCAGTACCATATCAGCTAAAGCAAAGTACTGATATACTTTAAGCGGCATTTCCCAAGCAATAATTGTACTTCCAAACAAGCTAGCGACAATAATAGCCGTATGAACAATAAATACATAGGTTGTTGCAGCACTTGCCTTTTTCTGTCCATTTTTCATGCCGCCTACTAAATATGGGTACAAAAGATATAAACTGCTTTGAAACACAAGTAATACTAACGAAGCGGCTAAAAATCCATAAAAAGTAGAAACTTCGCTCAGAATGACTTTAATTAAGGCTGTCATTAGAAGTGACGCTACGGTTATATGTTTTACTTTCCACTTCTTAAGCAGCATTCCCCATAAAGGAGTCATAACAATGACCACAATCCGGCAGCAAATAATAAAAAAAGACGTCATTGCAACTCCATCTACATGGAAAGCATTTGTAAAATATTGTGGATAAAATGGTGATAATAACACTTCCGACGTCATGGTCATAAACAAACAGATAAAAACAAAGCGCGGAGAAATCATCTCTTAAAATCCAAACTTTTGGAAGACAGTATTTTTATATATTTTGTACACGTTTTCACCTGCAATTTGATTAATCAAGACAGCATTTCGATAAGCGCCTAAACCTAAGTCTGGTGCTCCAACCCCGTGTGTATGAAGCTCTCCGTTTTGAACAAATAGCGGAGCGCCTTTTTTCTTCATCTCAACTTGATAGGATTCACTAATTTTCAGCTGTCCTTTTTCATCGAATAGCAAATGTTCTTTTAAACCTTCCATAAAAGCAGGCTCTTTTGCATGATAGCCAGTAGCCATAATGACAATTTCACTTTCTTCTTTTTCAAACGAGTCCTGCTCGTATTGGTGAAGAGTAAGAAGATGTGTGTCGTTTGTCTTTTCAACGCCTGCAAGTTCCGTAAGCGCGCGCATTGTTAGCGGCACTTCTTTCCCGCCAATCGTTCGTTCGTAAATCAACTCATAAATATCACCGATCGTTTCAAAGCTTATTCCTTTATACAGAAGAGCTTGATTTTGTAAAACGCTCTCTTTTTTCTCTTGAGGCAATCTATAAAAATAGCGGGTATAATCCGGTGAAAAATGTTCAAGGCCAAGCTTTGAATACTCCATCGGATAAAACCCTTTTGAGCGCGTATACCAATTTAGCTTATAATCAAATTCAGGCTGCTGTTGAAGTAATTCATAGACAATTTCAGCTGCGCTTTGACCCGAGCCAATTACGGTTATACTTTTAGCCTTCAGCGTTTGTTCACGATTCATTTTATAATGAGCGGAGTGATAGAACGTATCGCTGGCTACTGATTGAAAGTCTCTTGGCACTACGGGCTGTGTACCTACTCCGGTTACAAGATGATAGCTGTAATAGGTATGAAGCTTTCCTTCTTTTTCAACTATTACTTCGTAGTATGGTTTAGCATCTTCATACATTTTGACTTCTTTTACTGTGCTGTTAAATTCAAGCCCGCTCAGCTGGCTTGCTACCCAGCGGCAATAGTGATTGTATTCGTTTCTTGGGATATGAAACTTCTCAAAGAAATAAAACTGATATAAGCGCTCATGCTCATGCAAATAATTTAAGAACGTGTATGGACTTTTCGGATCCACCATCGTGACCACGTCTGCCATAAACGGAACTTGAAGAGTTGTCCCTTCTAAAAGCATTCCTGGATGCCAATTAAACTCATTTTTTTGTTCAAAACATTTATATGTACAATCTGTTTTATCAATTAAAGCTGCTAATCCTAAATTAAATGGACCAACTCCTACTCCAATTACGTCTAAAATGTCCCGTTGTTCCATTCGCTCCACCTTCTTTCCAATACTTTTCTTTCACATTTCAGCAGTACGCCTGTTTTATCAGGAAGCGACACTTCTTTCATAAATTGAAACCCGCATTTTTTAAATACTGCAATCATCTTTTCATTACGTATATCTGGTTCCGCTATTACTTTAGCAGTATCTGCTACCTCGAACTTGTGCTTTAGTAAACTAAGAAGGAGCGGATAAATATAGCCTTTTCCTAAAAAATCAGGTTCTCCAATTAATAAATGAATCCCTTGATCTCCTTTTTCATAAGGGTAATAGTTACTGATAATATCGCCTTCAACCGTATAAGATTCCCAATAGCTCATAGGTACACCGTCAATTTCTCCAATTAGCAGTTTTTGATGGGAATCAGCGAGAAATGTTTTTAAATGCTGCTCATACGCCTGTTTTGAAATATTTAAATTCCAATACGGAATAACATGCGGTTCATGCATCCACTTGTACAGCCGTTCGAAATCTTTTGCAAAAGAAACAGAGCGAAAGGTGATGCTCTGCTCCTTTTGCTGAATCATAAAAGGATACTGCGTTTGTAATGCCGATTTCATACCCGTACACCTGCAGATTCGTACAGAGGATTTTCAACATTTACATAAACAGACTGCGTTTCAAGAGAGCCTACCAGCTCATCCATATCATGAACGCGCGTTAAGAAATTGGCTTTGCAAGGAAGCACTTTCTCTTCTAACATCGATGAAACAAGCTCCGTATGATCTTTTTCTGTGTACATCTCGATTTCTTGTCGCAGAATCAATAGCAGATCTGACTCTTGAACGAGGCCAGCTGCTCCAAAAGCATTAACTAATCCTAAAATATGATTAAATAATACGTAATAACGAAATCTTTCTTCTGCTACAGCGTCATCACATACCGTATCGCTTTCTCCGTTTAAGGAAGGAAGCAGCTTGCGAAGCTCTTGTTCCTTTGATTTCATAAAGTAATAGCCTTGGTTGTCACGGTAGTAAAACATCGATGGATATCCGTTTTCATCAAGTTTAATAACGGAATTTTGCTGATGAGCTTCCAGCGCAATTCCTTTTTGAGTGTAAAGCCACATCATAGGATGAAAAGAAACATCTAAATAGCGTTTAAACCAGCGCTTGCTTATGTCTTCATTCGTGCTATTTTCATTTGAAACAATATGATTAATAATATTTTCAATTTGAGAAGCTTTCCCAAACACGTGATCTTGACACAAACTTGCTAAGAGCGTTGTACGGTTCCCATGCTCACCTTGAAAAGGGTTGCTTCGAACCATGACTTCAAACCCAAGCTCCTTTGTTCCAAGCGTGATGTAAGCAGGGTCTTCAATCACTTGAAAAGCCGGATGATTTTCTTGAAGCTCAGCCTGTAATCCCTTTTGCAATAAACGACTCACTTCTACACCTCTGCTTAATTCTTTACGTTTATTCACTCTCAGTGAATTCGTAATCTTCACCGGAATAGAAAATTTGTACATTACATCTGCATCTTCACTGTATACGGTTCGAACAGACGAAGTCGGATAAAACGGCTGACCATGTGGCCCTAGATAAGCAAGCCTGCCTTTTTGAATCCATTCACACACTTCTTCTTTTCCTAAAAGATAACGAGCTTGCAGCGGATGCATAGGTATAAGTGAATAGTCGTCCGCTTGGCAATGCGACTGTATAAATTCTTCAGAAACCCTCTTATCTTTTTTCAACTGCTCTTTAATAAGCTGTGATGTGGTTTGACTCCCGGCGGACTGTTCTGCAACAAGCGATTTATGTGCTTTAAAATAATGAAGCTGAAATTTGCCGTTCACTTCAGGCCCAAACACCTCTTCTTCTTCAGGTAATATCCCTTGACGGCTTTTAGGTGTCGGATGCAGCTGGTGGCCAATAAGCAATGACTGCTCAGATTCTAAGAACGTTTTGTCCCATTTATAGCACGTTTCTAACTCTTTCTGTCTTTTTTCAATGAACAATTTCATATTTTCATAGCTTAGTAGCACACGTACAATTAGCTCATTTACCTGTAGTAAATGATCTGTTACTTCTTTTAAAAGAAAGGCCAAAAGAGTGACGACATCTAACTCCTTGAGCTCCTCTTTCTGAATGCGATAATAAAAGACCGGAAAGAACAAGTGACGTCCGGTAGCTGAACGGTACTTTACTGGAAAGTAAAGAGTTACCGGCTGTTTTTCTAGTCTAAGAACGAGCGTTTCCTCGCTTTTTATTTCTGAAACGGACTGCCATACTCCCTTACCTGTTTCTCGAATATAGCAATTAATAATATTTTGCATCGTAATAAAATTAGCCGATAACTGAGCGTTCACGTAATCGTTCCTCCTTTTTCTCCAACTCTTTTCCTAAAGCCACGACTTCCTCTAACTGAGTGGCAACAGAATCAACTGTAATCATAGGATTTAACATCGTTAGCTTTAAATATGCCTGCTCTTTATGCTTTGTTTTTGCCATGATAAAAGTGCCTTTTTCGTATAAGTGCTGCTGAATACGCTGATTCAACTTATTTTCATAATGCTGCTGTTTTTGACAATCACCATATAAAGTATCTGGCACATAGCGAAATACAACCGCGTTCAGATAAGGATCATTTAACACCGCAATATTCCTTTGCTTTCGTAAATGTTCAGCTGTTTGCTTAGCCGTTTCAATCGTATGATCAACCATTTTTCCATACTCATTTGTACCTACTGCACGGAAAGTCAGCCATAGCTTCAAGGCGTCAAATCGTTTGGTCGTTTGAATACTGCGATCTACCAAATGTACATGCTCATCTTCTTCAGGATTTAGATAATCGGCATGAAGCTGAATGTGTTTGAACATAGCTGAATTCTTCAGCAAAAATGCCCCGCAGCTTACCGGCTGATAAAACCACTTATGAAAATCCATCGTAATAGAATCTGCTCGTTCAAGAGCTTTTAAGCGTTTACGATATTTATGTGAAAACAGCAGCGCTCCTCCATAAGCGGCGTCAGCATGAAGCCAAAGCCCTTCTTTTTTAGCTAATGCACTTATTTCAAAAAGAGGGTCTATGCTTCCAAAATCCGTCGTACCTGCCGTTGCTACAACAGCAAAAGGAAGGTTTCCCTGTGCTTTGACTTCCCGTATTGCTTCTTCTAAATTTTCTATATCCATCTCGTGCCTTTCATTGCACTTTACACTCACCACTGCATTCATGCCCAGTCCAAGCTGAGCTGCAGATTGCTGCACCGTAAAGTGGGCTTTTTCCGAGCAGAAAATCCGCAGTTTTTTAGCTTGGAGCGGTAAACCTTCTTCACTAACATCAATTGAAAATGCAGCATGACAATACTCATTACGAGCAAGCAGAAGTCCCATATAATTCGACTGAGTCCCTCCGCTTGTAAAAGCGCCGGAAGCAGAGCTTGGATAACCAATTTGTTGTGTTAATTCATCAATCACTTGATCTTCTATATACGTAGCTGCCGGACTTTGATCCCACGAGTCCATAGATTGATTCAAAGCAGAAATCATCACTTCCGCAGCAAGGGCCGGTATAATCGGAGGGCAATGCAAGTGTGCCATTGCCCCGGGATGCGAAATATGAAGCGAATGATCCATCACTACAGCTTGTACGTCATCAAACAGATCTTCTAGCGGCTGTTCGTGTTCGCTAAAATAGACCGAGCGATTGACTAAGTTCGATAGTTCGTGAATGTCTATGTGAGTATAAGGGGCTTTTAGTGTATGGTAGTGACGTTTAATCATCTCTGTCATTCCCCCTATCATCGCTTCATAATTCTCGAGGCTTTCTTTGGATGATGATAAAAACCACTTTTCAAACGGCGCCATTTTATTTATTCACCCACTTCTCTTCTGCTGCTTTTATCGCTTCTTCAAATCTCGTTAACACTTCATCGGTTTGTTGTTTCGTTAAAATTAATGGAGGAAGCAGACGAATAACAGCACCATGTCTTCCGCCCACTTCTAAAATGACGCCTCTGTCGAAACATTCTTTTTGAATCAGCTTAGCTAACTCACCGTTTGCAGGATGACTGCCGATTTTATTAGCCGGCTTTGTTGCGTCTATGATTTCAACGCCCAGCATTAAACCTCTTCCGCGTACATCGCCAATTGAAAGTACTTGCTTTTGAATATGTTTTAGCTGACTCTGAATATAAGCTCCTAATTCATGAGCATGTGCAGGTAAGTTTTCTTGTTTTATAAATTGCAGAGTGGCTTGTCCTGTAGCCATCGCAAGCTGATTTCCTCTAAAGGTGCCGATATGTGCACCCGCTTCCCATTGATCCAGCCTTTTATCATACAGAACGACTGATAAAGGAAGGCTGCCTCCAATTGCTTTAGATAGTACTAATACATCCGGTTCAATATCAGCGTGCTCAAATGCATACAGCTTTCCTGTTCGTCCAATTCCAGTTTGAACTTCATCTACAATAAGCGGAATGTTTCGTTCTTTTGTGATTCTGCGAAGCTCTTTTAACCATGGAATCGGCGCCGGAACAGAGCCTCCTTCTCCTTGTACAATTTCTACTACAACACCCGCCGGAGTAACAATTCCGCTTTCAGGATCATCCAGCATATTTTCAATGTATGTACTAATGTACGTGTGACCTTCAGCACCTACCCCAAATGGGCAGCGGTATTCATATGGATAAGGTAGAAAATGTGTATCGGGTACTAGCGCATGAATGTGTTTTTTGGGACTCGTTGTACCGCTGATGCTTAACGTGCCGTGCGTGGAGCCGTGATATCCCCCTTGAAAAGATAAAATCGTTCGGTTGCCTGTTGCTGTTTTTACAAGCTTCAAAGCCGCTTCAATCGCGTCTCCTCCAGTTGGACCGCAAAATTGGATTTTCGCTTTATTTGCAAAGTTTTCTGGTAAACTAGCGAATACTTCATCGATAAAAGCTTCTTTCACAGGCGTTGTTAAATCTAATGTATGTAAAGGAATAGATTTTGCTAAAACGTCTTGAATTGCTTCATGAACTACGGGATGGTTATGACCTAGAGCAAGTGTACCGGCTCCGGCTAAACAATCAATATACTCTTTTCCATCCATATCCGTAATCACAGCGCCTTTTGCTTGTTTAATTGCAATAGGAAGGCGTCTAGGATAAGACCTTGCATTGGATTCACGTTCATTTTGCATAGCAAGCAGCATTTCGTTTGATGTAAGTTGTTTCGTTGACGTTGACATATCATATCCTCCTGTTTTTTCAATTGATAATGATTTTCATTAACAATTACAACAATAAATGATAATGATTATCACTGTCAATGATTATTCTGAAAATATGAAATTATTCCTACTTCACTCTAAAGTCGGGAAAACACAGCATTTCTCTTATGTATCAAGGATTCAAAGGTTTTTATGATGTTTTCCAATTAGGGAAAACTATGTAATAAGTCCCTTTCTATTTCCAAATAAAAAAGTGCTACAATTTCTTGTAGCACTTCTGTTACTTTTGCTTATTCATCGTTTCTTTTGCAGCTTTTACACTCCTTGGATCAAGCGGTTTCGTATATTGACAATTCACTCGAACCCCTGAACCAATACGAATTTCTTTCACGGGAGTAACGGATAAGAACGCTTGAAGATTTTCAGGTTTCAGCCCTTTTGTCCCGATTAAAATGATATCTTTATCTTTCATTCTTCGTAACAGTTTTTTAATATGGGGAATACCGTTTAGTGCACTTTTATCCGCTCCTGAAGTCATGACACGCTGAATTTGCTTATAGCTTAAAAGCGTTTCAAGCGCCTTTTCTTGATCACTGATTTCATCAAATGCCAAGTGGAACGTTACATTCATTTCTCCTGCCGCATCCAGCAGTCGCTTTAAAGCTTGCTCATCAATAATTTTGTCTTCCGTTAAACAGCCAATTTCAATTCCATCAATGCCAATTTCTCTTGCATAGTGAATATCTTCAATCATTGTTTGCAAATCGTCTTCATCATATTGAAAAGATTGATTATGTGGACGAATCATCACAAATATTGGAATATGTATCGTTTCTTTCACTTTTTTCATCAAACCGTAGCTTGGGGTTAAGCCGCCTTCACCGATTCCAGTTACAAGGCTTATACGATCGGCACCATGTTCCTGGGCAACTTTAGCATCATGTAAGGTTGCAGCTGTGACTTCTAATATCATTCTAAAAACACCCTTTCCCCTTTAATATAGAGCTTTTGCCTTCTTTTCCCTGTATTTATACTTAAAAAACTCTACCAAACTCTCTTATGTAAGAAAACACCCAAAAGATGTGATTAATATTTTCAAAAAATTGAATGTCATGGAAAAAGAGTAAGAACTATTCTTTTTCTCATGACGTTTCAATTAATAAAATTCTATATTTATACTAAAGATTCAAAAATACATCCCTTTTATCTAGGGTAAAGGGTTTATTAAAAAGAACGTGGATTTGGTTGTTGCATGAACATCCAATCATTTAAAGAATGAGGCGGCTGGTGACCAACCGGTGCTGAGAAATCGCGGCATCCGCAATCATGCATCGGCATCTGACCCATTCCCCCGTGCATTGGCGCCATTCCTCCTTGCATCGGCATTTGACCCATTCCTCCGTACATTGGCGCCATTCCACCTTGCATCGGCATTTGACCCATTCCTCCGTGCATTGGCGCCATTCCACCTTGCATCGGCATTTGACCCATTCCTCCGTGCATCGGCATTTGGCACATTCCTCCGTGCATTGGCGGCATCCCTCCTTGCATCGGCATTTGACCCATTCCTCCATGCATCGGCATTCCATCTTTCATCGGCATTTGACCCATTCCTCCATGCATTGGCGGCATTCCTCCGTGCATCGGCATTTGACCCATTCCTCCATGCATCGGCATTCCATCTTGCATCGGCATTTGACCCATTCCTCCATGCATTGGCGGCATTCCACCTTGCATCGGCATTTGACCCATTCCTTCATGCATTGGCGGTAGCTCTCCGTACATTGGCATTTGATTCATTTCTTTTTGCATCGGCGGCATTCCGCCTTGCATTGGCATTTGATTCATTCCTCCATGCATCGAAGGCATTGCATCTTTCATCGGCGGCATTTCTCCGTGCATTGGCATTTGATTTGCGCCTTCTTGCACCGGCATTGGCATTGCCTGCATTTCTTTTGCAGAAGGCATAGGCGGCATTTTAGCAGGTTTAGGTGCTGCTTGCATATATGGATTGGATATCGGTTGTCCGGTTTGTTTCATTCCATACGAATTTCTCATTTTTAAGGGCTCCTTCCCATTCTCTTACTCTGTTTACGTTATTCTTTTTACCATCAATCTGAAATTCGTCCATAAGAAAATAGGCCTTCTACACATTCAAAATTGTAGAACGTATAAGAAAAAAGCTATAATCGAGGCAAATTGCAGATAGAAAGGTGGCACATGATGAATAAAACCATTATCGTATGGATTCGAAAAGATTTTCGGCTGGTTGATAACCCAGCTCTATTTCAAGCAGCTAAAGAAGGAATGGTTGTACCTGTTTATATCCATGACGACTATGAAGAAAGCTCAATGGGAAGTGCAAGTAAATGGTGGCTTCACCATGCGCTGAATGACTTTAAAACCTCGATCGAAAAAATAAAAGGAACGCTGATTGTACAAAAAGGAAACCCTAAAGATGTGTTGCAAAAATTACTCCATGAAACAAATGCACAAGATATTTATTGGAATAGACGCTATGAACCACATGCGCTAAAAAGAGATAAAGAGCTTCAAGCTTTTTTTTCAAAGCAACAAATAAATATTCGCACATTTGAGGGATTTCTCCTTCATGAACCTTGGAAAATCACAAAAGAAAATGGAGATCCTTATAAAGTATTTACAGCTTATTATAAAGCTTCTCAAAAACATTCAGTATCATCTTCTGTAAAAAAAGTTACTTCCATACAGGCCTCCTCTAAACCGGTTGAATCCCTTTCAGTCTCAGATCTCGATTTGCTTCCAAGTATACCGTGGGATGAAACGATTAAGTCGACGTGGGAAGCTACGGAAAAAGGCGCTATTGATGTGTTCAAAACGTTTTTAAAGAATAAGATGCTTCATTATGAAAAAGGACGAGATTTTCCTGCTGAAGCATTAAATTCGTTTCTATCTCCTTATTTGGCTACAGGACAGCTCTCAGCTCGAGTCCTTTATCATTATTTGAGAACTAAAGCTGAAAAAGTGGGTTCCGATGCTTTTGAACAGCAAGCTGAAATGTTTATTCGTCAACTTATATGGAGAGATTTTGCTTATCAGCTGCTTTATCATTTCCCGCACACTATAAGTGAACCGCTTAATGAAAAATTCAAGCAATTTCAGTGGGCTGACGGCAATGAAGAGCTTCAAGCTTGGAAAAATGGAAAAACCGGCTATCCCCTTGTCGATGCCGGAATGCGGGAACTGTGGGAAACAGGGTTTATGCACAATCGAGTTCGAATGGTAGCTGCTTCCTTTTTAGTAAAGCACCTTTTAATTCATTGGAAACACGGAGCCAATTGGTTTTTTGATACCTTAGTAGACGCAGATTTAGCTAATAACACAATGGGCTGGCAGTGGGTTGCAGGCTCAGGAGCAGACGCCGCGCCATATTTTCGTATTTTTAATCCAATTACTCAATCAGAAAAATTTGATAAAGAAGGAGAATATATTAAAAAGTGGCTTCCAGAGCTTAAGGATATTCCTTCTTCTTATATTCATAAACCTTGGGAGGCCCCAGCAGACGTATTAGAAAAAGCAAACGTTACACTTAATAAAACATACCCGACTCCAATTGTCGATCATAAAGCAGCTAGAGAGCGAGCGCTAGAGCATTATCAGCATATCAAATAAGAGGTAAATCACGCCTCTTATTTGATGTGCTGAATTTTTTAAACGTGTAAAAAATTCCCTTTCTCATCTATTTACAACTAAAAACATGTATTTGAAATCTTTTTATAGGGTTTTCAAGCCCTATTCCCCTCCATATAGCACATTTGATTTTTCATATTTTTTCCTATAATTTGAATATATAATAATGATTATATATGCTTGAGAACTCTCTCATTGCATAGATCTGATTGGAGTGATTCGATGCCCGTTTGTCCTTCTTGTAACTATAAGGAAGATTATAATTTTTGCAGAATGTGCGGCACTCAAGTTCGGCACACCTTCACGAACCAAGAAGATCAGCTTTTTTATCCATTAAAAGATCGAATCATTACGGATGATAATGAACCAAAGCATCAAGCTATTTTATCTCATACCCATGATTTAGTATGTGCTATTACTGAAGATGGCATTTATGAATACGCTTCTCCTTCTTACGCTAAAACGTTAGGCGTTTATCCTGATGAGCTTATTGGACAACATGTGCTTATCAATGCGTATCCCGAAGATAAACACATAATCTCGACTATTTTAGCTAACATGAGCAAAACAAAAGATGCTTCCACATTTGAATATCGAAAGTTTCACGTGAACGGCACAATCGTTTTATTAGAATGTAAAGGCGCTCCAATTATTACATCCACCGGAGAAATCGAAGGATTTGTATTTGTCTCACGAGACGTAACAGAAAAAAGACAAGCAGAGAAAAAGATCCGTAATTCAGAAAAACTTTCTGTCATTGGTCACCTTGCTGCAAGTATCGCACACGAGGTTAGAAATCCTTTAACAACCATTAAAGGGTTTATACAACTGTTCAGTGAGACACAGCAGCCGAAAAAAACAATGATTTATCGAGATCTCATTCAGCATGAGCTTTCACAAATTGAACATATCATCTCAGAGTTTATGAGTTTAGCTAAACAAGAGTACGTATATACAGACAACCTTGTTATTACCGACTTGTTAGATGAGGTATTAAAACAATTTGAACCGGCTACTGGAGTCAAAAACATCCACATCATTCGTCATTATCCAAAAGAACATCCCCTGCTCGTTAGTGGACAAAAAACACAGCTAACCCAAGTATTTATTCATGTTATACAAAATGCCATTGATTCGATGGAAAGCGGCGGCAAGCTGGCGGTATCGATTGAAAAATCAGCGAGAGAAACGCTGTGTATTGTGATAAAAGACAATGGATGTGGAATTGATTCAAAGCGTATCCCTCATATAGGAGAGCCTTTTTATACAACAAAAGAACGAGGAATAGGCCTAGGACTAACAATTTGCAACAAAATTATTAACGAACATAATGGTTTTTTTCATGTAGCCAGTGAAAAAAATGACGGCACAAGTATTACCATTACCCTTCCTATAAAAACGACTGAACTTTACGTAGTGGAAGTCTAAAACAAATTAGATAAATGCTCTAGTATAAATGGCTTTTTACACCACTGCTGATACCCGTACGAGGCTTCGCTTTCAGCGGGCGGCCATGAGCCTTCTCGCCGCTAGACTCCTGCGGGGTCTCATCTAGTCTGCTTTTCCCGCAGGAGTCTTCGCCTTGCCCTCCAATCAACCGCTAGAAGCAACTAAACAGATAAGACCTACGTTCACCATTCCAATAAAAAACGAACCACCGATCAAATATTTTGATCAATGGTTCGTCATTCACCTCAGCTAACATACTGTTGTCCCAGCCTCTTCTTCCTTTAAAACAGCTGAGTGTACAGCTGATACTTATAAAGCATATAGAAACTTCCTATTACTGCTAGGTAAAAGATGAGCGTCTCTGCTCCGCTACCTGTTTCATATGTTAAAGGAGGCTTAAACTTCTTCTTGCTAAGAGGTGAGAAAAAAGGTACCCCTCGTTTAGAAAAGAAATCTCCAAGAATATGAAAAGCGTATCCATAGGCTATTCCTAATGTAAAGTCGTTGTCATACATCGTATGTAAATAAAAAATAAGTCCGCTTGCAAGAATAGAATGCGTAATACCTCGGTGTCCAAAAATAGATTTAATTATTTTTGCGAGACCAAGAGATCTTCTACCAATATATGAATTTGGTTCATCAATATCAGGAAGCAGTGCTCCAATCGCGATGCCTACAACATAAGGAAATGTAAACGAAGCGTCTCCTGTTATAGCCACGCCGGCACCGGCAGCAATCGATGTTGCAATATGTGTGTGATATCTCAAATATGCCACCTTCTTTCTTTTTCAACTTAAGGCAAGCACTGTGAACAAAATCACACATATGTTCGCCCAACGTTAACTATAAGTGAAGGTGGTAAAAATGTCAAAATAATCTATGATTACGTAAGCTGCAGACCGACTAACCCAATAAGCATCACAAGAAAACTAATAAGAGTACCCTTTCCATTTTTCTTTGCTCTTCCATCTTTTTTGACAATAGAATAAATCCACGTACTCGAATACACAGCGAATCCAAGAAAACCAAATAACGTGATATATGTAAACATACCGAAACTCCTTTGCTTGTCATTACTATTAACTATACGAGATTTTATAAAAAAAACAAAGTAGTATGACGGCTTGTTTAATATCTCTTTCTTTTTCTTATACTAGGAAGAGGAGGGATGGCTATGCAACAGAAGCAGTTGGAAGATATATTCGACTTCTATGGGTTAAGTGAGGTTTATCGCGGCAATTTTGAGGATGTTGAACACCACTGGTTATTTAAAGACGTTGAGGCAACTATACTTGAAGATTTTTTTAACTCTCACGATTGCGAAGATCTTGAATGCTGTACTCTAGAAGAATTTTGTTTTTTATTCATGAATTTTCAATCAATCCATGCACAAATTCCCCACGTGTACTATTACTAAAAAAAGTGATTTCGCAGGAAAGCGAAATCACTTTTTGTTAAAAGCCTAAAGAAATATATTTTACTTCTAAATATTCTTCAATTCCGTAATGTCCGCCTTCACGTCCAAGTCCACTTTCTTTAAAGCCGCCAAACGGCGCTTGTGGTGTAGAAGGTAGTCCATCATTTAGTCCTACAATACCATATTCTAGAGCTTCAGCAATACGAATAGCTTCTGAAATATTTTCAGTAAACACGTAAGCTGCTAATCCATAAGGCGAGTTATTTGCACGGCGAATAACTTCTTCTTCTGTTTGATACGTCGCAATTGGAGCAATTGGCCCGAATGTTTCTTCGTACATACAAAGCATATCGTCCGTTGCACCATCTACAACCGTAGGTTCAACAAAAAGTCCGCTTCCTTCTTCGCGTACAGCCCCTCCAGTTAAGACGTTTCCTCCTTTTGCTACAACATCATCTAAGTGGCGCTTTACTTTTTCTAACGCTTTTTCATCGATTAGAGGTCCGATATCCGTACCTTCTTCTAAGCCGTTTCCGACTTTCAGCTGACTAACAGCCGCTGCAAACTGCTCTGCGAACGATTTAGCAACAGATTCGTGCACGTAGATGCGGTTTGTACATACGCATGTTTGACCAGCGTTACGGAATTTAGAAGCAATTGCATTTGTTACTGCTTTATCTAAATCAGCATTTGCTGTTACGATAAACGGAGCGTGTCCGCCTAATTCTAAAGACACTTTTTTAACCGTATCAGCTGCTCCGCGCATTAGCAGTTTACCTACTTCTGTAGAGCCCGTAAACGATAGTTTACGTACGCGTCCATCTTGAAGCCACGCTTCTCCAATCGCTTTTGCATCTCCCGTAACTACATTAATTACGCCTTTTGGAATACCCGCTTCCTGTGCCAGCTCTGCTAGTCGAAGAGCCGTTAGTGGCGTTTGTTCTGCCGGTTTAATAACCGCTGTACATCCTGCTGCTAAAGCTGGCGCTACTTTACGCGTAATCATAGCTGCCGGGAAGTTCCAAGGTGTAATAGCTGCCATGACTCCCACAGGCTGCTTATGAGCAAATAATCGTTTATTAGGAGAAGAAGCTGGGATTGTTTCTCCGTAAATGCGTTTTCCTTCTTCTGCGTACCATGAAACGAATCCGTTGGCATAGCCAATTTCACCTTTTGCTTCTTTAAGAGGCTTGCCTTGCTCGACTGTCATTATTTCAGCAAGTTCGTCGGTGTGTTCTTCGATCAGCTGATGCCATTTAAATAATAATTTACCGCGCTCTTCTGCTGTTTTTTTAGACCATGTTTGAAACGCTTCATAGGCAGCATCTGCTGCTAGCTTCGCTTCTTTTTCTCCACCTTTTGCAACAGTAGCCACTACTTCATTTGTTGCTGGATTTACCACTTCGTATGTATCATTTGCTGAAACAAATTCTCCGTTAATATATAAGTTTGCTTGCTTCATATTTCTTCACTCCCTGCTTAAATTTATCTACTCACTGTTCTGTGCTGTCCGAAACGTACTTTCGAATTTTACGACTCGCTTGTGATTGGCTAATACCAAGCTGTTCCGCTACTTTGTAAGACGACCTATGTTGTTCAAACGCCTTTATGACCATCTCTTTTTCCACATGTTCAATCATTTCAGGAAGCGTATGGACAGGTGGATCGATAGCAAACTCTTTTGCAAAAGGCAAATCTTTAAGCGTAATCATTTCTTCCCCTGTAACAACCAGACGCTCAATGATATTTTCCACTTCACGAACGTTTCCTTTCCATTCTTGTCCTAAAAACGCATCTAACGCCTTTGGTGATAAACGTACATTACGTTCGTATACTGTATTAAAATGGTGAAGAAACTGATAGACAAGCGGCAGAATATCTTCTTTTCGCTCTCGTAAAGGAGGAATGGTGATCGGCACTACGTTCAGCCGATAGTACAAATCACGTCTAAACTTTCCTTCTTCCACCATTTGTTCTAGATTTTGATTCGTAGCAGCAATGATTCGTACGTCTATTGATACTGCTCTTGTTGAGCCCACGGGACGAATTGTACGGTCTTGCAGCACGTGGAGCAACTTACTTTGTGCTGAAAGAGAAAGTTCACCAATCTCATCTAGAAAAAGCGTGCCTTCGTTGGAAAGCTCAATGATCCCTTTTTTGCCTTCTCGAAATGCTCCAGTGAACGTGCCGCCTTCATAGCCAAATAGCTCTGATTCAATAAGCTGTTCAGGTAGCGCTGCACAATTAAGTTCATGATACGGCTGCTGTTTTCTTGTACTAAGCTGGTGAAGCAGTTTTGCTACTCTGCTTTTTCCTACTCCTGTTTCTCCAAGTAAAAGAACGGTTGTATTTACAGAAGCAACTCGTTGAATGGTTGAAAAAACTTTTTTCATCGCTTCGCTTTTTGTCACGATGCCTTCTAAATCGACGGCTTCGTTTAACTCTTTTTTATAGTTTTCAAGCTGTTCTTCCATCTCTTCTACTTTTCGTTTTAATTCCATCAAGTCTGTGAGATCTCGTGAATAGCTAATAACGCTTTTTAAATGACCGTCGTTTGTAAATACCGGCCTTGTCCGCACATGAAGATACCTGCCGGAGTTTGTTTTTTGAACCAATTCAATCGCTTGATTGGATTCAATCACTTTTAACGTGGCCGAAGGATAAAAAATACCCATTTCCTGCAGTTCTTTTACGTGCTTTCCAATAAAATCTTCCACTTTCAAAGCATAGTTTTTTTCACACTCTGAATTTACAACTAACACATATCCATTCGCATCAGTTACAAAGATTTCATCAAATGATGACTCAAATATATCGTAAAGTTCGTCGTTAATTTGCTGAATATGCTTTTTATGAATGGTCATTTGAATCACCTTTTCGTCAAAAAATAATTATTATTTTATTTTATCAGAAAATGAAAAATCTATAAATAGAGTGTCCAAACATACCCATTCTTTGTGATTCATGAAGAATGAGTGAAGAGCCCTCTCTTCACTCATGCCTCAATTTCTCTTATACTTCAACCGTTTGCTGCACGCTTGCTTCTAGTGCTGCTTCAAAAATAGCTAAGCCTTCTTCCAGCTGCTCATCCGTAATAACAATTGGCATTAAGATACGAAGAACGTTTCCAAATACTCCTGCGCTAAGCAGTAATAATCCACGCTTGTTTGCTTCTTTTACGATACGCTGTGTAAGCTCCTTGTCCGCTTCTTTTGTTTCACGATCTTTTACAAGCTCGATAGCAGACATAGCACCTAATCCGCGAATATCACCGATACAGTCATATTTTTCTGCTAGTTTTTCAAATCGTGATGTTACTACTTTTCCAAGGTACTCACCGCGTTCGTTTAGCTTTTCTTCTTCAATGATATCAAGTACAGCTAAGGCTGCTTCACATCCAAGAGGACTTCCGCAGTACGTTCCGCCAAGCTCACCAGGATTAGATTCATCCATGATTTCAGCACGGCCAATGACACCGCTGATTGGTACGCCAGCTCCTAGTGATTTTGATACCGTAATTAAATCAGGCTCAACGTCAAAATGTTCAATACCGAAGTAGCGGCCCGTACGTGCAAATCCTGCTTGAATTTCATCTGATACAAATAAAATTCCGTGCTCTTTACATAATTGATACACTTCTTGCACAAAACGTTTACCTGGAACGATGAAGCCACCTTCACCTTGAATCGGCTCCATTACAACAGCTGCAATCGTTTCCGGTGCTACTTCTGTATTTAAGAAGTTTTTAAATTCTGTAATCATGAAATCTTCGTATGCTTCAACTGATAATCCTTGTGGACGGCGATACTCATAAGGATATGGAGCTTTGTATACTTCAGGAGCAAACGGTCCAAATTCATATTTATATGGTTTTACTTTACTTGTCATTGTCATTGTCATTAATGTACGGCCATGGAAACCGCGGTTAAAGGAAATAATTCCTTGACGCTTTGTATATTTACGAGCAATTTTCACTGCGTTTTCTACAGCTTCTGCTCCGCTATTTAAAAGTAATACCTTCTTGTCAAATTCACCAGGCGCAATTGCTGCTAATCTTTCTGCAAGCTCTACGTATGACTCATACATCATTACGTTAAATCCTGTGTGAATAAAACGGTCTACTTGTTTGTGAAGCGCTTCTTTTACTTTTGGATGACTGTGTCCTACATTGATTGTGCCAATTGCGCCTACGAAATCAATAAACGTATTGCCATCGACATCTTTAACGATCGCCCCTTCAGCCGTATCAGCAAATGTCGGAATGCCATAACTTACACCTTTCGGAATGGCACGGTGTCTTCTATCTAATAATTGCTTTGCATTTTCTCCCGGTAAATTTGTTGCTACTTTGCTAAAAGTTTGACTCATTTTTTATCTTCCTCTCATATTAAATAATTCTTCAATTAGTTTATATGCAAAAAACGTGCCAACTTTTAAAAAGCTGAAAAATAAGCATTTTTAGACAATTCTAACGATAATTCACTCATTAATGAGTCTATATAAACTTATTGATGAGTCAAAAAAGACTTTCCTCTCGCACAAAGTACAGGAATTTTATATTGCCATAAAAGGAACAAGGCTTTTATAATAAATGTATAAATATAGTAATGTCAGGATTGACCTCTTTATAAAGGAGTGAAAAATATGCTAGAGGGCTGGTTTTTATGGGTTATTTTATTTTGGGTAGTCTTTTTAATGAGCATGTTTGCTATCGGCGGATTTTTTATGTTCAGGAAGTTTTTAAAGCGCTTACCAAAAGAAGACGGCATGTCTGAGCTTGATTGGCAAGATCACTATCTTTCCAAAACCGTCCACCTTTGGTCAGCTGATCAAAAGCAGCTATTAAACGTTCTTGTTGAACCAGTACCTGAACTGTTTCGCGATGTAGCCAAACAAAAAATCGCGGGGAAAATTGGGGAACTCGCAATTGAGGAACAAGCAGCCTCTATAACGGAAGACTTAATCGTACGTGGATACATTTTAGCTACGCCTAAACGTGATCATAAATTTTTATTAAAAACATTAAAAAAACAAAAAATAGATGCCTTCCCCTATCAGCATTTATTTTAAATCAAAAAAGGTGGCTGCGTAGCCACCTTTTTTAGTTTAATATTGTTGTATTAGCAAGACGATCATTATGCAGCTTTCGTTCGAGCTTTTTGTACGATGTGTACATCGCAATGCGCCAAGGTACAATCATACCAAATGCTAAAATCCAGAACATACCGCCAAGCTGGCCAACATCAATTGAAGAACTTAAATATATTTTCATTGCAATTCGAATAATAAGCAAACCAATAATAATGAATGCAAAAGCTTTTGAACGCTTCAAGTAAATATGATCGTCACGAATTTCAAATTTAGACGTTTTAATTAACAGGATTGAGAAAATCATGCCTGCTATTAACGCCTCAAGCAGTTCTGCACCCGTTACTCGAAACATTGGAAAAATAAACATTAACGCTCCCGTACTCATAAAAAAAGGCGGAAGTATAATTTTTTTTGCATTCGTTGGTTTATCAGCAGCTTTCATTCGAACAACTAATATGAAAGAAGCCATAAAAATTGCGACAAGTGTTGAAGCAATAACCAATGAAATCCTTCCTTTACTATAGTTTAGTGTTTACTTATATTATAATCCAAAAAACATCAGAAGTAAAAGTGCAACAAAAAAACAGAAGAGGATCTCTTCTGTTTTTATTTAGTAGAGGTGATATCTGCTTTTGCTTTTTGTTTTTGTTTTTGCTTTTTCATTGCTTTTAGTAAGAACCCGCCTTTAAATTTACGCGGCTCGTATGAAATAATGAAAGCACGAGGCTCATATTCTTCAATGAATGCTAATAGCTCTTCTTCTCTACTTCTTTTTGTTAAAATGTCTAATCTATAGCGTGCACTGTCTCTTCCTTCTCCTTGGTAAACAGTAACACCAAAACCTTCCTGTCGAAGGCGGTTAATCAACTCTTCATTTTTGGTCATAAGGTTAACTAAGAATGTTGTATATCCGATAGCAAGCCTAGATTCGATATAACTTCCAAGGATAATTCCCACTCCAAACCCAACTGCATATACAACCATAGCAAGCGTGCTTTGATCTCCTGAAAATACAAGAGATAAGCCGAATACATAAATTAACGCTTCAACAAATCCAAAAACCGAGGCATACATACTCATACCTTTGACTAAAAAAATTGTGCGCAGCGTCAAGATCGGTACATAGATCAGTTGCAAAAGCAAGATTAACAAAATATCTTTCAATTTATACACCTCTTTTTAACAATTAAAAATATGACGATTTCATTGTATCACTCCGTATTTATAGAAGATATAGTAAAAATAAATTTTTTCTATATATTTTTTCACCCCATATTCTTGTATATTTCCTAAGAGCGAAAGTAACTATTTTGTCTTTTGAAAAATAAAAAGAATCTGCCAATTCTCAGATTCTTTTTGTATCATTTTCCCTTTTTAAAAGCCCGTAAACCCTCCAAATACGCTCGTTGTATAAATAATAATTTTTGTCATCCAGTCAAAATACAAAATAAATCCCATGCCAATCATTGCGTATCCGCCAACTTTCATCATGGAATTCATATGTTTTTTTAACCAGTTCATTTTCCCAATAAAAAACGTCATGATAAAAAATGGAATAGAAAATCCAAGTGAATAAGCTATCATATACAAAAGGCCAGAGCCTGGGTTTGTCGCTGCAAGCGCCATAACCGATACTAAAATAGGGCCCGTGCACGGAGTCCAGCCCGCAGCAAACGCCATGCCTATGAAAGAAGAACCTAAGAGACCAGCCGGCTTATTTGCGAATCTAAGCTTATGTTCTTGCATAAGAATGCGAGGCTTAAAAATCCCTAGTACAACTAGACCAAAGAAAATAATAAGAATAGCGCCAATCTGCCGGATTAAATCCTTATAGTTAAAAAACCACTGACCAATAAAAGACGTCGCAAAACCAATCATAATAAAAATGACAGAAAACCCAAGCAAAAAGAAAGCTGTGTGAATAAAAGCTTTTCGCTGATGTGACTTAGCTCCTTCCTTTAGCTCGCTAACTGATACTCCCGTTATGTACGATAAAAAAGCTGGGTACAAAGGCAAACAGCAAGGTGAAATAAACGATAAAAAACCTGCGCCAAATGCCAAAAACAAATTTAAATCTCCCACATTTCACACTTCCCTTTTTTGTTCTTTTTGTTCTTTTTCGTTACCATTTTGTAACCAAATTGTCTTATCTCACTTCTTTCAAATAGTACCATTATCTTGTATAATTAGGTAAACGACTTGTTAGAAGGGATACATAGCATTGGCCAAAAAAGATATTCTATTAGCGATTGAAAAGAAACGAGAAGAACTCATCCGCATAGTCCGAGTAAGTGGATTAAACTCTCCACCTGCTATTAAACATAGTCAAGAATTAGATCATTTATTAAACGTTTACAATGAATTCCCTGCTCAAACGACAGAAACAACCTCTCCATGAAGGTTGTTTCTTTTTTTGCCTTCACTCTATCAATTCTGTATAAGTCTCTTTTACTCCTGTTTCTTTGCTGAAATTCTCCTCTTTTTCACTGTGCTGAAGCTGATACATATTATAGTACAAACCGCCTTTGTTTAGCAGTTCAGTATGTGTGCCTTTTTCGACGATTTTTCCTTTATGCAGTACTAAAATACAGTCGGCGTGTTGAATAGTGGATAAACGATGAGCAATCGCAATTGTTGTACGGCCTTTTCCCATATCTCTTAACACTTCTTGAATCGCTTCTTCTGTTTCTGTATCAATGTGTGCTGTTGCTTCATCAAGAATAAGGATTTTAGGATTCCGGATGACCGTTCTTGCAAATGCTAAGAGCTGACGCTGGCCGCTTGATAAAGTGGAACCTCTTTCGACTAGCACTTCATTATACTTATTAGGAAGAGCTTCGATAAATGCATGAGCTTGCACAAATTCCGCCGCTGCTTTTACTTGTTCATCAGAAAAATGGTCTTCGTGCAGCGTAATATTTCGTTTTACGGTATCTGCAAATAAAAAGGCATCTTGAAGCACCAGCCCTACCTCATCTCGAAGCTGTTTATTTGAAAAAGACGATAGCGGTTTATTATCGATCAAAATGTCTCCTTTTTGCTGCTCATAAAAACGCATTAATAGATTAATGATGGAGCTTTTCCCGCTTCCCGTATGGCCTACTAAAGCCACTATTTCTCCTTCATTTACCGTAAACGATATATCAGAAAGTACATCTCGAACACCATCATAGGAAAACGTTACGTTTCTGAATTCTACCGTTCCTTTTTGTACCCCCTGCTTTTGTTCTCCTGTCATGACTGGATTTTTTTCTTTTTCATCCATCAAGTCAAATACCCGAGACGCTGATACCATCGCTTGCTGATACATAGAAAGACGCTGCATCATTTCATTAACAGGCTCAAAAAAACGATCCAAGTAGTTGATAAATGCGTAAAGAACACCAATTTTAACAGGACTGTCAGCTACGGAAATACCAAAATAACTGAGCACAAGAATAACGGCTAAAATGTAAAGAATTTCGACTGCCGGCCTTAGCAGCAAACCATCCAACTTAATATTGCGCATCCCCGCTTTGTAATGTTCATCATTGATTTCTTCAAATTCCGAGCGCAGCCGCTTTTCTTGACGAAATAACTGAATAATAGACATGCCTTGCAAAGACTCATGAAGCTTGGCATTTAATTGGCTTAGTTTCTCTCGAAGCTGTCCGTAGTAAATAGCGCTGAAATGCTGATAAAGCTTCATAAGTCCCCAAATGAACGGGAGAAGAACTAAACAATAAAAAGCCAGTTTCACATCTAGCATAAACATGGCTATAAAAATACCGACCAAAAACACCCCATTTTGAATAAAAACCGCGATGACTTCCACAAACATTTCTTTCATGGCTTCCGTGTCATTTGTAATTCGAGATACCAGGCTTCCTGTGGGCGTGTTGTCAAAAAAGCGAAGAGCCAGGCGATGAACATGAGAAAAAACGTCAATTCGAATCTGCTGAATAATTTGAAGCGCAATTTTTTGGAACTGCAGAAGCTGAAAGTATTGAACGACAATTTTTAAAAGCTGTAAAAGCAAATAACTGCTTGCAAGCCACACAAGAGGCTGAAGAGGCAAATACTTAGGAGTTAAATAATCGTCAATGAAAATTTTAATCAAAATGGGCCCTAATAAATCCGCAGCCGTAGCAATTAATAATAGTGTGAACGCTAAAAAAAATGAGTTTTTATGCGGAATTGTATAGCGAAACAGACGTTTATGTACCGAAGAATGCTCAATTTTCATTTTTCGTCTCTCCTTCTTCTACCGCACGTTCAAGCTGCTGTCTATCGTACATATCCTGGTACCAGCCGCTCACGCTAAGCAGTTCCTCATGAGTTCCTCGCTGAATAATTTTCCCTTTATCAAGTACAAGAATCAGGTCTGCATGAGTAACCGAGCTCAGCCGATGCGCTGTAATAATCGTTGTTCGATTTTGACGTTTCTGCTTCAGCGCTTGTAAAATACCCGCTTCCGTTTTTCCATCTACCGCTGATAGAGAGTCGTCTAAAATTAAAAGCTCAGGATCTAATAGAAGAGCTCTTGCAATCGAAATACGCTGTTTTTGTCCACCCGATAACGAAACGCCTTTTTCGCCTACTATTGTTTGATAGCCATCTGTAAAATCAAGGATGTCTCTATGTACATTGGCAACTTTAGCCGCTTCTTCAATCTCATGATTGCTTGCTTCTCTTTTTCCAAAAGCGATATTATCAGCAACTGTTGTTGAAAACAAAAAGTGATCTTGAGGAACATATCCAAGGCTTTTGTACAATGAATCAAAAGCATAGTCTTTAATATCTTTTCCTCCCCATAAAACAGCTCCGTCTCTTACATCAAATTCACGAAGCAGCAGCTTTAAAAGCGTGGTTTTCCCAGCACCCGTCTTTCCGACAATACCTAACGTTTGACCGCGAGAAAGTGTAAAATAAATTTCGTTTAACGTATATTCGTCTTCTTTACCATACGAAAACCTATGAATAACAGCTTCAATATTTCCTGTTGGCATTTCAACACTAGGATACGCTGCTTCTTCAATCGAATTTTCTTCTTTTAATAAAGAAAATACCCTGTCATATGATGCTCTTCCACGTTCCATAATGTTAAATAGCCAGCCAAATGCGAGCATCGGCCAAATAAGAAGGCCTAAATAAGTTGTAAAGGTAACAAGCTGCCCCAGTGTTAACTCTTCACTAATAACCATCTTGCTGCCAAAAATAAGAGCAAGTAAAAAAGAAAGTGCTACAATAATCGAAATGGTCGGATCAAACAATGCATCTATTCGGGCTACTTTCATGTTCTTTTGGACAACATCTGCAGACTTGATGCGAAATTCTTCGACATCAGCTGCTTCTTCCCCAAACGTCTTAATGACTTTAATCCCGCTAATGCTTTCTTGAACCTTATCATTTAAAGTAGAAAATGCTGCTTGTGCGTGATGAAACCGCGCATGAAGTAATGTACCATAGTAACTTGTTAAAACGGCCATAAGCGGCATAGGAATAAGGCAAATAAGCGTTAATTTCCAGCTGATTGTGAGGGCCATTGTGCATAGAACAAGCCCTCCTGTGACAATGGAATCCACGAGTGTCAAAACGCCCGAACCTGCAGTTTGTTGAATAGCTTGAATATCGTTTGTTGCATGGGCCATCAAATCCCCAATTCGCCGCCTTTGATAAAAGGCCTGATTCATCTTGGTAAAATGAGTGTAGAGGGTATTTCTCAGCTGCTTGGCTAGTTTAACAGATGAACCAAATATCATAATACGCCATATGTATCTTGTGAAATAGGCCACAACAGCAGCTCCTAGCAAAATGCCAACCATCTGCATTAAGCGCTTTCCATTCAGCGTCCCTTCTTTAATGCCATCTACCGTTAAACCAATAATTTTAGGCGGGAGAAGTTCTAATGCTGCGACAATAATGAGCAGCGCTACCCCCGTTATGTAAGACTTTTTTTCCTGTTTGAAAAACCACCATAACTCTCGAAAAATTTTCATCGTATCCCCCTAGCCCCACAACCATTTTCTTATCTCTATCATAAAACAAAAGACACCCTTCTGAATAGAGAGTGTCTGTCCAATTAACCATTATTTAATTTGGCCGTTCATTGCTTTCATCATTTGGTTAATTTTTTTCTGCGATGGTTTCATGCCCATTTGCATCATCATCATTTTTAACATTTGTTCATTAATTGGTGGATTTTTCTTCAGATAGCTCATCATATATTTACGAGCAATGAAAAATCCTAGCGCTATCCCAACAATTAATGCTAGAACACCAACTAGAATATACATTCCCATGGTATTACTTCCTCCTTCGTGTTGTCTAACTTACAGTGTACTAGACCATACGCTATTATACAATATTTCCGTTCCAATTTCCTTAAATAATTACACAAATTTTCTTGTTTTCACAGGCCTCAGCCAGCCGTATTCATCCGTTCCATAATTCACTGCTAAAAAACAAGGATCTAGCTTGCGTAATACTTCAAAAAAAGCTGTCTCAGCATCAACATTGCCATCTCCTTCAATTGTTATACAGCGATTTGTTAATTTTATAGATGCTCGACTTTTTTTGTGAGGATATTCCAGCACAAACGTCTCTTGATGAGTAAAAAAATGAGGATAATGAGAAAACGCCTGAAGCAATTCTCGTTGAATAAATGAAATGGGCAGTTGACGAGTAATGTAATGAACTTGTTTTTGTAAGTGCGTTTCCTTCAAGTGACGTTTCATTCTATATTCAATCAGCAGCTGATAAATGAGCTTTTCTCTTCGAAAATAGGATGATGCAACTTCTTCCTCCATTAAATATACTTCATACGTTCTCACGATTCATCCTCCCTTTCGGCTCGTTCTTTTTTGTACCATTATACCGAATGGTGTACGCAATGCTTGTCTATCGATGAAAAAATTCCTTTGTTTTTTTGTCGAAAAAAAAGAGCAGACCACAGGAGTCTGCTCTTTCTTATGAAAAAGAATTATGCATTAAGCAAGCTTTTCACTTTTGCTACTACATTTTCAACTGTAAAACCAAATTCTTTCATGATTGTTTCACCAGGAGCAGATGCACCGAAGTGATTAATACCAAGAACTTGTCCCTCGTCTCCAACATAGCGTTCCCAGCCAAGTGTAGAAGCCATTTCAATACCTAAACGTTTTTTCACTGATTTAGGGATAACACTTTCTTTGTACTCAGCAGATTGCTCTTCGAAACGATCCCATGCAGGCATACTTACTACAGATACGTCAATGCCTTCTGCAGCTAATGCTTTTTGTGCTTCTACTGCTAGGCTTACTTCAGAGCCTGTTGCAAGTATTAATGCATCCGCTTGGTCTTTACCAGCTTTAGATACAACGTACGCACCTTTAGACACGCCTTCGTATGCATTTTCTTTTGTACCTTCAAGCGTTGGCAAGTTTTGACGAGTCAATACAAGCGCCGTTGGGCGGTCAGTTGACTCTAATGCTAAGCGCCATGCAGCAGCTGTTTCATTTGCATCTGCAGGACGAACCACTGAAAGACCTGGCATTGCACGAAGTGATGGCAATTGTTCAATTGGCTCATGTGTTGGGCCGTCTTCTCCAACTGCGATACTATCATGTGTGAATACATATGTTACAGGAAGCTTCATTAAAGCTGCTAAGCGAATTGCTGGGCGAAGATAATCAGAGAATACAAAGAATGTTCCTCCAAATACTTTTACACCGCCGTGTAGAGCCATACCGTTTAATGCAGCTCCCATTGCAAATTCACGTACACCGAACCAGATATTACGTCCGCTGTAATCAGCTGCAGTGAAGTCTTCTGAACCTTTAATCATTGTTTTATTTGAGCCAGCTAAGTCAGCTGAACCGCCGAAGAATTGAGGTACAGCTTGTGCTACTGCGTTTAATACTTCTCCAGAAGAAGCACGGCTAGCTAAGCTTGAACCCGTTTCGTATGCTGGAAGCGTTTCTTCCCAGCCTTCCGGTAACTTTCCTTCTACTGCTAGTTCAAATTGACGACCTAGTTCAGGATATTTTTCTTTATACTGTGCAAATACATCGTTCCATTCGTTTTCTTTCTTTTGGCCATCTTCAGCAATTGTAGCTTTGAAGTGAGCATACACTTCTTCTGGCACATAGAAATCTTCTTCAAATGTCCATGCATAAGCTTCTTTTGTTAATTTTGTTTCATCGGAACCTAATGGAGAACCGTGCACGCCAGAAGTACCCGCGTGGTTTGGAGAACCAAATCCGATTGTTGTTTTTACTTCAATTAGCGTTGGGCGTGTTAAATCGCCTTTTGCTTCTTCAATTGCGTTTGCAATCGCTGTCAAGTCATTGCCGTCTTCAACGCGGATTACTTGCCATCCGTAAGCTTTGAAACGATCTTCTACGTTCTCAGAGAACGAGCGATCTAAATCTCCGTCTAAAGAAATATCATTTGAATCGTATAAAACAACTAAACGTCCTAATTTTAAGTGTGCCGCTAATGAAGCTGCTTCAGCAGATACACCTTCCATTAAGTCTCCGTCACCACAGATACCATACGTAAAGTGGTCTACAATTTCTAAACCTTCTTTGTTGTATGTTTCAGCTAAATGACGTTCTGCCATTGCTTTACCAACAGCCATTGCAATACCTTGTCCTAGTGGACCAGTTGTTGCATCAACACCTGCTGTATGACCGAACTCTGGATGACCTGGTGTTTTACTTCCCCATTGACGGAAGTTTTTAAGGTCTTCAATTGATAAGTCATATCCAGCTAAATGAAGCAAGCTGTATAATAGTGCCGATCCGTGTCCTGCTGATAATACAAAGCGGTCACGGTTGAACCAGTTTGGATTCTTTGGATTGATGTTCATAAATTTTGTCCACAATGTATATGCCATTGGAGCAGCTCCCATTGGCATACCTGGGTGACCTGAATTTGCTTTTTCAATCGCATCGATTGATAAAGTACGAATTGTTGCAATCGAAAGATCTTCAATACGTTGTGTCATACTCTTCATTCCTTTCAAAACTATGTACATATGTTATCATACTAATGATTTGCTTATTTGTACAATACTTGAACCAAAAAAATTTCCACTTTTACAGTTTTTGTGCCCCTTATTAAAAATATACAAAAAACTAGAGGGAACACTCCCTCTAGTTTTACTAGAACGTCTTAGTGAAGACGCTTCTTTTTACTCTCTTTTAACTTCTTAGGCGTAACATCTTTACCTTCTTCGTCTACAACTTTAATCGTATGAAGGTGATTTGTCATAGATTGTCGGAAAACTTTTAAATATTCCTGACGTAGCTCTTGCTGTTCTTTCGCTTCAGATTCTGTCAGACCTTCAGCCTTTGCCTTTTTTGAAAGAGCATTAATACGAGCAAGTTTATCTTTTGATAGCATATAAAACCTATCTCCTTATAATCAATAATTAAAATTACCGAACCGCTTCGGCAACATGTAGTCATCTTACTAAATCTCTTTCGTTTTATCAAGAGATTGAGCACTCTCTTGGTACTCTTGATAGCGGCGATGTACCGTCGCTTTTGAAATATTATAGCCAAAACCTTTTAGCGTAACTGAAATTTCAGCAAAGGTTAAGCCGTTATGACGAAGGCGGACAATTTCTTCAATAGGCGCTTCTTTTTTTTCCCTTCCCGAGTTAACTCCTTGATTTTTTAAATTTTTCTGCGGACGATAACCGTTTTCTACGGCTCTTTTCATTCCTCTTCTAATTTTAGCATTATGTAATTTCCGCTGATGCTCTTCCACTAAGCTAATAATATCTAACACCATTGAATCAGATTCTGAAAGCTGAAGCTGACCTTGATGACTAATCGTATAGATGGTAGCATTTTCTTTATGAAAAGCATGAAGCAGCGCAATTCGGGCATTTCCTCTGCCTAATCGTGTTTCGTCTTGAATAAGCAGCACAGAGATCTTCTCTTCTTTCATTGTATGAAGAACATCCAAAATACCCTCTCTGTCTACGTCATATCCGCTTGCTTTTTCCATCACGACTTTTTTTACGTCTAGATGGTGAAGACCAGCAAGTTTTTTTAATTCTTCTTGCTGGCGCTGTAAAGATGTTTCTTGGGTTTTTTTATCCGTACTGACACGGCAATAAATAATGGCGTCCACTTTTATCACGACCTTTTCGGCTTCTAACAATATTCAGGAACGGCCGTTACACACTACTGTTCAATTGCCACTTGATTATGTAACTTTTGTTTTAAAACAGGAATATATAATTTATCTCCAGGAGATAAAGACTGGGCAGTGTCTGAGTTTAAATCATTGACGTCTTCAACCCATTTGACAAATTCATTGGTGGTCAAATGATGGTGATTATGATACTTGTTGGACAAGTCCCAAAGCGTATCTCCTTTTGTAATAGTAACCGTTGAATATTTGTCTAAATCTACTTTATCCGCTCCTAAAACCAGCGTCAATACATATGTAAGTGCAGCGATTGCTGCAAAAAAAATAGCGTAATGTTTCATAGAATGTAAGAATTGTTGCATATTATGATCCCCCTATCAGAATATATGTTCTTATTTTATTGAGAACATTTGTTTCTGTCAATGGAATTCTTCGAACTTATGTTTGTATATTGACACATCACGTGGTATAATTCACCTAAAGAATAGCTAAAATCGAGGTGAAAAATATGAAGCTATCAAAACGTCAACAAGACATACTAGATTTTATTAAGCACGAAGTAAAATTAAAAGGTTATCCGCCTTCTGTTCGCGAGATTGGGGAAGCGGTAGGATTAGCCTCTAGCTCCACTGTACACGGGCATTTAGCTCGTTTAGAAAGCAAAGGGTTAATTCGCAGAGATCCAACAAAACCAAGAGCAATCGAAGTTCTTCAACTAGATGAAGTAAACATCCCTAAAAGCAATGTCATTAATGTTCCTGTTATCGGTAAAGTAACAGCGGGTCTTCCTATAACAGCCGTTGAAAATGTGGAAGAATATTTCCCTCTTCCAGATAAATTCGTTTCTCCAGATGATCATGTATTTATGCTTGAAATTATGGGAGAAAGTATGATTGAAGCAGGTATTCTAGATGGCGATATGGTAATCGTACGTCAGCAGCAAACAGCTAATAATGGAGATATTGTGGTCGCTATGACCGAGGACAACGAAGCAACGGTAAAACGTTTCTTTAAAGAAGAAAATTTCGTTCGTTTACAGCCTGAAAATTCAACGATGGCGCCTATTATTCTTCGCCACGTAACGATTTTAGGAAAAGTAACTGGTGTATATCGCACGATTCACTAATCAGACACTGTATGTAAAACCAACTAATCATGATGTTAGTTGGTTTTTTTACGTTTGTTTTCTAAAAAAATTGGCATATTATAAATGATACGTTGAATCACCGCAGGCAGGTAGAACGGTTTTTGTAAAGCTTGTTTCACCTTTTACTTTCTATCTGCAGTTCCTCGACTCTTACAAGGAAATACAACCGACCATAAGAAGGATGTAGTTTATGACCAATACACCAAGGAAAACAGAACCATTTCAAACCATTGTACCTACCAAAGCAATGAACATGTTTCTTTTTCCTTTTTCCTTTGACCGAAGAAATAAAGAGCAGCTTGTTCATGCACTAAAAGAAAATTTGTTCGAATTTTTTTCCATTCAAAAAAAACATTTAGAAAAAGAATACTACGGAGAACAGTATTACGTATCTCATGATAGCCTGGATCAATATTTTCTTCCTTACATTGAATGCATTCTATTCCCTGACTCGTGCGAAAAAGAAGGGTTGCTTCGATTTTCCAAAAAAATAGACCATACTATTACGTTACACACTTCCTCCACCACCGTGTCTAGCAACGTGCTGTCTGTGGATGTTTTTTTATGTCCTTTTGAAATTGGCGTCATGACCATTCGCACTGAGATGAGCCATAATCATTACACCTATGATGATATTTTAGAATTCATGAATCATTTTCGTGTACTAGAACCGAAGCTTGCTGAAGAGCATGGATCCACCATTACCTATGAACATCATCGCTATAGCAAAGTGCAAGATTATATTTTTTCACAGCTTGCGCCATTTTTGAACGAACACATCAAGAAAGAAGCCACGCGTGAACAGCACGTTGGGAGCCTTCCTTATTTTATCGATGAACGGATGTTTGTGTTAAGTTATGTAACGGTAAATCAAGAGCAAGAAATTAATTCCACAACTTTATTTCGTACTGGGCAGCTAAATAGCTATACGCCTGACGGGAAAGCGTTTATTTCTGCACACAATCATGAGTATATTAAAACGTATAATACTAAACACGTGTATGAAAGGTGGGCTCCTGAAACCTATTACGTCATAACAGACCATGTGTTTTCGTGTATTTCTAAATCGACAGACTCTAAAACGGATCAGCTTTTGATGAATCATCTATTTGGCCAGCATTACTATAATTTATTTTTACATTTTTTCTATAAAATCGTGTTGCTAAAATTATCTTATGAATATTCGCAGCTCACGTTTCATAAAAATTCAGAGGGTATTGAACGACTAATCCGCTCTATTACCGTGTTTTCAGGTAAATATTTATTTTTAGAAATTAGCTCTCGCACAGAAGGTCAAGAGTTTTCTGAGCTCTTTAAAAAAATCTTCCACATCAATTCTCTTTATCAAGAAGTCAAAGAAACCCTTGGTACTTTGTACCAAAATCAAGAGAAAATCGCAGCCAAACGTCACAATTACTTATTATTAATTTTAACGATTTATACGGTTCTTTCCGGTATTTACGGAATGAATTTAGTTATTAGCAAACTAAAGGGAAACATCAATTGGGATAGCATGAAGCAGTTTTCTATCTTTGAATATATCGCTTTAATAGTAGCTCTGTCAGGAATTCTGATCAGCATTAGTCTCGGAGTGAGTTCCCTATGGAATTTATTAAAAGATCGGTTTAAAACATAAAAGCTGTTCGCATACGTATGGATGCAAACAGCTTTTTCTATTACAAAATCGTTTTCCTACTCGGCTTACCCTTTTATCAAACGTTATGCCGCTGTCGTAATTTCAGAACAATCTAACATTATACTCTATAAGAAAAATATATACAAAATAATAAAATATGGTATCATAGGGTAGGAATTTTGTACCTTATCTTTGAAATAATTTGCAGGAGGTAATATGCTTAACTCATTTTTATCCAAAAGCCTGATCTTTTTATGTGTCATTATTCTTACATGGTCTCTATGGGGCAGTTATAATGCGATGACAAATTCATTGGAATTAAAGGGCTTGGCTTTAAGTAATTCATTTATTATTGAAGGAATCTTTATCACTTTCCTTGTCATTTTTCTAATAGCTATTGCAAGTAGATACATGAACAAAACTGTTTTTTTTATTTCACTGATCGTTTTGACCTTAGGTATTCGACTAGCATGGATGCTTTCTGTTCAAACGCCTGTAAAATCTGACTTTCTTGTCATGTTAGATGCCGCGCGTAATATCGCAAAAGGAAATTATGAATTTAACCAAAGCGTTTATTTTACTACATGGGTATATCAGCTAGGCTTTTCATTCTATGAATCTGTTATTATTCGCTGTTTTGGAGATAATATTTTCATATTAAAATTGTTAAATATTTTTTATTCCACTGGAACCGTTATTTTTATTTATTTAATTGGCGCGAAAGTATTTAACGAACTTGCTGGGAGAATGGCAGCTTTTCTATATGCGTTCTACATTCCGAACATTCTCTATAGCTCAGTGTTAACTAATCAGCATTTAGCTACTTTTTTATTTTATGCAGCTTTTTACCTTATTATAAAAAGATTTGCTCATAACAAGTTTAGCTGGCTTTATATTGGCCTTCTATTGTCGTTAGGAAATTTAATGCGTCCTCTAGGACCCATTATTATCGTCGCTGTTTTCATTTATTTCATCTTGCAAATTCTTCAACCTTACATTAAAACGAAGAATGCTGCTGAGTTAAAAGCTCGTCGAAAGAAAATAGGAAAAAACCTCGTAGGCATACTGGTTACTTTTTTTATTGCAAATGCGCTGATCAACTATTCTTTTGTAGCTAGCGGCATTTCTAAATATCCTTTAAGTAACAGAGATCCTTTATGGAAATTCGTCATTGGCTTTAATTACGAAACAAGCGGTTCCTATTCTTCAGAGGATGCTAGTCGTTTTATGGGTATGCCAATTGGAGAAAAACGAGCTGAAGCAGAAAAAGAGGTAATTAAAGAACGGGTAGCAGATAAAGAGCAGCTTTTAGATCTCTTTCACATTAAATTCCTAAATATGTGGGGAGGAACGGATGCATCTACATTTTGGAGCATTTCATTAACTCCTCAAGAAGATGTACCTTTTAATAAAGAGAAATTAATTAGTGCTGCTCAAAGTTATGAAAGAATCATTTACGTTTCAACTACTATTCTTTCCATTATTGGCCTTATATGTTTATTCGTGAGGAAGCAGGATAAATATCCATATACACTGTTTTTATTACTAATCATAGGATACGTTCTTATTCACTTGCTTATTGAAATTCAAACTCGCTATCGATTCTTTATTTTTCCAAGCTTTATGCTGCTCGAAGGATTTGGTATTTCAGTGATTCTATCCTATTTAATAGTACGATTTACTAAAAATAAGCCCAAGACAAAATGTGAAGAGATAAATTAAATGGAAGGGATTATACAACCGTGATAAAATTCCTGAAATTCGGTTTTGTAGGTATAATGAATACCCTGCTCACTATTATCAGTTACTTAGCACTCATTCATTTTGATATGAATTATATATTGGCTAACGTACTATCTTATTTTATTGGCGTTATAAACAGCTACTATTGGAACAAATCGTGGGTGTTTCAAGCAACTGTACATAAATGGATGTTAGCTCAATTTTTCATCGTAAACCTTATTACTTTAGCAATTAATACAAGCTGCTTATTCCTTCTTGTACACTATACACCTGCTAATCCAATAATCGGACAACTGTTGTCTACTTGTATAGGAATGTTTATCAATTTTTTCCTTAATAAAATATGGACGTTTAAGCACACAAACCATCGCTCGATAGGAGGTAAAGCATGAAAGAACTAATTTCAATCGTGGTACCTATGTATTTTGAAGAAGAAGTAGCTAATGAATGCTACAATCGCTTGCTTTCGGTCATGCATAAAAACCACATTAACTATGAATTCATTTTCGTCAATGACGGCAGCACCGACCGAACAATTGAAATCTTGAAAGACGTAGCGGCTATGGATTCTAACGTAAAAGTTATTGATTTTGCTCGTAATTTCGGGCACCAAACTGCCGTAACAGCAGGCATTGATTATGCTCAGGGTGATGCTATCGTTATTATTGATGCGGACTTACAAGATCCGCCGGAAATGATTCCCGAATTAATTGCTAAATGGCAGCAAGGCTATGAAATTGTATATGCAAAGCGCAAGAAACGAAGCGGAGAGACCTTTTTTAAATTAGCCACGGCTAAATATTTTTATCGCTTTTTAAATTATATGTCCGATATCGAAATCCCTAAAGACACGGGAGATTTTCGTATTATCGACCGAAAAGTAGCGGATGTATTCAAAAAAATGACTGAACGCAATCGTTTTGTACGAGGAATGATGTCTTGGATTGGCTTCAGGCAAACATATGTAGAATATGAGCGTGATGAACGCTTTGCTGGTGAAACAAAATATCCTTTAAAAAAGATGATCAAGTTTGCTTCAGATGGAATTATTGGGTTTTCAACGAAGCCTTTGCGTCTAGTAATGGTTATTGGCTTATTATCGGTTTTTGTATCATTTTTAGTGTTAAGTTATTCGATTGTTGTTTGGCTGATAGGTAAAAATATTCAGCCTGGCTGGACTTCTATTATGGTAGCTATCACCTTCTTTAGCGGTATTCAGCTACTTGGTTTAGGTCTAGTCGGACAATACATCGCAAGAATTTACGATGAAAGTAAAAATAGACCTATTTACGTTGTACGTGAAACCATTAACTTCTCGAAAGCTTCAACAGATTCTCCAAACGTACGTGAAAAAGTATATAGCTAAAAAAACAAGGAAGAAAACAGTTGTTTTCTTCCTTGTTTTTATTCTTTTTGAAGCTGTAAATCACTTGGCGCCCAGTCCGGAATTCCATTATCTTCATCAAATTCAATAATGACATCCGTTACTCCTTTTTCCTGTAAAATACGATTTTCCAGACGATCTTTAATATCATCAGCTTCTGCCACTGTTAAAGAAGGATCAATTTCTACTTTTAATTCAACGTGAAGCTCTTCCCCTTCTTTCATCACCATTAACGTTTGAATATCACGCACTTGTACATCTTGCATTACAATCGAGCCAATTTTTATTTCCATTTCTTTATCTGCTTCACCAAGGGCTCCCGCAGCATTATCTAAAAATACTCGTCCTACTACAAAAAACATCATAAGCCCAATTAAAATAGAAGCAATTCCTTCAGCTTGGTGAAAAGGTGTAAACCGTGAAATGAAAACGGCTATTAACGCCAATACGCCTCCTCCAGTAGCTACCAGATCTTCCATAAAGACCAGCTTGGTTGCTGGCTTTGCTTTCTTTAAATGAACAAAGCTGTGCGTAAAAACATTGACCTCTGCGGTATTCATTCCGACATCGTGCAAAATTTCTTTCATTGCCTTAAATAAGACAAACATCTCAAGCAATACCGAGATGCCAAGTACTGCAATATTTAAAATAAAGCCTGAAGACTTCGTTGGATGAAGAATATGGTGATATCCTTCTTTAATCGTTTCAAACGCCATAATCCCTACTACAAGAACCGCTCCTAATAGAACAAGATTAACCAATCGGCCGAAACCATTTGGAAATCGTTTGGTCGGGGCTTTTTTACTTAATGCCGAACCTATAAAGACAAAAAACTGATTAGCTGCATCTCCTAAGCTGTGCATCGTTTCAGCAAACATTGCTACATTCCCTGTTAAAGCGAATGCAACCCCTTTAATAATGGAAATAATGGTATTCACTATAGCGGCCATGATGGCCGATTTATTTCCCTTTCGCAACAATTTAATTAATTCACTCATACAATCCCTCCGTTTGCGCCTTTGATGAGATTCGATTACGGTTAGTGTATGTGAATTTAAAAATTAAAAACCTCCAACATCTAAGTTGGAGGTTTTTAGTCATGTTTCATTATTTTTTAAAACGATACGGTACAGTTGTAACGATTACGTTTTTACGGTAAAGCAAATGTGCTTTTAACAGTAGGCTGGACTGATTGTGAAGGATATTTTGCCAGCTTTTTTTCGTAATGAATTGCGGAATAACGACCGTAATAGCCATATTGTTTTCCCGCGCTTTTTCCTCAGCCATATCGATGAATCGAAACAGCGGCCGCACTAAGCTGCGGTATTGAGAATGAAACGTAACAATACGAATATCGGGCTGCCACTTCTCCCACTTCTCTTCCATTCTCTTTTCGCTTTCTCGATCAAAGGCCACATGCACTGCAATAACGGTATCACCAATCGTTCTTGCATAATTTAATGAATTTTCTACTACCTTTGTCATTCCTGCTACAGGAACAATGACCACACTTCCTTCAAGCTTTCCAATCTTTTCTCCTTGCTTAATGCGAAGCTGTTCTCCTACCGCTTCATAATGCGTATGAATGCGATGAAAAATATAGACAATAACCGGCAAGAAAATGAGCACGGACCATACTTGTGAAAACTTCGTTGTAAACAAAATGATTAGCACCGTTAAAGTAATGAGGGCACCAATTAAGTTAATGGTTAGCTTCCCTTGCCAGCCGGCCGGCTTTTCTCTAAGCCATTTGACAATCATTCCTGTTTGAGAAAGCGTAAATGGAATAAACACCCCGACTGCATAAAGAGGAATTAATTGTTCAGTCGCTCCTTTAAAAGCTACGATTAAGACAATAGAAGCAATTCCAAGGGTCACAATTCCATTTGAATAGCCTAGTCGATCGCCACGAATTTGAAACATTCTTGGCATGTATTTATCAGACGATAAGTTGACAGCCAGCAAAGGGAAAGCAGAAAAGCCCGTGTTCGCCGCTAGCACTAGAATTAGAGCTGTTGTGCCTTGAATAAAATAATAAAATCCATTTCGTCCAAACACACTCGATGCAATTTGTGATACAACCGTTTCATCTGCTTTTGGAGAAATGCCAAGCCAATAAGCTAAAAACGTGATGCCAGAAAATAAAACGGCTAAAATACCGCCCATCAGCATTAGTGTATGAACAGCATTTTTTGCACCTGGCTCTTTGAAGTTAGGCACTGCATTTGAAATGGCTTCTACACCAGTCAATGCCGAACAGCCTGACGAAAAAGCTTTTAATAATAAAAACAAACTAATACCTGGCACTACTGTACCGAGAGAGGGATGAAGCTCAGGTGAAACTTGACCTGTCGCTATTTTAAACAAGCCTACCGCTATTAACAAAATAAGACCAATAACAAATAAATAAACCGGATAAGCTAATACAGAAGCGGATTCTGTTACCCCGCGTAAATTTAAGACTGTAATAAAAATCACCAGCAAACACGCAATTACTACATTGTAATGATGCAGCGTTGGAAAAGCCGAAGTTAAAGCATCGGTTCCTGCTGAAACACTCACAGCAACTGTTAAAATATAATCCACCAACAGTGATCCTCCAGCGATAAGCCCAGGATTTTCTCCTAAATTGGTTTTGGAAACAACATAAGCTCCTCCGCCTTGCGGATACGCATAAATAATTTGACGGTATGAAAGAATTAAAGCCGTCAGCAGCACCAATACCCCAATCGCAATTGGAATTGAATACCAATAAGCAAGGACGCCTACTGTTGCAAGTACAATCAAAATTTGTTCTGTTCCATAAGCTACTGAAGATAAAGCATCTGATGATAAAATAGCCAGTGCTTTAAGCTTACTAAGCTTTTGATCGCCTAACTCTTTTGTTTTGAGCGGCTTTCCAATCAATAATCTTTTGAGAACTGAATAGTTCACGTAATTTCCCTCCGATGATTGCTTAGCTACTATCGATCGTCCGTTGCTAAGCTCCGTTACAAGTTCATGAATAAGTGATATTATTCCTAAAAAATACCTTTTTATGTTAAAAAAGCGCACAAAAAAAACACTAAGGGTTCTCAGCGTTTTTACACAGCTTAAACCTCCTCTCCAAAACGCTTATGGGGTTAGCTGTCGGATTCGGGCTATGAGAGTAGCCCTACCTTTTAAAAGGATTCACCCCAAGTGACAATGCACAAATTTGGGTCCCCCACTTCTGACGAATTAAGCGATAACAGGTCAATATAATTTTCGGTTAAAGAGTATGATCGATAACATGTTTCTTTCATAACTATCCTTTGTTCTTAGATAATATACTCCCGTACAAATGGTTTGTAAAGCATTATTTTACGTAAACCATAAAATAGTGCTTAAGGCGCTTTTAACAGAAAAACAAAAGGCCTTCTGCCCGCTTACAGAAGACCTTTTTGCGTTAACTTTTTGCTTTTAAAACGGCTGCTAGCTTGTTTTTCGTTTGAGGACCATAAATGCCATCTACATCATAAGGAAGATACACAAGCTGAAAACGTCTGACTGCATCTTTCGTTTGAACTCCATATATTCCGTCTAATGACCCTACTTTAAAATTAACCGCGTTTAATGCTCTTTGAAGCTGTTTCACAGCTTCTCCAGAATCGCCTTGTTTTAAAATTCCATTAGGAAGTGGATATTGTTCAGAAGGTGGTGTTGGAGATGGTGTTGGTGAAGTTCCTGAAGGAATAACGATTGTTTTTCCAACCTGCAGTGTTAACGGATCAGAAAGCCCTGTATTCGCTTCTTGAAGCGCCTGTACTGTTATGCTGTACTTCTGTGCAATACTGTAAAGCGTATCTCCTTGCTTGATCGTATACGTTTTTGTACCCGGTTCAGAAGGTGATGGATTTGGTGTTGGTGTTGGATTTGGGTTTGGAACTGCGCGACGAGGTAAATTTAAATAGACGGCAATTCCTTTTGCATACGATTCACCCATGCTTTTTAAAAAAGCTTCATTTTGAAGAAGTGCTGCATCTGTACTGTTATCAATAAAAGCTATTTCAGTGAGTACTGCGGGCATATTTGTTAAGCGAAGCACCGCGTAATTGGCTGATTTCCGACCGCGATTCGGGTGATTATACGACAGCAGCGCTGGCTGTACTTGGCCGTGGACAATCGATTGAAACGTTTTACTGGCATTGCTAGCGCTTCTATAAACATAATCTTCGTACCCTGTTCCTCCACCGGCATTTACGTGAATAGACATAAATGCATCTGCGCCCCACGAATTAGCTTGAGAAGCGCGCTGAGATAACGATAAAAAAACATCTGTGGTACGAGTGGTTTTAATTGTAAAATCACTGTACGTGCTATTTAAATAGCTTATTAAATATTGTTGGATTTTTAAAACTAAGTTTTTTTCATACAGTCCGTTTGCTCCAACCGCTCCTGCATCTGCCCCACCATGTCCTGCATCAAGATAGATTTTTTTCATATTACTTGTCCCTCCTTATTTTTAACATATGCATGGGGGAAAAAAGTGCTACGTATACTAGCCTACTTAGTGAAAAATTACTAAAAAAGGAGATTAAGACATAACGAAATCACTTCAACCTAAAAACGAACAAATGGGATAAATGCGCTAGTATGGATGGCTTGTTACATCGCTGTTGATTTCCGTGCAAGGCTTCGCTTTTCGCGGGCGGCTGGTGAGCCTCCTCGTCGCGTGCGCTCCTGCGGGGTCTCACCTATTCCGCTTTTCCCGCAGGAGTCTTCGCCTTTCCCTCCAATCAACTGCTAGAAGCAACTAAATAGATGAAATCTACGTTCACCCTACCAATAAAAAAATCCGCACAATTCATCGTGCGGATCTTCTCTCCCCCCTAACATATTTTTGGTCCAGATTCTATTCTGGTTGATTAAAGTATAGATCAAGAGGGTCTATTATTTATAACGTTAAGACCTATTTAAAAAGCAGAACGCCTATAACAATGAGAATAATCCAAATTGGAATGCTTATTAATATGCCTATTACTAAACCTTTGAAAAAATTTCCTTCTTGCATTTTTATTCCATTCCTCTCCAACAGTATTTTCTAATGATACTACGACTGGCTGAAAATTCTCTGAAGTTATACTGAAGTGCAGAGTGAACACATAAACAATCTCTCTATCTGTTATACACTACTTTTACATATAGATTCAATGAGACAAAAAGCTTATCCTTTTTAATTCATATAACTAAATTCTTTCCTGTATCTAACAAAACAATAAAAAGCCTCCCGTAAATTGTACGACAGGCAGCTATACTTATTTTATGAACAGTTTAGTTCAATATTTAATATGCGCAATGTTATTCATTTTGAAAACAAAAAAGTCCGAGAGAACGTATAAACGATCTCTCGGACTTTTAAGAATTAATATTGGCTCATGTATTGGTCACGTTCCCAAGGATGAACTTGTGTACGGAACATATCCCATTCGATTTCTTTCGCTTCAACGAAGTGCTCTGCTAAGTGTTCACCTAATGCAGAAACCATAACTTCGTTTGATTGGAAGCTATCTAAAGCTTGAGCTAATGTTGCAGGTAAATCTACGATACCTTCTTCAACACGCTCTTCTTTTGTCATTACATAGATATTACGATCGATAGGTTTTGGAGCTTCAAGGTTGTTCTTGATTCCATCTAAACCAGCTTTTAATAGAACAGCCATTGCTAAATATGGATTAGCAGCTGGGTCTACGCTACGTACCTCAACACGAGTTCCTACGCCGCGAGAAGCTGGGATACGGATTAATGGGCTACGGTTACGAGCAGACCATGCAACATAACAAGGAGCCTCATATCCAGGCACTAGACGCTTATAAGAGTTTACAGTAGGATTTGTTACTGCTGTAAAGCTGTGTGCGTGCTTGATGATACCTGCGATAAATTGACGAGCAGTATCACTTAGCTCTAGATTACCGTTTTCATCATAAAATGCGTTTTGACCATCTTTAAATAATGAAACGTTACAGTGCATACCTGAACCATTCACACCAAATAATGGTTTTGGCATAAATGTAGCATGTAAGCCATGTTTACGTGCAATTGTTTTTACAACAAGTTTGAACGTTTGGATATCATCACAAGCTTTTAATGCAGCAGCATATTTGAAGTCAATCTCGTGTTGTCCAGGAGCTACCTCATGGTGAGATGCTTCAATTTCAAAGCCCATTTCTTCAAGCTCTAATACGATGTCACGACGGCAGTTTTCACCAAGGTCAGTTGGCGCTAAGTCGAAGTAGCCACCTTTATCATTTAATTCTAATGTAGGTTCGCCTTTTTCGTCTAATTTGAATAAGAAGAACTCTGGCTCAGGTCCAAGGTTAAAATCAGTAAATCCTAACTCTTCCATCTCTTTTAACACACGTTTTAAGTTATTACGTGGATCGCCATCAAACGGAGTTCTATCTGCATTGTAGATGTCACAAATAAAACGTGCTACTTTACCTTTTTCAGATGTCCAAGGGAAAATAACAAATGTATCAATGTCCGGGAATAGGTACATATCTGATTCTTCAATACGTACAAACCCTTCAATAGAAGAACCGTCAAACATCATTTTGTTGTCTAACGCTTTTTCTAATTGACTTACTGGAATTTCAACGTTTTTAATTGTTCCTAAAATGTCAGTGAACTGAAGACGAATATACTTTACATTCTCTTCTTGAACTTTGCGGAAAATATCTTCTTTTGTGTACTTTGCCATCGTGTGATCCTCCCCTAAATCTCTATATAATATTTATAATCTATACCCCTCATATACGAACGGCATAAATATTGATAACTTTATTAATGAAAGAACCTGGACATATCTCCTTGATTTAAAGTTGCTCGATTAAAACGGCCTGCTTGCATAAGTTCTGCACGAAGCATTTTTCGCAATTCATCGTCCGTTAATTCTGGCTTTGCTGTTGCTGCCACAACTTTTTCTTCTTGCTTATGCCCTTTTTGCTCCTTTTGAAGATGAAACAGCTGTTTTACACCTGCTAAGTTTACACCTTGTTCAATAAGATCACGGATTTCAAGCAGCTTATCAACATCGTTAAATGAGAATAATCGTCGATTTCCCTCTGTTCTTACTGGTGCAACTAATTCATGTTCTTCATAGTAGCGAATTTGGCGAGCCGACAACTCAGTTAACTGCATCACAATTCCAATTGGGAAAAGTGGCGTATTTCTTCGAATGTTGTCACTCATTTCAGTTCCTCCTTTGGATTAACTATTTACATTGTATGCTATGTTAGTTCACCTGTCAACCGAATGTTAGTAATTCTAACATAAATTTTTCTGAACATTTCTTCTATACAAATAAATAGCATTTCGTTTATTTTTATAAGCCTATCTTTTCTTTCTTAGCGGGGAGAAAATAGTCTTTCTATCTTATATTTTATAAAAGTTCTTTCGTCAGCATTTGATCTACTGCCATACATATTGCTACTTTTACGTGAGCATACGTTAACCCGCCCTGCACGTAAGCGACATAAGGAGGCCTGATAGGTCCATCTGCCGTCAGCTCAAGGCTTGCTCCTTGTATAAACGTTCCAGCTGCCATAATCACATCATCTTCGTACCCTGGCATATAAGCAGGATAGGCCGTTACGTGTGAATTAATTGGCGAAGCAAATTGAATAGCCTGACAAAAAGAAACCATTTTATCGCGGTCATCGAACTGCACGGATTGAATTAAATCCGTTCGTTCACTGTTCCACTTCGGTTCACTTTGCATCCCTAGCTCTTCGAACATAGCGGATGAGAAAACCGCTCCTTTTAATGCTTGACCGACTACATGCGGAGCCAAAAAGAAACCTTGATACATTTCTTGCAAGCTATACAGCGTCGCTCCAGCTTCTGCACCGATTCCAGGAGTTGTCATTCGGTATGAACAAGCTTCCACTAGGTCTTTTCGTCCTGCAATATAGCCGCCGATTTTAGCAAGACCTCCACCAGGGTTCTTAATAAGCGACCCCGCCATCAAATCTGCTCCTACATGCGTTGGCTCGATTGTTTCTACAAATTCACCGTAGCAGTTATCGACAAATACTATAACGTCAGGCTTAATACTCTTTACAAAAGAAATCATTTCTTTTATTTGCGCGACTGTAAAAGAAGGACGAATGCCGTAACCTTTTGAGCGCTGAATGCCTATCATCTTTGTGTGCTCATGAATAGACGCTTTCACTTCTTCAAAATCCACTTGACCTTGCGCTGTTAAATCTACTGATTTATAGCTAATATTATATTCTTTTAAAGAGCCTACGCCGCTTCCTCGTATACCAACAATTTCTTCAAGAGTGTCATAAGGCTTTCCAGTTATATATAATAGTTCATCTCCAGGACGCAGTACACCAAACAGCGAAATGCCAATTGCGTGCGTACCTGAAATAATTTGCGGACGCACCAGGCAAGCTTCTGTTCCAAAAACATCCGCGTATACTTTCTCCAACGTATCGCGGCCTAGATCGTCATATCCATACCCCGTTGTCGGATTAAAATGTGAATCACTCACTCGATTTTGCTGAAAGCTTTGCAGCACCCGAAATTGATTTGCTTCAATGCGCTCGTCAATTTTCTCATGTACGGGCTTAATTTGTTTTTCTACTTTTGCAGCAAGTTCCCGAATGCGTGCCCCGTTTTTTAACTGATCAAACATCATTTCTTTGTTCCTCAACTTTCTTCAAGCGTTTGTAGCTTTTTGTAAAGGGGATGCTCTTTTGCGATATACCCTTTGCACTGATACTTCTCAGTTTCTTCATTGAATTTTAACGACTCAAGAATAGAGACCGTTTTGAGTTCAGCGAGCATTTTCCCTTCATAAGCCGGCAGCAGCACATGAAAAAATGCCATTTCTTTTTTCATTTCTTCTTGAATTCTTTCCCCAAGCTTCACTAAATCAGCAGCTTTAAAAGCGCTCATTGATAAAGATGTCGAAGCGGATGGGACAAATAGTTCATGCTGCATATCTTCTTTATTGTAAACTGTCAGCATCGGAATGTCCGTTACGTTCAGCTCTTCTAGTAAGCGATGCACTGTTTTTTCGTGGTTGTTGTAATCTGGATTAGATGAATCTACCACGTGCAGAACAAGGTCAGCTTCGGTTACTTCTTCAAGTGTTGAACGGAACGCGGCTACTAACGTTGTTGGAAGATCTTGAATAAATCCAACCGTATCCGTTAACAGAGCCGTTAGTCCTGACGGAAGCGTATACTGTCTTGTCGTTGGATCAAGAGTTGCAAACAGCTGATTTTCTTCAAAAATACCCGCCTCTGTTAAGCGGTTAAAGATCGTCGATTTACCAGCGTTCGTATAGCCCACAATTGCAATTTGATAGACATGATTACGCTTACGTCTTTCTCGATAACGTTCGCGGTGACTTACCACTGTCTTTAGCTGACGCTTAATTTCATCAATTTTACGGCGAATATGTCTGCGGTCACTTTCAAGTTTCGTTTCACCAGGACCTCTTGTTCCAATTCCGCCTCCAAGACGTGACAAAGCGGTACCTTGTCCTACTAACCTAGGTAGCAGATAATTTAATTGAGCAAGTTCCACCTGCATTTTTCCTTCTCGCGTTTGAGCACGCTGTGCGAAGATATCCAAAATCAGCTGCGTACGGTCAATAACACGCGCAGATAACCCTGCTGACAAATTGCGGATTTGACTCGGTGACAATTCATCATTAAATACAATTAAATCAGGCTCTAACTCTTCTTCAAGAGCCACAAGTTCTTCTACTTTCCCTTTTCCAATATAAGTAGCTGGATGAATGCGATCGCGCTTTTGCGTTAACCTTACCAGCACTTCGCCTTTTGCAGTCTCAGTTAAAGATGCTAGCTCATCCATTGAATATTCAAAACGTTCGTCATCGTCATGAAGCTGACATCCGACTAAAATTACGCGTTCAAGTTCAGTATTCATTTCTGCTGTCAAAGATTTTTCCTTCCCTTACTATTAAATTGACAAATCATTCATATCATATCAAAAAAATGCCCATTTCTCCATCTTTGCAAAAGAGACAGAATACATTGTCTTTTACTAGTTTAACACCCTTTTTAAAATCTATAAAATGATGATTAAAAAAACATTGAAATATCACGAAATTCTGTATACAATTTGAGTTGGTTTACTTATCGAAATTTGAATCAGGCTGCCTGATTTTAAAATAATAGTCGCTACTTGGTGAAAACAGAATAAAGGGGATAGCATCATGACTTGGGACGTACTTAGCATTATTGGAACGATTGCTTTTGCAATCAGCGGAGCTTTCATTGCCATGGAAGAGGAATATGATATTTTAGGCGTTTACATATTGGGAATCGTAACGGCTTTTGGCGGAGGAGCCATTCGAAACCTGCTTATCGGTGTACCCGTGTCTGCCCTTTGGGAACAAGGACTCTTTTTTCAGATTGCTTTATTATCTATCACTGCCACTTTTTTATTTCCAAACAATATCTTAAAACATTGGAAGCGATGGGGAAACTTTTCGGACGCCATCGGCCTTGCAGCATTCGCGATTCAAGGAGCGCTTTATGCCACTCATATGAACCATCCGCTTAGCGCGGTTATTGTAGCTGCGGTCTTAACAGGAAGCGGCGGCGGGATTATCCGAGATTTATTAGCACGCCGAAAGCCTACTGTTCTTAAAGATGAAATTTATGCGGTATGGGCGATTATCGCAGGATTTAGCGTAGGGCTGCATATTACAAATACGCCTATAGAACTTTATACGTTATTTATCTTACTTGTAGGTCTTCGGATGTGTTCATATATTTACAAATGGCGCCTGCCGATCAAAACGATTCGACAACCAAATATGTAGAAAAAAAGCCTTTCGTGACGAAAGGCTTTTTTTCTACAGCTGAATATCGCTTGACGTTAAAGTTAGAAGTTCGTTGCGCTCAAAGCTTTCTTCTTCTAAAAGCCTCATGGATTGAGTACGTATGGAACGTTCGATAATGTTTCGCACATATCGACCGTTACTAAAATCCCTAGGCGTCTGATTGTACTTCACGTCCATGAAATGATCTTTTAGCTTTTTATAGGCCTCTGTACTAAACTGATACTGCCTGTCATTCATCATGTGACCGGCAATGTCCATCAGTTCATTTACATCATAATCCGGAAAATCAAAAATAAACGGAAACCTAGAGCGCAGCCCTGGATTAAGACTTAGAAAATTTTCCATTTCTCTTGGATAACCAGCTAAAATCAATACAAACTTATCATTTGAATCTTCCATATGTTTGACCAATGTATCAATCGCTTCTTTTCCAAAATCTTTTTCTCCCCCTCTTGCAAGGGAATAAGCCTCATCAATAAATAAAATACCTCCAAGCGCTTTTTTTACAAGATCTCTCGTTTTCTGAGCGGTATGGCCAATGTATTCTCCAACTAAATCAGCCCGCTCTGCTTCAATTAAATGTCCTTTAGACAAGATGTTCATATTCAAAAATAATTTACCTAGCAGGCGGGCTACCGTCGTTTTCCCTGTTCCTGGATTTCCTTTAAACATCATATGCAGCGCCTGCTTTCCCGCTTTTAAGCCCTGTTCCTCTCTTTTTTTGTTAATATATAACCACGCATATATTTCTTTTATCATTTTTTTCAATTCTTCCATTCCAACCAGTCCGCTCATTTCTCGTTCAATTTCCCGAAGCGGCTCATGATTTATGACAGCTTTTTTGGCAGGACGCGGAATTGATGTCGTATACGATTTTTCCTTTTTTGTTTCATTATTTAAAATGATATTAATTTGCCCATTATTTTTAAGAGTTATCGGCTGCTCCACCATGTTCACCTCTCGTTTCATCCCACTTCTCTGTATCGCATAGCTGCATGCGATGAACGATACGAAGACAATGATCTCTTATTACCGAAGAAATAATCGTCTATTATAAGGTTTATGTTCGATGAGTAAAAACAATGTTAAGAAACTTTTTTAAGCCTTTATTTGCATAAAAAAAGCATCCGAATATGCGGATGCTTCTCTTTAATCTCTATTCAAGTTCTACTGTAATATTTTTATTTGGTACAAATGTCGAAATCGCATGTTTATAAATCAGCTGCTGTTTTCCTTCAGATTCAATTAACACAGTAAAGTTATCAAATCCTTTAATTAGTCCTCTTAATTGAAAACCATTTAAAAGAAATACCGTCACATAGATATTTTCTTTACGTAATTGATTTAAAAATTGGTCTTGAATATTAACTGATTGTTTCATTATTCGGCCTCCTCGTTTCTCTATCTGTTTACTTAATTCGCTTCTTTCTTCAGCTTTCCTGCAATATATGTAAAAATTTCAGCAAACTTTTCGGGAAATTTGTCAACTTCCATCTCTATCCATTTTACAGGCATTTTATTTCGAAACCACGTTAACTGACGCTTGGCATATCTGCGTGAATTTTGTTTCAACTGTTCAACGGCTTCTTCGAGCGTGCAGCGTCCTTCAAAATAAGCATACAGCTCTTTATAGCCGATAGCTTGAATTGATTGTACATCATGCAGACCACTTTCGTACAATGATTTGACTTCATCAAGCAGTCCAGCCTGCATCATCATATCGACTCGGTGATTAATTCTCTCATATAATACGTCTCTATCCATTGTAAGTCCAATAATGCTTACGTCATATAATAACTCTTGCGACTGTTCTTTTGTATAGTCACTGAATTTTTTGCCGGTTACTTCATAAACTTCAAGCGCTCTGATTACACGGCGATGGTTGTTTTTATGGATAGCAGCTGCACTGTCCGGGTCAATTTCTTTTAGCTTTTCATACAGGGGATCAATGCCATGAGCTTTAATAAATACTTCCATTCGTTCACGAACTTTTTCATCACTAGGAGTTTCTGTGAACTGATAATCATAAATAACGGATTGAATATAAAGACCCGTCCCTCCAACAATCATCGGCATTTTTCCTCTAGCGTGAATATCATCGATTTGTTTTCTTACAATCTCTTGAAATTCTGCCACAGAAAACGATTCATCCGGCTCCTTAATATCGATCAGGTAATGGGGAATACCCTGCATCTCTTCTTCTGATACCTTTGCTGTTCCGATATCCATCCCTTTATAAATTTGCATGGAATCACCTGAAATAATTTCTCCGTCTAACTGTTTGGCAAGTTCAATGCTCAATTTTGTTTTACCAACCGCAGTTGGTCCAATAATGACAATAAGTTTTGGTTTCTCTCCCGTCATAACAACACTACTTTCATCTATAGGCATTCACATCATTCCATTTTATCCAAATGGCCATGATTTATTCAACAAAACGGCTAGCTGCAGCTAGCCGCATTGCCTACATCACTCGCTTAAACATTTTTTCCATTTCATACGTCGAATGATGAATAATAATTGGTCGTCCGTGCGGACACGTAAATGGATCTGTTGTTTTTCTCAACGTCTCAAGTAAAGCAAAAATCTCATCGTTTCGCAAATGATGATTCGCTTTAATCGATCCTTTACAGCTCATCATAATAGCCGCTTCTTCTCGTAACTTTTCGATATTGACTCGTTTCATCGTAAAGATTTGCTGAATCATTTCTTCAATGGTTTCCTGTTCCTCTCCTTTTGGAAACCACTGCGGATGCGAACGAACTATATAGGAGTTTTGTCCAAACGGTTCTAAAAAGACTCCTACTTCAGCAAGCATGTCTTTGTACTCTTCTAAAATCAAGGCTTCATTTCCCGAGAACTCTAGCGTAAGCGGCATAAGCAGTTCTTGAACTTCTGAATCTACTTCTCCAAGCTTTCGCTTAAAATATTCGTACTTAATTCTCTCCTGCGCCGCGTGCTGATCAATAATAAATAATCCTTTTTCATTTTGTGCCAAAATATACGTTCCGTGCATTTGGCCAATTGGGTACATCGCAGGAACACGCGGTTCTGGCTGCTCTTTGGCTAAATGGTTTGATTCTGGAATAGGAGCTTTCTCTTCCACCGATTCTTCATATTGTTCTATTTCTCGAAACGTTGGTTGGAGTTCTTCATCTTGACGTATGACCTCTGTTTTAACAGGCGGCATGATCTCGTCTACACGAGGGGGGGCCTCCTTAAAGCTAGGCTCACGAACCGTATTAGACGGCTGATAGCCAGACGGTTTAGACTGATGATCAAATGTAAAGGTCTGCTGCTCAGTTGGCTGCACAGCTGCTTTTGACTTAGTTGGCACTACAGCATCTGGAATTAACTGCTGCTTTTTAAAAGCAGCTTTCACTCCTTGTTCAATAAGCTCAAACAGCTCCGCTTCTTTACTCAACCGCACTTCTAATTTTGCTGGATGAACATTCACGTCCACTAATAAAGGGTCCATTGTAATGGTTAAAAACACAATCGGAAAACGACCGATAGGTAAAAGGGTATGATAGCCCTGCTGTACCGCTTTTAACAACCCGTAGTTTTTAACAAACCGACCGTTAATAATGGTGGACATATAGTTGCGAGAAGCTCTTGTGATTTCAGGAAGAGCGACGTAACCATTCACTTCATAATCAAGTGACTGAACGTTAATCGGAATCATTTTTTTGGCTACTGCCATTCCATAAATAGCGGCAAGCACTTGGCGCACATCTCCGCTTCCGTTCGTATACAGAAGCTGTCTTCCTTGATGCATCAGCCTAATTGAAACTTCAGGATGAGACATTGCAAGACGATTGACGACATCCGTTACGTTACCAAGCTCCGTGTTTACCGTCTTCATATATTTTAAACGTGCAGGTGTATTGAAAAATAAGTTTTCAATAACAAGTTCGGTACCTTTTCGGCTTGACGTTAATTCGTGATGAACGATTTCTCCGCCTCTAAGTTTAAGATGAGTGCCGGCTTCTTCTCCCGTACTCGTTTTGAGTTCAAGCATTGAAACCGAAGCAATACTTGGCAAAGCTTCACCGCGAAATCCTAACGTTCGAATCCGAAATAAATCTTGTTCTGTTTTGATCTTACTTGTCGCATGTCTTTTAAAAGCGGTCAAGCAGTCTTCAGAAGCAATGCCGTCTCCATTATCCAATATACGAATTTTTGAAAGCCCAGCTTCTTCTAGCTCAATTTCAATAACTGTACTGTTTGCATCAATAGCATTTTCGACTAGTTCTTTCACCACCGAAGCAGGTCGTTCAACAACCTCTCCGGCAGCAATTTTATTTGAAAGTTCGTCTGAAAGCTGCACAATTTTACCCACAGACTCACTCCTCTCACTCTATTTCTTCTTTAATGATTTTTGCAGTTCATACATCGCATTCATTGCGTCTAAAGGCGTCATTTCCAAAATATCCAGCTCTTTTAAACGATCTATAATTGCTTTTTCACGTTTCGAAAGCGCAGGCTTTTCTTTTTTCTTTTCTATTTCAAAGAACGAAAGCTGATTGGCTTCATCTGCTTTTTTACCATCTGCACGTTCTTCTTGAACCAAAGAAGCACCTTCTTGTGGAACTTGCTGTGTCATCTCTTCTCTTTTTGGAGCCTGACGTACAGGTTCACGCTCAGAAGATTGTTCTAAGTCGTGTAAGATGACGCGAGCTCGCTCTAGAAGCGGATCTGGAAGTTCTGCTAGTTCCGCTACGTGAATACCATAACTTTTATCTGCGGCACCATCTTTGATTTTGTGTAGAAAGACGACTTTTCCATTTTTTTCAACCGCGCTTACATGAACATTTTTAAGCGCAGGAAGCGACTCATCGAGTACGGTTAATTCATGATAATGAGTAGAAAATAGGGTCTTACAGCCAATATGTTCATGAACGTATTCAATAATTGCTTGAGCAAGAGCCATTCCGTCATACGTAGACGTACCTCGTCCAATTTCATCTAACAGAATTAGACTCGACTGAGTGGCATTTGTCACTGCATTTTTCGTTTCTAGCATCTCGACCATAAACGTACTTTGCCCTGAAATTAAGTCATCGGCTGCTCCGATACGTGTAAACACTTGATCAAAAATCGGCAGAACCGCTTCGTCCGCTGGCACAAAACAGCCAATTTGAGCTAGTATCGCCGTTAAAGCGACCTGACGCATGTACGTACTTTTACCAGACATATTAGGTCCTGTAATCAGTAAAATTGAACTATCATCCGTCATTTGACAGTCGTTTGGCACATATTCCTGTGAATTCATTACTTTTTCTACTACTGGATGGCGTCCATTTTGAATCGAAATATCTTCACTTGAAAAAATAGGCTTTGTGTAATGACGTTCTTCACTGATTTTTGCAAAGCACTGCAGTACGTCAAGCTCACTTACTTTTTTAGCGAGTTCTTGCAGCCTTGGGATATATGCTTTTACTTCCTCACGAATTTGTAAAAACAATTCATATTCCAGCTCTACAATTTTCTCTTCCGCTTCTAAAATCAGCGCTTCTTTTTCTTTCAGCTCAGGAGTAATAAAACGTTCTGCATTGGTTAACGTCTGTTTTCGTTCATACATTCCTTCAGGCAAAAGATGCAGATTTGCCCGCGTTACTTCTATATAATAGCCGAACACGCGATTATAACCAATTTTCAGTGAGCGAATCCCTGTTTTCTCACGCTCTTGCTGTTCAAGTGACGCAATCCACGTTTTTCCGTTTCGGCTTGCATCTCGGTATTGATCAAGCTGTTCATGATAGCCGTCATTAATAATGTCTCCTTCTTTAATTGACAAAGGAGGGTGCTCTTTTAATCCTCTTTCAAGAAGATTAGCTAATCGCTCACAAGGATCAATGTCTTCAACAAGCTTTGTCGCATAAGGATGATTCAAACGATTCACAACCTCTTGGATATGAGGCACATTTTGCAATGATTTTTTTAATTGAATTAAATCACGAGCATTTACATTACCAAAAGCGACTCGACCAGCTAAGCGTTCTAAATCATATACGTCTTTTAGCAACTCACGCAGTTCTTCTCGTTCAAAAAACTGTTTCATTAAGACATCTACCATATTCAAACGATTATCAATATCCGCTTGTTTTAAAAGCGGACGGTCAATCCAATTTTTTAATAAACGGCCGCCCATTGCCGTAACGGTCTGGTCTAATAACCATAGAAGCGAGCCTTTCTTTCCTTTTGAACGAATCGTTTCGGTTAACTCCAAGTTTCGCTTAGAGAACAAATCAATTTTCATATATTCATTGATTTGATAAAACTGCACGGGCTGTAAGTGTTCAAGCGAACGCTTCTGCGTGCGAGTTAAATACTGAAGAATACGCGCAAACGTTGTGATAAGCTTTTGCTGCTGAAGCGACTCTACTAAATAATCTAGTCCTTCTACTTGCTCTGTACTATTCTCATAAGAAACGGTAATCGTCATGCGCTCTTTTAGTGTTTGTAATAAGTCAGCAGGAAACTCAGAGCTTACAACGACTTCTTTTGCTTCTTTTGCATAAATCTCTGAGACTATATCGTGAAACTCACTAACAATCGTTACGCTGTTTTCTCCTGTAGACAAATCAGAAAGAGCAAGACCAAACGTTTGATCCTCGAACGCAGTAACAGAACAAATATAGTTATTTTCCTTGTCATGCAGTCCGCGTTCGTTCATCAGTGTTCCGGGTGAAATCACCTGCACCACTTCTCGCTTTACAACACCTTTTGCATGCTTAGGGTCTTCTACTTGCTCACAAATAGCTACTTTAAATCCCTTTTCAATTAAACGCTCGATATACGTAGGAGCAGAGTGATACGGAACCCCGCACATCGGAATTCTCTCTTGTCCTCCTCCGTCTCGGCTTGTTAATGTTATTTCAAGTTCTTGAGAAGCTGTCGTAGCATCTTCAAAGAACATTTCATAAAAATCACCTAATCTAAAAAACAAAAAGGCATCTTGATACTCTGCCTTAATTCTCAAATATTGCTGTATCATTGGCGTATACGCTGCCATACTATTCCTCCATACCACATCTAGTTGTGCGTTTTTGCTACACGTATTATAACATAAGTCTTTCTTAAACTTAATTTATTCAAATAGAACAATCTTCAATTTCTTTTCATAAAACACATAAAAAAGCTTCGGACGAAGGAAGAAGCTTGTCCGAAGCTTTTCATTATTTACTGCTGTTCAAATGACTATGCTTACGTCCGTATAAGAAGTAAACCACCAGCCCTAGTACAAGCCAAATTACGAAACTAATCCATGTTAATTTTGGAAGCTGAAGTGCTAAGTATAAACAGAACACAAAAGCTAAAATTGGAATCACCGGCACGAACGGTACGCGGAAACCAGTCGATTCTGAAGTTTGTTTTGATTTACGTAAATATAAAATTCCAATTGATACGGTCATGAAAGCAAAAAGAGTACCGATGTTTGTTAACTCTGCTAATCTTCCTAATGGTACTAAACCAGAGAAGATGGATACTAGTAAACATGTAATCCACGTATTTACTACCGGCGTTTGTTTTTTCTCACTGATTTTTGAAAAAGGCTTCGGCAATAGACCATCTCGACTGATCGCATAAAATAAACGAGTTTGTCCATACATCATAACGAGTAGTACCGTTGTAATACCAACAATTGCGCCTAATGAAATAAATCCTGCTACCCAGTCTTGGTTAATGTAGCTTAAAGCAAATGCTACAGGGTTTTTAACATTTAATTCTGTATAAGGTACGATTCCTGTTAAGATAAGCGATACGACGATATAAAGGACTGTACAAATCGCAAGAGATGCGATAATTCCGATTGGCATATCCCGCTGAGGCTTGCGTACTTCCTCGGCCGCTGTTGCTACAGCATCAAACCCAATGTAGGCGAAGAATACAGTTGCTGCTCCTGTCGCTACTCCCGAGAAACCAAACGGCATAAACGGCGTCCAGTTTTCTGGTTTAACATAGCTAACTCCTACCCCGATAAACAGAAGTACAACAGCCAGTTTAATAATAACCATGATAGCATTAAAACGTGAAGATTTTTTTACTCCTTGCGTTAAAAGTAATGTGATTAAAAATACGATCATAATTGCTGGAATATCAATATACGTGCCGTTTGCAGGATTATATGCACTCGTTAAAGCTTTTGGAAAATGTATGCCAAACCCTGCTAGTAATCCTTGGAAATACCCGGACCATCCGCTGGCTACAGCAGAAGAAGCAAGACCGTATTCCAAGATAAGATCCCATCCTAAAATCCAAGCGATTAATTCACCAAATGTTGCATAACTGTAAGTGTATGCACTTCCTGAAACGGGAACTGTTGAGGCAAACTCTGCATAACAAAGAGCTGCAAACACACACGCAAGTCCTGACATAATGAAAGATATAACTAAAGCTGGACCGGCATGTTCAGCGGCGGCTACGCCCGTTAATACAAAAATTCCGGTTCCGATAATAGCTCCAATTCCTAACATTGTTAAATCGAAAGCGCCTAAATCCTTTTTTAATTTAACACCTTTAGAGTTGGTTTCACTAATTAACGTTTGAATTGATTTTTTACGAAATAAGCTCATAGTAAACCCCCAAGAAATACTTATCTGATATAACTAAATTTTCTGAAAATTAATGCATTATTTTCTTTAGATTTACTATACACTGTGGATTCGACAAAAAGCAATATATTTTTTTATTTTTATAAGAATTTTCTTAAAATAGTAAAAATAAAAAAACTAGGAAGAACTTCTTCCTAGTTACTCATCGTCCCCTAATATAAAATCAGGATCCAAATCTTCAAATTCATCGTCATCTACGTCTAAATCAAATTCGTCTTCATCATCGCAGCCTTTCGGATTTACTGCAACACAAACCTTGGTTTCGCCAATCACTTCCGCCAACAATTCTCTCTCTACTTGAACAATCGTTTTATTGCCATTTGGTGAAATTGTGCACTCTAGGCAATTTGGCTGCTGCAACACGCGAACAATTACTTCGTAATCGTCTCCAATCGAATCTTCATCTTTATAGCGCAGCTTAATATTATCTTTGTATGATACGGTTTCCGTCCAAACTTCGGTTTTTGTATTATTATTGTACGAATACCAGATGTTAATATCATATCTGCCGTCAACTTCTACATTGCTGCCGCTTTTCTTTGCTTTGTACTCATGGTTAATCACCCAGCACCCTAAGATGCTTGTTGGTCGATTTTTCGGTGCAAGCGTATGAGACGATTGTGTAAACTTGCGACCTTTACCTACGACTGCTTTTGTAATAATTTCTCTATAGTGTTGTGACATGTGAGCATACCCTCCTCAAACTATCTTCATTTCATCCTATGCAGGCTCATTCACTTGTTTGCACATTATTTTTAAGAAACTAGGTTTAAGGCATAAAAAACCTATGTTCCATTGTATGCAAGGATATAGAAAAACGTGACAATTATTAGAGAGAAAATCTGCCCAATTTTCATGCCATGAGATGCACAAAAAAATGCCTCAGCAAATTGCTGAGGCATTTTTTCTTTATGAGCAGCTAGATCCAGGGCTGTTTCGCACCTGTGAACCTGTTTCACCGCGCAGTAAATCACCATCTGTTGACACAATAATTTCATCCGTTACTGTGTTTGAAATAGTGTTAGCAACAAGTTGAAGCAAATCATTCACGTTTATTTGAGACTCTTGAAACTGCTGAATAATCGGCAGTTCGTCCAGCTCTTCCTGTAAGCGATCGATTTTTGCCTCCACTTGTTTTAACGCTTCTGTTTTACCATAATGTTGGAAATTAACAGCTTGTTTTTGCAAACTTTTAATGCTTGCAATGGTTTCACGCACTTTTTGATTTTCGTTAAGCTGAGCTTCGGCACGCTTGAAGAAATCTACTTCTTCCGTTTCAGCAATCATTTTTGCCAGCTCTTGAGCACGTTTAATTACGTCACTCTTGTTATACTGCGCCATATTACTTCACCTCTGCTGTTTCTTCTACCATTTCCCCGTTTAGCGTCCATGTTTTGGCTTTTGTAACTTTTACTTTTACAAGTTGCCCAATCACTGACTTAGGTGCTTTGAAGTTTACAAGCTTACTTTTTTCCGTGTAGCCTGCTAATACTTCCGGATTATTTTTACTTTCACCTTCTACTAATACTTCGACAACTTTACCTTCATATTCCTTCAATTTCTTTGCAGAAATTTCATTTACAAGAGCATTTAAGCGCTGAAGGCGCTCTTTTTTCACTTCCATTGGTACGTTGTCTTGCATCTTAGCAGCTGGCGTACCTTCACGAGGTGAATAGATAAATGTATAAGCACTATCGAATTCAACCTCACGATATAGTGACATTGTTTCTTCAAACTGCTCATCCGTTTCATTTGGGAAACCCACAATAATATCAGTTGTTAATGATGCTGTTGGAATGGCTTCTTTAATTTTACGAACAAGCTCTAAATAATGTTCACGAGAATATTTTCGTGCCATAATTTTTAAGATATCGCTGCTTCCTGATTGAACAGGCAAGTGAATGTGGTCGACAAGATTTCCGCCTTTAGCAAGAACTTCAATTAAACGGTCATCAAAGTCGCGAGGATGACTTGTTGTAAAACGGATACGAGCAACGTCAATTTTACGGATTTCGTCCATTAAGTCGCCTAAGCCGTATGTGATGTCTTCAAAATCTTTTCCGTATGCATTAACATTTTGACCTAAAAGCGTAATTTCTTTGTAGCCTTGAGCAGCTAAATGACGTACTTCTTGGATAATGTCTTCTGGACGGCGGCTTCGTTCTTTTCCTCGCGTATACGGAACGATACAGTACGTACAGAACTTGTCACAGCCGTACATGATGTTAACCCATGCTTTGACGCTGCCTTTACGTGCTCTTGGAAGGTTTTCAATAACGTCCCCTTCTTTAGACCATACTTCAATCACCATTTCTTTTGCTAAGTATGCTTCGTTTAAAATGTGAGGCAAACGGTGAATGTTGTGTGTACCAAAAATCATATCCACGTGCTGATGTTTTTGTAAAATTTTATTTACAACTGACTCTTCTTGAGACATACATCCGCAGACGCCGATCAATAGCTCAGGGCGCTCGCGCTTTAAGGCCTTCAAGTGTCCTAATTCACCAAACACTTTATTTTCCGCATTTTCACGGATCGCACACGTATTCAATAAAATAACATGAGCATCTTCAACAGAGTCAGTTGGCTCGTAGCCAAGGCCTAGAAAAATACCAGCCATTACTTCTGTATCGTGCTCATTCATTTGACAGCCGTACGTACGGATATAAAACTTACGTCCTTGTCCCATTCCGTGAAACTGTTCATCGATTGCAAAATCATTGTGATAGGAAACTTCTTCTTTTCCTCGTTTTTTCGCATCTTTTAAAGAAGGTGGCATGTATACTGTTTGAAAATATTTGCTGTAATCCTTTTCGGATTTTTTGTCCGCTGGATTAACTTGGTTGCTTTCTAAACGTTGTTTTTCGTTCATAAAAAAATCTCCTTTCGCCATGACAATTGTCACGTTGCACCTGTAAATCGCAAAAAAATGTGACAGCTATATGCTTATGCATAAAACTCATCACATTAACATAGTATATAACTTTCAAGTAGCGAACACAATCATATACCTATTTTCTATACCTGTTTCGTTAAAATTTCATTCGACTTTCGAAACATTTATTAAATCACAAAAAGAGATTGATACATAACTAAATTAATCTATTTTAGAGACGAACAAATGGTATAAAAGAGTTCATGTAAATCACTTATTCCACCCCTATTGATTTCCGTGCAAGACTTCGCTTTCCGCGAGCAGCCGATGAGCTTCCTTGTCGCTTCCGCTCCCGCGAGTTCTCACCTATTTCCCTTTTCCCGCAAGGGCCTTCACCTTACTCTCCACTCAACAGCCAGAAGGCACCACCTATATGAAACCTACGTTCGCTATCACTATGAAAAAATCCGAACGAGTTGGATTCTCCATCAAGAATCTCAGTTCACCGTTCGGATTTTCCCTCTACTAAACTGCTTTTATTGCAGCCTCTTTTACATAAATTCAGCTACTAGCTCATCAAATTTTTCCTCAGTCATACCTAAGTCTGCTTTTGACAGCGGCTCTTCACTATAACCGTGAACAAGCTGCTGATACGACGGCTGATGCGCATTTTGATAAATAAGCCCTGTTACTAAGCCGTTATGCTCCATTAACGTCTGCATAGCTTGCATACGATTGTTTGCATCATAACCTTCAATTGTGCTAAGACTAGTTAGGTTTTCTTTAAACCAATCATACGTGTTCACTTTGTTATACGTTACGCACGGGCTAAATACGTTAATTAAAGAAAAACCTTTATGCTGGATGCCTTGTTCAATTAAGCTTGTTAACTCTTTTAAATTCGTTGAAAAGCTTTGCGCCACAAACGTTGCTCCAGAAGTTAACGCAAGCTCCATGACAGATAAAGACGACTCGATTGATCCTTCAGGCGTACTTTTTGTCTTGAATCCTACTTCACTGCGAGGAGATGTTTGTCCTTTTGTTAAACCATAGATTTGGTTATCCATTACGATATACGTTACATCGATGTTTCGGCGAATCGCATGTACCGTGTGTCCCATACCGATAGCGAACCCATCTCCATCACCGCCAGATGCGATAACGGTTAAGTCACGATTAGCCATTTTTACACCTTGAGCGATTGGAAGCGCACGCCCGTGAATACCATGAAAACCATATGAATTAATATAACCAGAGATACGTCCAGAACATCCAATACCTGAAATAACAGCAAGCTCATGAGGTTCTAAACCTACGTTAGCAGATGCGCGTTGAATGGCTGCTTGTACGGAGAAATCTCCACACCCCGGACACCAGTTAGGTTTTACACTGTTACGAAAATCTTTAAACGTTGCCATTTAACACAAACATCTCCTTACTTTTTGCGTATACTTCTTGCGGAAGAAATGGATTTCCATCGTACTTCAATACGCTTTGAATTTTATCATGACTTGCGATATTCATTTTTAAAATATTAGCAAGCTGTCCAGTAGCATTGTTTTCAACGACGACCACTTTTTTAGCTCCTTGTACGTAAGGAAGCAGTTCGTCAGCTGGGAAAGGATGAATTAAACGAATGTGAGCGTGATTTACTTTTATACCGTCCTGTTCCAAACGTTCCATTGCCTCTTCAATAACTCCACGCGTCGAATTAAATCCAACAAATAAAATATCAGACTCTTTTTCATGAGAGTGAACATGAATTGGCATATTAAAACGAATTCCTTTTGTTTTACGAAGACGCTTATTCATTTGATCATCGCGGTTTACTGGAGATTCAGATGGCTTTCCTGTCTCATCATGTTCTACTCCCGTTACGTGATGAATTCCATGCTTCATTCCTGGAATGACGCGTGGTGATACGCCATCTTCTGTTACGCGGTAGCGCTTGTAGTACTGTTTTTCTTCCAGCTCTTCTAGCTCTCCTTGCTGAAGCTTACCGCGGCGGATTTCAACGCGGTTATAGTCAAGCGGTTCTACTGATTGCTTCCCAAGTGAAAGCTGTAAATCCGTTAGCATAATAACTGGACACTGATATTCTTCTGCTAAGTTAAACGCTTCAATCGTATCGTAGAATGCTTCTTCAACCGTACTTGGCGCCATGACGATCTTCGGAATTTCACCGTGCGTACCGTAAATCATGGCCATTAAATCAGACTGTTCTTGCTTAGTTGGAAGCCCTGTACTTGGACCGCCGCGCTGCGTATCGATAATCACAACAGGCTGCTCAGTGATGCCCGCTAATCCAATCGACTCCATCATTAATGATAGGCCAGGTCCAGCTGATGCTGTCAGCGCACGTACGCCTGCATAGTTAGCTCCGATAGCCATCGTACATGCCGCGATTTCATCTTCTGTTTGAATAACGGTTCCACCGAATTGAGGAAGCTTTTTAATTAAGTATTCCATGATTTCCGAAGCAGGGGTAATTGGATATGCTGGCATAAAACGAGCTCCACCGGCTAAAGCGCCTAGCGCAATCGCATCGTTTCCAATCATAAACATACGTTTTTTACCATCCGCTGGATCTAGTTTCATGGTTTCTAATTGTTCGCCTAGCTGTTCACGAATGTAATCTGCACCTTTTTTAATAGCTTCCATGTTTTTTTGTACAACTTTTTGGCCCTTTTTACCGAAGATTTCAAGCACTACTTCTTCAAATACTTCTGTGTCAATATGAAGCACAGCACTTGAAGCGCCTACAGCAACCATGTTCTTCATTAGCGACGTTCCTAATTCCGTTGCAATTTCCGTAAACGGAACAGCATATAGCGTAGCAGTTGTACATGTTTCAGGCAGACTTGGATTGAATTTCGCATCTGCAATTACAACGCCTCCTACGCGCAGCTCATGGACGTTTACATCAATTGTTTCCTGATCGAACGCAACTAAAATATCCAAATCATCTGACACAGATCGAACCTGAGTTGTACTCACTCGGATCTTGTTATTTGTATGTCCACCTTTGATACGAGAAGAAAAATGACGATAGCCGTATAAGTAATAACCTAATCGATTTAAAGCGGTTGAAAAGATTTCTCCCGTACTTTCGATTCCCTCACCCTGCTGTCCGCCAACTTTCCATGAAAGTTGCTGTACCATAAATCAACGCCACTCCTTTAATTGCTCTTAATATAGAAATCTATTTTATTGATAAAAACTGAAAAAAGTAAAATAGCAAACGATTTCATTTGCTTCTGCATTTCACGAACCAAAATCATCCGCAAAACTCCCACAGCACCTTGTCGCTGTGCAGGATACGTTTCTACTTGAACAGCTCCATAATCCGTTTTCAATTTTATTCCGATTGCCAGAAAAATGCAACCCTTTCCATTGAATTCTCAATCGTTTTAATTATATTTATATTTAATGAATAAGATGAAGTTTTTTAATGATCTTTTCTGCCTTCACATGAGGCATTATTATATAAATGACTTCTATAAAAAAGAACTTTTCCAAGAAGAAAAAGCTCTTTTTTATTAGTTGCATACACGATCAGCAAAGTTTTGAAACAGAAAACGTTTTACCTGCTCCTCAGTGTAATGCTTAAGAAGTTCTTCGATTAAATTCGTATACTGTTCATAGCTTCCGAGACGATGAACCGTTTTGTCAATGCCGTCAAAGTCAGAGCCAAAACCAACCGAGTATTCGCCTCCTCTTTCACACATGTAATCAAGATGACGAATCACATCCGCTATTTGCGCTTTGGCAGAACTCGTTAAAAATTCAGGGACAAACGTAATGCCAATCACGCCGTTTCGCTTTATTAAAGCATGAATTTGATCGTCTCTTAAATTCCGGGGATGAGAACACAATACGTGTGAATTGGAATGAGTAGCCACTACATAATGCGCTAGCTCAATCACATCCCAAAAACCTCTTACCGATAAATGAGAGACATCCGTCCACACTTTATGTTCATTATTCAATTCAACAACTTCTCTTCCAAAAGAAGATAATCCGGCGCCTCGAGGTTCTAAAATCCCGTCACACACAGCATTGCTGTAATTCCATGTCAAACCTACTGAACGTACACCCAGTGAAAAAAGCGTCTTTAAGCGAACTAAACTTGTATCAATGGCATCGCACCCTTCAAGCGTCAGCATTGCTCCTATTTCATCTTTTTTTAAACTATCTATATCGCGCTTTGAACGAACCCATTTCATACCGGGAAGCGATAAAATATGACTCTGAAACAGCTGGATCATTTCTAACGCAACATCAAAGCGCTGAGCTGCCGGAACTGCTTCCGGAATATAAATAGCGAATAGCTGAACTTTTCCTTTTGCTTTTTTTATTCCTTCTAACGTCACATGCAGCGCTGAATCATATGTAAAAGATAAACGTTTATTTAACCAGAGCTTCATCAATACATCACAATGAGCATCAAATATCACAACCCACACCCCTTTAACTCTATACAAAAAGGACCTGTTTGGCTTCTATGCTTTACAGGTCCGTGGTTTTTTATAATTATCGCGGCTCTACAATTAATTTAATGGCTGTTCGCTCTTCTCCATCAATTTGAATATCTGTAAAAGCTGGGATGCAGATTAAATCAACCCCACTTGGTGCAACGAACCCTCTTGCGATTGCTACAGCTTTTACTGCTTGATTAAGCGCCCCGGCCCCAATGGCTTGAATTTCTGCTGCGCCGCGTTCGCGCAGTACGCCTGCTAAGGCACCAGCAACTGAATTTGGATTAGACTTTGCTGAAACTTTTAATATTTCCATATCTAGCTCCTCCTTATTCTTTACAATGTATGATGAGAGATCATTAGACCAATGACTTAATTGATTTCAATGTTACTATATTCACGATATGTCAAACGTATTCCTGCTTGTTTTTCCTAAATATTCAAAAACTTATATTTCTACACCTTTCTTTTTTCTTTTTACGTTTTTGACAAAATAAAAAAGCCAACGTATCGTCTTTCGACACATTGACTTTTTCCCTTTATTCAAAAAACGGATGGTCTTCGTTAATTAAAATCCGCTCTGTTTTTGTTGCTTTCCCCGTCTTTTGATCAATATCAATAACGATTCCACTAAGCTGTGTTCTTCCTTCTTTTGGCACTTCAAATCGAACAGGAAGAGACGTTAAAAAACGCTTAATAACAGCTTCGCGCTCCATTCCTAAAATGCCGTCATATGGTCCCGTCATTCCTACGTCAGAGATGTAAGCTGTTCCTTTTGGCAATATACGATTGTCAGCTGTTTGAACGTGCGTATGAGTGCCGACAACAGCGCTGACACGACCGTCCACATACCAGCTAATTGCTTGCTTTTCACTTGTTGTTTCAGCATGAAAATCAATAAAAATAAGCGAAGTGCGCTGACGTGCTTCTTCAATCAGTTCATCTGCTTTTTGAAATGGACAATCAAGCGGGGCCATAAACGTGCGCCCTTGTAAATTAATCACGGCTACCTCAAGCTGATTATACGTAAAATACGTAATTCCCTTGCCCGGTGTACCTTCAGGAAAATTAGCAGGACGAACAAGATTTTTTGCATCGTCAATAAAATCAAAAATTTCACGTTTGTCCCACGCGTGGTTACCAAGGGTAATAATGTTAGCTCCTGCTTGCAAGAACTGACGATAAATCTTTTCAGTAATGCCTTTTCCTGAAGCTGCATTTTCTCCATTCACAATTGTAAGTCCCGGAGAGTATTTTCTTTTTAATCTTGGTAAATATTCTTCAACCATTTCACGGCCTGGAGAACCAACTACGTCTCCAATAAATAAAATTCTCATGTAAAAGCTCCTATACTTCATTCTTAATCTGCATCTTCATCTCTACGAAAAAAAATAAAGTGGCGAAACGCCACTTCATTTTTATTTTGCATACTCTACTGCTCTTGTTTCACGAATAACGGTTACTTTGATGTGGCCAGGATAGTCCAGCTCATCTTCAATTCGTTTTCGGATATCTCGAGCAAGTCGATGCGCTTCTAGATCACCAATCGTATCTGGTTTCACCATAATACGAACTTCACGCCCTGCTTGAATCGCAAATGATTTTTCAACGCCTTCATAAGACTCTGAAATTTCTTCTAACTTTTCAAGACGACGAATGTAGTTTTCTAACGTCTCACTACGAGCACCTGGTCTTGCAGCAGATAATGCATCCGCTGCTGCAACTAGTACAGCAATGATTGATGTTGGCTCTGTATCTCCATGGTGAGAAGCAATCGCGTTAATAACAACCGGATGTTCTTTATACTTTGTAGCTAATTCAACACCGATTTCTACGTGACTTCCTTCTACCTCATGATCAATCGCTTTACCAATATCATGTAACAATCCTGCTCGTTTGGCTAACGTTTCATCTTCACCTAATTCAGCAGCCATAAGTCCTGATAAATGCGCTACTTCCATTGAATGTTTCAGCACATTTTGACCATAGCTTGTTCTGAATTTTAAGCGACCAAGAATTTTCATCAAGTCTGGGTGCAACCCGTGAACACCGACTTCAAACGTCGTTTGTTCACCAACTTCACGAATATATTCGTCCACTTCACGGCGAGATTTTTCAACCATTTCTTCAATACGCGCGGGATGGATACGACCATCTTGAACGAGTTTATCAAGTGCAATTCTTGCTGTTTCACGACGAATTGGGTCAAATCCTGATAAAATAACTGCTTCTGGCGTATCATCAATAATAAGATCAATTCCTGTCAAAGTTTCAAGCGTACGGATGTTTCGACCTTCTCGACCGATAATTCGGCCTTTCATTTCGTCATTTGGCAAGTTAACAACTGAGACAGTCGTTTCAGCAACATGATCTGCTGCGCAACGCTGAATAGCAAGTGAAAGAATTTCTTTCGCCTTTTTATCGGCGTCTTCTTTTGCACGGTTTTCTGTTTCTTTTACCATTATTGCAATGTCGTGGGAAAGTTCATTTTCAACACGATCTAAAATAATCGCTCTTGCATCTTCTCTTGTTAAGCTTGAAATGCGCTCTAGCTCTGTTTGCTGTGCACGTACTACTTCTTCAACTTTGCTTTCCATCTCTTCAATATGCTGTTGTTTAACAGTAAGAGAATCATCTTTCTTTTCAAGTAACGCTTCACGTTTATCAAGTGATTCGTCTTTACGATCAAGATTTTCCTCTTTTTGCATTAATCGATTTTCTTGTTTTTGAAGTTCTGCTCGACGATCACGAATATCTTGTTCTGCCTCTGTACGAAGCTGATGGATTTCATCCTTCGCTTCTAGTAAAGCTTCTTTTTTCAAAGCTTCCGCCTCGCGGGTTCCTTCATCAATAATTTGTTCTGCACTAGACTTTGCTCCCGCAATTTTAGCTTCAGCAATCGATTTACAAACAAAAAAGCCAACAACTGCACCGACGATTAGGCCAAGCAAAGCGAAGATGATTGTATTAGTATCCATCATTTCACCTCCCCTTGCTATAAACTTGTAAGTTTTAAATTTCATGTCGGCATGTACATCGTATTCACCTTTCAATATACACACAAAGGCTTTTAAACGCTAAAATGTTTTAAAAAGGGAAAATATACATCTTAATTGTAAATCTGTGCATTTTTATTGTCAAGCCTGCCTCTACAGTATATATTGAAATTTCGTATGTTACTTTTCTAGCATTAACAATTTTTACAAAAAAAAGACCCCTTCTTTGAAATAGAGGAGTCTTTTTTTATCTCGCAGCAAATTAAATATTTAAATCGCTTTGATCGTCATCCTCAGGAGCTGGCTCTCCATCTTGATCTAAACCATGATGTTCACGCACTTGTCCCGCAATTTCCTGACGAATATCAGTATTTTCTTTTAAGAATTGTTTTGCATTTTCACGACCTTGACCTAGACGCTCGTCATTATATGAATACCAAGATCCACTTTTTTGAACAATATCTAGTTCAGAAGCGATATCCAAAATTTCTCCCTCTTTTGAAATACCTTCTCCGTACATAATATCTACTTCAGCAGCACGGAAAGGCGGAGCTACTTTGTTTTTCACAACTTTAATTCTTGTTTTGTTACCTACAATATCGTTTCCTTGCTTTAACTGCTCTGCACGACGCACTTCTAGACGCACTGAAGAATAGAATTTAAGCGCACGTCCACCAGGAGTTGTTTCAGGGTTACCAAACATAACGCCGACTTTTTCACGAATTTGGTTAATAAAGATAGCGATTGTTTTAGACTTGTTGATAGCTCCAGATAGTTTACGCAATGCTTGAGACATTAAACGAGCTTGTAGACCCACGTGAGAGTCTCCCATTTCTCCTTCAATTTCCGCTTTTGGCACTAATGCTGCTACTGAGTCAACAACAATAATATCTACTGCACCGCTTCGAACTAAAGCTTCAGCGATTTCTAAAGCTTGTTCTCCCGTATCAGGCTGAGATAATAATAGCTCATCAATATTCACACCTAATTTTTGAGCATATACAGGATCTAACGCGTGCTCCGCATCGATAAATGCAGCCTGTCCGCCCTGCTGTTGAACTTCTGCAATGGCATGAAGAGCAACTGTTGTTTTACCTGAGCTTTCTGGACCGTATACTTCAACTACACGTCCACGTGGATATCCACCTACACCTAAAGCTATATCTAACGCTAATGAACCACTTGGAATCGTAGAAATTCTTTTTTCCGTTTGTTCACCTAGTTTCATAATTGAACCTTTACCAAATTGCTTTTCAATTTGTTTTAAAGCCATATCAAGGGCTGCTTGACGATCGTTCACTCAATTTCCTCCTCTATCTCTTTGAAATTATCTATAAACTGCAAACTTACTACGATGTAGTAGCAATGTCGAATTAACAACTTTCTATAACTTACTATACTAGTTTTTGAGTCGTTTGACAAGCAAAAAGCGAATAAATGTTCGTTTATTATTTTATAAAAAAAAGGCTGTTTTTGAAAAACCAAACAGCCTTTTTTCTTTATTTCTTTATCATCTTTAATACGTAATGACAGCCATAATTAACCGTTCGTGAACGAATCCCCTGGCGGCTTCCGGATAGCTGCAGGCTGTAAACTTGAGGAGCTTGATCTTTATAGGCTACCCCTATATATACTGTTCCTACAGGATGTCCTTCTTGTTTGGAGGGTCCAGCTACACCTGTAAACCCGATGCCAATATCCGTTTTGTATAACTGTTGAATACGCTGAGCCATTTCAGCCGCGCACTGCTCGCTAACGGCTCCGTACTGATTCAACGTGTGTTCGCTCACTCCGAGAATATTTTGCTTGATTTCATAATGATAGGCGACCAGGCTGCCTTTTACAACTTCTCCAGCACCTGAAACAGTTGTTAAACGTTCGCTGAATAAACCGCCGGTTAAACTTTCGGCTGAAGCAATCGTTAATCCTTGTGCCGTTAATTCTTTTACCAATTCATTATGTAAAGAAGTTGCTTCGTATCCATATAAATACTCGCCTACGCGCTCTGAAATGGTTTTTTCCACTTCGTCTAACATGCGCTGTGCTTCAGCAGCATCAGCGTGCTTAGCAGTTAAGCGAAGCGTCACTTCTCCATCTCCTGCTAGCGGCGCAATCGTCGGGTTGGTTTGTGCATCAAGCAAATCTTCAATTTCCGTCTCAAGCTGTGATTCTCCTATTCCGAAAAAGCGAAGAACGCGTGATTCAATACTTTCTTTTAATTCAAGCTTTTGAGCTAAAAATTCTTGGCCATACGATTCATACATTGGATAAAGCTCTTTTGGAGGCCCTGGAAATAGCATATAGTGTTTTCCCTCTACTGTAAGCCCCATACCTGGAGCCATTCCGTAATCGTTAGGGAGCACTGCCGAACCTTCTAGCACAATTGCCTGTTTTTTATTGTTAGGTGTCATGATACGATTTGACTGTTTGAAATAGGCTTCAATACTTTCAAGGGCTTCTGCATTTGTTGTCAGCTCTACTCCTAGCACACTCGCAATTGTTTCTTTTGTTAAATCATCTTTTGTAGGACCAAGCCCGCCTGTGAAAATAATTAACTCCGCACGCGTTTGAGCTGTAGCAATCACTTCTTTTAAGCGCTGTGCATTATCTCCTACTACCGTATGATAGTAAACATTAATTCCAAGTTCGGCTAATTTTTTCGATAAATACTGAGCGTTTGTATTGGCAATTTGTCCAAGCAGCAGCTCAGAGCCGACTCCAATAATTTCAGCGTTCATCATATCATCTCCATCTTACTTATTTTGAGTTAACAAAAGCCTGTTTGTTTTTAGCAAAGTAGTCCCAGCCTGAAATAACCGTAAAAATCACTGAGATCCAAAGCATTACGCTAGCAAATGGAATGGAAACCCATTCAAAAGGCAAGTTATACAACAGAATAGCTGAAATAGCTAAAATTTGAGTCCATGTTTTAATTTTACCTAACATATTTGCTGCTACAACTTCCCCTTCCCCTGCTAGTACAAGTCTTAAACCTGTGATAGCAAATTCACGGCTAATAATGATGATAGCAGCCCATCCTGCACCTGCAATTAAATCTAAGTCAACAATAGCTACAAGCGCAGCTGAAACCAATAGCTTGTCTGCTAGTGGATCTAAAAATTTGCCCAAGTTCGTGACTAAATCGTACTTTCGAGCATAGTATCCGTCTATCCAGTCTGTTGTAGATGCAATAATAAATAATGCTGCCCCTAATAGGTGAGCGATCGGGATCTCTTTTCCTGCTGCCTCCACTGTACCGAATGGTAGCGGCACCATCATAAAAATGAGGAATACGGGAATTAGAAAAATTCGCGAAATGGTAATCTTGTTTGGTAAATTCACTTCTTCTGCCTCCAATTACTGTTACAAACTGAAAGCGTGCAAACGAAGTTGTTTGCACGGCTTTGGTTTTATTATAGCGTGAATGAGTAATTAATTCACATATTATCTTTATTTACACCCTGATCACTTTTTAAAACAGGCTGTTTACTGTGCTTCTGCCGGCTGATATTGAATCGTTACAACTTGTCGAACTTGCTTGGATGAATCAAACGGCAAGTCAACCGCTTTTCCATTTACTTTTAACTCTACTCCAGGTGAATAACCGATGTTGACACGAGCTTCAGTTTCTTTCGTTAAATCAAATTCTTTTGTTTCACCTTTTTTTAGAATGGAGCTAAAGAAAGCATTCCCTTTTCCATTTTTCACATCTAACCAAGTATCTGCTTGAGTGGATGTTACTTCTAGATTAAATGCATCTGTACCGGAAAGAGCATACGTAGCACTTCTGCCTGTTTTTTGAACTTCCTTGTATTCTTGTTTACCGCTGTCTTTCTTTTCTTTTTCCGCTTTTTCTTTCTCAGCTTTTTCTTTTGCGGCTTTTTCTTTTTCAGCTTTTTCTTTTTCTTGTTCTTTCTTATCAGCAGCACTTTGTTCATCTTCTGACTTGCTATTGTCATTTTTTGCAGTAGTTTCATTCGTTTCTTCCTGCGTGTTAGACTGCTGAACTTCACTGTTTGGAGCTTCTTGGTTAGCCTGCTCCTTGTTTTTATCCGAGACGATATTTTGAGCGATTACCCAAATAATAATCCCAACAACTACAACTCCCGCCACCACTAGAACAGTTGGAAGGTAGTCATATGCTTTTGAAACTCCTTTTGTATGCTGAGGAATTTCTTTGCGGCTGCGAACGCGCGAAAGCTGCTGCGGCATGTCTTCTGTTTGAGTTGAAGGAATGTCTGATTTGTATTCTTCAAAAATAGCATCTGTGTCCAACCCAATTGCTTCGCAGTATTGCTTAATAAACGCTCGTACGTAAAATTTCCCAGGCATAACCTCATAATTGCCTTCTTCAATGCCAAGTAAATAGCGTTTTTGAATTTTCGTTAGTTTTTGTAAATCCTCTAACGACAATCCTTTGCTTTCTCGTTCTTGTCTTAACCTTTGTCCTAACTCTGTCAATGCTAACACCTACCAATTATGCTAAAAATCAAACATCGATAATCCACCGTCTTGAAACATTTGAGGACCTTCCATTATTTCATATGTAATTTTCTCATTGGGGTCGTTTCTTATTTCAATAATGTAGGCAAAATCATCTAACGAATACTCGGTATTTTGTACAAATACATCCGGATGCTCCACAATTTTTGTCGCGGGTACATTCATTACTTCTCGAACAAGCTGCCAGTGCTTTTCATTCGCTCGTTTTGTCGATACAATCCCGTCAATAATAAAAATATTATCAGCGTTGTATTCGTCAGCAATAAGCTGACTGCGAATCGTTTGTTTTAAGAGTGTAGAAGACACAAAAAGCCACCTTTTGTTCGCACATACGCTAGCTGCTACAATGGATTCGGTTTTGCCTACTCGCGGCATACCTCGAATGCCGATAAGCTTATGACCGTCTTGTTTAAACAGTTCCGCCATAAAATCTACGAGCAAACCTAATTCATCTCTTACGAAACGAAACGTCTTTTTATCATCTGCGTCCCGCTGAATATAGCGACCGTGACGCACTGCTAACTTATCACGCAATTTAGGCGGTCTCATTTTTGTCACAATGATATTATCCATTGTTTTCAAAATAGATTCAAGCCTGTCTATTTGCTCATGTGAATCACAGCGCAGCAATAATCCACGGCGAATATCATCCACTCCATTAATTGTGACAATGTTAATTGACAACATTCCAAGAAGCGATGAAATATCACCTAAAAGACCCGGACGATTTTTTTGTATTTGATATTCTAAATACCACTCAATTTTCTCCATCAAACCCCTCCCATTTCTTGGCTGGCCTTCGAGAGGTGCCCCCTTTTTTTCACCTAGTTTAACTATAAATGATTTCCATTATATTATAAACCCTAAAGACAAGTAGTTCTACATTTGTTATGTATGTAAGCGCTTATTTATTTGTACTATTTAATTCTAAGAAAAAAGGAGCTTTCACACGCGGTGAATTAGCTCCTTTTTAGAAACGATAACTTATTTTACTGATCCGTTATTTTGAACTAATTTCACCATGCTGCTCGCAATCGCATGCTGCTCTTCTTTAGAAGCAACGCTCCAAAGGTCTGCTAAAATTCGCTCTTGATCATTTTTTGCATCAACTTGGTTTGCTAAATATCCACCAATTTGATAAGCAAGATCATGAATAACTTCTTCTTGCATTCCTTCGTTTTGCGCATGATGTAAACGGTCGCCTAAAAAATCTTTCCAGCTATCCCAGCTTTCTAATACTGACATGAGTAGCCCTCCTTAAGGTTTATTCATATCATAGTTTGTACCGTGTTTTTGATTTTATGCACACTTTATATGTACCAACCGCCATTAACCGATAATATTTGTCCCGTTATGTAGGAAGCTCGTGAAGATATTAAATATGAAACGGCATCTGCCACTTCTTTTGGATATCCTATTCTTCCTAAAGGGATCTCTTCAGCCAGCTCTTTAACCTCTTCTTTTGAATAGCTGGCCATCATATCCGTTTCAATCGCTCCGGGGGCAACTCCATTTACTCGAACCCCACTTAGTGCAACCTCTTTTGCCAAAGCTTTTACAAACGTATTTTGTGCACCTTTTACCATGGAATAAAGGACTTCAAATGAAGCTCCTGTAAGTCCCCAAATGGAAGAAATCATGATGATTTGTCCGCTTTTAGCACTAATCATTTTAGGTAATAAAGCTTTGGTAATAACAAAGGGAGCCGTGATGTGAAGATAGATCATTTCTTCAGTTTCTTTTGCCGAAGTATCTGTCATTAACCCGCTAACGCTTCGTCCGCTGTTATGAATAATAACTTCTACCGGAACAATAATTTCCTCTAAAAACTTCTCCACTCCCTCTTTGCATGATAAATCCGCTTGTACCGTAAACACGGTTTTTACCTTTTCCGCAAGCTCATGTGCAAGCGCCTCTATTCTGTCTCTTCGTTGATGGTAATGCAAAATAAGCGAATATCCTTCCTTAGCCAATTGCTTGGCAATCGCTGTGCCAATTCCTCCGCTTGCACCTGTCACAAGGGCAAATTTCTCCATAACCTTCTCTCCTTTACATGCAAAAAAGCTGATGAACATCAGCTTTTTTGGCAACAATCATCTTTATTTAGGTACTACTTCACAAACCGTAAAGTTCTTTTCATCAATAATCTCGTTTAGCACATCTTTTATTTCGTTCACCTTCAGTTTTTCCAGCGTTTCAACAATATCAAATAAATTCATATCATTAAATGCATAGCGTGTAAACTGATTAGCGATAAACTCAGGTGAGTTTAATGAACGTAAAAACCCGCCGATTTTCTTTTTACGGATACGCTCAAGTTCTTCTTCTGTTAGTGATTTTGTTTTCATTTCAAGTAAAATTTGTTTAACTCGATCATACAGCTGCTCCGGTTGGTCCGTATCTCCTCCGATAAGAGCAAAACCAAATCCTCTTTCCTCCGTATAATCATAAGCAAATGTTTCATCAATGAGCCCGTCTGCATATAACTCCTCATAGTACGAAGAGCTTTTACCAAATGCGTAATCTAAAATAATATTCATTGCTAACTCATATTTAAGCATTTCTCCACCTGAACGCTGCGGGTTTTTCGCTTTTAGACCCACCATACATTTAGAAGACTGCACCGGCATTTTTAGTACTTGTTTTTCTTGATCCACCGTTTCAGGCTCTTCGTCAAAATGACGCTGTATGTCAGAGATTTCTTTATAATCTTTTTTCTGCTGATTGTCTCGAACTTGCTTCATTACCTTTTCCGCATCAACAGGACCTACAATGAACAACAGCATGTTGCTTGGATGGTAGAATGTTTCATAGCATGTATACAGCAAATCTTTATTAATATGTGAAATCGATTCAATCGTGCCGGCAATATCAATTTTAACAGGGTGGTTTTTGTACATATTTTGAATGGTGCCAAAATACAAGCGCCAGTCCGGATTGTCGTCATACATTGTAATTTCTTGACCGATAATGCCTTTTTCTTTTTCGACCGTTTTTTCTGAGAAGTACGGCTCTTGTACAAAGTCCACTAATGTTTCAAGGTTTTCTTCAAAATTTGACGTACAGCTGAATAAGTAAGCTGTGCGGGTAAAAGAAGTAAATGCATTGGCCGAAGCGCCTTGTTTACTAAACTGCTGAAAGACATCCCCGTCTTCTTTTTCAAATAATTTATGCTCTAAAAAGTGTGCGATTCCGTCCGGAACTTTTGTCATTTCATTTTCATTTAGCGGTACGAATTGATTGTCAATCGATCCGTAGTTCGTTGTAAAGGTAGCAAACGTTTTGTTAAACTCCGGCTTTGGCAAAATATATACCTGTAGCCCGTTATCCATTTTTTCATGATACAGCTGTTCCTGAAGCTGCGAAAATTCAATTTTCTCCATTTTCTTCACCGCCCGTTCCTGTTAAGAAATAAATTGTATCCATTTCAATTTTCTCAGCCACTTTAATAATTTCCTGCTTAGATACCGCATCAATATGCTTTAAGTATTCGTCAATTGAAATGTCTTTGCCTGTTAATTCATTATGATACATAACCTCTACTAGTCCTCGTGGAGTATCCACCGTTTCAAGCAGCTGATTGTGAATGACGGCTTTTGTTTGAGCGATTTCGCCGTCTGTGAACGACCCTTGCTTCATCTCCTGCATTTGTTCTTTAATAATGGTCACGGCTTGGTCGTAATTTTTAGCATCAATACCCGACATCACCATCAGTAACCCCTTATGACTTTCTACCCTTGAAGCGGCATAATAGGCTAAGCTTGCTTTTTCACGCACATTGATAAATAGCTTAGAATGTGAGAAACCTCCGAATATACCGTTAAATACTTGCAGAGCAAAATACTGCCTATCTCCGTATACAACATTTGTGCGGTAGCCAATATTTAATTTCCCTTGTTTTACTTCTTGTTTTTCCACTACTTCATTTACTTTTGAGATATCTTTAGACGTAATAGAATCTTCAATGTCTTTTTGCTCGCGCTTTGGTAACGTAAATGTTTCTTTTACTGTTTGTAAAACCTCTTCGACTTGCAAATCTCCAATAGCATAAAGGTGAATGGCATCTTCTTTTAACACCTGCTGATAATAGGCGTACAAACTTTCACCTGTAATTTCTTCCACGTCGTCAATTTGACCGTTTACATGTAAAGAGTAAGGTTCTTCTTTACACATTTCTTCAACTAGTCTTAAATTAGCATAGCGCATTTTATCATCAAATACGGCTTGAATTCTCTGACGAAGCGAACGCTTTTCTTTTGTCATAATATCCTTTAAAAAAGAGTCCCCTTCAACTGCTGGCTTTAATAAAATATCGCCAAGAAGCGCTAACGCTTTTTGCAAAAGCGGAGTTGAATCTTTCAAATATTTTTCGTTCGCTATATCAATGCGAATCGTAATATCGTGGTTATCACCTTTTTTTGTTAAGTCTACTTGTAAAGTAGCACCATAAAGCTCATCTAAATATGTACGAAGCTTTGTCGTAGACGGCAGCGACTCGGTAGCGCTTTGAAGTACATAAGGTAAAAGGGCACGCATTGTCACCGTTTTCTTATCTAAAGGGGCATTTAGTTTTAAAATGAACGTGTTTGTTTTGTACTTAGCTGTTTGAATGGTATGAACAGTCAATCCTTCTAGTTCATGTTTTTGTTCAGTCAATAATTTCATATATAAACCTCCTTTTAAACTTTGATGTATTAACTAGACAATACTTCTATTTTGAATCTTTAACGCTAATTTTAGTCTTATAACCACTATATCGAATTCAAGGAAACATTTTCAAGTAACTTGCCGCGCGCTTCCTCATTTCTTTTCATATTCTTTCTCTCAATGAAAAAAAGGCGGAGAAAAGAATATGATTTCTTTGTCTCCACCTTCTTATATTTATCCAACTTTAGTCATTGTTAGACCTTATATAGTGGATTTATTAGCGGCGGCCTTTTTCGTAAGGAACGCCTAGCGCTTTAGGAGCCTCAGCACGTCCTACAAAACCAGTAAGTGCTAAGATTGTTAATACGTACGGTGCAATAGTTAAAAGGACGGATGGGATATCTTGAATAACCGGAATCTGAGCTCCCGTGATACTCAAAGACTGTGCTAATCCGAAAAACATGGCTGCACCTAAAGCACCAATAGGATGCCATTTCCCAAAAATCATAGCTGCAATAGCAAGGAACCCTTGTCCAGCAATCGTTCCTGCTGCAAAGTTTGTAGCGATAGACGTAGCATACACGGCTCCGCCGATTCCAGCGAACATGCCAGAAATCATAACCCCAACGTAACGCATTCTCACAACTTTGATCCCCATTGTGTCTGCTGCCATTGGGTGTTCACCAACTGAACGAAGACGAAGACCAAACGGCGTTTTATAAATGATGTACCATACAGCAAAAGCTAGCACAATTGCAATATAAGACGTAATAGGAACATTCGAAAACAGAATTTTACCGATTACTGGAATGTCTGATAGACCTGGAATACTTACTTTATCGATACGGAATTGGATAAAATCTGTTTGTCCTTTCCCAAAAATCTTTTTGATTAAAAAGATTGAAAGACCCGCAGCTAGAAAATTCAGCGCTACCCCGCTTACAGTTTGATCTGCTTTTAATGTAATACTTGCAACAGCATGAATCAGCGAGAACACAGCGCAAACAACAGCCGCAATTACTATCGCTACCCACGGGGCCCAAGCACCTAATGAATCCTGAAGTAAAAGGGTTGAAACAATACCTGTGAACGCGCCAAACATCATCAGCCCTTCTAATCCGATGTTCACGACCCCGGAACGTTCACTAAATATCCCTCCGAGCGCGGTAAAGATCAGCGGTGCAGCTGAATAAAGCGCCGCTGGAATAATAATGGCTAACACCTCTAAGAAGTTCATTTTGCTCCCCCCTTGCCTGCACGGCCAAGCACCCAGCGAATTAAATAACTAGATGCAACAAAAAAGATAATAAGCGCAATGACAATTTGAATTAATTCAGACGGTACGCCTGTCATAAAGTTCATTTGAGGAGCCGCAGTTTGCAATCCTCCGAAAAAGAATGAAGCTAATAAAATTCCAATTGCACTGTTAGCTCCTAAAAGGGCTACGGCGATACCGTCAAATCCCGTACCTGTAAACGCAGTGAATGTACCCATATACTGAAATGTTCCAAGCCCTTCCATTGCCCCGGCAAGCCCGGCAAAAGCGCCTGAAATCGCCATGGATAACACAATGTTTCGGCCTACATTCATTCCTGCATACTGTGAAGCATGTTGATTAAAACCAACAGCTCTTAGCTCGAAGCCCTTAGCTGTTTTATTCAAAATAAACCACATTACGACGGCTGCAGCGATGGTAATAAGAATGCCGTAATGAAGGCGAGAGTTATTGGTTAACTGTGCTAAAAAGCTTGATGCTAAAGATGCCGATTCTTTAATATCATACGATTTTTCATTACCCGCGTATAAATACGTACGGATTAAGCTGCTCGTTGTATAAAGGGCAATATAGTTCATCATGATGGAAACAATTACTTCATGAACATGAAATTTTGCTTTTAAAAACCCTGGAATAAACGCCCAAACTGCTCCAGCTGCAGCTGCTGCTAATACAGCTAAAGGAATATGAATGACTGCTGGTAAATCAAACGCATACCCAACCCATACTGAAGCCAACCAGCCAACTAAAAGCTGTCCTTCTACTCCAATGTTAAAGAGACCGGTTTTATAAGCAAACGCAACCGCAATACCAGCCAGAGCAAGAGGAGTCATGGCACGAATCGTTTCTCCAATGGCTTTTGGCGTTCCAAACATCCCGTCAAAAAGAGATTGATAGCCAAGCATCGGATCATAGCCGCCTAGTAACATAATAACCGCTCCGGCAATGAGTCCTAATATGGCCGATACAACAGGAATCAAAATCATCATTACACGTTCATTTTTCACAAGTTTATTCATGCTGTTCCACCCGCTTTCTCACGCGTACCGCCTGCCATTAATAATCCTAACTCTTGTTCATTGGTTTCTTTTGGATCTACAATGTCGACTATTTCCCCTTCATAAATAACCGCAATGCGATCGCTTAGATTCATTACTTCATCTAGTTCTAGCGAAACGAGCAGCACTGCCCGTCCTTTATCTCGTTCTTCAATCAGCTTTTTATGAATAAATTCAATGGCTCCTACATCAAGCCCCCTCGTTGGCTGAGCTGCAATTAATAGTTCCGGACTGCGGTCTACTTCACGGGCAATAATGGCTTTTTGCTGATTTCCGCCCGATAGCGACCGCGCTTGCGTATATTCACTAGGCGTTCGCACATCATATTCTGCAATTAACTCTTTTGCTTTTTTATACAGCTCTTTATAATTCAAAATACCTGATTTAGACATCGGCTTTTGATAATACGTTTGAAGACCGATATTTTCACCAATTGTATAATCTAATACCAGTCCGTGCTTATGGCGATCCTGCGGAATATGTCCTACTCCTGACTCCGTAATTTTACGAGTGGATAACGTAGACAGCTCTTGATTTTTTAATGTGATCGAACCCGACTTTATTTTTCTCAGACCCGTAATTGCCTCAATCAGCTCTGTTTGACCATTTCCATCTACACCCGCGATGCCTACAATTTCGCCTGCTCGAACGCTTAGATTAAGTGAACTTACAGCCTCTACTCCTCGGCTGTCTTCTACTACTAATTCTTTTATTGTTAACACAGCTTCTTTTGGAGTCGCTGTTTTCTTTTCAGTTTTAAAATGAACTTCTCTTCCTACCATTAAAGCGGCAAGTTCATCAGGGTTCGTTTCTTGCACATTTACCGTGCCAACTCCCACACCTTTTCGAATAATTGTACAGCGGTCGCACACTGACATAATTTCTTTTAATTTATGCGTAATTAAAATAATTGACTTTCCTTCTTGAATTAACTTTTTCATAATTTGAATTAATTCCGTAATTTCTTGAGGTGTTAAGGCGGCAGTAGGTTCATCAAAAATAAGAATATCGGCTCCTCTGTAAAGCGTTTTTAAAATTTCCACTCGCTGCTGCATGCCAACTGAGATATCTTGAATCTTCGCATATGGATCTACCGATAATCCATATTGATTTGAAAGCTCTTGAATATCTTGAGCTGCTTTTTTAATGTTGATTTTCCCCGTTCGCGTCGGTTCGTTCCCAAGAATAATATTTTCTGTTACTGTAAAGTTTTGAACAAGCATGAAGTGCTGATGAACCATCCCAATTCCTAAGTCGTTCGCTACGTTAGGGTCCGTGATTTTGACTTCTTGGCCGTTTACACGAATCTGCCCTTTTTCAGGCTGATAAAGTCCAAATAAAACGTTCATCAGCGTTGACTTACCTGCACCATTTTCCCCTAACAAAGCATGAATTTCTCCCTTTTTCACTTGGAGTGTAATATTGTCATTAGCGACAATACCGGGAAACTCTTTGCGAATATCTAGCATTTCAATAACATATTCCACTGCTTTCACTCCCTATTCCTGCCTGCTACAGGATTCTGTCTTCGGTTTTTTGGCTATGAAAAAGGCTAGTTTTCACTAGCCTTTTATACTCATATAATCATTGCTTAACAGACGTCAGCTTATTTTTTTAGCGTTTTTTCAAACTCTTTAAATTCTTTATCCGTTTGAGGCACTGTAATGTCACCGTCTAGAATCTTTTGCTTATACTCATCAACTGCTTTTAACGCATCTTTACTTACATTATCTTGTGATGGGGCAATTCCTACTCCGTCTTCTTTTAAGCCAAACACAACTTCTTTACCACCTGGGAATTTATCGTCCATTGCTTTTTTTGCAACATCTTCTACAGCCAAGTCAACGCGTTTAACCATCGACGTTAACGTTACGTTTTCAGGCATACCTTCTTCATGCTGATCGCGGTCAACTCCAATTACCCAAACCTTTTTATCTTTACCGCCTTTTGAACGGTTTTTAGCTTCTGTAAATACGCCGTTTCCAGTACCGCCAGCCGCTTGATAAATAATATCGGCTCCTTTGCTGTAAATAGTAGAAGCAATAGCTGAACCTTTTTCTGGAGAGTTAAAACTTTCTGCGTATTGAGAGATAACTTCAGCATCTGGGTTTACAGATTTAACACCTGCTTTAAATCCGTTTTCAAACTTCTTGATTAATGGAGATTCAACACCTCCGATAAAGCCGATTTTGTTCGTTTTCGTTTGTTTAGCTGCTACTACACCTACTAAGAAAGAGCCTTGCTCTTCTTTAAATAGAATGCTTGCCACGTTATCTAAGTTCTCTGACTTTAGCGTATCGTCTACTAATGCAAAGTTAGCGTCTGGATACTGCTTTGCTGCTTTTTTAATATCTTCTTTTAACAAAAAGCCAATTCCATACGTCAAGTTGTAGCCACTCTCAGCAAATTTAGAAAGATTGCTCTCGTATTCAGACGCTTTTGTAGACTGCAAATACTTATATCCAGTCCCTTCATCAAGTCCGTTATCTTTCCCAAACTTTGTCAGACCTTCCCAAGCAGATTGGTTAAACGATTTATCGTCTACCCCGCCCGTATCTGTTACCATTCCCACTTTAAAATCTGCCGCTTTTTTATCTCCGCCGCTCTTACCTGCGTCGTCTGAGCCACACGCACTTAAAAGTGTTCCTGCCGCTAATACTAGTGATAATGCAAGTCCCGTTTTACGTTTTAACATGTTTTAACCCCCTGAATAGTTTTAAAAGTATAAAGCCAATTTTCTATTTCGTCCTTGTGACCTACATTTGACACCTCCTTAAAAGGACAATGTTAAACAGTTGGAAATTTTCTGACATTTAACCACAAAAAAAACTAGACGCGTTTACGCAGTACTTGGAAACTAAATTGATCTGCTTTAAAATAATTGATGGAATATAAAATGGGGTCATCATGCTGGTCATAATGCATTTGTTTCAGTACAAGCAACGCGGTTTCTGGCTCGCATTGTAAAATAGGAGAAACTTTTTCATGATAGCCTAGAGGCTCAATGTTTGCCACGGCGTATGCAATGTGCTTTCCTGCTTGTTTTTCAAGAATTTCTAGCAAAGACTCTTGTTTATATTCAAAATTTTCAGGCAATATTCTTTGAGGAACCTTGTCCATGCAATATACAACCGGCTCTCCGTTTGCCGTTCTCACCCGTTCAACAAATAAAATTTGTTCGTCTTCCCCGCATGCAAAACGTGTTAAATCATTTTCAGACAACTCTTGTATTTGAGAAGATAAGAAGATTGTTCCAGCCTTCATACCGGCTTGTTCAATCATATGTGTTATACTATTTAGTTGCTCAATCCCTGACAAAAAAGTAGGTTTCGTGTTGACAAATGTTCCCACGCCGTGTCTGCGAACAATAATATTCTCTTCTTCTAATATGCGAAGTGCCTCACGTAGCGTTGCGCGGCTAACCCCTAGCTGCTTTGATAAATCAAACTCTGAAGGGAGCCTTTCCTTTTCTTTAAAAATTCCTTTTTCTATATTTTGTTTAATTTTATCAATCACTTGTAAATACAAGTGCCGATTATCCGCACGTATAGACATCACTCTTCCTCCATATTAAAAAGTCATCAGACCTCTGATGTTCGACTACTTAATCGAAAATAATATATCATTTTTCGACAGATAAATAAATAGGTTATATTAATTTTTTATTAAAATTTTTAATATTTTTTAAAAAAAATGAATTTTTGTTATTTTTTAATGTCAGCATACCTAACAACCTGCTTTTCTTCTAATATTAGATAAAAACCAAACATTTTAGTCATTAAATTTTTTAATATTCGTTTTTATTTCATTTATTTAGCATGACATATTTTTGTATGATACTATTCTTCCTCTCTGTCGTTTCATAAAAAAGATGACTTGCACATATGCAAGTCATCTTTTCTAGTAACATTATTAAGATCCAACATCCTCATTCTGCTGAGAAATCAGGACGGAACGCGGCTTACTTCCTTCATAAGGTCCCACCACTCCACGCTCTTCCATTGCATCGATTAAGCGCGCAGCCCGGTTATAGCCAATTCGAAAGCGTCGCTGCAGCATAGAAACAGAAGCTGTTTGCATTTCTGCTACAAGCTGTACCGCTTCGTCATATAGCTCATCTGCAAAATCATCAACTTGTTCAGGAGCATCGGTTGGAATCATTTCTTCTTGATACTGCGCTTTTTGCTGTGCAATTACAAAATCAACAATCTCTTCTACTTCTTCATCTGATAAAAAGGCACCTTGCACACGCACAGGTTTTGAAGCTCCAACAGGCATGAACAGCATATCTCCTCTTCCTAGAAGCTTTTCAGCTCCTCCCATATCTAAGATCGTACGAGAGTCAGTTTGTGAAGATACACTAAAAGCGATTCGGGAAGGAATGTTAGCTTTAATAACTCCCGTAATAACATCTACTGATGGTCGCTGTGTAGCAATAATCAAATGAATGCCGGCAGCACGAGCCATTTGAGCAAGACGTGTGATCGAATCTTCTACATCAGATGAAGCAACCATCATCAAGTCAGCCAACTCATCGACAATCACCACAATATAAGGAAGAGTCGGCTGTTTTGCATCGGCGTCTCCATCGTCATTCATACGTTTTACTAAATCGTTATATCCTTCAATGTTTCTCGTTCCGCTGTGTGAAAACAGCTCATAACGTCGCTCCATTTCATTTACAACTTTCTTTAAGGCTTGAGAAGCTTTTTTCGGATCCGTTACAACAGGAGCCAATAAATGCGGAATACCATTGTACATATTGAGCTCAACCATTTTAGGGTCAATCATCATTAATTTTACTTCATGAGGCTTTGTCCTCATTAAAATACTAATAATAATACCGTTGATACATACACTTTTTCCGCTTCCGGTTGCCCCTGCTACAAGCATATGAGGCATTTTATTAAGCTCTGCTAGCACAGCTTCACCTGAAATATCTCTTCCTAAACCAACTAATAGCTTTTTATCCGGTCGGTTATTTTCAGTTGCTTCAAGTACTTCTCTAAGTGAAACCATCGCTACTTCTTCATTCGGCACTTCAATTCCTACCGCTGATTTCCCGGGAATTGGAGCTTCAATCCGAATATCTTTGGCAGCTAATGCAAGTGCTAGATCATCACTTAAATTAACAATCTTACTTACTTTTACTCCTACATCAGGATATACTTCATATTTTGTAACAGCTGGTCCAAGGTGAACTTTTGCCACTTTTGCTTTTACGCCGAAGCTTTGAAACGTTTTTTCAAGTTTTTCGGCATTTTTATAAATGTTTTTATGCTCTTTTGCCTGGTTGCTTTTCTTTGGCATCGTTAATAGCTTGATAGGAGGAAGCTCATACTCTTTATTTTCCGTTTCAGTAAATGTAATCATAGGAGCTTTTTCTTCTTCCTGTTCCTTTTGCGGCCTTGGCTGTTGCGGTGCAGCAGCTACAGGCTTCGATTCCACAACCGGCGGCACCGGAGCTATAGGAGCAGCAGGAGGTTGACTAGACTCTTCCTCTCCGTAGTCAAAGTGTTCAATAATTGGAGGCGAAGGTGCTTCTACTTCTATGTCCATGCTTTCTTCAGGCTCTTGAACAGCTTTTTCTTGGCGTCTCTTTTTTGTTGTTTTGGGAGCTTTTTTCTTTTTATGTTTCCACGTCTGAATATCTTGCCAGCCTTCTTTTAACTCCGTTGTTAAAAAATTCACTAGAGGTGACAAAAGTTTTAATACCGTTTCGTGAAGCGAACGTCCGGTAATAAGCAGTACTCCAATCACAATAAGCAAGGCAGCGATAAGTTCTGTTCCTAAGCTATCAAATAGATAGTAGAACATGGCAAACATAATAGCTCCTATCATCCCTCCGCCTAAATCACTGTGATTCGATTGGCCCGTTGCTTCGAGCATATACAAATCCCACGTGTTCATAATGACAGACGGATCTGTAAACGTTCCGTTTTTTGATAAATTTTCAAATAACGTAACATGACTAAACAGTAAAATAGATAAAATAATGAGATATGTACCGATAAGCTGCCGCGTCACTAAAGGAGGCATTTCCCTTTTCCAAATAATATAAACAGATAGAATAGCCATTCCGATTAAACACAGCATATACCATTCGCCAATAAATAAGCGGACCACTAGTACAAGGGCCTGTCCTACAGCACCAAGTCCTGCCATGGCAATTAACGTTAATGCTAATAAAAATAAGCCAATAAGCTCAAAGCGCAATATGCGTTTCCATTCATCCTTTTTTATTTGACCTCTTCGTTTTTTCTTTGCCATTTTTCCACTCCAATCAACGTCCAACGCTCTATGTTGATTTTGTTTCTTTTATCAGTTGAATAAAAAAGCAGCCAATACAGCGGCTGCCTTCTTCGTCATATTCATTATACCATATTCACCATAATTATACTGAAATCCTTACGACAAAATTTGACCAGGATAATAATTTTCATTCAAATAATCTTGAGGATTCGTGCTTAAAATCCTCACAATTTGCTGTTGCTTTTGTTCATTTTCTTCAACAATAACCGGGATTCCATTATGGCTAATAAGCTTTGGCTGAGATTGTTCTTGTTGATAAGACTGCTGAAAGATTAGTTCTTGCGGCATCATTGTATACAAAATCATTGCAGCAGCTGCTCCTCATTCTGACGTCCTTGCTCAATCAGTTCATTCAACTTTTTGATCGCTTGAGCAACTCCGCCTACTTCGTTAATTAACCCGTATGAAACAGCATCTCCGCCAACTACATTTGTCCCGATATCACGCGTTAAGTTCCCTTTTGAAAACATTAGTTCTTTAAACTTTTCTTCTGAAATATGAGAGTGTTCTCTCACAAAGTTAATCACGCGCTCTTGCATTTTATCTAAGTATTCAAATGTTTGCGGTACACCAATAACAAGACCTGTTAAGCGAATAGGGTGAATGGTCATGGTCGCTGTACCGGCAATATACGAATAATCAGTTGAAACCGCAATTGGAACACCGATTGAATGTCCGCCTCCTAACACAATGGACACAGAAGGCTTGGATAACGAAGCAATCATTTCAGCAATTGCAAGACCCGCTTCTACATCTCCACCTACTGTATTCAAAATAATAAGCAATCCTTCAATTTTTGGATTTTGTTCGATCGCCACAATTTGCGGGATGACATGCTCATATTTTGTCGTTTTGTTTTGAGGAGGCAGCTGCATGTGCCCTTCTATTTGTCCTACAATCGTTAAACAGTGAATATTAGAATCCTGAGGAAGCTGAGCCACGTTGGTCTGTCCTAATTGTTGAATTTTATCTAATATCCCGCCCTTGCTTTCTTCATTTTTATTAGGCTGCTGAGGCGCTTCATCAGAATGTAATCTTTCGTTATTTTCAAACATATTCTAGCTCCTTTCACTTATTGATAGTAGTAGTATGAACTTCTCATAGTTATTACATCCGCATCAGCTGCAAATAAAAAGCCTTCCCAGCGGGAAGGCTTCACATTAGATTTCCATAATAATCGGTAAAATCATCGGTTTACGACGGGTTTTTTCATATAGAAATTGATTTAAACTTTCTCTCATTTTTAATTTTAATGAAGACCACTCGATCACTTTGTCTTCCATACACTTTTCTAAAATTTGCTGAACAATCTTCGTTGCTTCTTCTAAAAGCTTTTCTGATTCTCTTACATAGACGAATCCGCGGGAGATGATTTCTGGCCCCGCTACTACCGTTTTTTGGCGTTTATTAATCGTAACTACTACCGTTAAGATTCCGTCCTGTGACAGCAGCCTGCGGTCTCTCAGAACGATATTTCCAATATCACCGACGCCTAGTCCATCAATAAGTGTATTTCCTGCTTGAATAGAACCGCTAGGGTACATGCGAGCATCTTTAAACTCAACTCGCTCACCTTTTTCAAGCAAACAAATATGATCTTCTGATATTCCTAATTGACCGGCCAGCTTTGCATAAGCTTTTTGTTTTCGATACTCTCCATTCACAGGCATGACATATTTCGGCTTTGTTAAGTTAATCATAAATTTTAATTCTTCTTGACTGCCGTGTCCGGAAGCCTGCACTTTCTTCTGAGCAAACACTACGCTTGCTCCTAAACGAAAGATGACGTCAATTGTTTTTGAAAAGGTCGTTTCGTGCCCCGCCACAGGTGTAGCAGCCAGCAGGACCGTATCATCTTGTTTGATTTGAATAAATTTATGGGACTGTTTAGCCATTCGAGTAAGACCTAAAATCGGCTCTCCGTGATGACCTGTTGTTAAAATAACCGTTTCATGTTCTGAAAGATCTTTTAGCTTTTGCACAGGAACAATTAAATCCTCAGGCAGCTGCAAATGTCCAAGTTTTGCTGCAATATCAATGATTTTCAGCATACTTTTTTCCATAACGATCAGATTGCGGCCATGCTGATATGCGGCATGAATGATTTGCTGAATGCGGTGCAGATTGGAACTGTATGCAGCCACAATGATTCGACCTTTGCTTTTATAAAAAGCGTCGGTAATATTTTGTCCGATAACCGCTTCGGAAACTGTATAGCCCGGCTTATCCGCATTTGTACTGTCTGAAAGCAAACACAGAACGCCTTGTTCCCCAATGGCAGCCATTTTTCCAATATCAGCGCTTTGAATGCTGACTGAATTTTGATCAAATTTAAAATCACCTGTATATACAATCGCACCTTGATTTGTTTGTAAACAAATACCGACTGAATCTTGGATGCTGTGCTGCGTTCTGAAAAATGAAATATCTACTCCTTCAAACGATAAAACCGTTGACGAAGTGATAGGATGTAAAGCTTCATATTTTTTAATTCCATATTCTTTTAACTTTTCTTTGATAAGTGCTAGCGTTAATTCTGTACCATATACAGGCACATCCAATTTTTGAAGTATAAAGGGAATAGCGCCAATTTGTTCTTCGTGTCCATGAGTAACAAATATGCCTTTTACGTTCTGCTGATTTTCTACTAAATATGTAATGTCCGGAATGACAATATCAATTCCTAACATTTCCCCTCCCGGAAACTTTGATCCTGCATCTAACACATATATGTTTTCATTGATTTCCACCACATACATGTTTTTTCCAAGTTCTCCGACTCCACCCAAGGCTGAAATTTTAATATTTTCTGTCTTTTCTAGTACCATAAGCTCCTCCTACTTACTTTCACCCGTTCAATTTCATTTGCTTACATTATAACTGAAGTAAGAATTGGAATACAAGAAATTTCATTCGTCTATTTCCGTCATCTGCTCTTCTATTATCTTATAAGAAAAAAACGTCTCTTCATCGACTCGTATATACGGTCAATGAAGAGACGTTTAAAAAACATACTTATAGCTTATAGCGTATTTAATGTGCTGACTAACGTTTGGCGTTCTTCTTCCGTTAACGGAACTAAAGGTAATCGTACCGATCCTACGTCTAACCCTTTTAGCTGTAAAGCTGTTTTAACAGGCGTTGGACTTGGAGCCGCAAAAAGAGATTTCATAACAGGTACAATACGCTGATGAATTTTTGCTGCTTCCTTCGGATTTCCCGACTCATACAGCTTAACCATCTCTTGCATTTCATTCCCAATAACGTGAGAGGCAACAGAAATAATACCAGTTCCTCCAACTGCTAGTACCGGTAGTGTTAAACCATCATCACCGCTGTATAAAGCAAAATCATCGCTTGTTTGTGCGATAATAGCTGTCATTGCGTCAAGATCTCCGCTTGCATCTTTTAACGCTACAACATTTGGCAGTTCAGCTAGGCGTACAATTGTATCAACAGACATATTGATCACAGATCGCCCTGGAATATTGTATAACATGACAGGCAGCTCTGTACTTTCAGCAATTGTTTTAAAATGCTGATATAAGCCATCCTGATTCGGCTTGTTGTAATAAGGTGCTACAATCATAATCGCATCTACGCCGATTTCTTCTGCCTTTTTTGTTAATTCAATTGATGCATACGTATTGTTGCTTCCTGTACCAGCCACAACAGGTACACGGCCATCTACTACCTTTACTGAGTGGCGGAACAGCGCCAGCTTTTCTTCTGTTGAAAGCGTAGGAGATTCACCCGTTGTTCCTGCAATAACCAACGCATCCGAACCGTTGCTGATTAAATAGTTAATAAGCTGCGTTGTTTTTTCAAAATCAATATTTCCTTTATGATCAAAAGGCGTTACCATCGCTGTTGCGACTTTCCCAAAATCAATCATGTTTTCACTCCTTGAAATTGCATTATCCCTATTCATGTAATGAACCGTTAGCTTATAGCTAACGGAACATGTAGTTTATCTCTTTTGCGGTGCTTTTGACAAGTCAAAGGCACCATGAAGAGCATTAACGGCTTTCTTTAAATCCTCTTCTTTTACAAGCACCCAAATCGTCGTATGGCTGTCAGCAGATTGTAAAATCTGAATACCTTCGCCAGAAAGGGCTGTAACAATTTTAGATGTAACACCAGGCACCCCTGCAATTCCTGCTCCAACCGTTGACACTTTGGCACAGTTGCGAATAACAGCCGGCTCATACCCCAGCGCATGAAGCACATCAATCGCTTTGTCAGTTGCTTCATCTGTTACCGTATATACAACACCCTTCGGTGAAATATTGATAAAATCTACGCTGATTTTTTCTTGTGCCATTGCTTTGAATACTTCTGCTTGCGTATCATAATGGCCTTCTTTACTAAAAACTTTAATTTGAGTGACGTTGGATACGTGCGCGATGCCTGTTACAAGGCGTTCTTGTACATCGCTTCCACGCTGCTGTGCTTCACCTTGAGATGTAACAAGCGTACCTGTTGAATCAGCATACGTGGAACGGACGCGCATCGGTACTTTTGCTTGCATGGCAATTTCTACGGCACGTGGGTGAACTACTTTTGCACCTTGATAAGCCATGTTGCATATTTCGTTATATGTGACAACGGATAGCGGTCTTGCATCTTCTACAATACGCGGGTCCGCTGTCATCACACCTTCTACATCTGTGAAAATGTCAATGTAATCAGCCATAAGGGCTGCACCTAAAGCTGAAGCAGATGTATCGCTGCCTCCGCGTCCAAGCGTTGTTGTATCACCTTCAGTAGTTGCGCCTTGAAAGCCTGTTACAACAACGACATCATATTCTTCTAATTCTTTTAACAAACGATCGCATTTCATTTCTAGTATCTTGGCATTGGTAAAATCATCATTCGTCACAAACCCGGCCTGTGCACCGTTTAACGCTGTAGCTTTAATACCATTTTCGTTTAATAAATTCGTAAACACAACCGATGAAATTAATTCTCCGCATGCCATAAGCATATCAAGCTCACGTTTATTAAGAGACGCTTTATTTCCATCAACAAGTGAAAGCAATGTATCCGTTGCATACGGCTCACCTTTTCGTCCCATTGCCGATACAACAACGACTACTTTGTAACCCTCACTTAATGCATTATTTAAATGATAGATTGCTCTCGCTCTTCCTTCTTCGTTACGAACGGAAGTTCCTCCAAATTTTTGGACGATTATTTTCATACTTACACCTCATCATGTTCCGAGACACTCTGGTTGCGCTTATTTTACTAAGCTAAGCTTAATAAGTGATTCTGCAATTTGTACAGAATTCCAAGCTGCACCTTTTAACAAGTTATCAGAAACGATCCACATATGGAAACCGTTATCGCGATCTAAATCTTTACGAATACGGCCGACAAACACATCTCGTTTACCTACACAATCTGCTGGCATTGGATATACTTGATTTTCTGGATCATCTTGCAATACGATACCAGGTGCATCAGCCAATAAATTTTTCACATCAGCTACCGTTACACCGTCTTTTTCAATTTCAATGTACACTGACTCTGAATGACCTGTTACAACCGGTAGACGAACACAAGTAGCAGCTACTGGCAATTCAGGCATGCTCATAATTTTCTTCGTTTCATTAATCATTTTCATTTCTTCAAATGTAAAACCGTTATCTTGAAATTTATCAATTTGCGGAATGGCATTAAAAGCAATTTGATAATGTTTTTTATCTCCACCAACCGGTAAAATTTCCGGTGTAAACTCTTTTTCTTCTAAAATAGCTTTAGCTTGTTCTTTTAATTCATTAATTGCAGCAGCGCCTGCTCCAGAAACGGCTTGATACGTTGATACTAGTACTTTAGATAAGCCATATGTTTCACGCAACGGCTGTAATGCTGCAACCATTTGAATTGTGGAGCAGTTTGGATTAGCAATGATTCCGTTATGTGCGTGTAATGCGTCTTCATTCACTTCCGGCACAACTAACGGGACATTTTCATCCATTCGATAAGCGCTTGTGTTGTCTACAACGATTGCTCCGCGTTTTACTGCCTCTGGTGCAAGTGCTTTTGAAATACTCCCGCCTGCACTGAATAAAGCAATATCTACGCCTTCAAAGCTATCAGGAGTTGCTTCTTGCACAACAACTTCTTCTCCGTTAAACAACACTTTTTTACCAGCTGAACGAGCTGAAGATAATAACGTTAATTTACCAACTGGAAAATTACGCTCCTGTAGGGTTTTAATCATTTGTTGTCCTACTGCACCTGTTGCTCCTACTACTGCTACATGTAATTCTCTTGTCATTTTAATACCGCCTCCAACAATTTTCAACTACTCAACATTTATCTGCATATACTGACTATTTTAACATATTATTATGCTTCATTGCGTCAAAGAAGAGAAGATTTTTAAAATCTTCTCTTCTTTGAGATTGAGAGTTCTCTTACAGCCGCAGTATTGAATAGATTCATGCAACAGCAAGAGGCATATATGTCCTATGACTCTTGACCGTCGCGGAACCTTTCGACAATAACAGGCTGAATCTGTTTATCTTCAAGCGCTGCGTACACCGTGTCTGATAACATCGTCATACGCGCTACCATTGAATTCGGCTTAAGCACCGGGTCATCTTGACCAAATGGAATAAAATAAATATTTTTAGTCGCCATTAGCCTCATTAAGTTTACACCATTTAGCCCTAGTGCGTCATTAGTCGAAATTCCCAGTACCACCGGCTTATTATTACGAAGCGTTGCTTTAGCTGCCATGAGTACCGGAGATTCAGTCATTGCATTTGCAAACTTACTCATCGTATTCCCAGTGATTGGGGCAACCACCATACAATCAAGCGGAATCTTTGGTCCTAAAGGCTCTGCTTTTACAATTGTATTGATGACGGCGTGACCCGTTAATTCCTCAATTTTCTTCACCCAGTCTTCTCCATCTCCAAAACGAGTATTTGTGGATTGTACAGTGTAAGAAACGACCGGTAACACTTCTGCTCCCAAATTAACAAGCTTTTCAATTTCCGGCATAACCGCATCATACGTACAGTGAGACCCGGTCAAGCCGAACCCTATTCTTTTACCTTTTAATGACATTATTTTTTCTCCTCTCTCGCATCCGCAGCTTCTTTTAATAAATTCACTAATACATTAGCGACAATCTGACCTGCTGTTTTTGGAGCCACAATTCCTGGAAGACCTGGTGCTAAAATAGCTTTAATTCCTCGTTTTTCCGCATAGCGGAAATCGGTTCCTCCAGGCTTTGAAGCTAAATCAATAATGAGTGCATGGGTCGGGACATTAGATAATGTCTTAGCCGTTAAGATGGGGTATGGAATGGTGTTAATACATATATCACTATCAGCAATTTCTTTATCGAGTTCAGAAAGATAGAAAGGTTGCAAACCCATTTCAGCAATACGTGCTAAATGTTCAGATTTTCTAGCTCCTACTTTTACATTGGCACCGAGTGCAGCAAAGGACCTCGCCACGCTCATTCCTACTCTTCCTAAACCTAGGACAGAAATATTTGAACCGTGAATGGTAAAATCCGTATGTTGAATAACAAGCATGATGGTACCTTCAACAGTAGGAATAGAGTTATAAATTGCTACATCATCACGCTCAAATAGCTGAACGAGTTTACGGTTTGTCGTTTTGACTAATTCGTTTAAATACCCATTGCTAATACCAGAATAAATAATGCAGTGCTCAGGCGTTTTTTTAAGTATTTCTTCAGTCAGCACTACTTTTTCATTTGAAAAAATAGTATCTACTTGCCCTTCGTGATTTGTTCCAGGCACTGGAAGGATGATGGCGTCAACATCTGAAAAATCCAGCTCCTCTATCTGATATTTCGTCGCACCTGTAAAACCATGATCTAGCTGATCAAAACCAATAAGAGAGGTTTTTGCATCTAATTGAATTAATTTTCGAATGACTTCAAGCTGCCTAGCATCACCGCCAATTACAGCTATGTGCAAATCCGTTAACATGTTTCATTTTCACCTTCTTTAACATTAAATAGATGTATCTTTCGCTTAAACCATCGAGATGTAAAGTGCTATCATTACGCCCTAGAATGCCTATTGCTTTTCTTCAACATACTATGTAAACACACAGGAATCGGTGAATCTTTATCCCTGAAAATAAAAGAAACGAGATGCAGGAAGCATCTCGTTTCTTATTTTGTTGACTCATTGTTTATGTCTTCTAGCTGCTGGACATTTACAATCACCATATCTGTACCAATTTTTTCGATATTTCCCCACGGCACTCGCACTTCATCTCCTTGCTTTCGAAACCCAAACCACTTCACAGATGGAATAATCAGCGCATTAATTTGTCCCGTATGTTCATTAATTTCAAGATCCGTTTGCCCTAAAATACCCAAACGTTCTGCTCGCTTAACATCTACAATTTCTTTTCCACTCAGTTCGCTTAATCTCATAGAATCCCTCCTTTCATCTAATTTATTGAACAACCATACAAAAAATGACAAAAAAATAAGGCTGGCTCAATTATTTTAGCCAACCTTACTTTTACTGTTTACTTTCCTTTAAAACCTTTAGGTAAATCTCCACTCGGGCTTATTAGCGAAAGAGCAAATTCATCTTTGAAAATATCTCGTGCAAGACCATTTACACTATCTTTAGTCACGGCATTAACAAGGTCTAGAATCTCATCTAATGAACGGTGATAGCCTAGCATTAACTCATTTTTTCCGTTTCTGCTCATACGGCTATTTGTACTTTCAAGGCTCAGCATTAAGTTTCCTTTCAGCTGCTCTTTGCTGTTAGAAAGTTCTTTATCTGTAATCCCTTTGTCTTTCAGATCATAAAGCGTTTCTTGAACCGTATCATATAATACGTCGAGCTGATGGCTTCCCGTCCCCCCATAAATCGTGACAAGACCGCTGTCTCGATAAGAAGAATGATAAGAGAAAACAGAATAAGCCAAGCCGCGCTGTTCGCGGACTTCTTGGAACAAACGACTGCTCATACTTCCGCCAAGCACGTTATTTAATACAATTAAGCTATATACATCTTCTCCGCCGATTGGCAAACCTTTAAAGCCAAGGCAAAGATGAGCTTGTTCTGTTTCCTTTTTGCGCGCAATATGATTTGTATGAAACTCTGGCTGAACATATTGATGAGCGGAATGACTTGACGTATATGTACCAAAATAGTTTTCCACCTGCTGAATAAAACTTTCATCAATGTTTCCAGCTACTGAAATAACAATGTTTTCGGGAATATACATTTGCTCCATATACTGACGAAGCGAATCACCGTTAAATGTTTTTAACGTATCTTCCGTTCCTAAAATTGGATAGCCTAATGGATGATTGCCATATACGGCTTTGCCTAATAAATCGTGTACAATATCATCAGGTGTATCTTCATACATTTTAATTTCTTCATATACAACATTTTTTTCACGAGCTAATTCCTCTTCATCAAATGAAGAATTAAAGAACATATCTGCCAGCACATCTAGTGCTTGATCTGCGTGTTCGTCTAATACTTTTGCATAGTAGCACGTGTATTCTTTAGAAGTGAATGCATTTACTTGTCCCCCAATGCGGTCGAAGCTTTCTGCAATTTCACGAGCAGATCTTGTTTTTGTTCCTTTAAAAAACATATGTTCAAGAAAATGTGATACACCATTAATTTCAGGGTGTTCACTTCGAGAACCCGTTCCGATCCAAACCCCAATGGCCACGGATCGAACAGTTGGGATATTTTCCAATACAATTCTTACACCATTTTTGCACGTATATCGTTTTATCAAGCTAGTGCCTCCCTTTTGCTTATCTCACTTACTTCTTAGTAGAAGAAGGTATTTTCATCATTCGTTCTTCATCTAGCATTGTTGACACATCGCTAACTTTCAGGCCTTTGCGTTCAATATCGGTTAACAATTGGTCAAGCGATTCGGCCGTTGATTCAGTCGGGTGCATCAGTACAATAGCCCCTGGGTGAATCTTTTTCATTACTCGATTAATTAACACTTCTGAACTTGGCTTTTGCCAATCGATTGTATCAACTGTCCACATGATGGTACTCATTTTTAACTGAGAAGCAAGCGTTACTACTTCGGGGCGAAAACTGCCGCTCGGCGGAGCAAACCATTTTACTTTTTGTCCCGTAGTAGACGTAATAATATCATTCGTTTTTTTAAGCTGCTGATTGATTTGACTAGCCGATAAAGTGGCCATATCAGGATGAGAATAAGAGTGGTTTCCTACTTCATGCCCTGCGTCTACAATCATTTTTGCCATATCTGGATTATTTTTAACCCATTTTCCTTCTAAAAAGAAAGTTGCTTTAGCATGGTGCTTTTTTAGCACTTCTAACATTTTAGGCAAATACTCGTTCCCCCATGCTACGTTCACTGTAAACGATACCATAGGCTTTTCATCGTGTCCACGGTAGATAGGTTCCTGTGGTAAATCCTTCAAGTGAACCTTTGGTCTAACCTGTTTGTACACTAGTTTTTTTTCATCAAATTTACCCGCAGGTTTCATATTTTTATAAGAAGCAGCAAGATCAACTTTTATGCCGTTATAGCCAGGAACCCGTTTCCATACGGGATCGATTCGTGCATTCGCTGCCGGCTTTTCAAAATCTTTTGCTTTTTCTTCAATCTTTTGATATAACGCATCATGCTGAGCTGATACAAGTTGTACATCGGATTTAAGTGCTTCTATATATGCTTCAGCAAAAGGATTATAAATAGATTTATATGTAATTGCCAGTAAAAATAGAAATGCTGTAAATTGCACAATGGTTCTCTTCACTTATCCTTCCCCCTTTACCATTTAAAATATGTATAAAGAGGACAAGGTAGAACAAACATCTACAAACGATAAAATCGCCCTACACATGGATTTTCTTCATGTATGGACGATTTCACAATATCTATATAGTAGTAAAAGAAGATTATTTTGTTTCTTTTGCTTTTTCTTCTTTTTCTTTTTGTTCTTTTAAAATTGCTTTACGAGATAAGTTAACGCGGCCTTGTTTATCAATTTCCATAACCTTAACTAAAAGCTCGTCACCAATCGCTACAACGTCTTCCACTTTTCCAATACGCTCTTCTGCAAGCTCTGAAATATGAACAAGCCCATCTTTTCCGCTGAAGATTTCTACAAATGCACCGAATTTTTCAATTCGTTTTACTTTTCCTAAGTACATTTGGCCGACTTCAACTTCGCGTACAAGATCTTCAATAATTTTCTTCGCTTTTTCATTCATTGGCTGATCAATAGAAGAAATGAAGATTGTACCATCTTGTTCGATATCAATTTTAACGCCTGTTTCTTCGATGATTTTATTGATTTGCTTGCCGCTTGGTCCAATAACATCACGAATTTTATCAGGGTTAATCGCCATTGTAAGGATCTTAGGCGCATATTGAGAAAGCTCTTGACGAGGCGTAGCAATCGTTGACATCATATGATTTAAGATCTGCATACGGCCTTTTTTTGCTTGTTGAAGGGCTTCGTCTAAAATTTCACGAGATAACCCGTCAATTTTAATATCCATTTGAAGCGCAGTTACGCCATTTTCCGTACCTGCTACTTTAAAGTCCATATCTCCTAGGTGATCTTCCATTCCTTGAATGTCCGTTAGAATCGAATAGTGTTCACCTGATTTGATCAGACCCATGGCAATCCCTGCTACAGGTGCTTTAATTGGAACCCCAGCATCCATCATTGCAAGCGTACTTGCACAAATACTCGCTTGTGAAGTAGAACCGTTTGACTCTAATACTTCAGATACAAGACGAATTGTATAAGGGAAATCTTTTTCATTTGGAATAACAGGCTCAAGTGCACGTTCACCTAGCGCACCATGTCCAATTTCACGACGACCCGGTCCGCGCATCGGTCTAGTTTCACCAACACTAAATGAAGGGAAGTTATAGTGATGCATGAAGCGTTTAGATTCTTCTACACTTAAACCATCTAAAATTTGCACATCGCCCAGTGCACCTAATGTACAGATGCTAAGCGCTTGAGTTTGTCCACGCGTAAATAATCCAGATCCGTGTGTACGAGGAAGCAAGTTTGTTTCAGAAGAAAGTGGACGAATTTCGTCAATACTACGGCCATCAGGACGCACTTTTTCTTCTGTGATCAAGCGACGCACTTCACTTTTAACAAGCTTTGATAAAATTTCATTCACTTGATTTAGTACTTCTTCTTCTACATCTTGCTCTTCAAATTTTGCAGCTACGGCGCTTTTCACTTCTTTAATCGCATTTTCGCGCGCATGCTTTTCTTGAACTTGAACCGCACGGTTCATGTCACCTTCTGCAATTTCGCGAACTTGACGCTCAAGGTCAGCATCCACAGTATAAAGCGCAACTTCTACTTTTTCTTTGCCTACTGCTGCTACAATTTCTTCTTGGAACGCAATTAATTTTTTAATTTGCTCGTGTCCAAACATAATTGCTTCTAGCATTACTTCTTCCGGTACTTCATCAGCGCCTGCTTCAACCATGTTGATCGCGTCTTTTGTACCAGCAACCGTCAGATGAATATCGCTTTTTTCAAGCTCATCTACCGTTGGGTTTACAACAAATTCATTGTCTACACGGCCTACGATTACGCCTGCAATAGGACCTTCAAATGGAATATCAGATACTGATAATGCTAATGAAGAACCGAACATTGCCGCGATTTCTGAAGAACAGTTTTGATCTACGCTCATTACAACGCTGACAACTTGAACTTCGTTTCGGAAACCATCTGCGAATAAAGGACGAATCGGACGGTCGATTAAACGGCTAGCCAAGATTGCTTTTTCACTTGGTCTGCCTTCACGCTTAATGAATCCACCTGGGATTTTACCGACTGCATATAAACGCTCTTCATAGTTTACTGTTAACGGGAAGAAATCTACATTTTTAGGCTCTTTTGAAGCCGTTGCTGTACTTAATACAACTGTGTCTCCATAGCGGATTAATGCTGCGCCATTTGCTTGTTTTGCCAACTGGCCAACTTCAACTTCTAGCTTTCGTCCAGCTAGATCTACGGAGAACACTCGTTTTTCTTGTTCCATATCGACGAGTACCCCTCTCTACATATAAAATATGTATGTAATCAAATGTGATAGTTTTATTATAAACGAAATATCCAAAAACAATAGCTTTTTTCACATTATGTAGCATCTTTAATGTTTCTTAAATGTACATACTAAAAAAGCGGGAATGCTCCCGCTTTCTTCTTATTATCGACGTAAACCAAGTTTGTTGATTAACTCACGATAACGAGTAACGTCTTTGTTACGTAGGTAGTTAAGTAAGTTACGACGTCGACCTACCATTTTTAAAAGACCACGACGTGAATGGTGATCCTTTTTATGAGTACGTAAGTGACCGTTTAGATTGTTAATTTGCTCTGTTAGGACAGCGATTTGAACTTCTGGAGAACCAGTGTCGTTCGCATGAGTTTTGTACTCACTAATGATTTCATTTTTACGCTCTTGTGTGATAGCCATCCTATTCACCTCCTTATTATTAAACCCCAGTTACCGAGCAAAACGTTGGTGAATCGTAATGCCAAGCAATGGTTGTTTTACATACAAGTGTTATGTTACTACTTATTGAAGCAAAAAGCAAGTCGTAGCAGCTATTTATATATATTTTTTTATTTCTTATGCTTTTGAATTCCTTCAAAATAAGCAAGGGCTTCTTCCTTGTCCTTTGAGATCTGACCGACAAGCTCTTCGATGCCGCTGAACTTTTTTTCTGACCGAATCATTCGGTGCCATTTCACCGTTACGTGCTGATCGTAGATTTGTTCGTCAAATGATAATAAGTGCACTTCGATTGTTGGCTTTTCTAAATTTTCGTGAAAAGTCGGCTTATAGCCCACGTTGCATACTCCTGCATACCACTTGCCGTGGAGCTGAAGCTCAACAGCATACACGCCGATGCGCGGAAGTAAATACTCATCGTCTAAGGCGATGTTAGCAGTTGGAAAACCTATTTGCCTGCCTCGCTTTTCTCCGTGAGTTACTGTGCCTGACACTTCATAATAGCGCCCAAGCAGCTCTTTTACTCGATGCATGTCTCCATTTGCTAAATTTTCGCGAATAAGCGTTGAACTAATTTTTTCTTCGCCATTTGTTAACTTATCAATTGTTGTTTGAGTGAATTTTGATCGAGAATGAAATGGTAGTATTTCCATTGTTCCTTTACCTAACTTTCCATACGTATAGTCAAATCCAGCTACCACATGCTGCACATTCAGGCCAATAATATACTGATCCACAAACTCTTGAGGCAATAGTGCTGCAAACTGTTTATCAAAATGAACGATATATAAAAAGTCAATTCCCATTTCCTCAATGAGTTTCTTTTTTTCTTGAAGTGGTGTGATCATATCAATGTGCTGCACGTTGCGCCCGAGCACCACAGAAGGGTGAGGAGTAAACGTCATCACAGCACTAGCTATGCCTTTTTCATCGGCTAACCGTTTTGCTGAATTTATCACTTGCTGATGCCCTAAATGCACACCATCAAAATAACCAAGCGCTAACACTGATTGTTGAACAGCTTCTCGTTGAAAGTGGTGTGGATGTCGAATTTCAATCGTTTCCAAAACACAGTTCACCTTTTCCCTAACCGGTCTAGTCGATTGCCAACACTTTAACCGGCTTCATTAAATGTTTTTTCGTTGGGTGCTGAGCATAAATTGCTAAGCACTTGCCTGCAGAATTTATCATTAAAAAGAATGGTTCCTTTTTTAACTCTTCATCTTCTGTGCACGGCAATACCGCGCCATTTTTCACTTTCTCTGCTAATGTATCACTAATTTGAAGTTTCGGCAAATGATTAAGAGCTTCTTCGATCGAATGCAGTTTCTCATTAATCGTTTCTTCTTCTACCGCCCGTTCAATATCTTCAAATGTCACACAATCTTCTAGTGAAAACTGCCCTGAACCCGTTCGCTGCAAATAAGACATATGAGACGGATAGCCAAGAGCTTCTCCAATCATCACAGCAAGCGTTCGCACATATGTACCTTTGCTGCACGTTACGCGGAATTTGAAGGAAATTTGTTCTCCCTCAAATGTAGCGCGATCGTCCAGCAGTTCAAAGCTATAAATATGAATGGTTCTAACAGGGCGCTCTACTTCGATTCCTTGCCTTGCATATTCATATAGCTTTTTACCTTTGACTTTTACCGCGGAGTACATTGGAGGCACTTGCTGAAGTTCTCCTGTCATCGAAGACAGCACTTCTTCGATTTGAGCACGCGAAAAAGAATCCGCTACTTTCTTTTCTTCTACAATCTCTCCGGAAGAATCTTCTGTTGTTGTAGAAAATCCGAGTGTAACTTCTCCCTCATAAGTTTTAGTAGCTCCTGTTAGATACTCTACAATTTTGGTAGCTCTACCGATACAAATAGGCAATACCCCTGTAACGTCTGGGTCTAATGTGCCTGTATGCCCTACTTTTTTAGTGCGAAGCAGCTTTCGGACTTTAAACACACAGTCGTGCGAAGTCAGGCCAGCTGGTTTATGTAAAACTAAAACACCGTCCACTCATTCTTCATCTCCTTTTCATTTAAAAAAGGGCGTCTCAGAAGCAAAAACCACTTTTGAGACACCCTTTTTTGTTTCTACATTCACTGATCTTATTCGTTCTCTTGATGGTCATCGCTTTCTTTTTTAATTTCATGAAGCAATGATTCAATTCGATTACCATAATCAATTGATTCATCAAATTCAAACGTAATTTCAGGTGTTTTACGTAAGCGAATGCGCTGACCGATTTCTGAGCGGATAAATCCTTTTGCTTTCGCAAGGCCTTTTAACGTATTCTCACGCTGTTCAGCATCTCCTAAAACAGAGATATAAACTTTCGCTTGCTGTAAATCGCCTGATACTTGAACATCTGTTACAGTCACAAAACCAATGCGCGGATCCTTGATTTTACGATTTAAAATCTCGCCCATCTCTTTTTTCATTTGTTCTCCGACTCTAGTTGCTCTTATGTTCATCTGTGTCACCCCTTTTATAACCAATCAAAAGTTGTAATGGTACGTTCAATCTCTGGAAAAGAATCAATCAAGCTTAGCGCTTTTTGCAGTTCTTGTTCCGTTGTGACACGGCTAGATGAGACTGCGACAATGCTAATTTTTGTTCGCTGCCACATATCTTGAAAATCAGTTTCAGAAACTGATACGTTAAACCGCTGCTTCAAGCGCATCAAGATGCGCTGAAGCACGGCACGTTTTTCTTTAAGAGAAGCAGCATCGTAAATTAAGCATTCACACTCCACTAGTCCAATCATTTAGGATCAATTTGCTCCATTACATACGCTTCAATAATATCTCCTTCTTTAATATCATTGAAGTTTTTAATTGTAATACCACACTCATATCCTTGAGCGACTTCTTTTGCATCGTCTTTAAAGCGTTTTAGCACATCTACTTCACCTTCAAAGATAACAATTCCGTCACGGATTAAACGAATTCCACTGTTACGTGTAATTTTACCGTCTGTTACGTAACTTCCTGCGATTGTACCAACTTTTGATACTTTGAATGTTTGACGTACTTCCACTTGACCGATGATTTTTTCAGCAAACTCAGGATCAAGCATTCCTTTCATCGCAGATTCAATTTCTTCAATTACTTTGTAAATAATGCGGTGAAGACGAATATCTACGTTTTCTACGTCAGCTGTACGTTTTGCTCCAGCATCCGGACGCACGTTAAAGCCGATAACGATTGCGTTAGAAGCAGTTGCAAGAATGATATCAGATTCTGTAATCGCACCTACACCCGTATGGATAATACGAACATTTACACCCTCTACATCAATCTTTTGAAGAGCAGCAGCCAATGCTTCTACAGAACCTTGTACGTCTGCTTTTACGATAAGGTTTAAGTCTTTCATTTCACCTTGTTTAATTTTTTCAAATAAATCATCTAAGCTTACGCGAGATTTTTCACCGCGCTGTTGTTCAAGCTGCTTTTGAGCACGAGCTTCTCCGATTTGACGAGCTGTTTTCTCATCTTCAAACACTAAGAAACGATCTCCAGCTAACGGAACTTCGTTTAAGCCAGTAATCTCAACCGGAGTAGATGGTCCTACTTCCTTCACACGGCGGCCGATATCATTTACCATTGCGCGAACGCGGCCAAACGTATTTCCGACTACGATTGGATCACCTACGCGTAGTGTACCAGTTTGAACAAGAAGCGTTGCTACAGACCCACGGCCTTTATCTAGCTGTGCTTCTACAACTGTACCTGCTGCACGACGGTTAGGATTTGCTTTTAACTCTTCTACTTCACTTACAAGTAAAATCATTTCAAGCAATTGATCGATCCCTTCACCCGAAATGGCTGAAAGCTTACAGAAGATTGTTTCTCCGCCCCACTCTTCAGCTACAAGGCCGTGCTCCATTAGTTCTTGCATAACGCGATCTGGATTTGCTGCTTCTTTATCCATTTTGTTAACCGCAACAATAATTGGCACTTCTGCCGCTTTTGCATGGTTAATCGCTTCAATTGTTTGAGGCATTACACCATCGTCTGCTGCCACAACAAGGATTGTAATATCCGTTACTTGCGCACCGCGAGCACGCATCGTTGTAAATGCAGCATGCCCTGGTGTATCAAGGAATGTAATTTTCTTTTCGTCAACCACAACTTGATAAGCACCGATGTGCTGCGTGATACCGCCTGCTTCTGCAGCCGTTACTTTTGTGTTACGGATAGAGTCAAGAAGCGTCGTTTTACCGTGGTCAACGTGACCCATGATTGTAACAACTGGAGGACGCACTTGAAGGTCTTTTTCGTCATCAATGATTTCTAATGATTCAAAAGCATTGTCATCTACCACTACTTCTTCTTCAACTTCTACACCGTATTCTCCGGCAATTAGTTCGATAGAATCTTTATCTAACTCTTGGTTAATTGTTGCCATTACACCAAGCATAAATAATTTTTTAATAATTTCAGAAGGCTCTTTGCCTAATTCTTTTGCTAACTCAGAAACCGTTAAGCTTCCGACAAACGTTACTTTTTCCGGTAACTCTTTTGCAGCTGCTGGAGCCGGTCTACCTTTTGGTGCCTGTGACTTTTGTGCCTGTGGCTTTTTGTTACCTTTATTGTTTCCTTTGTTAGCTGTTGATTTTGTATTTTTATTCAATACTTTCACCCCCATAAAATTAACCGAGCATCGTTGCTAGCTTTTTAGCAAACCCCTCGTCCATAACGGCTACCACGACTCGAGCATCTTTACCAATCGCTTGACCTAGCGTATAGCGATCGGGAACGATTTTAACCGAAACGTTATAGTAAGAACATTTATCCGTTACTTTTTTCTTTGTGTTTTCAGACGCATCGCTTGCTAAAAGTACTAACTTTGCTTTTTGTTTCCGAACTTCTCTAACCACAAGTTCTTCTCCAGAAATCAATTTGCGTGCACGGTTTGCAAGCCCTAAAAAGGAGATCCATTGTTCATTCATTAGCGTGACTGTTTCTCCTTTTCTACAAGCGCTAGCAACTCTTCATAAACCGCTTCATCTATTGACGCGCCTAAATGTGTCGAAAGCACATTTTTCTTTTTTGCCAATAAAATTGCTTCTTTATCCTTGCTTACATAAGCTCCGCGCCCGGACTTTTTACCCGTTACATCAACTGAAACGTCGCCTTCTTTTGAGCGTACAACGCGTACTAGCTCTTTTTTAGGCTTCATTTCTCCAGTGGCCACACATTTTCGCATCGGGACTTTTTTACGATTGTTCACCTTGGCTCACCTCTTATTCCATATCTTCATCTGAATCAAATGCATGTTGACTTACTAGCATATCATCGCTGTTTTTTACAACCATACCTTCTTGTTCAGCTTCTGATTGACTTTTAATATCAATTTTCCAGCCTGTCAGCTTAGCAGCTAGACGTGCATTTTGTCCACGTTTACCAATTGCAAGTGACAGCTGATAGTCAGGAACGATAACAGTTGTTGCTTTTTCATTTTCATCTACAATCACATCTACTACCTTAGATGGACTTAAAGCATTGGCAACAAATTCAACTGGATCATTTGACCAGCGAACGATGTCAATTTTTTCACCTTTTAGTTCATTTACAACAGCCTGTACGCGCTGACCTTTTGGCCCAACGCAAGAACCGACCGGATCTACTTCAGCATACTCAGAATGAACAGAGATTTTTGAACGGTCTCCAGCTTCGCGAGCTACTGATTTTAATTCAACTGTACCGTCATAGATTTCCGGTACTTCTTTTTCGAAAAGACGTTTTAAAAGACCTGGGTGCGTACGTGAAACATAGATTTGTGGGCCTTTTGTTGTTTTTTCTACTTTCGTAATATACACTTTAATACGATCATGAGGTTTATACTGCTCATTTGGCATTTGCTCGCTTTGAGGAAGCAATGCTTCAATTTTGCCAAGGCTCACATAGATGAAGCGAGAATCTTGACGCTGAACAATACCTGTCATAATATCTTCTTCGCGATCGCTGAACTCTGAATAGATAACGCCTCGTTCCGCCTCACGAACACGCTGTGTAACAACTTGTTTTGCCGTTTGAGCCGCGATGCGTCCAAAGTCTTTTGGCGTTACTTCGATTTCAACCACATCGTCTAGCTGAAAGTTAGGGTTGATTGTTTGTGCTTCTTCAACCGAAATTTCCAGGCGTGGATCATATACTTCATCAACCACATCTTTGCGAGCAAACACGCGCATTGAACCTCTTTCTAAATTTAAATCAACGCGTACGTTTTGCGCTTGGTTAAAGTTGCGTTTGTAAGCAGAAATTAGCGCTGCTTCAATTGCTTCAATAATTATATCTTTGCTAATGCCTTTCTCTTTTTCAAGAATGACTAAGGCATCAAATAACTCACTGCTCATCGTTGGATAATCCCCCTTTAATATTGGCCCCTACACATTAAAATACAATCGCTAATCGAGCAAAAGCGACTTTGTCATATGGTAAAACCACCGTTTTTGTGCGTGTTTTGATACGAATAGATAATGTGACAGTTTCTCCGTCAAATGATTGTAATTCGCCTTCAAATTCTTTTGCGTCTTCAATTGGTTCATATGTTTTTATGTATACATGCTTACCAATTGCACGTTCAAAATCTTTATCTTTTTTTAATGGGCGTTCCGCACCAGGCGATGATACTTCTAAAAAATAGTTATGAGGGATTGGATCTACTGCATCCATTTTCTCACTCAATTTTTCACTTACTGCTCCGCAGTCTTCGATATCCACGCCGGTATCAGAGTCGATAAACACACGTAAAAACCAATCTTTTCCTTCTTTTACGTATTCAATTTCAACAAGCTCTAAATTCATTTCCTCTAAGATAGGGGAAACCATTTCTTCCACTGTTTGTTTTACATTTTTACTCATTCTAATCCTCCCTTCGAGACATTGCATGGTATGTTTAGGTTACGCGTTTTTTATGTCTCTTATATCAAAAAAGAGTGGTTTATTTGCTATTTTTATTTTGCACTCTATAAGAGGTCTAACCTACTAGAGTGGAAATGTTGTCATTTGTGTTGCAGGATTTTAAACGTCACATAATAAATCAATCATGGTGATTGAAAATCTACAGAAAAAACGAATCATGCTAGAAGCCGATTCGTTCTCCATACTACTTACTATGTCAGTAAGTTCATATCAATAAGAAAGAGCGGGTTTCCCCACTCTTTCTCGTCCGTATCCTTAGCATTTCCACAATTACTATATCATAACCGCTTATTTTATGCAAATGTTAGAAAAGAGAAAGCTGGTTCTGATCAGGTAATGATTCAAGGCATCCATGGTTGTCTAGATACTCTAAAATCGTTTTCGATACTTTGCCTCGCTGCTGCAAGTCTTCTTTCGATAAAAACTCTCCCGTTTCACGAGCTTTTACAATGTTCAGCGCTGCATTTGTGCCAAGACCGGGAATGGCATTAAACGGTGGAACTAAAGACGTACCGTCAATTAAAAATTCGTCTGCGCTAGATTCATATAAATCTACTTTTTTAAACGAATAGCCTCGTTCGCACATTTCTAAAGAAAGCTCAAGCACCGTTAATAAGTTTTTCTCTTTAGGAGATGCATCTAAACCTTTGGCATTGATTTCTTCCATCTTCGCTCGAATGGCAGTTGAGCCTTTGATCATCGTATCAATATCAAAGTCATCTGCACGAACCGTAAAGTATGCTGCGTAATAAAGAAGCGCGTGGTGCACTTTGAAATAAGCAATACGCACGGCCATCAATACATAAGCAGCCGCATGGGCTTTAGGGAACATATACTTAATCTTTTTACAAGAATCAATATACCAGTCCGGAACACCATTTTTGATCATTTCCTCTTCAAATTCAGGTGTTAGCCCTTTCCCTTTACGTACAGACTCCATAATTTTAAAGGCAAGGGAAGGTTCAAGACCTTGATAAATCAGATACACCATGATGTCATCACGACAGCCGATTACTTCACTTAAGTTGCAAATATCATTGCGAATTAGCTCCTGCGCATTACCAAGCCATACGTCCGTACCGTGCGACAGTCCTGAGATTTGAACAAGCTCTGAAAACGTCGTTGGCTTCGTATCTTCTAACATTTGACGCACAAAGCGCGTTCCAAACTCAGGTATGCCAAGCGTTCCTGTTTTACACATAATTTGCTCTTCTGTTACGCCAAGTGATTCCGTTCCGCTAAAAATTTTCATCACTTCAGGATCATCTGTCGGAATTGTTTTTGGATCAATTCCACTTAAATCTTGAAGCATGCGAATCACGGTCGGATCATCGTGTCCAAGTATATCAAGTTTTAATAAATTATCATGAATCGAATGGAAGTCAAAATGAGTTGTTCTCCATTCGGAATTACGGTCATCAGCTGGAAACTGGATCGGTGAAAAATCGAAAATATCCATATAGTCCGGTACAACGATAATCCCCCCTGGATGCTGACCCGTTGTACGTTTTACGCCCGTACATCCTGCTACTAAACGATCCACTTCTGCGTTTCGCAAATGTAAATCACGGTCACCGGCATAGCCTTTTACATAGCCATAAGCTGTTTTTTCGGCTACTGTACCGATTGTTCCCGCGCGGTATACATTATCTTGTCCAAACAGTACTTTTGTATAGTTATGAGCTCGCGGCTGATACTCTCCGGAGAAGTTCAAATCGATATCGGGAACTTTATCTCCTTTGAATCCTAAGAACGTTTCAAACGGAATATCGTGTCCGTCTTTAATAAATGGTACGCCACAATCGTCGCAGCTTTTATCCGGCAAGTCGAATCCAGAACCAACGGAACCGTCATTAAAAAACTCAGATTTCTTACATTTTGGACAAACATAATGCGGCGGCAGTGGGTTTACTTCTGTAATTTCTGTCATCGTCGCAACGAATGAAGACCCTACGGAACCACGTGAACCAACTAAGTAACCATCATTCAAGGATTTTTTAACGAGTTTATGCGAGATCAAGTAAATAACGGCAAACCCGTGCCCGATAATACTTTTCAACTCTTTCTCTAGGCGAGCTTCTACTACTTCAGGCAGCTCTTCACCGTAGATGCTGCGTGCCATCGCATAGCTCATTTCACGCATTTCTTCGTCTGCACCTTCAATTTTAGGCGTATATAAATCATCTTTAATTGGTTTAATATCGTCAATCATATCCGCTATTTTTTGCGTATTATGAACAACAATTTCTTTCGCTTTGTCCCCGTCTAAAAATGAAAAACAATTCAGCATCTCATCCGTTGATCTAAAATGAACATCCGGCAGCTGATGACGGTTTAACGGGTTAGCCCCGCCTTGTGAACCAATTAAAATTTTTCGGTAAATTTTGTCTTCCGGATTGAGATAGTGCACATTTCCTGTTGCTACAACCGGCTTTCCAATCTTTTCACCGAGCTTCACAATATTGCTGATAATATCTTTTAAGGCTTTCTCATCCCGCACTAAATCCAGTTCAATTAAGTGCTTGTAGTTGTCAGGGGGCTGCACTTCGATGTAATCATAAAATTCAGCTGCTCCTTCTACTTCATCAATTCCTTTTTGCATCATGCCTTCGAATACTTCGCCTCGGTCACATGCGGTTCCAATCAAGATACCTTCTCGATATTTGTCGAGCTGAGATCTCGGAATTCGCGGAACTCGATAAAAGTAATTTAAATGAGAAATAGAAACGAGTTTAAATAGATTTTTTAAACCTACGTCGTTTTGTGCTAAAAGCGTCGCATGATAAGGACGGGCCCGCTGATATGCATTCCCTTCTCCCATATAATCATTTAAGCGATCGTGCATCGTAATTTCGCGTTCAAATGCATCTTTCAGCATTTTATTTAACAAATAGCCGGTTGTTTCCGCATCGTAAATCGCGCGGTGATGCTGCACAAGTTCAATATCAAACTTTTTAGCAAGAGTATTTAAACGATGGTTTTTCATATGCGGATACAAAAATCTTCCGAGTTCAAGCGTATCAATAACGCCGTTAGCTGCTTTTTCTAATCCGATTTTTTGCAGTCCCATATTTAAAAATCCCATATCAAAGCTTGCATTATGAGCGACTAAAATACTGTCTCCCATCCACTCGTGAAAATCCCGAAGTACTTCTGAGATTTCAGGCGCATTTTGGACCATATCATCTGTAATACCCGTCAGCTCAATTGTTGTTGCAGACAGAGGATGATGAGGATTTGCAAACCGTTCAAATCGATCGATGATTTCGCCTTCTTTCATCTTCACGGCAGCAAGTTCAATAATGGTATCGTATACGGCTGACAAACCGGTTGTTTCGACGTCAAATACGACGTAAGTTGCTTCTGTCAAATCCACATGCTGTGGATTATAGGCAATCGGCACGCCGTCGTCTACTAAATTGACTTCCACTCCGTACAGTATTTTAATGCCGTTCTTTTTCCCGGCTCCATACGCTTCAGGAAACGACTGTGCAACCGCGTGATCAGTTATCGCTACAGCCGGATGTCCCCATTTTTTGGCTTGTCCGACTAAAGCTCCAACAGATGAAACGGCATCCATTTGACTCATTGGCGTATGCAAGTGAAGTTCCACACGCTTTTCATCTTCAGGCGCTGTATCCTGTCTAGCAGGACCGGTAATCTCGTTAACATCATTTCCAATCATAACTAGATCACGAACAAATGTATCGTTTTGTACACTTCCCCGAACCTTTACCCACATTCCTTTTTTAATCGCTTGAAGTAAAGGAATATCTTCTTTATCACGTGAAAACATTTTAACCATAATAGAGTTTGTATAATCTGTCACTTTAAAAATAAGAAGCGTACGTCCGCTTCGTAATTCTCTCGTTTCTGCATCAAATACGTAGCCTTCAACGGCAATTCGCTTTTCTTCATCCACAATGGAATCCAGGCGAACCGTCTCGTCTTTAATCATATATCCAATTGTAAGCGGACCTTTTGGTAGGTCTGGTCCATCACTTTTTTCATTTTCTTTATTTTGCATTTCTGTGATGGCTTGTAATACTTTTTCTGTATCTTCTTGTTTTCGTTGCTCTACAAACTGCTGAAATGCTTCTTCTGAATGTACAACTTCCGTCATTAGCTGAAGGTTCGGAAACCCATAGGACGCATACTGATCAGCAATTAACTGACTATACTTTTTACGTAAAGCCGTTCCTTCTGCATCATGTCGTGCGTTCACAATCAATTTGGCGCCGTTCAACCTCGGCATTTGATCTTGTAAAAGCGACTGTAAAAGCGGAGATATGCCCTGCATTTCTCCAATACAATGCTTCCAATATGACTGTACATGCTCTTCCGTACATTGTTTATTAACGGTTTGAATAGAAAAAGAAACACTCGCAATATGAGAAAAAGCTGAAGACATGCGAGCATGGAATAACTCATAAATCTCAAAAGGTAATAACCCTTCTAAAGAAAAATGGAAATGCCATTTTTTTTGTTCTTTCTGAATGACGAGCTTTTCAATCGCTGCGTTTTCAAAGTAAGGAACAATTTGATCACTCGTCAGCTCTAACTGCTGCAGCAGCAACTTAAAACGCTCTTTTTTTCCTAGCGTTTGTGCTTCCAAGTTTTCTGCCTCCTTTTATAAATGAGTGCAATCTATTTTAACATAAATGACTTCTATTCTGTCATATGTTCTGTTTATAAACATAAAAACAGCAGGGATACAAATCCCCGCTGCTTCATTACTTCGCTAGCAGTTCTTTCACTGTTGAAACAAGATTGTCAACTGACACTTCTAATGACTCCCCAGTTTTGCGTACTTTTACTTCTACAATTCCTTCAGATGCACGTTTACCAACTGTTACTCGAACAGGAAGACCAATTAGATCTGAATCTGCAAATTTTACTCCTGCACGCTCTTGGCGGTCATCTAACAGCACTTCAAAGCGATTATCTAATAACTCATTATATAATTTCTCACCTAGTTCACGCTGTTCATCATTTTTCACGTTAACTGGAATAACGTGCACTTGATAAGGCGTAACAGCTTCTGGCCATAGAAGACCGTTTTCATCATTAAATTGTTCTGCAATCGCAGCTACTGTACGAGAAACACCGATACCATAGCAGCCCATAATCATTGGCTGGCTGCGTCCGTTCTCATCTAGATACGTTGCTCCCATCGCTTCACTGTAACGAGTTCCTAGCTTAAAGACGTGGCCCACTTCAATACCTTTAGCGAACTTGATAACGCCTTGTCCATCCGGTGACTGATCCCCTTCTTGGATGAAGCGGAAATCTTCGTAAGTTGCATTAAAGTTACGTTCATTCACATTTGTGTAGTGATAACCTTCTTCATTTGCTCCGCATACACCGTTAGCAATTGCTTTTACAGCATGGTCAGCTACCACTTCTACTGAATCACTTACTCCAATCGGTCCTACTGAACCAACTGCGCATTTTAATACTTCTTTTGTTTCTTCTGGAGTTGCCAGTTCAACAACGGAAGCTTCAAAATAATTTTTCACTTTAATATCGTTTACTTCGTGGTCCCCGCGAACAAGTACAAGCACAAAACGATCATCTACTTTAAATAAAAGTGACTTGATACAAGAAGTCGCTTCAACATTTAAGAAAGCAGCTACGTCTTCAATGCTATGCTGATTTGGTGTTTCTACCTTTGTTAATTCTTTTTCAGCTTCAGTTGATTTTTCATAGGTATTTACAACCGGTGCCATTTCAACATTTGCTGCATAAGAAGATGTATCTGAATAAGCAATTGTATCTTCCCCGATTTCAGAAAGAACCATAAATTCATGCGTATCTTTTCCGCCCATTGCACCTGAATCAGCGATAACCGCACGGAAATTTAATCCGCAGCGCTCAAAGATGCGGCTGTAGGCAGCAAACATTTTGTCATATACTTCATCTAAACTTTCTTGAGAAGCATGGAACGAATATGCATCTTTCATAATAAATTCACGACCGCGTAATAAGCCAAAGCGTGGACGTTTTTCATCGCGGAACTTCGTTTGAATTTGATATAAATTTAGCGGTAAACGTTTGTATGACTTCACTTCGTCACGAAGCAAGCTTGTGATAACTTCTTCGTGTGTTGCTCCCAAAGCAAATTCACGGCCGTGACGATCTTTCATACGCATTAACTCAGGTCCGTATGAATACCAGCGGCCAGACTCTTGCCACAATTCAGCTTGTTGTAAAGCAGGCATTAATAATTCGACAGAACCTGCACGGTCCATCTCTTCACGAACAATTTGTTCAACCTTTTGCAATACGCGCTTACCAAGCGGTAAAAAGCTGTACACACCGCTTGCATTTTGACGCATGTAACCTGCGCGCAATAGAAGCTGATGGCTTTTTATATCCGCATCAGCTGGCACTTCTCTTAATGTAGGAATCAATGTAGAACTTTGTCTCATAACCTCGCACCTCTTCGCTTACTTCTCTATCTTATTTTTTAAGGCGGACCATGCCGCAATTTTCATATAATCAGCGAGGGAATATCCCTCGCTGAGCGTATGTCTTATAAAAAGAACTTTTGAATATCGTTCCACGTTACAACGAGCATCAGCAGCATTAATAAAGCAAAACCGATAAAATGAACAATGCCTTCTTTTTGACGATCAATTGGCTTACCGCGAATTCCTTCTACAGCGAAGAACAATAGTCGTCCTCCGTCTAAAGCAGGAAGTGGAAGCAAATTGACAATCCCTAAGTTAATACTTAAAACGGCTGCCCATTTCATTAGATAATAAATGCCTGACTGTGCTACTTGATCGGTTGCTGCGTAAATACCTACAGGACCAGAAAGCATATCCAGTTTGAATTGTCCTGTCACAAGCTTCCCTAGACCCGTTAAGATTTCTTTCATCCACGTATATGTTTCAGTAGCTCCGTGCGTGATCGAACCAATGAATGACTTTTCAACCGGTGCATATACGCCAATTAGTCCAATTGTTTGTTCCCCAACTTTGCGACTTTCAGGTGTAATCGGAATATCTAGCGTTTTGCTGCCGCGCTGAACCGTGAATGTAATTTGCTGTTCAGGATGTTTTTGAATTACTTTTACGACATCATCCCACGTTGAAACACTTTGTCCATCAATTGCTTGAACTTTATCTCCTTGTTTAAGTCCCGCGTCAACGGCTACTCCATCTGATGTTAATTTGCCCATCACAGGTTTGTCAACAACATATCCTTGAGAAATCCCAAGAACGATAAAAATAACAAAGGCTAATATAAAGTTCATTAGCGGACCAGCGAAAATGGCTAGCGCACGCTGACCAAGAGTTTTGGAAGCAAACTGACGGCTGTAAGGTGCAATTTGAATTTCTTCTCCGTCCATAACGAAGTAAGATTCTTCTGCTACCTCAAATTTTTGCAGACGTTCATCTTCACCTTCTTCATAACCTGAAATAAATAGATTATGCTCTAAGTCTGCTTGCTCTACCTCAATAACTTTTGCATTTGGATGCTGTTCCTTGTTGTTAATAATGACTTTATTTACTTTGTCTTCCTTATCAAACATGAGGCCCACCATTTGACCAGGCTTAACTTCGATCATTTCTGGGTCTTCTCCAGCCATTCGAACAAATCCACCTAGAGGCAGCAAACGAATGGTATAAACTGTTTCATCTCGTTTAAATGAAAAGATTTTGGGACCAAACCCAATGGCAAACTCACGGCATAAGATGCCTGCACGCTTTGCAAAAACTAAATGACCAAGCTCATGAAAGAATACAAGAGCTCCAAAAATGACGACAAACGCAATGACTGTGTTCAATGGGTATTACCCCCTTCATGTAATAGAGTCAAACCTCCACCCATCAGAAATAAGTGAGTGGCTTCTCTCGCACGCACATTATCGAGAGATGGCGGATCTAACAAACTCTCTTGCTTCTAAATCTACTTCTTTAATAGTAGATAAACAAGGTTTCTGTATTACAGTATGTTCATTCATTGCTTTTTCAATCACATCTTCAATTTGTAAAAATGTAATGTGACCATCTAAAAAGGCTTGAACAGCTTCTTCATTAGCTGCATTTAAAACAGTCGGAAGTGTTCCACCCGCTTTGCCCGCCTCAAATGCAAAAGCTAAACAGCGAAAACGCTCTTCATCCATTTTAGCAAAGTGAAGCTGACCAATATCCGCCAAACTTAAACGCTTGGTGTTAGGTAAAGACATGCGTTTTGGATACGTTAACGCGTATTGAATTGGCACGCGCATATCAGGCGTTCCAAGCTGAGCAATAACGCTTGTATCAGAATACTCTACCATAGAATGAATGATGCTTTCTTTATGTAACAATACATCAATTTTCTCATAGGGAAGATCAAAAAGCCAATGTGCTTCAATCACTTCTAGTCCCTTATTCATCATCGTTGCCGAATCAATTGTAATTTTAGCTCCCATCGACCAGTTTGGATGATTTAACGCATCTTCAACCGTTACTCCCTGTAGTTCTGCTCTCGTTTTATCTCGAAAGCTCCCTCCAGAAGCCGTTAAAATTAAACGGTCTATTGCTTTTTGGTCTTGCCCTTGCAAACTTTGAAAAATAGCTGAGTGCTCACTGTCTACCGGTAAAATATCAGCTCCATATTCCTTGGCTGCTTCCATGACAAGGTGACCAGCGGTAACAAGTGTCTCCTTATTTGCAATAGCAATCGTTTTTCTCATTTTGATTGCTTCTAGCGTAGGAGTCAACCCTACACTTCCAAGAACCGCATTTACTAAAACTTCTGTGGATGGATGAGTTGCCACTTCCACAAGCCCTTCTTCTCCATAAACAAATCGAATAGAAGGGAATTCTGCTTGCAGTGACAGACAATCTTCTTGCTTCATCACAGAAACAAGGGCTGGCTTACACTGCTGAATAATCTTTCTTGCTTCATTAATATTTCGACCTACAGAGATTGCTGAGAGCTCAAAATGCTCCGGATGCGCTCGAACAATATCCACGGTTTGAGTACCGATTGAACCTGTAGCTCCTAACAAGGAAATTTTCTTCAAGTATATTCACTCCTATTAAAACAAAGACATCTTTTTTATAGAGATAATAAAAAAGCTAAAATTGGCATGATGAACATCAAACTGTCAAAACGGTCTAAAATCCCACCATGACCCGGTAAAATCTTTCCTGAATCTTTTACGCCATAGTGACGTTTGAACGCTGATTGTACAAGATCACCCATCTGTCCAAATAACGATACGATAATACCAATTACGAGTAGTTCAATCATAGTTTGATCAATATTTGCTAACAGCTTAAATACAATGGCTACTACAATAGCGCATACGACGCCACCAACAAAACCTTCAATGGTTTTATTGGGACTGATTTCCGGCCATAGCTTTCGTTTCCCCATTGCTCGTCCAATAAAATAAGCTCCGGAATCCGTCGCCCAAATAATAAGAAAAGCAAAGAACAAATAAGCTAACCCGAACTCTTGACGAACCTCGATAAAATAATGAAAGCCAAAGCCAACATATACTGTCGTTAATAAAATAAACCCAACGTCATCGAAGGTAAATTTATTTTTAACTACAACCGTGTACATTAATAAAAGAAGGACAGCAGCAAGCGCTACTTCTATCTTATGTTCACTTAAGAATTGAAATGCAACATCTCTTCCATTTGGTAGTAAAAACACCCAGGTTAGCAATAAACTAATGATACTTGGAAAAGACATTGCTTTCAAATGTTTCATTTTTAAAAGCTCAATTACACCAACTGTTCCGATTACATACATAATAAGGGTAAAAGGTAACCCTCCAATTAAAACAATCGGCACAAATACCGCAAGTGCTACAATCGCGGTGATAATGCGCTGTTTCATCTTGTTTTCCACACCTTCTTATACACCACCAAAGCGGCGACCGCGCTTTTGAAACGCCTCGACTGCTTCGATTAAATGATTTTCTTTAAAATCTGGCCATAATACTTCTGTAAACCAAAACTCTGTGTAAGCTAGCTGCCAAAGCATAAAATTACTTAAGCGAAGCTCACCGCTTGTACGAATAAGCAAATCCGGATCTGGAAGGCTTTTGCTCATTAAATAGGAAGAAAATAAATTTTCTGAAATAGAAGAGGAAGCTACTTTTCCCTGTTCTACATCTTCTACCAATGACTGAATAGCGCCCATGATTTCGTGACGGCTACCGTAATTGAGCGCGAAGTTTAAAATCAGCCCTGTGTTATGCTTTGTTTTTTCAATTGCGTTATCCACGGCTCGAATCGTATGGGCAGGGAGCTCACTTTTATCCCCCATAATACGAACTTGCACATTTTTTTCAATTAGCTCAGGCAGAAAGGTTGTTAAAAATTCCTCTGGCAGTTTCATTAAAAACTCGACTTCAGTTTTGGGGCGCTTCCAATTTTCAGTGGAAAATGCATATAAAGTTAATACTTTAACACCTAATTCATTGGCCAATCTGGTCACATGACGCACTACCTTCATTCCTTCATGATGGCCCATCATGCGAGGAAGAGCTCGTTTTTGCGCCCAACGACCGTTCCCATCCATAATAATTGCAATATGTTCAGGAACAGGGTGCTGTTTCACTTGATCTTTTCGTTCTGACAAAGACAGTGTATTTAAATCTTGACTTTTCTTCCATGCTTGAAATTTTCTTAACATGCAAAGGTCCCCCGTTGTACGCTCTCACATAAACGTGTGGCTTATGTGAGTTTTTTCTTACTACACATTATTAACAAAAAAACCCCCTGTAAACAATAGAGGGTCTTTTACAATATATTTTACCTTGAAATGACTTAAACTGCCATAATTTCTTCTTCTTTATCTTTCGCCACTTTATCCACTTTTACGATATGATCATCTGTTAGTTTTTGAATGTCATCACTGTAGCCGCGTAAATCGTCTTCAGTAATTTCACCTTTTTTCTCTAACTTTTTGAAATCATCGTTTGCATCACGGCGTACGTTACGAACCGCAACTTTTGCTTCTTCAGCATATTTTTTCACCATTTTCACTAACTCACGACGACGCTCTTCCGTTAAAGCAGGAATCGATAAACGGATAATAGTTCCATCGCTTGTAGGTGTTAACCCTAAGTCAGATTTTAAAATAGCTTTTTCAACTTCACCAATTTGTGATTTGTCATAAGGCTGAATAACAAGCATACGAGCTTCAGGCACGCTTACTTGCGCCAATTGGTTAATTGGTGTTGGTGCACCGTAGTATTCTACCGTTACGCGGTCAAGAAGTGACGCGCTTGCACGTCCAGCACGAATTGATGCTAGTTCGCGGCTAAATGATTGAATTGCTTTTTCCATTCTTTCTTTTGCGTTTTGCAACACTTGTTTTGGCATGTTTATTTCCCCTTTACAATTGTTCCAATGTTTTCGCCTGTAACGGCACGTTTAATATTACCTTCTTCCGTAATTGAAAAAACAATTAGCGGAATATCATTGTCCATACATAATGAAGAAGCTGTAGAATCCATAACAGCTAGTCCATCTTTTAAAACATCAATATACGTTAATGTTTCGTATTTTACAGCATCAGGTACAAGCTTAGGATCTGCATTATAAACGCCATCTACGTTGTTTTTAGCCATTAAGATCACGTCAGCTTCGATTTCAGCTGCACGCAAAGCTGCTGTTGTATCTGTAGAGAAATAAGGGTTTCCTGTACCCGCGGCGAAAATAACAACGCGTTTTTTCTCAAGATGACGAACAGCTTTTCTTCTAATATAAGGCTCTGCTACTTGTCTCATCTCGATAGAAGTCTGAACTCGTGTTTGCACACCGATGTTCTCTAAGCTATCTTGAAGGGCCAAAGAGTTCATTACTGTTGCTAGCATTCCCATATAATCAGCAGCGGCACGATCCATACCCATTTCACTGCCAATTTTACCACGCCAAATGTTTCCACCACCAACGACTACAGCAATTTCCACACCTAATTCATAAACGGCTTTTACTTGTTCAGCAACAGATTTGATGATGGATGGGTTAATACCAAAACCCTCTTCACCAGCTAATGCTTCTCCACTTAACTTTAATACGATACGATTATATTTTGCTTGACTCATGCTTACCTCCATCGTTAACGGTGAGATCTCTTTTGTAAAAAAGGGAACACACAGTGTTCCCTATACGGTCAAACCCTTACTTTTTAACTTGGTTCATTACTTCTTCAGCGAAGTTGTCTTGACGTTTCTCAATACCTTCTCCTACTTCAAAACGAACGAAGCTTTCAACAGTAGCGCCTTTGCTCTCAACGAACTGACGTACTTTTTGATCAGGATTTTTAACAAATGTTTGATCTAGTAAGCAAATATCTTCAAAGAATTTGCCAAGGCGACCTTCAACCATTTTTGCAACGATTTTTTCTGGTTTGCCTTCGTTTAATGCTTGTTGAGTTAATACTTCGCGCTCACGCTCAGCTTCTTCAGCAGAAACTTGGTCACGAGAGATGTATTTAGGGTTGATTGCAGCGATGTGCATAGCAACGTCTTTTGCAACAGCTTCTTCAGTTGTACCAGATAATACTGTTAACACACCGATACGTCCGCCAGCATGTAGGTAAGCACCGAATGCATCAGCATCAGTTTTTGTTGCTACAGCGAAACGACGTAGAGATAATTTTTCTCCGATTGTAGCGATTGCAGAGTTGATGTGTTCTTCAACAGTTGCACCGTTTTCCATTTTTTGAGTAGCAGCTTCAGCAGCGTCAGCTGGTTTGTTAGCTAAGATGTGAGCAGCTAATTCTTTTGTTAATTTTTGGAAACCTTCGTTTTTCGCAACGAAATCAGTTTCAGAGTTAACTTCTAAGATAACAGCTTCGTTACCTTGAGTTTCGATGTAAGTTAGACCTTCAGCAGCAATACGGTCTGATTTTTTAGCAGCTTTTGCAATACCTTTTTCACGTAAGAAATCGATTGCTTGCTCCATATCACCGTTAGTTTCAGTTAACGCTTTTTTACAATCCATCATACCAGCGCCAGTTTTTTCACGTAGTTCTTTTACCATTTGAGCAGTAATTGCCATAATGTGTAGCCTCCTTGTTTGGGTATGTAATTAATGTATATAAATGGGTTAAATCTTTTCAAAAAAAGGTGATAAAAGGCTATTCCCTCTTATCACCTTTCACGGAATTAAGCAGTAGTTGTTTCAGTTTCAACTGCTGTTTCTTCACCTTGTTTAGCTTCTAGAATAGCATCAGCAACTTTAGAAGTTAAAAGTTTAACAGCACGAATTGCATCATCGTTTGCAGGGATTACATAATCAATTTCGTCTGGATCACAGTTAGTGTCTACGATACCAACGATTGGAATGTGTAATTTTTTAGCTTCCGCTACTGCAATACGCTCTTTACGAGGGTCAATGATGAATAATGCATCTGGAAGTTGTTTCATATCTTTAATGCCGCCTAAGAATTTTTCAAGACGCTCTAACTCTTTTTTAAGTTGAACTACTTCTTTCTTAGGTAGTACTTCGAAAGTACCGTCTTCTTGCATTTTTTCGATATCTTTTAAACGTTTGATACGTTTTTGGATAGTTGAGAAGTTAGTTAATGTACCACCTAACCAACGTTGGTTAACAAAGTACATACCAGCGCGAGCTGCTTCTTCTTTAACAGAATCTTGAGCTTGTTTTTTCGTACCTACGAATAAAACAGTACCGCCGTCTGCAGCTAATTCTTTAACGAATTTGTACGCTTCTTCTACTTTCTTAACTGTTTTTTGAAGATCGATAATGTAGATGCCGTTACGCTCAGTGAAGATGTATTTCTTCATCTTTGGGTTCCAACGGCGAGTTTGGTGACCGAAATGTACACCAGCTTCTAGTAATTGTTTCATTGAAATTACTGACATGTGTTTTTCCTCCTAATGGTTTTAAGTCTCCTCCGCTCATTTCATCTTCAGCCGAAACTACAAAAAGTAGCACCATCAACCGAATCAACAAGCGTGTGTAATAACACCAAAAACAAATATAGCACACTCCTTTTTCACAAGCAAGCGTTTCATTAAGTTTATTGATGAAATTTCAATAATAATTCAATTTCAGTTTTCCCTCTGTGTAAATGTTTTGCAATTTCTTCGATTGTTAAACCTTTTCCCTTTAAATAAACGGAAAATTCTTTTATCTCTTCACCTGACAAATCTTGAATTTGGTCTGTAGTTAATTCATCAAAAGGTGTGCGTATACGCTTCTGATTTTCTTCTATAGAAAGAAGTTCATGCAGCGACTGGGAAGGCTCACTTTTTAGATCCACCCTTTGAACAGGCACGTCTTCTTCATCTACCAAAGGTGATTTTACGCTGCTTTTTTCCACTTCCGAAGAAAGCGAAGTGGAACGCTCTCGAAGCTGACTTAAAAACTGCTCGTTTTGTTCCTGAAATTCAGCAAGATACGAACTCATTGCAGCTTCCATTTTATTTATATTTTGCTGGTGCAAGCGTTCAATCCTTTTCACTTTGGTCACTTGCATATATAAAAGAATAATGCAAAACAGTGATAGACCATGAATTAAAAAACTAACTGTGAGTAAAAACCCCATCCTTCTACCTCTTTGCTAAATTATTTTGCTTAAACTCGTACGCATTTTAAACAGCGCTTTCGAATGAATTTGAGAAATACGTGAAGTAGATAGCCCTAACAGCTGTGCGATTTCTGTGAAAGTCAGCTCTTCTTTATAGAATAATGAAACCACGAGCTGCTCTTTTTCATTTAGCTGCTCGATAACTTCAGCAAGCTCTTGATATCGTTCGTCGTTAATTAGCTCCTCTTCAGGAGAGAGCGTTTTTTCATCTTTAATCGTATATTTTTGCTCTCCATCTTCATACTCTTTCGGCTGTTCTTCCATTGATAACACGTTGGCTAAAAAGCCTTCGTTCATTGTATGAACAACGTCTGCTTCTGTCATACCTACTTCTTTTGCAACCTCACTTGGTGCAACTCTGCGCAAGTATCTTTGTTCAAGTGCTTCTGTTGCTTGCTCAATCCTTTTCGTCTTTTCCCTTGCGCTTCTTGATAACCAATCTTCTTTGCGAAGCCCGTCTATTATCGCCCCTCGAATTCGAAAAGACGCATATGTATCAAACTTTAAGTCTCTACCGTAATCAAACTTTTCCAAAGCATCGTAAAGGCCGATTAACCCTAAACTACGAAGCTCTTCTTTATGAATATTCTTCGGCAGCCCCACGCTAATCCGCTGAACGTGATAGTTAACGAGCGACATGTACTTTTTAACAAGCATGTTTCCTGCATGTGAGTCTCTCGTCTCTATCCATTCCTGCCAAATTTTATGTTCTTCAACTTCTTGTATACTTTTCAAGGGTCTTTCAACTCCTTTTTATAGCGCTATTAAACGGTCAGAGCGCGCTTTATATCGTTTTTATCCCTTCGTTAATCGTACGAACCTTTAAAATAGCCGTCTGAGGATCAAATTCAATTGTGCGTCCGTTGTGTCCTCCTGTAGCTTTTGCTGCAATGTCTACACTGTTTCTATGCAGCTCTCTCTCTACTGCTTGAACATTTCGAAGACCAATTCGCATGACATCATTTCTTGGTTCAAATTGAAACATCTGCGCGCCTCCTGCTATTTTTGCTTTTAACAATTTTCTATGTGCGCCTTGTTTAATCAACATTTTTATCAAATCAAAAATGGCTGTATCTACATATTTAGCTCTATTAAAAGGACATTTAGCCCCGCTTGAATCCGGAAGCATCACATGAGCGAGCCCAGCTACTGAGTGAACAGAGTCATAAACGACAACTCCTACACATGACCCTAATCCCGCTGTTCGAAGCACTGCAGGTGCATGTGTAACATTCATCTCGGCAATTCCTACCTTAATCACTTGTTTATCATTTCTCACGATTCTTCAACTCCTAGAACCTTCAGCGTGATATCCATTATTCGTTTGGCTCACTGGAGGTGGTCTTCTAAAGAGAGCACTTTAGGTAAATTTAGAAGAACAATTAAACGGCTATCTACTTTAACGACTCCGTTTAAATATTCTACAGCTGTTCCTTCAACTGTTTCAGGCACTGAAGCAATCGTTTTCTCATCAATATCCACTACATCATTTGCCGCATCGACAATCAAACCTGCTTCTACATCATTAAGACGAACCATAATAATACGTGTCAGCTCATGGTTAAGCTGTTCTTGCAAGTTAAAACGAGTGCGCAAATCAATAATCGGTGTAATAACACCGCGAAGATTAATAACACCTTTTACATATTCTTTCACTCCAGGAACGCGTGTTATGTGCTGAATCTTTTCAATCGACTGCACTTCTTCTACTGAGATTCCGTACTCCTCGTCTCCCAATTGAAACACAATAATTTTCATGCCTTTCTCCCTTTCTTTTTACAGCATTTGTTATTTGATCAAAGCGTTGCAATCAATGATAAGTGCTACTTGTCCATCGCCTAAAATCGTGGCTCCTGAAATAGCAAACACACCCGGCAGATAATGCCCTAAAGATTTTAAAACAATTTCCTGCTGACCGATAAATGAATCAACAATTAGCCCGGCAGTCTTTTCTCCTTTTTTCACGATGACTACTGAATAATGATCGCCTTGTACTGAGTTAGGCACAGTGAATAGTTCTTTTAAATCAATAAGAGGAATAATGGCTCCTCGAAAGTCAATAACCTTTTGACCGTGTACATGCATGACCTCTTTGGGCTGAACAATAGCTGTTTCAATAATCGAAGAAAGCGGCAAGGCATAGCGCTCTTCACTCATTTGCACGAGTAAAGCAGAAATGATAGAAAGAGTGAGCGGCAGTTGAATAGAAAAACGCGAACCGTATCCTTCGTTAGAATCGATCGTTACAGAACCCCCTAGCGATTCAATCGTGTTTTTCACAACATCTAAACCTACTCCTCGTCCGGAAACATCTGAAATTTGTTCAGCCGTGGAAAAGCCCGAAGCGAAAATGAGCTCATACACTTGTTTATCCGTCAGCGTTTCAGCTGTTTTCCCATCAATAATTCCTCGATCTAACGCTTTTTGCAGTACCTTTTCACGATTGATGCCCGCCCCGTCATCTTCTAAATCAATAAAGACATGATTTCCGCTATGATAAGCTTTAAGGCGAATCGTTCCCTTTTCATTCTTTCCGTTCTCTAAGCGTACTTGAGGCATTTCAATTCCGTGGTCAACGGCATTTCTTAATAAGTGAACAAGCGGATCTCCAATTTCATCAATGACGGTTCGGTCCAGCTCTGTATCAGCTCCGACAATTTGAAGTTCAATTTGTTTCCCTAAATCTTTTGAAAGCTGTCTCACCATACGGGGAAAACGATTAAAAACGGTTTCTACAGGCACCATACGCATATTTAAAATAATCGTTTGCAAATCTCCAGAAATACGAGACATCCGCTCTACCGTTTCGTCTAATTCGCTATTATTCAATTCTTTTGATATTTGTTCTAACCTGCCTCTATCAATAACTAGTTCTTCAAACAAGTTCATGAGACTGTCCAAACGGTCAATATTAACTCGAATCGTCTTGTTATTTGAGGGCTGTCTTTTCTCTTCAACAGGCGATGTAGAAGGTGCTGACACAGTAACTTCCTGTATGGCTGCTGCTACTTCTGGTGAGACAAGCTCCTCCATTTCTGTCTCCTTTTTTACGGGGACCGCCGCAATTTTCACACTTTCTACTTCAGAGACTTCCATAATGCTCGCCTGCAGCTTTTCTTGCGATTCGTTTGTTACTAATATAACGATAAAAGATGATTCGAATTTTTCTTGTTCGATATCTTGAACAGTTGGCGCTGACTTAATAACGTCTCCTGCTTGCTCTAACACATCAAACACCATATAAGCGCGTGCAGCTTTTAATAAGCAGGTGCGTTCAAGCTGTACGGTTATTTCAAACGCGTTAAATCCTTGGTCTGCCGTTTGGCTGAGCAGCGTTTGTACTAATTCATCGTACTCTATCGAAGAAGCTGCATGATGTGCTACGGGTTCCTCTGCCACAATACGCTGCAGCTTTTGAACAAGCAATTTGACATCAAGCTGACCATCGCCGCCTTCAGAAATAGATTGAACCATTATTTCTAGCGCATCGACTGATTCAAACAAAGCATCAAGAACTTCCGTATGAACGTCGAGTTGGTGATTTCGAACAGCATCTAACACGTTTTCCATTTTGTGAGTTAATTGTGCTAAATCATCAAATCCCATTGTTGCAGACATACCTTTTAACGTATGAGCAGACCGAAAAATTTCATTTACATAGCCAAGATCATCGGTATTTTTTTCAAAACGCATTAGCTGGTCATTAACGTTTTGAAGATGTTCCCTGCTTTCTTCAATAAACACTTCTAGATATTGATTCATATCCATCGTAACTTTCCCTCCTATTTCTGTGCGTAGCGAGAAATAAAGCTTCCAACGTTTCGCAGCGGTTCAATATAATCAACAAGTTTTGTAGAAACGGCTGATTTGGGCATCCCATAAATGACAGCTGTTTCTTCAGATTCAGCTAATATAAGCGCGTCTTTATTTTTCTTTAAATCAATAACACCTTCCGTTCCATCCGCTCCCATTCCTGTCAACACAATAGCAAGTTTTTGATAACCTGAAATTTTACTAATCGACTGAAACAAACGATCCACTGAGGGGCGATGTCCCTTTACAGGTGAAGAAGTGTCTAAACAAATGCTGAGCTGTCCTTTTTTCTCTACAACCGTCATGTGAAAACCTCCAGGCGCAATATAAGCACATCCTGAGCGAACGATTTCATTGTCTTTTGCTTCTTTCACTTCAATATCAGCTAGCTGATTTAGTCTAACCGCTAATGATTTTGTGAAATTTGGAGGCATATGCTGCACAATAAAAATAGGTGCGTTTATGTCTTTTGAAACAGTTGATAATACTTCTTGCAGCGCACGCGGTCCTCCAGTAGAAGTACCAATACAAATCATTTTGTTCACTTTCGTCCCCATTGGGAGGTTATATACACTGCTGTTTTGCACGTGCTGATGACTGCTTGAAGATATGTTGGCTTTGCTAGCAAGCAAAAGTTTAGAGATAAGCTCACCTTTCACTTTATGTAAGTCCAGCGAAATAGCTCCCGAAGGTTTAGCAACAAAATCAACTGCGCCGTACTGCATAGCGGCCAACGTATTTTCAGCACCTTTTATTGTTGTACTCGATAACATGACAACAGGAAGGGGCTTCACACGCATGAGCTGTTTTAACATATCTAAGCCATTCATTTTGGGCATTTCAATATCCAGTGTCACAATATCCGGCGACAGCTCGAACACTTTTTTCAACCCTTCTTCACCGTTACGCGCGGTACCCACAACGTGAAAACGACTGTCACATGCTAAAAAATCGCCGATTAGCTTTCGCATAAATGCAGAATCATCTACAATAAGCACCTTTATTTCATTCACTCTAATTTCCTACCTTTCAAGAAAAAATCGTTTGAGGCGCCGAATAAACATTCCCTCGTTTTTAGCCGTTATCCTATTGTCTTGAGGAATAAGAATATTCACCATTTCTATTAGTGATATACTCGCTTTAGATGCTGGATTTTGAAGCAAAAAAGGTATTTGGCGATTGACCGCTTTCTGAACAGCTTGATCGTTTGGGACAATACCTAATAGAGAAATAGATATGTTCAAAAACTGCTGAACAGCTCGGTTAAATCGTTCATACGTCTCATTTCCTTCTTTGTCAGAAAGCGTTTTGTTAATAATAAGACGAACCGGTGCTGATACAGAATAGGAAGCTGCTAGCTTAATAGCAGCGTAGGCATCTGTTATAGATGTAGGTTCTGGTGTTGTGACCACGATCATTTCATCTACAGCTTTTAAAAACTTAAGCACACTCTCTGACATGCCCGCTCCCATATCAAAAATCATATAATCATATTGATTTGTTAACGAATTCAATTCTTGTATTAAATGAGCAAGGTCTAATGGAGACCATTCAAATACAGAGGAAATTCCTGTTCCACCAGCCACATAAGCTAAATTCTGAGGACCTTTTTTAATAATTTGCTGGATGGAAAGCTTTTTTTCTAGCAAATCGACCATCGTATATGAAGCAGTTTGCCCAATCAAAATATCAATATTTCCCATCCCTATATCCATGTCAAAAAGAAGAACTCTTTGCTTTTGCTTCGTTAGCGCAAGAGATAAGTTTAATGATAGATTCGACTTTCCAACTCCCCCTTTTCCGCTTAACACGGCTAGTGTTTTACAATTCCTTAAAGAGTTTTGATGCTTCTTTAACACTTTTTCTCTTAAAACTGCTGCTTGATCATTCATCTTTCCAATCTCCAAACACATCGTCAATAAACTCTTTTATTTTAAATGCCGAAACATCTTCTGGTACATCCTGCCCGTTTGTTGTAAAAGCAGCTCGCTGGCCGTAATGATATAACATATTTAAAAGTGAGCCTTTGCGGATGGTTTCATCTTGCTTCGTAAAAATCAAGTGATCAACAGGCAAACTAGCAAAACGTTCATATACAGCTTTCATATCTGATACTTTTGACGTTAGGGCTAAAACAAGAAACGTTTGCAAATTTTCTTGAAACGTAATAATTTTCTTTAAATCATTTACATATTGCTGTTCCAAAAAGTTACGGCCTGCTGTGTCAATAAAAATCACATCGTATGCTTCCGTTTCTAGCAAAGCTTTTTTAAAATCTGCTCCGTTATAACAAATCGTTAAAGGAGCATTTAAGATCGAAGCGTACGTCTTGAGCTGCTCAATCGCTGAAATTCTATACGTGTCAGTTGTAATAAATGCTATTTTTTGATTGTGTTCCAGGACACATTTTGCGGCCAATTTAGCAAGAGTTGTTGTTTTACCGACACCTGTTGGTCCTACTACACTTACATATTTTTTGAAAGGACCGCTCCATTCACTTGCTTTAAACTGATTGACAAACCAGCTCTTCGTCCACTCCATAAGTTGATTTGAGTTAGGGCGATGTAAGTAGTAGTACTCTAGCATAGGAGCCTCTATGCTTTTTAAAATAGCTTCGTCTATTTCTTGCAAATGCAAATAGGCAAGCACATCCTCCACTGCTTTTGGATATGAACCTGAAGAAACCTTTGGCATTTGATTCATTTGTGAAACAAGAGTATTTAACTCACTGAGCTGCTGCTTCATAAAAGATTGATTATCTTCCGTACTGGGTTCTGGCGGCGACGAATTCTTCTTTACGCTCAGCTTTTCTACGGAATCGACAGCTGCCAATACTTCTATTTTTGCCTTAGTAAATAAGCCAAGAAACCCTCCTGTTCGAATTTGTTTTGAATGTAAAATAACCGCTTCCTCACCTAAATCTGAACGAATGGCTTTCATAGCTTGCGGCATAGATGCTACTACGTATTTTTTTACTTTCATCAGATATCCACCACTCCAACACTTTGAACTTCAACATTTGCTTCTAGCTCGTTATATGATAAAACTGCCATATGGGGAAAATACCGCTCAGTGATTTGGCGCACGTACATCCTCACCGCAGGAGAACATAACACAATTGGAGACTGTTCTTGAAAAGAAAGTGTTTCTGTTTGCTTGGCTATACTTTCTACGATAGCTTGTGAAACGTTAGGGTCTAGTGATAAATAATTCCCATGCTCCGTTTGTTGAACAGCTTCCGCCATCGTTTTTTCAACTTTTCCTGAAAGGGTAAGAACTCGAAGCAGATCTTCTTGGACCGTATATTGACTGGTAATTTGTCTTGCGAGCCCTTGCCGGACATATTCAGTTAACAAATCGGTGTCTGACGTCATTTTTCCGTAGTCGGCCAGCACCTCAAAAATAATGGGTAAATTTCGAATTGAGACGCTTTCTTTTAAAAGCTTTGCCAGTACCCTTTGAATGTCTCCAACGGAAAGAGGATTAGGCGTTACTTCCTCAATTAAAATAGGATACGTTTCTTTTGTGTGATCGATTAGTTGCTTTGTCTCCTGCCTTCCAATCAGCTCATGCGCATACGATTTTATAACTTCTGTTATGTGCGTAGACACAACCGAGGGCGGGTCAACAACGGTATACCCGAACATCTCAGCCTGCTCCTTCACCGACTCACTAATCCATTTTGCAGGCATCTTAAAAGCTGGCTCTAACGTATCAATTCCTTCAATCAAATCATCATCCATTCCCGGACTGATTGCTAAATAGTGATCGAGCAGCAGCTCCCCTTTTGCCACTTCATTGCCCTTTATTTTAAGACAGTATTCGTTGGGCTGAAGCTGAATGTTATCTCTGATGCGAACAACCGGAATGACTAATCCTAGCTCAAGTGCCAGCTGTCGCCTAATCATCACAATTCGATCGAGCAGATCGCCTCCTTGATTCGTATCAGCAAGCGGAATTAATGCATACCCAAATTCAAATTCAATTGGATCAACGCTTAATAGATTGACAACACTCTCCGGACTTTTCATTTCATTGTCTTCCATCTCTTCTTCAGTAGGCGCCATTTCTTCACGAACCGCCTGATGCTTAGCCCGAGACAAATAATAACCTCCCACTTCTAACAAAATAGCAATAGGCATTGTAATAACATCATTAATTGGCGTAATTAAACCAAGAGCCGCAATCGTTCCTCCAGTGACATAAAGCATAACTGGAAAAGCAAACAGCTGCTGTGTAATATCTTCGCTCAAATTACCTGTTGAAGCAGCTCTAGTGACGATAATACCTGTCGCTGTTGAAATCATAAGGGCTGGAATTTGACTCACTAACCCATCGCCTACTGTTAACAAAGTAAAGGTTTGGGATGCTTCCGTGATGGACATTCCCATTTGCAGCATGCCGATAATAATCCCAAATAAGATATTAATAAGGGTGATGACAATCCCTGCAATGGCGTCACCTTTGACGAATTTACTGGCTCCATCCATTGCTCCGTAAAAATCTGCTTCGCGCTGAATTTTTTCACGGCGGTCAATTGCTTGCTTTTCTGAAATCATACCTGCATTTAAATCTGCATCAATACTCATTTGTTTACCCGGCATCGCATCCAAGGTAAAGCGGGCGGCTACTTCAGAAACACGCTCCGCTCCTTTTGTAATAACGAGAAACTGAATGATAATTAAAATAATGAAGACAACAAAGCCCACTAAAGGATTGCCTCCAATAACGAAGTGGCCAAATGTTTCCACCACTCCGCCTGCTTCTCCTGTTCCTAAGATTGAACGTGTCGTCGATACATTCAAACCTAATCGAAACAGCGTAAGAACCAGCAGCAAAGACGGAAATACCGACAGCTCTAAAGGTTCTTTCATATTCATGGAAACGAGCAGTACAAGCAGCGCAAGAGAAATGTTAATCATGATTAAAATACTTAATAACCATGAAGGCAACGGAATAACAAGCATAACGATAATGAGTACAACACCTATAACAACTGGCAGTTCTCTTGCAGACATTAATTTTTCTCTCCTTACAATAGCGTAACGTTACATTTTATTTTGAATGCGGTATACGTAAGCTAATATTTCAGCCACCGCTTTAAAAAACTCTTCGGGTACTGCATCTCCTACTTTGGTTTGGTCAAAAAGTGCTCTTGCCAGCGGACGGTTCTCTACCATAATGATTTCATGGCTTTTGGCAATTCCTTTAATCTTTTGAGCAATAAAATCTACGCCGCTGGCTACAACATAGGGAGCATCCATTTTTTCTTCATCATATTTTAAAGCAATGGCATAATGAGTGGGGTTTGTAATGATGACATCCGCTTTTGGAACTTCTTGCATCATGCGAGACATTGCCATTTCCCGCTGCTTTTGCTTTATTTTTGATTTGATTAGAGGATCCCCTTCAATGTTTTTATGCTCATCTTTGATATCTTGCTTTGACATTCGAATATTTTTCTCGAAATCAAACTTTTGGTACAAATAATCAAGCAGCGATAAAAATAAAAGCATAAGCGAGGCTGCAAGTCCCATTTGAAAAACAAGCTTAGACAGAACAATCAGCGAGTCCCCTATACTTTTTTGAGATAAATTTAATACGTCTTCTATGTGAATCCATAAGATAAAAAACGTGACGGCTCCGATACACATAATTTTCAGCGTTGACTTGATTAGTTCTACCAGCGCTCTCATGGCAAAAATCCGTTTGGCTCCGCTAATAGGGTTAATCTTTTCTAACTTAGGCTGAAGAGCCTCCGTGGAAAAAAGAATACCAACCTGCATATAATTCGCTCCGAGCGCAGCAATAAAAGCTGCGAGCATAACAGGACCTGCTGCAAGAGCTATTGAAGGAAGAAGGTGCTTAAACATTGCAAATACGCGCTCTGCCGTCACTTCCTCAAGCATATACGTTTGAAAAGCTTCTCTTAACAACTTCATCATTTGCTGTAAAAACTGTTTGGCTCCAAACAAAAAATAAAGAAAAACCATTAAAAGGATGAGCGCAGTTGTAACGTCTTGACTTTTAGCTACCTGTCCTTTTTTTCTAGAGTCTTGCTTTTTTTTAGGTGTAGCTTTTTCCGTTTTTTCTCCCGCGAAAAATTGCAAATCAACTTTTACTAAAAACAAAGCTACACCCCTCCTAATATGCGAATCATCGCGCGCATCGCTTCTATCATTTGTTCAAATATGATTTGCATCATATAAAACATGCTCCCCATCACGACAATCAGCAAAATAAAGGCAACAATAATTTTTACCGGAAACCCCACTACGAAAATATTTAACTGCGGAACGGTTCTCGCGACAATTCCAAGCGCGATATCGACTAAAAATAATGAACCTACTAAAGGCAAGGACATTTGAACAGCTACTAAAAACATCGATGAAAAAACAGTTATGATGTGTGTAGCAAATGCTTGGCTTCCCACAGGGAAAGCTACTTTGTCTAACGGAATAATTAAATAACTATTATAGATGCCGTCTATTAATAAATGATGTCCATTGGTCGATAATAAAAATAGGAGAGCAAATACATATAAATATTGACCTAGTATCGGACTTTGCGCCCCTGTCTGCGGATCTATTACGTTGGCAATCGCAAACCCAACTTGAAAATCGATGAGACCTCCGGCAATTTGAATAGCCATAATAAATACATACGCAGTCAAACCAATAAACAACCCAACAGCACATTCTTTTACTACTAAAAGTACAAACTGTGCATCTAACGAAACGACGGGTAAATCAATTGTTGTCGCAATAATAACGGATAGCGAGGCAGACAAACCTACCTTATGAACTGCGGGAATCGTTTTGTATGAAAATAGCGGAACCGTAATAAAAAAAGACGTTACCCGCACTAGCACTAGTAAAAACGCGGGATAGGATAAGATCAACTGACTCATAGCTATCCTACGTACCGATACAGATTTGAAAAAATTTCATATGTAAAGGAAATCATTTTTGATAACATCCACGGACCAAAAAATACAATACCTACTAAGACCGCTACAATCTTAGGAACAAAAGCAAGAGTTTGCTCTTGAATCTGGGTAGTTGCTTGAAAAATACTAATAATGAGCCCAACTACAAGGGCCAGCAGTAATAAAGGGCCAGATACAATTAGGATTGTATACACGCCTTTTTCTGCTAACGAAATGACAAATTCTCCATTCATTGTCTATCACCTATTGAAAACTTATTAATAATGATTTAACAACTAAATTCCAGCCGTCAACCAGTACAAATAGTAAAATTTTAAACGGGAGCGAAATCATAACGGGAGGAAGCATCATCATTCCCATAGACATCAGCACGCTTGCTATAATCATATCGATAATGAGAAAAGGAATAAAAATCATAAATCCAATTTGAAATGCTGTCTTTAGCTCACTGATTGCATAAGCCGGAACGAGCGCAGTTAAGGGAATATCTTGAACAGAGGATGGCTTATCTATATCCGCATATTCTAAAAAAAGAGCTAAATCTTTTTGTCTTGTATGAGCACTCATAAATTCTTTCATTGGTTCAGCTGCTTTTTCATAGGCTTGATTCAGCGTGATTTTTTCTTTTAAAAGCGGCTGAAGCGCCTGTTCATTTACCTGAGAAAAAGTTGGCGCCATAATAAAAAACGTTAAAAACAGCGATAAACCAACTAATATTTGATTAGGAGGCATTTGCTGTGTCCCGAGCGATGTACGTACAAATGACAGCACAATGACAATGCGTGTAAAGCAGGTCATCATAATTAAAATTCCAGGAGCTACCGAAAACACCGTCAGCAGCAACAAAAGCTGGACAGACGTGGAAATATTTGTAGGACTGCTCGAGTTAAAGAGGTTCATCACTTCATTCATCGTTCTTTTTGTTCCTTTCTAACTCTTTTAGTACGTTTTTCCTTTTTATTTTCATTTCATTCATTTCTCGCTGAAAAAGCTGTTGAAAAGAATGGCTGGATTTCTCTTCTTTTTTAGAAGTCAATTTTTCTAAAAAAGACGGTAGTACGACTTTATATTCGCTCTCGTTTTTCTGTTGTTCCTCATACTGCGTGAGCAGCTGCTGTTTCTCTTGCCCTGTAATTTCTGAAAGAAGCTGCACATTTTCACCGACTCCAATGATTAAAAGCTGATCTCCAACTTTGACTACTTGTACAGATTTGCTGCTTCCAACATTTGTACCCCCCAAGTTTTGTACTATTTTATTTTTTTGCAGCAGTCTTCCTTTTTTATTGACAAATTTTAAGAGTGCAAAAAGCAGCCCAATTACAAGTAAAAACGCGAATATCATCTTCATAATATCTCCAGCTGAAAGCGTAGGCGTCCCCTGGAGTGCAGTTTTTTCTTTTGAATCAGTACTCTCACTCTCTGAACACTTCTCCGTTTTTTCCAAACATTCTTTTACCGATGCAGATCCACTTTCTGCATAGACGATTTGATTTGATCCTGCTAATACGCTTATTAACAGCGCAGCAATTACGAACTTTCGCAGCAATGTCTGCCACCTCTTACTTCAACATAGTGTAAGATTAGCGGGAAAGCCCCGCCAATCTGTTGTTTATCCAATTGCTTTTGAAATTGCCTCTAATACTCGATCTGCTTGAAAAGGCTTAACGATAAAATCTTTTGCCCCTGCTTGAATCGCATCAATTACCATTGCCTGCTGGCCCATGGCTGAACACATAATCACCTTAGCATCACTTTTTATGCTTTTAATTTCTTTTAAGGCCGTAATTCCATCCATTTCAGGCATCGTAATATCCATTGTGACAAGATCTGGTGCATGCTCTTTAAATAACTCCACAGCCTGCTGGCCGTCTGCCGCTTCCGCTACTACTTCATATCCATTTTTCGTTAAAATATCTTTGATCATCATGCGCATGAATGCAGCATCATCTACAATTAAAATTCGGTTTCCCATCTCTACTCCTCCTAAAAATCATCACTTTAGTTTGTTAATACGGTCTCTTTGACTAATAATATCGGTTACGCGAACGCCAAAATTCTCGTCAATGACGACCACTTCACCTTTTGCAATTAATTTGCTATTAATCAAGATATCTACTGGTTCGCCTGCTAGTTTATCAAGTTCAATGATTGCACCAGAAGATAATGCTAAAATCTCTTGAACCGTTCGCTTAGTTCTTCCAAGCTCCACGGTAACTTGAAGCGGGATATCAAGCAGCATGTCTAAATTTCGTGAATCTCCTTGAGGAGAAGACACGTGCTCGAACTCTGAAAACGATGCGGGCTGAATATCAACTGGTACATGAACAGATTCTGCCTGCTGTGTTTCTTCATGCTGTATGTATTCAGCTGCCGGCGGTTCTGTTTGCTTTTCGTTAAGGTCTGATTCTTTTTCAATAGAAGCTGCCATATCTTCTGCGCTTGGAACTAAGAGCTCTTCCACCAAGCTTTTGGCAAAAGATATCGATAAAAGCTGCATAATATTCGAATCGATTAATGTGCCTACCTTCAAATTAAAAGAGACCTTTACAAAGACGTCATCTTGGGGAATCAACTCTGTGCCTTCCCCTTTTTGAATATTTAAAATATCTAAGCTCGGCGGAGAGATATCAATTTTCTTTTGAAATACCGTAGACATAGACGTCGCTGCAGAACCCATCATTTGATTCATCGCTTCCTGCACTGCACTCAGCTTAATTTCATCCATGATTTCCGTCGGATTCTCACCCGTTCCACCAAGCATCAAATCTGAAATAACAGCTGCATCTTCATGTTTAATAACTAACAAATTCGTACCAGAAAAGCCTTCTGTATACTGAACTTGCACAGCGACATGAGGATTTGGAAATTCATCCGTCAGCTCTTCTTTATATACAAGCGATACAAACGGTGTGGTAATATCGACTTTTTGATTCAATAAAGCCGATAGCGCTGTTGCTGAACTGCCAAACGAAATATTTCCAATTTCGCCAAGCGCGTCTTTTTCCATTTCCGTAAAGTAATCATCTACTTGACTTGACTTATTCGGCTCTGAAAACCCGTCAAGTGAAGAAGTTCCTTTTAACAACGCATCAATTTCATCTTGCGAAAGCATGTCATCGTTCATTCCTTTCGTTCCTCCTCTTAACATCATCTAGAATTTGCACAGCGACTTTCCGACTGACTTTTCCAGGCTGTGCAATAAATTTAGGTTGTTCTCCGACGTAAATAGTTAACGGATTATGAACGCTTGTTTGCAGTCGAATAACATCTCCCGCATCTAATGCTAGGAAATCTTCAATTGAAATATCCGCTTTTCCTAGCTCGGCTACAACCTGCAATTCCGCATCATTGATTTGTTCCTTTAGCTGCTCAACCTCTTGTACGTTAGGTTCTTTTTTCGAAGATTGCATCCAGTAATGAACGGACAGTTTGGACACAATCGGCTCAAGCGTCACGTGCGGAATACATAGATTGATCATGCCCGTTTCATCTCCAATTTGTACGTTTAATGAAATGACGATGACAATTTCATTTGGTGAAATTACCTGCAAAAACTGAGGATTCACTTCAAACTCTGATGTTTCAGGTTCAATTTCCGCAATAGAACTCCAAGCTTCTCTCATACTGTCTAACGTTTTCTCTAACAAGTTTCGAACCAAGCTCGTTTCAATCTCCGTTAAGTTACTAATTTTCCCACCGCTCTCGCCTTGTCCCCCAAGCAAGCGATCAAGCATCGCATAGGCAATGTTCGGATTGACTTCCATAATGATATGCCCTTCTAAAGGAGGGACGGCTATCACGTTTAAGATGGTTACTTTCGGAACAGAGCGAATGAACTCCTCATATGGAATTTGATCCACTGATACAACGGACACTTGTACAACGTTACGAAGCTGCGCCGAAAAGACGTTGATTAACATGCGCGCATAATTTTCATGAATTCGCGTCAAACTGCGAATCTGATCTTTTGAAAAACGCAGGGCGCGTTTAAAATCATATGTACGAATACGCTGTTTTTTATTTTCCTTTTTTAGCTCATCCGCATCCATCTCTCCGGTTGATAACGCGGATAATAGGGCGTCAATTTCATTTTGTGATAATACATCCCCTGCCACTAGCTTCCCTCCCTTTTTCTTTACTGCAACACTTTAGACGTTGTATAAATTTTAACAACATGTCCGTTTTCCATTAATTGA